>JAXLQL010000001.1:0-726307 GCA_046331625.1 Bryobacteraceae bacterium
ATCGACGTCGAGATCCCGAGGAACTCGTTCACGGTGATCACGGGGCTGTCGGGTTCGGGCAAGTCGTCGCTCGCGTTCGACACAATCTACGCCGAGGGACAGCGCCGCTATGTGGAAACTCTGTCGCCCTACGCGCGCCAGTTCCTCGATCAGATGGAGCGGCCCGATGTCGATTCGGTGGATGGGCTGAGTCCGGCGATTTCGATCGAGCAGAAGACTACCAGTCGCTCGCCGCGATCCACGGTCGGGACGATCACCGAGATCTACGATTATCTGCGCGTGCTCTATGCGTCGATCGGCGTACCGCATTGCCCGCAGTGCGGGCTGCAGATCGTCTCGCAGTCGACGCAACAGATCGTGCAGCAGATCGCGGGCATGCGTCAGGAAGAGCGCGTGATGATTCTCGCGCCGATCGTGCGCAGCCGCAAGGGCGAATACAAGAAGGAGCTCGAGAAGCTCCACAAGCAGGGATTCCTGCGCGCGCGGATCGATGGTCAACTGCGCGGACTCGAAGAAGAGATCATTCTCGACAAGCGCAAGAACCACACGATCGAAGTAGTAGTGGACCGGCTGGTGATCAAGCCCGGCATGGCGGACCGGTTGGAGCAGTCGGTGGCCACCGCGGCCCGGCTCGCCGAGGGGCTCGTGCTGGTGTCCGTGGTGAACGGCGAGGAGCAGCTCTACTCGCAGAAATTGGCGTGCCCGGATTGCGGCGTGTCGATTCCGGCGCTCGAACCGAGGTCGTTTTCGTTCAACAGTCCGTTCGGCGCATGCGAGGCGTGTCACGGCTTGGGATCAAAATGGAGCTTCGATCCGGACAAGGTGGTGGTGGATTCGTCGCGGCCGCTGCTCGAAGGCGCGCTGGGTCCGGGATCGGCTTCGGCATCGGTGCAGCACGGCGTACAAAATTTCGCCAAGAAAGCACGCATCAAAATCGAAAAGCCGTTCGAGTCGCTGCCGGCGAAGGCGCAGCGGTCATTGCTCGAAGGCGAAGGCGCCTATCCCGGAGTGCTTGGGATTCTGAAACAAAACTTCGAAGAGGCGTCAGAAGGCTATCGCGAGTATCTGATGGAGTACATGTCGCCGCAGGAGTGCACCGAGTGTCGCGGCGCGAGGTTGAAGCCCGCGTCCCTGGCGGTTAAGGTGAAGGGCGCATCGATCGGTGAATTAGTGACGCTGCCGCTGGACCGCGCACGCGATCTGGCATCGTCATGGAAGCTCACAGATCGTGAGACGCAGGTGGCAGGGCGCATTGTGAGCGAGATCGTGGAGCGGCTCGATTTTCTCTCGAACGTCGGGCTCGACTACTTGAATTTGCAGCGCTCGGCGGCGACGCTCTCCGGGGGCGAAGCGCAGCGGATCCGATTGGCGACCCAGATCGGGTCGCGGCTGCGCGGCGTTCTGTACGTGCTGGACGAACCTTCCATCGGGCTGCATCCGCGCGACAACGAGCGGCTGATTCGAACACTCAGCCGGCTACGCGATCTCGGCAACACAGTGCTGGTGGTAGAGCATGACGAAGAGACGATCGAGAGCGCCGACTACGTGATCGATCTCGGCCCGGGCGCCGGGCGGTTGGGCGGTGGGTTGGTGGCAGCAGGCACGCCGAGAGACATCCGCGAGAATCGCGATTCGCTCACGGGCCAGTATCTTTCGGGTGAGAAGGAGATCGCGGTTCCGAAGTTCCGCCGCCATGGCAACGGGAACAAGATCGTGGTCAGGGGCGCGCGGGAACACAATCTCAAATCGGTGGATGTCGAATTTCCGCTGGGCATGTTCATCGCCGTGACCGGCGTGTCGGGCTCGGGCAAGTCCACGCTGATCCACGACATTCTCTACCGGGCGCTCGCTCGCGAGTTGTACGGCTCGCATGGCGAACCGGGCCTATGCTCGAAAATCGAGGGCATCGAGCATATCGACAAGATCGTGGAGATTGACCAGGCGCCGATCGGGCGAACGCCACGCTCGAATCCGGCCACGTACACCGGAACATTCACGCCGATTCGTGATTTGTATGCGATGCTCCCGGAGTCGCGCGAACGCGGATACAAGCCGGGCCGCTTCAGCTTCAACGTGAAGGGCGGGCGGTGCGAAGCGTGCCAGGGCGATGGACTGAAGCGGATCGAAATGAATTTCCTGCCCGACGTCTACGTCACGTGCGATATGTGCCGCGGACGGCGCTACAACCAGGAAACGCTGCAGGTGAAGTACAAGGGCAAGTCGATTGCGGACCTGCTCGAAACCACGGTGGCTGAAGCTGCTCCGCTGCTCGAGAATCTTCCGCAAATCCACGCGAAGGTCAAGACGCTGGTGGACGTGGGGCTCGGCTATATTCACCTGGGCCAGTCTTCGACCACGCTCTCCGGTGGCGAAGCGCAGCGCATCAAGCTCGCCAAGGAACTGAGCCGGCGTCAAACGGGTCGCACGATGTACATCCTCGACGAGCCGACCACCGGGCTCCATTTCGACGATGTGCGCCAACTGCTCGACGTGCTGCAGCGGCTGGTGGATCTGGGCAATACGGTGATCGTGATCGAGCATCATCTCGACGTGATCAAGTCGGCTGATTGGATCATCGATCTCGGACCCGAAGGCGGAGAGAAGGGCGGCCAGATCGTGGCCACCGGTACGCCGGAAAGCGTCATGCGAAACCGCCGCAGCCATACGGCGCAGGCGCTTGCCAAAGCGCTCTCGAAAGGAAGCCGCTCTTGAGCGCATATGAATCCGCCCCGCTCGATTTTTCGGGGCTCCGAACTGTTTCGTTGAAGGGCCGCGGTGGGAAAGTGCATACCGGGCTTTTCGCGCGGCCGCATCAGGCGGGAGCGCCGCTCGCGCAGTGGCTCGATTCGTTGCCGCGATTGCTCGCCGCGGATCAACTCCGAGCCGTGGTGGAGGCACTCGAACGGGCGCGAGCCGCCAAGCGCGCGATCATCTGGGGCTTGGGCGGGCACGTAATCAAGTGCGGACTCGCACCCACGCTTCTCGACCTCATGCATCGCGGATACGCCACGGCGTTCGCACTCAACGGCGCGGCCGCGATTCACGATTTCGAGATCGCACTCGCCGGATACACGAGCGAAGATGTGGAAGCGGTGCTCCCCGATGGCAGCTTCGGCTCGGCGGAAGAAACGGGTCGTGAGATGAATCTGGCATTCTCGCGCGCTCGTAGCGAAGGCATCGGCGGCGGAGAAGCAGTGAGCTGCGCGGCGCATGAACTCGCCGATCCCGCCTGTCGATCGGCCAGCCTGCTCGCCGGCGCGTGGGAAGCGAAGATCCCGGTGACCATCCACATCGCCGTGGGCACCGACACGCCCCACACGCATCCCAAGGCCGACGCGGAGGCGATCGGACACGCGACGCTCACCGATTTTCGCCTGCTCTCGTCACTCATCCGCGAGATGCACGACGGAGGCGTGTTCGTAAACGTGGGCTCGGCGGTGGTTTTGCCCGAGGTGTTTCTCAAGGCAGTCTCCTCCGTTCGCAACCTCGGTTATCCGCTAGCGAATTTCACCACTGTCAACTTCGATTTCCTGCAGCACTACCGGCCCAAGGTGAACGTAGTGGAACGTCCCCATGCGAAGGCAGGCGGCAAGGGCTACTCGATCACCGGCCATCATGAAATCATGATTCCGCTTCTAGCAGCGTTGCTGATCGATCGCACATCATGAGCTTCGACCCTGCATCCGAGAATCGCGTAGTGCCGGGCGACCAGCCATATCCGTTTTGGGGCTGGGCGGACCTGCTGCTGCTGCTCGGCGGCCTGATCCCGTCATTCGCTGGCGCGATGGGTGTGCTGCTGTTAGTGAAGCTCGTGCTCGGGCCAGAGGCCTCGAAGGCAGTTCAAGTACTGACGCTTCAGTTCGCGGTCTACGGATTCTGGTTCCTGGCGCTCTACCTGCTGTTCCGGCTCTACCATCGGCAGCCATTCTGGCAATCGCTTGCCTGGAACTACCGGCTCCCGCTTGTGCTGCGCAATCTCGCTTTCGGACCAGCCCTGGCAGTGGCAATTCTGCTCACGGCAGCGTTGCTCCGCACGCCGAAGATCGACATGCCGATGGAGGAGTTGCTGCAAGATCGCTTCTCGGTGGCGCTGATCGGATTGTTCGCCACCACGCTCGGCCCTTTGTGCGAGGAACTGGTGTTCCGCGGATTCCTGATGCCGATGCTGTGCCGAGCTCTTGGCGCGGTGGCCGGGATCACCCTCGCGGCGGTTCCGTTCGCACTGCTGCATGGTCCTCAGTACGCATGGTCATGGAGACACGTTTGCTTGATCGGGCTGGCTGGAGTTGCGTTCGGATGGGTGCGCTTCAAAAGCGGATCCACGGCTGCCGCGACAGCGATTCATTGCACCTACAACGCGGCGATCCTCGCCGGATATCTCATCTCTGAAGGAGACATGCTCTAACTTCATGGTCGAAACGATTCAATGGACCGCCGATGGCGTGGTAATGATCGATCAGACGCGGCTTCCCCGCGAGACTGTGTTCGTCACCTGCCGCAACTATCGCGAAGTGGCTGACGCCATCAAGACGATGATCATCCGGGGAGCGCCGGCAATCGGCGTGGCTGCGGCGATGGGCGTTGCTATCGGCGCCCTGGAAGCAACAGATCTCGCGGCCGAGTTCGAGACGATCTGCTCCACACTGGCCGCCACCAGGCCCACCGCCGTGAATCTGTTCTGGGCGATTGATCGCATGAAGAAGGTCTATGCGAACCAGGCCGGCCGCTCGCTCGGCGAGATCCGCGAAGCGCTGGTACGGGAGGCGCAACTCGTCTACCAGGAAGACATCGAGATCAACCGCGCGATGGGGCGTCACGGCGCCGAGCTTGTTCCCGATGGCAAGACCGTGCTCACGCATTGCAACGCGGGCGCGCTCGCGACCGCCGGATACGGCACCGCACTCGGTGTGATCCGCGCGGCCATCGAAGCCGGCAAGAAGATCGACGTGTTCGCCGACGAGACGCGACCGTTCCTGCAAGGCGCGCGGCTCACCGCATGGGAACTGCAGCAGGACGGCATCCCGACGACGCTCATCACCGACAACATGGCTGGCTACTTCATGCGCCTGGGCCGCATCGGATGCGTGATCGTGGGCGCGGACCGTATCGCGGCCAACGGCGATGTCGCGAACAAAGTCGGTACGTATTCCGTGGCCGTACTGGCTAAGGAAAACGGAGTGCCGTTCTACGTAGCAGCACCGGTCTCCACGCTCGACCTCACGCTCACCTCTGGCGATCAAATTCCGATCGAGCAGCGCGCGGCGAAAGAGGTAACCGAAGTCTTCGGAGTGCCGGTTGCGCCAGAAGGAATCGCCGTGCAGAATCCTGCCTTCGACGTCACGCCATCGCGCTATGTGACAGCGATCATCACCGAGCGCGGTGTGGCACGGGCACCCTTCGAAACATCGTTGCGCTCGCTCTAAAGCCCGCATAATCAGAACATTTTCGTCATGTTTCGTTTACAAGTAAGGCCTTCACCCGAGTCGTTCATGGTGCCATACTTAAGGCTGATACCTCTTTAATACAGGAGTCATGGCATGAACCGAATTCGGGCAAACCGCCGTCAGTTCTTTTCCGCCGCGGCCGGGCTCGCAGCCGGCGCGGGTTTGACCACGTCCGCCAACGCGGAGAGTCCCGCGGGCGCAGCGCCGATGGACGATCGCCTCAAGCGCGCGGCCGCTCTCAAAGCGCGCTTGTCTGACTACTACCTGAAGATGGGCGAGATCGCCCACCCCACAAACGGGGACGAAGATCGCTACCCGAACAAGATCAACAGCTTCTCGAAAACGCTCATCCACAAATCGAACGGCGAAGTGGATCTGGCCGCCTATCGCAGCATGCGCAAGGCGGTGGAGAGCGGCAGCTTCGCCGATTTCGAAGCGATGCTGCGCGGCGGTAACGTCCGTCTGAAGAACCCTTCCGGCGCATACAACTTTCAGTTGGTGGGGGCCGACCCCTCTCAGTTCGCCATTCCGGCCGCGCCGCGATTCGACAGCGCATGGCAGGCAGCCGAGATGGTGGAACTCTACTGGCAGGCGATTGCGCGCGACATTCCGTTTGCGGACTACGCCACCAACCCGACGATCGCGCTGGCGTGCCAAGAGCTATCGCGGCTCTCCGGGTATCGCGGACCCAAAGAAGACGGCAAGGTCACTCCGAACACGATATTCCGCACGGCGATCCCGGGTGACTTGACCGGACCCTACGTCTCGCAGTTCCTGGTGCAGCCGTTCGTGGCCGGCCACATCGAAGTGGAGCAGAAGCAGAAGACCGCCATCGCCGGCGCGGACCTCATGCGCGAGTGGGCCGATTATCTCGCTATCCAGTTCGGCGATGGCAAGGGCCCTTCGAACGCGTTTGAGAGCACGGCGCGCTACATCTATACCGGCCGCGGAATGGCGAATGTAGTCCACTTCGACTCGTCGTACTCACCCCACATTTCCACTCTCTGGATTTTGTTGAGCTACGGCGCCAATGCGTATGCGGAATCGAACCCGTGGATCTGGTCGAAGGGACAAGAGCCTTATGTGAACTTCGGCGCGCCTGACTCGTTCGACTTTCTCGCCCGCGCCGCCAAGCCTGCCTTCAACGCGGCCTGGTTCCAGAAGTGGTTCATCCATCTGCGGGCTCGTCCAGAAGTGTTCGGCGCGCGCATCTACCAGCACAAACTGCAGAACGAAGTCTACCCGATCCACAGCGACGTGCTCGAGTCTCTGGCGCTCGAGGCCAACTACAGCAAGTTCAACACTTGGCTGCTGCCGCAGTCCTACCAGGGCGGATGCCCGCCACATTCGGCATATCCGTCGGGCCACGCCACCGTCAATGGGGCCATCATCACCATGCTGAAGGCGTTCTTCCGCGGCAGCTTCGTCATCCCGAATCCGGTGACGCCATCGGCCGACGGATTGAGCCTGGTACCGTACAAAGGTCCGGATCTGACGATCGAAGGCGAATTGAACAAGGCAGCCTTCAACATCGCTATGGGGCGCAACTTCGCTGGAATCCACTGGCGCACTGACGCCGAGGAAGGCATGCGGCTGGGCGAACAGGTGGCGTTGAACATGCTGAGCGATCTCGCTTCCACTCTGCAAGACGAGTTCGGCGGATTCGAGCTGACCAAGTTCAACGGCGAGCGGGTGACGGTAACGGCTCGGATGTAATCGGGGCAACTTTTTTCCAGTGCTCGGGTTTGTCCGAGGTGAATGAGTTGCACGCGTACAAGGGGCGGGACTGAAGTCCCGCGCTGGCTGAAGCCCGCCCTACACGGCGCCGTTATCGCGATGATCCTGGCTGGATACAGCTGGGCTGAGGATACGGCGTTCTTCGAGTCGCGGGTTCGGCCGGTGCTCGTCAAGAACTGCTACGGGTGTCACTCGCGTGAGGCGAAGGCCGCTCAGGCCGGACTCGTGTTGGATAGCAAGGCCGGCTTGCTTCGCGGAGGTGCGTCCGGACCAGCGATTGTTCCCGGCAGGCCGGATGAGAGCGCGCTGATTCGGGCGATTCGCTATGACTCGGCGCGGAAAATGCCGCCGATGGGCAAGCTCCCCGATTCTGTCATCGCTGACTTGACTCGATGGGTGGAGATGGGTGCGCCTGATCCCCGAAGTGATGCGGCCACTTCCCTGCCCTCTTCGATCGACCTCGAGAAAGGCCGCCGGTTCTGGGCGTTTCAACCACCGAAGCCGGCGGCGCCTCCCACGGTCAAGAACAAGAGTTGGGTGCGCAACAACGCCGATCGGTTCGTCTTGGCGCGACTCGAGAAGGAAGCGATCACGCCAGTGCCCGATGCGGATCGGCACACGTGGATCCGCCGCGTGACGCTCGATCTGACTGGCTTGCCACCCACGGTGGAGGAGACCGAAGCATTCGTGCAGGATCGTTCGGAGGGCGCGTTCGCTGCCGTGGTCGACCGGTTGCTCGCCTCCAATCGCTTTGGCGAACGCTGGGGGCGGCACTGGCTAGACGTGGCTCGCTACGCCGAAACGATGGGCCGCACCCGAAACTATCCGTTCCCTTACGCGTGGCGTTATCGCGATTGGGTGATTGACGCGTTCAACGCAGACAAGCCGTATGACCGGTTCGTGATGGAGCAGTTGGCAGGCGATTTGCTGCCCGCGTCTTCCGCGGAAGAACATAACCGGAACCTCATCGCCACTGGATTCCTGGCATTGGGCGCGCACGATCTCAACGAGGCTGATCGCCGGCAATTCGTGATGGATGTCGCTGATGAGCAGGTGAGCGCCACGTCGAAGGCGTTCCTCGGTCTCACGGTAGGCTGCGCGCGTTGCCACGATCACAAGTTCGATCCGATTCCGACTCGAGACTACTACGCGCTGGCCGGAATCTTCCGCAGCACGGAGCTGTTCAACGGATATCGTGGCCGTGCCGGAAATGGCCGCCCGTTCCTGATGCTTGCACAGCTCGAACGCTTAGAGGGCGTGCCGTCTGGAGAGAGCGAAGAGACCACCGCGCGCCGGCGCGAACTCATGGGGCAATTGCGCGGCTTGCGCCTGCCACGGGACCGCGTGGAGATGCAGCGGATCGCGCGGCAACTCGGCGATCTCCCGCTGCCCGCGAATCTGACCATGGCGGCGCGCGATGCGGGCCAGATCGCCGATGCAGAGATCGCGCCGCGTGGCGACCCGCATTCGCCGGGTGAACGGGTCCCCCGCGGAGTGCTGCAAGTGACGCAGCCTCCGAACGCGAAGCTCGAAGCGATCAACGCCTCTCAGAGCGGGCGCTTGCAACTGGCGCGGTGGATCGCGAGCCGAGACAATCCACTCACGGCGCGCGTGATGGTGAACCGGATCTGGCAGCACATGATTGGGCAAGGCATCGTCGATACTCCCGACAACTTCGGAGCAAGCGGATCGCGGCCGTCACATCCGGAACTGCTCGACTACCTGGCCGCGCGCTTCCTGGAACAGGGATGGTCAGTGAAGAAGATGATCCGCGAGATCGCGCTGAGTCATGTCTACCGCCTTTCCACCGATCATCAGGAGTCCGCTTTCGTCAAGGACCCCGGGAACAAGCTGCTGTGGCGCATGAACCGGCGCCGGCTCGAAGCCGAAGCGATTCGAGATTCGATTCTGGCGGTGAGCGGCACGCTCGACGTTGCGCCGCCGATGGGGTCGCCGGTATCGAGTTGGAATCCGGCGATCGATGCCAACCGGCGCGTGGAGCGGCGCACGGAAGACTGGGACCGCACGCTGCATGCGCGCACCGTGTACCTGCCGGTGATCCGGAACGCAGGCTCGCGATTCCTCGAAGCGTTCGACTTTCCCGAGCCGAGCGAGTGCCGGGGCCGCCGTGACGTCACCAC
Source organism: Bryobacteraceae bacterium (assembly GCA_046331625.1). Lineage (GTDB taxonomy): Bacteria > Acidobacteriota > Terriglobia > Bryobacterales > Bryobacteraceae > JAXLQL01. Next base: position 9,323 of record JAXLQL010000001.1, read on the forward strand.
CGTGCCCGCACAGGCGCTGTTCCTGATGAACTCGCCAATGGTTGTGGAGAACTCCGCCGAAGCGGCCAAATCCACGCTGGCCACGATCCCCGATGACAGGGCGCGCGTGGAGCGAGCGTATCTGCAGTCGCTGTCGCGGCCGCCTTCGCCCGCCGAACTCGACCGCGCGCTCTCGTTCGTGGGTCACGACGGCGGCGCGGATTCCTGGGCTCGCTTCTACCAGACGCTGTTCGCCAGCGCGGAATTTCGGTATCGCAATTGAGGGCCCAATGAACCGACGTAACTTTCTCAAACATGCCGGTTGCGGATTCGGCTACACGGCAATGGCTGGACTGGCGGCTGCCGAGGGTCCGCTCGCGCCGCGGGCTACTCATTTCCCGCCCAAGGCCAAGCGCGCAATTTTCCTGTTCATGTCGGGCGGGCCGAGCCAACACGAAACGTTCGACCATAACCCTGAGATCGAAAGCGCGGGCCGCAGTGGCGGCAACGTGCTCGCGCCGGTTTTTCGGTTCGAACGGCGCGGCCGCAGTGGGCTTCCAATCTCGGAAGTGTTTCCTCGGCTCGGCGAGCATGCTGACGATTTGTGCTTGCTCAACGGGATGCATACCGACAGTCCCGCGCATCCGCAAGCAACCACCTACCTGCACACGGGGAGCTTCACGTTCGTGCGGCCTTCGATGGGCGCGTGGACCATCTACGGTCTCGGCACGGAGAATCAGGATCTGCCCGGATTCATCACGTTGAACCCGGCGCAGCAGGGCGGAGCACAGAACTACGGGTCCGCGTTTCTGCCCGCCACTTACCAAGGAACGCCTGTCACCGCCGAGCCCGGCAAGCAGCCGATCGCGAACATCCGCGGCACCAGCAGCGAAGGCGAACAGCGGCGGCAGCTCGATTTGGTGCAGCAGATGAATCGCGAGTTTCTCGAGCGCTCGCGCGTGGATCCGGAATTGGAGGGGCTCATCGAATCGTATGAGCTCGCGTTCCGCATGCAGACTTCCGTGCCCGGCGTGGTGAACATCAACCGCGAGCCGGATTCCGTGAAGGAGATGTACGGCCTGCGGAATCGGGAAACACGCGGGTTCGGGATGCAGTGTCTGCTCGCGCGCCGCATGGCCGAGGCAGGTGTGCGTTTCATCGAACTGCATCACGGCGGGTGGGACCAGCATCGCGACCTGAAGGCTCGGATCAAGGACAACGCCACTGCCATCGACCAGCCCATCGCGGCGCTGCTCACGGACCTGAAGCAACGCGGCTTGTTCCACGACACGCTCGTGGTTTGGGGTGGCGAGTTCGGGCGCACGTCGTGGGCACAGGGTCCCGAGGGTGATGGCCGGCAGCATGACAACCGCGGCTACACGATGTGGATGGCCGGCGGCGGAGTGAAAGGCGGCATCCGGCACGGTGTGTGCGATGTGAACGGAGCGGCTGTCGAGGGGCGCGTTCACCTGCACGATCTCCACGCCACGATGCTGCATCTGCTGGGGCTCGATCACACCAGGCTCACCTACAAGTACGCGGGCCGCAATTTCCGGCTGACCGATGTGAGTGGGCGAGTGGTGAGCGAGATTCTCGCGTAGGACCCGACTCTACTTCTTGTAGGCGCAGTCGTCTTTGACCGTGCCGCCGGAGACGCAGAACTTCGTTCCCCACTGGTCGCGCTCCACACGGAACGTGTAGGTGGTGTTGTTCGCCGGGAGTTGCTTGCGGTAGTTCGAGCTGGCCGAACAGTTGTCCTTGCTGTCGAGGGTTCCGCCGTTCGAGTGGAACACGATGACGTTGCCCTTGATCTCGATCGTGCCTTCTTCCCACGCGTTCACCGTCATCGTGCAGTTGTAGAGAGACGATTGAATCAGAGCGGCGCTCTGAAATCGGCCGTCGGGGAAGAACTTGTACTGCATGCCGTTGCCGCTCGGGGCCGCATACGATCCGGTGCTGCGGTCGACGAAGTTGACCGAGGAGGTATGCATGGAACTCCATTCGCCGACCAGGTCGGCGAGCATGCCGCCGCGAACCGGCATTGCGGCAGCCGCCGGGGACCGATGGGCGCGGTCATAGGCGGCCAGAAGGAGCTTCGATCCGGCCGAGTCGGGCGTGCTCCGAATCATTTCGAGGAACTTCTGTTGCAGCCCCTGATGTACTTGCGTCTTCTGCTCGGCCGGTAGGGAGGAGATGAGGTCGTAGGTTTTGGCGAGCGCCACCAGGTTCTGGCGGGCTGCTGGAGCGGTGGTCTGCCACGAGGCGATCTGGTTCTGTTCGAACGTCGATCGCTCGGCCGGAGTGAGTTGGGCATCGAGGGTCCATTCGATCATGGAGACGATCTTCGCCTGGTCGGCACGGGTAAGCGCCGGTGGTCCGGGGGCGAGAGTGTCGTTGGATTGGGCGGCCACGGTAGCGGCCAGGATCAGGGCGGGCAATTTTGTCATGGGCAACCTCACCCATGCACGCGCAACGGCTTGCGGAACCGGCTCAGGCGAGCCGGCGAATTTCGTCCCGTAATCGCTCGATCGCTTCCGGCAAGGTGACGGGCTCGAGACGCGCAAAGTCGCGATCGAACCGGTCGATGGCCATTTGAACCGAAGCCGCATGCCATGTGAACATCGTCTGCCAGTAGCCCTTGCTGGCGCGCGGAGCCAGCGACTCGGCACAGAACCAATTCCCGAGAATAGTCACGTTGCCGTTGCTGAGCGTTTTCTGAAACCGCACCTCCAGACGCGGTTGCTCGTCCGTCGTCAGAGACTTCAGGAAGTCCACCGCTTCCTGGGCCCTGGCGGCCGTTGCCTCCTTGCCAATCACAACCGCCAACTCACCTAAAGGCGAAAATACCAGCGAGGCCCCGGCCTGCCGGGCATGCCGTTCGAACGTGGAGCGCTCCTGCAAAAGCAAATCGCGGTGGAAGTCGCTTTCGGGATGTTCGCCTTGACGGCGGCGCCACACATCGGGGTCGACCGAATTCGGAATGCTGAACGAACTGATTCCGCCGTTCTGCCGGAGGTAGACGGGGTCTCGAATCTCATCCGCATACTGCGCAAGTAACAAGGTCCGTTCCTCGGGATAGCGGGCAATTCGTGTAACGGCGGACGGAGTAGAGGCCGTGCCGAGCGCGAGCGTCTCGAGACGATTCTCGCTGAGAAGCATCCTCAGCCGATCTACGGAATCGCGACGACTCACCGGAGCAGCGTGGAGAGTACCGATCAACTGGGAAGGAGTCAGCTTGTCTGCCACTATAGGCATCACTGCAACACCGACGGCAGCCGCAAACCCGATCTCCTGGTGAACCCATGGCCTTGACTGGGAATTGCGAGTGAGGATGGGCACGAAGAGATGCGAACGAACGATGCTCGTCTTGATTGCATCGTGGAAGTCCTGGCCCCAACTGAAGTTTCGATCGATCAGCACTCTCCACCCGAGTTGCTCGAGCGCCTTTTGTACGGTCGCCGCCAAGCTCCCGTCCTGGTGGGAATAGCATATGAAGGCGCGAAATGGATACCGGGGCGGCATCGGTCCCAGTATCTCTCAACAGCAAGCTAAAATCAGAGTGGACATCCTGATCGCCCATGCAGACTCGGAGGCCGCTCGCACTACTTTCGGTTTCGGCGGTGATGTTGTGTCAGAGTCCGCCGCCGCAGCCTCCCGCTCCGCCTGCCGATGTCGCGCCGGGCGGCGTGTTTCGCATCCCTTCGAAAGTCCCCGAGCCCGACCTGACGGTGGTCCCCAAACAGCCCGAAGCACCTAAACAAGTAGTGCTGACAAACACGGGTAAGCCCATCGCCCTGCCCTTTCAATGCACTGACGACGACATTCAAACGTTCGGCATGACGTGCTCGCTCGAGGACCCGTGCCCGGTGTTTTTGGAACTGGCGGCCGTGCATCCCGTGGGGCAGAAGATCTTCCTCGTAGGCAACGTTCATGACGGCTCGTCGACCATGTACTCGGTGTTGCTGGCGAGCGATGACGGGGGCAAGACCTGGACCGAGCCCGTCGATCGTTACCGCTCGGCCGGACTCGACCACATCCAGTTCATCGATTTCGAAACCGGCTGGATCTCGGGCCATACGTTGCAAGCGTTGCCGCGCGATCCGTTCTTCTTGCTCACGGTGGACGGTGGCAAGTCCTGGAAAAAGCGGATGCTGTTCAACGAGCCGCGCGTGGCCGGTATCGACCAGTTCTATTTCGAGTCGCGAACCGCGGGCGCGATGATCGTCGACCGCACGGCGGGTGCGGAAGCAGGCCGCTGGGAACTCTACGACACCATGACCGGTGGCGACTCGTGGATGGTGCGCCAAGTGAGCACGAATCCGCTGCGGCTCAAGGTGACAGCCAAGCCCAACGCCGATTGGCGGCTTCAGCCGGATCAGCGCACCAAGACCAATGCGGTGCAGCGCCGCACCGGACAGAAGTGGGAATCGATCGCGTCTTTCGCAGTGCAAGTGGGGCAGTGCAAGCCCGCGAACGACGCGCTGCAGGAGCCCCCTCCACCGCCCGAACCCGCCGCGGCCCCCACTACTTCCCTTCCCCCGGTGCGCCAGCCCGGGTCATCCAAGAAACCGAGCCTCAAGAAGCGATAGGCCGTGAAGCGCGACCCCATCGAAGTGGAGCTGTTCCGCCATCTACTGGCGTCAATCTGCGAAGAGATGGGCATCGTGCTGCGGCGGACCGCCTACTCGGTAAACATCAAGGAGCGCCGCGACTACTCCTGCGCCATTTATGATGGAGCCGGCGAAACGGTCGCGATGGGTGACCACATGCCGGTTCACTTGGGCGCGATGCCTGCTTCGGTGCGTCACGTGCTGGATGAGTTCGACCTCGGTCCGGGCGATGTTGCGTTGGTCAACGATCCGTTTCGCGGCGGCACGCACCTTCCCGACATCACGGCTGTGGCGGGCGTATTCTGTGGCAAGGAGCGCCGGCCGCGGTTCCTGCTGGCCAATCGCGCGCACCATGCGGATGTGGGCGGCATGAGTCCGGGTTCAATGCCGATGGCTCGCGAGATCTACCAGGAAGGCATCCGCATTCCGCCGATCCTGCTGGTGAAGGGAGGCAAGACGGACGAGCGCTTGCTCGACCTCATCCTGGCCAACGTGCGGACTCCCGACGAGCGCCGCGGCGACCTCACCGCGCAGTTGATGTCGATCGAACGAGGCCGCACGCGTTTGCTCGAAGCCGTGAAGCGATATGGCGTGGGCCGCGTGGAGCGCAACGTGGCTGCTCTTTGCGATTACAGCGAGCGGTTGATGCGGGCCCGGATCCTGGCTCTGCCCGATGGCGACTACCGCTTCGAGGACCGTCTCGATAGCGACGGCATCACGGACAATCCGGTGACGATCCGCGTCACGATCCGCATTCGCGGCGGCGAAGCCGAAGTGGATTTCACCGGAACGGATCGCCAAGCGGCGGGACCGGTGAATGCCAATCACGCCATCGCCACGTCGGCCGTGATGTACGTCTTCCGATGCCTGATCGCGGAGGAGGCGCCGTTCACAGCCGGCTTGATGCGTCCGATCCGCATCGTGAACCCGGCAGGTACCGTAACCAATGCACTGCCGCCCGCGGCAATGGCAGCGGGCAACGTCGAGACTTCGCAACGGATCACGGACGTGTTGCTCGGCGCGCTGGCGAAGGCCGCTCCCGGAGCGATCCCCGCGGCGAGTTCGGGCACGATGAACAACCTCTCGTTTGGCGGCTGGGATGTGGCGCGCGCCAGGCCGTTCGCCTACTACGAGACCATCGCCGGGGGACAAGGCGCGAGCGCGCATCATGACGGGCGCTCGGCCACGCACTCGCACATGACGAACAGCCTGAACACGCCGATCGAGGCCTTCGAGCACGAGTATCCGGTACGCGTGGTCAGCTACAAGGTTCGGTCTGGATCTGGCGGCGAGGGCCGGCATCGGGGCGGAGACGGGATTCGCAAGGAACTCGAGTTTCTCGAGCCTGCCGAAGTCACCATCCTTGCCGACCGCCGCCGCTATGCGCCTTACGGGCTCGCCGGTGGATCGCCGGGCCGGCCTGGAGAGAACCGTCACAACGGCGAGCGAGCGCCGGCGAAGTCGCGATTCGCCGTTTCCGCGGGCGATCGCGTGGCTGTGGACACGCCGGGAGGCGGCGGCTTCGGGGAAAAACCCGATTCGTCGAAAGTAGCCGATCGGCTATGATGTATAGACATTGTCACTTCTAGACCGGGCCAAGGCAGACCCGGCCGTTGGCCGTCGTCTCGCCGTAGGGATTGTGTTCGTTCAGACCCTGTTGGGTACGTGTGCCCAAATGCTGATGAAGGCCGGGATGAAGGAACAGAACGCCGATTCCGCGCTGGTTCTGCTGCTGGGAATGATCGGAAATCCGAAGCTGTTCCTGGGCTTTTGCCTCTACGGGGCGGCCACGGTGTTGATGGTGGCGGCGTTCAAGTACGGCGAGCTTTCGATTCTTTACCCCATTATTTCCCTCAGTTACGTGTGGGTGACGATTCTGTCTCTATTCCTGCTGAACGAGACGCTGAATCCATTCAAGATTGCGGGACTGCTTGCGGTGATGGCCGGCGTCGCGGTTTTGGGCAGATCGGGTAGATCTTGACGGCCACACCGTTTTCGTCCATCGCGCTGGTGTTCGGAGCCTCGTTTCTGGGCTCGATCGGCGCGGTGTTTCTGAAGTCGGCCTCGGGGCGCATCAATCGCGATGTGTGGTCGATCGTCATGAACTGGCGTTTGGCGGCGGGCATCGTGATGTACGTGCTCTCGTCGCTCTTCTATCTCAAAGGGATCAAGCAGGGCGAGCTCACGATTCTGTTTCCGATGGTGTCGCTCGGCTATGTGTGGACGTTGTTCTGGTCCCGGCTCTTCTTCCAGGAGGAGTTCACCAAGAGCAAGTTCATCGGGTTGGGATTCATCATCGCGGGCATCGTTTTACTGGCGTTCGGCAAGAGCTGAGCTGAGGTCCGCGCGCCGCAACGGGGTATAATGCGGCGATGCAAACCGCAGAGCCGATCCCGAACCGATGGCGCATCGCCGGCGCCGCTATCCTCATGCAGGTTTGCCTGGGCATTCTTTATGCCTGGTCTGTTTTTCGCGGTCCGCTGACGCAAGCCTATGGGTGGGACAAGACGCAGACCATCATGCCGTACCGCGCGTCGATCCTGTTCTTCACCCTGGCGATGATCGCCGCGGGCTTCCTGCAAGACAAGAAGGGGCCGCGCAAGATCGCCACTGTGGGCGGGCTGCTGCTCGGATCGAGTTGTTTGCTAGCGAGCTTCTTCGGCGGTACGCTCACTGGACTCATCGCCACCTACGGCGTGATCGGCGGCCTGGGAATGGGGTGTGCGTACGTGACTCCCATCGCCACGTGCATCAAGTGGTTCCCAGACAAGCGCGGACTGGTGGTGGGCTTGGCGGTGATGGGCTTCGGAATCGGTCCGCTGTTGTTCGGTCCACTGCTCGAGAAGCTGATCGGCACTGATGCGAGCGCCTTCTCGCAAACGCTTCCCCGCACGTTCCTCGTGTTGTCCGCGCTGTTTTTCGTGGTGGTGACCGGATGCGCTCAGATGTATCGCGTGCCGCCGCCGGGCTGGCGTCCAGCGGGTTGGAATCCGCCTGCGTCGCAGTCTGCCAAGCGCGCGGACTACACGCCGGGCGAGATGCTGAAGACGTGGCAGTTCTGGGTGGTGTGGGTAGTGTATTTTCTCGGCTCGTCAGTAGGCTTGTCTGCGATCGGCGAAGCTGCGCCTATGATCCGGGAGTTGTCCGGCACTTCGGCCGCGATGACGGGCGGCGCGGCGCTCGGCATCATGTCGATTCTCAACGGAGGCGGCCGTCTGGCATGGGGTGTGATCTCTGACAGGTTGGGTCGCAAGCAGGCACTGATTGGAATGGCCGTGATCTCACTGGTGACGTGTAGCCTGATCCTCCCCGGAGTCTCTGGCTTCTGGCCTGTGCTGGGCGGGCTGTGCCTGATCGGGTTTTGCTACGGCGGATATTTGGCGGTGATGCCCTCGCTCACTGCTGACTTCTACGGATCGAAGAACGTGGGCGCCAACTACGGCATGCTGTTCACCGCGTGGGGAGCAGCCGGGTTCATCGTACCCGGGTTCCTCTCGGCGATCGTGGAGCAAGCTCGCCGGGCGAGCCAATTGGCAGCGGGTTATGACCGGATGTTCTACCTGCTGGCCGCGCTTGCGGCGGGCGCTGGAGTGCTGGCGTTGGCGGCGCGAGGTCCGGCGGTAGAGCAGAAGGGTTGAGGCGCCACGGGCCAACCGGGACGTAGCTCGGCCATGCGCCGATGCTGCCGGCGGAGGCTGCGATGCCACTGTCCAGAGTGGGACAGTGGAGCAAGGCTCGCCGCCCGCAAGAAGCCGGCGGCGAGCTTATGCTGAATGTTTCAGGATTGCTGACGGCGCCGAAGCGCGTATCAGGAAAGTGCCGAGAAGCTAAACCGCTACCGCGCGAGCGCGCTTGGCTGGAGGCTGCGCCGCCACCTCGGTTTTCACCGGGCGCGTTTCCGTCTTGGCCGGCTTGCGCTGTTGCAGTTGGATGCGCCGCACCTGATCGCTCACGCAGACCAGGAACATCGGCTGGCGGGCGTTCTTCAGTACGTCGATGACCTTCGCGCCGCTGTCTTCGAGCAGGATCGTCTTGCCGTCAGTGAGCAGATGAATATCACCGCTGCCATCGAGGATCTCCGACAAGCGCTTCCCCATCTCCTTCTGCAGGAACCGAAGCACGCGGCGAATCTTCTGCAGGGAGAAACCCTTTCGCCGCAGTTCGGCAATCACCGAGATCTCCACCAATTCACCGGGGCCATAAACGCGCCGGTGTCCCTCATGACGCGGGCTCACGACCTTTTGCTCGTCCCACCATTGCAGTTGGCGCAGACTCACGCCGGCGAGTTTGGCAACTTCGCTCGACGAGTTGGAGCGCTCCGGTGAGTTCTGATCAGGACGGCCCTTTCGTGTTTTGAACATGTTTGCTGTTATCCGTTCTATGTATGACCGAGCCCTTCAATTGTACTGTACTGGTGCTTGCAGTCAAGCGCCGAACTCATTAGAAATGCGGGGGTTAACTGGCGCGCAAGCGATAGTGCAGCGGGCGGCGCAGGCGCAATCGGTAGTGTGGCGCATGACCGTGCGTTATCCCAGAGTACTAGGCCTACCCCAGAAAAATCCTGAAAATCACCGGCCCGGAATGGCCCGACTCGAGGCAAAATAAACCTTAATCTTCTTCACCGCATCTGCGGACACCATTGTGAGCCGGATTACATCATTCCCGGCCGTGGGAGGCGTTCGTGTTGTTCTTGCTCAGTCAGATGGCCTACTGCCTACTTGTTGTCCTGCTCCTCGGATGGGCAGGAGGCTGGCTTTGGAGAAACTGGTCAGCCCGCCAGGAGTTGAGCCGCCAACAGGCGCTTTGGGATCTGAAGCTCGAGAGAGTTCAGCGATCCATCGAGAGCGCCCGTTCGGAATTGATGTCCACGTCCGGCTTCGTCCAATCCACTGATTCCGGCTGGCGAGCCCTACAGGAGACGGTGCACTCCCTGCTCGAGCAGGTGCGATCGGGGCTCGACGGACTCCGCGCCGACTTCATCAACCAGGAGCGGTTCAAGAGGCTGCTCGATGACCGCGCCGTGGATCTGAGCCGGATGCAGAGCGAATGCGATGCGGCCGCCGCGCGGCTGGAAGAGCGGGATCAACTGGTGCGCGTGCTCGAGAACCGGATTCCGGAGATCGAGCGAGTCCGCGAACAGGTCGGCGTCCAGGCAACACGCGCGGCGGAGCTCGAAAAGCAACTGAAGACTCTCGAAAGCGTGGTTGCCGAACGCGACGGCCGCCTAGCCGAGTTGCACGGGCACGCCGACATGATGGAAGGCGAGCTCCGCAGGCTTCAGCCGATTGCCGCTCTGGTCGCCGGCCGCGATCAGCGAATTGCCGGCCTCGAAGCGGCCGCCGGCGATCTCGATGACCTTCGCCGGGCACTAGTTGCACGAGAGCAGGACGTCAACCGGCTGATCAAGGAACTTGCCGAGGCAAGGCTCCTTCTGGAGGGGGCGCGGGAACAGGCAGACGCCCGGCAGCGCGCGATCGAGGAATTGGATCTCCGTGCCCGCAACGATGGCGAGAGGGCGACGGCGCTCACCACCCAGGTGGCTGAACGCGATCAGGCTCTGGAGCACTTGCGCGGGCGGATCGCGGAGATGTCGACGCAACTCAGCCACCGGGATGGCACAGTGGAAACGCTGCGGCAGCAGGTGGACCAACTTGGCTCGCAAGTGGAGACGAAGGGAGCGGGGTTGCGCGCGCTCGAGTTGTTGGTGGCACAGCGCGACCGATCGCTGGAGGATGCGGGTCAGCACGCATCCTCGCTAGGCAATCGAGTCGCGGAACTCGAAGGGGCGGTCGCGCAACGGGACCAATCGCTGCACGACGCGGGTCAGCATGCTTCCTCGCTGGGCAATCGAGTCGCGGAACTCGAAGCGGCGGTCGCGCAACGCGACCAGTCGCTGCACGACGCGGGTCAGCATGCTTCCTCGCTAGGCAATCGCGTCGCGGAACTCGAAGCGGCGGTCGCGCAACGGGACCAGTCGCTGCACGATGCCGGACAGCACGCGTCCTCGCTGGGCAATCGCGTCGCGGAACTCGAAGCGGCGGTCGCGCAACGCGACCAGTCGCTGCACGACGCGGGTCAGCACGCATCCTCGCTAGGCAATCGAGTCGCGGAACTCGAAGGGGCGGTCGCGCAACGGGACCAATCGCTGCACGACGCGGGTCAGCATGCTTCCTCGCTGGGCAATCGAGTCGCGGAACTCGAAGCGGCGGTCGCGCAACGCGACCAGTCGCTGCACGACGCGGGTCAGCATGCTTCCTCGCTGGGCAATCGAGTCGCGGAACTCGAAGCGGCGGTCGCGCAACGGGACCAGTCGCTGCACGACGCGGGTCAGCACGCATCCTCGCTAGGCAATCGCGTCGCGGAACTCGAAGCGGCGGTCGCGCAACGCGACCAGTCGCTGCACGACGCGGGTCAGCACGCATCCTCGCTAGGCAATCGAGTCGCGGAACTCGAAGGGGCGGTCGCGCAACGGGACCACTCGCTGCACGACGCGGGTCAGCATGCTTCCTCGCTGGGCAATCGAGTCGCGGAACTCGAAGCTGCGGTCGCGCAACGCGACCAGTCGCTGCACGACGCGGGTCAGCACGCTTCCGCGCTGAGTAATCGGGTCGCGGAACTCGAAGCAGCAGTCGCGCAACGGGACCAGTCGCTGCACGACGCGGGTCAGCACGCGTCCTCGCTGGGCAATCGAGTCGCGGAACTCGAAGCAGCAGTCGCGCAACGAGATCAGTCGCTGGACGACGCGGGTCAGCACGCTTCCTCGCTGGGCAATCGTGTCGCGGAACTCGAAGCGGCGGTCGCGCAACGGGACCAGTCGCTCGAGGAGGCCACCACCCGCCTCGCCGAGGCCGAAGCCCGCTCGACTCGAGCAGTCCGCGACCTTGCCACAGCGCGCGCCAACACGGAAATGCACTTGGCGAGAGCGTCCGGCGCCGAGCAGACTGCCGCCGCGCGTCACTCCCGCATCGCGGAGCTCGAAGCCCAAACCGCGTCGGACCGCGAGCGCATGGCCGACCTCTCCGCCCGTGTTACCGACCGCGAACAGCGTCTCGAACTTGCCGCCCGCCAACTGGAAGCGCTGGCACCGCTTCCTCACCTGCTGCGAGCGCAGCAGAAAGCGGCAGAGATAGCCCAATCGCAAGCAGGCTTGTCCGCGCGCGAGCAAGCTGTGCTGGAGTGCCGCGTGCAAACCCTCACCGAACAGATGCGCGAAGTCGAACCGTTGCGCGACACGCTCGAACGGCGTCAGCAGCAGGTCGCGGAACTCGAGCGGCGCACGGCGGATTCTGCCGCGGAAAGCCAACGCCTGCGCATCCTCGAAGCGCGGGCCTCCGAACTCGAGCGTGACATCGCCGCCCGCGACCAGTTCATCGAAATCCTGCGCCAACGCGCCCAGCAACTCGAATCCGTGGCGGCGCAGAACAACGGGCACCACAGCGAGATGGAGAGCCGCGTGACTTCTCTGGCCCGCGAGGTGGAAAACCGCGACCAGTTCATCCGCACCTTGGAGAACCGCTCGGCCGGACTCGAAGCAGAGTTGGTGCGGCGCGGCGACGCCGAATCGCAGTTGCTCGATCGCATCCGGGTGCTCGAGCCGTTGGCCGCGAGTCTCATGAATACCGAGCGCGAGGTGGAGCAACTGCGTTCCAACCTGGCCGAGCGAGACGCCTTCATCGGCAAACTCAGCCAGCGCGCGGCTGAGTTCGAAGCCACGTTCGAAATGACCCGGGAGGTGGCCGCCGACCGCGATCAACTCCGTGTCGCCCTCGACGAATCCGACCGGGAGACCGATCTGCTGCGCCAGCGCATCGATGATCTCGAGGGCGTGGTTCGCGAGCTGTCGAGCCAGCGCTTCGAATCCGAGGAACGGGACGCACGGATCGGCGCGCTCGAATCGCTGACCCCAAAACTGGCGGAACAGGACAAGCGGCTGCGGGAATGGTCCCGGCGCTTCGAGGCCACCGTCGCGCAGAAAGACGAGTTGATCCATTCACTGCGTAAACACGTGGCCGAGCTGCGCCAAGCCGCCACGGAACGAAACGCCCGCGGTGTTCAGGAGCAGTTGGCCGCACAGGCGGTGGCGTTCGACCCGGGCACGGCGGAGGTAACGCCCGAGGCCACGAAGGTGCTGGACCGCATTGCGGAAATGTTGCTTGCGCTTCCGGAGGTGGCGGTGGAGGTAGGTGGCCGCACCGACGACACAGGCGACTTCCATTCCAATCTCGACCTCAGCAATCGACGGGCCGCCGAAGTGCGCCGGCAGTTGATCGCGCGGGGCGTGGCGCCCTACCGTATCGTGGGGGTCGGCTACGGCTCACATGACGAGGCAGCGGCACGTCCCATCGAGTTCCAGGTGCTTCCGGAGATGCCGTGGAGTCAGGCGGCGTCGGCTGTTCCCAGGGTGTTTTGAGACGCTACTTGTTCTCGAACGTAATGGTCGATTCGCCCGCATACTTGTGATAGTTCCGAAAATCGATCACGTTGCGGCTGCAGTTCGCCGTTCCGCGCACGCAGCTCAACACCTCGGCGTGGACAGGAAGAAGATATTGCTTCTCGCCGATGCGAACCATCTCGTAGTCCACCGCGGACTCTGACTTGTCGAGCGGAAACGCCCGCGGCATCGCGCGCGTCTGCATCTCGATCCGCAGCACGCCGGATGTTTCCTTGTCGATCCACACGCTGCCCTTGTAGGCCGGCTTCACTGACTCTCCCGCGGTCATGATGTTCCAATGCGAGTTTTCCTGGTCCACCTCGAAATCGAACCGGTCCGCGGAGCGGTTGCTCATCGAGGAAGATCCGCGCAAACGGAAGGCGGCCTGAGTGGCGGGCGAGAACAAGTCCATCAGCACCGTACCGAACTCGCCGGTGGACCACGCTCCATCGAGTTGCTCCATCTTCTTGCCAGTCGGCTTGCCGTTCACTTTGACGTTCCGATATTGTTCACGATGGTTTTCGTAGACCACCTCGGTGCTCACCATGTCGAGCGCGTGCCAGTCGACTTTCGTCGTCGTCGAGACATAGCGGGCAATGTGCTGCTGGACGACGTAGGCCGGCAGGCTGTCGGTGAAATTCATGGCGCGGTCACGCGCCTTGGTGATGCGAGCGTCTTCGGCCGGCTGCTCCGCGGGTTGCGACGATGGTTTCCGGACGTCTCGCGACTCCTCCCGCGCCTCCTCTCGGGCTCGCGGAGCCTCAGGCTCGGGCCGCGGGGGCGTGTTGCGGGCCAATTGGACCGGCGGCGCCGCAGGCTTCGCCTCTGCTTCTTTCGATTCCTGCCCCTCGCGTGATGGCGTGGAAGCCCGAGGCGCAGGCCTGCCCCGTTGCAACCGAGGCCGCTCGGGCGCGTCTTCCTGTCCGCTCTGGTTCACCACGGTCCCTTTGAACGCCGGTTCTGGTTCCGGCTCAGGCTGACGGGCTGCCGGCGGGCGCTCTCCGGGGGCGTCCGCAGGCGCCTCCGCCCGCGCTGTCTTGTTCTCAGAAGGCGCGTCCTTCGCGTCGGCCCGCTTCATCCGGGGCCGATCCTCGTCTTCAGAGCCGGTGTTCTTGCCGAGCCCCACCGGCGACCGTTCGATCTCCGGTGCGCGCCGCGAAGCCTCGGCTCGCTCCTCGGCTGTTCCGTCGCGCTCGTGGTGCACGTTCACTGCCGTGTAAACACCCTCTTCCGTACGTGTGTACTCCACCCGGATATGGTCGCCCAGTTGGATCGACTCGGCCGCGGCCTCGGCATTGGCTCGAAAGAACTTGGTGGATTCGGTCCGGTGGAACTCGATCTGGCGCGTGTCGTCCGCGCTGAAGAACAGGAGGTCGTCGTCGAGCCGCCGCAACGTACCTTTCACGGACTCCAACTGGGCCTGCTGCGTGTCGTTCTTCGACTTCGACTTGTCCTTCTTGCCGCGGCCTGGGATCGGAAGTCCCGGACCGCCACCGCCGCGCGGATAGCGGCCGCCTGGGTAGCCGCCGCCCGGATAGCGCCCGCCGCCCGGATAGGGCCCGCCAGGATATCCACCACCTGGATAACCGCCGCCAGGATAGCCGATCTGACCGTAGGCGAACTCTTCGGCGGCAATCAGAACCGCCATCGCGCAGACCACGCCAATTCTCATGTTCATCGCGGATCCCCTTTGTACCTTTGAGTGAAACACATTTTCGCCTTCGATGTCTCGCCGGGTTTCTGATATCCTGAACCACGTGAAACGCCGCGAATTCGTAGCCATGTCATCCGCTGCCGCCATGCCGGCCGCCGCGCTCCCAAAGAACCATCCGGGCAACGACTACAAGCCCGGTAAAGCCGTGATGTATGTCGGCTGCCAAAGCGGTCCGATGACCGACGACAAGTTCAACTACTTCAAGCGCCACGGCGTGGACCACATTTGTGGCTACCCGGAGACGCTCGCTGGCGGCGACTTCAACGAAGACTCGATGAAGCGCGTGCTCGATCTCGCGGCCAAGCACCAACTGATCATCGACATGATCCAGTTCCCGCTGCCCTCGTCGTACATCACCAAGTCGCCCATGCCTTCGATCATGATGGGCAAGCCCGATCGCGATCGAGACACCGACAAATGCTGCGAGATCATCCGGCTCGCGGCAAAGACCGGCATTCCGGCCATCAAGTACAACATGACGATCCTCGGCGTGCTCTCCAGCGGAACCCAACTGGGCCGCGGCGGGATCATCCAGCGCACGTGGGACTTGGCCAAGGCCAAGCAGGACCCGCCGTTGACGGAAGCCGGTCCGGCGCCGGCCGAGGTGATGTGGGAGCGCATCGAGTACTTCATCAAGCGTGTAGTCCCGGTGGCCACCGAGTACAAGGTTCGGCTGGCGTGCCATCCGCATGATCCCGGCGTGCCGAAGGCGGGGTTCCGCGGCGTTGATCGCGTACTAGGCACGGTGGACGGGCTAAAGAAGTTCCTCGCGATCGTCGACAGCCCGTATCATGGGCTCAACTTCTGCCAGGGCACGGTAAGCGAAATGCTGCAGGAGCCGGGCAAGGAGATCTACGACGTGATCCGCCTCTTCGGCAAGCAGCAAAAGATCTTCAACGTACACTTCCGCAATATCCGCGGCAAGCGGGACAAGTTCGTGGAGACCTATCCCGACGAGGGCGATGTCGATTTTCTGAAGGCGATGATGACGTACAAAGAAGTGGGCTATCCGTACATGATGATGCCCGATCACATGCCTCGCCACGCGAACGATCCGGGCGGCAAGGAGGCCTTCGCCTGGGCGTATGGATACATCAAAGCGCTGATCCAGGTGGCGCAACGCAGTTGACGCAAACTTGCCAGGGCCCGGCCGGGAGAAACCCTGACCGGGTACGGCCGGCTATGCACCCGAGAGCCTAAATCGGGCTCGGCGTGCCCGGGCGCGGCGTGCCGATGTCCCGCGGAAGCGGAAGTCTGTCCACAGGCTTTAGCGGGAACCGGCGGCCATCGGCGCCGGATTCGGATTCAGCGGCAACTGTTGGAGGAAGCCGAGCACCTTTCCGGGATACGCGGGATGCCCTGGATTGTAGGTCCGGAGCTTGCCGATCAGATCCTTGCGTGCGTAGTGGGGAGCGTTCGCCAGAGCCGAGGCGACGTGGGCGATTCCTTCCTGCACGGACTGGAAGTGGATCCGGCCGTTGCCCCACCCGAAGACGTTGTTTCGGGAACAATACCGTCCCCCGCCAGATTCGACCATGGCGAGGCTCGGCAGCAATCGCCAATCCAACCCGTGACGGTCAGCAGCCGAAAGGAACGCAGCCGCGTATTGATCCAGCGGACTGCGGAACTTACGGAAAAAGCTTTGCAGCGCGTTGAGGCGCGGATCGAGAGCGGCTTGGCGCACCTCCGACGGATTCTCTTCGGCGGTTGCGGCGGATGATGCGGCCATCCCCAGCCCCAGCACGGCGGCTAGAACCAAGAGACCGCGGCGAGGCCAGCTACGCGGTATCCGTAACCAATGTGACGAACAGCAAATACGTCTCATGCGGATTGAGAGATTATAGTCCTTTCTGCGGCAGGGTGGAATGGGGTGTCTGGCCGGTCGATCTTCTAGGATACCGAACTTCGAGGTAGGCTATCGCCCTGGCCGTGAGGAGCAGACCCGTTGCATAATGAGGAAAGTGTTCATTCGGATTGTCTCCTTCCTATCGGCAGTCTTCTTGCTTTCCTGCAGTTCTCCCAACTCCCCCCAGGCGGCTGTTTCCGCAGCGTCACCGCCGGCGCAAGCACCGCCAAAACCCAATTGGAACCTTCTCCCTGGAATGCCGGCCTACCCCGACCCGGCTGACATCTATTCGGGGACCCGCGCCCTCAGCGACGCGGTGAAGGGCTTCCCTGCCCTGGTCTATGTCCCGCAAAATGCCGAGAACCGCGTCGACGTGATCGACCAGGAAAAAATGGAGGTGATTGGCAGCTTCCCTACCGACAAAGAGCCCCAGCACGTCACCCCGTCCTGGGACCTCAAAACACTCTACGTGGGAAATGATTTGGGCAACACGCTCACGGTGGCAGATCCGGCCACGGGCAAGAAGATCAAGACGCTGCCAATCGAGGATCCCTATAATCTCTACTTCACGCCAGACGGCAAGTTCGCGATCGTGGTGGCCGAACGCATGCGCCGGCTCGATTTTCGAGATCGCAAGACGATGAAGATCGTGGAGAAAGTCTCCGTGCCCTGCAAGGGCGTGGACCATATCGACTTCACCGCCGATGGCCGCCAACTGATCGCTACCTGCGAATTCTCGGGCGAGTTGGTGAAGGTGGACGTCGAATCCCGGCAGGTGCTGGCGAAAGTGACGCTCCCGAACGGCGGCATGCCCCAGGACATCAAACTCTCGCCAGACGGCAAGACGTTCTACGTGGCCGACATGATGAACAACGGGATGCACGTGATTGAAGACGGCCCCGAGTTCAAGATCTCCGGATTCATCGCCACCGGCAAAGGCTGTCACGGCCTCTACGCCAGCCGCGACTCGAAGCTGCTGTATATTTCGAATCGAGGCGAAGGTTCGGTTTCGGTGATGGATTTCGCCACCCGCAAGCTCGTGGCCAAGTGGCAGATTCCCGGAGGCGGGAGTCCGGACATGGGTGGCGTTTCCGCCGATGGCAAACGGTTGTGGCTTTCCGGGCGCTATCACAAGGAAGTCTACGTGTTCGACACAGGCACTGGAAAGCTGATCAAGCGGATCAAGGTAGGGCGCGGCCCTCACGGGCTGTGCGTATATCCGCAGCCGGGACGCTTTTCGGTGGGGCACACCGGAATCCTCCGGTAGCTATTCACAGCCGGGCAGATTTCAGGCAGACACAGGCGAAGCAGAACATTCGACTTCGCAACTCGCCGGCGATCAACGCGACAGGGCTGTCGCTTTCGCAATCCCCCCCCAAGCAGGCGAGGATCCGCCCCCGCCACAGGCAATCCCACTCCGCCGGCCACCACCAATCGCCGGCGGCGGGGCGACGACAACCGTTGGCCTGCTGCGGGATCGCCGGGCCAATGGCTTCACGAGCGAACTGAAGGGGCAGCTACGCGGCCACGCTGTGGATCCTGCTCGCGCACGCTCTGCAATTCACTTGACGGCGTTCCATGATGTCATCAGAAGACAGGTCCACCCGGATAGACTCTGCCGGCGGTGTCGAAATTGACGACGCGAGCGAAGCACGAAAGCACGACCAACGGTACAAGTACCGTCTCATCCTGCCTGGGTATCGGTAGCAGCGCCTACGCGTATCAAACCGGAGTCTTGACGGGCAGGAGCATGTAGGTGACCACCGCCAGCGCGGCCAGCTTGCCATCGTTGCCGCTCATGTCGATCTGGCTCACGCAGAGCGTCTTTCCCGTTTGCACCAGCCGCACCCGGGCGCTGACGCGGTCGCCTGTGACGGGCCTCAAGTAGTTCACCTTTAGCTCCGTGGTGGTGCAGGCGCGGTCGCCGTAATGATGGTTCAGGCCGTGCCAGGCCGCTTCGTCGGCAAGAGCGGCGATCACACCTCCGTGCAGAATCCCGACTGCGTTGATGAACTCCTCGCGGATCGCGAGTTCCACGGTTACGCCGTCGGCATGGCGCTCGGTAACGCGCACCGCCAAACTGTCTTCGAAAGGCATTGTCTTATTCTGCAATGCCGCGGCCGCACCGCGCCCGCCCATTCGCGCTAGGCTGTATTCCGGACCTCATGAACTACTTCGAACAGAACCGCCAACTCTTCCTCGACGGACTCATTTCCTTCCTCCGCATCCCAAGCGTCAGTACACTGCCCGAGCATCGGGAAGACGTGGTGCGCGCCGCCGAATTCGTAGCCAGTGACCTGCACAACGCCGGCATGGACCACGTGGAGATTATTCGCTCCGAAGGCCGCCATCCGCTGGCATACGCCGACTGGCTCCACGCTCCCGGAAAGCCCACACTGCTCCTCTACGGCCACTACGACGTGCAACCGCCCGATCCGCTCGATGAGTGGATTTCGCCGCCGTTCGAACCGCAAATCCGCAACGGGAATCTCTACGCACGAGGCGCCGTGGATGACAAGGGGCAGGTGTACCTACTGCTCAAGGCGATCGAAGGCTTGATGAAGACCGATGGCCGCCTTCCCGTGAATATCCGAGTTTTGATCGAAGGCGAAGAAGAGGTTGGCGGCGACCACATCTCGAACTTCGTCTCAGCCCATCCGGAGCGGCTCCATGCCGACGCCGCCCTGGTGTGCGACACCGAGATGTTCGCGCCGGACTTGCCGACCATTTGCGTCGGACTGCGCGGCATCGTCTACGGCGAACTCGAAGTGGAAGGCGCGCGCACCGATCTCCACTCCGGCGTCTACGGCGGGGCCGCACCGAATCCGCTGCAGGCGATGGCCGAGATCCTGGCTGCGCTCAAGGACCGCAATGGCCGCATCCAGATCCCCGGCTTTTACGACAAGGTACGTCCGCCGTCACCAGAAGAGCGCCGCGCCTGGGCGAGCCTTCCGTTCGACGAAGCCGAGTATCTTCGCAACGAGATCGGCGCCGTATCGCTCGTGGGCGACCCCGCGATCCCGGTCCTCGAACGGGTCTGGGCGCAGCCGACGCTCGAGGTCCACGGCATCCGCGGCGGATTCATCGGCGAAGGCGCGAAGACCGTGATCCCGGCGCGCGCGCTGGCGAAGGTGAGCATGCGACTGGTACCCGATCAGGATCCGGCTGAAGCGACGGCCCAACTTGCGGACGCCGTGATCCGGGTGGCGCCGAAAGGCGTAACCGCCCGGTACAAAGCGATTCACTCCGGAGCGGCTTCGCTCATCGATCCGGCCAATCGTTTCGTCCAAGCGGGCGCGCGGGCGCTGACCGAGTTCTTCGGGAAAGAAGCCGTATTTACGCGTGGGGGCGGGTCCATTCCGATCGTCGGGCTGTTCCAGAAGCATCTCGGAATCCCCAGTGTTCTCATGGGTTTCGGGCTTCCCGACGACAACCTGCACGCGCCGAATGAGAAGTTCCATCTGGCGAATTTCTACCGGGGGATCGAGGCGGTTGCGCAGTACCTGAGGCTGCTCGGGTCCTAGATCTAATGGGTATCGAGGTACTTACTGGTACGAAAATACTATAGGTCTTAAGGGGCATTTCGGACTAGTCTTAGGAAGCGTTGTTTACAACGCTGAGCAGTCAGTCTTCTCACACTCCCTGGCGCGTCTCAAAATGTCTCCTCCGGAGGCGCGCCAGTTTTTTTGTGCCTTCCCTCGACCGTTCGCCCTATTCCCCTCAGCTGGAAATGGTGTCATTCTGGCGGCGTGAAGATCATCAAGGTTGGCGTCGGGATCTTGACGTTGCTGGCAGCGATCAACCGCTATCGTGGCTCAATGCAGCAGATGGTGAACGTGCAACACAACCTGCAACAGACCGCTGACCAGATCGACAAGCCGCGCCGCATTCCGTACGGATCGCGCAACTCCTACCAGTCGCCATCGCGTTATCGCACGGAGGTACGCGATAATGATCGCGCCGAGTGGGAGCAGCGGATGCGGTCTCGCAGCTACTGATCGGTTCACCGAAACCATTGAGGACGGGCGGCGCGCGTTGAGCGCGCGAAAGGCCCCCCACAACCTACCCCACCCGGAACGGCCGCTCAGTTCAACGAAGTCAGCGTAGGCTGCCGGCGCGCCGTCACCACCGGGAAGATCCGATTCATGATCGTCGACATCTCTTCGAGCTGCGCACGTTGGTCGCGCTGGCGGCGCTTGAGGTCCTGAATTTCCTGCCCGAGCTCGCGATGTTCCACGGCGATCTCCCGCACGGCCAGACACGATCGCACTATGCGGACGCTCGCTTCGACGGCACGCTTGGAGGGAAGCAGTGTCGCGAGCATCGCCAATCCGCTTTCGGTGAACGCGAACGGCGCACCCGGCTCGAACGGCGCCTGCGCTTCTGCTGCCTCACGCTTGGTGAGCTTGAAGCGAAAGTCTTTCGGGAAGCGGCTGGGGTGTTGCGCGACTACCTCTCGAATGTCGGCCACCGGCACGTCATAAAGCCGCGCGGCGTCGCTCTCGAGCATCGTCATTCGGCCGCGAATCACATGATACGCGCTTGCGCCTTGGTGGCTTCTTGCGGTCTTGCTGCTTTTCTTCTCCGTCATGGGCTGTTTGATTTCAGCCTACCAGAAACACGCGAACGATGGTTGGGATTCTGGCGGATAAAATGGCTTCGTGAGCGTGCAACTCATTACAAGATCGTTAATCGATGCGCTCGAGTCCAAAGCCTCGGCCGCGCCGCGCAAGCGAATCAATCACAACTTCCACTCCGGACCCGAAGACAATCCGCATCGCTTCCTGAATGTCATCCTGGCTGGATCGTACGTGGCGCCGCACCGCCACCGGAACCCCGCCAAGGCGGAGACCTTCGTAGTGCTCGAAGGCGAGGGCTGCATCTGGACCTTCGATGACGCCGGCGCGGTGACGGCTGCCTATCGGCTGGGTCCGGCGGCGCGGGATGGGTGGGGCATCGATCTCGCGCCCGGGATCTGGCACACGGTAGCGGCGGTGTCGCCGTCGATCGTGTGTTTCGAGGTGAAGCCGGGGCCGTGGGATCCGTCTTCGGACAAGGAGTTCGCGCCGTGGGCTCCACGCGAAGGAGACGCCGGTGCCGCAGCGTACATGCAGCGGCTGCTCGAGAGCTGAGGAAGGCGTGACCCGCTACAGTATCCTGGACAATTGACTTCACGCAGAGTGGACAGGAGGTCCGGTTGGTAACGCATCGATACATGAGTTGGGACTCGATTCCCATGGAGCAGATGAGCGACGTGATCTCGCGGCGGCTGGTGAGCGGCGAGAAGGGGATGGTGGCGCAGGTGTTCTTCAAGAAGGGCGGCGTGGTGCCGCTCCATCAGCATGAGAACGAGCAGATCACCTACATTCTCGAGGGCGCGCTGCAGTTCGAACTCGAAGGCCGCACGGTGACGGTGCGGAAGGGCGAGGTGCTGGTGATCCCGTCGAATGTTCCGCACAAGGCCGTCGCGCTCGAGGACACGCTCGATCTCGACATCTTCGCGCCGCCGCGTGCGGACTGGCTGAGCAAGAACGATGAGTACTTGCGGCGGGGGACGACGGAGAAAGTCGAATAGAACGGGCCGGTCGAGTAATACAATGTCTCAATGGGTCTAAGCAAGCTCGTTTGGGTGTTGTTCGCCAGTCTGCCGCTGCTCGCGCAGAACGGAGCGCTGCAGGGAGTCGTAAAAGATCAATCCGAAGCCGCCGTGCCGAACGCACAGGTGGCCGTCACCAACCTCGACACCGGCCTCCGCCGCGAAGCCTCGTCCAACGAAGCGGGGTTCTACATCTTTCCTTCGCTTCCAGTAGGCCGCTACAAAGTCGTGGTAACGCGGACCGGCTTCTCCACGGCCGAGGTCCCCGACATCAAGCTCGACGTCGCCCAGACCGCGCGTCTCGACTTCTTGCTCAAGCCCGGCGCGCTCACCGAAAGCGTCACTGTCGCGTCCACCGCGGTGTTGCTCGATTCTGAAACCTCCACGGTCGGCCAGGTGATCGACAACAAGCGCATCGTCGAGCTCCCGCTCAACGGCCGTAACTATCTCGAACTGGCACGGCTCACGGCGGGCGCGGCTCCGGCGCGGGGATCGCGGCCGCAGGCCGAAGGCGTCTTCGCCGCCGGCGGCCAGCATGGCTATCAGGTGCAGGTGAACATCGATGGCGTGGATAACTCGCTCACGTATTCGGGCGGTCCGGTGGGATTCGAGGCGCAGGCAGTGAAGCCGAGCGTCGACGCCGTCGGCGAATTCCGCGTAGTGACGAACAACCTCTCGGCCGAGTATGGCGGACGGATGGGCGGGCAGGTGTTCGTGAACATCAAGTCCGGTACGAATCATATCCATGGCACTGCGTACGAGTTCCTACGCAACTCGTCGCTCGACGGCACGAACTTCTTCGCCAACCGCAACGGATCGAAAAAGCCGCCATACCGGCAGAATCAGTTCGGGGCGACGATCGGCGGTCCGGTGCGCAAGGACCGTACGTTTTACTTCGCCAGCTTCGAGGGCACACGCACGCGTCTCGGGCAGAGCTACGTCTCCACCGTTCCGGTGCTCGAAGCTCGGAATGGCGACTTCACCCGCATCCGCCCGATCTTCGATCCGGCCACGACGGTGGGAACTCCCGCCAGCTTCACGCGGCAGCAGTTCCCGGGCAACGTGGTACCGCGGAATCGTTGGGATCCGCTGTTCCCGAAGCTGCTGGCGCTCTATCCCAACCCGACCGACAATTCGCGGATCGTCAACAACTACTTCTACTCGCCTTCGGAAAAGAACAACGTCAACACCTACGACATCAAGGGCGATCACAACCTGACCGATCTCAGCCGCCTCTCGGTACGCTACAGCCGCCGTGATCGTGACCGTTTCGAGCCCGGCCCGCTACCGGTGCCGTCCGATGGCGGACTCGCCACCACGACGAACATCGCGAGCCAGAGCCTGGCGGCTTCCTACACAGCCACGTTCGGTCCTTCGATCACGAACGAGTTGCGTTTCGGGCTCACCCGCGCCATTACGCGGTTCGACGTGCCTTACGACAAGCCGCTCTTTGACGAGTACGGCATCAAGGGAATCCCCAAGACGAACTTCGCCACTTCGAATGATCATGGTCTTTCGAGGTTCAGCCCGGCGGGCTATGTGGAGATCGGCACGCGTTCGTTCTGGCCGAATCGCAACAATCTGACCCTGTACCAGTTCAACGACACGCTCTTCAAGACGATGGGTAAGCACACGCTCAAGGCCGGCGGTGAATTCCGGCGCGAGAATGTGTTCCGCAACGCAGCCCGCTTCGCGCGCGGCCAGTTCGCGTTCGGCCGCGAGTTCACGGCGAACCCTGCCAATCGCGGCGCAACCGCGGATGGACTCGCCGAGTTCATGCTCGGGCTGGCCAGCGGTGGCACCGTGGGCAACGAGAACGGTGAGAACCTGCGAGCCAATGCCCTGGCGGCCTTCGTGCAAGATGACTGGAAGGTGACTCCGAACCTCACCCTCAATCTCGGCGTGCGCTACGACATCTACTTTGCGCCCAGCTTTCCCGATGGCGCCGTGTCGACGTTCGTGCTCGACTACACCGACGTGGGACCGAACGCACGGCTGAAGCAGAACCGCTTCGGCAAGGGCGACTGCCAGTGCGACAACGACTGGAACAATTTCGCTCCGCGACTCGGCTTCGCCTACAAACTCGGTGAAAGACAGATCATTCGCTCCGGCGCCGGCGTGATCTTCGCCCGAGCCGATTCGCTCAGCGTGCAATGGGCGCGCGGGCAGAATCAAGCACCCGATTTCGTCGAAGTCGGCTTCGGCACGCTCGACCGCATCAATGCACGGCTGACTCTCAGCGGAGGCTTCCCGGCGGTGCAGTTGCCCGCCACCGAAATCCCCGGGCCGAACGCAGTGGGCATCGACGCGCCGGCGCGGTACATGCCGACGCAATGGTCGCCACAGTGGTTCTTCGATATCCAGCGCGACCTGCCTTTCGACACGCTCCTGACGCTCGGATACGCGGGCAATGGCGCACGGCAAATGCCGGTCAGTTTGACCTACAGCTTGCCCTACGACATCGCGCCGTCTCCGGTGCCCGTCGCCTCGCGCCGCTTCTGGCCCTTCTATAGCTCCGTGACAAGGCAACAGGCTTTGGCGAACATGAGCTACAACGGATTGATCGTCAAGCTCGAGAAACGGTTCTCGCGCGGACTCACGTTCCTTTCCGCGTATACCTGGTCTCACACGATCGACAATGCCGACGAGGTAGGAAACAACGCCGGTGTCGGCGTGCTGAAGCCGTGGGACCGGCGGGTGAATCGCGGCAACGCTTTGACTGACGTGCGCCACAACTACGTCTTGAGCTCCACTTACGAGTTGCCGTTCGGCAAGGGCAAGACGTTCCTTACCAACGCCAGCCGTGCCGCCGACCTGGTGCTGGGCGGCTGGCAGGTGAGCGGCATCTTTGGCCGTACCAGCGGACTCCCGTTCACCGTCACCACCTCCGGCGGCCTGACCAACGCGGGAGGCGCCGACCGCCCCAACCGCATCGGCGACGGAACGCTATCCGGCTCGTCGCGCACGATCGACCGCTGGTTCGACACCGCAGCGTTCCAGGTGCAGCCGAACTTCACCTACGGCAACTCCGGCCGCAACATCCTCTTTGGACCCGCGCTGACCAACATCGATTTCTCGCTGGCCAAGGTCTTCACGATTACCGAGCGATTCCGGCTGCAGTTCCGCGCAGAGTCATTCAACGCGACGAACACGCCGTACTTCGGCTTGCCCGCCGCCAACATCAACACGCCGGGTGCAGGCACGATTTCAAGTGCGGGCGATCCGCGCCGCATTCAGTTCGGCAGCAAATTGATCTGGTAGCCGCTCAACGCTTGCCTGTGTACTGCTGTCCTGCAGCTTCTTCGCCTGCCACGAAGGCTTCGCCTTCCGTGTAGGGCGGGTCAGCGCGGGACTTCGGTCGCGCGCAGGCAGTCCGTGCCAGATCTTCTTCGGCGCGTTTCGGCCCCGTGGATCGGCGCCCCGCTCAGCGCGAAGCCAGTTCCCGCTCCCGCACAGACTCCTCGTTCAACACGAACCGGCGCTTGCCCGCCCGTGAGACTGGAATATGCGATACCCGCTCCACCTCTACGCGCATGTCCGTAAGCCCGCCTTCGCGCAGCAGGCTCTCCACAGTCCGTTCGAGCGTACCCACCGGCCCCTGCGCAACCATGCGAACCAGCAGCCTACCCTGTCCCCGATTCACCACTTGAAATTCGCGGATCTCGGGCATCTGTTCCAAGCGGTCCATGAAGAAGTGGACCGTATACGTTCTGCCGGATGGCGACACCACCAAGTCGGTCTCGCGCCCTTGGATCCCCTCGAGCGTCTCGGTGTCACGGCCGCAGGAGCACGGCTGCGCGGCCCCGGCCACGGCAACATCGCCGACCTCGTAGCGTATGAACGGCATCGCTCCTGCGTGGAGCCGCGTCAGAATCACCCGGCCAGGTTGGCCGGGCGGCACGGGATAACCGTGAGCGTCCACCAACTCGACAATCGTGTCGAGCATGTTCACGTGATAAGTCAGACCATGCCCGCACTGCGCGGCGATTTGCATGCCCTCAGAAACGCCGTAGGTGTCGAATACCGGCGCGCCGAAGGTGTTCTCGATGGCTGCCCGATACTGTGGATAAAGCGTGTCGGCCCAGGTCACAACAGTGTCGAGCCGGCGGTTCCAGCCGGTCTCCGCGGCGCGGCGAGCCAGGCAGGCAAGAATACTTGGGAATCCCCAAAGATGGCGAATCTTCTTGCGCTCGATGAGGTGAAGCGTTCGATCGAGGCTCGCGTTATCCAGGTTCAGAGCCGAGACGTAGTGACAGCGGAAGACCCAATCTTTGAGCGTGCGCTCGAACCCACGTTTCATGAAAGCGCCGGTTTGCACATGCGGATCGCCGATCCGCCACCCGGCCCACTCCAGGCTGAGCAGGAAAGCCGCCCGCCGTAAGCTGGCCGTCCCCGAATCCTCGCGGATTACCAACGGTTCTCCGGTAGAACCCGACGTTGTTTCGTCGTGCCAAGGAAGGCCAGTGTCGCGGGTGATCGCATGGGGAAACGCGGAGCGGATCATCGACTTGGTCACGATCGGCAACAGGCGCAGGTCCGCCGGTGTGCGGATCTGTTCCCAACCCACGCGAGCTTCGTCGAACAATGCCCGATAGAACGGGAACTCGCGGTAAGAAACGTAGGCGAGTTGCCGCAGTGCCGACTCCCGGGCAGCATCAAGGCGCTGGCGGGGCCACCATTGCGCTTGCCGCAGGAATTCGAGCCTGGCTGTCACCGTCTGCTTGAGCAGCCGGTCTCCAAGGGGCATGACGCCGTTACGTAGGGCCCAACTGACTGGCGAAAACCGCATACAGATTACCTCGTGCGAGGAGGTCGAATACCTTCTTTCGCAGGTCTGGCAACCCCGAAGGCGGGGGCCTGGATCGAAGGTCCTATATCGTATCACATTTTCGTACTAGAACCTCGTTCACCGGGGCAAATTGTGGGAGCATGGGGAAGATGCTCGTCATGGCATTGCTTGGTGCCGCGATTCGGTTTGAGGATGTAGCCGCATCGTCGGGTCTACAGTTCGTCCTCGAGAACCATCCGACGCCTGAGAAGCACCTGATCGAAACGATGGCCGGGGGCCTCGCTGCATTCGATTACGACGGCGATGGACGAGTGGACCTCTTCTTCGCCAACGGCGCCACAATTCCCCTGTTACGAAAGGATTCCGCGAAGTACTACAACCGTCTGTTTCATAACGAAGGAAGCCTGAAGTTCCGCGATGTCACGGCGGAGACTGGCGTTGCCGGCGAAGGCTACTCGATGGGTGCGGCGGTGGCCGACTTCGACAATGACGGGCGGCCGGATCTATTTGTATCGGGTGTCTACCGCAACACTCTTTACCGTAATATGGGTGGCGGAAAATTTGAAGATGTTACGGCAAAGTCTGGAATCAAGAGCGACCGCTGGTCAGTAACCGCTGGTTGGTTTGACTACGACAACGATGGCTTGCTCGATTTGCTCGTGGTCAACTACGCCCACTGGAAAGCCGCCAACCCGAGATTCTGCGGCGATGCTGCCAAGGGCATCCGCGTCTATTGCCATCCGAAGTATTTCGATCCTGTTCCGAACCAGCTCTATCACAACCGCGGCGATGGCACGTTCGAAGATGTTTCGTCGAAGTCGGGGATCGGCTCCGCGCCCGGTCGCGGCATGGGCGTCGCGTTCGCCGACTATGACGGCGACGGCCGCATCGACGCATTCGTGACGAACGATGGCTTGCCGAATTCGCTGTTCCGCAACACCGGCAACGGCAAGTTCGAAGAGACAGCCCTCCTCGCAGGCGTGGCGCTGCAGGACCATGGCCGCGCAGTGGCGAGCATGGGCGCCGACTTTCGCGACTATGACAATGACGGGCGTCCCGACATCGCCGTGACGGCGCTTGCCGGCGAGACGTTCCCGCTGTTCCACAACGAAAGCAAAGGCGTGTTTCGTGACGCCGGATTCGCGAGCGGTCTGGCGCGGTTGGTATCCAAGCGCAGCGGCTGGGGCATCGGTTTCGTTGACTTCGACAACGACGGGTGGAAAGACCTGTTCGCCGCCCAGTCTCACGTCAACGATCAAGTAGAGAAGTTCGAAGCCTCGCGCTACAAGGAACCCAACGGTGTGTACGCCAACATCGGCGGCAAGTTTCGCGATGACTCGGCCACCTTCGGTCCAGTGCGCGCGCATCGGGGTGCAGCGTTCGCCGACTTCGACGGTGACGGGAGAATCGACATCGCTGTCTCGGCGCTGGGCGAGCCCGCCGAGCTATGGCGCAACGTCACCGTTCCCAGCGGCCATTGGGTACGGTTCCGTCTGCGCGGCACACGGAGCAATCGCGACGGCATCGGAGCCGAAATCCATTTGGGCAAGCAGTGGAACTCGATGACCAGCGCGGTCAGCTACTCATCGTCGAGCCTGATTCCGGTTCATTTCGGCCTCGGATCGGAAGCCGCCGTCACACCCGTGGAGATCCGCTGGCCGAGCGGCGTGGTACAACGTATCGAGCGCTACAACGCCGACCAGGAAAACGAGATCGTGGAGCCGCGCCCTTGAAGCTGATTCATTCCACTATTCCTACCCTGCCAGCCGCCGACCTGGACCAAACCATCGCCTATTATGCGCAACTCGGATTCCCGCTCGTATCGCGCTATGAGGAATACGCGATCGTCGCCCGCGACGGGATCGAGTTGCACTTCTACCTGCACAAAGAGCTCGATGCGGCCGAAAACCCGTCGGGCATGTACGTGCGCACTCCGGATGTATCGGCACTCTACCGCGAGTTCACTGCCCGCGGCGTCAAGCCGCTGACCGAGGTACAAGACAAGGAGTGGGGGCAGCGCGAGTTTGCCTTGGCCGATCCGAGCGGAAACCTGTTGCGCTTCGGGCAACCGCTTCGCAAACAGGGAGGATGAGAACCAATATGAAACCAGAATGGACCCGGCGCGCAGCGTTGGCTTCGCCACTGGCCCTGGGATTGGCCTCCGCGGCTGCTCCGGGCAGGAAGAACGTGATCGCCGAGGACGATCCGGCGAATCTGAAGATCGGCCACATCATGAACTGGAATGTCAGCGATGACTTCCTTATGTACTGCAAGCAGATCGGGCTCAAGTGGGCGCGCCTGATGTACCACGAGGAGCCGGATCTCGACCGGCTGGCTGGAATCCAGAAGCGATTCCAAAGCTATGGCGTCCGCTTCTACACCGGCTGCCACTATTCATATCGATCGCTGAAGGTGCAACTCGGGCAGCCTGGGCGCGACGAAGAGATCGAACGCTTCCGCAAGTTCGTGCGGATCATGGGCAAGCTCGGCATTCCGGCCGTGAACTACGACTTTCATCCAGCCAACACCTACACCACGTCGATGATCGAGCATCGCGGATACAAGACGCGGCAGTTCAGCGAGAAGGATTTTCGCGAGAAGATCGAGAAGCCGGCGTTCGATCGCGAGTACTCGGCCGACGAAATGTGGGCCAACTATACGTACTTCATGAAGGCCGTGCTTCCGGTGGCCGAGGAGTCGAACGTCAAGATGGCGTTGCATCCGGATGATCCACCGCTCGCGAAGATGAACGGCGTGGCGAAGCTCTTCGTCCACTACGATGGATACAAACGAGCGGAGAAGATCGCTGGATCGAGCAAGCACTGGGGACTGCGTCTCTGCGTGGGCACGTGGATGGAAGGCGGAGACCGGATGGGGAAAGACGTCTTCGGCATGATCCACGATTTCGGCAGCCGCGGCCGGCTGTTCGATATCGACTTCCGCAACGTGAGTTCGCCGCTGCCGGTGTTTCACGAGACCTATCCTGATGAAGGTTACACCGACATGTACCAGGTGATGAAGGCGCTGCGCCAGGTGAAGTACAACGACGGCATCGTGCCCGATCACATTCCGCCACTTGCCGGAGACGGCGCGGACCATCGCGCCGGGCTCGCCTACTGCATCGCCTATTTCCGCGCGCTACTGCGCCGGGCGAACGAAGAGGTCGGGTAAGGTTGGGATGGCGCAACTCGATTGGTCCCGTTGCGCGGCTGTAGAGAGCGTCCCGGGCAAGGTCAGTGGAGCTTGGGTTCTGAAGGGCACTCGCATGCCGGTCCAAACCATTCGAGAATCTCGAAGCCAGTCTCTCCCTGAAGGAGATCACCGAGGTCTTTGACGTCACCGAGGCCGAAGTGCGTGCGGTCATTCACTTCGCCACTCAGAGCCTGGAGAGGGCTCCTGTTCTGGCGGGATGAGAATCTTGTTCGACAACGGCACGCCGAATCCGATTTCGCGAAAACTCCTACTGGAAACCGAGGCTGCCGGGTACGATCCCCTCCTGAGCACCGGCAGGAACATCCGCTACCGGCTGAATCTCACCGGACGCAGGATCGCGACTGTCGTGCTGAGTAATCAGCAGTGGCCTGATGTTCGTCCTCGTCTTCGTCTGAATGGAATTGTCGCTGCCCTGAATGCTTCCGTGCCTGGCAGCTACATCGAAGTCGAAATCCCGCACGCGGCTTGACAGTGTCCGGCGGCGGAACGCGCTGCTAGACTGGTAGTAGCGCCCTTCCCCCGCGTATATGGTCATCGACAAAGTTCTTGCCAAGATTTTCGGCACCAAAAACGAGCGCGAAATCAAAAAGATCGTGCCGCTCGTATCGGCCATCAACCAACTCGAACCCCAGGTCCAGCAGCTTTCCGACTCCGAGTTGGCCGGCAAGACGGCGGAGTTCCGCTCCCGGCTCGAGCAAGGCGCCTCGCTCGACGACATCCTGATCGACGCATTCGCCGTGTGCCGCGAGGGTGGCCGCCGCGCCCTCAACATGCGCCACTTCGACGTGCAGTTGATCGGCGCCATCGCGCTGCACCGCGGCAAGATCGCCGAAATGCGAACCGGTGAAGGCAAGACCCTTGTCGCCACGCTCGCAGTCTATTTGAATGCGCTGTCGGGCAAGGGTGTCCACGTCATCACGGTCAATGATTACTTGGCCAAGCGCGACTCGGAGTGGATGGGGCGGTTGTACAAATTCCTGGGCCTGACGGTGGGCGTGATCGTACATGGGCTCGATGACGACGAACGCCGCGCATCGTACCACTCCGACATCACCTACGGCACCAACAACGAGTTCGGCTTCGACTACCTGCGCGACAACATGAAGTTTCGCCTCGGCGACTGCGTACAGCGCGAACTCAACTACGCCATCGTCGACGAAGTGGACTCGATCCTGATCGACGAAGCGCGCACGCCACTGATCATTTCCGGCCCGAGCGAAGAGTCCACCGACAAGTATTACCGCATCAACCGGATCATCCCGAAGCTGATTCGCGGTGAAGTGATCGAAGGCAAGGAACCCGGCGAGAAGTACACCACGGGCGACTACACGGTGGACGAGAAGCACCGTAGCGTCGCGCTTACCGAAGAGGGCGTGCTCAAGTGCGAGCGGCTCCTCGGCGTGGACAATCTCTACGATCCCGCCAACATCGAAATCAACCACCACGTGCAGCAGGCGCTGCGGGCGCACGTGCTCTATCACCGCGACAAAGACTACGTGGTGAAAGACGGCGAGGTGATCATCGTCGACGAGTTCACCGGCCGTCTGATGCCGGGCCGCCGCTGGAGCGACGGATTGCACCAGGCCGTGGAAGCCAAGGAAGGCGTCAAGATCGAGCGCGAGAATCAAACGCTCGCCACCATCTCCTTCCAGAACTACTTCCGTATGTACAAGAAGCTGGCCGGCATGACCGGTACGGCCGATACAGAAGCGGCGGAGTTCGCCAAGACCTACAACGTCGATGTGCTGGCGATTCCCACCCATCGCCCGATGGTCCGCAAAGACCAGGTGGACATCGTCTATCGAACCGAAGAAGAGAAGTTCCGCAACGCCGCCAAGGAGATCAAGGAACTCAACGCCAAGGGGCAGCCGGTGCTGGTAGGTACGATCTCGATCGAGAAGTCGGAACGGCTTTCGGCGCTGCTCAAGAAGATGCATGTTCCGCACGAGGTCTTGAACGCCAAGAACCACGAGCGGGAAGCGTTCATCATCGCGCAGGCCGGACGCAAGGGCGCCGTGACCGTCTCCACCAACATGGCCGGCCGCGGTACCGACATCTTGCTCGGCGGCAATGCCGAGTTCATGGCTCGCGAGAACCTGCGTAAGCAGGGCATCGACGCCGATCAGATGGCTCCGCAAGAATGGGCCGCGGCTCTCGCCAAGTACAAGGAACAGACCGATCGCGAACACGACGAGGTAGTGGCTGCCGGCGGCCTGCACGTGCTCGGGACCGAGCGTCACGAGTCCCGCCGTATCGACAACCAGCTTCGCGGCCGCGCCGGACGCCAGGGCGATCCTGGTTCCTCGCGCTTCTATCTTTCGCTGCAAGACGACCTGATGCGGTTGTTCGGCGGAGACAAGATTCAGAACCTCATGCTCCGCTTCGGCATGGAAGAAGACGTGCCGATCGAGTCGAAGCTGATCAGCAAACAGATCGCCGGCGCGCAGAAAGCAGTCGAGGCACAGCATTTCGCCGCCCGTAAACACCTGCTCGAATACGACGACGTGATGAACAAGCAGCGCAAGGCGATCTATGCGCTGCGCCGGAGTCTGCTCGAGGGCGGCGACATGCGCGAGACCATCCTCGGCTACGCCAAGGGCATCCTGGGCGGCTACATGGAGACGCACTTGCCAGGCGATGCCAAGCCCGGCTCGTGGGACTTGCATGCGCTGCAGTCGGATATCCTCACGCACTTCGGCGTCACCATCCCAATCGACTCGTATTCCGGCATGCCCCGAGCCGAGATCGAAAGCCAAATCTACGAGCAACTGGAACGGCGCTACGCCGACAAGGAAAACCTGCTTGGTAAAGATCTGATGCGCGAGACCGAGCGCATCATCATGCTCAACGTGATCGACGCGCAGTGGAAAGATCACCTGCTCAGCATGGACCACTTGCGCGAAGGCATCGGGCTCCGCAGTTACGGACAAAAGGATCCGCTGGTCGAGTACAAGAAGGAGTCGTTCTCGCTCTACGAGGCCATGCGTGACCGCGTGGAAGACGAGACGGTCCGCTACCTCTATTTCATTCAGGCCGCCGAGTCCACCGGATTCCCGTATCAGGAAGAAGAGGAATTCGAGGAAGACGAGGAGACGGCAACCTCGCCGGATGGCGCGCCGCCGAACGGCGTGGCGCACGTCAACGGTGCGAGCGCCGAAGACCGGGCCGCGGCGCAGGAATCGATCCTCGATTTCACGCGCAGTATCGAGCGCAAGAAGCAGAAGGAGCTCGACGCCATCCAGTACGTGGGCCCAACCACCGAGAACCAGACCAAGCAGGTGATGAACAAGAACAAGAGCGTCGGCCGAAACGATCCTTGTCCTTGCGGCAGCGGAAAGAAATACAAGAAATGCCACGGCTCCTGATCGCGGTTGCGATTGCCTGCGCAATGCCCCTGGCGGCCGGCATCTGGCCCGAGCAGCTTTGGGATCTGAAGCGCTCTGCGGTGAAGAGTGTCACTCCCCCCGATTTGCCGGTCTGGCAGGAGTATGGACTGGAAGCGGCCGAGCAGGCCGAATACCCCGGCTTCAAGGCCACCGGCTACCGCCTCAAGGATCCCACCAACGCCCTGGCCGTGTACCAATGGCTGAAACCCGCCGGTGGGCGGCAGACCAAGCTCGAGAAGATCGGCGTCGAGTTCGACAACCGGGTGTTCCTGCTGAAAGGGAACTACGTGCTGGATTTCGACGGCCGGCTCCCCACCCAGCAGCAGTTGGACATTCTCCATGTCCAGTTGGCCCGCCTGGACCAATCCGCCCTCCCTTCCCTCCCGGGGTACCTTCCGGCGACGGGTCTAGTCCCGTCCTCGGAGCGGTATATTATCGGGCCTACCTCCCTCGACAAGTTCCTCCCCGGCGTGGCCCCTTCCGTGGCGGCCTTCTCGTCCGGAGCCGAAGGCCAACTGGCCGCCTACCAGTCTCCGAAGGGCCCCGTCAAGCTCGCCATCTTCTCCTATCCAACCCCCCAGATGGCCAGGGAACGAGCCGTAGAGTTTCAAAAGATCCCCGGAACGGTGGTCAAACGGACCGGTCCGCTGGTGGCGCTGACCCTGGGATCACCGAGCGCGGACGAGTCCGAGAGATTACTTGCCAAAGTCAACTATCAGGCCACGGTGACGCTCAACGAAGCGCCCGCCGGGCCGCCCCAGAATCCTGGGGACATGCTGCTCAACATCTTCATTCTCATCGGGATACTGGTCGCGTTTACAGTCTTTGCCGGCGTCGGATACGCAGCCATCCGGATCGGCTGGAGGCGGCTCACCGGGCAGCCAGACGATGAGCCGATGGTGTCGCTTCGCATCGGGGAAAAGTAGTTTCCGGCGCTTCTCGCCCGGTTCGATAAGCCTAATCGAATCGGTCTCTTAGAGCCGAACCGCGGGCATCGGCAAGCCCCTTCGAAGCGCAACCGGCCCAGCGCGACGATTCGTAGCACTTCCGGTAATCGCCTGAATCCGTGGATCTTGCGCGTCCGAAATTTTTGTCCGCATTTCCCCTTGACTTCGTTTCGCCCTAGCCCTAATATCCAAATCACAAAGGGTTTCAACGGTTGCGTTTTCCGTTGATCCTGATTCTCCCAATGAACATCAGACGAAGGGAGCGGTCCTCGCGGCCGCTCCTTTTCGTTTCTAGAGGGCTCTCGGCGACGGGGCCCGCGGAGTGTCGCCGGTGTCTTGGCGGAGCGTTCTAGCCCCGATTCCGGCCCCGGAGGGGGCTCTCTGGGCGCATTCTGGCCTCAATGACCTGAGCCGGCAGCCACGTCCGTCCGGAGCTCCTTGAAGAACCGGCCCCTCATGTCCCCCAGCCACTCATCCGCGTAGCGCCGGGCCAAGTCGATCTGGGCATAGGCCACCGTGCCGTTCTGCCGGGCTTGCGACAGCACCTCGCCATCTGGATCCATCACGTAGGTGGGATAGTCGTATCCGGAGGAGGCCAGAAACACCCGGTTTTCGATCACCCTGGCCTTGCCCAGCACCTCGTTTCCGCCCCAGATCGGGACCAGCAGCAGTTCGGCGCCCCGCAGAGCCAAGGCCCGCGCCGGATCGGCGTACTGGAGGTCCCAGCAGATCATGACCCCCACGGTGCCGAAATCCGTCCGGAACACCGGGTACTCAGAGCCTGGAGTCAGGCCGCCTTCCACCTCTTCTCGCGGTAGATACACCTTTCGGTATTTGCCGGCGAACTGGCCCTTGCGGTCAATCAGAACCGCCGTATTGTAGAGCGTCGCGCCCTCTCGCTCGTAGAGTCCGGCGACCACCCAAGCGTTCTTCGCCCGAGCCAATTCGCCCAACTTCGCCGTGGTGGGTCCAGGCACGGACTCAGCAACGTCGGCGTATTTCTTTCCCGTGCTCACGATGGTGACGCCTTCCGGCAACAGGATCACGTCGGTTCCCGCCGGAACCTGCTTCTCGCTCAGTTCGATGAACTTGGCCACGCTCTCGGCCGAAGAGGCACTGCGCGACGGGCGAAAGTTGACTGAGGCAACCTTTACCGGGCGCGGCGCGGGCGCTTTGACCTGCTCCAGCGAGAGTTGGTCCCACCAGACCGTCCCTTGCGGCTCGTTCTGCAGAAAGAGCTGGATCTTCACCGCCACTGCGCGCTCGGGCGCCGGAGCTTCGATGATGACCTTGCGCCAATCACCGGCCCACGATTCCCGGTATCCATACTCAGGTTGCCCCGCGCGCTTGCCATCGGCGCGGATCCAATCGAGCCTCGCCACCACACGAAGGTTCCGATGCGAAACGCCTTCGCTTCGATAGTGTCCTTGAAAGCGAAACCATTGCCCCGGTGCGATCCCGTCGAAGCGCCGTTCCCAAGCTCCGTAGGCAGCCGCGTTGCTCGAACCCGAAATCGCGAGCGCGCCCGCGTCGCCCAAGTCATACCGCGTATCGACGAACATCTTCGGCGCAATCTCTTCGCGTGGAGACCATTTGGTCCAGCCAGCGGCCGATGCGTCAAAGCCCGACTGGCTCCAGTGCAGTCCTTCGGCCGAAGCCACGGCGACCGGCAAGAGAAACAGAACAGAGGCGCGGAGCATGAGACGATTTTACGCCTTCCGCGCAGCAGCGTCTATTTCCAGGTCACTTCGTACGTGGCGAATTCACCGTCTCGAATTTCCATCTCGCGCACCCGATCGGGCAATCCATCCTTCTTCACTTCGATCCGGATCTTCCCAGCGGTCAGCTTGATCGTGGCCGGCGTCTTGCCTTTTCCCTCGCCGTTCACGAAGACGTCGGCGCCCGCTGGAGTCGACATCACGATCAACGTCCCCGTGGCCGCTTCCATTCGCACGAAAGATTTCGTTTCCTGCGGAACCACGACAACGCTGACAGTCGGATGGTGGCCGGCCAACTCGTATCGAAACACATGCCGGCCCGCGGCTACTTCGAGCGAGCAAGGTGTGGTGCAGCCGTCGCTCGTATCGTCCACTCGCATTTTCGCTCCGGCGGGCACGGACGAAAACTCGACAATCGCCGACTTCACTTCCGCCGGGTGTTGCTCTGCGGGAGCCACGGGAGCTGGCGGCCGCTTCGGAGTTTCCACCGCCGGCGCAGCGACTGGAGACGTGCTGGTGGGAGTTACCTGAGCCGGTGGCGCGGGAATCGAGGGCGATGGCTTCGCAGGCGCGGTGGAAGCGCTCACTTTGGGCGGCTCCGGCTCCACGGGCACGGCCTCGGCTGGCCTTGCGAGATACCGCATCACGCCGAACCCCACTGCGCCCAGCAATCCGATGGCTGCCACGGCTCCGATCCATTTCTTTGCGCCGCTCGTTTCAGGCGCCACTTCCTCCATCAGCGTACGCCGCTGCAACGGAGGCAGCGACTGCACTGTTGCGACAGGCGGTGCTTGCACCGGAGGCTGAGCAGGCGCCTGCGTGGGAGTTTTTGTTACCGGACTGGAAGTTGCCGGGTTTGCCGTCCCAGACTTCTTGAACGGGGTCGTTGCCATTGCGGTCGGCGAATCCGGAGAAACCTCCGCTTGCACCGCTTGGCTGATCCCGCACGCCTCGATCGCCGAGTTCAAGTCCTGCACGAAAGCTCCGCACGTCGGGTAACGGTCAACCTTATTCTTGGCCAACGCACGGTCGATCACCGTGCTCACACCTTCGCTGAGCGTGGCGTTCAACTTGTGTGCGGGCTCGGGTCCCGACCGTACGATCTTCAATAACAACCCGGGGAGGCTCTCGCTCGAAAACGGCTTGTCGCCGGTCAACATCTCGTAGACGATCACTCCGAGAGAGAACTGGTCGGAACGGCCGTCCACTTGGTCATTGGCTTCGATTTGTTCCGGCGACATGTAGCTCGGAGTGCCCATCACCAGGCCCGTCTGCGTCACTCGCTGCGAGGCGATCTTCGCTACGCCGAAATCGGTGATCTTGGCCGCTCCCGATTCGGCGATCATGATGTTGCCCGGCTTGATGTCGCGATGCACGATCCCCTTGCCGTGCGCATAGTCCAGCGCGGAAGCCACCTCGCGCAGGATGCTCATCAATGTTGGAATCGTCAAGGGCTGGCCGCGCCGGCTCACCTCTTCGAGCGTCGAACCCGCCACGAACTCCATGGCGATAAACGCCAGCTCTCCGTCTTCGCCGATGTCGTACACGGTCACGATGTTCGGATGCGCGAGCACACCCGCCGATCGCGCTTCTCGAAAGAGCCGGTCGCGGAGGAGGCGCTGTTCATCGGGGCTCGACACAGCGCTGAGGCGGATTGTCTTGATCGCTACGGTCCGGCCGATCACCGGGTCTTCGGCGCGAAAAACCACGCCCATCGCGCCCCGGCCCAACTCCCCAAGGATCTCGTAGCGGCCAATTCGTTGCATGGCCAAAGTAATTGTAGCGCAACGGGTACAATGTAAAATTCAAACGATACATGTTGGAATCGTTGTTCGGCGGCAAGAAGCCGGAGCCCGCGGAAGCTCCGCCCGCACCCAAAACCAGCCTCCTCGATCGCCTCAAGCACGGCATCCAAAAGACCCGCGCCGGGCTGATGGAAGCGATCGAAGATACCATTTCCGGCAAGAAGGAGATCGATGCCGATCTGCTCGAAGAGCTCGAGTACCGTCTGGTGGCCGCCGACATCGGAATCCGTACCACCACGGAAATTCTCGAGCGCATCCGCCAGCGCGTCGATCGCAAGCTCGTCAATGACGCCGGCGAGTTGAAGAATCTGATCCGCGAGCACCTTCTCGAAGTGCTGCAAGGTTCTGACCGCCCTTGGAACAAGCCCGCTGCCCCGCCCTTGGTACTGATGATCGTCGGCGTCAACGGCGTCGGCAAGACCACCACGATCGGAAAGCTTTCGCGGTTCTATCAAAATGAAGGAAAGAACGTGCTGCTCTGCGCGGCGGATACGTTCCGCGCCGCGGCGATCGAACAACTCGAAGTTTGGGCCGAGCGCACCCACACCGACATCATTCGCCAGCAACAAGGTTCTGATCCGAGTGCGGTCCTGTTCGACGCACTGAAAGCCGCCCAAGCACGCCGCACCGACGTCATTATTGTGGACACCGCCGGCCGCTTACACACCAAAAGCAACCTGATGAGTGAGCTCGAAAAGATGCGGCGCACAGCCAGCCGAGTCATTCCCGATGCGCCTCACGAGGTGCTGCTGGTGCTCGACGCGACAACGGGACAGAACGGGCTCGAACAAGCTCGCAAATTCACCGAGTCGAGTGGAGTGACGGGCATCGTATTGACCAAGCTCGACGGCACTGCAAAAGGCGGTGTCGTCGTCGCGATCGTGCGAGAGCTCGGCCTGCCCGTGCGCTTCATCGGAGTCGGCGAACAAGCCGATGATCTACTTCCGTTCGAGCCCGAAAAATTCGTTCAATCCATCTTCGAATGATCTCTCCACAGGCAGCAATGTCCGAGGCGTTCACCGAAGCCCGCAAGGGCTACGGTCTGGCGAGC
Source organism: Bryobacteraceae bacterium (assembly GCA_046331625.1). Lineage (GTDB taxonomy): Bacteria > Acidobacteriota > Terriglobia > Bryobacterales > Bryobacteraceae > JAXLQL01. The sequence continues at coordinate 48,408 of JAXLQL010000001.1, forward strand.
CCCAATCCGATGGTTGGCGCGGTCGTCGTCAAGGATGGCGTGGTCGCCGGGCGCGGGTTCCACACTTGGGAAGCCAAGAAGCACGCCGAGATCATGGCGCTCGAAGACGCCGGTGCGTCTGCGCGTGGCGCCACTGTCTATTTGACGCTCGAACCTTGCTGCCACCATGGCCGTACTCCGCCGTGCACAGGTGCGCTCATCGAAGCGGGCGTTACTCGCGTAGTCGCGGCGATGCGCGATCCCAATCCGTTGGTTGCCGGCAAGGGCGCCGATGCCCTGCGCGCAGCCGGTGTGCCCGTGGAGTTCGATTCTTCCTTCGAGGCCGAAGCCGAAGCTCTCAACGAGCCGTTCGCTCATTTCATGCGTACCGGTCGTCCACTGGTTACTTTGAAAGCCGCCCTGACTCTCGACGGCAAGATCGCCGCGCCGGAAGACAATCGCGGATGGATCACCAGCGATCTCGCCAGGCTGCACGTGCAGCATCTTCGCCATGGTTCGGATGCGATCGTCACCGGCATCGGAACGCTGCTCGCCGACGATTGCCTCCTGACCGACCGCTCGGGACTTCCCCGCAGCCGCCCGCTCCTGCGCATCGTTCTCGACTCGCAATTGCGCATCCCGATGCACTCGAAAATGGTGGAGAGCGCGGATGACGATGTGCTCGTGGTTACGACTTCCCTTGCCTCCGCCGAGCGAAGGAAAGCGCTCGAACAGCATGGTGTCCGAGTGTTGGTGAGCGATCATCCTTCCGGCCGCACCGACATCGCCGGACTCGTTCGCTATCTCGCCGAAGACAACCGCCTCTCGCTGATGATCGAAGCGGGAAGCAAGGTCAACTGGGCCGCGCTCGAGTCGGGCGCGGTCGACAAGATCTTCTTCTACTACGCGCCGAAAATCCTCGGAGGCATGCAGTCGCTTCCGGTCGCCGGCGGTACCGGCCGGCTTCGCCGGGCCGATGCGATTCAGTTCCGCAATGTGAAGCTCCACTCCATCACCGAAACCGAATTCGCCGTGGAAGCCTGGGTAGAAAAACACTGATGTTCACCGGAATCATCGAAGCGACGGGCACTGTCGAGTCTTGTGTTGCAGGCCGCTTGCGCGTTCACTGTGGACCGATGCTCGATGATGCGAAACTCGGGGCCAGCATCGCCGTCAACGGAGTTTGTCTCACCGCGGTGGAACTCGGGTCCGGAACATTCTCGGCCGATTTGGCTCCTGAAACTCTGGCTCGGACCAACCTCGGCGACTTGAAGCCGGGTGATCTCGTGAATCTCGAAAGGCCTCTGGCAGCCGGCGGCCGGCTCGACGGACATATCGTGCAGGGCCACGTGGACGGCACTGGAGCAGTCACGGCTCTCGACGCGTTGGGTGACGGCAACTGGTGGCTGCGCGTGCGCGTACCGCCGGAGCTCGAACGCTATCTCGTCTACAAGGGATCGGTGGCGCTCGACGGCATCAGCCTCACTGTCGCCCGCGCCGAACCGGGCGAGATCGCCGTCACGATCATCCCGCACACGTACGCGCGCACGAACCTGCAGCGGCGTTTGGCGGGCGATCGGATCAATATCGAGTGCGATGTGCTGGCCAAGTACGTCGAGAAGATGCTCGCCGCCCGCGGATGAGGCTCCATCGGTCTTCTCTCTCGCGCCGCACGGTCCGGTGCGAGTGGGGGATCTAGGCGGAGCCGCCGCCGGACAATCTACGAGGGAACCGCTGTCCGGCCGGCGCGCATCCGCCAAGACACCGAGTTCCCGCGCCGCGCACTCGGCTACGCCAACAGCGGGGCTTGGCTGGGCTCCGGGTCCACCTCCCAAAACGAATCCGATTCGAACCCTTCGAAAATAAATGTTTCAAACATTTCCTAAAGAAATGTTTTTCTTGAACCGATCTTCTTCTTGTGATGAAGATTTTTGCTCTCCTCTTCGCCGCCCTCCAGATCCTCACCGCGCAACCAGCGCGCTTCGGCCTTCCCGCCTGCAGTTCCTCTCACTCCGAACTCGCCGACCGGACGTACTTCGTCCTCTGCCATGACTCCGCTCTCCACGTCCCGTCCTGGACCGCATACGAACTCCTGCCGTCGCAACTCGGCGGAACCTCCGCTCGGCCGAAGCACTTTCGTCAGGACCCCGAGTTGACGGGAGCCGCGCGCAACTCGGACTACCGCAACAGCGGACTCTCGCGCGGCCACATGGTCCCCGCCGAAGACATGGCTTGGTCGGACGACTCCATTCGCGCCACCTTCGTGCTCTCGAACGCCGTCCCGCAAGTGCAACGAGCGAACGGCGGCGTTTGGCTCGCGATCGAGAATGCAGTCCGCAGACTCGCCGCGCAATCCGATGTCGTCTACGTCTTCACCGGACCGATCTTCGCCGCTACAAAAGTCCAGTACATCGGTGAAGGCCTCGTTGCAGTACCGACCCACACCTTTAAAGTCGTGCTCGCCATCCGAGGCAACGAGAAGATCATGTTTGCGGCCATCGTTCCTAATGCCGCAATCGAGCATGCCGCCCCAGCCGGCTTCGCGGCGACCGTCGATGAAGTCGAGCGGCTCACTGGCCTCGACTTCTTCGCCGCACTCGATAATGACGAGGAAGACCGCCTCGAGTCCGAGCTCCACCCAGTCCCCTGGATGACGGATAATCGATGATCTATGAAAATCGTCGACGTCCGCGCGTTCGGACTCCGTGGCAAGACTCCCGAGGGAGGCTGGTCCAATGAACTGCAACCCGAAGATTGCGTCCACACGCTGATCCGCATTCGAACCGGCACCGGCCTCACTGGCTGGGGCAGCGTCTTCACCAGCGAGAATCTCGTCAACGCCTCGCTCGACATTCTGCGCCCGCTCTACCACGGTGAGAACGCGCTCGAGCCAGAGCGCGTCACCGAGAAACTCCATCAGAACAGCTTCTGGCTCGGGCGCGGCGGATCCATCACGCACACCATCAGCGGCATCGACATAGCACTCTGGGACATTCTCGGCAAAGCCACCGGCCAACCCGCCGGAAGGCTCCTCGGTGGCCGCTATCGCGAGCGCGTTCGACCCTACGCTTCGCTCCTCATGCGCGAACCCGAAAGAATGGCCGGCGAACTTCTCCCCGTCAAAGCCCAAGGATTTCGCGCGTTCAAGATCGGCTGGGGCCCCTTCGGACGCCGCGACGCCAAAACCGACGAAGCCATCGTGCGCGCGGCACGTGAGGCAGTGGGTCCGGAGTCGATGCTGATGGTCGACGCCGGCGGCAGTGACGCGTTCTGGCGCGGAAACTACAAGTGGGCTGTCAACACGTCGCACATGCTCGCCGAATATCGAGTCGATTGGTTCGAAGAAGCGCTCCATCCCGATGCGCTCGAAGACTTCGTCGCTCTCCGCCGCGCCTCACGCGTTGCCATCACCGGCGGCGAAGTTCTCACCCGCCGCCAGTCATTCGAACCATGGCTGCGAGCCGGCGCGTTCGACATCGTCCAACCCGACGTCACCAAGTGCGGCGGCATCAGCGAAGAGCGCCGCATCGCAACGATGGCTCGTGACTACGGGGTCCGCTTCATTCCGCACGGGTGGAACACCACCGTCGGCCTCGCTGCCGATCTGCAGCTTGCATCCGCCTTCCAAGACACTGACCTTGTCGAGTACCTGACGGGCTCGCCCTTCATCGATGAGATCGTCGCAACACCCTGGCGCCTCGACGCCGACGGCATGCTGGCGATTCCGAGCGCTCCGGGCCTTGGCATCGACATCAATCTCGACGCACTCGCCGAATACTCGCGCACCAATCGGAAAGATCTGGAGTGACCAACACGCGGGCGGGCTTCATCCTAGTCGCATACCTGTGGTTCGCACTCGGGATCAACTACGTGGACCGGCAGATGGTCTACTCGATCTTCCCTGCCCTGAAGTCCGATCTTCATTTCACAGACTCGCAGCTCGGCCTGATCGGAGGCGTGTTCAGTTGGATCTACTCCTTCTGCATGCCGATTGCCGGCCGCTTCGCTGATCTTTGGCGCCGTGACCGCATGATCGTCGCGAGCATGGCGCTGTGGAGCGTCGCCACGCTCGGCTGCGGGCTCGCCGGATCCATCGCGGTCTTCCTCATGTGGCGAAGCGTGGTCGCCGTCACCGAAGCGCTCTACTATCCAGCCGCCGTGGGTCTGCTCGCAGCCGCACATGGTGATGCCACACGATCCAAAGCCCTCGGCATCCATCAATCCGCGCAACTCGCCGGGATCGTCGCGGGAGGTTGGTACGGCGGTTGGATGGCCGACAACTACAGTTGGCGGATCGGCTTCGGCATTGCGACGGCTGCTGGCGTCGCGTATTCACTCCTGCTCCTGCGTCAGTTGCCGCCATCGCCACCTCCCGCGGAGCCTGCGCCCTTCTCATTCCGCCAAGCGGCGGCGCTATTCTCCTCGCGATGTTACGCCGCTTTGTGCGCGGCTTTCTTCGCCTTCTGCGCCATGCTCTGGACCTTCTATGCCTGGTTCCCGGCCTTCCTCTACGAACGATACGGCCTCTCGATGACATCCAGCGGATTCAACGCCACCATCTTCGTTCAGGCAAGCTGTGGACTTGGCGTCGTTGCGGGTGCTGCACTCGCCGATCGATTGATCAAACTCACGCCAGCAGCGCGATTCTATGTCGCAGCAGCGGGCGTGCTGCTCAGTGCCCCATTCGGATATCTCACGTTCGCGGCAACCTCGCTCGACATGGCGCGCATCTGGGCCGCAGCCTACGGAGCCTGCTCTGGATTCATGGTGGCCAACGTGTTCGCCGCATCCTACGACGTGATCGATCGTGCCAACTTCGGCATGGGCGCGGGCGTGCTCAACATGGTGGGAGGAATTTCCGCCGCAATCATGATCTATCTGGCCGGTGCGCTCAAGGGTACGGTCGGGTTCGCGGGCTTGCTGCAGTGGGTCGCGTTGGCCTGTGTCGTGTCCGCGATCGTGCTTGCTCTCACCGCACGTTCGCGCCTCGCTATCGAGCGAACGTAACGGTTCAGTTTGGACCTGGCGGGTACCCGCAACTGCCTGCAGCGATGTGGGGCAGGCTTTCAGCCTGCGCGGGACTTCAGTCCCGCTGGCTCGGATCGCCCACCCAGGCGCCGTCATCGAACAAGCGGCGTCACCGTGATCTTGCGAAACTCCACCGGACCGTGATCGCCCTGCAACGTCAGTGGACCCGGCTGATCTTCATTCGGATCAGTTGCCATTGCAGTCAACCCGGCCACTTCCTTGTGATCGATCAGCGTTTTCCCATTCAACACCACCGTGAGTTCCCGGCCAACCAGCGTGATGTCGTATACCTGCCATTGGTCCGGCGCAAGAGTGGCATTCACAGCAGGCGTGATCCGGCTGTACAACGCACCATTCCCGTGTTGCGACGGAGCCTCGCCGTGGTCGCCGAAGATCTGGATCTCATACCGTCCACGCAACCCCACACCGCTGTTGCTATGCTGCGCCACGCGGAATTCGATGTGCAGCTGGAAATTCCAAAACCTCTGCGCCGAGACGATGTCGGCCGCTTTGTCATTGTTCTTCATGAGGCCGTTCTCCACGCGCCATTCCACCCCGCGCCCGGCGACGGCGGAAGACCATCCGCCCAGGTCCCGCCCATTGAACAACTCGACCGCTCGGCCCTTCTTCCAAGACCCGTCGTCTTTGTCTCGCAGCGCCGGAGCACGCTTGCCAGTGAAGGTGACACGCGATCCGGCAATCCCTTCGATCTCGTGATATCCGGTCAACGCCCCGTTGACGATCTTCGCGCGATACACGCCCTTGCGTTTGATCACATCACCGCGCCAATTGCGCTCGAACACCCACACCAGTTCATTTCCTTCGATCGAGATTTTGGGAACCGTGTCCAATTGCCCGCCGGGTGCGCCGACGAACGAACCGCTGATGTTCTTCGATCCCGCATCCTTCACCTCCAGCCACCATGCTCGCCCGCGCGGTTCGTTCGCGGGCTTGATGTTCCAGCGTCCGTTGAACTCGTCCACGCCGCAAAACACGGGCACACTGGCCAGCAAGCACAAGGCAAGGGATTTCATGGCAAGTAGTATACTTCGGCAATGACGCACGCAACTTTGATGCGCCGGGTTCGTCTGCAATCGCTGGTCGCCATGCAGGCATCTTCGGCGCAAGACGATCCGCTCGCCATCCGCGACCTTACAATCTGGCCGCTCCGGGAACCCGTTTCCGGACGCCGCTACACGGTGCTGCGAGCCACCACCGCTTCCGGACTTCGCGGATACGGCGAGTGCGGCGAGATCGGCATCCGAGATCTCAACGATGCCAAGGCGATCGTCATCGGCTCGAGCGCTTCCGCACATGAGACAACATGGCGCAGGCTCGTCAAAGTGCCGCGCATTCGCTCGGCCGTCAACATTGCGCAACTCGACATCCTCGGCCAAGCCGCGAAGGCGCCCACCTATCAGGTGCTAGGCGGCCCCACGCGCAACAAGGCGCGTGCATTCACTGCGCTCGAGGGCGCGGCAGGGCTCGAACGAGCCCAGAACGCGGGCTTCAAGGCCATCGCGGTCTCCACGCCTCCGAATCCTTGGCGCAACGCGGGCAAGCCCTACGTGGAACAAGCCGTCACGCTGATGCAGCGCATGCGTCGCGCCGCTTCGCCGGAAACCGATTTCATTCTCGACGGCGGCGCTCGGCTCGTGGCTGGCGACGCGCAGACCATCGCGGCGGAGCTCGAACGCAACCGCCCCCTTTGGTTGGAAGAACCCTGCCGCCTCGTCAACCTCGGTGCGGTCAAGAAGATCTCCGCCGAGTCGGTCACCCCGCTCGGCTTCGGCCGCAGTTTGGCCGAGCCCGGCGAGTTCCTCAACCTTCTGCGCGAAGATTGCGTGGACCTGCTCCGTCCCGATCTCGCAACCCACGGCATCACCCAGATCCGCCACATCGCTGCCGTTGGCGAAGTTTACTACGTGGCCGTCGCGCCCTATCACGATGGCGGACCCATCGCCACCGCGGCCGCGCTCCATCTCGCCGCGAGCATCCCCAACTTCTTCATCCAACAAGTACCCACTCCGCCCGATCCCAAAGATCAGGAAATGCGCAAGGCCATCGCCGGCGACATCGAGACGGTGACCAAGGGCTTCCTCACCCTGCCCACGGGACCGGGCCTCGGGATCCGCGTCAACGAACAAGCGCTCGAGCGCTACCAGGAGCGTGCCTGATGAAACGCCGTCATTTCTTCACCGGACTCGCTGCCGCCGCGCCTGCGCTCAAAGCCGCCGCCGATTGCGGATGCGCTCCGTTCGTCCAAGGTGCAACCTCACGACCCGTGGGCGCGGAAGCGTTCGACAAAGTGGGCTCCAAGGTTCGGATCACCAACGTCAAGGCCTTCGGCGTTTCGCTCACGCCTGACTCCGACCGCCCCTACGTGTTCGTCAAAATCGAAACCAACCAAGGCGTGGTCGGCTGGGGCGAGGGAACGCTCGAAGGCAAAGCCGCGGCAGTCATGTCATGCGTCAATGACTTCAAGGAACTGCTCATCGGCGCCGACCCCATGCTCGTGGAGCATCACTGGCAATCGATGTACGTGCACAGCTTCTATCGCGCTGGCCCGGTGATCGGTTCGGCGATCTCGGGCATCGACCAAGCGCTGTGGGACATCCGCGGCAAGCTTCTCGGCATGCCTGTGTACAAACTCTTGGGCGGTCCGTTCGATTCGCAAGGGGTGCGCGGCTACTATCACCTGCGCGGCGGCAACACTCCAGAGGCACTCGCCGAAACTCGCGAGCAAGCCAAGAAGAACGGCATCACCTGCTTCAAGACCGGCATTCCCGGATACTACGAGTGGATCGAAACCAACGCGAAGATCGATCGCGCCATCAAGTCTCTCCAGAAGCTGCGCGAAGGGATCGGCAACGAGATCGACATTGCGGTCGACTTCCACGCCAAGACCAGCCCCTCGGTCGCCTCGATCATCGTCAAGGAAGTGGAGCCGTTGAACCTGCTCTTCATCGAAGAGCCGTGCCCGCCCGAGAACGTGAAGGCCATGGCGCGGATCTCGCGCCGTTCCACCACGCCGATTGCAACCGGTGAGCGCCTCATCGCGTCGTACTCCTGCAGGGAACTCATCGAAATGGGCGTGATCGATATCTTGCAGTGCGATATCAACCACGTGGGCGGCATCACGGCGCTTTGGAAAGCTGGCGCGCTAGCGGATGCCTCTGGCGTGTCGATGGCGCCGCACGCCTGCGAAGGTCCCATTGGCGGACTCGCCACGGTCCACACCGACTCCGCCACGCCGAACTTCCTCGTGCAGGAGATTTGCTCCGGAATCGAGCTCGACATGAAGGAGAAGGTCTGGCACGAGTGGCTCGGCTTCCCGGCCATGCGCATGGTCAACGGGAAGTTCCCGCTGCCCACCAAGCCCGGCCTCGGCTTCGACCTCACCGAGGACGCGCTCAAGAAGTACCCCTTCGGCGGCACGCGCTCCATGGCTCGCGTGTTCCACGAGGACGGCTCCGTAGCCGAGTGGTAATCCAGTGACTGCCGCGCGGGAACAGATCCTGGCCCTGTTGCGTGAAAGGATTCTGGCCTACGCGGCATCTCACATAGGGAGGGACTCAGCCGAGGACCTCGTCCAGGAGGTCCTCTTGCTGCTCGAAACCAAATACGGCGATCGCGAGCGGCTGGAAGATTTGCTCCCGCTCTCGTTTCAGATCCTGCGCTACAAGATCGCCGATTGGCGCAGAAAAGGCTCGCGCCGGGGCGAGTTCAACTCGGTGGATGCGGCCGAACTCGCGCTTTCCGATGGCCGGCCCGATGCCGAGTCGTTGGTGGCTCGCAGGCAGTTGGAAGAGCGCGTGGCGGCCGCATTGAGCCAACTGGAAGGCCGGTGCCGCGACATCTTCCGCATGAAGCTCGAGGGCCGCACCTTCGAACAAATCCGGCAGGCGCTCGGCGCGGCCACGGTGAACACGGTCTACACTTGGGATTTCCGGTGCCGCAAGGCGATCCTCGAGAAAATGGGAGGAAAGTGGCAGTGAACCCGCGCGAAGTCGAGCAAATGATCGGCGGCTACGCGACCGGTTCGCTCACTCCGGCCGAGCGCGATGCGCTGTTCCGCGCGGCACTCGAAGATCAGCAACTGTTCGATGCGCTCGCTGACGAGGACGCTCTGCGCGAACTCCTCGCGGACCCCGCGGTTCGCCAGCGCCTGCTCGGGCATCTGGCGCCGAAGCCCTCAGCATGGCAGCGGTTCGTCGCTTGGATCGGCCAGCCGATTCCGATGGCGGCTACGGCGACTGCGGCCATCGGGTTCGTAGCGGCTGCGCTGCTGCTCCAAACTCGCGAGACCAAACTGGCGTCTCCGCCTCCGGTGCAAGTGGCTGAGACACGACCAGCACCGGCGATCCAGATGGAAGAACGGGCTCGAACCCAAGCCCCGATGCCCACGACGCCCGCCGCGAAGCCGGCTCCGCAACAGAAGGCCATGAAGGCCGACTCGGTCTCCGCACCCAAGCAAGAAGCTCCAGCCTCAGCGGTGCTCTCGGAGCCGCCGCCGGAGTTACGAGCCGAAGCAGCAGCGGCTCCAGTCCCGGCCCTCCCCGCCACAGCTCCCGCGGCCCCCGCGGAACCAGCGAAGGCCAAGCTGGTCAGGGCGGCGGGGGCCGTCTCCTCCGAGGCTCCCTTTCGCTACCAAATCGAACGGCTCCAGAGGGATGGAACCTGGGTCCAGTTTGGTGGCGAAGTCGACCGCAATGATCGAGTCCGTCTGAGAGTCACCGCGGCTCTGCCGGGGACCATCACGCTGAGCGAAGGGCCAAGGATTCTCCAGTCGCAGCGCGTGGAACCCGGCAGCGCTTACACCTTCGAGATCGCGTCCAACGGCCAACGCAACGAACGGGCTTTCGATCTCGGCTACTCCCGGTCTCAGGTGGCGCCGGCCGGAGCCGTGGCAGGCTTTCGATCGGCGAGGCAGCCAGCGATGGCCGGCACCGACGCCGAAAAGAAGGTGTCGAATTCTGTCGAGTCGGCGCCTTACTCCGTGACCGTGCGGTTGCGGTTCGAGTAGGCCTACCGCCGCGCCGCACCGAACCACCGATAGACGCCACCCAGCAAAACCAGGGCCATACCGAAGGCGGTCATGAAGGCATATCCGTCGCGGATCACCTTCATTGACGTTCCGCTCTCCACGAAGTGCGTCGCCACACGCACGGCTTCTTCACCGGTGCGATCGATGATGCGAAGCTGCGGCACCACGACAGTTGTCGACACCTGGTCGGTGTAGAGGTCGAACTCGGTGCCCTCACGCAGATGGCGAGTTCCAGCGGCCAGCATCCCGACCGGTGCGTCTGCCCGCTTTCGGGTTCGTAGTCCGATCCAGGTACCGTCCGTCAGTTGGACGCGATCCACCACCAGGTCGAATGAAGGCTCCGTGACCACCTTACCGTGCACTGCCGCCCCCGTCTGGATGGCGACGCTCGCCCCGAACTCGACCGGCTCTACCACCGATAGAGCGATCGAACCGTCCGGACCAGCCGGAGCGGCGTGCACATCCTGGTCTAGCCGGACCCGCACTCGGGTACCTTCGGCCACGGTCACCTGAGCCTGTGCGACCGCTATTGTCATGACAAAACCAAGCCAAAACGTCTTTCGCATTCTCGTCTCCCCTTTGTACTCCCCGCATCTCGCTACGAGGTAGCCACAGAATGCACTAGGCGTGTAAGGTCGTTATGTACGCAACGGCACGGAGTGTAAGGGAACGGTTAATTTTCTGTGCGCCGTATCTTTACACGCCCGATCTGGTAACCCTGATCAGAGAGAACAGGCGAATGGCGATGAACGATTCCGAAATCCGGGCCGCCTACCGCGAACACAAAGACGCGGTCTATCGCTTCGCCTGGCGGATGACGGGATCCAAAGCTACCGCTGAGGACATCGTCCAGGATTGCTTCACTGTCCTGCTCCGGCGGCCCGATGCCTACGATCCGGCTCGCGCGCCGCTCCGGCCGTTCCTGTTGGCCATGGCCCGGAACCTGGCATGGAAGCGCTGGCGCACGGAGCAGCGCTGGGATGCGCTCGAGGACGACGCCTGCGCGGTCGAGCCGATCGATCCGTCGTCGGGCCAGATTTCGGATCTCGTGGGCCGTGCTGTCCAATCGCTGCCGCCGTTGCAGCGGGAGGCATTGGTGCTGTTCGAATACGACGGGCTGTCGCTCGAGGAGATCGCGCGGACTGTCGAGGCGGAAGTCGGCACCGTGAAAGCGCGGCTCCATCGCGCTCGGGAGAATCTCCGCCGCATGTTGAAGGGAGTCCGGTATGGAACCGTGGAACGATGACGAACTGAATCGCATTTTGAGACAGTGGCAGGCGCCGTCGGCTCCTCCGCACTTAGAACACCGCATTTTCGACGCGCGGCCTTGGTGGAGGATCTTCACGGGCTCGGTGCGGATCCCGATTCCTGTCTTTGCACTACTGCTCCTCGCGATGGCCCTGGCGTGGATCACGCCTCCCCGTCGGGCACTGCCGGCCGTCAATCCGCCGGAATTGAAGATGTCAGACTTTCAACCTGTTGACCGGCTTGAAGCCAAAGTGATTCGGAGGTCCCAATGAAACGTATAGCCGCATTCCTGTTTTTGCACTTGGCCTGCAACGCTTCGCAAGTGATCATGAGCGGATCTGGCTCGAAGAAAGACGGCGCGCAATTTCGCTACGAGACGCGCATTGAGCCCGAGATCGCGGGCCAGAAGCTGACCGGCTTCGGCGAGGGCGGCCTGGTGGTGAACCAGCGCTTCCATCGGTTTCTCAGCGATCGCGAGAGCAAGAGATTCTACGGATACGACCTGGACGTCAGCAAGCAACCGGACGGCAAGACGCTGGTCATGTTCTATCCGCTCAGCCTCACGGCTCAGAAGTTGCTATTGAAGGATCCGGCCGCCTGGACGCAGATTCCGACCCCGCAGCTTCCCGCCAACCAAAGCGTGAGCGACAGTTCGGAGGCCATCCGTGTGGACCTGTTCCTGCATCCAGTAACCGGCCAACGCATCATCGACTACCTGTACTTCGATGGAAAGCCTTCGTCGAGGATCGCCTCAATGCCCCTGCGGGACTTCACTGTGGACGACGCACCGCTGACGTTTGCGGAAATGAAGTTTCGGCTCAACGGAAAAGCTGTCGAGGGCATGGACGGCGGCGGCATCAGCGGTGAAGCGGTGTTCTTCTACCTTCCCGGCCGAGGTCGCTACGTGATGTCGCTTGCGCCGAACGCGGACCTCGGTTTCCGGAAAGCCGGAGAGATTCGCGGGAACGAGGCTTCGGTCACGATCGGAAGCGACACTTTCCGGGTTGAGTGCAAAGGTCCGATCGCCCCCGGAGGCGGAGCGTTCCACCTCTATGTTCACTACGATCCGGCTTGGCGTCCGCGAGACGGTGTGGTTGGACCGATGTGGGGAGCCGCGTTGGCGAAGATGTTGGTGCGGCCGTCAAACCGGTAGCCGCAACACCGCCTCGCACCCTTTGCCGCCCGGCCGATTGCGCAGCGTGATCTCGCCGCGATGCGCTTCGGCGATCTGGCGACACAGTACCAGTCCGATGCCCGATCCGCCCGGCTTGGTGGTGAAGAACGGTACAAAAAGATTCGCCGTGTTCGCCAACCCGAGCCCATCGTCGATCACCATCACTTCGAGCCATGATCCCGTCTTGCGCCATCGGACCCACACGCCGCCTTTCGTCTCGAGCGCTGCGTCGGCGGCGTTGCGAACGAGGTTGATCAGCAATTGATCGAGTTGGTCATTGTCGCCCTTGATCTCGAGCGCAGGTCCGGCATCCACCTCGAGCTTCACACGCGTTTCGAGAGCAGTCACGCGCTTGATCCAAGCTGCCACATCCACGGCGCCCATGACGGGCGGCGGCAGCTTCGCGAGCCTGGCGTAGGCGTCCATGAATCGCGAGAGCGATTCGGCGCGGCCTCCGATCACTCCGAGCCCACGCTGCGCGTCTTCGCGCCAATCTCCTGGGAGCGGCTCGCGGCCGATCAGCGTGCTCAAGCTACCGGCGATCGAGCGAATCGGCGCTAGTGAATTATTGAGCTCGTGACCGATCACGCGCACCAGCCGCTTCCAGGCGAGCAGTTGTTCCTCGCGCAGCGCGCGCGTCAGGTCTTCGATCACCAGCAGCCGGTGCGGCATTCCGCCTTCCCGGAATGACGACAGCCGGATACCCCAGCGTCCGGAGCCGCCCGGGAAAGATCTCTCGATCGTAGTGTGATGCTGCGGACCATCGAGCAGAGCCGCCAACCCCAGTTCCTCGGCGCTCTGCCCCAGCATCTTGTCGCCGGGGATATCGAGCAACCGTTCCGCGGCCCGATTCACGAGCCGCAACCGGCGCTGATCGTCGAAGGTGAAGACCGCCACGTCGATCTCCGCCATCACGGTCCGCAACAGCGCGCTGGCTTCCACGGCGCCCATGCGCTGGCTGTGGAGCGTCTCGCTGAGCGTGTTGACTTCGCGATAGACCTCGTCGAGCGCGTCGCCTTGGTGGGAACTGTGCGCGCGCACCGAGTAGTCGCCTTCGCCGAGCGCCGCCAGCAGGTTCGCCAAAGTCTGCAGCGGACGTATCAGACGCTCGCGCAGAACGAAGGTCGCGCCCAGCCATACGACGACTACGATTCCACCGAGCGTCCAGCGCACACGGTCCGCGTAGTCGCCATGCCACAGCAGCCACAACGCAGCCGCCACCGCCGGAAGCCCAGCGGCGAACGCCAGAAGCGCAAGCCGGTTCTCATAGGCCAAGCGCGCGCGCCGTGGCCCCGTGGTGGGTGACATGAATTGTAAGCGGAATTACAGCCCGTACCGTTGAATTCTACGATATAACGCGGACCGGCTGAGGCCGAGGGCGTTCGCGGCATGACTGACGTTGCCCTGGTAGCGGGCAAGAGACTTCTTGATGAGGAACGCTTCCACCTCTTCGATGCTCATCTCTTCCAGGCGATTGGGCGCGTCTCGGCCGGTGCGCAAAGCGAGGTCGCTCGAGCGAATCTGCGGCCCTTCGGCCATCAATACGGCCCGCTCGATGGCGTGATCGAGCTCGCGAATATTGCCGGGCCACGAGTGCGAAATCAGCGCCTGCATGGCGCCCGCATCGAAGCCGGTGACTCGCTTGCGATAGCGCTCGATCTTCGACTGCAGAAAGTGCGCGGCCAGCTCCGGGATGTCTTCCTTACGCTCGCGCAAGGGCGGAATGCGGATCTCTACGGTGTTCAGGCGAAACAGCAAATCCTCACGGAAGCGCCCCGCGCGGGCCTCCGTATCAAGGTCAGCATTCGTAGCCGAGATGATCCGCACGTCAATGCGCCGCGTCTTCGAAGAGCCGACTCGCTCGAACTCGCCGGTCTCGAGCACCCGCAGCAGGCGCGCCTGTTGGCTCATCGGCACGTTGGCGATTTCGTCGAGGAACAGGGTTCCGCCGTCGGCCAACTCGAAGCGGCCGACGCGATCCACCTTGGCGTCAGTGAACGCGCCCTTCACGTGCCCGAAGAGTTCGCTCTCGAACAGGCTTTCCGTCAGTCCGCCGGTGTTGACAGTGACGAGCGGACGCCCGGCCCGCCGCGAGACAGCATGGATCGCTTGCGCCACCACGCCCTTACCCACGCCGTGTTCGCCCGTGACGAGAATGTTGGCATCGGACGGGCCCACGCGCGAGATCACCTGTAGCACCGGCTGCATCGACGGCGCTTTGGCGATCAGCACTGGACCGCCTTCTCCGCGCAGCGCACGGTTCTCGGCTTCCAACCGCTGACCACGCCGAAGCGCCTGCGTCAGCGCGGTTTGCGTGGCCACCGTAGCGAGCAACCGCGGGTTGTCCCAGGGCTTCTGTACGAAATCGCGGGCGCCTTGGCGCATTGCTTCCACGGCGAGTTCGATCGAAGCCCAAGCCGTCATCACCACCACACCGAGCGTTGCGTCGACCGCGCGCAACTCCTTCAGCAGCTCGAGCCCTTCGGCGCCAGACGTAGTGTCTCGCGTGTAGTTGAGGTCGATCAACGCGACATCGAATTCTCGCGACTCGGCCGCCGCAATCGCCGCTGCGGGCGACCCCGCCGTTTCCACCGTGTAACCCTCGGGCTTGAGCAATAATCGGAGCGCCTCGAGCACTCCGGCTTGGTCATCGGCGATGAGAATGGTCCCTGGAGAAGCCATCGTTTAGCCGCGCAGCCTCTTCAAGTCAGTCTTGATCTTTTCATCGCCAGGCCGCTCTTTCTGGGCGGCTTCCAGTTCTTTGATCGCCTCGGCCTTCTTGCCTTGCTTCTCGAGGAGAAAGCCCAGCCTGCGATGAGCGAACCAAGTGGGAGGGCTCCCCGGCTCGGGCGGCTGCGAGAGGTACTTGCGGAACAAAGCTTCGGCACGGGCGTGGTCTTTGCCCGAATCGTTCAGTTCCACGGCCGCACTCAGGTGGGGTTGCAGATCATCGGGAAACAGCTTCTCGGCGGCGGTCAATCTCGCATCCAGGTCCTGCGAGCGTCCATCGCGGGCCGCCACCACCGCGAGAATCTGGTGTGGCCACTTCCGTGTCGGATCGAGCTTCATCGCCTCGAGCGCCAGCTTTTCAGCCTCAGGGAGGTTGCGGTCTTTGTCGTTGTAGGTGAGGCGGAACGCGAGTTGCCTCCGCGCGATCACACTCTGCGGATTGGCGGCAAGCGCCTTTCGGTAGAGTTCCACCGCGTTCACCGGCTTCTTCTCGAGATTCGCCAGCGCGATCTCCGCTTCTACGCCGCGGACCGCATCGACGGCTGCCACGCGCGCCGGAATCTCGCGGGCCTTGGCTTTGTCGCCGCCCATAAACCCCGGAGCCCGGTAGTAAAACTGAATTCCGCCCATCATCGCTTCCACGTTCTTGGGATCGATCTCGAGCGCACGGTTGAGAGAGCGCTTGCACTTGCCTGCCAGGCTCGCTTGACCGAACAGGGACGCTTTCTCGGCTTGGCTCCCGTAGACTTCGAACATTTGCGTGTGGAAATGCGAGTCGTTGGGCGAGAGCTCCACGGCCTTCTCACCGAGTTTGGCGGCGTCGTCGAGGTCGCCGAACGCCATGCGGATTCGTGAGGCGAGGTAGTAACCTTGCGCGCCGGTGGGCGGCGCCTTTTCGATTTCGGCTTTGGCGCGTTTCCAGTGTCCGGCTTCGATGAGCTTCTCGAGGGTGGCGTTATCGATGGCGAGAAGGGGAGTGGCGAGGAGAAAGAACAGTAGGGCGGGCTTTAGCCAGCGCGCGACTTTAGTCGCGCCAGGTTTGAGCGGGGCTGAAGCCCCGCGCTGGCTAAAGCCCGCCCCACAAGACGTCGTCTTAGTCATGTCGAAGCGCCTCGATGGGATCGGCGTCCGCCGCACGGCGGGCCGGCAGATAGCACGCCGCACAAGCGGCCACCAGCAGGAGCGCCACTGCCCCGGCGATCGTCGAAGGATCGTTCTCACTCACACCGAACATCAACCCGCCGATCAGCCTTCCGAGAGCAATCGCGCCACATAGCCCTATGCCGAGCCCGGCGAGCACCATCGCGAGCCCCTGCTTCATCACGCCTCCCAAAACGCGTGCGCGCGTAGCTCCAAGCGCCATGCGGATGCCGATCTCATGCGTGCGCTCGGACACGGAATACGCCAACACGGCGTAGAGCCCGACAGCCGCCAAGACGAGCGCCAAAAGTCCGAACAATCCCATGATGGTAGCAACGTACCAGAAGCCCGTCAGTTCTTCGGCCATTACGCTGTCATAGCGTTTCATTGCGAACAGCGATTGACCTTCGTCAATGGAACGCAGCGTCGCGCGCGCGGCAGTCGCCAAAGCCGCCGGATCTCCCGAGGTCCGAATGACAGCGAAGAAATCGGATCGTGCCGCCTGCGCCATCGGGCGATAGAACAACGGAACGACTTCCGGCTCCGATGCGTAGTGCCGCACGTCCGCCGCCACTCCGACGATCGCGTACCAGGGCTCTTTGGAATTGAAATCGCGACCGATGCGGATGTGCTGCCCGATCGGATCCTGATTCGGGAAATGTTTCCTCGCGAACGCCTCATTCACGATCGCCACCTTTTGCGCGTTCTCATCGTCGCGCTTTTCGAACCCGCGGCCACGCTGCAGCGGAATGTGCATCGTTCGGAAATAGCCGGGCGTCACGGACTCGGCGTGCGACATTCGCGACCAGACGTCGAGCGGCATCTGCCGGCCTTGAATCTGGAACGCCATGAATCCCCGGTTGCCGCCGTAGGGCACATTCGTAGCAATGGCCGAGCCGGTGGCGCCAGGCAGCGTCGCAAGGCTCTCACCCAGCCGCTCGGCGAACCGGGCCCATGACGACGTATCCGGATAGGCTTTGCGATCCAAATCCAATTGGAAAGTCAACACGTGTTCGGGATCCATGCCGGGCGCGGGCAGTGCAATGTTGCGAAAACCGCGAACCATCAGTCCCGCACCCGCCAACAGCACGATTGCCAGTGCGGCTTCGGCAACCACCAGCACATTGCGCAGGCGGCGTCGCGACGCCGTGGAACTGGAAGCGCGCGCCGAGTCTTTCAATACCGACATGGGATCGGCGAGCGAGCCGGAGAACAGGGCGGCGAATCCGGCTGCCAATCCGGAGCCGAGGCCCAAGGTCAACGCGTAACCGAGCGCACGCCAATCGAGGGACATTCGAGCCCAACCCGGAAGATAGATCTCGACGTCAGCGGGCATGCCATCGCGAATTAGCTCGACTCCCCAGTAACCAGCCGCTGCTCCAGCCAGAGCGCCGAGAACTCCGACGAGTGCGCTTTCCACGAGCACCGTCCGCAGCACGCGCCACCGTCCGGAACCGAGAGCCATCTGGACCGCGAACTCCTTCACCTTTCCAGACACGCGCACGAACTGGAGATTCGCCACGTTGACCGAGGCCAGCAGCACAAGGAAGATCGTGGCGCCGAGCATCATGCGCACATACGGAGCCGAGTCCCCCGAGAGCTCCTCCGTGATCGGCCGCGCGGCCGCCGAAAGGCGCCCGTGCGTATCCGGGTATTTCGCCGCCACATCCTTCGCCATTGCGGCCAACTCCGCATTCACTTGCGCCAGCGTGTAGCCGGGCTTGATACGGCCGAGCGACTGGAACCCGAACGACCCGTGGCTGATCCACTCCTGGCGGAGCGCGAGCGGGATCCACAGCTCCGCGGGTCCCGGAACGCGCACGTGTGCGGGCATCACGCCGATGACGCGGTGCTGTTCGCCGTTGATGCGCATGCTTTGGCTGGTGACGTCATCTCGGCCGGCGAAGCGTCTCCTCCAAAGGCCTTCGCCGATCACCACGACGCGAGGCGCATCCGGATCATCGTCTTCTTTGACGAACGCCCGGCCGAGCAGTGGTTTCGCTCCGAGTGCATCGAAGAATTCCCAAGTCACGCGGACACAGCGAGCGCGCTCTGGCTCCCCATCGCCGGAAAGATTCACTCCGAACTGGTAGCCCACCATGCTGAGGTGATCGATGGTGCGCGTGGCCTCGCGCCAGGCATAGAAGTCGGCTGGCGTGATCGAACTGAGCCGGCGAGCGGCGCCGGACGAAGGGTCCTTGCCTCCCGCGGTGATCAGCGTCTCGAGGTTTGGCAGAACGAGTGGACGGAATAGCACGGCGTCGGCCACGCTGAAAATGGCCGTGGCGGCGCCGATGCCCGCTCCGAGCACGCAAATCGCGAGCGCGGAAAAGGCGGGGTTCTTGCGCAGGGATCGAAACGCAAATCTCAGATCGTCAATCATGGCGCAATGCCTCCACGGGATTCACTCTTGCTGCTCGCAACGCGGGGATCGCGGATGCCGCGACGCCGGCCAACGCAAGCAGCGCAGCCGCCGTCGCGAAGGTCATCGGATCATGCGCCTTCACTCCGTAGAGCAGTGCGGAAAGCAGCCGGGCGGCGGCGAAGCCAAGCACGAGCCCGATCGCCAAACCCACGCCGACAAGCCACAGCCCTTGGCTCACCACAGCTCGCACCACCACCGGTAACGAAGCTCCCAGCGCCATGCGAATGCCGATCTCGCGGCGGCGGCGCGCCACTTGGAATGAGAGCATGGCGAAGAGTCCCACGGCGGCAAGTGCGAGCGTGAAGGCAGCCATGGTCCCGATGAGCGTTGCGCCGAGCCGAGTGGCGTAGAAGTTCTCTTCGCGGTGGTCCGCGAGAGTCTTCACGGCGTGGAGCGGGATGCGAGGATCCACCGCTTCCACAGCCTTGCGAATTCCAGGCAAGATCGCCATCGGCTTCGCGGCGGTTCGCACGTGGAGCGAAGCCTCTCCCCAACCTAGTTGCGCGAATGGCACGTAGTAGAGCGGTTGATCGGCGTCGAAGACGCTCCGGTAAGGCGCGTTGGCCACCACTCCCACCACCCGGAGCCGCATGCCCTTTTCGGCCGCCGCTGGGTGAATTGTCTTTCCGATCGGATCCTCACCCGGCCAGAACTTTTTCGCGAACGACTCATTCACGATCACGACCAGCGCATCGGAACCGGTGAAGTCGCGCCCGCTACGCATCGGGATTCCCACGGTCTCAAAGTAGCCAGGCCCGATCATGTTCGTATGAACTTCCGCCCCGCCGGCCTCGAGCACACCTCCGTACACGAGGTTGCCCATGTTCACAATGCCGTTGTCGAAAACGCGCTTCTTCGCGATGGCGGCGCCGAGCACGCCGGGAACGTTCTTCACCGACTCGACGATGGATGCGAGCACGCGAGGCGACTGCTCGCGCTTGTAGCCGCTTCGCTCGGGGTCAATGGAGGCAACCAATACGCTCTCGGTATGGATGCGTGCGTCCAATGCACGGAGCAGCCCGAGCGATCTCCAAAGCAATCCGGCGGCGGCAACCAGCACCACGCAGAGAGCCACCTGCACGACGGTCAGGCCTTGTTGGAGCCGGTTTCGCGATGAGATGGTGGAGTGCTCGCCAGAGCGCAACGCAGGCAGCACCGCAACACGCGCAGCTTGTACACCGGGCACCAGGGCGAACGCAGCCGTGCTCGCGAGCGCCAAAGCGAAAGCAGCCAAGGCGAGTCGCCAGTCAAAAGTGAACCACACCGCCGATCCGTTGAAGGAGTCGGGAATCATTGCCTGCACCCAGCTACTGGTCCAACTCCAGAGAAAGATGCTGACCACCGTCGCGCCCATCGCCAAGAGGAATCCGTCGACGAGGGACTGCGCCACCAGCCTGGAACGCGAGACTCCGAGCGCCAGCCGGATTGCGGAATCGCGCTGACGCATCGCAGAGCGCGCGACCAGAAGCGCCGCCACATTGGCACACACCACAATGAGCGCAAGCAGGAACACGCCCGTCACAGCGCGCATGAGCGTAGCGATTTCGTCATCCAGAAACGGCTCGCCGACGGGACTGTAGGCTGTCACTTTCACTTCCTTGCCCTTGTTCTCCTCAGGAAAAGCGAGTTCCAGACGCTTGGCGATCGCCGCTAGGTTGGCGCGCGCATGGTCGATCGTGACGCCGGGCTTCAGGCGCGCGAACATGAGAAAGAAGGTACTGTTGCGGCCCGTAAGCAGGTCAGGCGTGTTGTAGAACCGCGGCGCCATGACGATGGGAACCCAAACATCGTTCGCGCCAATAAAGTAGCCGTGGAAATTGCGCTCCGCCACGCCGACGATGGTGTGCGGGATCCCGTTGATGTCCACCTTGGCGCCGATCGTCTCGGGCTTGGCGCCGAACTTCCGTTCCCAGAGCCGATGGCTGATGACAGCTACGCTCTCTTCGTTCTCGCTGAAGAAGCGGCCCGCGGCAGGACGGGTTCCGATCGCGTCAAAGTAGTTCGCCGTCACGAGCGATCCTTCCAACCGCTCCACCGAGCCGCCGTGGAAAAGGTGGAACGAGTTGAGGTCCTGGCCGGCGAGATGCGTGAAAACTTCGTTCTGCCGCCGGTATTCGACAAAATCCGGATACGACGTAGCGTCGAAGCTAGTTGTGTTGCCGCGTTCGGACCGCCACACGTGGACGAGCGTCTTCGGATCCCGCACGCCGGGCCGCGCGCGGAACAGTACCGTGTCGATGAGGCTGAACACGATGAGGTTCCCGCCGATGCCCACTGCGAGCAGCGCGATGATCGCGATGGTCAGGGCCGGGGCAGACCTCAGGCTTCGGATTGCTTGGCGCAACATGATCGTGTCTCTATTGTCGTTCGGGTTAGGCCGTCACCGCTTCGAGCGGCCGGCCGGTGCGTTCGTCTTTGTCGATCCAGCCATCGCGCAGAAAGATGGTGCGGTGGCCGTAGGTCGCGTTGACCTCCGAATGCGTCACCTGGATGATCGTGGTCCCCTCGTTATTGAGCTTGAGGAAGAGTTCCATGATCTCTTTGGCCTGCGCCGAGTGTAGATTGCCGGTGGGCTCATCCGCCAGGATGATCTTGGGATTCGCCACCACCGCCCGCGCCACGGCGACGAGTTGCTGCTGGCCGCCGGAGAGCTGGCTCGGAAACAGATCTTTCTTGCCGACGATGTTGAAGCGATCGAGCACGTCGCACACGATCGAGGAGCGCTCGGAACTGCGCAGGTTCCGATACGAGAGCGGCACGTCGAGGTTCTCGTAGACGGTGAGGTCGTCAAGCAGGTGGTAGCTCTGGAACACGAACCCCACGTACTTCTTGTTGAGTTCGATGCGCTGCTTGGGCTTGACGGCATGCACTGGCTGGCCATCGAGGAAGTACTCGCCGGTCCAGGCAGCGTCGAGCATGCCCAGGATGCTCAGCAGCGTGGACTTGCCTGCGCCCGAAGGTCCCATGATGGTGACGAACTCGCCGGGCTTGATGTCGAGATTCACGCGGCGGAGCACGTAGAACTTGCCCGCCGCCGTCTCGAAACATTTTTCGAGATTGTTGAGCCGGATCATTGGAATCGCCGCTCGAGCTGCTGCTGCACGCGCTGCTTTCTCAGTTCGAACCGCCGCGTGCATTCCTCCACCCGCTTGCTGAAACGCTCACCGGCCGCATCAAACCGGGCCGCGATGACTTCCGATCGCCGCTGGAAGATACGAGCGCGATTCTCGAACTGGTGTATGCGAAACTCTGGCGCGCGCTGCACGGCCCAGCCGGCCAACTGCGCCATGCCATAGACCAGCACGATCGCCATCACGGCCACGGCGTCGACATTCCGGCGCAACATCAGGCCACCTCCTGGCTCTCTTCCACCACGCGACCGTCGAACAGGTGAATGGAGCGATCGGCCAGCCGCGCGTACCGCTGGTCATGCGTCACCATGCAGATGGTTGCGCCTTGCTGATGGAGCCCGGTGAGCAGTTCCATCACGGCTTCGCCGTTCTTCGAGTCGAGGTTGCCGGTAGGCTCGTCCGCCAGCAGGATCAGAGGATCGCCCACTAGCGCTCGCGCCACGGCCACGCGCTGCTGTTGACCGCCCGAGAGCTGCGAAGGATAGTGCTTCATGCGGTGAGACATGCCCACCTTTTCGAGCGACTCCTGACAGCGCCGTTTGCGCTCGGCGCCGCCCATGCCGCGATAAGTGAGCGGCAGTTCCACGTTCTCGTAGACCGTGAGGTCGCCAATGAGGTTGAACGCCTGGAAGATGAACCCGATCTCGCGGTTGCGAATGCGAGCGCGTTCGCTCGGCTTCAAGCTTTCCACGGGCCGGTTGTTGAGATGATAGGTTCCGCCTGTGGGAGTGTCGAGCAGGCCGAGAATCGACAACAGGGTCGACTTGCCGCACCCCGACGGTCCGTTGATCGCCACAAATTCACCCTTGGTTACCGCGAGGTGGATCCCGTCGAGCGCATGGGTCTCCACTTCGTCGGTATAGAAAACCTTCTTGACGCCATCGAGCTTGATCAATGTTTCGTTCATTCGCGCCCCTTCTTGTTTTTTAGTTCAACCGCACCCGGTCATGCGCATCCCAGTTCGACATGTCGGAGAGGATGACCTTGTCCCCGACGTTCAATCCCCGTTTGATCTCGATCGTATTCACAGCAGTGCGCCCGAACTCCACCTGAACTCGATGGGCGCCCTTCCCGTCGGGTTCGTATTTGAACATGCTCACCGTGGAGTTGGGCTGTCCGAAAGCGGGCCGGCCGACGTAGAGCACGTCGTCAAGCCGGGCAGTTTCGATAAAGCCGTCGACGCTGAGGTCCGGCCGCGCGCTGGGCGGAAGCTTGCCTTCCAGCCGCACGTCGACGAGCACGGTGCCTTCCTTCGCAGCCGGATCGATCCGCGAGACGCGCCCGGCAATGATGCCGTTCCGCGTGTCCACTTGAGCCACCTGGTTGAGCTTCACTTCGGTGATCTGTGTTTCTGGAATCTTGAGCTCGGCCTTGAGGCGGGTGGGCTGGGCGATCTTGGCGAGTGCGGTGCCGGCAGCCACGCGCTGGCCTACTTGGAGCGTGGTTCCAGGCGTCGCTCCCGGCAGTTCCTGCAACACGCCGGCGACCCCGGCTCTTACCTTCAGCGCATCCACCTGGCTCAACTTCAGTTGATGAAGAGCCTTCAGCTTGTCGATCTCGGCCATCTTCAAAGCGATTTGCGCTGCAACAGCTTCCTCACGAATCCTCAAGCGTTCCTTTTCGATGTCGAGGCGCTTACCGAGGTCGTCTGAGTTGGACTTCACGAGCTGGTAGTTGAGCTTGATGATCAAGCCTTCCTTGAAGAGTTGCTCGTCACGATCGAGCCGGAGCTTGGCCTGCATGTAGTCGGTCTCGATGCGGGCCACTTCGGCCTTCATGGTGAGAGTCTGGCTCTCGAGCTGGACCTTCAAATCGCGGATGCCCGCTTCCGACATCTTCACGCTGTATTCGGCATCGAGCGTGGCTTGCTGCAGTTCGGGATTCGTCAAGGTGAGGATGACGGTTTCGGGAACAACGTCCGCGCCGGGGCGAATGTTGATCCCGGCGACGCGGCCGTCTGTGGTGGCGGCTACATAGAGGATGTCTTCGGCGACCAGGGTCCCGAGCCCACGGACATTCACCACCATCGGACCGCGTTTCACTGTGTCCGGCCAAACGGACGCGGCTTCCACCAGCGGCGCAGCGGGCTTGAGCTTGCCCAGCATCACCGTAATGGTGGGCACCACTGTCAGCAGAATCGCCGCTGGAACGATGCGGCGGATCCACTTGCGGCGGTTCGCGTCTTTGCGGGGTACGTCCATATGCTTCAAGACTACTACGGCACGGAAGGTGCCAAAGTTTCAAGGAATTGCAAGTCCTGAGGAATCAACACATGAGACGTGCGAGGGGGCGGTTCGTTACTGTCCGATTTCGGGACGGAGTGTTCACCGGCGCGCGCTATTCGAGCGTGAGGGCGAACAGCTTGGCGCGATCGAGGTGAATGCGCAGCAGATATCGGCCCTTCGGCAGCCCCGCGGCGCCGCGCCAAGTGACCGCGTGGACGAAGGAATCGCCGTGGATCTCCGCGCTCTCGTCCATCGCGTAACCGCGCACGCGGTAGCCCTGCTCGGTGAGGAGCTCGGCCTTGATCCAGCCGTCGCGAGCGTCGGCGTTGAGGGTGATGCGCTTCACCTGCGTGAGGTCGAGCGGACGCAGCGTCACCTGGCCGCGATGCTCGAGCACGCCACCGAGCGAGCGCTGGTCGCTACGGTCCACCGGGATGATCGCGGCGAAGCGGTCCAGGCGAATCGAAGCCATACCGATGCCGGTCTCCCCGTAGGGGTCGCCGGAAGGCCCCCGGGTTCCGCCCACGGCCGTTCCCGGATAGGCGCCGTAGTAGAAGCGCATCTCTTCCCCCTGAAGGATCGGGTTCGCGTTAGTGAACATGCTGCCGCCGTCGAAGGCTCCCGGCTGGCCGCGGGGCAGGAAGAAGTCGCGGCGGTAAGGGCGGTCCCATTGCCTGCCGTCGCGGCTGACCATCAGTTCGATGTCGATCATCAGGTTCGCCGCCTCTCCCTCGCGGCGCAGGATTTGATTTAAACAAAAGTACCGGTCTTTGTAGAAGAAGACCGGCGTGGTGTGGAACTCGGTGTCGGGGCTGTCTTCGTCGCCGGGCGTGAGCAGCAGTTCCGGCGCGGACCAAGTGCGCAGGTCCCGGCTCTCGATCCGCCCCATGCCGTGCTTGAAGACGAGGCCGCCGTCGGGGCGGTCAAACCACATCTTCCCGTACAGTGCCCAGAGTTGGCGCCGCGCATCCCACATGAGGTCGGCGCCATCGGACATCGCGAGCGGATACCGCCATGCGGGCTTCGTGCCTTCGCGCCCCACCGGATCCTCGCCGGCGAAGGGAGGCTGTTGCCCGGCCCCGCCGTACAGCGTGTAGATCGCGGGACCGCCGAGTTGCTTGGTCCAGTGGATGCCGTCCGGGGAAAAGGCAAGTTGGAGTCCCGGATATTCGCGCGCACCTTGCTTGAACCAGTCATAGAACACCATCTTGTAGCGGCGTCGCGGATCGGGGTCGCGCGGATCGACCACAACGGAGTTGGTGTAACGGGATCCGTAGCCGGCGTTGCCCACCATGACGATGTTGGTGTCGCGGTCGCCGTTGAAGTCGAAGAGCCGGAGCGCGGGCTTGCGCCACTGGATGCCGTCGTCCGATTCGGCGTAGCAGACCACGGACTCGCGCGATTTCTCGCGCGCCACCGGCTTCGAGTAGCCTTGGTACCAGATCTGATACTTGCCGGTGCGCGGGTCGCGGTGGACGCTGGTCCAGCCGATGGCGAGTTCCCAGGGCTTCTCTTCGGCGATTACCGGATTCGCGGCGTGCCGCTGCGCAGGCTGGATGACGCGGCGCGTGCCGGAGCGGTACAGGATCTCGTGATCGTCGACGAACAGGATGGTGCGGGGCGCTGCGAGAAGAGCCAGCAGGAGAATCACGCCCACTATTTTGTCAATTCGAGCGTCTGTCAGTTTTGGCGAGGCCGCGATTTGACCCATCGGGCGATGTCATCGATCACGGCTTCGCTCACGTGCCCCGGCTTCATCGTGTCCGCGGGCGTCGACTTCGCCTCGCCTTCGATGAATAAGTGATTCAGCTTCGGATAGCTGCGCAACGTGACGCCGTCTCGACTCGCGAAGCCGCGCTTCCAACCAGCGAAGTCATCCATCGTCACCTGATAATCGCGCTCGCCCTGGACGATCAGCATCGGACCCCGGAACGACTCGGCTTCCTTGGCCGGGCGGCAAGAGAGCAGGTCCCGCCAGTAGACCGCCGGCGCTCCCAGAATCCGCTCGCCGTCGTCAGAAGGCAGTGGATCGAGCCGCTTCACCTGAGCGAGCGTTTGTTCGAGTTGCTGCTTCGCCTCGGGCGACGAGTTTTCGGGAAGCCCGGCGATGTAGCGGAACTGCGCGCGGAACACGTCGAGAAACGGGCGAGTGGGCGCAGCCATCAGGACCAGCCCGGCGACCTTGTCGGACTGAGCGGCGATGCGCGCCGCTACCATGCCGCCCAAGCTGTGGCCGACCACGAAGATCCGCTTGCGATCGATCACTGCGCGCTTGGCCAACTCGTCCACTGCCCATGCCGCGTCATCCACCACTTCCTCGCGCAGCGTGATCTTCTCGGGCATTGAAGCTTTGTGTCGAAACGTGCGCTTCTCATAACGGAGCGTGGCCACGCCACGCGCGCGCAAACCCTCGGCTAAATCGCGAAACGGCTTGTTCGGACCGATCGTCTCATCACGGTCGAGCGGCCCGGACCCGTGCACCAAAACCACTGCGGGAAACGGTCCGCCCGTCTGCGGCAGCGTCAACGTACCCGGTAGTGCGTAAGGCTCCTTTCCCACGGTCACGCCCACCTCGCCCGGTGCCGGCGGAGCTGGAACAGGCGCGGTCTCTGCCGCGGGCAGCACGAAGAACCCCGACACCTTGCCTTCGCCGTTGAGCGTCACCCGGCACTCCATGGTGGCCCGCTCGAACCGGCACGGAATCGAGTAGACTTCGAACCCGCTCACACTTCGGCGAACGGGCGCGCCGTGCCCTTGGTACGCTCCGAACTGCGTGGCAAGCGATTCCCAAACCGCCCCCAGCTTCTCGGCAGGCAGCGCGGCCTTCATCCGAGCGTCAAATACTCTGGTGGCTTCGGCGAACTTCTTTTGCTCCACCTGCGAGAGGAACCCGGCGGCCACTCCCGAAAGGTCCACCTGCGCCGCTACCATGAAAGAGCACCCGTCACGACCATCATGTTCACCAGACGATTCATTCTTGCTTTCCTTGCCTCCGACCTGAGCCGGCAACAGCAAGCTGACACCGCGCTTGACCGTTATGTCCGCAAACCGGACTCCTCCTATCAATACACCCACACCGGATCTATCGGCTGCAACGGCTGCAAAGCGGAGCTTCTCGACCTCACTTCCCAAACCTGGCGCAAACCCGAAGAAGTGGACCGTACCGTCTGGAAGCACTGGCTCACCGTGATCCGGCCGGAGAAGACAGCGTCGTCCGTCGGCCTGTTGTTCATCAGCGGCGGGTCCATTGGAAGCCGTCCGCCTGCGCAGCCGGACCCCATGCTGCAAATGTTCGCCAAGGAAGCAGGCATCGTGGTTGCCGAGCTGCGCATGATCCCCAATGAGCCCGTCAAGTTCAACGGCGAGCAGAAAACGCAAGGGGTTCCTGCGCGGCGGAGACGACGAGTGGCCGCTCCGCCTGCCGATGACCAAAGCCGCCGTGCGCGCCATGGACGCAGTGACTGCGTTCTCGAAGACGCCCGCGGGCGGCGGACTCGCGGTGGACCGTTTTATCGTCAGCGGAGCTTCCAAGCGCGGCTGGACCACCTGGACCACGGCCGCGGTCGACAAGCGCGTGATCGCCATCGCTCCGCTCGTCATCGATATGCTGAATCTCGAGAAGTCATTCATTCATCATCGGCGCGTGTATGGCTTCTTGGCTCCTACTGGCGACTACACCGCGATGAAGACCTATGGACTGGCTCGGCACCAAGCAGATGAAGAATCTGATGAAGATCGAAGAGCCGTTCCAATACCGCGACCGGCTCACGATGCCGAAGTACATGGTCAACTCCGCGGGCGATCAGTTCTTCATTCCAGACTCCTCGCAGTTCTACTTCGACAAGCTCAAGGGCGAGCGTTATCTTCGGTACATCCCGAACACGGATCATTCGCTGCGCAACTCGGACGCGCCGCTGGGGCTGCCTTCGCCTGGGTGCAGTCGATTGGTGCTGGTGGAAAGTGCGCGGCCGGGAGTTTTCGTGTTGACCGCGTACATCAACCGAAACCCGCGTTAAGGCGGTCACGGCCGACGAGGTGCAGCGCTTCGTGGCAGGCCACGAATCCGGATGCCCGCATTTCCCGGCTCGAAAGATCCAGCGGGCTTACCAGCCTTCCGCTGTCACGGCCAAGGCCGGTGGTGTTTACGAGGCCAAGGTCGATAAGCCCCGCCAAGGGCTTCACGGCCTACTTTCTGGAACTGACGTATCCGGGTGCGGGAAGACCTGCTCAAGTTCACGACCGGGGTGAAGGTGGTGCCGATGCGAGATCTGCACCCGGCGCCGAAGTTGACTCCACCGAAGTAGCTCCTACGGGATCGGCACATCACCTTCCGGGACCGCCAAAACGCGCCGCCTTCTGGCCGTGCACTACCATGGAGACCGGTGGCGTGGTATTGCCCTCTCGCCCTCGACCTGTCGAGCGGCACACCGAACCGCAGAGCAATGGTCTGAGCCGTCACCTTGCGACTTCGCCTCCACAGGGCCGCCGCCGCAGTTCGAGCGCCTGTGCCCATCGGCGAAAGAACATCACGTAGGCCATCAGCGGATCGTCGAGCCTCTACCCTGCTGGTGGCTATTCGCAGGTAAACGAACATCTCCTTCGCCTTGCTGAACACGCGCGTCACTGATGGCAGCAGTTTCTGCCCCGTCCACCAGCGGATTCACGGTCTGCGCCTGCTGCCCTTCCTGCTGCCCCGCCGCAGAGCGCTCACCGAAGCGCGATGCGTTGGCCTTCGAGATCACCGAACTGATCGCGATCCGCTGCGTCTCGCGATTCAGATTGTGGAATCGTGAACGGCATCTCGTAGGTCCCCATAGCCCGTCTCGCCATCGCGCCAGAATTGATTCCGGTACTTGCCGGGCAGCAGCGTGAATCCGGAATCATATCGATCAATGGCACGCCAGTTCCGCCGCCAGAGCCGAGAAGCACGGTCCACGCGTGATCGCGCAGATTCGTGGCCGTGACCTGAACTCGTCCTTCACCAGCGATGAAACGATCACATGCGACCGGCCCCAGGCTTGAGCGACAGCGCCAACTTGCTCCCGGGTCTTCACCGTCACCGGAACAAGTACTGGCGGTTGCTGAAATAGCCGACCTCCACCGCGGACGTCATCTCGTTACCGGATTCGGCCAGCATGAGCGCATCCTCGAGGTGCCTCTCCTTGTCGGTGGCCGTGAAGCGGCGAACACCCGGCGCGTAGCAGCCCTGGTTCGATGCGGCTGCGCGGCCATCGGCGAGCGTCACCTTCACCCGCCGGAACTTGCCATCCGGATTTGCATTCGAGCTGTAGTAGCCGAGAAGGTAGTAGCTCGACATGGCTCGCTGCGCCTCGCGAATCCCGGCGTTCGAGATCGAAGTTCGCATCGAGGCGCTTGCCTCCGGTACCGCGGCGAGTGTCCACAGCGTAATCGCGAGCGCTGCAGCGACCCGGCCACACCTGCGCCAGCACCCGTGTACACGTTGGACGGCCACCAGCCGATCCGTGGCCGCATCGTCGAGCGGAGCAATGGCCACCAGCGCCCTGCGTCCACCGGCCAGGAAAAGAAACGCCCGCGCGGCTGGCCGCGCGGCGCATGCCCTGCCCGCCGCCCGGTTGCTGCTGCCCTCAACCGCAAGGGCTGCTCGCGAAATAGAGCAACGACTTCGCTGGAGACGGCCCAGCATCGTTGCCGCCTATCTGCAGCGCCGCCAATGCCGATCGGTGAAGAAGATGTTGAACTCGGCGTCATTCTGCCTGAACGCGGCTACCAGGTCGGCCCGAGCCGTGTCGTCTACGGGAGCACTTTCGTCCTCGCCTACAATCAGCGTCTCGATCACTTCGAGCAAGCGAAGTGGCCGGCCCGTGAAATCCTGGAACACGCCCAACGGAACCGCTCCGGTACGCCATCAACGCGACTGAGTCAGCAGTGGCCGTCCTCGGCACGAACTTCTTCGCGGCGTTCAACGCGCGGAGTTGGTCCGGCAGCGGCATGGCCGTGAAATCGAAATAGAGCGCCAGCAGCCGCCGGTTGCGAGCTGGCGTGGTGGTCACCTGGCTGCTCCGGCGCCACCTGCGTCCGCGATAAGCGTGAAAGTGGCGTCGCACGATACGTTCGGAAGCGCAGCCGCTGGAAGCGCCGTATCGAGCTTTTGATACTCGAAGACCTTGATCTGCTGCGGCACACCGTCTTCGGTGAGCACGAAGTCTTTCGCTTCGAGTCCGGTGATGGGTTTGCCGTCTTTGTCTTTCACCGGAACGGTCTCAACCACCAACTGCGTCGTGGATTGAAATGTTGGCGTGGGGCTGTCGGCCGATCGATTGCGGCCCACCTGCGCGGGCAACAGCATCGCGAAAGCAAGCAGCGTGCGCAGCATCGTCAGAACCCCATCCTCACGGTCACTCTGCATCCAACGCATCGCGTTCACGCGGTCCGGCAAGCCGAACTGCGCGTGTCCAGCGACCGCGTTCCAGCTCGGGAACACGGGCGTGTTCGTTGAGTTGTTCGCGTCGATTCGCATGTCGAGACTCACGCGATCCCACGAGCGCAGCGTACGCCCAATCGAGAGCGACCACGAACTGCGCCGGACCATTGATCGAATTTCGTCCCGCATTGCCCCAGCCCGTCGAGATAGGCACAGTACCGGATTCAGGTGCAGCCCGGGCGGCGCGTCATAGAAGTGGGCTCCAGTGAAAATCCGCCAGCAGGATGCCAGGTGGCCGGTACCAGGAATCGCGAGCGGCGAAAGAGGCGAGGATGGGAGCCCGGAAGCGTAGGTCAACTGCGAACCGATGAGCCAGTCTTTGAGCCATCGCGGAATGCATGCCAGGCCACCCGGTGGTACTGGAAGCTCGCGGCGACGGAGCGGCGCCGGCGCCAGCTTCGACCGCGCCCGCTCGATCGTAGGTCGAGCCAGTTCTGCGCGACGTCAAGCTCCGCCTCGCGTCCGCCCGCGAGCGCGTTGTCGATCGACTTCGCCCACGTGTACTGCACCTGCGCGGTCAGCCCCTTGTGCATCGGACGCCGCAACTGGACTTCCTGCTGTGGCGCGACGAGTTTCCGTTCGAAATCAGGTAGGCGAAGCCGAACGGAGTCACGGGTCCGCCCGGAAACGTATTCGGCAAGAATTGTTGTTGGCCGCGCGTGCCCTTCGAGCCCAAGTAGGCGGCGTTCCACTGCAGCGCGCCCGGCAGATCGCTTTGAAAGGAAAGCTTCCAGGTTTGCGCGTAACCGGTTCGAACGCAGGATCCACGCCGAACGTAGCGGACGATACCGCGCCCGTTGCATTGAATCCGTTGGCGAGCGTCAGCGGCGTTTGTGCGGTGTTGGCGATCCGCAGGCTCTTCGAAAGCGGCGCCTGCTGCGACATCTCCTGCGCGATCGGTTGGTAGATCGATGTGTCGTAGTAAATCCCGTAGCCGCCGCGGACCACCAGACGACGCCGCGAACGGCCGCCACGAGAACGCCACCCTCGGCGCGAGGTTGCTGCGATCCGGCCCGCGGGAGAACGCTGCTCGGGACGGCACTGCCGCGCGGATCGAGGTTCACCAGGCCGCCCACTTCTCCTCCACCGACTCCAGCTCCCAGCGCACGCCCGCGTTGATCGTCAACCCGGGATTGACGCCAGTCGTCATTGACGAACGCCTCATGGATCTGCCCGCGCAGGTATTTGTCCGCGTTGCCGAACGCGATCGAGCCTGTAGTCCGAACGCTGGAGAACGTCCGGCGAAGTCATTGCCCGCAGCAGCACCCGTGAACCCGAAGGAGTCGCGCGCGTCCTGCTGGAGCCAGCACATTGAACTGCTGCAAGGCGATGTATCCGGTGGAGATCAGGCCGTTTCGACTCGCGAAGTAGTCGCCCGGATGCTCGCAGTCTGGTTCCGCACGTAGGAGGCTTGCGCGGAGTTCAAAGGCGCCAGTCCGCCCGCGAACGAGAGATTCGGCGGACCCCAATTGATCGGGTCTTGGTTGTTGCCGCGAATGCCCGCCGCGCCCGATACGTTCTCGCGGCCGGAAAAGTACGGCGTCACGCGTGTGCTGAGCCGGTTCACGTTGAATGAGAAGTTCGCGAATGACCGCGAGTCGATCAAGCGCCGATATCCCGCGGTCGCATTCCAGCCGAGCACGCGGCCTGTGTCGAGGAATCCGAACAGATCCGGCGTGTCGGTTCGCGTGCTCTGCAGCGAGGAGGCGCCCGAGTACGTGTTTCGCCGAATTTGTTTGTTCACTCGCGTCTGCAGGTCGTCCTGGTGCAGTCCGCTGACTAGCGGAACCTGGAAATTGTACCGGCTGCTTCCACTGAAATTCGGCTCGGGAAAGAACCGTAACAGCGCGCGCGCCTGTGGACTGATGCGCTCAGCGGGAATGCGGTTCCCGGCGAACGGCTGCCCACTGAGCGGGTCCAGAATCGTCGCACCGAAGAGGCCCGCTCTCTGGTCGAGCGACGGCATCAGCCCGGTGCCCGTAGTGGCATTGCGGTTGCGGGTCCACTGGTAGTTCACGCTGAAGACGGGTCCGCGCCGGACCAGCTTCGGAATGCGGATCGGCCCACCGAACGCGAGCAAACCTTGCATCCGCATGTATCCCGGCTTCGGGGTGTCCTGCCCGGTGAGCGAGTACGAGCGCGCATCGAACACAGAGTCATTCAAGACCATCCCGATGCTGCCGTTGTAGAGCGAGCGCTGGTTGCGGCGATTGTTGCCGAACGCCTGCAACTGCGCGAACGGAGACGAAGCGGCGTTGTGCACGCTGCCGCTGATCAGGAATCCATCCGCAGCTTGGCGCGCCAACTCGGCTGCGGCCACGGGATCGCCCGATGGCGGCTGAGCCGGTTTCTGAGCGGGAGTGGAAGTGACGGCCGCTCGCTGAAAGACAGCCGCCTGCCGTTCCACTTTCCCTGCAAGCTGCTCACGCGAGATCGGCGCGAGTTCCCACTCCGCTTCGCCCGGCGCGGCGAGTTCCCGGCGCTGCGATGCGAACAGGCTCATCTCGATCTCGACGGAGAGCGGCGCGGCTTCCAGGCCCGCGATGGTGTAGCGGCCCTGCGCATCGGTCACCGCGTCGAACGCCTTGCCGCCCTGCGCCGCATGGACGCTCGCGCCCGGCACGGGCAGACCGCCGAATTTGACGACACCGGTATGGTCCGCTGCCTGGAGACAAGCCGCCAGGCAACACAGCAGCCTTCGGAGCATGGTCCTATCCTTCCGTTTCTTCGCCGCCTGCGAAGATTTTTGGGCCCACTGTGTGGGGCAGGCTTTTAGCCTGCGGCGGGACTTCCAGTCCCGTTTCCGATACGGGCGCATGGACTCGTGACACGCGCCCTTCGTTCACACGCCGGTTGTGCAATGACGACCTCGATTGCGGCTCAGCCGAGATTGGAACTCAGTTCTCGCCGGGCTTCTCGATCTTCTCGATCACGAATACGGGCACGGGTCCGCGCTTGGACTCGAGCTTCAGCCCGAGTTGCTCAGTGAGCGCGGTGAAGATCGACGAGCCTTCGCCGTTCCCGTCAGGTGACCAGGTCATCTCGAAATCGAAAGGCCCGTCGAGTCCAGAATCGTTCGATACGTGACGCCCCACCATTGACGCCAAACCCGAAGTGAACATGTTCAGGTACATCCCATTGGCAGTGATCTTGCCCGGGCTGTTGCGCATATGCGGCGGACCACCTTGCTTCGGAGCCGACAGTTTGTGGCCACCCTTGGCTTCCACCAGCGAGTACATCGGCAGCGTCCGCGTTTCGGCGCGCAGCACCAAAGAGAACCGGTCTCGCAGCACGGCCTGCATGCGCTGCCGCTGCCGGTTGAAGAGGCCCTCCATCTTCTCGCGGCCCATGTCCGGCTTGATTTCTTCCGGCTTGTCGGGCGTGAAGCTCACGTCATAGCGCGAATCACGGACCCAACCCGGGACGTCAACCAACTGAAACTCACGCACGTCGTAGGCGAAGGTCAACAACTGCAGCGTGGAGACGTTCTGCGTTTTCAGTCCCCCCTGCGGTCCGGGTCCGATGCGTGAGTTCGTTTCGCCCGGCGCGGAAGCGCGAATCGATACGACGTCATATCCGTACTGCGGAGGAGGCGGCAGCGTCTGTGCGCGAAGCAGGCCGATCATGGCCGGCAGCGTGACGGCCGAACAAGCCACCGCGGCCAGCGCGAACTTGCGCAGCCGTGTCAGCCGCAGCGACCTGCGGTTCGAAAGAATCTCTGCGATGCGGCGCGTCACATCGGAGCCCGTTACGCCGGGCGCGCACGCCAGCGGCGACTCAATATAGTACCGGCACACCTGGACGATGCTCTCGGCATACGTGGTGGCTTGGCCACCACACTGCACCACGCTCTCGTCACAGGCGCGTTCGCGCTCTTCCACCAGACGTGCACCGATCCACCACAACAGGGGATGGAACCAGAAGATCGCTGAGGCAACCATGTGAACCGCGGCGGTCAGGTTGTCGCGATAGCGGACGTGGCACCGCTCATGCGACAAGATCGCCTCGAATTGTTCCGGCGTCAAGCGCTCGCCCAACTCGGCGGGCAGCAACAGTACGGGGCGAACAACACCGAAGACGCCCGGTTCCACTTCCGCATCCGTCGCGCGGACCGGCAGCGCAAAGGGAACATCGACTGGCCGCGCCCGCCGCGCGATGCGGCGCAATGAGAGCCAGCGGCGAGTCCAGTTGCACAACACCACAACTGCACCGAAGGCCCAGACCACTCCGAGCGCCATAGGCCACCACGAACGCGCCGGACCCGGCGTGATTGGCACAGGAGAGAAGCCAACCGAGATTGTCTCCACGGCCATTGCGGTGATGCGCGGCGAGGCCGCTGGAATTTCCACCCGCGAACCCAACGCAAGCAACAGTGAGAACGGCAGCAGGAACTTCACCGACGCCGCGAGCCACAGCCAGTATCGTGTGCGCGCATGGTTGTTTCGCAGCGCCAGGCACAGCACCGCGATGCAAGCCGCAAAGGCAGTGGATTGCCAGAGGTGATTGAGAATCATTTCCACAGTCAGTTCTCCGATGGCTTTTCGCCCTTCTCGATCACGATGTAGTCGGCCATGATCTTTTGCGCTTCGAGCCTGAGCCCCAACTGCTCCTGCAGCGCAGTGAACAAGGTTGGACCTGCAGCATCGGCTGCTTCGGCAGGGCCCGGCCCGGGTCCGGGACCACGGAACAGCCCACCGCCTTCGCCCGGCTGCGGTGTCCAGCGCAGCGAGAAATCGTAACGGCCAGTCAGCCCGGTTTTGTCCACCACAGTCTTGCCCATCTGGCGGCCAATTACGTTTGCCAGCAACTCGATCGGAACCCCGTCCGCAGTCAGTTCGCCTCGGCCCGATTGCCGAATGCCACGCGTCTCGGGCGACTTCGACTCGGTCAGTTTGGACCCGCCCTTCGCCACTAAGAGCGCATATCCCTGCCCTTCCTTCTTTTCGCGCCGGACCACCAGTTGGAATCGCTCAGCGAGCAGATTTTGGAGACGAACACGCGCCAGTCGGCGATCTTCTTCGGGAGTATGGTGCGGCGCGCCCTCCGGGCCTTTCGCCGTCACTTCGTAGCGGTCGGAATCCATCCAGCCTTGTCCGCCAGAGATCTGATGTTGCTGAACATCGTAGGCCATCTGGACGAGAAACTTCAGGCTGATATTCGAAGCTTGGAGCCCCCCACCTGGCGTGAAACGAATCCCGACTCGGTTGATCTCGGGATTTCCGGGCCGAATGGAAGCGACCTCGAACTTCGAGTCGTCGGCCTTTGATTGCGCGTCGAGCGCTCCAGCCACTGCAACCGCTACGACCAATCCCAGAACCTTCGGTGCGTTCATTTCGTGCCTCCCTTTCGGGCCGTGTCTTTGTTCAGCTTTTCGGCGATCAGCTTTTCGGCCTCGCGCACATCGTCGAGCGTCAGCTTGCCGGTCTCCACCAGGTGAGACATCACGGGTTGCGTTCGCCCACCGAACATCCGCAGCAGTTCGTCAATCAAACGGCCTCGCCCTTCGGTCCGGCTCAGCACCGCTTCAAAGATGTGAGCGTTGCTGATCTTCTTCGCACGCCGCAACGCGCCCTTTTCTTCCAACCGATAGACCGTGGTCTGGACGGTTGTGTAGGCCGGCCGCTCCGGCTCGGGAAAAGCCTCCTGAATCTCGCGGATCGACAGCCGCCCCTGCGACCAAAGCGCTTCCATGATTTGGAGTTCGAGCGGAGTCAGCTTTGCTTGCGCCATCTAGATCTACTATACTTGTTTGTTAGACTACTACACAAGAGTTTTGGTAGCGGCTAGCCTAACTTTTTTTCGATCTCGTCCGTTGGGCCGCCTCTTTGGCACGCCACTTGGCCATGCGGGCGATCAGCGTCACTGGTACGGACTTCGACAGGGGAAACCGGACGGTTCCCTTTTCCACTTCGAAGGGCGCGAGTTGCTTTGCCAGAGCTTTCGCCGCCTCAGCCGAGATCGGGTAGATCGAATAGTGCTTCTTCCACCCGGCGAAGTAGATCACGGCGCGCCCATCGATCTTGTAAGTCGGCATCCCATACGAGATGGACTCTTCGGCTTCTGGGAGCGCTTCGCGAATCGCACGCCGCACTTCGTGTAGTAGCTCGCGTATCGCTTCCGGTTGGGTGGCAATGTAGTCGTCTATGGTCGGGTTGACGGTCATTTCCCAGGCTCCTTCACAGTCACTCCATCCGAATCTCGCAGCTCATCGTGCTGGGATTGGCGCGGGAGTCTGCTGCGGGACTGAAGTCCCGCGCTGGCTAAAGCCCGCCCTACACGGCAGGGCAAGTGC
Organism: Bryobacteraceae bacterium; assembly: GCA_046331625.1. Taxonomy (GTDB): domain Bacteria; phylum Acidobacteriota; class Terriglobia; order Bryobacterales; family Bryobacteraceae; genus JAXLQL01. Next base: position 85,290 of record JAXLQL010000001.1, read on the forward strand.
TGACACCGGAGCCGGCATGTTTTCACGGGCCTCCACGCGAGCACCGGCATTCATCATAGCGGCTTGTAGCGCGATGCGAGCAGTCCGGTAGCCGCGGACAAGTCGATGTCCGCGACCAGCAGTCCGGCCTTGCCATAGGGTTGATAGCACAGCACCGTCCCGTCGGGCCGAATGACGGCTGACGTGGTGGGCGATCCGTCGCTTGCGTAGTTGACCGAGGCGATCCAGCACGTGTTCTCCGCCGCGCGGCACAGTAGCGCCTTCTCATGAAACGTGTTCACCGGGTCGCAGAACGTCGTAGGCCGGTAGCTACCGGGCTCGGCGCAGTGGAAGTGAGGATGAAACACCAACTGCGCGCCCTGGCGCACGGCCCACCTGACCGTCTCCGGATACCGCCATCCTTCATGGCAGATCGCTGCGCCAAAAGTGAGCGATCCTGTTTGAAACACACGGCGGCGATTTCCGGTGGTGTAGGTGACCTCCTCGGAAGGGTCGATCTGGACCTTGTCCTGGAAGCCGAGCACACTCCCATCGCGGTCCACCACCAATGCGCTGAGCACCAGGCCCGCGGGAGTCACGCGCTCCGTGCCCAACAGCACGGCCACTCCGGCGTCTCCGGCGGCGTGGGCCACCCGATTCCAAGCGTCTGCGAGAAACTCGGCGTCCGGCGGCGCGACTTCGATCCCGGGCAATCGATATCCAGGAACGTAGCCTTCGGGAAAGCAGACGATGCCGGCGCCCGTGCGGCCCGCATCGCCGATCGCCCGGCACGCAGACTCCACCGAGTCCTCGCGGCTCGCGGGAAACGGTAGGTTCGCCAGCGCGATCCGAAAGTTCATCATGCCCCCTGCGTGGGCCAAGCGTCACGAATGCGCTGCCACGACACGGCCAAAACTTCAGGTAGAACGCGAGTCTCGCCCACGGTGCTCATGAAGTTGGCATCACCGGGCCAGCGCGGCAGCACATGCATGTGGATATGGCCGGCAACTCCAGCTCCCGCGCACTCGCCGATGTTCATCCCGAGGTTCACGCCGGGCGCGCGATACAGCTCGCGCAGCAGGCCGCAGGCGGTCCTGGTCAGTTCCATCAGCTCCAGGGCGGCGTCAACCGGGCACTCGTCGAGCGTCGCCACGTGCTGATAGGGCGCCACCATGAGATGCCCGCTCGTGTACGGATACAGGTTGAGCAGCACGAAATTGTACCGCGCGCGGTGGATGATCAGGTTCTCTTCGTCGCGCTGTTCAGCGGGTTTGACGCAGAAGATGCAACCCTGCTGCGGTCCGGACTTGGTTACGTACCGGTACCGCCACGGACTCCACAGGTAGTCCACGGTTTCGTTAGAAACGGTCGCCGGCTGGAGCGGGCTTGGTCTCGGTTTCGTCGTTCACCAAGTCCTTCAATTCCTTGCTGGGCTTGAAGTACGGGATGCGCTTGGCGGGGACATCGACACGTGTGCCAGTCTTCGGGTTGCGGCCGATACGAGGCTGGCGCTGGCGAGTCCGGAAGCTGCCGAAACCGCGGATCTCGATCTTGTCGCCGGTCTTGAGCGACTTCACGACACTATCGAAAATCGCCTCGACGATTACTTCCGAATCCTTGCGGGTCATTTCGACCACACGGCTTACTTCCTCGATCAGATCCGCTTTGGTCATGGTTGGCAACCTTCTCTACTCACTCCTGAAATCCCATCTTATCACGGATTTAGAAGGAATCGGCACTATCGCTCCCGGCGGTCTGTCTTGAAATGGATCACTTCTTCGATGGTCATCGTGGCGGCCGCGGCCTGACGATGGTAGTCGCTCAAACGCGAACGCTCTTCGTCGTCGGCGATGGCCTTGACGCTCAAGCCGATCTTGCGGTCTGACTCCACCATCTTGATCACCTTGAAGTCGAGTTCAGCGCCCACCGGCAGTACCGGTTCGTCTTTTCCGCGACCCGGATCGTGAGGAACCTCGGAACCATGGCACAGCCCCTCGACTCCGGGAGCCAGTTCCACGAACACGCCGAAAGCCACGGCGCGCGTAACCCTGCCTTTCACGATGTCGCCGGGGTTGTGGGAATGGAAGAAGCTCTCCCAGGCGTCCGGCTGCAACTGCTTGATGCCAAGCGACAACCGGCGATTGCCCGCGTCGATATTGAGGATCACGGCCTCGGTCATCTGGCCTTTTTTCAACACCTCAGACGGGTTCTTCACGCGCTTTGACCACGTCATGTCGGAGATGTGGATCAGCCCGTCGATCCCTTCTTCCACTTCGATGAAGGCGCCGAACTCCGTCAGCTTGCGCACACGGCCGCGCACCACGGAACCAATGCTGTAGCGTTCGGCTACCGTGGTCCAGGGGTCGGCTTCGAGTTGCTTGATCCCAAGCGAAACGCGATGGGCGTCGGGCTTCACTTCGAGCACCACGCACTCCACCGTATCGCCGGCCTTGACGATCTTCGACGGGTGCTTCATGCGCCGCGACCACGTCATCTCGGAGATGTGGATGAGCCCTTCCACGCCGGCTTCCAGTTCCACGAAAGCGCCGTAGTCGGTGATGCTGACCACGCGGCCCACCACGCGCGACCCCACCGAGTAGCGTTCGGTGGCTATGGTCCACGGGTCAGGCTGGCATTGCTTCATGCCCAGCGAGATGCGTTCCTTGCCGCGGTCAAACTTCAGCACCTTGACAGTGACGTCTTGCCCCACCTGCAAAGCTTCGGAAGGATGCTGCACACGGCCATAGGAAATGTCACTCACATGGAGCAACCCGTCGATTCCGCCCAGGTCCACGAAGACGCCGTAGTCGGTGATGTTCTTCACCACACCCGTGACGATGCTGCCTTCGGCAAGCGTCTCGAGCGTCGCCGTCTTGCGATAGGTATTCTCTTCTTCGATGGCCGCTTTGCGGGAAACCACCACGTTTCCGCGGCGCCGGTTGAGCTTGACGATCTTGACCGCGATGTCTTGCCCAACCAGCGAATCGATGTCGTGAGAGGGGCGCGCATCCACTTGCGAACCCGGCATGAACGCGACCACGCCGACGTCCACGGCCAAGCCGCCCTTGACGCGGCCGGTGACCCGGCCCGAAACGAGCAATCCGTCGCGGAACGCGGTCTCTAGAGTCGACCAGTTCTTGAGGCGCGATGCGCGGTCGTGCGAGAGCATGATGTAGCCCTCGACGGGAGCGGCATGGCGGTCGACCATGACTTCGATCTCGTCGCCCGGCTGGAGATCGAACGTGCCATCAGCGTTCTCGAGTTGGGAACGCGGCACCAAGCCTTCCGACTTGTACCCGATGTCGACGAAGACATCTTTGCCGGAGATCTTGACGATGCGCCCGGTGAGCACCTCGCCTGCGGAGAGGGGAGCAAAATGCGAGGGGAACTCATCGAGCATTTGCTCGAGATCTTCGCCTTCGACGCTTTGTTGCCAGTCGATTTCGTCCGGGTGGGCCGGATCGGGCGGGGCTGGCATCCCCGGTTTGAGATCTTCTTGGTTGCTCGACATTGCCGAGTCTCCGAATCACGTCCTGACGCTTCGGCGGTCAGGGTGGCCTCTTCCTTCAACGGTGAAGCTCCGGGGCCTCAAACGGAGAGATCTGCTTCAACCCGTTGAAAGAAATGGTACTTCAGAACTATAGCCGAGGGTGCGGGGGAAGTCAACCGCGAGTTTGCTACAGATTCGTCAATCGGCCCTATGCCCGCCCGGCGGCGGCGAGCGCAAACTTCTCAAACCATTACGCCTACGACTGCTGGGCCGCACCCATGCGCCGTCAAACTTTGATGAACACGCGGCGTTGATACAGCCAGTGGCACACGTACCAGATCACTCCAAACGTGGCCGTAGCGTGCAGTACCGGAGCCAGCGTCCCGATCCATTCGAATTTTCCCGTGAACACGCCCACGGCCCGGTGGATCCCGCCCCGGCATAGCTGAAACACGCAGTAGGCGAAGATCGAATTCATGCCCACCACCACCATCGGGAACGCCAAGCGCCGGTAGCCGCGCATATCGACCAGCCACAGCATCGCCGCCAGACCGAGCAATACCCAGCCGAGACTGTAGATGGTGAACGAAGGGGTCCAGATGCGCTTCACCATCGGGTTCACCAGTGCCAGCGCCAAGCCGCCGGCCAGACATCCGAGCGCCGAGAACACGATGATGCGGAGCTTTTCCATCTGGGTGCGTTCCGAGCGGAGGAGCAGCCCGGCCCATACGCCGGCGAGCGTCGTAACCGTGCTGGAAATGAAGTTGATGGTGACGTAGTATCCCGAGTAGTTTCGGCCGAGCAGCCACTGGTCGATCACTTGGCCGATGTTGCCCGTCTGCGCAAATGCTCCGCCGGAGGCGGGAAAAGCGAGGAACAGTCCCCAGTGCAGGCCGAGCAACGCCGCGGCGCTCACCGCCTGCCAGACGAACGGAAGCTGCATGATCAGAAAACTGAGCGTGTAGGTGAAGGCGATCTGGCTCAGCACGTTGATCAAGCCGAACTCGAATTTGTTGGATTGCACCGCAGTGAACAGTTGGCTCAAGAACACCAGCACCACCGCGCGCCAAGCCACATGCCCGAAGTTCGCGCCGAATCCCGCGCCCTGCGCCGCGCGCTTGGCAAACGAGAACGGCATCGCCACGCCCACCATGAACATGAACGCCGGCTGGATCAGATCCCACAGCACCAGGCCTTCCCAAGCCACGTGGTCCACTTGATGTGCGACATGTCCCCAGATGGGATGTTGCTTCAAGGCGCCGAATCCGAAGCCGGTGGAAACGAGCAGGATCATGATCAAACCGCGGTAGGCATCGAGTGCGGTGGAGCGCTCGCTTCGCGCCGGCCGGGGCTGCGGCGCCGCCTCCTGCACCTGCTCGATGGGAGGCGTGAGTACGGTTGCCATGGCGAGCATTGTATCTCGCCCAGCCAAAGAAAGGAACCTCCTCACTCTCTAGAGTGAGCGTCGTACTGCATCGCTCCCACCAGGTTGCCCTCCGGATCCTGGAAGAACAGCAAGGTTCCCACGCCGGGGATGGTTACCTTCGGCATCACCACCTTCCCGCCACCGGCCTCGATCGCACGCTGCGTGGCGTCGATATCGCTCACGCCGAACGTGCATTCCATGCCGGTCATACGAACGCCGGGTACCAGCTCACGCCGCTTCTGAATCGCACCATCGACACCCGAGTCCGTGGTGCGGAAGAAGCCAGGAGGTCCCCAAGGCGAGAAGCGCCATCCGAATACACTCTCGTAGAACCGCTTGGCGCGGTCGACATCGTCACAATTGATCGCAAAGTGCCGTAGTGGATCTGCCATGTCCTCAATCGTAGCCCGGGCAGCCGTGGCGAGCTTTCGATATTCTGACAAAGCGTGTCGAAATCCCGCCAATCGGCAAACGATCCGTCTCTGGTCAGGACGTTCGGCCTCACCTTTCACTCCCCTCGTCGATTCACCTATCCGGCCCCGGGTTGGGATCAGCTCGTCCACGCCACGCGCGGATCGCTGACCGTACACACTTCCGAAGGTTCGTGGGTAGTGGCGGCGAACCGCGCGCTGTGGGTGCCTTCCGGCAAGGATGCCGAGTTCGAGGTTCGCGGCGCGGCGGCAATGCGCAGTCTCTACTTCCGGATCCGAGCCGTGCAAACGCTGCCGCGCAATTGTTGCATGGTCAACATCTCGCCGCTGCTACGCGAGCTGATCGTCTGCGCTGTTTCCCAGGGCGCGCTCGATCGGCGTATCGCCGAGCACCGCCGTCTGGCGGGAGTAGTGATGGATCAGATGCGAGTGCTTCCATCGGCGCCGCTGCAACTTCCGATGCCCCAGGATGCCCGAGCTCGCCTCGCCGCCGAGCGCTTGCTGCGGGACCCGGCCACTCCCTGCATCGAAAGCCTCGCCAGGCATTGCGGCGCGAGTTCCCGCACGCTCGAGAGACTGTTTCGCGACGAAACCGGCCTCAGCGCCGGAGTCTGGATCCGGCGCGCTCGATTGCTTGGCGCGCTGCAACGGCTGGCGGAAGGCAACAGCGTAACCGCCGTTGCCGCGGAGTGCGGATACGCTACCACCAGCGCTTTCGTCTCGATGTTCCGGCGCGAGATCGGCTCCACGCCGGGCCGCTACTTCCATCCCGGCTCGCCCACCGCTTCCGAATCTGTTGCATTCAAAAGAAAAAACGGCTAGTATCGGGGGAGTACAACGTTCCTATTGAATGTATCCTCCAAGAAACTTTCCCCCTCGTGGCCCACGCGTCAGAGTCCGTGAAAATGTAAACGAAGCCATCCGCTCCCCTGAGGTGCGTGCTGTCTTCCCAGACGGCAACGTCGCCGTGATGCCTACGCGAGAAGCCGTGGCCAAAGCCAAGGAACTCGGCCTTGACCTCATCGTGATCTCACCCACGTCCGATCCGCCCGTCGCCAAAGCGATGGACTACGGACAGTGGCAGTACGAGAACAAGAAGAAGGCGCATGACGCTCGCAAGAAGCAGCACGTCATCCTCGTGAAGGAAGTCAAGTTCCGGCCCAACACAGACGACCACGACTACGAGTTCAAGAAGAACCACGCCGTCCGCTTCCTGAAAGAAGGCAATCGCGTGAAGGCAGTGGTGCAGTTCCGTGGCCGCGAGATCGCGCACGTCGACCTCGGAGCGAAGCTCCTACGCCGCTTGGCGCAAGACCTGGATGGCGTCGGCCAGGTGGAAGGCCAGATGCGCCTGGAAGGCAAGTTCTACCACGTCATCCTGAGCCCGACGAAAGCAGCCGCCCCGGCCAAACCCAAGCAGGAAGGCGGTTCGGCGCCACCCGAGCCCAAGCCGCAATAGCGAAGCCGCTCAGTAGACCTGAAAGCAGAACACTCGATTGTCGCCCTGCGGCGTCAGGCAGTATTCGCCCGGCTCGAGAATCTCGCCGACCTCAACCCGGTACAAGCCAGCTTCGAGCCTCGTGACTCCAAGCCGGAGCGGGCGCGCCGTATCCTTTCCACGCTTCTTCGGGTTGTTCGGCACGCTCACTTCTCGCCCGCCGTTCTTCACGCTCATCTTGTAGAGCTCGAGTTTCTCAGCGGACAACTTCTCCGCAGAGAGTAGGAAGATCGGCTCCGGCAGCGGAGTCTTCGCGGTGGAGGAAGCGCCCGAGAGCACATTGGCCACTTCGTCTTTTCGCTTGTCTTCGCGGGCTTCGCCCACTTCGGTGGGAATCAGCTCGGTGGCGTGGAGCAGATAGGGAAGGTCCGGCTTGGGCGGACGCGGCCCCGAGTATCCCTTCTTCGATTGCGCCAGCACACAAGCGGCGAGCAGGACCGTGGAAAGTGCGATTCGGACGGGCGTACGCATAAGCTCCTCTATTGTAGACGCGTCAACGTCCGAGAGGTTGCAGGGAAGCGAGCCACTCGGCTACGCGCGGATCGGTGAAATCAGCTACGTTGAGGTCCGCATCGGCAAGGGAGGGCAGCGTGGTGGTGAGCCCCATCACGCGCATCCCGGCGCGCCGGGCCGCCTCCACGCCAGCGCGAGAGTCCTCGAAAACCACGCAGTCGCCCGGATCTACGCCCAGTTGCGCGGCGGCTTTGAGAAAGACCTCGGGAGCGGGCTTCGGCTTTTCCACTTGGCCGCCATCCACCGCGGCGCGAAAGTAATGGCGGATGCCGGCGCCATCGAGAACGAAGTCGATGTTCGGGCGCTCGGCGTTGGACGCCACGGCTTTCGGCACGCCTTCGCACGCGGCCAGGATCTGCCGGATGCCGGGCACCAGCCAACGTTCGAGCTCCGGCGCCATGAGTTCGCGATAGAGCCGCTCTTTGGCGGCGCCGTGTTCGAAGACCTCGGCCGCGGTCAGGCCCGGACCGAAGTAGTCGAGCACGATCTCGTCATTGCGCTTGCCGTGCATGCGGTGCTCGATTTCGCCAGGGTCGATGCCGTGCCGGCCGAGGTAGATCTCCCAGGCGCGATTGTGGAGCGGAGTGGAGTGAATGATGACGCCGTCCATGTCGAAAAGGATCGCCATGCCCGGCGCGAGGATGCGCTTGCCGTCAGTCAAGTTCGAGCGTAGCATGCGGGTGAACGAACAGCCGCAAGGCGGGGCGCGAGACAACGCACGAGATTCGCATCCGCCATTGAAACAAATCCCTAGAGAAACGTTTCAAACATTCCGATAGATGAGCGTGCGCACGCAAACGCTTCTCGTCCTCGCCGCTCATGCTCCGCCCGCTCAGCCGGACCGCTTCGGTCTCCCGCCTGCGAAATCCCGGGCCAGAACGCAGACATCGCAAAGTTCCTGCCGATTGCGCCGTGCCGGCTACGCACGCAAACGCTTCCCGTCCTCGCCGCTCACGCTCTGCTCGCTCAGCCGGACCGCTTCGGCCTCCCGCCTGCGAAATCCCGGGCCAGAACGCAGACGTCGCAGAGCTCCTCCCGATTGCGTCGCGCCGTCCATGGGGAAACTCTCGCCCGAAGCGGCCGGCGGACTTCCGGCGGCTAATTCAAAACAAATCCCTAAAGAAACGTTTCAAACATTCCGATAGATGAGTGTGCGCACGCAAACGCTTCTCGTCCTCGCCGCTCACGCTCTGCTCGCTCAGCCGGACCGCTTCGGCCTCCCGCCTGCGAACTCCCGAGCCAGAACGCAGACGTCGCAGAGCTCCTCCCGATTGCGTCGTGCCGTCCACGGGAAAACTCTCGCCCGAAGCGGCCGGCGGACCTCCGGCGGCTAATTCGAAACAAATCCCTAAAGAAACGTTTCAAACATTCCGATAGATCAGTGTGCGCACGCAAACGATTCTCGTCCTCGCCGCTCACGCTCTGCTCGCTCAGCCGGACCGCTTCGGCCTCCCCGCCTGCGAAATCCCAGGCCAGGAGTTGGCCATCCGCTCTGCATTCGTCCTCTGCCACAGCGCCTCGCTCCGAGTCCCCGTGTGGACCGCCTACGAGATCACTCCCGAGCGTCTGAACGGCGAGGCGCAGCGTCCGCGCCACTTCCGCCGCGACCATGCTCTCTCTCAACCCGGAGCCTCCGACTCCGACTACCGCAATTCAGGTTTTTCGCGTGGTCATCTCGTCCCCGCCTCCGACATGGCTTGGAGCGAAGACGCGCTCCGCGATTCCTTCCTGCTCTCGAACGTAGTGCCGCAAAACGCCGCGCTCAACTCGGGAAAATGGCGCGTGCTCGAAACCGCCGTGCGCAAGCTTGCTGCCGGCGCGGACTTCGTCCTCGTCTTCACCGGACCCGTCTTCTGCCCTGACGACGTACGCATCGGAGCCAATCAGGTCGCCGTGCCCTGTCAGCTCTTCAAGGTGGTCGTGGCCGGCCGCGGACCGGACATCCACGCCTTCGCCGCAATTCTTCCCAATGGCTACAATCCCGCTGAGCCGCTCGCCCACTTCGCGTGCTCGATTGCCGAAGTGGAACGCCGCACCGGGCTCGACTTCCTCAGCGCCTTGTCCAGTAGCGAACAACGGGAACTCGAGTCCACCGCCGGACCGCTTCCCGCATTCGGGAATACCGGCTCGGAGAGTGCATCGCCGTCGAATTCTGGCGAGTGATCATCGGTCTCCACAATCCATCGTCATCAATTCCACCACTATCAAGGCGGCGCGCGAAGTGGCCTACGCCCGCCGACAAGGAACTCGCCGGCTGGCGTCGTTCGATTGGAACCGGCTCGATCCTCGCTATCAGGCGCTGGGGCAGGATCCGAAATACGCGCGTGACGAATCCATTCCGCGGCCTCGCGAGCTCGATCCACCGCTCGGTCACCGTTCGTGCCGGGAAGCGATTCGCGTGGGATCATCTTCGCGGCCGCATACACGCGGGAAAAGTGGTCAGGCGCAGCGACGGCGCGCGTCTTCGGCGTCAACATGGGCGTTGCGGGCAACATAGGCGTTGCGGGCACTCGCGGGCGGCAGCATATCTCTGTTAAGATTCTTCCGAAGCAAGTCCATCGAACAATCATGGAGGTTCTCGAGACCGATGAAACTACCCGGTTCTTCCCTCGGCTTGTTCCAAGCCAAAACCGCGGCCAAGGCTGCGCCGGCCGCGAACGATCCCGATGCCAAAGCCATCGCTGCCATCGAAAAGGTGGGCGGCAGCGTGAGGCCCCTCGCTCAAAATGACGAGCGCAAGGAAGTCAGCTTCTACCTGCAAGGCGCGGCGATCAAAGACGCCGACATCGCTCCCGTGGCGCAACTGAAGAACGTTGCCTGGGTGCATCTCGGAAAGACTTCCGTCACCGACGCCGGACTCGCGCAACTGAAAGGACTCTCTGACCTGGTGCAATTGCACCTCGAGGGCACCAAGATCACCGACGCCGGCTTGGCCCACTTGAAGGGAATGAGCAAGCTCGAGTACCTCAACGTCTACAACACGGCAGTCACCGACGCAGGACTCGAACACTTGAAAAGCTTGTCGAGCTTGAAGTCGCTCTACGTATGGCAGACCAAGGTCACGCCAGACGGGGTGAAGAAGCTGAAGGCGGCGCTGCCCAAGTGCGAAGTGGTGCAAGGGTGGGACCTCGAGATCAAGCCTCCCGCCAAGGCTCCGGACGAGAAGAAGCCCGAAGAAAAGAAGAATTAGCCCACACAAGGACGCGCCTTATGGCCGCCCGGCGCTACACCACGCACAAGAAACGAGCCGGGTGGTTTCAAGCCCGCGCCTCGTGGCCTTTTCGCGAAGCAGACGTGCACACGCTGGTGGCCCAGCGCGAGCGGCCTTTCGCGCGTCCCAGAGCCGCCGCGGCGTGGGAGTTCGTGGGCCCGCTCAACGTAGGCGGACGCTGCACTTCGATCGTGTGCCATCCTTCCAACGCCGAAGAAATTTGGATCGGCTCGGCAGGCGGCGGAGTCTGGTATAGCGCCGATGGTGGCCGCCACTGGACCGCGCAATGGCGCAGCCAGGCGAGCCTCAACATCGGATCGCTCGCCATCGACGGCGCGAATCCGCAGGTGCTCTACTGCGGCACGGGCGAAGCAAATCTCTCGGCCGATTCTTACCCGGGCGTCGGCATCTTCCGCACCACCGACGGCGGCGCGAATTGGGTCCTCTGGGCCAAAGCCAGCGAGATCGGAATTCCCAAGCGCATCGGAACGATCGCCATCGATCCCTTCGACTCGCGCCATATCCGCATCGGGGGCGTCAGCCACGCCGACGACGCTCCCGCGGGAATGTTCTTCACCAAAGACGGCGGAGCGAGCTGGCAGCGCGACTCGTTCGTCTCCGATCGCAACTACTTCTGCCACGCCGTGCTGTTTGACTCCACACAGCGCGGGTTGCTCTATGCCACCGTCAATGAGCGCGGAAGCAAGAACGGCATCTGGAAATCGGACGATGGCGGCCGCGCCTGGAAGCACCTATCAGCGGGCCTGCCGGATCCCTCCACGTTCGGCCGCACCTCGCTTGCGATCGCGCCCTCTGACCCGAAGGTCCTCTACGCCCTCGCGGCCGCTGGAGACGGCGTGCTTGGCGTGTTCCGAAGCAACGATCATGGCGACCACTGGACTTCCATCGGCAGCGGTAGGCTGCTGCGCGAAGGCCAGATGTCGTATGGAAACACGATCGCCGTTCATCCCACTGACGCGAACATGGTGCTGTGTGGCGGTGTCGACCTGTATCGAACAACGAACGGCGGCGCAACGTGGAAGCGAGCCACACGTTGGGACATGTCCCCGGGCGACGCCAATTACGCCCACGCCGACCACCACGCACTGCTGATGCCAGCGTCAGCGCCAGGCGTGGTCTACAACGCCAACGATGGCGGCCTCGACCGCAGCGATGACGGCGGCCGCAAGTGGAGCAACCGCAGCATGGGGCTCGCCGTGACGATGTACTACGATCTCGACGTCGCTCCCACCGACGCGAAGCGGTTCGGAGGCGGCACACAGGACAACGGCACTCACATCACCACCACGGGCGGCGCCGCGGACCATGCCGAGTGGATGGGCGGCGACGGCGGCTGGATGGTATTCCAACCATCGAACGCGCGCAAGCTGCTGGCGTCGGCTTATAACTTCGACATCGGCCGTTTCGGAGCCAATCCCAATACGTACGAGGACGCTTCCCCGCCCGCTCCCAAAGCCGAACGCAACTCGATCTGGATGTGCTACATCACGTTCGATCCGAACAAGCCCAAGCGCGTGTTCACGGCAAGCCAACGCGTCTGGCGCACTGACGATATCGGAACTACGTGGACTCCTGTGTCGCCTCCGCTCGATGGTAGCCCAGTGACCGCGATCGAGGTTGCGCCCGCGAACTCGAAGCATGTGTTCGTGGGCACCGAGAACGGCGGAGTGTTCCGGAGCCGCGACGGCGGCGCCACGTGGAGCGGCAACCTCGCTGGCGCAGTGCTGCCCGGTCGCCTGATCACGCGCATCGAGACGCATCCCGCGAACGCCGACGATGTCGTGGTGACGGTGGCTGGGCGCGGCGGCTCGCACGTGTTCCGTTCCGGCGACGGCGCTCTCACGTGGCGCGACATCGACGAAGGCCGCCTCCCCGGCGTTCCGCACTCCGCCGCCGTGATCCGCCGCGATGAACCAGGGTCGATCTATGTGGCCAATGACGCGGGTGTCTTCAAGACCACGAATGGCGGAGCCGCATGGACGAGCATCACGTCGAACCTTCCAAACGTGATGGTGGTGGATCTCGTGTATCACGAAGCCACCGGAACTCTATGGGCAGCCACCTACGGGCGCGGCATTTGGCGGCTCAGTCTCCGCTCCGTTTAGAGAACCACGAGGCGCGTTGCGCCAGGTTCGCCGGGCCTTCGCGCTTTTTCGGAGCTGCCTGGGCAATCTCCACGGCGATGGACTCACCCCGAAACATAACCGCGCCATCGTGTAGTTCCAGGCCGGGAGGCAAACCACTGGCCCTCAGCAGCGGGCGACCTACTTTTCGTACCACCTTCGCCTGAAAGCCAGCCGCGCGCACCACCTTTGCGAGCTCTTCGATCACGACACCACCGCTTGCACGCGATCATACAGCGAGACCATCTCGGCGGGTGTTCGCGCTTCCACCGCCAGGCGCACCAGCGGCTCTGTATTTGACGCGCGCAGGTGAATCCAACGGTCTGGCCAAAGGAGCTTCAAACCATCGGACCGGTCAATCTGCGCACCGGGAAATGCATCTTCCACCGCCTGCATCATCGATCCCAGGCGCCCGTGCTCGAACGCCATCTTGCCCATCTTGCGCGAGAACCGCGGCAGGCTCGCCGCCAACTCGGAAATCCGCTTTCCGGTGGCCGCCATGCGGTCCAGCACGAACGCCATACCGGTATAGCTATCGCGGCAATACTGGACGTGCGGGAAGATGATGCCGCCGCCCGCGCCCTCGCCTCCAATCACGGCGTTCACCGCTTGCATGCGGTCCACCACGTTGGCTTCGCCCACAGGGGTTCGGTAAACCTTGCGGCCGTGCCGCGCCGCCAACTCGTCGATCGCCATGGAACTCGTCAAGTTCACCACTACGTCTCCGGGAAGGCGCGAAAGCACCGAGTCCACCGCGAGCGCCAGCACATCGTCATTGTCGAGCACGTGGCCGTTTTCGTCGACGATGGCGAGCCGGTCGCCGTCGGGATCCTGCGCGAAGCCGATGTCGCACTTCTCGCGACGCACCAGCTCGGCGATCTCGCCGAGCGCATCCGGAGTCGGCTCAGCTTGGCGTGGGAACGGCTTGGTGGGGTCCACCGAGATGGCGCGCAGGTCGGCGCCCAAGCGCTCGGTCAGGAACTTTACCGAGACGATCGATCCTGCGCCGTTCACCGAATCGAGAGCCACGCGGAAGCGGCGCTTGCGCACGGTTTCGACATCCACATTGGCCAGCACTTTGTCGAAGTGCAAGCGCGAAGGGGTGTCGAAATCCGTCGAAATCCGCCGAATTCCGGCGTTGACCGCGTGGCGGAAGTCGCTTTGGTGGTAGAGGTCGATCAGTTCGCCGCGCTCGTAATGATTGAGGAACAGGCCGCGGTGGTTGAACAGCTTGAGCGCGTTGTACTCGGGCGGATTGTGCGACGCAGTTACGGCGATGCCGCCCCGTGCGCGCGTCGCGGCTACGTAAACCTGGATGGTCGGAGTCGGCAGGATCCCGACATCCACCACGTCGCAGCCGGTGGCCAGCAGTCCGCAGAAGACGGCGTGCTGGATCATCGGTCCGCTCGAGCGCGTGTCGCGACCCACCACCACGGTTCCTTCGCCAACATACGTGCCGAATGCCTGTGCGAGTTCGGTCGCGAGGGCGGGCGTGAGGAAGTCGCCGATGACGCCTCGGATGCCCGACACTCCGATCTTGAGACTATGTTCGCGGCGGGCGCTCATGCGAGGGCCTCCACGCGGTCCATGACGGCATCGAAGAGAGCTCGCGGCGGGTCTCCGCGCTGTTCGGCGATCACACGCACGATCGACTCGGTCTGGCTGACGCGCACGTGGAACCAGCGGTCCGCCCAGTCGACCCGCAAGCCGTCGGCGATGTTCGCGGCACCGTCAGAGAAGGCCTGCTGGATCTCCATGAGCAGCGCCGGCACGCGATGCGACACGAGCGGCACCTGCGCTTTGAGCATCGAGTATCGCGGGTAGCCGGCCACGATGCGGCTGAGCGGCTCGCCGCGTTCATGCATCATCGAGAGGATCCCCAGCATCGACGCGATGCCGTCATAGATGAACCGAAACCGCGCCATCATCACCGCGCCCGTTCCCTCTCCTGCTAGCACCACTTGCTCCGGGCGATAGTTGGCGAGCGCGTCCATGGCGGCTTGTCTGCCCACCGGCACCCGGATCACGCGGCCTCCGTGCCGAGCCGACACCTCTTCCAGCAATGCCGTGGAAGAGAGATTCGTGATGACCAGCTTGCCCTGCGATCGCGGCAGCATGTAGTCGGCCAGCATTGGCAGGATCAGTTCCTCTGAAACAGGATCGCCCGTTTCCGTGGCGATAGCGGTGCGGTCGGAATCGGCGTCGAAGAGGAAGCCCGCATGGGCATTCACCGGCCGGACGAGCGGCGCAAGTTGCAGGCCCACGGTTCGCTGGTTGATCGAAGGCTCGTGCGCGAAATCGGCCTCATCGGTGCGCTCGTTGATCAGGATGAGATCGAGCCCGAAGCGCTCCCGCATCCGCCGCAGCGTCAGGGCCGAAGTTCCGTTGCAGCAATCGACAATCACGCGATACGGCCGGAGCGCGTCGAGGTCGAACGCCGAAGCGAGTTCGTCGAGATAGAGGTCGAGCGCGGCGTGATCTTCCTCAAGCGTGCCGATGGTTTTGTACGGCACGTAACCGAACTTCTTCAGGTGATAGATGTCGAGCAATTCGGACGCTTCGGCAGTGGAGAGATAGGTCCCGTTGCGGCCAAGAAACTTGAGCGCGTTCCACTCGGCCGCGTTGTGGCTGGCGCCGATGGAGATGCCGCCAGCCGCGCGCAATCTGCGGATGGCGTGCTGCACCACGGGCGTGGAGACAACGCCCAGATCCACCACGCGATGGCCGCACGCCATCAGAGCGGCCACCACGCCTTCGCGCAGCATGCGGCCGCTGGCGCGGGTGTCCCGGCCGATCACCACCGAATCAGAACCTTCCAGAAATGTTCCGAACGCCGAGGCGAAGTTGAGCACGTGTCCTGCTGTCAGCCCCTGGCCAACCACTCCACGAAGACCGACGTGAGAAATACGAAGCGCGCGATCGGCCATCTATTTACCCAAGACGATCGTGCCGAACTGATCGGGAGTGTGATGGCTGCGAGCGTGCGTCGGGGTCCACATGCTCGAGTGGCGATCCGGCGCGGCGCCGGTGAGCCGATAGACGTTGATGCGGAGCTCGCTGCCGGCTTTGGGAGCGCGAGGGTCGAGCGCGGAAAACGGGATCTTCATCTCGCCATACCAGATCTTCTTCTCGCGGTCGATGCGCGCCTTCACGGTCATGCCGGAGTTCCACTTCCAGCCGCCTTCGGGCTTGGGAGCCTTGCGATCGATGTCGAGATCCACCCACTCGCCTTGCGGAGAGACTTGCAGTTCCTTGTATTGACCGATGTTGGCCGGGTCGTGGCCAATGAAGATTTCAGTCACGTCCCATTCCCAGAGCTTGTTCGTCTCTTCCGTGGTTGGGTTCGGCTTGAGGTTGAGCTGATCGAAGGGGCAGATGAAGAGGAAGTAGAGATTGCCCTGAGTCCACTGAACGCGGAAATCGAAGGCGCCGGCCGCGGCAGGCTTGCCGAACGGATCAAAGGCGCCGCGAATGTTCGGGACGCGCTTCCACGCCGCTGAGTTCGGGTCGGCGGTAAGGTCGAAGTCTTTGCGTGCATGCATTGCGGTCATGCGCGCAGAGGGGTCGGCTAGAAGAGAAGAGGCCAGCACGATGGCCAGAACGATGGGCCGCATATCCTCTCATGATAGATGCCACGGGGCTCCTCCGGCTGCGGAGCGCCCGCGGGCCCGCAAAGTAACGAGGCTCACACTCGCGGCAATTACCTTTTCCCTGCTATTATGCCGAAGATATGCCCGTTGTATCGCCTAAGCGCCTCATCGTACGACATTTGGTCCGCAATTTCGGATCCGGCAATCCTACAGCGCGCGAGATCACTTCCGGCCGGGGGCATAATTTCGACTTGGTTCGAGTAGAGGACTCACCCTCGAACGGCTTGGTTTCCTATGGCACGATCGGGTTGTTCCAATCGCCGCTTCGCGCCGGGAGGCGTGACCTGCCGATACGGCTGGAGCTGATCGGTTTCAGCCACGCAGGCGACGACCGAATGGAACAAGTGCTCTGCGAATCGGCGGCGGAGTTGGGCCACCGCCGCTTGCTGGCCTTTCCCGGTTGCATCTTACATGGCCTGATTGGCGGCATATTCTCGGGAAGTAGGCTTCCCCACGCCTACCTGAGCGGACCGGACCGTTGGAGCGCGCGGTTCGGGACTGTCTCTCATAAGTCACTAGAAGTGCATTTCCTGCACGTAGTTCCGGTCACCGATCCGGAGGCGGGTTACCTGAAACAACACGGATTCGAGAAGTTCGAGAAACTGCTGGCTACCGCCGGGGATCTCGCCGGCTGGGATCGCCCGTGTCTGGTGAGCAAAGCGCCTGACGCCGCGATGGCGGCGGCCGCCGCCCACTGATTCCCGGCGCTGCTAGAATCGCCACATGGCGGAAAAACTCGAGGCGCGCGCTTGGACGAAGGATACAGGCGCGGGCAAGGTGGTTCGGCTCGACTTCGACGCCAATGCGGACCCTGAGTTGTTGCAGGGTTCATCGGACACCAGCCGCAAATGGCGCCGCCAGCTATTGACTGAATACGGCGCCTCCGAGTTGACGGTGACATCGGGCCGCAGGCCGCCAGTTGGTTGGCATTCGCTGGACGCGGATTCATTGCTCACTCCCTCCGGCTTGAGCGAAACCATCGCCCGTGAGAACAAGACCGGCTTCGACCTTGCCGTGCAGCAGTTGCGTTCGCCCATGGGAATCGTTCCGTTCGTGGGCGCGGGCCTATCGGTGCCGTTCGGATTCCCTTCATGGGAGATGTTCCTGCGCCAGGCGGCGCGATCGCACTCGAACCCCACGAAGGTGGGCGCGCTGCTCGACGGCAAGGAATTCATCGCCGCGGCCGAGATGTTGAACAACGAGAATCCGGATCACTTCCAGGCGCTGGTGGCCAGCGAATTCGGACGCGAGGTAAGTCCGGAGCAAGCCAGCCAAGGCGCCGTCTCCACGCTGCCTTGGCTCGCCACCGGTCCGGTGATCACCACGAATTTCGATCGCGTTCTGGAGGCGGCTTTCGCCGGAGCCAAGAAGCCGTTCTTGCACGTGATCACGGGTCCGCAGCCGGACAATCTGATTCGAGCCATGCACCGCAACGAGCGGGCACTGATCAAGCTGCACGGCGACGCGTCAGACCGGTCGGCTCGCGTCTTCACCGGCGCCGAGTACGACGAGCAGTACAAATCGAAGGCCGTCCGGCAGCGCGGCAAAAGTGGCCAACGCGCGGACCAGCGGGCGACGGTATCGCAACTGGCGCGGATCCTGTTCACCAACCGGCCGCTGCTGTTCCTCGGGAGCAGCCTCGAAAAGGACCGCACGCTCGAGGTGCTGGAAACCCTCCACGACGAGACTCCGGGCCTGACGCACTACGCGGTGCTGGCGGCATCTTATCGGGCATCGGCGCTGAGCAAACGCCGGATCGAGCTCGGCCGGTTCGGAATCATTCCGCTTTGGTTTCCGCCCGGCGAATTCGCGCAAATCGAAGCCATCATTCGCAACCTCGTCCAGGAAGCATCCACGCGGCTGGTCTGGCGGCCGGCGGCAGGCATGGCGCCCAAGCGCTCTTCGGCTCCGCCCACCGCGACCGTTGCGGCGCGCGCCAAAGCCGGAGCCAAAGCTCCCAAGCATCTCGACCGCAGCCTCGATCTCATCGCCCGCCGCATTGCCGCCAACAACACGGTCTTCCTGCTCGGCGCCGGCGCGCACCTGATTCCGAACGCGAACTCCATTCCTTACTGGAGCCGCCTCGGCAAGGACTATCAACTCGACGGATCTTGGGGAGCCGCCGTCGCGCAGCACATGATCGATGTCGATGGGCGCGAACAAGCCTGGGCAGAAGCGCGCCGCAAGCTCGACCTCGAGGAGGTCGCGCCCAGTTCCGTATTCCAGTTCCTCGCCCGCCTCCCGGGACTATTCCGATCGTTGCAGATCGCGGATCCGTGGCTGTGGATCCTCACCACCAACTACGACGCAACCTGCGAAAAGGTTTTCGACCAAGCCGGTGAACCTTACCATTTGCTCTACTATCAAGCCGACGGTCCGCATGAAGGGCTGTTCTATCACCGTGACCCATCGAACACCGTTCGCCTGGTGGAGCGGCCGCAGAACATCCTGTCACTCGAGCGAGCGCACGTACTCGTGAAGCTCGATGGCGGGATTCCGGCGTGTCAGCATTTCCGGGAATCGGTAGCCATCTCACCGATGGACCAGGCAGTGGCGGCTGGCCGCCTTCCGGCCGCCTTGCCCGCGGCGGTCGTTCAGGAATTGGGGCGCCGCGACTTGCTCTCGTTAGGCTCGAGCCTGCATGCGATCCACTTGCAGCGGCTGGTACGTTACGCGGCGGCTCAGTCCGATCGCGTCAAGACGCGCGCCGTAGTGCTCAACCCGCATCCGGAATGGGTGAAGTATTGGGATGCTGCCAAGGTCCACATCGTCGATAGCGACCTGACGGACTTCGTCCCGGCCTTGGATCAGCGTCTGCGATCGATGCTCGGGCGAACGTTCAAACCCGCAGGTGCCGCGCCGAAAACGGTAGTCCCTTGACGCCGTGGAAGCTGTGCTCGCCGGAGAAGACTTCCTGCTCCGCCTTGTCCGCAGCGCCGAACACCTCGTAGACACGGCGCGTGCGCTCGAAGCTTTGTTTGGCAGCTTCCACGGGGAAGATGTTGTCGCGATCGCCGGACTCGACGAATAGAGGGCGCGGCGCGATCAATCCGGCCACGTCATACATCTCGGCCCAATCGAGCACGCCCGGAACGTAGTTGTCGATGCAGTGGGCGATGGAGAAGATCGAGTCGAGAAACGTGCACAGGTGGCCGCTGATGTAGGCGACCTGGATGCGAGGGTCGACCGCGGCCGACCAGAGCGTCGTCTGTCCGCCGCCGGAGATTCCCATGCATCCCACGCGGGTGGAATCGAGTTCGCTGCGCGTGGCGATCCAATCGATGGTGCGCATCACATCCCACACGCGCCAGCCGATCATCGTCTGTCCCATCAGCAGCGCGGCGCCCGCCAGGGGCTGGCATGCTGACGTGCCGAGCGACCTTCCGAGCGTCGTCTTGTCTCGGCGGCATCCGAACGCCATTTGCTCGATCGCAACGGCGGCCATACCGTGCTCCGCCGCTTGAATCGCGAAGTCATGCTGGTAGCCGGCTTTGCCGGTGCGTTCGCGACCTTTGTCGTCGATGCCCACAATGTCGTCGACGCCGCGCCCATGTCCGGGCAAGCAGATCATGGGAGCATATGGAGACTTCCCATTCTTCGGTGTCAGTAGATACGCCAGCACCATCACACCGGGCCGGCTATGAAAGACGATCTTCTCGCGGCGATAGCCATCGAACTCGCGCGTCTCGAGCGTCTGCGGTTCCAGCGGCACGCGTTCGTGCGGGAAGCCGCCCATCAGTTCCACCACTTTCGCCCGCAGCTTCTTTTGCCACGCTTCGGCCTGCTTTCGATTCGACGCTTTGAAAGTGAGCTGCAGCTTGGCCGAACGATATTGCTCGCGCGCCCAAATCAGCGGATCGAACTGTGGCATGGCCACGCGCGCCGCCATGCCATCGAGCGCTCCGGTGTACTTCGCTTGTTCCGTCTGCGCCAGTGCAGGAGCAGCCAGCGCTCCCGATACCAAACTGCGCCGGGAGATCTTCGCCATGACTGCCTCCTCTTTATCCGAGAGTGGACGTGAGTTCGCCTCGCGACTTCAGCGCCGCAAAGCGCTCCACCGTTTGGCGGATTCCATCTTCGAGACCGGTGTTCGGAATTCCCGGAATCGACTTGTGCAGCGCCGACGCGTCCATGCGGAATGACACCGGCACTTGCGGACCACCCACGCTCAGCAACTTCCCTGCCCCGGGATGCGCGCGGTCAATCATCGCGACCAAGTCTTCCATCTTCACGATCGTTCCCGCGAGATTGAACACGTGCGCGCCAGCAAGATCGGAGAGTCCGCAGCGCACGAACGTCTCGGCGACGTCTTCGACGTACTGCAAGTCCATGTGACCGGACACGCGAATCTGGAACGGCACGCCGAGCACGGCCGCTTTCATCGCGAGCGTCGGATCCGCGGTGAGACCGCGATCGCGGCCCACGCCATAGACGGTCCACGGGCGCAGGCCAACGCTCGAGATCCCGCTGGCGGAATAGAAGATCCGAGCGTTGCCTTCGTTCGCTTGCTTGAAGACGCCGTAATGCGTACCGGGGAGAAGGTGGTCGCTTTCCGAGAGCGTGCGTGCGCCGTACTCTTCTTCGGGACCCCACACCGCCGACGACGACGCGTACACTACCCGCACCGGACGGCCGGCGTCGCGAGCGCCTTCGAACACGTTGAGTGTGCCGATGACGTCAATGACTCCACCGGAGACGGGATTCGCCTGGCAGAACGGCATCAGCACCGCGGCGAGGTGAATCACGTGCGTGATGCCACCGTCTTTGATCAACGCCTTCACACGAGCCGTGTCTTCGATCTTTCCGGTTTCCACCGCCAGCTTGGGGCTGGTGGCATGAGCGGAGATCAAACGGAGGCGGGAAAGATCGGCCTCCATGTCATAGCAAAGCACCTCGATTCCACGATCGAGCAGTTGTTTCACTGTCCAGGCGCCAATGCAGCCGGACGAGCCAGTAACCAGTACGCGCATTTCCACAACGGTATCATAATGGCCATGGCAAACCTGCTTTCGCGCCGCCAGCTTCTAGCCGCGGTTCCCGCGCTGCGTCTTCCCCGCAAGATTCGTGTGGCGCTCATCGGGCTCGACGGGCACACGGGCGAGGTCACCAAGCCCTTGCCGCAACTGCCAGACGTGGAAATGGTGGCGCTCCACGACGCGCGGCCCGAGGCGATGGCCAAGTTCGGCAAGACATTTCCGAACGCGAAGCACTTCTCCGACTACCGGAAGCTGCTCGATGAGGCCAAGCCCGACGTGGTGGGTGTGTGTAACGAAAACTCCAATCACGCGGCGGCGACACTGGCTTGCCTCGAGCGCAACATTCACGTGATTGCGGAAAAGCCGTTCGCCACCGAGTTCGCCGATCAGGAGAAGGTGATTGCCGCGGTGAAGCGTGGACCCGCCAAGTTCACCGTCATGACCTCGATGCGCTTCGACTCGCCGTATCTCGGGCTGCGGCAAATCGTCGAGTCGGGCGAGATCGGCGAAGTGATCCAAATGGACGGGCAAAAGTCATATCAACCTTCGGAACGGCCGGCGTGGTATTTCAAGCGCAAGACCTACGGCGGCACCATGCCGTGGATCGGCATCCATATGATCGACCTGATGCTGTTCACCAGCGGCCGCAATCTGGTGGAGGCGTTCGGCTACCAGAACCACATCGGGTTCCCGGAAACGGGCGACACCGAAAACATCACGGCCACGGTGTTTCGCATGGACAACGGCGGCGTGGCGCTGCTGCGCATGGACTACCTGCGTCCGAAGCCATCTGGATCACACGGCGATGACCGGCTGCGGCTGGCGGGGACCAAGGGCATTGCCGAGTATATGGCGGCAACGGGTGTGACGGTGATGTCGGACAAGCGCGGGCGCGAGGTGATCTCGCAGTTGCCGGCTCCACGGTCATTGTTCTCGGAATTCCTCGACCACATCTACAACGGCAAGGCGGCGCCGATTCCGTGGGAGCAGATCGAGCGCGGCAATCGGATCGTGCTCGGTGCGCGCGAGGCGATGGAGACGCACCGGGTCGTCAAGCTCTGATGCCGTCTCTCGAGCGGGTCTTTGTCGAGACGGTGGAGCGCAAGCTCACGCAGATGTGTGCGCGGATCGGCGCGTGTCTTGACCGCTTGAATGCCGAACAAGTGTGGATGCGCGGCGGCGAGCATGAAAACGCGATCGGCAATTTGGTGCTGCATCTGTGCGGGAACGTGCGGCAGTGGATCGGACACGGGGTGGGCGGACAGACGGACGTGCGGGAGCGTGACGGCGAGTTCGACGCGCGCAGTGGGGCCGATCCGGCGGAGTTGAAGGCGCGGCTGACGGCGGCGGTGAATGATGCGCTGGCCGTGATCCGCGCGCTGGACGCTGAGGGCTTGGGCCGGGTGATCGAGGTTCAAGGGTATTCGATCACGGTGCTCGAAGCAGTGCTCCACGTGACGGAGCATTTCTCGCAACACGCGGGGCAGATCTTTCTGTTGACGAAGCATGCCACGGGCGAGGACTTGGGCTTTTACCGGCACCTGGGACGCAAGGTCCACGCAGAGAAGACGCCGTAGCGGTACCGAGGCAATCGGGAATCGGCTTCAGCCCTGCGCGGGACTCTCCGGATCCCGTGTTTCGCAAGAATTTTATCTTCCTGTCCCGTCAATGACATACCGGAAACGATTTTGCGCGAAGCACGAAGCGTCCGCCTAGGCTGGGAGCGTGGACCCAGTCCACCGCTCTTTGACAAATTGAACGCTGACCTCGAGTCGGACTCCAAACACAAAGTGTCGGATTCCTGAGTGTCTCAATATAGGGCTCACCCCACAGGGGCAAATCCGACACTTTCCGGCACAATCCGTCGCTTTCAGCGCTTTTTTGGGCGCACTTGGCAGCCCCCGCGGCGGACGTGCGCAAACGTCGTCCAGTGCCGATGCACTAGCACTGGAAGTCCCGCCGAGGCGGAAACTCCGCCCCGCAAAATCAGGCGGACTTCTTTGCCAGGGCCTTGCTGACGCTCCCCGCAGTAGCTCCGAACTGCGCGATGAGCATGTTGAGCGTGGAGCGGAAGTCATCCATTCCGTCGAACTTGTGCGGTCCGTAGAAGTAGCTGTAGAACAGCACACCGAATACCACCACAGACCAAATGGCGAGCAGAAACGGCCACTTCCCTTTCGCGGCCAAGGCGGTAGCAGCGATCGAAAAGAAGCTGGCGCCGAGGAGCACCTTCGCCAAGTCCTGCCCAGTCCACCAAGGGACGGCTTCGAGCGAGAAATTCGCCGATCCAGTGGCCAGTACTACCAGTGAAATGCCGAATAGGAAGACAGAAAGACCAGCGGTGGTAGCGTAGGTGAACAAATGGAGAAGCTTGCGCAGCACGGACCCATCATTGTACCAGCTCGAGCCCGGAATGGCCGCTTGACCATCGAATCCGGCATTTCCTACAATGTTCTCAGGAAGTTAGGCTCACACTGATGAAGAGGGCGAGCTCGTTACCATCGCGCGTGGAACAGATACTGTGTTCCATCGTACAGGCCTATATCGATAGCGGACAACCGGTTGCTTCGGCGGACATCTCCCGCAAGCGGCGGCATGGGTTGGGTCCTGCCTCGATTCGAGGCGTGATGGCGGAACTCGCCGCCGAAGGGTTCCTCAACCAGCCCCACACGTCGGCAGGGCGAGTCCCCACGGGCAAGGCATTTCAGGTGTTTGCGGCATCGCT
This sequence comes from Bryobacteraceae bacterium, assembly GCA_046331625.1. Classification (GTDB taxonomy): domain Bacteria; phylum Acidobacteriota; class Terriglobia; order Bryobacterales; family Bryobacteraceae; genus JAXLQL01. Next base: position 109,333 of record JAXLQL010000001.1, read on the forward strand.
TCCAGAAAAGCGTGTGCACTCGGACGAGTTGCACCGCATCCGCGAGAACCTCGGCGAAGCTGGCAGTCTCGCGTCGCGCGTGGAGCGTTGCTCCCACATGTTGACCGAGATGACGGGCGGAGTTGCGATCGCCACTGCGGTACCGGCGCGAGGCCAAGTGCTAGACCAGGTGCAACTGGTGTGGCTCGGCGGACAGCGCGTGCTGATGGTGGTGATCACGGCGGATAAACTGGTTCGCGATCAATTGGTGACGCTCGACGAACCGGTGACGCAAGAGGAAATGAACTCGGTTCGCAACTATCTCAACGCGAACTTCAGCGGTTGGGCGCTCCCGTCGATCCAGCGCGAGCTGCGGTCGCGGCTCGAGGCAGACAGCGCGGCGTATGACTCGATTTTGAAACGGCTGGCGCTGCTGCGCAGCAAGGGTGTTCTCGACGGGTTGCTCGACGTCAGCCCGGGCCCGGAACTGCACCTGGATGGTGCGTCGAACCTGGTCGATTCCGACGTCGCCCTGACGCGAGAGCATCTCAAGGAGCTGTTCCAGGCTCTCGAGGAAAAACGGATCGTGCTCGAGCTACTGGAGCGTTTCCTGGCTGCACCGGCCGGAGAGGTGGGCGTCTCCGTCGGCCTCGGAGCACCGCCCCACGCACTGCAGGAGATGTCGTTGATCGGGATCAAAGTGGAAGGACCCGGCGGACTGTCGGCTCGGCTGGCGGTGTTGGGTCCGATGCGTATGGACTATTCGCGCGCCATGTCGGCGGTGCTTCATGTCGGGCGCGCCTTGGGCAGTCTGCCATCGTGAAAACAGAGCGGACGCCGAAAGCCCCGACAATCCAGAGAGAGGACGAACTGTGATGCCTGAGGAGAAATCCATACTCGAAACCGTCGAGGAGCTGCTTGGCCCCCCAGCGGACGCCAAAGAAGCTGCGCACGCCGCGGAAGCGGGCGAACCGGGTCCGCCGAGCCACGAGCAGATCGACGCCATCGTACAGGAGCGCGACAAGCTACTCGCCGACAAGAGCGAGTTGCAGGACATGCTGCTCCGCCGCCAGGCCGACTTCGAAAACTTCCGCCGCCGTTCGGATCGCGAACGCGGCGAGTTCCGCGAGTACGCCAGCCTCGAGGCCGTGCAGGCGGTGTTACCGATTCTCGACGACTTCGAGCGCGCCCTGCAATCGACGCCCGCCACTACCGACGCGGCGATTCAGGAATACATCAAGGGCACCGAGCTCATCCATCAACGCCTGGTGGAAACGCTCTCGAAGCTGGGACTCGAACCCATCGTGGCCGTGGGGCACCGGTTTGACCCCAATCTCCACAACGCGATCCAACGGGAAGACCGTCCGGATGTAGACGAAGAGGTGGTGCTCGAGGAATTCCGGCGCGGTTATAATTTCAAAGGCCGCCTTCTGCGAGCATCCCTCGTGAAAGTAGCCGTCAAATCGTGACCCAACGCGACTACTACGAGGTCCTCGGCGTCGAGCGCGGAGCCGACGAGCAGTCTCTCAAGAGCGCCTATCGCAAGATGGCGCTCAAATACCATCCTGACCGGAATCCGGGCGACAAAGAGTCGGAAGACAAGTTCAAAGAGGCCGCCGAAGCATACAGCGTGCTGAGTGACCCGCAGAAGCGGGCCGCCTATGACCGCTTCGGGCACCAAGGCGTATCGGGAGCATCGGGCGGACCCGGATTCGATCCTTCGGTCTTCAACGACTTCAGCGACATCCTGGGCGACCTATTCGGGTTCGGCGACATGTTCGGCATGGGTCGAGGCCGCGGGCGGCAAGCTTCACGCGGCGAAGACCTGCGCTACGACCTCGCCATCAGCTTCGAGGATTCCGTTCGCGGTACCGGCGTGGAGATCCAAATTCCGCGCCAGGAGCTTTGTACGAAGTGCTCGGGCTCGGGAGCGGAGCCGAAAGACGGCCTCACCATCTGCCCCACCTGCAAGGGGCGCGGCGAAGTGGTCTTCCAACAGGCGTTCCTATCGATTCGGCGCACGTGCTCGCAGTGCGGCGGGCGCGGACAGCTCATCCGCCGGCCCTGCACCAACTGTAAGGGCGAGGGGAACCTCACTTCGGAGAGAAAGTTGAAGGTCACCGTTCCGCCGGGCGTGGATACCGGAACGCGGCTCAAGCTGAGCGGCGAAGGGAACCCCGGACCTCCGGGCACGCGAGCCGGAGATCTCTACGTGGTGCTGCGGGTGAAAGATCATCCGGTCTACAAGCGCCATGAGAACGATATCCACTGCCTGATTCCGGTGAACATCGCGCAAGCAGCGCTGGGCGCCGAAGTGGACCTGCTCACTTTTGACGGACTGCAGCGCGTGAAGATTCCCGAAGGGACGCAATCGGGCGACATGATCCGGCTGCGCGGGCTCGGGATTCCGTTCCTGAACGGCGGCGGCCGCGGCGACCTGGTGGTGCACGTGGAAGTGCGCACGCCCACCAAGCTGACACGCGAACAACGGCGGATCATGGAGCAACTGCGCGAGATTCTGCCCATTGAAAACGAACCCGAGGAGAAAGGCATCCTCGAGAAGTTCAAGGAGTTCTTTTTCTAGCGCGGCAGCGCGCCAGAGGAGGGGGATCGAAATGCCGGGTTTCCTGAGATCGAAGTCGGTTTTGATCGCAACGCTGCTTTTGGTTGGAGAGGCAGCCTTCTACTACGCGCGGGCTCGCAGCGTGGAGCACGTTCCGTTGATCCGTCCGCTGGCCGAGTTCCCGAAACTGCTGGACCGCTGGGGAATGCTCCAGGAGGCCGTGGTGGATCCGGAAGTGCGTGAGGTGCTGCAGGCGGACGAGATTCTCAATCGCTTCTACGGCGCGCCTGGACAAGGTTTCGCCACCAACTTCTTCGTGGCGTACTTCAAGTCGCAGCGCCGCGGAGTGCGTCCGCACTCGCCCAAGAATTGCATGCCGGGCAGCGGCTGGGAGAAGGAAAGCTCGGGGACGCTGCAGATCCCGATCACCGGGTCGCAGCCGATCGAAGTGAATCGCTATCTGGTGGCCAAGGGGCGGCAGAAGAACATCGTCATCTACTGGTACCAATCGCATGACCGCGTGGTGGCAAGCGAGTTCGCCGCGTTGGGTTATTCGATTCTCGATTCGGCGCGGTACAACCGGTCAGACACGGCGATCGTGCGTGTGGTTGTGCCCGTAGTGGAAGGTAGCGAACAGGCTTCCGAAAAGGCCGCTGTCGAATTCATTCAAGCAGCGTTTCCGCTCATCACCAAATACTTTCCCGCATGACGAGTTTCCGGTCAGTCATGTTGCTGGCGGCGGCCGCCGTGCTGCCCGCGGCAACACTCGAAGTCGGGCCAGGAAAGCGATTCTCCAAACCCTGCCAGGCATTCGCCGCCGCGGCGTTCGGGGACACCATCGAGATCGCCGACAGTGGCAATTACGATGGCGACGTGTGCGTGATCACCACGGCCAACCTTACCGCGCGAGGCGTGGGCGGGAACAGAGCGCATATCCGCGCCGCGGGCCGCGCCGCCGACGACAATGGCATCTGGGTGCTGGCGCCCACGGTGCAGCGGTTCACCGCCGAGAACATCGAGTTCTCCGGCGCCTCGTCGAGTGCGAAGAACGGCGCCGGAATCTGGGGTCGCTCCGGCGCCAGCCTGACGGTGCGCAATTGCCACTTCCACGACAATCAGAACGGGATTCTCACCGGGAACGTGGTAGGTCCGGAGTTCGTGATCGAGTTCTCGATCTTCGAGAACAATGGCGCTGACGACGGCTACTCGCACAACGTCTATATTGGCTTGGCGAGCAAGCTCACCTTTCGCGGGAACTACTCGGCCCGCGCCCGCCGCGGCCAGTTGCTGAAGACACGCGCGGTGGAGAACTACATCCTCTACAACCGGCTCAGCCAGGAGAATGGTAACGGGTCCTGGGAAGTGGATATCTCGAACGGCGGGATCGCCTACGTGATCGGCAACGTGATCCAGCAAGGGCAGCAGTCGGAAAATCGCGGCCTGCTCGCGTTCGCGCCCGAAGGTGTGGACCCACAGCATCCCACACAGACTCTGTTCGCGGTGAACAACACCTTTCTCACCGTCGGCAACGCGAACGAATTTGTGTTCGTCAACCGCACGCTGACCACGCCGGTGGTGATCCGAAACAACATCATGGCCGGAGGCGGACCGGTCACCAACCAGACGAACGCTGTGCAGGAAGGCAACTACGTGGGCAACGCCGGCTTCCTCAATGCCGATGGCTTCGACTTCACGCTGCGGCCCGGATCCGTGGCCATCGATGCCGGAGTGAGCCCGGGGGCCGACCGCAACTTCTCGCTCTCGCCCGCCGGGATGTACCGGCACCCCGCTTGCATCGAAGCGCGCAACAACGTGGGGATCGTCGATATCGGCGCATATGAGTACGGCGCGCCTCCAGGCCAACCCGATGGTCCGGAACGCTGCAAGCAGGCCTTCGCGCCCTCTGAAGTAGCCAACGCAGCCAGCTTCGCGCGCGACGCGTTCGCTCCCGGGATGATCGCGACGATGTTCGGAACCGGCTTCGCCGATCAGGCGATTCAAGCTACCGCCGCGCCTTGGCCCGCGCAATTGGGCGGCGTCCGCGTGACCGTGAACCAACTACCCGCGCCCACCTATTTCGTCAACCCCGGCCAAGTGAACTTCCAGATTCCCTACGGGCTCGACCTGGGCGACGCAGTGGTCCTCGCGACGGTCAACGGAGTGGCCAAGACTCCCGCGCGAATCACGCTGCGAGAGGCCGCGCCGGGGATCTTTCTTCATTCCGGGCAGCAGGCCATAGCGCAGAATCCGGATGGGTCGCTCAACACGACCTCGAACGGAGTCGAGGCCGGCGGATACGTGACGGTGTACCTTACGGGGCAAGGCCGGCTCACCCGATTCATCGACACCGGCGAGGCAGCCAGGCCGCTCCCGCTCGCCGAAGCCGCTCTGCCGTCGAGCGCCACCATCGGAGGCAAGCCCGCGAATATCTTGTTCCTCGGCATGACGCCGGGGTTGGTTGCGGTAGCGCAAGCCAATATCGTCATCCCGGAGGACCTGGCCCCAGGAACCTATCCGCTAGTGATCACCATCGGAGGCGTTCCGAGCAACACCGCGCAACTCACGGTGATCGCCAAGGCAACGCCATAGCGAGCTCCGCCAACATTATGGGTGTCATCCCCCGATGAGTTCCGCAGCCGGCGCGCCAACCAGAAGATTGCCCAGGTGGCTACTGCCGGCCGTAGGCTACTCGGTTTCGATCGCGTGCCTCGTCTGGGTTTATCACGGCTTTGACTGGGAGCAGGAGCTGACGCGTTTGGCGGCGACCGATTGGCGGTGGGTAACACTCGCCGTGATCGCCGACGTGGCCGTGTACTTCTGCATGGGCGCGCGGTGGTCAAAGTTGATGTCGCCACTCGGGAACGTTTCTACGTGGAAGACGATCCAGGCCGTCTACATCGGGCTCTTCGCCAACGAAGTGCTTCCACTGCGCAGCGGCGAGGTCATCCGTTGCTATCTGCAGAAGAACTGGACCGGCATTCCCTTGCCCGTGGTGATCTCGTCAGTGCTGATCGAGCGATTGCTCGACGGCGTGTGGCTGGTGCTGGCGTTCTGGTTCATCACCATCTTTGTTGACCTGCCAGCGGGCGTGCTGATCCTGAGCCAGGTTCCGGTGATCCTGCTGGTGTTGGCTGGCGCGGGCTTGATCTACACGACGCTCCGCGGTAACGACATTTCGCGGAATTGGCCTTCGTGGGCGAAGCCTCTGCTTTCGGGTATCCGGGTGATGGGCAGCGCTCCTTCGTTCCTGCCCGCCACGTTGCTCAGCCTGCTCTACCTGGTGTTGCAGGTGATCCCGATCTACGCGCTGATGCGGGCCTACGGGCTACCGCTCGGTCCGGCCGAGGCCGCGGTAGTGCTGGTAATTCTGCGGATCGGCACGATCATCCCGCAGTTGCCCGGCAATGTCGGATCGTTCCAAGCACTCGTGGTGCTCGGGCTGGGGCTGTTCGGCATTGCCAAGGCCCAGGCGATCGGCTTTGCGACGCTGCTCTTCGTGGTGGTGACACTGCCGCTGTGGCTGGTCGGATTCGTGGCGCTGATGATGACGCGGATGCGGTTGGGCGAAATCCACCGCGACGCCAAGGAATCGTTCCAGAACGAGTAGGTCAGCGCCGCTGCCAGTGACCGGGTTGCCCCGGCTGGTCGTCTTTGCCGTACGGGCGCCGACCCTGCAGTGTGTCGCGATAGAAACCCTGGATCTGCGCCCCGCCGCTCAACTCCGTGACCGTCTTGCCGTCGGGCCAGAAAACATCGAGCGTGTCTTCCCAATCGGTCTTGAACGTCTCCTGCTCGCCGTGGCGGATCATCGGAATTCCCGAGTCGCTTCCTTTGAACATGCCGGCGGCTTTGAAGAAGTACTGCACGTCATAAAGCAGCGGACCGCGCGAGTGCGCTTCGCCGCCGAATCCGGTTTCGGCCACTCGGACGTTGACCTGCGGATCCGCCGCGGGCACGATCGCGTAGAGATCGTAGTCGCCGTGGATATACTCGCACTGGCCGCGAAAAACTGGCTTGTACATGACACAGCCAAAATGTTTGTGCTTGGGATCGGACTGCAGCGTGTAGTGCTTGCCGGCCCGGTCATCGGCCAACGCGGTCTTCGAATCGAACACGTAGAGCTTCGGCTCGAAGCCAGCCCACTCCTTCAGCGCCGAGGCGAGCTTTTCTCTCTTGAACGCTCCGGGCAGCAACACCGGACTCACCACGAGTCCCGCTGTGGATCCGTCGCCATTCACGTCGATCTGCGCGGTCTTGGCCTTGCAGTCGAGCATTTTCGGGATGTAGCCAGGCACACCGATCCAGCGCTTCGACGACTTGTTTCCGCGGCGCACGAGAATCCACACTTGGAAGCGCGCGGCCGCGAGGCGAAACGCCTCCATATGACGCAGGGGCATGTACTCGAGCACGGCTTCGTACATCGGAACGGACTCCTAGGCTGGGGCGCCGGTTACTGCAACAAGATCTGCGTGCGCGGTCCCTTCATCCAGGCAATACTCACCTGCACACTCGCGCTGCCGGCCACAACTGAATCAGGCACGCGGAACGGGACCCGGTAGACGCCAATGGCGCCCGCCGCTCCGGTCGCACCGGAGGCCGCCGCGGACGCGTCATTCACGAGCACCTCCACAGGTGCGATCACCGTGGCAGGGGAATCGCCTGCAGGGAACGGGTCGCCGGGAGCCACGCTCGGCTGGGTGGGCCCCAGTCCACGGACGTTCAAGTAGAGATCTTCTCCCGCCCGTGCCGGCCTATCAGCGGACACCTGCGTTCCGTCGGCATGGTAGATCTGCGGGCCACTGCCAGTGTCGATCACTGATGGCTGCACCAACGGGAGAACCTGAACCGCGAAGCGAGCACGCCCGCCGCCGTTTGTCCGCCGCTTTGACGGATCCTCGGCTTGTGAAGTAGAACGCACGTTGACTGTTTCGATGTTGCCGATGACGCCTCGCGCCCCGGCGAAGATTCCCGTGCCGCCCATGATCGCAGTGGCGCCGGCGATGGCTCCTGTAGGAGAGCCCGGTGGGGGCACACCGCCGGAGAATCCCATTGCATAGAGGTTGCCGATCTGCGTTCCGTCGGCTTTCAGAAATTCGAAGCTGATGTCGGCCACGGATTGGCGCTGCACATCGGCAATCGCACCGCCGGCAGCCGGACTTGGATTCAAGCCCAACGAGTGAGCGCGAATCACCACCACTCCCTTGACCGCGGCTCCATTGATCCTGGTCACGTCGGCCAAGATCACACTCGAGAAGAAGTTCAGCGGGACGGATGGCGTCACGGGCGACGCACTCCGCGCCACGCGCGAAGGATCAGCCGTGTCGTTCAGGTATGCCACGTAGTTGTCGGCCTCGACCTGTAGGATCGAGGGGAACTCCTGGCTCCAAACAGGAGCCGTGCACAGCAGGGAAACCAAGAGCCTCCGGCCAGTAAGTCGCGTCATTGCGGACTCAGTTTACCAAACCTGTCTCGATGCGGCCCTTGCGGATCGCGGGTACGGCTGCTCCACGGAGGCCAGCGCGCGGATTGCTATCCTGGGGAACCATGCGACAGCTTTTGTTGGCAATCCTATTCGTATTCGCCGCGGCGGCACAGGAGCGCAAGCTCCGCATCATCGCGCTCGGCGCGCATCCCGACGATTGCGACATCAAGTTCTCCGGCACCGCGTACAAGTTCATCCAGGCAGGCCACCAGGTGAAGTTCGTCTCGGTCACCAACGGCGACGCAGGCCACCAGTCGATTGGCGGCGGCATGCTGGCCAAGAGGCGGTACGAGGAGACGCAGGCATCGTCGCGCAGGCTGGGCGTATCGGAGTACGTGGTGCTCGACAATCACGACGGCGAACTCACGCCGAATGTGGAGGTGCGCAAGCAGGTGATCCGCGAGATTCGAAAATGGAAAGCGGACCTCGTCATCGCCCCGCGCCCTAACGACTATCATCCCGATCATCGATACACAGGCGTGCTCGTGCAAGACGCGGCCTACATGGTTGTGGTCCCGAATGTGACCCCGGATGTGCCGCCGCTCGAGAACAATCCCGTGTTCCTCTACTATCAAGACGGATTCCAAAAGCCGGCCCCATTTCGTCCGGATGTGGTGGTGGCGCTCGACGACATTTGGGAGAAGAAGATTGACGCGCTCGACGCCCACGTTTCGCAATTCTACGAATGGCTCCCGTGGGTGGATCACCGGCTCGACCAGGTACCGAAAGATCCGGCTGCGCGGAAGAAATGGCTTGCTGGAATGCGGGTCCAGCCCCTCAATGCGGCCACCCGCTCCACGCTCGAACGGCGTTACGGCGCCGAGAAAGGGGCTACGGTCCGCTACACCGAATCGTTTGAACTGTGCGAGTACGGCCGGCAGCCGAAGCTCGACGAACTCGATCGAATCTTTCCTAGGTAGCCATGCGATTCCTGCTCATCTTCTTTCCCGCCGTGTTGGCCGCTCTCGATCTTTCGAAGGCCGTGCTCGTACCAGCGCCGTCGCTCGGGAAAACCGAGCGCAAGGCCGTGCAGGTGCTGACCGAGGAGGTGGAAAAGCGCACCTGGATTCGCCTCGAGCCCGGCCAAGCCGCGGTATCGATCAGCATCAGCAACAAGAACGCGGGACCCAAGGAAGGCTACTCGATTCAGACGAGCGCATCTGGCGTTCGCATCGATGGGAACGATGCGCGCGGTGTGCTGTTCGGCATCGGCCACTTGCTCCGCACGCTGCGCATGGAGCGCCACCGTCTCGAGCTCCCAGATGGATTCTCGATCACTACCGCACCGCAGTACCCGATCCGCGGGCATCAACTCGGCTATCGCCCCAAGACCAACTCCTATGACGGCTGGTCACTGCCTGTATGGGACCAATATATCCGCGACCTCGCCATCTTCGGCACCAACGCGATCGAACTCATCCCGCCGCGCTCTGACGATGACGATGACAGTCCGCACTTCCCTGCCTCGAAGATCGACACGATGATCGGCATGTCGCGCATCTGCGACGAGTACGGGCTCGACGTATGGATCTGGTATCCCGCGATGGACCCCGACTACTCGAAGCCCGAGACCGTGGAGTTCGCGTTGAAGGAGTGGGCCGAGGTGTTCCAGAAGTTGCCGCGGATCGATGCCGTGTTCGTTCCCGGCGGCGACCCCGGCCACACGCAGCCGAAGTTCCTGATGCCGCTGCTCGAAAAGCAGGCAGCCTCGTTGCGCAAGTATCATCCCAAGGCCCAGATGTGGGTGGCGCCGCAGGGCTTCAGTGCGGAATGGCTCGACGAGTTTTATGGACTGATCGACAAGCAACCGGCGTGGCTCGACGGGATCGTCTTCGGTCCGCAGATCCGCGTGAGCCTGGCCGAGTTGCGCAAGCGCGTTCCGGCTCGCTACCCGATCCGCCACTATCCTGACATCACGCACTCATTGCGGGCGCAGTACGCGGTTCCGAACTGGGATCCAGCGTATCAGCTCACGCTGCAGCGTGAGCCGATCAATCCGAGGCCTGTCGACGAAGCGCAAGTTTTTCGCCATACGCAGCCGCACACCAAAGGCTTTATCACCTATTCAGAGGGCTGCAACGACGACGTGAACAAGATCGTCTGGAGCGGGTTGGGTTGGAACTCCAAGGCCGAGCCGCTCGACATCTTGCGAGACTATGCGCGCTACTTCATCGGGTCAAACATGACCGAGGGATTCGCGCAAGGGCTGATGGCCCTCGAGCGGAACTGGCGCGGATCGCTCACGGCGAACGAAGGTGTGTACGCGACGCTCCGGCAGTTCGAGGCGATGGATCGCATGGCGACTCCGGATCAATTGGCCAATTGGCGATTCCAGCAGGCGCAGTATCGCGCTCATTACGACGCCTACACGCGAGCGCGCTTGCTGCATGAGACTCAACTCGAAGAGCAGGCGCTCGACAAACTTCGCTCGGCTGGATCGCTCGGATCGGTTGAAGCGATGGTGCAGGCGGAGACGATCCTGATGCGAGCGGTGACGGAACGGGCCGCTCCGGGATGGCGCGCGCGCACGTTCGAGCTCGCCGAGGCGTTGTTCCAGAGCATCCGTATGCAGCTCAGCGTGCCGTGGTACAAGGCGATCGCCGTTGGTCGCGGCGCCAACCTCGATCTCATCGATGCGCCGCTCAACAATCGCGCCTTTCTCACGGCGCAGTTTCTCGAGATCCGTGGGCTCGCTTCGGAGCGCGAGCGGCTGGCGCGCATTCGCGAGATCCTCGATTGGCAGACGGCGCCACCGGGTGGATTCTACGACGATCTCGGCAACTCGGCGATGCAGCCGCACTTGGTTTCTGGGCTTCCCTATGCGGATGACCCGGCGCATTTGCAGTCGCCACTCAACGTAGTGCATCCGCGGGCCGATCAGCCTGGATGGCGGCAGTCGTGGCTGACGAGCGTCGAGTCGCGGGATGACTCGCCGATCCGAATGCACTATGACGGGCTCGACCGCGCGGCACGCTACCGCATCCGGATTGTCTATGCCGCCGAGGACAACCAGTTCGAGTTCCGCTTGATTGGCGATGGGTCGCATGAGGTCCATGGCTGGCAGCGGAAACCGAAGCCGGTGAAGCCGATCGAGTTCGACATTCCGCAAGCGGCCACGTCCGATGGGGTGTTGGATCTCGAGTTCCAGCGCAAGCCGGGTATGGGCGGGGCTGGTCGCGCGGTGCAGGTGTCGGAGGTTTGGTTGGTCCCAGGCGCTGCAAGGTAGTCGATCGGCCAAATCACCGGGAGCGAGAAGGCATGTGCCCGGTCGAAGCTTCGAGGGCACGCTGCTCATCGTGGGCGAGGCTCGAGAAGAAGTCAAGGCCAGTGCGGCGTTCGACCTCGCCGACAGATACGGCGAAATCATCGAGTGACTCTGCGGAAACTTCGGCGTTCGGGACGATGGCGGCGTACATCCTTTTCTGCTCGCCCTGGATGGCGAGCCAGACCTTGAAGAAGTGGGTGGGAACGGCGACTTCGCCGGCGAACTGCGCGGGGCCTCCCGAGAAGAGCGGTCCGGTGAAGACATAGACGGCGTCGGATCTGCCAGCAGTGACGCGGACTGAGTTTTCGATGCGGCGCCAGATTCCCTGGTTGACCGCCGGTAGCTGGGGCGCGGCATTGGAGAGCACGAATGTCGACGCGATGGCTTCCGAGGAGAATGCGAAGTCGTCGGCGGGGACGAGGTGGCCGCGGTGGAAACCGCTGAGGCGATAGTCGGCGTTGCGGGCTGTAGGCCCAACAAGCATGGCGTCGGCGTGGAAGCGGTGCGGGCGTTGGGCATGGCCGCCGAGGTTGGCGGGGAGGAGTTCGTAGGCGGCCCAGGTGGGAAGACGGAGCGACGAGTCATGGCACAGGACGAAATAGCGATGGTCCACGAATTCAGAGGAGGGCGACTGGCAGGCTGGGAGTCCGAACCGGGATGGCTGGGCGAGGAGGGTTTGCGCGGCGGCGAGGAGGAGAGCGGCGAGCAACTTCACATTCCATAGATCGGTGAAAGGGGAACGTTTCTTTAGGATATGTTTGAAACATATTTGCCGAGCGCCGTTCGGTCTGCGAGGGAGACACGGCGAGTCGCCGGCGGGCATCAGGAAGCCGTAGCCCGCACGTTCGCAGGAAGCCGGCTGGCGAGCGGGAGTCCGGCGCGGCTGGCTGGGCGAGTCGCGGGGACCTGCTCGGAAGACAGCCGCGAGTCGTGGCAGGGCATAAAGAAGGGGAGGGGCGTGAGTTCAGGGGAAGGCGACTGGCAACTCGGCAGCCCGAACCGGATGGCTGGGTGAATCGCTCGGTCCTGCTCGGGAGACAGCGGCGAGTCATGGACGTGGCGAAGAAGCGGGGGCGCGAGTTCAGTGTAAGGCGGCTGGCAGGCTGGGAGCCCGAAGCGGTGGCCCGCTTGGGCACGTAGGAATTGCGAGTGCCGCCGCTGAGAGGCGATCGCCCTTCAGCCGAGACGCCGGGCCGGCAGGGTTACCGGCCCGCGGCCTTGACTTTGCGAGAGCCGCGCTGGTTCTTCCAACTCAAGAACCCGATGATCGTCTTCGCATCGGCCACGCGGCCGCTCCGGATGGCCGCCTCCACTTGCTCCGCGGTGAACCATTTGCCGCGGACCCACTCGTCGTCACCCGGGTTCGCCTTGCCCTTCTCGAGCTCTTCGGCGAGATAGATGGTCATGTGCTCGGCGACGTAGCCGGGGCTCGGATAGAACGAGGCGAGCTTGGTCCATCGGCGCGCACGGAATCCGGTTTCCTCTTCGAGCTCACGGCGCGCCGACTTCAGCGGACTCTCGCCGGGATCGAGCACGCCACCGGGGAGCTCCCACATGTAACGCCGCACCGGAAGCCGATACTGCCGGACCAACAGAATCCGACCGCGCGCATCCACGGGCATGATCACCGCCGAGCCCGGATGCTGGATCACTGCACGTGTGATCTTGTGCCCTTCCGGGTCGACCGCTTCCTCCACCACGACCGTGATCAAGCTGTTGCGAAAGTGCTCCTTCGAGGAGACCAGCTTCATTGCTTGGCTTTCTCTTTCTTCACCGTTCCGAACTGGCCGAGCGCGCCCTCGATCTGCGCGGCGTCACCAACGACAACGATCGTGTGATCGGCGGGCTTCAGATACTTTGCCGCGGCCGACTGAATCTGATCGGGCTCCACCTGGCGAATGCGCTCGACGTACTTCTCGAGCCACTTCGGATCCACGCCATTGAGGCGCACCGAGAGGAGTTGGTTGGCCACTCCCGTGGGTCCAGCCACACCCATCACGAAGTTGCCGTTGAGGTAGTTCTTTACGTTGGAAAGTTCATCCGCGCTCACCCGCTCGGAGGCGATCCGGTTCAACTCGCCGAGCATCGCTTCCACGGCTTTGCCGAGCACCTCATTGCGAACTTCCATCTGCGCCTCCACGAGTCCGGCGTCTTTGCGCGGAATCACGGCCGAACCGACACTGTAGGCGAAACCTTGCTTCTCGCGAATGTTGTTGAACAAGCGCGATGCGGTTCCGCCGCCGAGAATCGAATTGCCGACGATGAGCGGGAAGTAGTCGGGATCAGTGCGGGTGATGCCGCGGCGGCCGATGCGGACGTCGGCTTGCACGGAGCCGGGCCGGTCCACCAGGGCGATGCTTCGAGCAGGCTCGGGGAACTTAGGCGCGGGCGGCTCGGGCACCGGCTTCTTGGCCCAATCGGCGAAACGCGCTTCGATCTGCTTCAATGTGGCGGCGCCGTTGCCAACAGGTCCGACGAGCACCAGCACTGCGCCCGCGGGAGTCAGGAACTTGTCGCGGAAGGTGACGAGATCCGCGCGAGAGATCTTCTCGATGGCAGCGGCCGGCGGCAGAGTTCGCGCATAGGGATGGCCGTGGAAGACCATATCGTAGAACTGCTCGTCGGCTAGGGTGGATGACTGCGCGCGCTCGGCGGCGAGCTCCTGCACGCGGTTCTGTTTGTGCAGGCGCAGTTCGTCTTCGGCGAAGGTGGCGCGGCGCGTCATGTCAGCCAAGAGATCGAGCAGGCGATTGGTGTACTCGGATAGCGCGTAGCCGGAAAGGGTCAGCGAGTCGGGCGAAACCGACGCGCTGAGAGATCCGCCAATCGCCGTCAACTCCTCGGCGATCTGCTTGGCATTGCGCGATCCGGCGCCTTCGTCGAGTAGCGCGGCTACGGTTTCGGCGAGCCCGTCGCGATCGGCGGGATCGAACTTCGAGCCTGCGGGGAAGCCCATGCGAAGCTCGAGCATCGGATAGCGGGCGTCATTCACCATCACCACGCGAAGTCCGTTGGGGAGCGTACGCTCCACGGTAGGGGGGAGTTTGAAGTTGGCGAGGGGAGGCGTTTGCGGCGGCTTGGTGCGGTCGATCTCCTGCGCAGCCAGACCGAACGTGAGCGAAAGGGCAAGTAGAGCGCGAGTCATTGTTTGTCCTCTTTCTTCGGCGCAGGCGCGATCTCGAGCACGGCTCGCCGCGACTGCACCAAATACTTCTTCGCGGCCTCTTGAATCTGCTTCGCCGATACAGCCAGCCACGGTTCCAAGTCGCGATTGATCCAACCGGGATCGCTGTCGAACAATTCGTACTGTCCGAGCAACTGCGCGCGCCGCAGGTTCGAACGAATGTTACGAATCCGGTCAGAGCGCAGGAACGTGCGCACGCGGTCGAGTTCGGCTTGCGGCACGCCGTCCTTCTGGATGCGGGCGATCTCGCCCTCAACCTGCTCCACAATCTGCTTGGCCGTGAAGTTCGGCTTGTGCAAGAGGAACATACCGTACGGCTCGGGATCGACGAAGTCGCTGGTGCTGGCGAACGGCCAACCGAGATTGGCTTCGAACTGGATCACCGACTCCTTGCCCTTCACAAGATTCAGTTGGAAGCGCGAGCTCGAGCCACCGGTCAACAGTGCATCGAGCATCCCGAGCGCGTAGAAATCGGGACTGCGCCGCTTGGCCGAGGGCCAGCCGATCACTACGCCCGGAACTTGCGCCAAGCCGTCTTTGTGCTGCTGCCATTTGGGATCGAAACCAGGGGGCTCGGAGAGGTCGGGCCGTTTGGGCTTGGGCTGCGAGGGGATGTCGCCGAAGTAGGTCTCGATCCACTTCTTCGCCTCGGCGGCTTGGAAATCGCCGGCCAGGACGAGCACGGCGTTGTTCGGCGCGTAGTGAGTCTTGAAGAAGTTCGCCACATCATCCACTGACGCTGCGTTGAGATCTTCGAACGAGCCGATCAGCGAATGGGAACTCGACCAATTGCGAAAGAACAGCGTAGGCCACACGTCGACGATCGCCGTGGCGTACGGCTGATTGTCGAACGAGAGGCGGCGCTCCTGCTTCACGGCTTCTTTCTGGTTGTCGAGGTTTTCCTTGGTGATGTTCAGTCCGCGCATGCGATCGGACTCGAGCCACAAGGCCACGGGCAGCTTGTTCGAAGGCAGCACTTCGAAATAGTCAGTGAAGTCCGGGTGGGTTGACCCGTTGAGGTTGCCGCCATTGGCTTCCACCGTCTGGAAGTGCACGCCCTTCGGCGCGTTCTTCGAGCCCTGGAACATCATGTGCTCGAACAGGTGGGCGAACCCGGTGCGGCCCTTCTCCTCGGCGCGCGCGCCCACGTCATAGATGACGTAGACGGCCACCACGGGAGCGCTCGTATCCTGCGACAGGATTACGCGCATTCCGTTGCCGAGCCGGTACTTTTCGAATGGGATGTCGAGGCCGGCGGACCACGCCGCGCCCATCAACATCAACGCCGGGGCAAGTCGTGTGATTTTCATGGATCTATGTTTGACGAAGACTCTTCAGGAAACGTTCCGCTGGTAGCGTATTGAGAATGTCGGATTTCTCGAGCCACCCGCGCCGGGCGGTGAGCACCCCGTAGATCATGTTGCCCAGATGCTTGGGGTGATGCGCGTCAGTGGAGATGACGAACTTGGCGCCCTTGGCCTTGGCGGCGCGCAGTTGCGGCGGCGGCAGGTCAAGCCGTTCCGGACTCGCGTTGATCTCGAACGCCACGCCCTTCTCCACAGCCGCGGCCAACACGCGCTCGAAGTCGTACGGGTAGCCGTCGCGATGGAGCAGGAGCCGGCCGGTAGGATGCCCCAGGATCCGCACGTAGGGGTTCTCGATGGCCGC
Source organism: Bryobacteraceae bacterium (assembly GCA_046331625.1). Taxonomy (GTDB): domain Bacteria; phylum Acidobacteriota; class Terriglobia; order Bryobacterales; family Bryobacteraceae; genus JAXLQL01. The sequence goes on from JAXLQL010000001.1 coordinate 125,474, forward strand.
GAGCAACCGCTCTGTCATCTCAGCCGATTCCAGGTTCATGTGACTGTGGACGCTCGCCACCACGATGTCGAGTTCGGCGAGCGCTTCGTTGTCGAGGTCCATCGTACCGTCGCGGCGAATGTCGCACTCAATGCCTGAGAAGACGCGGATACCGAGGTCACCCGCTTTGTTGATCGCTGTCACTTTCTTGGCGAAGGCGATGGCGCGAGTTTCGTCGAGTCCGTTGGCCATGGCGAGGGCTTGCGAGTGGTCCGTGATAGCCAGGTAGTCATAACCGCGTTCCTTGCAAAAACCCGCCATCTCTTCGAGCGAGGCGCGGCCGTCGGTCTCGCGGGTGTGCATGTGGAGGTCACCACGGATGTCGCCGGGTTCGACGAGGTGCGGCAGGCGATGTTCGAGCGCGGCTTCGATCTCGCCCTGGTTCTCGCGCAACTCGGGCGGGATCCACGGCAGGCCGAGTTTCTTGTAGATCTCCTCTTCGGTTTTGCCCGCCACGCGATGCTCTGTGTCGAGTTTGAAGAGGCCGTATTCGTTGAGCGTGAAGCCCATCTTGATGGCCCGCTGGCGAAGCGTGACGTTGTGCGTCTTGGAGCCGGTGAAGTACTGCATGGCGGCGCCGTAGCTCTCCTCGGGCAGAGCGCGGATATCCACCTGGAGCCCCTCGACCCCGAACTTCACGCTGGCTTTGTTCTCGCCTCGCGCGAGCACTTCCGTCACGCGCGGATGCTTGACGAAGCACTCGAGCGCGGGAGCGGGGTCTTCGACGCAGACGAGGATGTCGATATCGCCCACGGTTTCCCTGCCCCGGCGAAGAGATCCGGCCGCGTCGATATGCGAGGGCGCGAGCGCTTCCACCAAATGCGCCTTCATCTCTTCGGCCGCTTCCATGCCGAAGCTGAGCAGGTAGCGGCCGGCGCTCTGGCGATAGGCGGCGATCGAACGCAGCACCTTTTCCTCGAGCTTGGCGCCCATGCGTGGCAGCGTGCGGAGCTTCTGTTCGCGAGCCACTTTCTCGAGGTCATCGATGGTGGTGACGCGCAAGTGCTCGATCAGCAGGGCGATGCTTTTCGGACCCAGGCCCTGGATATTGAGCATCTCGAGGGCGGTGGGCGGAATCTTTTCGAGAAGCTGGTCGCGCCGTTCGAATGAGCCGCGGGCAGCGATCTCCACGAGGTGCGATCCGATTCCCTTGCCAATCCCCGGTATGTCGGTGACTTTCTTTTCCGGGTCGCGCAGGATGTCCGCGACGCGTTCGGGATAGCTTTGGAGGGCGTCTGCGGCGTTGCGGTAGCTGCGGACCCGGAAGCCGTCATCGCCGGCAATTTCCATGAGGTCCGCTGTTTCGCTCAACTGCCGCGCGAACTCGGCGTTTTCCATGTGGTATCTCTTATCGTAGCGCCGCTTGTGGAAACCCTCACTCCCACGCATAAGCTGTTTCATTGGTCGCTGCTCGGGATGCTAGCGGCGGGCTATTGGGCCGTGGCGCTCACCGGCTCGCTCGATTTGGCATCGCTGGTAGCAGCGGGAATCGCCATTGCCGGGCGCGCTTTGAAACTCGGGCGGATGGTGCGGTTCGAGGTGCCCGACAAGGTCAGTAACGCGCTCGCGCTGGCCTATCTGGGGTTCCTGCCGATCGACTACTACTGGGTTTCGCAGGACTTTCTCCAGGCGGCGATGCACCTGGTGTTTTTTCTCGCATCGGTGGTGGTGCTGCGGGCTCGTTCCCGGCGCGACTTCTTCTTCGTAAAGCTGAGCGCGCTGATGCTGATGGTGGCGGCGAGCGTCCTCGCCTCGAGCTTTTCCTACTTTTTGTTCTTGGCGGTGTTCGCCCTGTGCGGAATCATGGCGCAGATCAGCGGGCAACTGCTCGAGGGGCAATCGCCGAAGGCCGGGCTCGCCCGCACTCGAGGATTCGCGTTGGCGGTTCCGCTGATCAAGATCTCGGGAATGATTTTGCTGGGGACGCTGTTGTTGGCGGGCGCACTGTTCGTCGCATTGCCGCGCACGGCGATGGCCGCGTTGCAGTATTGGAGCCCGGAGCGGATCCGGCTGCCGGGCTTCGCGAACGAAGTGCAGTTGGGGCAAATCGGGCGGATCCAGGTGACGCAGACCCCCGTGATGCACGTCCGAATCCAATCAGCCGAGCCGATGGCGCTGAAGTGGCGCGGATCGGCGCTGACGAGGTTCGATGGCAAGCGCTGGTTCAACGCGGGCGTGGAGGAAGAGCGGCTGGTGGCGGAGAGCCGTCAGGTGCGGCTTGGCCGGGGCGATACGAGGCAAGGGCAGCGGCTCGAATACGAGGTTCAGTTGCGCGATGCCACCGGTGACGTGCTGTTTCTGGCCGGGATCCCGGAGACGCTGTTCACCGACGCGAGCTACCTGTTCCGCACGCCGGTAGACAGCTACCGGTTCGGGCGCGGCCAGGGCCGTGGAGCCCGTTATGAGGCGTGGGGATATCTGGAACCACCGCGGCCTCCCTATCGACCTGGGCTGCGGATGGACCAGCAGGCGAGGATCGAAGCACTGGGCCTGCCGCCGCTTGACCCGCGAATCCCGGAGTTGGCCACGCGTGTCACGGCAGGGTCCGGGTCGCCGCTGGCGGCCGCCCGGGACGTGGAGCATCATCTGCGCACCTCGTACGCCTATGTGCTCGAATCGCTCGACCGCGAGATCCCGGACCCAATTGGCCGCTTCCTGTTTGAGACAAAAGCGGGTCACTGCGAGTACTTCGCTTCGGCGATGGCGGTAATGCTGCGGTCGGCGGGAATCCCCGCGCGTGTGGCTACGGGCTTTCAGAGCGGAACACTCAACCCCATCACCGGGTGGTATCTGATCCGCGCATCTGACGCGCACAGTTGGGTGGAGGCCTGGATCGACGGCTACGGCTGGATGACCTTCGATCCGACTCCTGCTGCGCCCGCCGGAGCGCAGAGCGCACTGCTGACGCAAATGGCGCTGTATTGGGACGCCGCCGAGGTGTTCTGGCAGGAGTGGGTGATGAGCTATGACCTCGAACGTCAGCTCACGCTGGCGCAGAAGGCAGGGCAATCCACTTCGGCCTGGACCGCCTCCTGGAGAGCGCGTTGGCAGGCTCTCGAAAGGGCCGCGCAAGGGCTCGGGTCGCGTTGGTTATGGCTCGTGCCAGCAGTGTTCGCACTGGCGTGGGGGCTGTACTTGCTGGTGAAATGGGCAATCCGGGCGATCCGAAGCCTACCCTCGCAGCGGCAGAAACCGACCGTCGCAGGCGAGGCAGCCGAGCTCTACGTGCGCCTGCTGCGGGCGCTCGAGCGGCAGGGCGTGGAGAAGCCGCGATGGATGACGCCCGACGAATTTGCCAGTTCGATTGCCGCTCCGTATCCGGGGATGATGGTTCGCGAGTTCACGGTCGCCTATCAGGCGATGCGATTCGGCGGCCGCGCGGAGATGGCGGGGGCGTTGCGCGAGATTCTGGATCGGCTCGAGAAGCCGGTTGTCCGAAACCGGTGAGCTAGCGCGTAGTGGCGTCGAGCCACGAACGGATTACGGCGCCGGCTAGTTGTTCGAGGCGAGCGGAGTTGTTCCAAGGGTCAACTGGGTGGCGGATCTCGCGGGTGTCGCCGCAAAGGGCGTCGGCGGCGAGCCACTGCTCGATCAACTGAGGCGAGGCTTCGAGATGGAACTGCATACCCCAGGTCCGGCGGCCGAAGCGGAAGGCTTGGTTGGGGCAGACCTCGGAAGCAGCCAGATGGATGCTGCCCGGAGGGATGTCGAACGTCTCATAGTGCCACTGCAGAACAGTTTCAGTGACACTGAAATGCCTGAGCAAAGGGTCATGGCTCGCAGCGGGAGTGGAGTGGACCTCACCCCAGCCGAGTTCCGGGACCGCCGCGCGGTGAACTCGTGCGCCGAGGACCTTAGCGATCATTTGGGCTCCCAAACAAACGCCAAGCAGAGGAATTTCCATTTGAAGAGCGCGCTCAATAAGGTACAATTCCGAAAGGATGTCTGGCGTGCAATCGTTTGCTGACATGACTCCGCCGAGCACGATGAGTCCGGTGGTTTCCGGGGTGAGAAGGGCTGGGTCAGTGGGTACACCTGCCACGGTGTAGTCCCAATGAATTTGGCGCTCACGGAGCGGAGCCTGGAAGAGCGAAAGGCCTTCATCGGCGGCATGACGAACGACAAGCAGGCCCATCCTGGTGGATTCTATCTCATTCAGCCTACAACAGTTGATACACGGAGGGAGGGCGAACGCCGCGCCGTGTCGAGCCCTTGCCTGCCGGTGAGCCTAAACCTTTGGACAGCATTGCCGATATGCGAGATGTGCAGGCAGTCTGCATGAGTGACACATACGAAGCACGGCCGGCGACGGACGCGGCGCGGATCCTCATTGCGGACGACAGCGTGGTATCGCGACGCCTACTCGAGGCGATCCTGCGCAAATGGGGCTATGAAGTGGTGGCGGTCAGCAACGGGACCGAGGCGTGGGAAATCCTGCAAACCGATGAATCCCCGCGGCTGGCGATTCTCGATTGGATGATGCCGGGCTTGAGCGGCCCCGAGGTGTGTAGCCTGGTCCGCCGCAACGCCGGGCGGCACTATACCTACATCATCCTGCTCACGTCGCGGCACGAGAAGGAAGACCTCATTGCCGGCATGGAATCCGGCGCCGATGACTACCTGGTGAAGCCGTTCGACAACAATGAGTTGAAGGTGCGGCTGGGTCCCGGGCGGCGGATCATCGATCTCCAGGCCGAGTTGCTGGCGGCCCAAGAGGCTCTACGCGAACAGGCCACGCGCGATTCCCTGACCCGGCTGTGGAATCGGCACGCCATCTTCGAGTTTCTCTCGAATGAAATCGCGCGCAGCTACCGGGAAGCCGTACCTCTCGGAGTGATGATCGCCGATATCGATCACTTCAAGGCCATCAACGATACCTACGGCCACATGGTGGGTGACGCCGTGCTACGCGAAGTGGCGGCTCGGATGCGGGCCGGGATCCGCAGCTATGACGCGGCTGGGCGATACGGCGGCGAGGAGTTCCTGTTGATCCTGCCCGGCTGCGAGGGCGACACGGCGCTGATGACGGCCGAGCGCATGCGCGAGGCTTTGCGACAGACGCCGATGCATATCCCGGAGATCTCGCCGCTCACGGTTACGGCGAGCTTTGGGGTTACGTCGCTACCCAAGGGCCGCAGCACGAGTCCGGAGACGCTGGTGCGTTTGGCCGACGATGCGCTGTATCAGGCCAAGCAGCAGGGGCGGAATCGGAGTGTGTTCGCTCCTTTCGCGGGGTAGCAAGCCAAGCGCGCGGAACGTTCGCGCGTGACTTCAGCCGCGCTGCGGATTCCCGCGCACTCGCTGGCGAGTCCGCGCGGCACAACGTCAAAGCTTCAGCCGGAGTCCCCCTTGGATCCCACGCGGCGTACCGGGCGCGAAGAACGTGGTGTGCTGCAGTGGAAACACACCGCCCACGGCTGGAAATGGGCGCGCTATGAACGCTCGCGCATCGGTGAGCCCGCTCACGCCCAACTGCGCCGCGGTGTAGTAGCGCCGGTCAAAGAGATTGTTCACCTGCACCACCAACTGGACCCGCCTGTGGATCTGATAGCGGCCACCGAAGTTCGCCAACACGTATCCGGGAGCCGTTCCGCGGTCAGCGAAGTATTGGGCGGGCCGGTGGAGATTGTTCTCGTTCCCGCGCGCGTACATGCTACCGTGCGCCATCGCACCGAGGTCGAATGCGAGCTTCTCCGACACACGCAGTTCCGCATAGGACTTCACCATGTGCCGCGGAGTGAGAGGAATCCGGTTGCCGGGTACGATCCCGATCGCGCCGCCGGAGTCCTGGGAACTGTTGCTGGCTCCGCGTACAAAATCCCGCGACCGGAAGGTGGCGTCGAGCAACGTGTAGCCGCCGCCGACGATGAGCCGGCCGAGCGGCGCACGCAGATCCGCCTCGATCCCCTGGCGCCGGGTATGGCCGAAGTTCTTGAAGTATCCGAAGCCGGTTTGGCCGGACGCCACGAAAAGAATGTCATCGGAGTTGTCGCCGCGAAACCAGCCAAGCGTCCAATCGAGCTTGCCCTCGGGCCGCCCGCGAACGCCGGCTTCGATTGTGCGCGACACCACTTGCCGCAGCGGCGGATCTCCGGCGAGCGAGTTGGGAAGTTTGCACGGCAGCCCGGGGTCGGCGCATCCGAGTTCGATCGAGGTTGGCGCGCGGTTACCTTCGCTGTAGCTCGCGTAAGCTTGGAGGCTCGCGGCTGCGCGAAACGTGACACCAACAGCGGGATTGAAGCGCTGGAAGAGATGCCGAGCGGTCAATGACTCCGGACCCGGGGTCGGCGCAATGCGATCGAAGTTCTCTACCGTGGTGCGGTTGAAGCGGCCCGAAAGGGTCACAGTCCACGCGCTCGCGATCGAGACCGTATCGGTGGCATAGACGCTTCCGGTATGGACCAACCCGTGTAGGTTCACCCGCGTATCGATGGGTTCGCCGTCGACATTGCCTCCCGTGACACCGTCGAAGAACGAATGCACCCCGATGACGCCACGGTCCGGCGTCAGGTAGCCCAACTGCGTGAGCTGATGGAATCCGAGCCGCGAGCGATCATACGCGGCGCCCGCGGTCAGTTGGTTTCGGTTGCCGTGGATCGACGCGAAGTGGCTCACCTGACCGGACGCTCCGAAGTTGTCCTGGCTCGAGCTCGAGCGGTTGATCAGTCCGTTGCATTTCTCAGCGGGCTCGTCGCGCTGCAGAGACTGCGCGATGCAGCGCCACGAGGGGAATGGGGTATTTGCCGCGGTGGCGCCGCTCAGCGGGAAGCCCGCGTAACCCGCGGCCGTAAGCGCGCGGATATCGGCGGCGCTCGGTTGGTACACGGCTTGGTCGAACGAGTCCTCATTGAGGTCGGCGTTCAGGGTCGCGGTGCGAATGTGGCGGTAGTAAGCATTTCCCGAAAGGCTCCACGCGTTCGAGGCCGTGTGCCGCAAGCTGAGATTGAGGAAGGGCGAGCGGTTGGCGGTGATGTCGGGCTTGGTGTAGATGCCGCTCCAGTCGCGAGCCAGAAAACGGCGCTCGTTCAACCCGTTGCCGATCAGAGCATTGTTCGCGTACGCGGCGCCGAGGTTCACAGAGGTCTTCCCGCCGGTCCATCCGGCGCGCCCGAAGAACTGCCGCACGCTCGACGGAGAGTTGTCTCGCCAGCCGTCTTCGAAGAACAGGTTCGATGCCCCAAACCAGCTCCAACCGCGCTGCGTCGCTCCGCCGTATTCGAGTTCGGCGTTCTTGCGTCCAAAGCTGCCGCCCATCAGCGAAAGCTGTGCACCCGGATTCGAATGTCCGTCTTTGGTGACCACAGCCAGCGATCCGCCGAGTGTGTTCAGCCCGAATACCGGATTCGAACCGGGCATCAGCGCCATTTCGGAGATGGCCGCCAGCGGAATGAGGTCCCAGCTCACCACGTCGCCGAAGGGCTGGTTGAAGCGCACGCCATCGACGTAGACCGACAGACCTTGCGGAGTCCCGAGGAGCGGCGAGGCTGTGTAGCCGCGATAGTTGAGGTCGGCTTGATAGGGGTTGCCTTGGATCTCATTGAGGAACACTCCGTTCATGCGGCGATTGAGGAAGTCGGAGAAATCGAGCGCGCCGCTCGCATTGATGTCACGTTGCGTTGCGGCTTGCACAGGCGAGGGAATCTCTGACCGGTCGCGATCGGCGCCGGCCAGAGGCGTTGCCGCCACGACATCTACGCCGAATGACGACTCGCCGACAGCTAGGGTCACAGTGCGCTCCACCACCGAGCCCGCGTCCAGATCCGCCTCCACCGTTTCGGGACGGAAGCCCGGCTTCGAAACATCGATCCGGTAATGCCCTGCAGCGAGCCCGCTCAACCGGAATGCGCCCGTGGCGCCGGTCTCGAAAGCCCGGTCTAGGCCGGGTCCGCGAACCTTTCCTGATGCCAGCATGCCCGCACCCGAAGAATCGCGGACCTGAAGTCGAATCTCGCCGGGTGGTTGCGCCAAGCCAGCCAGCGAGAGGCACACCAGCACCCCGAGCAGTCGCATAGATAGATATTCCGGCAGCGAGCCCGCCGTTCATCCTTTTTGCGCGAAAACCTTGAACGCCGGGGAGCGGTTCGAGAATATGGAGACAGGAGGTTTTCCGGCTCTGACACGCCAGCTTGCGGAATGGATGTCGCTGCGGGCCGCCGGCCGCGGCGGGCGCGTTTCGGCGCTCGAAGACGAAGTGGCGGCGCTGTTCGTGGAGATGCGGCCCGCCGTGCTTCGCTATGCGGCTTCGCTCGGGTTGGGGACGACGGACGCGGAAGACGTAGCCCAGGACACGTTCCTGGCGCTCTATCGCCATCTCGGCGCCGGAAAGCCGCGTACGAATCTCCGCGGCTGGATCTTTCGTGTCACCCACAACCTCGCTCTCAAGCGGCGGGCCGCCTCAGGCCTGGCCGCAGAGGCGGATCTGGAAGGCGCCGACCCTGGCCCTACTCCTGAAGACGCGGCCGCCGCGAATCAGCGGCAAGCGCGCCTGCGGGCGGTGGTGAACGCGCTGCCCGAGCGCGAGCGCCAATGCCTTTACCTGCGAGCCGAGGGCCTTTCCTACCGCGAAATCGCCTCCGCTCTCGACATTTCGCTCGGGACCGTCGCGCTGTCTTTGAGCCGATCGTTGGCCAAGTTGTCGGCCGTTGGCGAAAGGGACTGAATCGATGCCGCTGAATCCACATCTTTCGGAACTCGAACTGGTGCAGGCCATTGACCAGGAATTGCCGCCGCCGCAAGCGGCCTTGGCGGAACAGCACCTGAATCAGTGCTGGCGATGCCGCGCCCGAAGGAATCAACTCGAGCAAGCGATGTCGGAGTTCGCCGCGCTGCACTCGGCTCAGGCTCCATCGAGCACTCCTCCGGAGGCCCTGCTGCGCGCGCGCCTGCGGGCAGAGAGTCCGCACGCGGCCTGGAGCCGGACATCGGTGGCGATCGCCGCAGCCGGGCTGGCGGTGGCAGTAGTCGTGTTCATCGCCTCGGGGCGCAGCGTCCACGCCGGCTCTCTGCCCGATGTTCGCTTCACTCCCGGAGCGGTGCGGCCCATCTCGCGCGACGAGCTGTGCCGTGCCAACGCCGCCGATGACCGCGCCATTCCCGGGGACCTGGCCGCCCGGGTCTTTCGCCAATATGGTATCGAGCCGCGCCCGAAAGCTTATGAGGTGGACTACTTGATCTCCCCTTCCCTCGGCGGCGCCGACGATATTCGCAACCTTTGGCCGCAGCCTTATGACGGCGTCTGGACAGCTCGCGTCAAGGATGCCCTGGAAGACCATCTCCGTGGTGAGGTTTGCGCCGGCCGTCTGGACCTACCCAGCGTCCAGCGCGAAATCGCGGGAGACTGGATCGCCTCGTACCGGCGGCGATTCGCGGCATCGCGTCCGCGTCCCGAGCACAAGGCATTCGTCAAAGACCGGCCCTGGGAGTAACGCGCGGGCTACGGGAGCGGCACTGTGCAGGCTGCGGTCATCGTGTGCCCGCGCGAGCCATCGGTTCCCTTCCCCACAAGCAACTCGTCGAAGGTTTGCAGTGCCGGACCGCCGCTCCCCCCCACGGCCGCAAGCCCCACCCAGTTCTCCTGGGCGCTCCTCGGAAAAGGCGCCCCACCGGGCATCAACACGCCGGGCCGCGCTTCGCGGTGACCTGACGGAACGCACAATTCCGGATGATCGAACGGAGCTTGCTCATAGCGAACACGTTCGTCGGTGAGCGCCTTCAGGAACGCCACCAGAGACGCCTTCTGTGACTCGGTCATCGAAAACGGGCGGATGCCGATGTTGGGAGCGAAGTCTCCGCCGCGCGCGTAGAACTCAGCCACTTGTTCGAGCGTCGCTTCGCCGCCGTTGTGGAAGTACGGGCCGGTCAGTTCCACATTGCGCAGTCCGATCGACTTGAACGTGCCGTTGCCGCGTCCGGCATCTTCGGCAACCGAGCGCACTCCGGTTCGTTGAAACGCGCGGCCAGCGATGCCGCCACGTCCGCCCAGTGCGGAGAAGCCGGCCGCGGAAAACTCAGGGCCGCCGTGACAGCCAGCGCATCGGCCTTGGGCCTGGTAGAAGCGCATCCCATCCTGCTGTTCAGCAGTGAGGGCTCGGGTGTCGCCGTCTTGGAAGCGATCGAACGGGGTGTCGGGCGAAATGAGAGTCGACTGGTAAGCTTGCAAGGCCAAGGCCCAGAAGAGCGAGAAGTTGTATTCGGCTTGGGTGAACTCAGAAGTGCTCGCCGGATCGCCCGCTCGGCCCGCGATCGCTTTGCCGGTCTCGTCCACCAGTTGCGTGGACTCCCATAGCGCCGGTACGAATACAATGCGGATCCAGCCGAGGTAGGAGACATTGTCGGCAAGGCCGCGGCCACCGGCGCGAGCCATGGATCCGAGCACGCTGTCATCGGAAGCAACACGCTGCAGCGCCAGAGGCGCGATACTCAGCATCTTCTTACCGAGCTTCGGCCACGTGCGCCCTTCATACGACATCTCGAGCAAATCGAGTATCGGACCGCTCGCCTGGGAAGCGAGGCTCGAATTATCGAGCCGCACCTGATTGCGCTCGAGGTTGCCCTCGCGCAGCATCAACACGCCGGGAACGTCTGCACTGCCGCTCGGGTTGAATCCGTTGAAGAACCGATTGGCTCGGCCGTCCCAGAAATTGAAGATGTAGAGTGCGGCATTGATGACGGAGGGCGAGTTGCGATTGGTCACGCGGCGCATTTGGAAATCGCCGGAGATGAAGTCGGGCCGGTCAAACACGTCTTCGCCGATCTCGGCCGCTTGGCCGGGAACGACGTCGACGAACTTGCGCCGGAAGGTCCCGGCGGAACCGGCGCGCATCGAGGTGTCGCGCAGCACCTCGGAGTTGCGGTTTCCAGGATCGGCCAGCTTGCGGAAGGGGAAGTCGCTCGAGGAGAAGACGTGATTGGCCGGGAACGGGTTGTTCGGATCGGCGAGTTGGTTCTGCGCGCGGTGGTCGGCGCCGGCGTGGAAGTGGCAGGTGGCGCAGGCCGTGCGTCCGTCGCTGCCTGCTTGCATATCCCAGAACAGGGCTTTGCCGAGCGCGACGAGCGTGGACTTGTCACGGACGTAGGCGTCGAGTCCGGGTGGTTCGGGAACGGCGACGTTCTTGAGCGAGCGGATCGGTTGCGCAGAGGCTGCCACGCCCCAGAGTCCCATCGCGGCAGCGAGAACCAACTTCATGGAATTGCCCCCTTGGTGTTCAGCGTATGCAACCCGGAGGCGGAAGGCAAGTCGCGGCAGGTCAAGTGTTCTTAACAACGCGGATCACATGTATACTGAAAACAGGTTCATGCTATGAATGACATGCCACTACTTTCCATCGCAATCATGGTGGTGGCTGTGATGGCCGGTTCGTTGTTCAACAACCTACGTGTCGGCGACATGAGCAAGCGCATCGACGACATGCGCGACCTCTTGCGGAGCGAGATGGCCAAGAACCAGAGCGAACTCCTTCACAAGATCGCCGATCTTGACCTGCGGCTCAACCGCATCGAAGCTCGCCGGTAGCCCTAGACTAGCAGCCCGTGGCTAAAGTCCCGTGGGTCGCGCGGCGCGGGATCTGTGCCCGCAGGCGAGGCGCGAGGAGGAAGCAATACGGATTTGTTTCGAGCGACGAGCAACAAAGCATGCGGGCACAAACCCCGGCCGCCCAGAGGGTTGCGGCGGCATGGGGCCATCTGCTTCGTTGTAGCTCCTGAGAGATGGCCCGCATCGCCTGCCTCGCCACGCCTCGCATCTGGCCCCATGGCGCTCGCAACGCGGCCCACGTGACTTTAGCCACGGGCTGCTAGCGGTACGCCGCGACCCCGGTGACCCGTTCCCCAATCACCAAAGCATGCACGTGATCCGTACCCTCGTACGTCTTCACCGTCTCGAGGTTGCACATGTGGCGCATGATCGGATACTCGTCCATGATGCCATTGGCGCCCAGCAGATCCCGTGACGTGCGGGCACACTCGAGCGCCATGGCGACGTTGTTTCGCTTCAGCATGGAAACGTGCGCCGGTTCGAGCTTGCCTTGATCTTTGAGCCTGCCCGCCCGAAACGCCAGCAACTGCGCCTTGGTGATCTCAGTGATCATGTCGGCGAGCTTCTCCTGCACCAGTTGGTGCGACGCGATGGGCCGGTTGTCGAACTGCTTCCTCACTACCGAGTACGCCCGAGCCGTCTCATAGCAATCCATCGCCGCGCCGATCACGCCCCACCCGATCCCATAGCGAGCCTGCGTCAAGCACGCGAGTGCAGCCCGCAGTCCCTTCGCCCCGGGCAACACGGCCGAATCCGGCACGCGGCAGTCCGCGAACGCCAGGCTCGCGGTCACCGACGCTCGCATCGAAAGCTTGCCATGGATCTCGCTGGCCGAGAAGCCGGGAGTTCCCTTCTCCACTAGGAAGCCTTGAATGCCATCCGGCGTCCGCGCCCACACCACCGCGAAATCAGCCACCGATCCGTTCGTGATCCACGTCTTTTCGCCGTTCAGAACCCACCCCGACCCGTCTCGGCGCGCGTTGGTCAGCATTCCCGATGGATTGGAGCCGAACCCTGGTTCCGTGAGTCCGAAGCACCCAATGGCCTCGCCCTTCTGGAGCCGCGGGAGCCACCGCTCCTTCTGCGCGGCGGAGCCGTAGGTCAGGATCGGGTACATCACCAGCGCCCCTTGGACGGAGCAGAAACTGCGGATACCCGAGTCCCCCCGTTCGAGCTCCTGCATGACCAATCCGTACTCTACATTGCTCATTCCGGCGCAGCCATAGCCTTCCAGATTGGCCCCGAGCATCCCCATATCTCCCATCTTTCGAATGAGATGCGAGGGAAACTTCGCGTCACGGAAGCAGTCCCGAATCACCGGAGTCACTTCTTCGTCGACGAACTTGCGGATCGTCTGCCGTACCAAAAGCTCCTGCTCGCTGAGCAGGGAATCGAACAACATGTAGTCCACGCCAGGAAAATTGGCCATCGTCTCTATATTGTGTGCGAATTTTGTCTCGCTGCGCGCACTATCTCTATGAGCGATGCGAGTCATACTCCTCGTGGCCGTGGCCGCCAGTGCCTTCGGCCAGACCCCGCTCGATTCGGCGTACGAGCGGTTGCGAGCCAAAGACTACGAGCAGGCAGTGCGTCTGTTTCGGCAGGTGGTCCAGCGGGAGCCGTTCCGCCCGGACGTTCGCAAGGACCTCGGCTATGCCCTTCTCAAGATGGGCGAGACGCGGGCCGCGCGCGACGAGTTCGCCGTGGTGCTTTCGCAGAATCAGAACGACAACCATTTGCTGCTCGAGTATGCGTTCCTGTGCCACGAGACCGGGGAGACAAGGCAGGCGCGGCGATTGTTCGATCAGCTTCGCCGGTCGGTCGACCCGGCAGTGAAGCCCACTGCGGAGTCGGCCTTTCAGAACGTGGATCGGCCGCTGGCGGAGGGGATCGCGCGTTGGAAAGAAGCGGCAGCGCGAGAACCGGGCAACTTCAGCGCGCACGTGGAGCTCGCCAAGCTGGCCGAAACGCGCGATGAATGGCCGCTGGCAGCCGCGCACTACGAGAAGGCTTGGCGACTGAAGCCGGCGGATCGAAAGCTCCTTCTGCCGCTCGGGCTCGCTTGGCGGGAGATCGGCCGCGAGGAAGATTCGGGGCTCGCGCTGCTGGCGGCGTCGCGCGGAGCCGAGCCGCATACCGCAGAGAAGGCTCGCGCCGTGCTGCCGCAGCGTTATCCGTACGTCTATGAGTTCGAGCGGGCGCTCGGGCTCGATCCGGGCAACGTGGAACTGCGGCGCGAACTCGCCTATCTGCATCTCGAAATGAAGCAGCTCGAAAAAGCGGAGCGCGAGTTCGCTCGCATCGTGGAACAGGCGCCCGATGACATGCTCTCCTCGGCGCAACTGGGCTTTCTGCTGATGCAGCGCGGAGCGACGGTGGAAGGTCGCAAAATGCTGGAGCGAGTGCTGGCGTCGGCGAGTATTGACGAGGAACTGGCGGATCGCGTGCGTGGCGTGTTGGGACTTCCCAAGGCTCTGCGCAAGCGCAAGGAGACCGCGAAGAAGGACGCGGTCTCGGAGGCGCGCGAACTGGCCGACAAGAGCTTCGAGGCGGGCTACATGAAGGACGCGCTGAAGTACCTCTCCGCCGTGCATGAAAGCGATCCGCTCAACTTCGAGGTGATGAACAAGCTCGGCATCGTGTACAACGTGCTCAAGGATGACCGGCAGGCGCTACGTTGGTTCGAATTGGCGGCGATGAGTCCGGAGCCTTCCATCGCGGGCCAGGCTCAGCGCGCCACCGCGAACCTGCGTCCGCAGTTCGCGCGATTCCGGACCACGGTGTGGACCATGCCGTTCTTCTCCACGCGTTGGCGCGATGCGTTCTCGTACGGCCAAATGAAAACCGAGTTGCGCGTGGGTCACCTTCCCTTTCGACCCTATCTTTCCACGCGACTGGTGGCGAACACGCGTGGCGCAGTGAATCGTCCCGATGCGCCCTACCTCTCCGAGACGGCGGTGATCTTCGGAGGAGGTGTCGCAACGGCGGCGTATCGCGGCTTGATGGGCTGGGCCGAGGCCGGCATGGCGATGAGCTACATCCACCGGACCGATCAGGCGAGCCGGATCCAGCCGGATTATCGCGGCGGAGTGTCGTTCTCGCGGAGTTGGGGGCATCACCTCGGGTCGTCCGCTTCGGGCTGGTTCGCCGAGAATCACGAAGACGGCGTGTACGTGAGCCGGTTCAACCACACGCTCCTCGGGTACGTGCAGAACAAGGTTGGATACACACTGCTGGCTTCAGAGTCATTCGCCTTTCAGGTGCTTTGGAACGGAAACCTGACCGCCGACGCGAAGCAGCAATATTGGGCGAACTTCGCCGAAACAGGACCAGGGATGCGCGTGCGTTCGGCTGTGCTGCCGCGCGGGATGGTGCTCTCGTTCGATCTGCTGCGCGGTTCGCATACGGTGAACGCGGGCAATCCGCGGCGACCGAATTATTGGGATGTCCGCGCGGGGGCTTGGTATGCGATTACTCGCTAGCCTGGTGCTGGTCTCGGTGCAAGCGGCGGCGGTTTCGCGATTTCACGTTGCTTCCACAGATCCCGGACCGTGGCCGCGCATTCTCTCCTCGCTCGGGTTCGTTCCCGGCGCCGGCGGCGTCTATGTCATCAACGAACCGCCCGCCGATGTCGCCGCGTGGCGGCAGCGGATCGACGAGGGAGCGACGGTGATCCTGGAAGGCGAGTCCGGGCTGGCGGCTTCGCTCGGGATCCGCCCGAAGCCGGGCAGGCAGGTTCCGGTGCGGAGCCTGGTGGACGTCCACAATCCGGGCTTGGCGATCGTATGGTCGCGCGCAGTGCCGCTGCCGCTGTTCGAACTGCCGGCGAGTGCGAAGGTGTTCGCGTCAGAGAAATGGACGGGAGCGCCCGTGGCCGCCGGAGTTCGACAGGGAAAAGGCGCGGTGCTGTGGGTGGCCGTGCATCCGGGTACGCAAGGATACGAGCGCTTCCCCTATCTGGCTCAAGCGCTCGCCGATCTCGGCGTGGAGCCGCCGCTGCGGTCGCGGCACTTGTGGGCATTCTTCGACTGGTCATACCGCAGCCGCGCCGACTCCGACTTCCTCGCTGCGCGGTGGCGAGCCGCGGGCATCTCGGCGCTCCATGTGGCCGCGTGGCATTTCCACGAACCCGACCCTGCGCGCGACCTCTACCTTACGCGCTTGATCGAAGCGTGCCATCGCCAGGCGATCGCTGTGTACGCGTGGGTGGAGTTGCCGCACGTGAGCGAGAAGTTCTGGGCCGATCATCCGGAGTGGCGTGAGAAGACGGCCATCGGTCAGGATGCCCATCTCGACTGGCGGCGCTTGATGAACCTTCAGGACCCTGCCTGTGCGCGAGCCGTGGCGGCGGGCCTGGAACAGCTCGTCACGCGATTCGATTGGGATGGCATCAATCTGGCGGAACTCTATTTCGAATCGCTCGAGGGGCACGCGAATGCAGCCCGGTTCACGCCGATGAATCAGGCGGTGCGCACGGAGTTCCAGGGCGCTCACGGATTCGATCCGCTCGAGTTGTTCGACGCGGCATCTCCGCGCTATCACGCCAAAGACGCACGATCGCTACGAACGCTCCTTGACTGGCGCGCCGCGCTGGCGCAGAGGCTGCAGGAGCACTGGCTGGGGGAGTTGGAGCGAATCCGGCGGCGCAAGCCCGATCTCGACCTGGTGCTCACGCACGTGGACGATCGTTACGACACGCGGATGCGCGACTCGATCGGCGCCGATGCGGGCCGCTTGCTCGGACAGCTTTCGCGGCGCGACTTCACGTTCCTGGTGGAGGATCCAGCCACGCTGTGGGACCTGGGTCCGGAGCGCTATCGCGACATCGCCGCCAAGTATCAGCCGATCACGCCCAAACCGAACAAGCTCGCGGTGGACATCAACATCGTGGAGCGCTACCAGGACGTGTATCCCACGAAACAACAAACCGGACTGGAATTGTTTCAACTGGTGCATCACGCAGCGCAGGCGTTTCCGCGCGTGGCGCTCTACTTCGAGAACTCGCTGCTGCCGGCGGATCTGCCGTGGCTCGGGTCTGCCGCCGCGGCGGCGAAGCGGGTGGATCGGGTGGGGGAGAAGCTGGTGGTGGAATCGGATCGCGCGTTGGGGGTGCCGTGGAAGGGGCCAGCGCGCGTAGACGGCCGGCCGTGGCCGTGGCGTGACGATCGGGTGCTGTGGCTTCCGGCGGGTGGACATTCGGTGGAGGCGGCGGCTGCCGATCCGCCGTTGCGGCTGCTGGACTTCAATGGAACTCTGCAGTCACTGGCGGCGGGCGGCGCCGGGTTGGAACTGGCGTACACGAGCGAGGGCGCTGCGTGGGCGGTGTTCGATCACGCGCTGAGTCGCGTAGAGATCGATGGCGAGGCGGCGTCGCCACGTGTGGAGGCGGTGGGGTCGCGGCGGGTGATGCGGTTGCCGAGGGGGCAGCACTTGGTTACGGTGAGCGCGCGATAGCTTTGCGGCGTGAGTACACAGGAACAGCCGATTTTGTTCCTGCGAAGTCCGTTCGATTCCCGCTATACTTCTGGGGCTGGTTCCTGGAGTCAGAGAGAGCTAGAGAGATTTCGGAGAGGAACCGTCCACTTCGTTCAATGCAACAGTCCGCATTCGATTTTCTGAGGGAACTCGAATGGACAGTCCGGAACGAGCCTGCCCAAGGCACGCCGGAACTGCTCCGCAACTTGTCGCATGAGCTGCGTCAGCCGCTCAGCGCGATCGAATCCATTGCCTTCTATCTGCAAATGGCCATTCCCGGATCTCCGGCCAAGTCGCACCAACACCTTGCGCGCATCCCGGAACTGGTCGACTCGATGAACGGCGTGCTCAGTGACGTGGTCCACTACATGGGGCTGATCCCGCCGCAGGTGCAACACGCGGACCTGCAGGTGCTGGTGGCCGAGGTAGCGGTCGACTTGTTCACTGAACAGCGGCCGCACCTGGTGGTCGACTTGGCAGCCAACACGATCCCCGTGTCGATCGATTGTCCGCAGGGCCGCCATCTCGTCCGCACGCTGGCTTCGTTCTTTCGCCAGATTGGAAAGCCACTCGACGAGGTTCGGCTGCGCGCCTCGGCAGCGAACGGCGAAGCGAGGCTCGACTTTCACGCCCCGGGTATCGAATACTCGCCCGACGAACTCGACGCCATGTTCGAACCCTTCCATCCCGACCTGCCGCAGGGCTGTGCGTTGAGCTTGGTGACGGCTCGCAAGATCGCGGAGGGGCACGGCGGACGTGTCGGCATCCGGTCCGAAGCTGGAACCGGCACCACGATGACTGTGTATCTGCCACTGGGCTGAGCCAAACGTCCCGAAGGGCGATATCCTCAAAGCAATGGTCGCGCAATTGCTTCTGGGGTGGCTCCTCTTCTTTGGAGACTGGCCACAGTTCCTCGGTCCGCACCGAGACGGCGTCTATGGAGAGGCCGCACCCTGGCCTTCTGACTTCGCATGGCAGAAGTACGTAGGTGACGGATTCGCCGGTCCTGTGATCTCTGGGGGCAAGCTCGTTCTCTTCCACCGCCGCGACAATTTCGAAATCGTCGAAGCGATGGAAGCCAAGACCGGCAAGCCCCTGTGGATGTTTCGCTATCCCACCGCGTACAAAGACGACTTCGGATTCGATCCTGGCCCTCGCGCTACGCCTACGGTGTCCGAAGGGCGCGTGTACACCTACGGCGCCGAGGGCGTCCTGCACGCGCTGGACCTCGAAACAGGAAAGAAGCTCTGGCGTGTGGACGCCGGGCACTGGTTCAACGCGCCCAAGGGGTTTTTCGGAGCCGGAGGCTCGCCACTGGTGGCGCATGGAAAGGTCTATCTGAACATCGGCGCGAAGGCCACCGGGATCGCCGCTTTTGACGCCGCAACGGGAAAGCTTCGCTGGCGCGGCACCACGCACGGCGCAAGCTACTCCTCACCGGTGGACTCGCCCTTCGGCATTGTGTTCCTCACGGCTACCGGAATCCTGGTGGCGGATCCCGAAAGCGGAGCCGTTCGCTACGAGCAAGCGTGGCACTCGCGGTCGCAGGTGTCAGTGAACGCGGCCACACCCTTGGTCTCGGGAAACGTGCTCTTCGTTTCCGCGAGCTACGGTACCGGGGCCATCGCGCTCGATTTCTCAACCATGCCGCCGGCGAAGCTCTGGTCGAGCGACGAAGTGCTATCCGCCCACTACGCCACGCCGGTGCTCACGGGCGGATTCCTTTACGGCCTCCACGGCCGCGCTGACCACGCCGGTGAACAGGAACTGCGCGCGGTGGAACTCGCTACCGGCCGCATTGCCTGGAGCATGAAGACCTACGGCGCCGGCACGGTCACACTATTGCGTGATCAGATCATGATGATCCGCGACGATGGGCAGATCTTCCGCATCGCTCCGAACCCGAAGGAGTTGCAGGTGCTTGGGAATTTCAAAACCATCAATGGCAAGGTACGGGCGCATCCCGCAGTCGCGGATGGGTTGGTGTGCTTGCGGAATACCAAGGTGCTGGCTTGTTTGAAGTAAGCCCGTAGCATGGTAGGGCGGACCTGTGGTCCGCTGAGGGGCCTTTGGCCCCTCAACTGGCATCCTACGGCGCTCGGGCGGCGGGACTGAAGTCCCGCGCTGGCTAAAGCCCGCCCTACACGGAAAGGCTACCGGGCTGGACAGGCGTTCAAGCGGACGACGAAGCCATCCGAGTAGCCGCCCAGCCGTTGCTGGAGTGCGCCGTCGGGTAGTTGCAGGTCGCGTGAGTTGGTGCTGCCGGCGGCAAAAGCAACGCCTGCCGCGTTCGCTCCGATTCCGGCGGCGACGTCATTGCCGCTCCCTCCGAGATAGGACGAGCAGAGGAGACCTTCGGCGGCCGGCGCGGCGGGGTCGAACCACGCCACGAACCCTTTGTAGCCGCCGGTGAACTCGGGCTGGAAGCCGTCACCCTTGTAAGGAAAGTCCTTCGAGTAGGTGTACCCGGCAACCAGGATCCGCCCGGTGCGGTCGACAGCCAAACCGTAGGCGATGTCGGTGTCGTTGCCGCCGAGGAACGACGAGTACGTCAGCTCCTGACCTCTTGGGCGCGAGAAATCGAAGCGCGCCACGAAGACATCCGAATCTCCGGCAGTCGTCGTCTGGTAGGCGTTCGGCGACATACGAAGATCATTCGAACGGGTGATGCCTGCGAGATACACGCGGCCCTGGGCGTCGATGGCGGCTGTGTTGGGCTGGTCGAGGTCCGTTCCGCCGTAGTAGGTGCCGTATGTGAGCGCATCGAGGCCGTTCCTCGAGAAATCGAACTGCACCAGGAAAGCATCGGCCCTGCCGCGGTAGGCGGACTGAGCCGCACCAGTGGTGACCGGGAAATCTTCCGACGCCGTGTAGCCGGACATGTAGACTCGATTGGCCGCGTTGTCCACGACAACGCCCGTAGCCACGTCTGTGCTGCCGCCTCCGAAGTAGGTGGAGTAGACGCCGCTGCTCTTGCCGCCGCGAGGAGGCTCGAACGCCGCGTAAAAAGCGTCCCATCCCCCGCGCCGCGAACCTTGCATCGCGCCACCCAAGAGCGGGAAGTCGTCAGACGAGGTGTAGCCGGCGACATGGATTCTGCCGCGCGCGTCCGCCGCGACCGCATTGCCTACCTCGGTTCCAGCGGCGCCGAGATAGGTTGAATACCAGAGACTGCCTTCTCCGCGCTCCACCAGATTGATCTGCGCTACGAAAGCGTCCTTCGCGCCCGCGTTGGTGTCCTGGTAGCCGTTGCGGATCGGGAAATCGATCGACTCTGTGTAGCCGGTGATGAAACATGAGGTCAGATTGTCCACGGCGATGGCGCGCGGCTCTTCGTCGGCCGAGCCCCCGAGGTAGGTGGAGTAGACCAGCGAGTCCGCACCAGTGAGCGCCGTATCGAACACGGCCACGAAGACATCCTTGCCCCCCGGCACTACAGGCGCATCGCGGAACGAGCCGAGATCGGTCCGCAGGTTAGTCGAGTTCGTGTAGCCTGTCACCCAAAGTCTTCCGCGAGAATCCATCGCGTTAGACCTTGATCACGTCGAAATCGTCGCCCCGAAGTAGGTTCCGTTGACGATCACCGGGTCGATCACAAGCTCGCGCGAATGATCGTAAGGAGCCAGTTCGAACGCAACGCGGCCACCTTCGACCTTGTAGCCGCCAGCCACCTCTTCGAGCTTCCCCGCGGCGTCACGCTGAAACACGAACGGCCTGGGTTGTTTCAAACAGACCGCGCCTGACTTGATTTCGAGCTCGTAGGCGCGTTCACCGAAACCGCGGCGGCGCCAGGAAACCGAGCGCGATCGACGATGCGTCGGCGCCTGGAGCCACCACGAAGTCATACTCGAGGCGTTTGCCGCTGGCGCGATAGACGAGGTCCACGCCGGGGTACACGCCACTGTAGCGAACCTTGCCGTACTGCGGATCGAGCCCTTCCACTGCGCCGGGTCATTGCCCTTGAACGAGCCGGAAGTCGCGCGAGCCCGCCGGCGAGCATAGCAGTCGAGCGCCAGCGGCCACTACGCGCAACCTCGCTGCCGCCGAAGCCGACACGCTCCGCGGTCATCCAGCAGCACGCGGTTCTCGCCGAAACGAGACGCAAAGCGGACATCGGCCGGTAATTGTCCCTGGTTGGCTTCGAATCGCAGCGGCTGAACGGACGGCGTCTACGCGCTGGTTCACGTCAGTGGTCAAAAGGAAGAAAGCAAAGGAATGGATAGCATCGGGCGGGTCTGGACCCCAATTTCATCACTATAGCGAAAACTCACCACGCATGGAAGTAGCCGTCTTTTTGGACCACCTCCACGGCGGTCCCAAACAGTTCGCCGAGATGGTGTGACGTGAGCAAATCCTGTTTGGTTCCATCGGCAAGGATACGCCCGCCGCCCAGCAGCACCACCCGGTCAATCTCGGGGATGATGTCGGGCAGGTGGTGCGTTACCAGGATGATGGTGATCCCCTGCCCCGCCAGCTTGCGGAGCACGTCGCGCAGGCCGTGTGTGGCATGGATGTCGAGGCTGTTGGTGGGTTCGTCGAAAATCAGCGCTCGCGGCCGGTGGACCAGCGACCGCGCGATCAGCACCCGCCGAGCCTCGCCTGAGGAAAGTTCTTCCGTCGGGCGATCCGCCAGATGAGCGATCTCGAGCGTCTCCATCACTTCGCGAACCTGCCGTTCCATCGCTTTCGTCACGCGGTGGTTTCCCCAGATCCCGATGGACCCGTGGAACCCGCCAAGCACGATCTCGCGGCTGGTCTCTTCGCGGCGCGTCATTTCCACCCAGTCATAGGAAACGATGCCCAGCATCGGGCGCAGTTCGAAGATGTTCCAGCGGCGCTGGCCGAAGATCTCGAGCCACGAATCTTCGACGGAAGGATCCGGATACAGTTCCCGCGTGATCGTCTTGATCAGACTCGACTTGCCGCATCCGTTCGGGCCCAGAATCGCCACGTGCTGGCCTTCATGCACCTGAAGGTTCAAGTTCTGGAGCACACGGCGCTGTTTCCGGATGACGGTGACGTTGTGGTAGTCGAGAACCGGAACCGGCCTACTCACGATTGAGGGCCTTCACGCGAAACATCGGTTTTGTTTTCTCGGCCGGATCCATGGCGAAGGTCTGCTCGGTCTTGGCAGGATCGTAGTCACGCCACAGCCAGACCATTTCTTCGGGCAGTTCCGAATGGCCAGCGTTGCGCGAGTGCGCTCCGTTACCGAAGACGAAGCGGAAATCGTACTCCTGCATCTTGAGGGAGTTCGCCATGGCTATGTTCTGGGCAGGCCAACTGCCGTGGTTGTTCTCGAGGTCCTCTGCGCCGTCTTGGAGCCAAACCCGGATGTTGCGGCGGGGCTCCTTGCGGATCTTGAATGGATAGAGATTCCCCCCGTCGATCACGCCCGGCTGCCACTGGATGCTAGTGAAGCTGCCGATGCGGGAAAGCGCGCGGGTGAAGTACTCGGGATGCGTGTATGCGGCGTTGAAAGCACAGATTCCGCCCGAGGAATCTCCTGCGATTGCATGGCTGTAGCCATCCTTCCTCAAGTTGTACTTCTTCCCTACTTCAGGAATCACTTCATCCCTGAGGAAGCGGACGTAGCGGTCATCCATCATGTCGTATTCGATCGACCGCATGCGCTTCTGATCCACCGAGCCCGGCGAAATCAAAATGTGAAGAATGACGGGGATCTTCTTCTCGTGCGTGAGGTTATCGAACACGACCTGGGCACGCGAGGGAGCTTCGCGGTTCACCAACACCTCGCCATCCTGCCAGATCATGAACGCCGCCGGAGTGGCCGGGTCATATTGCGCGGGCACGTACACCCAATAGTCGCTTTTCATACCCGGATAGATCTGGCTCGTGTGGACATGCTTCCCGTCGAGCTTGCCTTGGGGAACGCCCGGCTTGGCGTAGGAGTCGGGTCCGAAGGCGGGCATGTTCAGGTCACCGCCGAAAGGTTTGCCGTCCACCATGTAGTGGAACGAGTGCGTGCGGCCGGTCTTGAGCTTGGCGGTGCCGAACCAGCTTCCTGCGCCGCTCTTGTTCATCTTGATGGGAGCGCCATCGTCGATGACGAGCGTGGGCGGTTTGGCCGAATCCACGGCGAACACGAACTCGTCGAGATGGCCGAGCCAAGCCGTGCCCTTCTTCATCTTTTCGTCGCCCAGCACTTCGCGAAGCTTGGGGGCTCCAGACTTCGCCATCTTCACGACTTCTGGAAGTGAAGGAGCCTGTGCAAACACCGCCACGGCGGCTATGAGAATTCCCGCAATGCGCATCATCGGAGAGGGTACCACGGCGGCGCGCAGGTAGCGCCGAGCGAGGGTGAAAGGGACCTGCCGTGATATGCTGACGCCTTGCGTCCGTCAAACGTCCGCTACAAAGTGCTCGGCCTTGCCATGGTGTTGGCAGGCATCACTTATCTCGACCGGGTCTGCATCTCGATCACCGCTCCTTACATGATGAAAGAGTTCGGACTCGACAAGGCCCAGATGGGATGGGTGTTCGCGATCTTCCAACTCGCCTACGGGGCGTTCGAGATCCCTTCCGGGCACTGGGGAGACAAGATCGGGACCCGGCGTGTGTTGACGCGGATCGTGGTTTGGTGGTCTACCTTCACAATGGTGACGGCGGCGGCGTTCAACTACGCCTCGCTGTTGGCGATTCGGTTCCTCTTCGGCATCGGTGAAGCGGGAGCCTGGCCCAATGTTGCGCGGACCTTCTCGCGCTGGTTCCCGCTGGGGGAACGCGGCCGCGCTCAAGGCATCTTCTTCATGGGCGCGCACACGGCCGGCGGACTCACGCCGCTGCTCGTGACAGTGCTTCTCGGCTACCTCCAGTGGCGCACGGTCTTCCTGATTTTCGGTTCTGTCGGATTCTTCTGGGCCCTCGCGTGGTGGACCTGGTTCCGCGACGAACCGTCTGAACACTCGGCTGTCAATCCCGCAGAGCTGGCCCTCATCCAGCAGGGGCGCGTTCCACAGGCGCGGCACGAACTCACCTGGGCTCGATGGAAGGAGTTGCTCTCGAACGCGAGCATTCTCGGGCTATGCGGCATGTACCTGACGCAGTCATACGGATTCGCCATGGCCATCACTTGGTTCCCCACCTACCTGCGTACGCAGCGTGGTTTCGAAGGACACGCCTGGTTTGGGATCCTGGCTGGGCTGCCGCTCATCATGAGCGTTCCCGCGGACTTGCTGGGTGGCATCGCCAGTGACCGCGCCAGCCGGCTCTACGGTCTCCGCAAGGGCCGCGCGATCGTCGGCGGCGGTTCGCTGTTTCTCGCCGGGCTGCTGTTCTGCGGAGGAGTGGTGGTGGAAAATCCATGGCTCTCGGCGATCCTTTTCGGCTTGGGCGGCGGGATGTCGACGTTTCTGCTCGGCGCGGCTTGGAGCACCTGCCTCGACATTGGGGGCGCGCACGCGGGCGTGGTGAGTGCGGCCATGAACACTGCCGGCCAAGTAGGCGCTTTCATCGCGCCGATTCTCACGGGCTACGTCACCGAGAAGCTCAACAATTGGTCATTCCCAATGTTCGTCACCGGCGCGCTCTACTGCCTGGGCGCGCTGTGCTGGTTCGCCATCGACCCCGCTACGCGCGTCTGGGGCGATCCACATCACGACAACCACCCGTAAAGCAAATACATCAGCGATCCGATAGATAGATCGACCACCGGAGATCTCCACCCGAGGCATGTCCCGCCGGATCGCTCTCGCTGTCTTGTGCGCGCTCGCGCCAGGGGCGTTGTACGCCCAGCGCCACCTGTTTCGCGAGTACGGCCAGAAGGACGGCCTCGGAAACCTGAGCGTGGAGTGCCTCTACCAAGACCGGGCGGGCTTCGTGTGGATCGGTACCGAAAACGGCTTGTTCCGGTATGACGGCAAGCACATCATCGACTTCGGAACCGGAGCCGGGCTGGCGGGCAACTATGTGCAAGCGTTGCATCAGAGCCAAGACGGAACTCTGTGGGTAACCACCAACCACGGGCTCTCGCGGCTCGAGGGATCGCGCTTCGTTCGCGCCGAGATCCCGCTGCCGCCCGCCGGGCAGATGTTCATCAAGAACGCAATCGGCTCTGATTCGATGGGTGTCGTGTACGCCGCCTACTTCGGAGGCGTGGTCATCTGGCGCAAGACAGGAAAGAGATGGCAGCCGAAGACTGCGCCGTTTCCGGATGGCCTGAGCGGGCGCAATCGAGGTCTGGCGGTGGACGATAGCGACGTAGTCTACCTCGGCTGCGGCGACCATCTGTGCCGGCTCGAAAATGACAAGCTGGAACTCTTGGGCGACGGGCTCCCCGAAGAACCGTGGGATGTGATTTTTCCCCATCCTTCCGGCGACCTTTATGTGCGCAGCGAGAAGTCGCTGTGGGTACGCCGTGGAGGCCGCGCCGCATTCGAACCGGCGCCGGGTAACGTGGGTCCGGTTTCCGATCGCCGGGCCGCGCTCGCGGTTGACAGCGCGGGGCGGTTGCTGGCCACCACGCGAACCGGGTTGGCCGTATTGGAAGGCGCCTCGTGGCGGCCAGTGGGGCTGAGCGAAGGTTTGCCTGCGCACTCGGCCGGATCGCTGCTGGTGGACCGCGAGGGATCGGTTTGGATCGGCACCGTGGGAACAGGTTTGTTCCGTTGGCTCGGATACCGGCAGTGGGAAGCATGGACGCGGTTCGAGGGGCTCGACGATCCCTATGTTTGGTCCGTGGTCCGCGACAAGCGAGGGCGCGTCTGGGTGGGAACCGACACCGGCATCTTCGCTACCGATCCATCCGCCTCGAACACGTTTTCGAAAGCGGAACCCTCCGAAGGCTCCGTATACGCCTTGGCCGAAACGCCCGATGGCGCGGTCTGGGCTGGAGACAACCGCGGGGCATTGATGCGTATTCTCCCGGGAAGCCGGGCCTTCCGGTTCGGCACTGCGGCGGGAATCGACCTGCGCAACATCCGCCGCATCTTCTATGCATCAGACCGGCGGTTGTGGCTGCTCGGCAGCTTCGGCATCTTTCGCAGTACGGCCGATCCGGTGGAGACAGCGCCGCGGTCGCTGCGCTTCGAGCGAATCGTTCCCGAGGGCACTACCGATCGCGACAGCTTCTGGGAAGGCGTGCAGGACTCGCGCGGCCGTTTGTGGCTCGGGTCCACGAAAGGAATCACGCTCATCGAAGGCTCCACGCAGCGCCTCTTTACCCAGAAAGACGGGCTGCGTCTCAAGATGGTGAACACCATCGCACCGGCGCCCGACGGGCAAAGCGTGTGGATCGGCTATCGCGACCCAGCGCCGCTTTCGGTGATCCGCTCGACGGCGGCAGGCTGGCAGATCGAGCACGTCACCGCGCCGGGGAGTCCACAATCGGCGTTCGTCGTCTTCCTCGGAGCGGATCCGCAAGGGGGCATTTGGGCGGGCACGGACCGCGGCGTCTACCAGTTTGGCGGCAGCATCTGGCGCCGCTTCACGTCGCAAGACGGACTGGTCTGGGATGACTGCAACAGCCGGGCGCTTCATTTCGATGCGAGTGGACGCGCGTGGATCGGCACCAGCCGAGGGTTGTCGAGCTACGCGCCTCCCCAGGTACAGGCGGCCACGGTCCCCACCACAGTGATTACGGGTTTCCATCTCGGAGACAAAGCATTCGCTCCCGGAGACGAAGTGCGGGTGCCATTTCGTCAAAACGCCTTCGCCGTGGATTTCGCGGCTCTCTCGTTCGTGAATGAGGCGGCCAACAGCTTTCGCTATCGCTTGATCCGGCGTGGCGCGCTGGGCCAGGAAAAGGGCGCCGAGTGGGAGGAAACCGGCGAGAGCCTTTTGCGATATCCGAACCTGGCTCCGGGAACCTATCGATTCGAGGTGTTAGGCCGGGCAGCGAACGGGAGTTGGGGCACGCATCCGGCCAGCTTGGCCTTCGCGATCGAGCCGCCTTGGTACGCCGCGGCCTGGTTCTATCTCGCCTCGGCCGCTTCAGTGGCGCTCGCCTTGGTGGTGATGTGGCGGCTGCGCGCGATCAAGCACGCCACGGACCGCCGGCGGTTGGAAGCTGTCATCGCCCAACGTACGGGAGAACTCGAGCAAGCCAAGAATCGCGCCGAAGAGGCCAGCCGCCTCAAGAGCGAGTTCCTCGCCAACGTGAGCCACGAAATTCGAACGCCGATGAATGGCATCCTCGGGATGACGCAATTGGCGTTGGCCACGCAGCTCGATCCGGAGCAGTCCGAGTACATGGAAACCGCCAAGTCGTCGGCCGAGTCACTGCTGGCGGTGCTCAACGACATCTTGGATCTTTCGAAGATCGAAGCAGGCAAGCTCGACATATCCGAAGAGCCGTTCGATCCGGCGGCGTGTGTGCGCGATGCGGTCCGCACCATGCAGGCAAGCGCGCGCCAGAAGGGCTTGTCGCTCGAGTGCCGGCTCGGCCTGGGCTTGCCGCGCATGGTGTTGGGGGACGGACTTCGTCTGCGCCAAGTGCTGCTCAATCTCACCGGCAACGCCATCAAGTTCACGCATCAGGGAGCCGTGGAAGTAGAGGTCCAGGTAGAAAGCGCCGATGCCAACTCGGCCATGTTTCGGTTCTCGGTAACCGATACCGGCATCGGTATCGCGCCCGAAAAACAGGACGTGATCTTCGAGCGCTTCCGTCAGGCTGACGGTTCGACGACGCGCAAATACGGCGGTACGGGCCTCGGGCTTTCCATCTCACGCAAGATCGTGGAATTGATGGGTGGCGAACTCAGACTCGAAAGCTCCTCGGGCGTGGGCAGTTGCTTCTTCTTCACGATTCGCCTCAGATCGGCCGCGGCGGCTCTAGCCGCGGAATTGCCTGCGCCGGCCGCCGATGGCTACGCCGCGCCGGTGAGCGTGCTGCTGGCCGAGGACAATCCCGTGAATCAACGCGTAGTACAACGCATGCTCGAGCGCGCAGGACACAGCGTTCACATCGTGAGCAATGGAGCCGACGCGCTCCGTGCGATGGACGAGGTTGCCTACGGACTAGTGCTGATGGACGTGCAGATGCCGATCATGGACGGGTTCGAGGCTACGCGCCGGATCCGCGCACGGGAGGATGGGACTGGCCGCCACACTCCGATCATCGCGCTCACGGCCAATGCGATGAAGGGCGACAAGGAGCGGTGCGTGGCGGCGGGTATGGACGGATATCTGGCGAAGCCCGTCCATCAAGCCGATCTGCTCGAAGCCGTCCGCACCCATGGCTACGGGGCATCCGCAAGGCAATCCCCGGCACCGATACACTAGAGGGCATGTCCCGTTGCGCGACGCTCCTGCTCTGGCTCGCGGTGTCTCTAGTGGCCGCGGTGGATGCCGGGAAAGATCCTTTTCTCGTCAAGCCCTACCTGCAACTTGGCCGGAATCCGCGCATTGGGCTCGCGCTGCTGTGGCACACTGCCGATCGCGATGCGAACTTCGCCGTGCAGACCAGAACCACGGGGGCCTGGAGCGCTTCTCAGCCAGCGGTGTCGCGCCGCATCTCAGTCTCGGGCATTGAGCCGCACCGCGTATGGTCAGTAGCGCTTTCGGCGCCGAAACCCGGATCGCGATTCGCCTATCGCGTGCAACTCGATGGCGCGGTGGTGTTCGAGGGGGAAACCCTACAGCGGCCGGGCCGCGGCACGCCGCATCGATTCGCTGTCTTCGGCGACTGCGGACAGAACACGCCGGCGCAAAGACAAATTGCTTATCGCGTGTTTCAAACAAAACCCGACTTCCTGTTCATCACGGGCGACATCGTCTACAGCCGCGGACGCATTTCCGAGTACCGCGAAAAGTACTTCCCCATCTACGGCGCGGCGCAGGCATCTCCTGAAACCGGCGCGCCGCTGCTTGCTTCTACCCTGTTTGCCGCCTCGCCCGGCAATCATGACATCGCCGAGAAGGACTTCGAAAAGTACCCGGACACGCAAGCCTACTACTACTATTGGCAGCAGCCTCTGAATGGCCCGTTGGGCGAGCCGGGTGCGTTCACCTCGAAGACAGAAGGCGCGGCTCCCTTCGTGGATGCGTTTCGGAAGGCGGCGGGCGCGGACTATCCGCGCATGGCGAACTTCTCTTTCGACTACGGCAACGCGCACTGGACCGTGCTCGACGCCAATCCCTACACCGACTGGACCAAGCCCGAACTGCGCGACTGGCTCATCGCTGACCTCCGCGCTGCATCCAGGGCTCAGTGGCGGTTCGTCGGGTTCCATCACCCCGGCTTCAATTCCTCAAAGGCCCACTTCTCGGAGCAACGGATGCGGGTTCTCGCGCCCGTGTTTGAAACGCTGGGGGTGGATATTGTTTTTGCCGGCCATGTCCACAACTACCAGCGCACGTTCCCGATGCTCTATGACCCGTTCACGTCAAAGTGGACGCTCGACCGCGACTACGACGGAGCTAACCGCACGAAGCCCAAGGGCGTGATCTACCTAGTGACCGGAGCCGGTGGCGCCAAGCTCTACAACCCGGAACAGCAGGACGACCGGGCCTCGATGCAGGAGTTCACCCACGTGTTCCTCTCGAAGATCAACTCCTTCACGCTCGTGGAGACCGAGCGCCGCAAGCTCACCGTTCGCCAGATCGATGTCGACGGAAAGGAAATCGACCGCTTCATGGTCACCCGCTGAGATGCAATTCCTGCTGCTTGCCTTCGCCGCCGCTGCTGCATTCGCGCAAGAGCGCGTGAGCATTCGGAGTTCTCTCGACGGCGCGGAGCAGCCGGCGCTCGCCGAGATTCCCGCTGGAGCGGGGCCCGTACCGTTGTTGGTGCATCTGCATTCGTGGTCGGCCACGTTCGACAAATCCTCC
This sequence comes from Bryobacteraceae bacterium, assembly GCA_046331625.1. Classification (GTDB taxonomy): domain Bacteria; phylum Acidobacteriota; class Terriglobia; order Bryobacterales; family Bryobacteraceae; genus JAXLQL01. Next base: position 155,310 of record JAXLQL010000001.1, read on the forward strand.
GACATCGAACTGGCCGTGGCGGAAGCACGCAAACGCGGCTGGGCGTTCGTGTCGCCCAATTTTCGCGGACCGAACGAAACACCGGAGGCTTGCGGCTCTGACTTGGCCGTGCAAGACGTACTCGACTCGGTGGCCTACATGAAGTCGCGCGCCAAGATCGATGAACGCCGCATCTACGTGATGGGCAGTTCCGGCGGCGGGTACATGACGCTGGTGATGGCAGCGCGCGCGCCGCACGTCTGGGCTGCGGCTTCATCGTGGGTGCCTATCTCGGATTTGCCGGCTTGGTATGACTTCTCGAAGTCCAAGAACTCGCGCTACTGGAAGATGATGGAGGGCTGCTTCGGCAGCGGTCCGCATGCCGGGTTCCCGGTGCAGCAATATCTCCAGCGGTCACCAATCCACTTCTTGCGGCTTGCGCAGGGGCTGCCGCTCGATATCAACACCGGGATTCAAGACGGCCACACGGGATCGGTTCCGGTGAGTCACTCGATCCGGGCATTCAATGTACTCGCTCCGGCGGCGCGGCGAGTTTCCGACGCGGACATTGAGGACATGGTGCGCGAAGCGAAGATTCCGGCGCGGCTGGCCGCGGAGAAGGAAACCGAAGAACGCAAACGGCCAATTCTGTTTCGGCGATCGGCGGGCTCGGTTCGCCTCACGGTCTTCGATGCCGGGCATGAGGGTGACTTCCCCACTGCGATTCGGTGGCTCGAAAGGCACGTTCGCCCGGTGGGTGTGATGGACCTTTCCTTGCAGGACAACCAGGTGCTGCAGCGCGATGCGTCCGGGCACGCGAAGGTTCCTGTTCCGGCTGGCGTCGAGGTCGAAACGCGCATCAACTCTGGCCCGTGGACTCGCGGCGCGGCTACGCTCGCCACCGGCGGGCCCTATACCGTCGAATACAAGCTGCCAGGTGGCACAGTCGCCCGGCGCTCGAACATCTTCGTGGGTGATCTGTGGATCCTGGCCGGTCAATCGAACATGGTGGGGCGCGCTCCGGTCACCGAGATCACAGCGCCCGACCCGATGGTGCAGATGATGACTCCCGCCGACACGTGGGAACTCGCGCGCGAACCACTGCATGAGCGCATCACGCGAGACGGTAGAGAAATCGGCGCCGGTCTCGGGCTGGCGTTCGCGAAAGAGATGGTCCGGCGCACGCGCGTTCCCATCGGGCTCATCCCCACAGCGGTGGGCGGAACTTCGCTCGAACAGTGGGACCCTGCCCACGCTCCGAAACAATTTCGCCGTTGTTTGTATGGCAACTTCGTGGCGCGCGCCAAGCTGGCTGGAGGCCGCGTAAAGGGCGTCCTTTGGTATCAAGGCGAAGCCGACGCTTCCAAGATGGATACGGCGTCCACCTATCTCGCGCGCTTCCGGGCTTTGGTCGAGGCGATGCGCTCCGATCTCGGACAGCCCGATCTCCCCGTCTACTCCGCCCAACTCTCGCGCCACGTCGCGGCCGAATCGGAGGGATGGAATGTGGTGCAAGAAGCCCAACGCAAAGCCGAACTCGAGATCCCGCACACGGGCATGGTGGCAGGCATCGATCTGACGCTTACTGATCCGATTCATCTCGACGGACCGAGCCTGCAGACGCTGGGGCGGCGATTTGCCACGCGGGTACTCGATGGTCCCGCACCGCGTCTCGAGTCCGCCACCTGGGACAACCAGTTTCAACTCCGGCTGCACTTCTCGTCGAAGCTGCGTGCCGACGGTGTCATCCGCGGATTCGAACTCAACCTGCCCGCAGCCTATCACGCGTGGTTCGATCCGAAGAACGGCGACGTGTTGATCGGCGTGCGCGTGCCTGCCAGCGCGTCGAAGCTCGAGCTCTGGTACGGCCGCGGTCTCAACCCCGTCTGCAACGTTCGCGACGCGCGCGGCTTGGCGCTGCCGGTTTTCGGACCTTACGAACTTCCTCTTCCCAAGGAGCTTGCGAAATGATCTCCGCTTTGCTGCTCGCATCCGAGCTCACTCTGACGGCACTGGTGGTCGACACCGGATGCTACGTGAGCCACAACACCAAGGGTCCACAGCACGTCAACTGCGCGACGGCTTGCGCCAAGAACGGAGTGCCGCTGGCGCTGCTTGAAGAGAAGTCCGGGACGGTGTATTTGCCCATCGCGGTGGACCACAAGAATCCCAACACGAAGCTGATGCCGTTCATTGAAAAGCAGGTGAAGGTGACGGGAGTGTTGATCGAGAAAGGCGGCATCAAGGGCATCGCCGTGAAGACCGTGGAGGCGGCGAAGTAGCGTTTGCAGCTCTCCGACAAGTACACCCAACAATCCGGCCCCGTCTACATGACCGGCATTCAGGCGCTGGTGCGCCTGCCGCTCGACCAGATGCGGCTCGACCGCGCCGCCGGGCTCAGCACCGGATGCTACATCACGGGCTACGAAGGCTCGCCGCTAGGCGTCTATGACTTCGCGCTCGAACGGGTGCGCACCATGCTCGTGGAGAACAACATCCACTTCCAACCCGCTCTCAACGAGGATCTCGCCGCCACGGCCATCTTCGGAACGCAGATCTTTCGCGTGCTCGGCGATCAGGGGAAGCCTAAGGTGGATGGCGTGGTGGGGATCTGGTACGGCAAGGGTCCCGGCGTCGATCGCTCCGGAGACATCCTGCGCCACGGCAATCTCTCGGGCTCCCCGGGACTCAACGCCGCGCTCGTGCTGGCGGGCGACGATCATCCTTGCAAGAGCTCGTCGATTCCGCATCAAAGCGACTTCTCGCTCTACAACGTCAACATCCCGATTTTGTTTCCGGGCGACACGCAAGAGATTCTTGACTACGGACTTTACGCGATCGCGATGTCGCGACACTCTGGGGCGTGGACCTCGCTCAAGCTCCTGACGCAGACTTGTGACGGCGGCGGCACTGTAGTGCTCGATCCGGCGCGACATCGCTACAAGCTGCCCACCGGATACTCGAAGTTCACCGATCCGCGGCTGGTTCCGGGCATCGCGCTGAATCTCGAATACGAGACGAACGTTCGCCGGATCCCAGCGGCTCTCGAGTTCGCCCGGCTGAATCCGATCAACACGCTGCACGGCGCTCGCGAGAACGCGCGCATCGGGATCGCCACCGCGGGCAAGTACTACTTCGATCTTCGCCAGGCACTCAGCGATTGCGGCATCGGCGAGCAAGATTTGCAGCGGCTCGGCATCCGCATCGCGAAGTTCGGAATGACATATCCGCTCGAACCGGGCTTCGTTGCTGATTTCGCGGCGGGCCTCGAGACCGTCATCGTGGTGGAAGAGAAGCGGAGCTTTCTCGAATTGCAGCTTCGCGATGCGCTCTACAATTCCGCGCACCGGCCGGCGGTGCTAGGCAAGTTCGATGCGAACGGCGCACCGTTGCTCAAGCCCAATGGGGAACTCGATCCGGATCTGGTGGCACGCGCGCTTTCGCGCCAGTTACCTTCCGCGCAGGGTATTGTGGATCGGCTCCGCACGCTCGACGAAATCGATCGAAGACCGCGCGCCATCCCGGTGTTGCGCACGCCGACTTATTGCTCGGGATGCCCGCACAATCGCAGCACGCTGACGTTCGAGAACCAGATCACGGGCGGCGGCATCGGATGCCACGGTATGGGATTTCTGATGGAAGATGCGAATCGAGGTTACGTGTTCGCCACGCACATGGGTGGCGAAGGCGCGCCGTGGTTCGGCATCGAACCGTTCGTCGAGCGGAAGCATATCTTCCAGAACATGGGCGACGGGACGTACTTCCATTCCGGGTCGCTCGCGATTCAAGCCGCTGTCGCGCGCGGCGTGAATATTACCTACCGCATTCTCTACAACGGCCACGTCGCCATGACAGGCGGGCAGGATGCAGTGGGTTCGCTGCCGATTCCCGCGCTCACGCGAAAGCTCGAAGCGGAAGGCGTGCGACGCATCGTGATCTTGTCGGAATTCCCGGAGCGCTACGAAGATCCGGCTGCGCTCGGGCGCAACACCGAGGTTCGTGACCGGTCCGAACTCGAACGCACCATGCGCGAGATGGAAGAGGAAGCCGGCGTCACCGTCATCATCTATGACCAGGAGTGCGCCGCCGAAAAGCGCCGCCTGCGCTCGCGCGGCAAGTATGCCGAGCCCATCAAGCGACTCGTCATTCACGAGCAGGTGTGCGAAGGTTGCTTCGATTGCGTGCGCCAATCGAACTGCGTGAGTCTGCAGCCAGCGAAGACACCGTTCGGCGAGAAGATGACAATTCATCAGCCGACGTGCAACAAAGATTACTCGTGCGCGCTCGGCGATTGCCCGTCTTTCGTCACCGTGAATCTGAAGCCGGGTACCGGACTTCGCAAGAAGCCGCTCGAACCGCTGCCGCAGCGCGAGTTGCCCGCCCCGGCGCGAATGGCGGATGCGGGTGAGGGGTATCGGATCTTGAGTCCGGGCATTGGCGGAACGGGCGTGGTGACGGTGAACGCGATTCTCGCCGCCGCTGCAACGATGGACGGCCTTCACGTGCGTACGCTCGACCAAACCGGCCTCGCGCAAAAGGGCGGCGCGGTAGTATCACATCTGATCTTGAGTCGCGGATCGATCGCGGCATCGGCTCGCATCAACGCCGCCAACGCTGATCTCATGCTCGGCTTCGATCTGCTCGGGGTTTTAGCGCCAGACAACTTCAAGTGCGCGCATCCGGATCGGACGGCGGCGGTGGTGAACACGCGCGTGACGCCGACGGCCGAGTCGATTCGCAAGAAGCTTTCGCTCGGAGATCCGGCGCACCGGCTGGCGGAGCTCGAGCGCTTCACGCGGCGCGGCCACAACGTGTACGTGGATGCGGCTGGAGACTCCGAGCGCTATTTCGGCACGCACATGATGGCGAACATGATCCTGCTGGGCGCCGCGTGGCAAGCAGGGCTGGTGCCGGTGTCACTCGCTTCGATCGAGGGTGCGATCCGGCTGAACGCGGTCGATGTGGAGCGCAACTTCGCGGCGTTCTTGCATGGCCGCGCGATGTATCTGCATCCCGCGCCGCCTGAGACGACTCCGCCGGCTCCCGCCGATCCCGACTACGCAGGCGAGCTTGCGGCCTATCAGAGTCCCGCGTATGCGGCGGAGTTTCAGCAATTCGTGGAAGGGGTTCGCAAGCGGCGTCCGGAACTGGCGCCGGCGGTGGCGCGTTGCCTCTATAAGCTGATGGCGATCAAAGACGAGTACGAAGTGGCACGACTCCTCACCGCGCCGGCTTTCCGGCAACGGCTCGACGAACAGTGGGAAGCGATCGAGAGCATCGGGTACAATTTGCATCCGCCATTGCTGCGACGCTTCGGGATGAATCGGAAGCTGCAGCTTGGGGAGTGGTTCCAGTGGCCGTTACGCGCGCTGGCCTGGGCGCGTTTCGTGCGCGGCACCGCATTCGACATCTTCAGTTGGACCAAGCATCGGCGCCGGGAGCGCGGCCTTGTCGAGTGGTATCGCGGTTTAGTAACGTCGGCGCTGGAGATCGAAGACGCGGAGCGCGCACGTGAGATTGTCGCGATTCCGGACGAGATTCGTGGATACGAACAGGTGAAAGAAGCGGCCATCGATCGCGCCATGAAGCTTGCCGAGGCGAAGCTCTCCACTGCGGGCGCGACAGCGGGACTGAAGTCCCGCGCAGGCTGAAGCCGGCCCCACAATCCGCACCACGCTACCGGCTGTAGGCGGCCCACTCCTTCTCGTAATAGCGGACCAGAATCTGATTGTCCAGCCGGTTCACGTCCGCCTGCACGGGTTGCATGTCGGCCGGGAACTCGAACATCGGCTTCACCGCCGCCGCATTCAGGAATCGTAAGCCCGAAGGCAATGTTACCGGCGGCTCATAGCGCATCCGCCCCGCGAGCACGTAGCCCCACTCGCCGAACGAAGGGACGTAGACGTGGTACGGGTAAGCCTGCCAGCCGACAGACTTCATTGTTTCGACGATGCACCAATACGATTGCCGCGCGAACAGCGGCGACGTGCTTTGCACCGTAACCAATCCCCCCTGCGCCACGTGCGGCTCGAGCATCCGATAGAACGCGCGGGTGTAGAGCTTCCCGACCGAGAAGTTCGACGGGTCTGGAAAGTCCACCACTACAAAATCGAACACTTCTCTGCTCTGCTGCACCCACACGAACGCGTCTTCATTCACCACATGCACACGCGGATTGGAAAACGATCCATTGTTCAGCGTCTTGAGCAGCGGGTGATCGCGGAAGAGCTTAGTCATCTCCGGATCGAGATCCACGAGCGTGACTGACTCCACGGCCGGATACTTGAGGATCTCGCGCACCGCCAAACCGTCACCGCCGCCGAGCACCAGAACTCGCCGCGCGCCCGGCACCGCAGCCAACCCGGGATGCACGAGCGCTTCGTGGTAGCGGTATTCATCGCGGGAGGAAAACTGCAGGTGCGAATTCAGGAACAGGCGCAGGTCATCTTGCCACCGCGTGACCGCGATGCGCTGGTAGCGGGTGTTGCGAGCCAGGATCACTTTGTCGGCATAGAGATTCTCCTCGGCAAGCGTAGTGATGCGCTCGGCGGCGAACATGCCCGCGCCCAGCAGAGCGAGAGTCACCACGCCGAGCATTCGCGAGACGAGCGGCCGGCTCAGTTCACCGCGAAATAGGAAGGTGGTCCACAGAGCGACGCCAGCGTTCAAGATGCCGAACAGCAACGCGCTCCGCACCAGGCCCAAATGCGGCACCAGCAGCAGCGGAAACAGGAGTGACGCTCCCAGCGCGCCGAGATAATCGAAGGTGAGCACGTTGGCTACGAGTTCACGGAACTGCACGCGATCTTTCAGGATCCGCATCAGGAGCGGAATCTCGAGTCCAACCAACACGCCGACCGCGATCACTACGAGATAGAGCAGCAGCCGGAAACTTTCCGTGTAGGCGAAGGCGAGGAACAGAACGCTCGACGAGAATCCACCGACCAGCCCCACCATCAGTTCGATGTCGACAAAACGCGAGACCAGCGCGCGATCAATGAATCGCGAGAGGTAGCTGCCGATGCCCATCGCGAACAGGTACGATCCGATCACCGTGGAGAACTGCAACACCGAATCGCCGAGCAAGTACGACGCCACGGTGCCCGCGATGAGTTCGTAAACGAGGCCGCAGGCGGCGATGAGGAAGACGGAGATGAAGAGCGCGGCTGGCATCGGGATGGGTCAGCTATGCGCGCTTGGCTCTCGGTAAGGGGCCGCGCCCGAAGCGGGACTGAAGTCCCGCGCTGGCTAAAGCCCGCCCTACACCGCGCGGCCAATGCCCGATCCCCGGCGGCTCACGCACTAGTGCACCGCCGCGGCGATGATGATGCACATGCCGATCGACATGCACCCCACCAGGATCGCCAACGCCGTGTTCTTCTCTTCCACGATTTCTTTCCACAGCGCGTACGGCGTCAGCTTGTCCATCACCGCGAAGCTGACGATGAACAGCACGATTCCCAGCAGCGCGTACGCGACTGCGTTGCCCAAGTGATCGACGAATTCCATGATGATTCGCTCCTGTCTATTTTCCGCCGGAGTAGTGTGAGCTGCTCGAATACGACGAGCGATACCCGCCGGGGTTGTTCCGGATCGACTGCGGCACTACCTTGCCTTCATTCACGTTGATCATCCCGATGCCGCGATACTCGAGCCACGCACACCCCAGGATGAGCGTCACAGCATAAATCAGATATGCGAAATGAGATGCCATACTCGCTCCCTTATGTCCCCAGCATGGGCTCGTCCGTTTCGCTCCACCGCTTCGACTCGAACGCCCACGCCCGCCAACTCGCCAATGCCGGCGGCAGCAAAGCCAGCAGGATCGCCAGCACCACGTACCAATACCGCGGAACGTCGCGCCGCACCTTTACCGTGTAGTGTACCGGCGGCGGAGTCGACAGGCCGCTCGACGTCCACTCCGGTTCCACTCGCAGGTAGTGACATCGCCGTGGAACTCCGCCGACCACCGAAGTGTCGTTGCGGCTGCTGCCTTCGTCACTGTACTTCTCCTTCCACACCCCAGTCCCATGCCTGTCCCGTTTGGTCATTGATGAGGGCCAGGTTGAAGTGAAACCACGATTCATTCAGGTCATCTCGATACGGACCTCGACGTTCGTGTTTCGCCGCGCAGATCAAACACCGGCGTAACGAACGAGGGCCTCGGCACGGTAGCGCCCCTTCGCTCGGAACGGCCATGATCACGGCTGAACACTTCGTCCCGTGCCGTGAACAATACCGCGAACACGATCACCGCGATCAGGGCCATCACTGTCATCGCCGCCATGGCCCAGATGCTACCGAGCCTGTTTCTGAATGGCGATGGCTGATTGGCGAACACGCCCACGGGCGCTGGAGCTTGGCCGGTCAGCCCGAACGCTTCCCAGATCTTCGGCCCTGGTGTGTACTCGCCAACCGACCAAGAAGTCTCGTTGTTCGTCTTCTCGCGCGACAGAAGCAGGGGCGGCGAAACGTAGTCATCGATCGCCACGGTCTCCCCCACCTTCACGCGCCACGGAAACTCGCCCCAAACGTACGTGGTCTTGGCCTGTGACCGCTGGAAGAGTTGGAACCGCTGGCCCATCCACGAGAACCGGCGTGCCTCGCCGCTCAACTCGGGCAGCCGGCTCACCGGCTTGATATCGTTCCAGTGCCCGTTGTAGCAGCTCAGGTAGCGGAACCCCTTCATCGCGTTGAAGAGCAGATACTCTTCCCACGAGTACTTCTCGCCTTCCACTTCGATGGTCCGCACCTGGAAACCGCAGGTCTCGTAAACGTCGCCTTGCAGCTTGCCTTTGGTCCCCAGAGGAATTTGCGGGCGAACGCGCTCCTTCGCCTTGATCGTCTGCAGCACCTTCAGCGCTCCCACGGAACTATCGAGCACCGCCAGGCACTGCGTGCAAACCATCGACGCGCTCTGTTGCCCCAGCTTCTTCTCGACTCCGGCGCCGCAATTCGGACACACGAGCGCCTGCGGACCTTTCTTCAGATCCACCGTCAGATCGCGCAAGTTGGTCAGCCGCAGGTCCGGAAGTTCCACCGTCTCGCCGACGAAGCACAGTGGCGGCTGCTCGCTATAGTCGATCGTGGCGAAGCGCTGATCAGAGGACCGCAGGTCGATGAACAGGACCTCGTTCTTGTCCCAATACTGAAACGGAAGCTCGCCCTCGACGCCCACGTAGCGCGCATGCGTGCGCGTGGTGACGGTGAGGTTTTGCCCACCCACGGAGAAGGCCGCGCCGGGATAGAGCGTCCCTTCGGGCGGCAGATCGGCCGGCGTCTGCACCTGAATCGAAATCGCGTACTCGGCCTGCGCGTCAGAGAGCCATCCCGAGCGCCCATCGTTGAACACGATGTGCCACTCGTTCCAGCCACCGTCTTCCCACTCGTAGACGATGCGTCCGAGCACGATGAAGCCGCGGCCGCGAAAGGTGCCTTCGGTTCGGATCTGGATCGGTGACACGATGGGCGGCAGTTCCGCCACCTCACCGACCTTTGTCAGATCCAGGTCATTGCGCACGAGGATCGACTTGCAGAATTCGCAAACGGTCTGCACCGATCCGGCCGAGCGGAACTCGATCGTCGCTCCGCAACTGGGACACGCGCCGCGCCGCACGGCCATCAGGAGCGCCCTCCGTACGGTCGCCGCAGCTTGCGCACGCAAACATGCCGGGCTCGAAACTCACGCTCGAGGTATCCGGCGAAGTCCCAATCGGGACGCGGCCGGCAGCAGAAGAGATTGATCGTCAGCGAACGATGCTCGGGGAAGGTGTGGCAGGCGAAGTGTGACTCAGCAAGGAGGCACAGCCCCGTCACGCCGCCCGGACCAGCTTCGGTCGCCGGAAATCGATGCCACTGCGCAGCGCTCACGGTGCGCAGTGGCAGTTCCGAGATCAGCGCATCGAGCAATCGCTCGAGAGCGCCCGTATCCGTCAGAGAGGCAGGGTCACAATCGAACGCTTCGACCAGCCATTCGACGCCCTCGATGCCGGTGTCCATTGCTGACGCCAGCGTCACCCCTGGGGCTTGCCGCACTCGGCGCAGAACTTCGCCGCGCGCGGAATCTTTGACCCGCATTCGACGCAGAACTTGGTCTCGCCGGCAGGACCAGCAACCGGTGCAGCACCAACCGGAGCCGCTGCGACAGGAGCCGCCGCGGGCGCCACAGGAGCCGCTTGTGGATGCATAGCTCCTTGCATCGACTGCATCATGACCTGCGCCATGCCCATCCCCGCGCCCAGCCCTGCGCCGATACCCGCTCCACCGCCGCCTTCGTTGGCCGCGGCGATCGGCATCGATTGCGCCACCTGGAACTGCGTGTACTTGCCCATGTCGCCGATCATGTTCATGCCGATGCGCGAATCAAGCAGCTTTTGCAGCTCTTCCGGCAGCGACAGATTCTCTACCACGAAACTATCGAGCACCAGGCCGAAATCAGTGAACGTCTTTTGCACGTGCTCGGCGATCTTCTCGCCGAGTTCCACTTGATTGGCGGCCATGTCGAGGAACGCCACGCCCGATTCGGCGAACGTATCGGTCATGCGGCCGATGATCGTGTTGCGAAGTTGGCCTTCGAGGTCGGCTACATGGTAGACCTCGCGAGTGCCGCTTACCTTCTGATGGAAGATCTTCGGCTCGGCCACGTGATAGGAGTAGATGCCGAACGCCCGGAGCCGCACCGCTCCGAACTCTTTGTCGCGGATCGTGATCGGTTGCTGCGTGCCCCACTTCTGATCGGTCTGCACGCGCGTCGAGAAGAAGTAGATGTCACTCTTGAAGGGCGAGGCGAACGCCTTGTCCCAATTCATCAGGTTGGTCAAGATGGGCAGAGTCTGCGTGGTGAGCGTGTAGAGCCCCGGACCGAACTGGTCCGCCGCGCGGCCCTCGTTGACGAACACCGCCATCTGCGATTCACGAACGGTGAGCTTCGCCCCGTTCTGAATTTCCATGTCCGTCATCGGATACCGGTAGGCGAGGATGCCATCCTCGGGCTCCGTCCAATGAATGACGTCTATGAATTGCTTCTTGAAGAAGTCGCCAAGTGCCATATTGAGTTTCCCCGGACCTCAGCAAGTATAACGTGTTTACCCCGCCGGAAGTTCCATCGGCAGCTACTCGATGATCGCCGAATAAACCAGCGCCGCGAACCGCTCTCGCAGCTTCAAGCGGCTGGGCGTAAGCTGCACCATCAGCACGCCGGTCAACTGCTCTTTCGGGTCGATCCAGAAGATGGTCCCTTGCGAGCCGCTCCAGTAGTACGAGCCCTTCGAGTACGGTAGTCCCGATGCGCCAGGGTCGGTCACCACTGCAAACCCGAGCCCGAAGCGCGTACCCGGCGTGCGAAACGAGCGAATGTCTCCAATGTGGTTTTGCGCCAGCCATCCGATGGTCCGCGGACCGAGCAGGCGCTTGCCTTCGAACGTTCCGCCGTTGAGCAGCATCTGGGAGAAGCGCCAGTAGTCGGCCGCGGTGGAGTAGAGTCCACTCGCGCCGCCGATGAAGGTCCTTGCCTTGGCCGCCGCCGGAGGAACGCGTGACAGCGACTGCGGATCGTCCTGGCCATCGACGACAAGGACGGCCCGGCGCGCGTCCTTCGGTGCGGGCGGCCAGTAGTGCGTATCGCTCATGCCGAGTGGCGTGAGGACGCGGTCCTGCACGAAGCGGTCGAGCGGCATGCCGGAAACGCGCTGCACCAGATAGCCGAGCACGTCGTGCGAGTCACCGTACAGCCAGTGCGTGCCGGGCTCGTACTTGAGCGGCTTCTTCGCCATGTCGCCCGCCAGCGCTTCGAGCGTGGGGAACTCGAATTTTCCGGCGCGTCCGCTGCCGTGATAGATACCGGAAGTGTGCGAGAACAGGTGCTCCACGGTAACCGGGCGACTGGCGGGCGCAAGCGTCCCTGGCGATGTTTCGACTTTGAGATTGCGGAACTCGGGCAGGTAGTCGCCGATTGGATCGTTGAGGGTGAAGCGGCCCTCTTCGAGCAGCATCAGCGCCGCGGTAACGGTGATTGGCTTCGTCATCGACGCGAGATCGAACAGCGCGTCGATGGGCATCTTGTCGGGGTTCGAGAGTCCGCGCGTGCCGTAGGCTTCGTGATGAACGATCTTGCCCTTGCGCGCCACCAGCGAAACGAATCCGGCGGCCTGCTTCTTTTCGACGATGCCGCGGAGCCAGGTTCCGATGCGGTCAAGGCGTTGGGATGACATGCCCACGGACTCGGGTTTGGCGACGGGGAGGTCAGAGGCGAGGAGGGTGAGGCAGCAGGCTAGGGCGAGAGAGACGCGGGTGAGCATGATCCAAGGTAGCCGATCCGTGATCTCTGTTCGAGAATGGGACTCGCTAACGAGGAGGTACAAGCTTCGCTGCAGAACTCCGAATCCGTCGCGGCGGAGCATGCCTCCGATAGAGGCGGCGAAAACCGAACGGGGCCTCATTTCGGCCGAAGAAGTGCTGACTCGTATCGAGCACGGCGTTCTTGGGTAACTTGACACTCCCGGGAACAAGCGCGACTACTGTGGTGTCTGAATAGAGATGATCCGGTGGAGGTGCGACGAATCTAATCCAGAGCGCATCGATTGGCGGATTCAGGCGCTCGTCATCGCGCCCATATTCTTCAACTTCGGATTTTTGATCCATCTATCGTGGGTCGACTTGGGTGTCCTCCCGGCAATCGTAGTCGCGTCGTGCCTAATCGCTTTTTGCTACGCACCCTTTGGACTGCGGACATCCAGCCGGGTCGAAGGCGGGTTCGCGACGGTCGACGAGGCCCTTGGCAAAGCCGGTGGCATCATCTTCCGCTTGGCGGCGATTACCTTTTGCTTGCTTTGGATCGTCCACTTCACCTCCGAGTGGTGGCTGACTCCCCGAGACTATGGCACCGCGATCAATCCCGCGGGTTTGGTATTGCCCGCAACCTGGGTGCTGGTCACCGTGGCGGTCTTCCTGTCCGGACTCGGCAGTCTGGCGACCCACGCGAAGCAGGCCCGCTTCACGATCAAATTGACAGCCGCTCTCGCTATCGCCGCCGTCGTCCGATCGGACGACTACTGGCCTGAGGGTCTAGCGGCTGTAGCCGCGAACGTCCGCCGGTACTCGCTCGGGGGTATCGAGCGACTCCTCGCGGAAGCCTTGCCGCTTGCGGTCCTCGCTGCCAGCCGGATTCGCTGCGGCGTCTCGCGACGCGATGTCTGGCTCAGCGGCCTTTGTGGAGCAACCATACCGCTGATCGTGGCGATCCTGCTGATTGAGTTCCTTCAACCCGCGCCGCAACCAAAGTGGACTGTCGCTATCGATGGTGCGCTCTGGGGTTCTGACGCTCGCGCCTTCATTCCCGCCAAACAGCTCCTGGCCGCGATCACCCTGTTCGGATGCATTCGCTTCGCGTCCGCAACAATGGTCGACGCCGGCCGAGACCTCCGCGTGAAGCCGGTCTATCTGGCGCTCATCCTGGCGGTAGCAATGGCGATTCCAGTGGGCGCCTACAACGTCCGCTACTGGGCGGCCAAGGGACTTTGCACGGCAGCGGCCGTGATCACCGCGGATCAATGGCTCTCACGGAGTTCCAGATGGAAAGCCTGGATCGCCTGGGCTTGCGGACTCGCCGTTCCCTTCGTGTTCCAGGCCATCCCGAGCGTGGGATCCATCCGCGAATCGCACTACTACTCGTGGTTCCTGCTCTCGTACGCAACCGCCTTCTTCGCCCGGCTCGCGCTCCGGTGACCTTCTGCATTATCCTTAGGAACTATGAGAAAACTTCTCCTTCCTTTCCTGCTGGCCGCTGCCGCAGTCTTCGCCGCCGGCGATGAACAGGCCGTCGCGGCCTCGGTCGAAAAGTTCAACGAAGCCGCTCACAAGGGCGACGAAGCCACGCTGAAAACGCTTCTCGGCGACGACCTCGTGTACGTCCACTCGAGCGCGCTCACCGAAACCAAGGACCAGTGCATCGCCGCGCTCGTCAAGGGCAAGCCCGAGTTCAAGCACTCCGAGCAGAAGATCCGCGTCTACGGCAAGACCGCGCTCGTCGAAGCGAAAGTGGTGGCGCACACCACGCCGCAAGGCAAGCCCACCGTGATCCCGTTGACCATGTTGCAGGTTTGGGTCAAGCAGGGCAGCGGCTGGAAGATGGTCGCGCGGCGGACCACGAAGTTGCCCACCACGTAAGCGTGTGTCTCGTTCCGGCGAATCGGCAAGGCCCCTCCCGCTGTCGAAGGGGCCTCTGTCTTATGCACCCTCCAACGAAATGGGTGTGGTGTTTCTGTTTGCTACGGTCGCGCGCAAGCTCGGTTTTCGAATCGAGGAGATTCGCGCCGCGTATCCCGACTGCATCGCCTTCAGGCACGCCGGCGCGGTGGAAAAGAGAGTCCGGATCGAGTTCGAGTTTCGTTCCAGTAGTTTCAGGGCTCACGGGCACGATGCCCGGCTGTGTGACTGCATTGTCTGTTGGCAACATGATTGGCCAGACGTGCCCTCGCATATCGAAGTGATCGAACTGAAAAAGCAGTTCGGCGTGCATTTCCGCGTTTGGATCCAAGGCAGTGTCAAGTCTTTCTGGCAGGGCCTGGACGAGGAGGAGCGCATGGAGTGGTCCCTCTCGAAAAGAGCTACGCCGGGGGACCTTCTGTTGATGTATAGGGTAGCGCCGGTCAGCGCAATCACCGATGTGTTCCGCTATGTGGGGGGCGGTTTGAACAGGGGCTCAGCAGGGTGGCGCGACGGAGACGCTTTCTTCGGTCTCATCGAGAGAGTATGCTCACTCGTCTCAACTGTCTTCTACCGAGACATGCGCACCCACCGCGTGCTGAAAACGGCCGGCTTCGTGAGAGCGAAGATGCAGGGTCAAGGCATCGAAGCGTCTGAGTACTGGCCGTACCTCTTCGAGATGATTCGTGACCGCAATCCCGCGGTACGCAACCTGTTGGCGACATACGCCCCCGGGAGCGTTCGCTAGTCAGGCCGCCTTGGCGAGCGGCTCCTGCTTGACGTGCGCCAGTCCGACTCCTTCCATCAGCCGGATCACCGGCCACGCGATGTCCACTTCGCCCGGCCGCATCGAGAACCGCGCCGCCGTCGGAAACTCGTGATGGTTATTGTGCAGTGCCTCACCCGCCGTGAAGAACGAGAGCACTCTCAGGTTTGTGGCCAGGTTGTCGAAGTTGCGATACCCGATCATGTGGCAGATCGAATTGATTGAGGCGTTCAATTGAATGTAGGTGAACGCATGCGCGAAGAACGCCGCCGTGCCCCAGCCCCACCCGAACATCGCCGCGAAGATCGCCCAACCGAGCAGCACTCCGTAGCCTTGATTCGGGAACTTATCGACCAGCGTAGGCTTGTAGTCAGGCGTGTATTTGCGGACCGCTTCGGGATCGTTCGCCACCTTGCGGTAGTAGTAGACGTTGCCGAAGAACACCTTCCATAGACCGTAGATCCGCGGACTGTGCGGATCGCCCTGTTTGTCTGAGAAGTGATGGTGCTTGCGATGCACCGCCACCCACTCGCGCGGCGAGATCCCGGTGAACATCGTGAGCCACGCATGCATGAACAGCGCTAGCGAAGGCGACACTTCCATCGCGCGGTGCGTCAGCGTCCGGTGCAGGTAGATGGTGGTGCACAGAGCTGCCACCTGCAAGATCGCAAACGTGATGAGAAACATCCAGAGAAGAGACATCCACACTCCAAACGTGAGAAGTACTGCGAAGCGAACGGGCTGGGATTCTTCGAGTGTAGCAGTGCCGGATTATGACGCTCGTGCCGTTAGACGCCCTTGGCGAGGAAGCCGCCATCCACCGCGAGGATCTGGCCGGTGATGAACTTTCCGGCTTCGCTCGCCAACAGGATGGCCGCGCCCTGCAATTCGTCGGTACTGCCGAACCGGCCCATCGGCGTCTTGCCGAGGATCGCGGCCGCGCGCTCGGGGATGTCGAGCGCCTTGGTATTGAGCGGAGTGCGGAACACGCCTGGAGCGATGGCGTTCACGCGGATGCCGTGCCTGGCCCATTCACAAGCCAACTGCTTCGTTAGCATTACCACGGCGCTCTTGCTGGTGGCGTACGCGGTCACCTCATTGAACGCCACGAAGCTCGTCAGCGAAGCGATGTTGATGATCGCACCGCCGCCCTGTGCGATCATCTGCCGGCCGAATACCTGGTCAGCGCGGAAACTGCCGTTCACATTGATGTCGATGACGCGTTGCCAGTCCTGCTCGCTCGCCTCGGCAGTGGGCACCTTGTGGTGGGTGCCTGAGGTGCAGACCAGAATGTCCACGCGACCGAACTTCTCCGCCACCGCCTTGCAGCAACGTTCGAGACTGGCTCGATCCTGCACGTCACTCGTGACCGCCAGCGTCTCGCAGCCGAGTTTGGTGAGTTCCGCGGCCTCGGCGTCCACCTTGGCTTGGTCGCGGCTGGAAGCAACCACGGTCGCCCCAGCTTGCGCGTAGCCGCGTGCGATCGCCTGGCCGATTCCGCTCGTGCCGCCGAGCACCACGGCCACCTTCCCCTTCAGTCCGAACATCTGTTCCAAGTAGTTCATGTGATGAACTCCTGATGATACACTAGTCCTCTTCCGATACCCTTGGAGGTTCTCTAACCACTCATGAAATTCATCACGTTCGTTCGGCCCGGCGGAGTCGCCGAGCCCGGTCTACTCGATGGCAAAGAAGTCACGCCGCTGGCCGGCGCAGGCTTTGCCGATGTGATCTCGATTATCGCCGGCGGCGACGCCGCTCTCAAGAAAGTCGCGGCGGTCACTGGTCCCAAGATCGCGTTGTCTGGAGTGAAACTGCTCGCACCGATTCCGCGCCCCCCCAAGATCATCTGCATCGGATTGAACTATCGCGATCACGCCATCGAATCAAACATGCAGATTCCCACCACTCCTACGGTGTTCTGCAAGTTCCCCACCGCCGTCATCGGGCCCGGCGACAACATCGTGCTACCCAAGAAATCCACGCAGCCCGACTACGAAGCCGAGTTCGCGTTCGTGATCGGCAAGGGCGGACGCAACATCAAGGGCAAAGACTGGAAGAAGCACGTCTTCGGGTACATGAACCTGAATGATGTCAGCGCGCGTGATATTCAGCTTGCCACTAGCCAGTGGGTGATGGGCAAGACGTTCGATACGTTCTGCCCGATGGGCCCATTCCTCGCCACCGCTGACGAGATCGCCGATCCGCACGATCTCGATATCAGCTTGACGATCGGCAAAGAGACGTTGCAGAAGTCGAACACGAAGCACTTGATCTTCCGCATCCCCGATCTCATCGCCCACCTGTCGAGCATCTTCACGCTCGAACCGGGCGACGTCGTTTCTACGGGCACGCCCGCGGGTGTGGGCTTCGCGCGCAAGCCGCCTCGTTATCTGCAGGCTGGTGACGAGTGCGTGGTTCGCGTGAAGGGTCTTGGTGAGCTTCGCAATCCGGTGGTGGCCGAGTAGACCAGACGCACCGTCTGCGCTGCGACGGTCATGCGCCCTCGACGCTTGTTCGACTTTTTCCGTCGAACAAGCGTCTCTCTGGCATGAAGCTACTCTGTTTCCGATTGTTCGCGACCTTGCTGACAGCATTCAGTGTGGCCGCGCAGACACAGCCCCAATCGACACCGACGCTATCGAACTATCTCTCCCTTACGCCAGATCAAGCCAAAACGATAGCCGCCAACAACGCTGAATACAACCTGACCGCACGAGCCAAGCAGGAAAGGCTTGCCCAAGTGCAAGCCGAGATCGTGCAGGAGACGGCCCGCCAGACGCTGAGCGTCGCCGCCATCGGCGAACGCTACGTGGAGTTGGAAACCGTTTGCCGCGAGTTGACCGAAGCCGGCCGATCGCAACGCGCAAGAAACCTCGGGGCGCTCAACGATCAACAGAAGGCGCGCTTGACCGCGCTCGAGGAAGCCATCCGGCTCGCGGCGGTTGCGCGGACGGCGCAGGTCTCTCTTCTCCTGACGCCGCCGCAGTCGATGAGCCCACTCATCTTCGCTGTCACCAACTTCGATGAGCAAGGTGCTTTTGCGTTTTTCGATTTTCCGGCCACGTTTCCGATGTGCCGGTTGAGCACGGCCTCCGCAAGCAGCGGGAGTAATTCCGTTCTGAACCGCCGGCCGGAGCCACAGCGACAATAGCCAAAGGCCCTTCGAGGCGGCCACGGGTTCACGTCGTTCCCGCGGGCGTATGATATTCCTGTGTCCAAAGCAAGCCGCCGCAACTTCCTTCAGTCCGCCTCCTTCGCTGCCGCGGTACCGCCAGTTCCTGCCGCGGCGGCGGAGGTCAAGGCCACCAAACCGTATCGCCGTTCGAGCTTCCAACCCAAGGGCGCGCCCCGCAAGATCAGCGACAACCTCTACGTCTTCGAGGACACTTGTAACGTCTTCCTGATTCGCGATGGATCGCGCGCAGTCCTCATCGATTTCGGCTCCGGCAAGATCCTCGACCATCTCCCTGCCCTCGGCATCACCCAAGTCGACTGGATTCTCCACACCCATCATCACCGCGACCAGTGCCAGGGCGATTGGAAGGCCGCCGCGCGCCGTATCCCGATTGCCGTTCCCGCGCACGAGAAGCACCTCTTCGCCGACGCGCGGAACTTCTGGCGCAACCGCCGTATCTTCCACCTCTATTACGTCCGCAACGATTTCAACACCGTCACAGAAGACATCCCCGTGGCGAAAGCGCTGCAGGACTACTCGACCTTCCGCTGGGGCAAGATCGACTTCTTCGTGCTGCCCACGCCCGGCCACACGCTGGGATCACTGACACTGGTCGCCAATATTGACGGCAAGCGCACGGCCTTCACGGGCGACCTCATGTTCGCCCCCGGCAAGATCCAGAATCTCTACGACACGCAGATCAACTATGGCGGAGCCGAAGGCATCGACCTCGGCATCTTCTCACTCGCGCGTCTCGGTGAGATGAAGCCTGAGCTGGTGTGTCCTTCGCACGGCGAACCGCTCCCGAATCCCGGCGATGGCATCGCGCAGACGATCCGCCGCCTCACCGACTACTACAAGTTCCAGACCGGCAACAACCCGAGCGAAGAGGGCGTCCCGCAAGTGGTGAGTCCGCACCTGATCTGCCACTACCAGACCACGTCATCGTTCTACGCGATTCTTTCGAACAGCGGCAAGGCGATGTTCATCGACTACGGCTCGGCCTCTCCGATCCATTTCGGCAACTTCGAGCGCGCCACCGCGCCCACTGACCGGATCCGCTTTCAAGAGCACAACATCAACCGCCTGAAGCGCGACTTCGGATTGAAGCAAGTGGAGGTCGTGATGCCGAGCCACATGCATGACGACCACATGAACGGATTCCCCCATCTCATTCGCCACCACGGCACGCGCGTCTGGTGCTACGAGAACATGGTCGACGTCTTCCAGAATCCGCGCGGATACAATCTCGGCTGCATTCTCGGCGAGCCCTTCAAGGTGGACCGCACGTTCCGCGATGGCGAGAAATTCCGGTGGGAAGAGTACGAATTCGAGGTGAAGCACTCGCCCGGCCACACCGAGTATCAGATGGCGCTGTTCGTGACGATCGACGGCAAGCGCACCGCTTTCACTGGAGACGCCTTCTTCCCGAATCCGCGCAATGACGGCACGCTCCGTCACAACCTGATCTTCCGCAATCACGTGGAAAGCGATAGCCACTTGCGCAGTGTGCGCACGCTCATCGAGCGTGAGCCGGAGCAGATTTGTCCCGGTCACGGGCAACCGTATCCAGTGGACCGCTCGATCTTGCTCGCCACCGAACAGAAGTTCCGCAAGCAGCAGCAGTACTTCACGGAGTTGCTGCCGGACAACGAAACGAACTACGGGCTCGATCCGAGTTGGGTGCGGCTCTATCCGTATCAGATGCTGATCGCGCCGGGGGAGCGGCGGAAGCTCGAGGTCCACGCGCAGAACTACGGCGATGCGGCGATGAATCTCGAGGTCTCGTTGGTGGGTCCGGCGGAATGGCGAGTCACTCCGGAGGTGTTGAAGATCACCGTGTCCGGACGCGGCAAGGCGTCGCTCGCGTTTGACGTTGCGATTCCAAAGGACTGGGCACCGCCTGCGCCGCGGTTCGCCATTGCCGCCGACGTGGTGCGCGATGGCAAGTATCTGGGGCAAGTTACCGAAGCGGTGGTCGACATCAAGAGCGCGCTGCTTGCGTGACCTGCAACAGGTTTACGCGCGTTGATCGGTGTCCCGCCGTAGCCCGCTTCAGCCCCCTCCAATCAGGGCTTGCGCGAGTAGCTGTACTTCGGAAAATCGAACACGAACGCCTCGCGATCCGGCTTCGGCGCCGCATTCCGCTTCGGCATCCACTTCGCCAATTCTTGCCTAACGTTGCCGAGCCGCGCCTCGCCCGCCAGATTCCGGAACTCGTTCGGATCCTTGCGCCGGTCATACAACTCTTCGCTGCCGTCTTTGTACTGGATGTACCGCCACCGCTCATCAATCACCGCATGGTTGCCTTGGAGATAAGTCGACACCACTGGATTCCGCCGCGCCGCCGGATCCTGCAACAACGGGACCAAGCTGGTCCCCTCGAGATCGCTCTTCGCCGGTAGTCCACACATCTCCACCAGCGTCGGATAGAGATCGAGCAAACTCACCGGCTGCGTCCGGGCCTTGCCGGCTGACTGCGATCCGGGTCCGGCGAAGATCAGGGGCACATGCGTGGACCTTTGCCACAGCGTCGATTTGTGCCAGTGCTGCTTCTCACCGAGATGCCAGCCATTGTCAGACCAAAACACGATCACGGTGTTTTGTGCGTACGCGCTTTCGTCGAGCGCGCGCAGCGTCATCCCGATCATCGCGTCAGCAAAGGAAATCGCGGCGAGGTAGGCGCGCACCGCGTCACGCCACTTGCCCTCTTTCACGATCCGTTCGTGCTCGTCGCGCCGGAAAGCCGCCATCTTCTTGCCTGCTTCCGGCACATCGTCGAGATCGTTCGGCTGCGACTTCGGCAACCGCACATTGCCCGGCGGATATAGATCGAAGTAGCTCTGCGGCGCGAACATCGGAATGTGCGGGTGCCACAGACCGATCGCGAGCAGGAACGGCTTCTCATGCTTGCGCACGAGGAACTGGCGTGCGTAGTCCACCGCGCGCATGTCGCCGTACTCTTGCTCCTTGTATGGAAGCACGCCCCAATCGAACTCACCTTGGAAGTTCTTCAGGCCGTTGAACGGATGTCCCTGCGGATTCGGAACCTTCTTCACCCACGGGTACCATTCCGTGCGCCGATACCAGGGATCGTCGAATTGCTGCAGTTGAAACTCGTTCCACTGGTCCGGCGGATTGAATCCAGCCACGTGATGGAAGACCTTGCCTGCCCCGGCCACATGGTAGCCGTTGTTCTTGAAGTACTCGGGCAGCGTGGTGACCCACGGGAGATTCGGTTTCCAGTAGGTCTCGTTGTCGTAGACGCCGGTGGTGGATGCGGCCATGCCGGTGAACAGCGCCGTGCGAGACGGGTTGCACAACGGCGAAGCGCAATGGGCATCGGAAAACAGGACGCCGCGGCGCGCCAGCGCATCGATGTTCGGAGTGCGCACGCGCGGGTAGCCGCGCAGGCAACCCACCCAGTCATTCATGTCGTCCACCGACAGGAACAGGACGTTAGGCCGCGAAGCCGGAGCGGGTTGTTGGGCGCCCGCGGCGCCGGCCATTGCGGCCACGAATTTCCGTCTGTTCATGCGCTCACTCCAAGTCCGCTTCTGGCAGCGACTGCGGTCGCGACGCGAGCACCGGCTTTCGCGCAGCCATCCGCCCAGTGAGCCCCGAGGGAAACCGTCGCCTGTTCATGCGCTCGCCAAGCCCGCTTCTGGCAGCGGCCGAGGACGCGACTCGGGCACCGGCTTTCGCGCAGCCATCCGCCCAGTGAGCCCCGAGGGAAACCGTCGCCCGTTCATGCGCCCGCCAAGCCCGCTTCTGGCAGCGACCGAGGACGCGACTCGGGCACCGGTTCTGGCGCAGCCGTCCGCACAGTGAGCTCCGAGAGAAATTGCCGTCTGTTCATGCGCTCACTCCCAGGTCCGCTTCTGGCAGGAACTGCGGTCGCGACGCCGACGCGGGCTCTTGCGCGGCCGCCGCACTGGCGAGCCGCGAGAGAAACTGCCGCCCGTTCATGCGCTCACACCCAAGCCGGCTTCTGGTCGCAACCGCGGCCGCGACACTTGCGCCAGCAAGCCCCGAAAGAAACCGTCGTCTGTTCATGCGCTCACACCAATCCGGCTTCACGCAGGAACTGTGCGGCCTCTTCCGGCGGAGTGGGATTGATATAGAATCCCGTGCCCCACTCGAAACCAGCGACCTTGGTGAGCTTCGGGATGATCTCGATGTGCCAGTGATAGTGCGCCATCGCGCCTTCCTGCACCGGCCCCGTATGGATCACCAGGTTGTAGGCCGGCTTTTCGAGCACCTTGTTCATCTTGCGCAACACCATGCGCAGCACCCACGCGAGGTTCGGAATCTGAGGCGTGTGGGCCGTTTCGAAATGCGAGTGATGCTGGCGTGGAATGATCCACGTCTCGAACGGAAACCGCGGCGCGTAAGGCGCCACCGCAAGAAAGTGATCGGTCTCGAGAACCACCCGTTCGCCGCTGGACACCTCTTGCCGCACGATATCGCAGTAGATGCAGCGCTCTTTGAAGTCCCAGTAGCGCCGCCCGCCATCGAGCTCTTCTTGCACGCGCTTGGGGATGACTGGCAGCGCGATCAACTGGGAATGCGCGTGCTCGAGCGAAGCTCCCGCCGCCTCGCCGTGGTTCTTGAAAATCAGGATGTAGCGAAGGCGGCCGTCTTTCTTGAGGTCGAGGATACGCTCGCGATAGGCCCAGAAGATCTCTTCGATCCGCTTCTCGGGCAGGTCAGGAAGCGTGAGGTCGTGTTCGGGGCACTCGATGATGACCTCGTGCGCACCCACGCCGTTGATGCGATCGTAGATTCCGTCGCCGGCCCGATCCAAATCTCCTTCCACACGCAATGCGGGAAATTTGTTTGGAACCACGCGGATCGACCAGCCGGCGCCATTCGGCTGGGACCCGTTGCGAAAGGCGAGCACCTCGGGCGGCGTCTTGCTCTCGTTGCCCGAGCAAAACGGGCACACCCGCCCGCCCTGGATCACTACCGGTTCGCGGACGAAATCGGAAGGCCGGCGGGACCGCTCGGTGGCGATGATCACCCAACGGCCGGTGACCGGATCGCGGCGTAGCTCAGGCAATAAGAACCATCCTCGGCAAGGGAGATGGGAATCCCCAGGCGTTCATTATATCGCCGTGGAGGCCCAAGCCGCCCGAGAGGCGGGAGAGAAGCGGCAAGGTGCGGTCAGCTCCGATTCGGAGCCGGAGCCTCGGCCACGGCTGTTCCCGACAGGAGATGCCCAATCCAGGGAGCCAACGGGAGCCCGATCAAGCATCCAACATGGAGCAGCCGCAGATCCGGCGGAGGACGGAATGCGTTGGCGGCATCGAGAATCTGTAACAGCGAATACACCCCCACGGCGCAGCCCACCATGAACGACGCCAAGCCCGCCACCATTCCGCCCAGGTAGGCCGAGGGAAGATCCACTTCTTGCCACAGCATCTGGAACATCAACAACAAGGCGAGCAGCGCGTTGGAGATCAGAGCGGAAACCATGACGATTAGAACGTAGCCGTCGAAAGGCGTAGAGGTTTCGCGGTGAGCAACCACACCGCGGCCCGCCTGCAGAATCAAGCACGCTGTCACGGTGAGCATCGTGAAGACAATTCCCCATCGAATCAGTCGCTTGGCCCATACGGGTTGAGGAAGATAGCGAAGAATCCAAGCGATCGTCCATGCATAGAGGACAGTTACAGCGGAGTACTTCGCCGCCTTGAGCCATAGTGCGGTCGAAAACGCCTGCCGGTAATCCCATGGCGCGGTGCACAGGCATGCGAACCCGAGAAAGATGTGGATCCAACCGAGAAACCACAAAACGCCGTCGGCCTTGAACACCGTCTTGTGGATGGCCCCCAAACTCATTTCAACCTCCGGTACTTGCTTTCGAAGTACAGCAGCGGCGATCCGGAGAATGCCCGCCCGCCCACCACTTCGCCAATGAGCACGGCATGGTCACCGGCGTCCAACGAGCGATCGAGGCGGCACTCGAAATGCGCCAAAGCGCCTGGAAGCAACGGCACACCGGACTTTCCGGCTTGCCATTCGATCCCGCCGAAGCGGTCATGTCCGCTTTGAGCGAACCGGTGCGAAAGCTCCTGCTGGTCTTCGTTCAGCACGTTCACCCCGTAATATCGGCAGTGGAGGAACATCGGCATTAGGTTGCTCTGCAAATCCACGCAAATCAACACCATGGGAGGATCGAGCGAGACGGACGCGAAGGAGTTGACCGTCATCCCGTGCGGTTGGCCGCGCTCGTCGAGCGTGGTGGCTATGGCAACGCCGGTGGCGAAGCGCGAACACAGGCGGCGGAACTCGGCGCCGCCCACGCCATGGGAGGGTGTCCTTGACACGGAGTTAACCTCAATCCTATCATGGGGTTTGAACCCGAGGCTCGGAGACTCATAATGATCAAACTCGACATCATCAATGAAGTGGTCAACCGCACCGGCATCACCAAGACGAAAGCCGAGATGGCGGTGGAAACAGTGTTCGAAAGCATGAAGCGCTCGCTCGGACAGGGGGAGAGGATCGAGCTTCGCGGATTCGGTATCTTCAACGTGCGTCCAAGGAAGACCGGGATTGGCCGCAATCCCAGAACCGGAGCGGAAGTCGCCATTCCGCCGGGACGCGCGGTCCGGTTCAAGCCGGGCAAGGAGTTACAGGCGCTCTAAAACGCCTGGACACGTGTGTCGGCCACGGGACGTCTCCCGGCACCATTTCCGCCTTCGCCATTCGACGGGCTGTCATCGCCCGCCTACTTGCAGGTTCGCGCCGCACGGCGGCCGCGCTATTGGCTGCACATCCTGCTGCTGGCTTTGACCTTCTGCACCACCACGTTCATCGGCGCGTGGCTCGCCCATGATTTCGCCGCCAACCGTGCGTTCTCCTACGGGGATGATTTCTCCACCGCGGGCCGCATCCTGCGCACGCCCGCGCTCTGGCCCACCGGACTTCCCTTCTCTCTCACGCTGCTCGCGATCCTTCTGGCGCACGAGTTCGGCCACTACTTCGCCTGCGTCTACTATCGCGTGGACGCCACGCTTCCGTTCTTCCTTCCCGCGCCCACTCCGATCGGCACGCTCGGCGCATTTATCAAGATCCGCTCGCCGATCACGGGCAAGCGCGATCTGTTCGACATCGGCATCGCCGGTCCGCTGGCCGGATTCATCGTGCTGGTTCCAGCGCTCGCCATCGGCGTATCGCTTTCCAAAGTGGTGCCTGGCTTCGCCGAGAGCGGTGGACTGTTGTTCGGACGGAGCCTTTTCCAGAAGCTGCTCGAGGCGGCGCTATTCCCCGGAGTCCCCGGCGCCGACATTTATCTGCACCCGGTGGCTCGCGCGGCATGGGTCGGGGGACTCGCCACCGCGCTGAATCTGCTTCCGATCGGCCAACTCGATGGCGGCCACATCGTTTACGCGCTTTTCGGGCGCTACCATTGGCTGTTGTCCCGCGTATTCATTGCCGTACTGGTGCCGCTGGGCGTGATCTTCTCGTTCAGTTGGCTCGTATGGGCCGTGCTGTTGTTCTTCTTCGCGCTACGCCATCCCGCCCTTTATGACGACCGGCCCGTCGGCGCCGGCCGTGCCATACTGGCCGTGCTCGCACTGGCCATTTTCATCGGATGCTTCACCCTGGCCCCTGTCGAGATCATCGAGTGAAAATCTCGGCCACGATCATCACCCTCAACGAGGAGCGCAACGTCGCGCGCGCCATCGAGAGCCTGCGCTGCTGCGACGAAATCGTGGTGGTGGACTCGGGCTCGAATGACCGCACCATCGAGATCGCTTCCAACCTCGGCGCGCGCGTGATCGAGACCCCGTGGCTCGGCTACGCGGCGCAGAAGAACTACGCGTCCGATCAGGCAGCCAACGATTGGGTCCTGTCGATCGACGCCGACGAAAGTCTGAGCGAGGCGCTCGAAGCCGAGATATGGCACATCAAGAAGGCTGGACCGGAATACGACGCCTACACCATGCCGCGATTGGCGCAGTATCTGGGACGGTGGATCCTGCACTCGGGTTGGTATCCAGACCGGAAAGTCCGTTTGTTTGACCGCCGCAAGGCGCGATGGGAAGGCGACTACGTGCATGAATCGGTGAGAGTGACGGGCACCGTGGGGTCGCTCGAATCCAATCTGCTGCACTTCACGTGTGACTCGCTCGCTGAGCACCTGCGGACCATGGATCGCTACACCACGCTCGCCGCCGAGCAGTTAATCGATCAGAAGATCGCCGTGAGCTGGCACATGCTCGTGTTCGATCCGCTATGGACGTTCTTCCGCACGTACTTCCTGAAACAGGGATTCCGAGACGGCGTCGAGGGTTTGTGCATCGCCTACATGGCAGCGTTCTACAACTTCTTGAAGTATGCGAAGGCGCGGTTCATGCGACCTGGGCGGCCGTAACGCGGCGCGTCAGCCCCGAATCGCCACGAGCAGTTGCTCCACCGCCGTGTTTGGTTGAGTTGAGTAAGCTAGCCGGTTGGCGTAGCCTCCCAGTTGCGACGCTTCGTTCAGGACGTGCCGGCTCCGAGAATGCGGTCCGCCGCGGCGCCCACGCCCTCGGTGCTTACCGTCATCAACCCCGAATCGCCACCAGCAACTGCTCCACCGCCGCCGTCAACCGGTTGGCGTAGCCTCCCAGTTGCGACGCTTCCGTCAAGACGTGCTCGGCCGACTCCGAAATGCGATCCGCCGCGGCGCCCACGCCCTCAATGCTGCGCGACACCTCGGCGCTCCCCGCCGCCACTTGATGCGCACTTCGGCTGATCTCCGCCGTTGCCTGCCGCTGCTCGCGCACCGCGTCGGCGATGGTAGCCGAAATCCGGTTCATGCTGTCCACCCGCCGGTTCACCTCGGCCATCGACTGGTCCACGGCGGAACTGGCGTGCTGGATCTGCTCCATCTGTCCTGTGATCTCCTCGGTGGCTGAGCGCGTCCGGCGCGAAAGGGTCTTCACTTCGTCCGCTACCACGGCGAATCCGAGCCCCGCCTCGCCCGACCGCGCTGCTTCGATGGTCGCGTTCAGCGCCAGCAGATTCGTCTGCTGCGCCACCTGCGAGATCAACTTCACCACGCCGCCGGCTTTGTGCGAGGCCTCTTCGAGCTGCGACACCATTTCTCGACAGCCGGCGGCCTCCGTGGCTGCCT
Source organism: Bryobacteraceae bacterium (assembly GCA_046331625.1). Lineage (GTDB taxonomy): Bacteria > Acidobacteriota > Terriglobia > Bryobacterales > Bryobacteraceae > JAXLQL01. Next base: position 182,565 of record JAXLQL010000001.1, read on the forward strand.
CTCCAGCGAGTTTTGCCGAACCCGATGTCTGCGCCTCCATCGTGCCAAAAGTAGTGTTCAGTTCCTCAGTCGCCGAGGCCACGGTTTGCACGCTCGCCGACGTCTGCTCCGCGGCTGCCAGCACCGTCTGGACCTCCGTGGTGGTTTGGCGGGCCGACTCGGCCAGCATCTTGGCTGTTCGCTCGAGCGATGATGCCGCCGAGGCGAGCGCTTCCACCACCGCGCCGATCGTGGTTTCGAGCTGCGACGCCAACTCAGCCCGCCGCCCCTTGGCGGCCTCGAGTTCGGAGTATTGGCGCGCCATCTCGCCTGTCGCCCGGTTGATCAGACCCGAGGCCCGGCGGAAACTCCCCGGCATTCCCCGAAGGTGCACCCGCCGGTAGAACTTGTGCGCCGCGGCATGGTCCAGCGACGCTCCCGATTCCCGCGCAAAGGCGTCGGTGATGTCGAGCATGTGATTGATGGACCCGAGGAGCTTGCCCAACACTCCTTCGCGCGGGTACTCGAGAATGCGGCTCTCGAGATCTCCCGACGCGGCCCGCTCGCACACGTCTGCCGCCTGTTCGAGCCAATGGTCCAGGGCAACGTTCGTCGTACTCATGCCTCTCCTATCGCGGCCAGGGTCGCGTCCTCTTCCTCGGGCGCGAGCGAAAACACGAACTCGTCGTAGCTCACCCCGGCCTTCGCCAATACTTGCTCGAGCAGCGCCACACCCGCCGTGATCGCCTTACCCGGCGGTTGCCGCCTTTCCTCAGCCAGCAACTGCGCATAGATCGCCTCCGCCGTTTCCACCGCCTTCCTCCCCGGAACTCTGCGGTTGGAGTGGTAGCCCGTGATCGTGCCCATTCGGTCAAACGTCGGCGTCACGTGCGCGTGCACCCAATAGTGGTCGCCGTTGGATGCCATGTTTTTGACGTAGGCGAAGATCTCATGTCCGGCCTTGATCCTCTGCCACAGCAGGTGGAACACCGACCGCGGCATGTCCGGATGCCGGATCAGGTTGTGCGGCTTGCCCAGCAGTTGGTCTTCGCGGTATCCGGCGACGCGGATGAACACTTCGTTGGCATAGGTGATGATCCCACGCGGGTCAGTCTTCGAGACGATGATCTCCTCGTCCTGAAAGAACCGCTCCACTCCGGTAGGGTCTGGTCTTCGCATCTTGCAACAATACCCACGCACAAGTTCGGGTGTTCTTCCCGCGGCCTTTAGTAGGCCACTCACAATGACAAGTGCTACCACTGCACGGCCCGTGGGGCTTGGTTACCGCAAGGCCGAAACATCCCACTGCCAAATCTTGGCGGAAGAGACGAAGAGTTGCTTGGAGTCCGCGCTGAAACGCATCGGGCCGGTGATCGGGGGAAACGAAATGGGATCCCAATCCCAGGTGCGAAGGAAGGTGAGGAATCCGTTCGGGTAGACGCCGCCCTTCAAGGTCGCAAGCCTGCGGCCGCTCGAGATGTCGTAGATGCCGATGAAGGCAAGGGCATCGCTGAGATAGTCGGACTTGAAGGTGCCGTAAGCCATCGCAAGCCTCAGTCCGTCGGGTGATACGGCAATCTGGCTGGCAAACTCGTTTTGGAAATACGCACCGGACAAATATTGGTTCTTCGGTGCAAGTAGAGGCTTCTTCCAAACCGGCTTCTCTGGAAACTCGAGGGCGAAGCGCGCGGCCTCGATGCACCCATTGCGCCCGTCGAGCACGTTCAGGAATACTCGACGTTCCATGACAGCGGCGCTCAGGCTCTCCGGCTCGGCTTTCCGTATCTCCCCTGTGACTACCACGACCTTCGAAGCGTCGGATGTGACTGCGTATCCAAGAACCTGATGACCAGGAAACGAGCGGCACGGTTCCGTCTCGCCGGAGAGAGAGGTCGGGATCCAAACCAACGCCGGTTCTCGTCCAAAGGACTGGGCCAGGAACCGATCCTCCTGCCAGCGATTGAGACAGTCAAAGCCAAGGTCGATTCCGAGCGCGGGCTGGCTCAGTTGATGCCATGCAGCGTCCCGGCGGAGTGCCACGGCCCAGCCGCCACGAACCGGGAGCCGCGTCAAACCGAGGCCTTCGCCCGACGGGAGAAAACAGACGGGACTCACCTCTCCCGATCTCTCGACCTTGACCGCTGTCGCTCCAGACCGGAAATTCCACTCTACCTGCCGCCCGCGCCAGCCAATCCATGCTGAGTCTCTGGACGCAAAGCGAGCGGTCACTCCGTAGTCTTTTTGGCCACCTTCGATCTCACCGATCTTTTCTCCGGTGCGCGTGTCATACACAGCCACGAATGGAACCGGGAACACGCTCGGCTTGTCCTGCTGTTTGTGCCGCCGGCTTCCCGACGCCAACAGTAGGGGAGGATCATCCATGATGTCCAGAATCTGCCGAACTCCCGGATAGCTGCGTATCAGCGTTGCGATCCCCGGCTCCGCATGTGCGAGTCCCGCCAACAGCATCATCACCACTACGCTCCGCATAGCATCAGCCTACCAACCCCGACACCCGGGATAGAATCAAGGATTACTCTCTCCGCATGACCCGCGCCCGCGCCGTAGCCTTCGCCATTGCCATCGCCGCACTCTACGTCCTCCACCAGGACTCCTGGTTCTGGCGCGACGCACGCCCGCTGGCTTTCGGATTTCTCCCCATCGGACTCGCCTATCACGCCCTCTACACGCTCGCCGCCGCACTGCTCATGGCGGCCTTGGTGCGCTGGGCCTGGCCGAAACACCTGGAGTAGACTTGACCGCAACCCTCTTCGTCGCCCTCTACCTCGCTGCCGTCCTCTACATCGGCATCTTCGCCTTTCGCGGCAAACGCGGATCGGGCAGCGCCGAGGATTTCTTCCTCGCCAATCGCTCGCTCGGTGGCTTCGTTTTTCTGTTCTCTCTGTTCGGAACCCACATGACCGCGTTCGCCATCCTGGGATCCTCGGGACACGCATTCCACAACGGGATCGTCACCTATGGGCTCATGGCCTCGTCGTCGGCATTCGTCGTCCCCCTTCTGCTGTTCTTCATCGGAACGCGCATCTGGTCGCTCGGCAAGAACCACGGATTCATGACGCCCGTGCAGATCTTCCGCGACCGTTGGCAGTGCGGCCACATCGGCACGGTGATCTTCATCGTGCAGGCGGCGCTCCTGGTTCCCTACATCATCATCGGCGTGATGGGCGGCGGAACCGCGCTCCGCGCCGTCAGCAACGGGTTCGTTCCGTACTGGCTCGGCGGACTCATCGTCGCCGCCGTGGTGATGAGCTACGTCTTCTTCGGAGGCATGCGCGGGACCGCATGGGTGAACACATTCCAGACACTGCTCTTTCTCGGCTTCGGCGCCGTCGCGATCGCCGTCATCGGCTTCGGGATGGGCGGCTTCGGACCCGCCATCGAGCGCATGCTCACCGTCCCAACGCTCGCCCCACTCCTCACGCGCGAGCGCATTCCGCCGGCATTCTTCTTCAGCTACACGTTCATCCCGCTCTCGGCGATCGCGTTCCCCCACATCGGAATCTTCTGCCTCACCGCCAACCGCCTCGGACAATTTCGCCGCACGGTGATCCTGTACCCGCTCTGCATTCTGCTCATCTGGCTTCCCTGCGTCTTTCTCGGCGTCGCCGCCAACAGCGTTCAGGATTCGCCGCAGATCGCAGCGAAGATCGAAGCGCGAACACAACTGGCCCAGCCCGGGCTTCCCGCTTCCGAGCGGCCCCGCTTGCAAGCGCAGATGGTCGCCGATGACGTGCTCTTGATTCTGCTCGAACGCTACGCTCCGCTGTGGCTGGCCGGGATTCTCGGCGCCGGGATCATGGCCGCCGTCATGGCGAGCGACTCGCAGATCCTCGCGCTCTCCACCATGTTCACCGAGGATGTGTTCGCATACTACGGACACAAGGAGCGCTTCGGCGAAACCGCGCAAGTCTACACCGGCCGCGCGTTCATCATCGCTCTCACCGCATGCGCCTACTTCGTGGCGCTGAACTTCCCCGCCAACATCTTCGACCTCGCCTCGCAGTACGCTTTCTCGGGCTACTCGGCCCTGTCACCGCTGCTGTTCGGCGCGCTGTTCTGGCGGGGCAGCACCAAGTGGGGCGCGCTCGCGTGTACGCTCTGGACCGCGCTAGCCGTGGTCGCCGTGGGTGTGTTCCAGTCAAAGGTCACCGCCCCGGGAGTTTACTGGTCCATCGGCGATATCGAGATCATCCGCCGCACGCCAACCGGAACGGCCGTGTTCGGGATGTTGCCGGTGGTCGCAATGACGGTGATCTCCGGGCTGATGATGGTGGTGTTTTCGCTCGTGACGCCGAAGCCCGGCGAAGCGACGGTTCGGCGTTACTTTCCCGCGTCGCGCTGATTGATCGCGTATTGCAGCGATACGATCCCGGACTTCGCGTAGACCTTGTGCCCGGTCAACGATAGCTCGATGTGACGCGGCAACCCGGGCGCCAGGGGAATTCCTCCGCCGAGCAATACGGGAACCGTGGCGACCTCCACGGTGTCCACCAAACCCTGCCCGTAAAGGCTGCGGAACAGCGAGCCGCCGCCGAACAGCCAAATGTCCTTCCCGGGGCTCGCCTTCAGCCGGGAGAGGACGTCGCGTTCCTCCGCGGAAACGATCGTCACATCCGGGTGATCCTTTTTGGTGCAGCGTGCGCGAGAACACAAAGACCGTGCCCGGCATCGATGTGCGCCCAGCCTTCGCCATCGCCTCGAACGTCACCCTGCCGATCAAGAAAGTGTCGAACTGGCGGAACATCTCGCCAAAGTCGAAGTCGGGATCTTGCGGGATCCAGTCGTGCTCACCGTTTGGTCCTGCAATGTATCCATCAAGGCTTGCCGCCACCGAGTACCGCACGCGCCGCATACTCGCCTCCTAGAGGTACCGCTTCATGAACTCGAGGAACACGTTCCAATCCGCCGGGATCATCCCATGCCCGCCCGCATGAATCAAATACCCGAGTGTGTTCAAAATCGGCTGGTTGGGCGCAGGCATCTTGTCCGCTTCGATCCCCTGCTTGCCGAACAGCCGGTAGACCGGACCCGCAGCGTCCGCCGCCAGAAACTCACCATACGGGTCTGACCACTTGTCCGTATCCCCCGTCTGTAGAAGCAGCGGCCGTGGGGCGATCAACGCCACCAGCAGATGCGAATCCACCGGGAATTTGTCCACCGCGTTCGCCCATTTGGCGTAGTTCCCGGCAAACTGATACGCGTACCGGGTGGGCGCGGTCAGGTGCGCAATCGTCTCGCCGTAGTTGCGCCGGCTCAACGCCGCGCCACCTTCGCCCGAGCAACTGGCGATCACCATGGCGAAGCGCTGATCGTGGGCGCCAGTCCAAAGCACGGTCTTGCCCAAACGCGAGACTCCGGTGAGCGCCACGCGCTTGGCGTCGACGCCTTTGTCCGTCTCGAGATAATCGAGCGCACGGCTCAATCCCCACGCCCACGCGCCAATCGCACCCCATTCCCCCGGAGCAGGCGCCGTCTGTCCGGACTTCAAATATAGCCGCCGCACGCCGTACGGCAGGCCGCCTTCAAAGTCTGGATCGATGTCGCCGTAGTAGATCGTTGCGACACCGAATCCCGCTTCCACGAACATCGGCACGTTGAGGCTCCCGAAGCGCCGCGCCTGGCTAGCCGGCATTCGCTTCTTCTCCTTGGGATTCCACACCTCGCCCGGCTTCACGCCCGGATCGCTCACCGCGTTCGAGTTCGCGGTGAAACTCACGTTGAGCAACACCGGTACGGGCTTGTCCGCCTTGGCGGGCAAGTACAACAACAAGTCGGCGTGAGGCGCGTCAGGCGCACTCGAAAAGCGGATCGCTATCTGGCGGCGAATCGCCTTGCCGTCGAATGCCGGCGTGCCTTTGTCGAAGACGTCAAAGGCGAGGTCCTTCGGCCGGCCGGGAGAGCGGCCGAATTGATTCTCCTCGAACAGCCGCACCAGTTCCGGGCGCCGCTTCGACATCCAAGTCTTGGCGTCGCGCACCGGTTTGCCATTGGCCAGCTTCAGCGGATCGGGTAGAGTATACGATCCGGCCCGTGCCTCGGTGTAGTTGGCTGCAATGCCAGCCACCGTGTTCGATGGCGAGTCGGCGATTTGACCAAACACAAGCCCACATGTCACGAGCAAAGTTCTGGCGACCATGGGTTCAGGATAGTCCTTTGAAACGCCAACCGGGACTCAGGCGAGCCCAGCCGGGCGCAGATACCCGCGCAGCGCGGCGAGATCGGCCTTGCACAACCGCACGAACTCTTCCTTCGAGATCGACATGGAAGGCTTGCCCGCATGAGCGTCGCCCACTTCCTCGTATTCCATGTGCAACTGGATCGGGCCCTGGAATCCGGCGTCTTTGAGCATGGCCGCGAACTGCGGGAAGTTGACCATCCCCTCGCCGAGCGCGCACCAGCGCGCGTCCCACTTGCCGCGCTTCTTCTCCCAGCGAAAATCCTTGAACGCCACGCCGCGGATCATGGAGCCGGTCAGGCGCGTGGAATTGATCCAGCCGCCGAGCCCCCCTTCCACCGTCGCGTGCCCCACGTCGAGATTGAGACTTACGGCGTTGTTGTCGAGGTCGCGCAGCACTTCCCAGATATCCCAGATCGATGCGCCGAACTGACCCGCTCCCGAGTGCGTGTGATACATGGCGCACATGCCGAACTGCTTGTTGAGAGCCGCCAGGTCCTTCGACATCGCCTTGAACTCGGCGATCTGCCGCACCACCGGTTTCTTCGCGTCATAGCGGAATCCACCCCAGCGGTAGCGCTTGATGCCGAGCGCGGACGAGGTCTCGAGGATCGCCGCCGCGTGTGGCGACCGGACATCGACGATCCCGGCTGTGATCATCGGCAGAGACAGGCCGGCGGCGCGAATCGCCTCGGCAGCCTTGGGCAGATCATCGGCAACGCGCTCCGGCAACACATGGCCAGCGGCGCGCACGGTGAGATCCAGTCCGTCATAGCCGATCTCTTTGGCCAACTTCGCCGCTTCGGGGATGGGCAGCCATTGGAAGTGCTTCGAGAATCCGCAGATCGGTGTGGATTGCCGCGGCTCATTCACGGGAGCGGCGGCTACGGCCGCGGCAGCACCTGTTGCGATCAGAGCGCGGCGTGAGATCGGAGTGGACATACGAAAATTAGACCACTGCCCGAGCCTCGCGCGCCAGTCGATACTTCAGCTCCGCGGCTTACCCTTCGTCTTCGTGGCTCACGAAGCAGCTCTCGAACGCATGGTCGAGCACCACGTCGGTCAGCTTGAACGGCAGGTTCTCGAACCGCAGCGTATCGATCGCGTGGGAAATGATGTCGCGTGGATGGCAACGCCGGCGCGGTTTCCCCGTGTCGCGATAGTGCGTCTTCAGGAAGCGCTCGAAGACCGACCGCTCGTACGGCAATTCCTTCTGCCGGCAAAAGCCGTCGAAGATCTGGTAGAACTCGTTCTCGTCGGGATTCCGCATCAGCATCTTGTACTGAATGCGCCGCAGAAAGGCCTCGTCGCCCAACTGCTCCGGCTTCAGGTTGCTCGAGAACACCAGGAAGCACTCGAACGGCACCTGCATTTTCGTTCCGTTGCGGAACGTCAAATAGTCGAGCCGGCGCTCCATCGGAACGATCCAGCGGTTGAGCACCTCGGCTGGCGAAGCCTTCTGCCGGCCGAAGTCATCGAGCAGGTAGATGCCGTTGTTGGCCTTGAGCTGCATCGGCGCGTCATAGAACTTCGACACTTCGTTGTAGCTGAGGTCCAGCATGTCGAGCGTCAACTCGCCGCCAGTCACGATTGAAGGCCGCTTCACCTTCACCCACCGTTGGTCATACGGCGGGTCGGCGGCGAACGCCATCACCGAATCTTTCTCTGGCGTCTCCACCGGCTTGTGATAGAGCGGATCGAAAACCTGAATGATCTGGCCCTGCGCCTCGATCGCGTAGGGAATGAAGATCGGCGTCGGGTCAATGTCGAAAAGCGCTTCCACAAGATAGGTCTTACCGTTGCCCGCAGCCCCGTACAGCAGGAACGACTTGCCCGAACACACCGCTGGCCCGATTTGCGAGATCAACTGTGGCGTCACCACCATGTGCTTGAAGGCTTCCCGCACCATCTCCGGCTTCAGCCAGTCATCGGACCGCTTCTGCGCCATCACCGTCCTGACGTACTGCGCCAGCGGCACCGGAACCTGCCCGGCGTACTGGCTGGCCTCGAGGTACTCGCGAGCCAACGTGCGCCCCGCATCCGTCAACGCGTAGACCGCCGTCAAGTTGCCGAGCCCGAGCGACTTCTTCACCGTCACCAGGTGTTGCCGCTTGAGGAATTCCACCATCTCCTCGATCACGCTGAACTTGAGGCCCAAGGCCCGCGCCAAGTCACGGCCCAGCGTTTCGCTGCGATAGTAGAGCACCTTCAGGATCATCTGCTCGATCAACGAGTCCGCGATGCCGGTCTCCTGAATGGTCTCGGGAATGGCCGGCTTGACGTCCACCTCCGCCACGGGTGCGCTGGGCGCGGCGGCAGGGAGTAGCGGCGTGGAAGCCGCCTTGGCGGCAGATGGGGCGATGACGATTCTGCTCATCTCGGTTCTCTCCTACCCATCGGCAGAAGCACGCCTAAATTTAGCCCAGTCACACCAGGGGCGGTACTTGATCGGCGGCAGAGCGCCGATTTATACTTGCAAGTTCGTGGTGGTTCTCGCGATGTCGAACCTACCGATCCCGGTTCCCGCACCGTCCGCGATTGTAAACTTCAAGGACGAATTTGACCCTGCGGCGCCCATGAAAGAGGCGGCCATGTTCTATGGCCTGTTCCTTCGGGGCCATCCGGTGGAAAGTCTCCGGCGCGACATCGACGTCCCTAAGTCATTGCTCGAGAAATGGTTACGCCCGCGCCGCTACGAACCGAACTTCCGCCAGACGCTGCGCCGCGTCTACACCTACCGCAAGCAAGTGTTGGCCATCTTTGACGAGCTCGTACTCAACGAACGTAACCGCGCCCGCCTCCAATAGCCCCTACTCCCCAGACATGAAGTAGCCGCGAGCCAGCTCCGGCTTCACGGCCAGCGCCCGCTCCACGTAGCCGCGCGATTCTTCTTCCTTGCCGGAAGCCTTGAGGATCGCTCCGAGGTTCAGCAGAGCCTCGGCGAAGTTCGGGTCGAGTTCCAGCACCCGCCGGTATGACGCCACAGACTCCTCCAGCTTGCCCGCCTGCTGCGCCAAGGCCGCCAGATTGTACAGCACCTCCGCCCTGCCCTCGCCTGCCTCCACCAGCTTCGAATGGAGCCGGTATGCACTGTCCCAATCTCGCTTGCTCAAAGTCACGGCCGCCAGCCCCCGGATCGCCTCGATCGACCCCGGATTGTTCTCGAGTACCCGGTTCAATTCGGCTTCGGCGTCGTCCACGGCCCCGAGCTTCCACAGCGCATAGCCGAGCCGAATCGAGGCTTCCGGCCAGGGACTGCGCTTGTCCAGGCAGGCCCGGAACGATTTTGCAGCGCCGTGATAGTCACTGCGCGCCAGCCGGACGCAACCGGCCCGGAACTGCGCCGCCGGTGCATTGTTCCCGGCCTTTTCTCCGAACGCCGAATACAGTGATTCGGCCTCTTGCAAATGCCCCGCCTGCTCCGTCAGGATCGCGACGTGAAAGCCGACTTCCTCGCGATTCGGGTCAAGCCGCAGCACGGCCACGAAGGAATCGATCGCCTTCTTCGTCTCGCCCAACTGCTCATACAACAGTCCGAGGTTGATCAGCGGACCAATGGCATCGGGCTGGATTTTCTTACACCGCTCGTAGGCGGCAACGGCATCCTCGGGCTTTTCTCCGCTCTGCAGCGCGACGCCCAAGTTAAACCAATACTCGAAGTTCCGCGGCCGCAGGTCAGCCAGGCGCCGATAGTAGTCGGCTGCAGCGCGGAAGTCCTGTTCGGCGAACGAGCTAGTGCCCAAGGCTTCGAGCGCTGTTTCAGAATTCGGCTTGATCTCGAGCAGCCGCCGCGCAAAAGAGCGAACCTGCGGCCAATCCATCTTCTGGATCCCGACGGCAATCATGTTGGTGATCGCGCCTTCCGAATCCCGGGCCTTTTCGAGGATCGCCGAGTAGCGCTCGGCAGCCGCGTCGAGCATCCCGAGCATGTGCAGTGACACGGCCTTCCCGAAGCTGGCCTGCTCGTTCTCGGGCCACTTCTTCAGGCAGGAGTCGAACTCGTCCATCGCCTGCTGCGGCATGTCCTGATGCAGCAGACAGGTGCCAGCCGAGATGCGCGCTTCCGGGCGGTCCGGATCCATCGCGCTCGCGCGCCGGAAGAACTCCACCGCTTCGCGCCACAGGCCTTGGTTCTGCAGGCACAATCCGAGGTGATAGGTACCGGCCCACTTGTCCGGAGCCAACTGCTGGAACTGCGAAAGCGTCCGCGCAGCATCGGCGAAATTGCCAGACTCCATTTGCAATTGCCCGCGAGCCGCCAGCAATTCGGCCATATCGGCCTCCGATGGCTGCGCGCCATCGATCGCGCTCAATGCTTCCGCACCATGGCCCTGGAGATGGAGCGCGACGGCTCGGGCCAATTGCCGGACGAATTGATCTTGTCCTGCCGATGGATCTAGTTCGTTCACTGCTCGTGGTCCTCTTCGATTCCTTGCTAACTCAGTCCGTCCTCGGTCAGCACCAACTCCAGCCCTTTGAGGATCGACACCGGGGTCACCGTCCCGGCGCTGACCGCCCAAGCCGGCTTCGGCGGACACACCCGAAGGCGCTGCTGGCGCGCCCGTCTTCCAAACTCGCGCCGCAAGGGATACTGCGGCGGCCGAAACGTTTCCGCTGGCACTCCGGTCCGCGAAGCAGGCGGCGGAGGGAGCGAGGACGCGCTCGCCCGGTAGACGTCTGCCCAGTCGGCCATGGGCGGGGCCGGCCGCATCTGGCGGGTCTCGGCTGGCTTGGCCAACGCGGGCCGCTTCGGAGCCGTGATCCGAACCCAGGCTTTCGCCGACAAGGGCGATCTCACGGCTGACTCGGCGGGCGGATCCCACCTCGGCTCGATCGGAAGTTCCATGGCCGGCGCCTCTTTCGGCGCCTCCACCGGAACATAGCCGCCCGGCCGGGTCTTCGAATGGTTCAGCCGTTCGAGAAAGCTCCGCTCCATCCGCTGGCGGTATTCTGACTGGTGCTCATCCGTGCAAAACCGGTTGCCCGCGAGCGACCTCGACAGCGGCATCTTGTCGTTGCAGTAAAGACAGCGCTCCAAGCACGCACTCCAGCCGGCACTCTTCGCTTCGTCATCAGATCCTATTGCCGGTACTTAGTCTATCGTCGGTTCTGGATCTAAGGTTTAGCCCCCGGCCGGGGGTAAGGGCATGGGTGATAGCGCCACAAAAAAGAAAAATCCCCGGCCCGCCTCGGGAGCGGACCGGGGTTGGAGCAGAGTAGCCCGGGCGAAACCCGGCACTCACGCGCGCACAGGTAACCGTTGTGCGCGAGTCTCGTTAGGAGCGCGCAGGCCGCGCGGGCGCTAGTAGGCGCCGGAGCACGTCCGTGCGCGTCTTCATCAGAAGTTCGAGTCGAAGTAGCCAGCCGCCAATTCCGGCTTGGCCGCCAAAGCCTGGCTCCAATAGAGCCGTGCTTCATCGGCGTGGCCCTGCGCTTTCAAGGCGTGTCCCAGGTTCAGGAGCGCCTCGGGGAAGTCGGGCTTTTCGTTGAGCGCTTCGCGGTAGAGGCGAATCGCGTCGTCGAGTTGGCCGCTTTTTTGCAGGATCAGGCCGGTGTTGTAGAACAACTCCGGATTCCGCTCGCCGCGGTCGATCAGCTTCGCCTGGCAATCGAGGGCCGCCTCGAAGTCTTCGCGTTCGATGGCGAGCGCAGCCAGACCGCGCAGCGCGTCCACCGATTCCGGATCGGACTCGAGAGCGCCCTGGAAGGTGATGCCGGCCGAATCGCGATCGCCCATCTTCCAATAAGCGAGGCCGAGGTTGACCTGCGCTTCGGGCCAGTTGGTCCGCTTGCGGAGGCAGTTCTCGAACGCTTCGATGGCGCCCCGGAAGTCGGACCGTTGCAGCCGCAGATAGCCCAACCGGAACCAGGCGTCTTCCCAGTCGGGATTGCTCGCCAGCACCTTCTCGTAGAGCTTCTCGGCGTCGTAGGTGTTGTCCTGCTGCTCGTGCAACAGGGCCAGATTGTAGATCACGGCCGGAATGTCGGGCTGGATCTTGAGTGCGCGCTCGTAGGCCTCGCGGGCGCCGTTGTAGTCATTGAGCTCGTGCAGCACCACGCCCAGGTTCACCAGGGCATTCTTCGCATCGGCCTTGTAGCGGAGCGATTCCTGATAGGCCTTGGCTGCCTGATCGAGCTTGCCGGTGCGTTGATTGGCCACACCGAGGTTGAACCAGCGTTCGAAGCTGTCGGGCGTGAACTCGACGAGCTTGGCGCAGAACTTCGCCGCCGCTTCGTAGTCGCCCGAAGCGAACGCGCACGTGGCCAGGCCTTCCACCGCCGCCTGCGAGTACGGACGCAGTTGCAGGAGCTTCTCCGAGTACAGCCGCACCGTGTCGTAATCCTTCTTCGACACGCCGATGCTGATCAGGTTGACCAGCGCGTCTTCGGAATCCGGATTCTGGGCGACGGCCGCGCGGTAGAGCTGCACGGCTTCGTCGAGCCTGCCGGTCAACTGCAGCGCCACGGCCTTGCCGAAGCGGGCAGTCTCGTTCTGCGGATTCTCCTTGAGGGCCTTCTCGAAGGCATCGAGCGCGGTCTGCGCGCGATCCATGTGGAGCAGGCACACGCCGAAGCCCACCAGCGCGTCGGCGCGCTTGGGGTCGGCGTCATAGGCCTTCTGGAAGCCCTCCGCCGCTTGGCTCCAGCGTCCCAGCTTCTCGTGGCACACGGCCAGGTTGAAGACAGCCGAAGGATGCCGCGGGTCGAGTTCGAGCAATTTGCCGTAGCTTTGCCCGGCTTCTTCGTACTGCTCGAGTTCGAACTGGATGTGTCCGCGTGCCGAGAAGATGTCGGCGCTGGTTTCTCCCCGCTGCACCGCGTCATCGATCTCGCGCAACGCCTCCTTGAGCTTCCCCTCCAAATGGAGAGAGACAACTTTGCCGAGCACGCTCGGCGCGGAACTACGGTCATTGAAAGGCTTCTGGTCCGCAGCCTTCTTCTTGGGATTCATGTTTACTCCTCTCTCTCGTTTCCAAGCAGGCTGTTGGACGATAGGAGTGCGCAAAGCCTGCCCAATGTGTCGTATTGGTGCCAGACTCCCACCCACCTGACGCGAGCCTGTTCACCTTTGTTGTTGAAAAATCCGACCCCACCCCGGTCCAGCCGGGAGTCCGTCCAGGAATCGGCCACCTTGCCCTGCACCGTCACGGCGTAGTTATCGCCCTTGACGTCGGTTGTGACTCGATACGTCGTATCCGCCTGCAGCGGTAGATCCACCACCCGCTCCGTAACCCTACCTGTCATACCTCGCACCACCGGGTATCGCACCAGCGTCACCACCGGCCTGGCTTCGGTTCCTCCGACAACCAGTTTCAACGCCCAGTAATTGGATAGATCGGCTGCTCGCACCACCCACCCCAGAGAGCGGCGCTCGATTTGTCCTACGAATTCCATCCGATAGTCGGTCAGTACCCGCGTTGGCGTGAAAATCGCGAGCGGACCGGTACGCACGAAACCCGCATTGTCGTATCCCCAACTGCCTGCCCAATCTCCCCGGCCTTCCCAATCGGCCAGCCCGTGGCTGAAATCGTCGGTCAGCGCCACGGCCGACCGGGCCGCCACAGAGCTCTTGGCCGACTCCAACCAACTGGCCTGCGTCTTGTTCGGCAGCTTCCTGCGCTGCGCCGCCACCACCTTCTGCGGCGACCCGACTCGCGTCTTGCCCGGATTCGATGGCTCGTAGAAGAACGCGAACGCCATCACCACCGCAACGGCTCCCATCACGCCGAGGCGTACCCGGCGTGGCACTTTGTTGAACGCTTTCCTGGCCGGCCCGAGAAGCGATGGGAACTTCACCGCCATCCGCCGAGGCGGAGGGGGCGCGGGCCGCTTCAGACACTCGGCCTTGGGAGCGACGCCGACCCTCGGCCGCGCCGGTGGCCTGACCCGGAAACTCGGCTCCACAGCGGGCACGAGCAGTGGCGCATGATGCTGACGCGCTTGCGGCCCTTTTCGCAGCGAAACCATCTTTTGCGCCGTCACCGACACCGAGCGGATCGTGGCCAACTGCATCCGGCAAGATCCCGCCAAGGGCACCTCGGGGAACGCATTTGACGGCTCCGGATCCATGCGTCCAGGGTACGGTAGCCGGTTTGCCGCCAGCGGCGACAAGCTCAGTTTCACGCATCCGGCGCCAACCTGGATCCAGTCTTTCTCGGGTTGCAACCCCGACTCTGGAATCGCCACCAAGCCGAATCGCTGCTCGATCGGTGCAGCCTGCTCGGTCCGCTTCCACTCCCCAGGCGAACCGGCCGAACGCGGGTAAATCCGCAACGAGAGCAGCCCGTTCAGCGGCGGATCGAACTCGATCGCCGGCAGCCGCAACGTCCCGAACGTGACGCTCGCGATCGAGAATTCGATCGCTTCCGGAGCCACCCAAACCGCCTCGTCTCCCCACACCGCTTCAGGAAGCGTGAGGCGGATCTTGCCCGACTCGGCCATGCAGCCGCGCAGCCTCGCAGTCACCGGTGGAACTCCCGAGATACCATCGGGCAACTGCGGCCGTGGTTCGATATCGAGCCAACCGCGCCAGCCCGTTGCCGGCCGGATCAACTTCGGAAGCGAACCATCCCCCAGCTTGAACGCCGTCGCCGGAATTTCGTCTTTCAAACACGAGATTTGAAGAGACGGTTCCCAGAGCAGGTCCTCATCGCCATGGGCAACGCGAGCGAGCCTCGGCGGCAGCGGAGGCTTTGACCGCGGTGGCCGTAGCAAGAGCAGTCCTGTGCCGGAGGTCAGGGCCGCCGCCACCGGATCACTCACCAGCGAGATGTCGAGATCCACTGAGAACGCCGGCCGGATTTGCGGCGCTCGGGTTCCGGCGTTGATCACCGGCAGCGCCCACAAGCGGCGCATGTCTTGGATCTGATTGCGTGTCCGCCAGCCCGCTTGCCAGGCGTCGGGCCATGGCTGCTTCCGCGCCAGGGGAGGCTCGTCTGGTTGGTGCGACGTCCGCGCCGATACTCCCGTCACGTTGAGATCCAAAGCGGGCTTGGCCTCGGCGGGAGACCGCAGAACCGGCGCCGGAGGAGCGGTCACCGCGGAAGTCTCACCTGCTTTCGTAGGCACCCAATCCTTGGGCAAAGGCATCGCTTTGGCCGGAGGAGCCTCGCGCGGCGCTTGTGCCGGCTCAGGCGCCGCCAAACTCACCGCGGGGTTGCGTTCCGGCTGCGTCGAAACGGGCTTAGGAGCCGGTGCAACAGCGGGCGGCTTTGGCTCAGAGCGGACCACCTTCGCCGCGGGCTCGGGAGCGGCTTTGTCCGCTTCGGCCTCGTGCATCGGAATGGAGATTTCGATCTCCGATCCGATCGGATCCAAATCTTCCCGTCTCGGCATCGACGGGGGCGCGAGAGCGGAGGTGCGAACCTGCACGAGGCCGGCCGCCGTCATGGCGCGCCGGTTGCGTTTCTCGCCGGCCAGACGCGGAGCCACCAGCATGAAACGGGTCCGCACCGGCAGTGCCTGCGCCTTGCGCGGAGCCGGAACCCCGCCGCGAGCGCGATTGCCCGACAGCTCGAGGTAGATCTCCTTCGGGCCGCCGCGGCTAACCGCCGCCAGCATGTCCGCCTCGGAGTATGCTTCGCGCTCCGGCTCCGGCGCCGAACCGCCCTTGCCAACCGCGACAGGCTCCGGGACCGCTTTGGCGCCCACCCGGGTGCTTTCGAGCAAGCGCGACAAAGCGAGGGAACTCTGCGTTTGGGCGTACTCGTCCCTGTGCGCTTCGGAGCAGAAGTCAGGGTCCTTCAGCTTCCGCAGCAGGGGAATCTTCTTGCCGCAGAGCAGGCATTGCATCGAGAGACGGATTTCCTTACAACTTGCATGTTAAGGAAAGCGAAGGCCAGAGGCTAGGCGGCGAATACCCTAGCCCAAGGTGGATGCGCAGCGATCTCCCTAGGGCCGATACGAGCGCTTCGCCCTAATTCGCACCTGACTCTGGTTTACAACTCCAATGTTTCGACAGTGACATTGCCTCGAGTCAGCACGCCGGAATCGAGATCGGCGCCCAACCCGGGCCCCCCAGGAAGCGGCAACTTCCCGCCCGACGGGATCAGATCCGCCGTTAGCAAGCCACGATACTCGTCGAGATAGTGCCGCCGCACCGTTTCGAGAATGAACAGGTTGGTGACGCTGGCCGCCAAGTGCGCCGACGCCAGGTGTAGCACCGGACCACCGCAATTGTGCGGAGCCACTGGCAAGTACCACGTCTCGGCCATCTCGGCGATCTTGCGCGCTTCCGAGATCCCACCGCACCAACAAATATCGGGCATGACGATCCGCGCCGCCTGATTCTCCATCAACTCACGGAAACCCCATCGCGTCATGAGCCGCTCGCTCAGCGTGAGGGGCAATCGCGTCGACACCGCCAATTCGCGGTAGCTCGCCAGATTGTCTTGCGGCAGCATCTCTTCGAGCCACATCGGCTCGAGCGGTTCGAGCGCCCGTGCGATGCGGATCGCCGAAGGCAGGTTCCAGTAGCCGTGGAACTCCATCGCCACGGCCATCCGGTCGCCTACTCGTTTGCGAATCCGTTCGAGTGGCGCCGCGGCTTCGCGCAGTTCGGCAGAGGTGAGATTTTGTCCACGATTGCGGATCGCCAGCCCGTCGAAGGGCCAGATCTTCATCGCCTCAACGCCGCTGGCGAGCAGTTCCTCGGCCAACCGTTCGGGTTCGGTGTTGAAATCGATGTGGTCGTAGCAGGTGTTGTAGATCGGGATGGCCGCTCGCGTGGCGCCGCCCAACAGCATGTAGACAGGCTGGTTCGCCACCTTGCCGGCGATGTCCCACAGCGCAATGTCGATGGCGCTGATCGCGCGCATCTCCGCCCCCGCCCAGCCGTGGTAGGAGACGGCCAACAGCATGTCCGCCCACAGCCGTTCGCGGTCGAGGGGACTTCGCCCGAGCATAACGGGCGCGAGCGAGTGGCGGATCACCGCCGCTTCCGCCGCCGAACACGGGTACGTCTCGCCGAGGCCGCTCAGCCCTTCATCGGTATGGATCCGGACCCACAACCAATCAATGGGACCGGCATGCACACGGATGCCGCGGCTATAGCGGACCAGCTCGATTCGCGTGATCTTCAACGAGGAAGATTATAGCGGCTCGGGAAGAGGAAGGTCCGCCTTGCCCAGAGCCTTGCGAAGAATGTCGCAGGCCTGCTCGGCGTTGACGCAACGCGAGGATGACACCTCGGTGATCAACATGTGGCGTGCCCGGTCAAGCATCTTCTTCTCGCGGAAAGATAGCGGCTTGTCCTTTTGCTGGACTAGCAGGCACTTCATGACCTTGGCAACGTCGGTCAGCGTGCCTACGCGCATCTTCTCGCTGTTCTCTTTGAACCGGTCTTTCCAATCCGCGCAACGCTCGCATTTGCCAGCCGCCAGGAAGTCGAGCATGCGTTGAATCTCGGCATTCTTGGTCACTCGCCGCAATCCTACGTCGCTCACGTGGGAGAACGGAACCATGACCGTCAGGCTGTTGGAGGCAAGGCGCAGCAGATAAAACCGTTCGGTCTTCGCGCCGAACGTCCTGGTGCTGATATTTTCGATCGTCCCAACGCCGTGGTTCGGATAAACCACGCGTTCGCCGATCTGGAAGTTCATGGTCGGACCCATGTACACCTCTTTGAAGTTGTTTCGGCCCACTTCGCCGGTGTGGATTCATCGTAACCGGATCGAAAGACCATGTCAACAGGAGAATCACCCCAAAATGCCAAAGAAAATCGGTTTTGTGAATGGTTCTACCAAAATCGGTAGAATGTCCCGAAAAGGAACAGCCGCACAGCGTACCGAGGGCCTACGGAGCCGGTGCCACGTTCAGGTGGTGGTTAGGCTCGCAGTACTTCCCGCGGAGTAGTTTGCAAGTGCCACGCCCGGCCATACGGGATCGAGCGTGACCGATCCTACAGTTAGACCCGCCGTTGCGACTCCGCCTCGGCCCGGCTCGCGATTGCCCGAAGCCAGCGCTGCCGAACGAACCCACTCCACCGGAACGCCCGCCGCCAAGCCTGGGCCGCGGTCTCCGGACTCGTCCGGTCCGTTGCCCAAACCCTGGTCTCCGACGATACGGTCGACCGGCCAGCCCCACCCGCCACCGCGAAGTTGATCGCGAGCTTCGCGAACCCAGGCTGGTTCACGGCCGCGAACTCGCGAGCCTTCCACCGGTGCGGGTCGAACTCGCCGGTCTCGGTGAGGATCAGCGCGCCGATCACGATCTCGCTGCCGGGCGTCTCGCCCAGCCGTGAGAACTCGTTCCGCGAGATCGCCTCGAGCAGCGGCTGGTTCCGCGGAGGCTCGAGCGAGGAGTAGCGCGTCGGAAATCCGAAGCGCCGGATCCAGGTCAGTGTGCGGTAGAGGGAAATCTCGTCGGCCGTGACGGCGCGAACCGCCGACCAAGTGGCATGTTCGGAAGCGCGCACCGGGTGCGAAGAGAACTCGCGATGGTCCGGGCGCGGAATCAGCTCATCGAGCAGTGATGGTCGCGTCAGTGTTGCCTGCTGCATGATCGACACCGTACAAACGATGCTCGCGGATGTAGGCGAGCACGGACGCGGACAGTTGAGGCGGGTTTTCACCGTGCGCCAACCGGTTCCGGATCTCGGACGAAGATACCGGAAGCTCGACCGAGTCGAGCCGGTGCACGCGAGCGCCTTCAGGAATATCGTAGCGATGTCCGGGGCGGCTGACAACTATGAATTCAACGGCCGCTACAACGTCATTCCATCGGTGCCACGTTTCGATCTCCGCGAACGCGTCGGCGCCAATCAGGAAAAACGCGGCATCGCCGGGCCGGGACTCGCGCAGCCGCTCGATCGTGTGGATCGAATAGCTCCGTTCCCTGCCCTGCTCGATTCGCGACGGGCGAAGCTTCGCCTCGCCCAGGCAGGCCAGTTCCACCATCCGGTAGCGATGCTCGAACGGCTCGCGCCGCAGCCCCTGCTTGTGCGGCGGATTGCCCGCCGGAATCAGCAGCACTTCGTCGAGCGCAAAGCGCGCTGCTGCCTGGCGCGCCACCTCCAAGTGCGCCGTGTGAATCGGATCGAAGGTACCGCCGAAGATCGCGTATCGCACGGATGACTCACGAACTCCGGATCCGTTCGCGCGCCGCCCGCTGCGCGAGCTCATCGCAGCGGTTGTTTTCCGCGTCCTCGGCGTGTCCCTTGGTCCAGGTCCAGTGGGTCTTGTGACGCGACACTTGATGATCCAACTCGCGCCACAGCTCTTCGTTCTTGACCGGTTCTTTGCTGGCCGTACGCCAGTTGCGCCGCTTCCATCCGGCAATCCACTGCGTGATCCCGTTCTTCACGTACTCGGAATCGGTCTTCACCTCAACGTCGCAGGGCTCGCGCAGCGCTTTCAATCCTTCGATGGCGGCGGTCAGTTCCATACGGTTGTTGGTAGTGCTGGCGTCGAACCCATAGAGCTCTTTGACGTGCTCGTTGAATTTGAGAATGCACGCCCACCCGCCAGGACCGGGATTTCCCAGGCATGACCCGTCTGTAATCAACCGGACCTTCTTCATGCCGCCGCGCCCGCCAACTCCTGTTCGAAGAAGGCGTCGACAATGTCGAACACCTCGCCGGCTTCGTGTGCGTGATAGACGGCCGTCCGGAGCCGTGCGCCGTTGCGCACGCCATGAGTGAAGTAGCTGGCGAACTGCTTCATCTTGCCCACTTTTTCGGGGTCATCTCGCTCGTCGAGCATGCTGTAGTAGGTGCGCATGATCCGGTAGCGATCGGCTTCCGATGGCTGATCATATCGGCCCGTGGCCGCGTACTGCGCGATCTGCTGGAAGATCCAGGGATTCGAAGAAGCCGTGCGCCCGATCATCACCGCGTCGCATCCGGTTTCACGAACCATGCGCGCGGCGTCTTCGGGAGTGACGATGTCGCCATTGCCGATCACCGGAATCTTGACGGCCTGTTTCACATCGGCGATTCGCGTCCAGTCGGCCTTGCCCGCGTAACCCTGCTCGCGCGTTCGCGGATGGAGCGCGATCGCCTGGAGTCCGCAATCCTCCGCAATCCGAGCCATCTGGACATGCACCAGTTCGTAGTCGTTCCATCCGGCTCGGAACTTCATGGTGAGCGGAATCCGGATCGCCGCCCGCACCTTGCGCAGCAGCGTTTCGACCAACGGCAGGTCACGGAGGAGTCCCGAGCCGCCATTGCACTTGACCACCTTCTTCACCGGACAACCGAAGTTGATGTCGACGATGTCGAAGCCGAGGTCCTCGCAGACCTGGGCGGCGCGCGCCATGACATCCGGGTCGGCCCCGAACAGTTGGGCCGAAATCGGGCGCTCGCTCTCGTCGAAGTAGAGATATCGCATCATCCGCGCCATGTTCTTGGCACGATGGGAGTTAGCCACACCGTGCGAGCTGGTGAACTCGGTCATGAGGAGTCCGCAGCCGCCTTGGTCGCGAATCAGGCGCCGGAAAACCGTGTCAGTGACACCCGCCATGGGGGCGAGCACGGTGGCCGGAGCCACGCCGATCGCGCCGATAGCAAACCTCTGGGTGGTCACAGATCTCATTCTACCGAAACCCTTTGCACCCATTCCGCGTTTATGAAAACAGGGAGCTTTTCGATGAACAAGACAGTGGTCGGTTTCCTGCTGGGATTGGGTGCGGCAGGCGCGGTGTTCCTGGTGACTCGGCCTTCGACGCCGGTTTCGGCCCCGGCTCCGAAGACGGTTCAGGCTGCCGCAAGCGATCCTGCCCCGGTGCCCGAACCAGCCCGGGTTGAGCCTGTCGAGCGGATTGACCCAATAGAGCCCGCGCACAAGCCGGCTTCCCAGCCGAAGCCCAAGCAGGTGGCTCGCTCGTACACGCCGCCTTCGCTCGAGGATCCACGCGCGATTGCCGTACCCGAACCCGCCAGGCCATCGCCTTCCGCGCCGGCTCCCCGGCCCGAGCCAGCGGTATCCCCGGCGCCGCAGCCGGCCCCGGCCCCAGCCCCCGAGCCTACCGCTCGTCCGGAGCCGGCGCCACCTAGCCCTCCGCCCGCGACTCGCGAACAGCCCAAGGTCCGGACGCCGCGTAGTGTCACGATCACTGAGGGCACGGTAATTCCGGTGACGCTTGGCGAGAAGATCACCACGGAAACGCATCACCAAGGCGACACCTTCACCGCAACGCTTTCTGACGCGATCGTGGTAGATGGATTGGTGATTGTCGAAAAGAACTCGCGGGTCCGTGGCCGCATTGTGGAAAGCGCACGAGCCGGCAAGGTGACCGGCGACGCCGCGCTTGCGGTGGAACTGACCGAGATGACGACGACTGACGGACAGCGCGTGACCGTTCACACGACGCAGTTCTCTCGCAAAGGCACGGCCTCCAAGAAAACGGATGACGTCAAGAAGGTGGGTATCGGAGCGGCCCTGGGAGCGGCCATCGGAGCCATGGCCGGCGGCGGAAAAGGCGCGGCTATCGGAGCCGGCGCTGGAGCGGGTGCGGGCGCTGGAGCAGTAGTGCTTACCCGTGATCGCGACGTCGAATTGCTGAACGAAGCGCGAATCAGCTTCCGCCTGACAGATCCGGTGACGCTCACCGAAAAGCTCCACTGAGCGCGAGAGTCAGTCCGCTTGGATTTTACGCCGCTAGCAGCCCGTGGCTAAAGTCCCGTGGGTCGCGCGGAACGGGATCTGTGCCCGCAGGCGAGGCGCGAGGAGGAAGCAATGCGGATTTATTTCGAGCGACGAGCAACGAAGCATGCGGGCACAAACCCCGGCCGCCCAAAGGGTTGCGGCAGCATGGGGCCATCTGCTTCGTTGTGGCTCCTGAGAGATGGCCCGCATCGCCTGCCTCGCCACGCCTCGCATCTGGCCCCATGCCGCTCGCAACGCGGCCCACGCGACTTTAGCCACGGGCTGCTAGCTTCCGATAGGCCTCGAGGCACTTTCCCGCGGTCTCGAACTCGGAGAAGCGGCTGCCTTCTTGCTCGATCAGCACGTACTCCGCGCCGCCGGTCTTGCGGGCCACTCTCAGAATCTGCTTCCATGGAGCTTCGCCCTCGCCGAACAGAACCCGAAAGCCCTTTTCCTTCGGATCGCCCTTGGCCCAATCTTTCAAATGCAGCGAAGCAATGCGGCCCGGGTTGGCTTCGATCCAGGCCACCGGATCCGATCCAACTTCGATGCAGGTCCCGACGTCGAGTTGCAGCATCACGTCCTTCGGCGTATTGGCGGCCAGCACTTCCATGGGGCGTTTGCCGTCCACCGTCTTGAACTCGGCGGCGTGATTGTGATAGCCTGCCCGCAGACCGAGCGGACGCAGTTTCTCGGCCGCTTTCGACAGATTCTCGGCGACGCCTTTCCACCCGTCGAGCCCTTCCACGCGTCCGGCGCTCGCCATCACGATGAACTTGCTTCCGATGATCTGATTGATCTCGATGGCGTGAGGCAGATTCTCCGGCACGAACGACTTGAAGCTGTTGTGCGTGGAGAAACAACGCATGCCGGAGTCGTCGAGCAGCTTGCGCATGTCCTTGGCTTGCGCGGCGGTCCACTCGAAGTACGGTGCGTAGAACTCCACGCCGTCATAACCGAGTTTGGCCACCTCGCGCACAGTGCCCATGAGGTCTTTCTTGAGCTCTCCGCGCACGGAGTAGAGCTCGAGGCCAACGGGCAGACCTTTGTGCTTCTTGGCTTTGTTCCCCTTCGCGGCGGCGAGACGACCGGCGGCCGCGAGCGCCAACAACGAACGCCGCGAAAGTGCAGATGGTGTCATGGTTGAAACGATAACACGGTGGCGAGACGCTGCCGGCCCACGCGCGGCGCGCTTGGCAGCCCGTGGCTAAAGTCGCGTGGGTCACGTTGCGAGCGCCATGGTCTGGGGATGTCGCCAGATTCGAGGCGTGGCCAGAGACGCAATGCGGGCCATTTCGAAGGGGCCGCGACGAAGCAGATGGCCCCATGCCGCCGCAACCCTCTGGGCGGCCGGGATCTGTGCCCGCATGCTTCGTTGCTCGTCGCTCGAGATGGGCAGGCATCGCTTCCTTCTCGCGCCTCGCCTTCGGGCACAGATCCCGCGCTGCGCGATCCACGGGACTTTAGCCTCGGGCTGTTAGGGTGTTCGCCCCATTGACCCCGCCCTGCCGCGGTTCTACGTTGGTAGTATGCGGTTGTGTGTCTTCCTTCTCGCTGCATGCGCGCTCGCGCAGAACAGCTCCCAGCTGACTTCCTACACTTATGACGTCAACGGAAACCGCGTCCAGAGCTCGCAGCAGTCGGCATCTGGAGCACCGGGCGGGTACACGCAATCGAACTCCGTCAACGGTTTGAACGGCGCTGCCTCGCCTCGCCAAGCGATCGAAGAGCGGGTGGTCTCCGAGGGGCCGGGAGGCCGCATCGTCGAGCGGACCATCAGGCGTTTCGACACATTCGGTAATCCTGCTTTCACGGAAAGGCAGCGCATCGAAGACCGCGTGGCTACCGACGGCAGTTCCGTGCGCGCCATCACCATCTATGACGGTGACCTGAACGGCCAGTTCCAGCTTCGTTTCCGCGAAACCAGCCAGACCCGCAAGGAAAGCGAGCAACTCACGCGCGTGAACACAACCGTGGAGCGGCCGGACCCGAACGGTCGGCTCGATTTCTTCGAAAAGCGGCAGACCGTCATTAATGGGGACCAGGCAAAAGATTTCAAGAAAGACACCACGATCTACCGCAAAGACACCAATGGCATTCTAGAAGCGCAGGAACGTGAGGTGATGCAGGTGTCCACGCGCGACAGTCAAAAGACCGCCAACACGGCCACCTACCGCACCATCGCCACGGGAAAGATGGAGCTTTGGGAGCAAAAAGTGGCACGGACCTCGGTTGCGGCCGATGGCTCTGAAACCGAAGTGACGGACGTCTACGCCGCTGTTGCCGGGGGACGCGCCGATGGCAAGGGACCGCAGTTACGCGAGCAGCAGATCACCGAGAAGAAGCGCAACAACGGCGGGTATACGGAGAGCGTTTCGATTCGACAGACGGCGCTCGATTCCTCGAAGCTCGGTCCGCCACAGAAGATCTCCGAGACTGTTTGCAAGGGCAAGTGTCAGTAGCCCGCGGGCCGGGTTATCATGACCCAGGATGTACCTACTCGTTCTCCTGGTTCTGATCTCCTTCACCCCTGTACGGGCACAGTCCGCCGATGACGGACGCAAACAATACGCCGCTCTCTGCGCCGGCTGCCATGGTGACTCGGCCGGAGGCACCGATCGCGGTCCCGCGTTGATCAATAGCCGCTCCCTGCGCCGCCGCAGCGCCGGCCAAATCGCCGCGCTCGTTAGAGGCGGAACTCCCGGTGGCATGCCCGCCTTCCCCATTCCCGATGCGCAACTGCGACCGCTTGCAAGCCTCATCCGCTCCTGGAATGCCTCGGCGCTCGAAGTGAAACCCGAGGGCGACGCCGCCGCCGGCCGCGCTTTCTTCCAAGGCGAAGGCAAGTGCGCGGGTTGCCATATGGTCCGCGGAGTGGGCGGCACGAATGGTCCGGACCTCAGCGATGCGGGGCGTCAACTCACCATTCGCGAGATCGAGCAGATTCTCGACGACCCCACGGCGCAGATCGGTGCTCGCTCCACGGCTTCGTGCCCTGGTTGGGCATTCTGTCCGCAGGAGCCCTGGGTCGTGGTGAACGTGCGCATGAAGAACGGGTCCACCATGCGCGGATTCGCGCGCAGCCAGGGTCGACACGATCTCCAGTTGCAAACGTTCGATGGCAAGATACACCTGCTCGCCGACTCCGAATATCAATCGATCTCGCGCGAGAAGCAGTCGTACATGCCGCCCTTGCGCGCTTCGGCTTCGCAACGCCGTGACGTCATTGCCTATGTCGCGAGCCTAGACGGTGTCCCCGTGGGACCGTCACCCGCAGCGGTTGGCGCGCCTTCCGCCGCCGACATGCAACACTTGCGCAACCCCGCTCCCGGCGAGTGGCCATCCTACAATGGCAAGTTCGACGCCAACCGGCACAGCTCGCTCGACCAGATCAACCTCGCGAACGTAGGCAAGCTCCGTCTGGCTTGGAGCTACTCGCTTCCCTACTTCGGACTGGAAGCTACGCCTTTGGTGAGCCACGGAGTAATGTACATGTCGGGTCCGAATCAGGTTTGCGCGATCGACGCGCGCTCCGGCCGCGAGATCTGGTGTTACTTGCGGACCCGCTCCTCGGCCGATGAAGTAGCGGGCGACGCAGCCAAGGGGGCCACCCGCGGCGTCGCGCTGCTGGGCGACCGCGTCTTCTTCGCCACCGACAATGCGCACCTGATTTGTTTGAATCGGATCACGGGCGCTCTGATGTGGGACGTCAACATGCCTTCGTCTCCCGGGCAGTTCGGCGCAACCGCCGCTCCGCTAGTGGTGGATGACCTGGTGATCTCGGGAATCGCTGGGGGAGACGGTCCGTTGCGTGGATTCCTGGCCGCATACAAGGTGACCACCGGCGAGCAGGTGTGGCGCTTCTGGACCATCCCCGCTCGGGGCGAGAAGGGATCGGAGACTTGGGGTCCGGGCCCCGCCATCGAGACCGGCGGCGGCGCCACGTGGCTCACGGGCTCCTACGATCCAGAGACGGGGCTGCTCTATTGGCCCACCGGGAACCCATTCCCCGACACTGACGGCGATCCGCGACCGGGCGACAATCTCTACACCAATTGCGTGGTGGCGCTCGACGTCAAGACCGGGAAGCTTCGCTGGCATTTTCAATTCACGCCTCACGATCTTCACGATTGGGACGCCACCGAGCCTCTGGTGCTGGTGAAT
Organism: Bryobacteraceae bacterium; assembly: GCA_046331625.1. GTDB lineage: Bacteria > Acidobacteriota > Terriglobia > Bryobacterales > Bryobacteraceae > JAXLQL01. Next base: position 208,488 of record JAXLQL010000001.1, read on the forward strand.
GCGCCGTTCCAGGGCCGCCAGCGCAAGCTTCTGCTGCAGGCAAACCGGAGCGGATTCTTCTATGTGCTCGATCGGACGACGGGTGAGTTCCTATTGGGCAAGCCTTTCGTCAAGAGGCTCACGTGGGCAAGCGGGATCGGCGCGGACGGACGGCCGCAACTGGTGCCGAGCGCGAAGCCGACTCCGGCGGGCGTGCGAGCTTGTCCCGCCGTGCGTGGAGCGACCAACTGGTATTCGACGGCGTACAATCCAGCGGCGAAGCTCTTCTATGTGATGGCGGTGGAGGATTGCAACCTCTACAAACAAGCCGGCCTGGGGGGCTATGTTCCGCTGCGCGATCCGGCCAACCCGCCCGAGAAATACTTGCGTGCGCTCGATATCGAGACGGGCAAGGTGGTGTGGGAAGTTCCGCAGGTGGGTGCGCCGGAGGCGAACTACTCTGGTGTGCTCTCGACCGCGGGCGGGCTCGTGTTCTATGGAGAGACAGGTGGCGGATTCGCGGCGGTGGACGCAAAGAGCGGGAAGACGCTGTGGCACTTCGAAACCGGCCAGCAGTGGAAGGCTTCGCCGATGACCTATACGGTGAACGGCAAGCAGTACGTGGCGATTGCCGCGGGGAGTAACGTGCTGGCGTTCGCCTTGCCGGATTAGTTTGCCTTCTCACGCCGCCGCGCCGTGCGGGCCAGGTAGAGTTCGGCTGCGGTCGCGTCCTGCTCACGAGCGAAGTCTTCCCGCCAGCGCTCGAGGGCGCGGTCGCGGCCCCGTTCGAGCGTCTCATGCCGTTGGCGCGTTTCCACGACCGCCCGGCGCTGCCGCTCGATTCGTGCCAGGATCTCCTGCTTGTGCGCGGCGAGCTTGCGATTCACCCGATCGACGTGCGAGCGGAAGCCTGAGAATGTGGCCACTTGCCCTGGCTCCACCACCGCCGACGTCCGCTCCTGTGCGCGAACTTCGGACGCCGCCTCCTCCGTCTGGCGCCGTAGTTCCGCCTCCATGCGCTCGATCGGGCGCAGCTCGGCTGTGACTCGTTCGAGACGGGCCTGCTCGGTCTCGAGTTGGAGCTTGCGATACTGCCGGACGCGGTCGAGTGGGAACTTGAAGCGCTTCAATTGGAATTCTCATTCATGGCGGGGAACCCGCGGGCTGGCGCCGCGTGGTAGCGGCCGTGGCATCCAAACGCAGCCACCGCTCGGCAGTTGAAGCAAACGATCGCGCCCACGGACTCGGGCTCCGGGTACTGGCGCGCCACGGACGCCTGATCTCGAGCGAGGAGATCGAAGCGATCCTTCGGACGCGGAACCCGCGGCGCGGCCCAGGATGGCAGGGTGCCGCAACGTCCGAGCGCAACCACATACCCCGGCGCCGGCATTGCCGTGACCGGCACTAGCTCGCCAAGTACGCCTCCATCGCGGGCGAAAACCGGGAGTGCTTCCTGGAGCCGGCATTCATGACAGAACTCGGCTTGACGCTCCAGTTCCGGCATCCGCCGGCGCCAAGTAGTCCTGATCTCGAGTGAAAACCGGCAGTGCTTCATCGAGCGATCTCATTCATGGCCGCGATCGTGGTATCGAGGTCGGAGCACTCATCGGGCTTTTGGCGCAGGAAATCGAGCACCTTCGGCCGCATCTGGATCGCCGCGTCGAGTTGTGGGTTCGACCCTGCCGCGTACGCCCCTAAATTGATCAAGTCCTCCGACCGGTGGAAAGCCGCCATGGATTCCCGGATTCGGCGGCCAGCCTCCTTCTGATCGGATGTCGCCACGCGCGAAGCCAACCGGCTCACCGATTGCAACACATCGATCGCCGGATAGTGTCCCGCCGCCCCCAGATCGCGCGAGAGAATGATGTGCCCGTCGAGGATACCGCGCACGGCGTCAGCAATCGGCTCGTTGAAGTCGTCGCCCTCGACAAGCACCGTGAATAGCCCCGTAATCGAGCCGTTGCGGAAGTTCCCCGCCCGTTCGAAAACACGCGGTAGCAAATTGAAGACCGATGGCGTGTAGCCCTTCTGCGACGGCGGCTCGCCCGCCGCCAGCCCAATCTCGCGCTGCGCCATCGCCAGGCGCGTCACCGAGTCCATGATCAGCAGGACGCTCGCACCTTGATCGCGGAAATACTCCGAGATCGCCAGCGCCACGAAACAGGCGCGGAGCCGCAAGGGCGCCGGCCGGTCTGAGGTCGCTACCACGAGCACCGTTTTGCGCAACCCTTCCGGACCCAACTCGTGCTCGATGAAATCGCGTACCTCGCGATTGCGCTCGCCGATCAGAGCCACCACCGTAACGTCAGCGGAGTGGTGGCGCGCCATGGAACCGAGCAGGGTGCTCTTGCCCACGCCGCTGCCCCCGAAGATGCCGATGCGCTGTCCTTGGCCGCAGGTAAGGAGGCTGTCGATGGCCCGGATCCCGGTGACCAGCGGTTTGGAGATCGGCTCGCGATCGAGCGGCCCCGGCGGCGCGGTGTAGAGCGGATACACGACGTCGGACTCGACCAGCGAGCGGTAGTCCATCGGGTCGCCGAAGCCGTCAATCACCCGCCCGAGCAGATGCGGACCCACCGGCATGCCCGCCTGCTCGGGCCGCGCGATGATCCGGTCGCCCGCCTGCAATCCATCGGTCTCTTCGAGCGGCATCGAGAGGAGCCGGCCCTGCCGGAATCCGATCACCTGCACGCGAATGCTGCGCCCGTTGCCCGTGAGGATCTGGCAAAAATCGCCGACCGCCGCCGCGGGTCCATCGGACTCGACGAGTAGCCCCACCAACTCCGCCACGCGCCCGCTCCAACGGCAAGTCTCCATTCTCTCGAGTGCGTCGAGATAGCGCTCGATGCGCCAGCAGTCTTCGAGTGGTAGGGCTCTCATGCCGGCCTCCTCATTCGGCCGGCCACAGGCGCGGCTTGACGCATTCGCACACATGCTCCAGCGGCGGCGGCTAGCGGGACTGAAGTGCGTACGGCGCTGCGCCGCCGATCCAAGCTCCCGAAACTCGCGCACGCGCCCGGATAGCGGGACTGAAGTCCCGCGCAGGCCGAAGCCTGCCCCACGCCGCGGCCGAGCCGCAATCGCAGAGCGTCATTACGTAACCGGTGTGTGAAAAACCGGGGCGTTCTCCGAGCGCATGCGCCCGTATCGGTAGCGGGGCTGAAGTCCAACGCAGGCTCATCAGAGCCCCATTTCTTTTCCAAGCACTTACAGCCCCCGATTTGGCCGGTTTCCGCCTTCCGGAAGCAGCCTCTTTCCAGCGCCAACGGGGCTCTTGCTTGCTGGTTCCGCGCAGCCGCGCGGCCACTCCCCTCGAGCCTGCCCCACACACTGGGGCTGAAATCTTCGCGGCTGGCCAAGAGACGGAATGATCGTAGTACATCCCCGCTGAGCCGCAATCCCAGAAGCACGTGTGCCCGTGTCCCAAGCGGGACTGAAGTCCCGCACTGGCCAAGGCCCGCCCTACACCGAGAGCCGAACTCTTCGTGGCCAGCGACGAAACACGGGCATGGTAGTACAATCGGCAACGGCGCCTTCACGCCGACCTCCTCACCAGATCCGCCAGCCCCCGATCAATCTCTTCGAGCTGCGTTTCCACCGAGGCATCGAGTTGGCCACGTGTCGTCTCGAGGATCAGAGACCCTCGCGGCAGCGCCGAATCCGCCGCTACCTCCACGCGCAGCGGGAGCGACAACTCGGCCACCCGCTGTTGCACCAACGGAGCATCCTGGGTGGAGACTACCAAGCGGTGAATCTCACGCACATCGATCTTGGCCACCGCTGCTTTCACAATCCCCATCAACGTGTCGGGGTCGACGGTCAGTTCGCGCCGCACGATGCGCCGTGCAATCGAGGTGGCCAGCCGCACCAGGTCATGCTCGAGCTGCTGCCGGATGCGCACCCGAAAGTGGACCCATTCCTCAATGCTCGAAGTCGCCTTCAGCATGATCTGTTCGCACTCGCGCGACGCCTCTTGCCGCGCACGCTGCGACCCCGCCCCTTCGCCCTCACGGAACCCGATTTGGTAGCCTTCGCTGCGCGCCTGCTCCTCGAGCGGAGGAATCGATTCCTTCACCCGGTCAATCTCTCGCCGCAGCCGCGCGATTTCCGCTTCGAGGCCAGGCACCGGATCCGGGATCGGCTCGGGAACGAACAGTTCCGGTTCCTCCCGGGGTAATTCCTCCGCCTCGACTTCGGCCTCGGGATGCAGCCGCCGCCAGGCGAAGCGCTCCACCGATGGCGACTCGGTGCCGATGATCCTAGACGACATACTGCTCGCCGACCGCTCCCTTCAGGCTCACCGTTCCCTCGGCCTCGAGCTGGCGAACGATCGAGATGATCTGCTGCTGCGCTCCCTCCACTTCCTTGATCTTCACCGGCCCCAGCGCGTCCATGTCCTCTCGCAGCATCTCGGCCCCGCGCTGCGACATGCAGTCGAGGAATTTGGTCCGCAACTGGTCGCTGGTGCCCTTGAGCGCTACGGTCAGTTGTTTGCGGTCCACTCGCGACAGGACCTCCTTGATGCCGCCTTGGTCCATCAGCAGCAGATCTTCGAAAACGAACATCAAGTGGCGAATCGATTCCGTCACCGCACCGTCCTGTTTCTCAATCACGTCGAGAATTTCCTTGCTCGTGTTCGAGTCGAGCCGGTTGAACATTTCCGCCACGGCGCGCACGCCGCCATACGCCTCTCGGCTGAACTCGCCCAAGGCCTTGATCTTCTGACCGACGATGGCTGCGATGCGGCTGATGATCTCCGGAGAGATTCGCTCGAGGTTGGCCATTCGCAGGCTCACGTCGGCACGCAACTCGGCAGGAAGCGACTGCAACAACGCCGCCGCTTGCGACGAGTTCAAGTGCGACAACACCAGGGCCACCGTCTGAGGATGCTCCTTGTGGAGGAACTTGGCCAACTGCTGCGGATCGGCCTTCTGCAGAGCGTCAAAGCTCGCCGCGTCAGCGCCGATCGCCTTCATCAACCGGTCCACCAGTTTTCGCGCCACATCCGGACCGTAGGCATTCAACAGAATCTTACGTGCGTAGTCGACGCCGCCGCGCACCACGTAGTCGTGCGCCATCGACATCCGGTACGATTCCTCGAGCACCGCCTCGGAGACCTCGCTCGGGATCGTCGGCAATTTGGCGATCTCGCGGCTCAACGTCGCCGCTTCGTCTTCGTTGAGGTGGCCCATCACGTCGGCCGCAACGCCATCTCCCAGCACAAGCATCAGAATGGCCGCCTTCTTGACGCCGCTGATCATCATGCCCACCGGGCGTTCGGCATTGGCAATCATGGATTCTCCCCTCGCATGGCCTTACGACTCCGCATCGCTCATCCAAGTACGCACGATCTGCGCCAAGGCGCCCGGATCCTGCCGCGCTTTGTCAGCCATGTGTTTGGTCAACACTTCCGTCTTCTTCGTAGTCGCCGACGCGGGCCTCACGCTCGACGCCAACTCGGCCAGGATGGCATTCTCGGTGTCGGTTTCCTCCTTGCTCTTGTGCGCCATTCGCCCAGCCAGTTCCTTCTGGAACCGCTCTTCGAGCGACGGTTCGCCGTCACCGATCTGCGCCATCGACTGCCGCGCCGCCGAGCCTTCCTCCTCGTCGCCGGACCGGCCCTCCACCGCCGCCACGGCTGCTTCAGCCGCCGCCTCCACCTCTTTCGATTCGGCCGCCAAGGTCACTTCGATCTTCGCAGCCGCCTTGCGTTTCCGCATCAGGAACATTCCGATGCCCGCAAGTAACAGCAAAAGAAGCGCTCCCGCACCCGCCGCCAGCAGGAGTTTCGGATCGCCCTTCCATCCCACTCCAGTACCGCCTCCGTCGCCTCCTGGAGTTCCCGCGGCCTGCCATGCCACCGTCTGCTCGAATGGAATCGCCTCCACGATCACCAAGTCTCCACGCTCGGCGTTGTATCCCACCGCACCCGCCACCAGGTCACGCGTCGACTTCAGCCGCTCCGCACTCGGCGGCTCCACCAGCCGCTTCGCCTTGGCCCCGGCGCCATCTATTCGTCCGATATGGTCCACCAACACCGACGCCGAAATTCGCCGGATGATCCCCTGCGGCATTTTCGTCCGCTTGACGAACCGGCTCGTTTGATAGTTGACGCTCTCGCTCTTCCGCGTCACGCCCTGCCCCACCAGCGTGGGACGCGATGTGGGCCTCGGCAGGTTCGACGCCACCCCAGGCACGCCCGACGCCTGCTGCGTCGTCCCCGTATCCTCCGAACGTTGCGAAGCCGTCATCACCGACTTCTCCGGATCGTAGCTCTCCTCGCTCTGCTCGGCACTCGTCAGGTCGCAGTCGACCGACACTGCCGCCCGGAACCGCTCCGGACCGAGCAAGGGCTCGAGCGTCGCATTGAGCTTCGCCAAAAGATCGCGCTCCACGTTGCGCCGGTAAGCCAGCAATTTTTGGTTCAGGATCTCTTCCTCCGGCTCGACGCCTGCCGGGAGCGTCAACAGATTGCCCTGGTCGTCGAGGATCGAGACCTGCTCCGGCGCGAGCCCGTCCACGGCGCTGGCAAGTAGCCGCTGTACCGCCTCGACGTTCTTCTTCGACAACCGCCGGGCGGGCTTCAGCTTCAACAGCACGCTTGCCTTGGCCGGACGGCGCTGGTCTGTGAACACCGAATCTTTCGCAGGTGTCAAATGGACTCGCGCCGTTTCCACTTCGGAAATCGCCTGCACCGTCCGTTCGAGTTCCCCCTCGAGCGCGCGCTGAAAATTGATCTGCTCGGCGAACTCGGTGGCTCCAAAGTTGTTGCGGTCGAACAGTTCGTATCCGATGCGGCCCGCTTTCGGGATTCCCGCCGAAGCCATCTGCAGGCGCAGATCCGGAATCATCGCCGACCGTACGCGAATGGTCGAACCATCGTCGGCCAGCCGGTACTCGACCCCGCCTTCCTTGAGCCGCGTCACGATCTGCGAAGCATCCTCGGCGGCGAGCTTCGAATAGAGCACCGCGAAGTCTTTGTCGCGACTCGCCACCACCAGCCACAAGATCCCTCCCAACACCGCTAGCGCCGTCGCGCCCGTCACGATCTTCTGGCGAAGCGTGAGGCGGGCGGCTAGCCCACGGAGTTGTTCGAGCAGGTTACGCAGTTGCATTGCGGAGATTCGGTGTCAACAAGGTCATATGCCCAATGCCGGGCTACAACTGCATCCGCATGATCTCCTGGTAGGCCTGCACTACCTTGTTCTTGGTCTGCAGAAACAATTCGAATGCCACCTCGGCTTGTTGCGCCGCCGTCGCCACGTGATGCAATTCCTCGTCCTGCCCTTTGAGGAACCGGTCGATGCTCGCCTCGGCTTCCAGCCGGTAGTTCTCCACCTTGGCCACCGTCTCGCGAAAGACGTCGGCAAAGACCTCCTTCTTCTCCACCGGAGAAGTTGCTGGTGTGGCGCCAGCCGCGTCGAGCGGAGTCACCGGAGCGATCCGCAAGTCCACCGTTTGCAGCGGCGCCATCAAAGGATCCACCATTGTTTCCCTCTACTTGTTCCCTCTACTTGAGCAGATCTACCGACCGGTACAGCATGTCCTTCACCGCCGCCATTGCGCTGACATTGGCCTGGAACCCACGCGAAGCGCTCATCAGCTCCACCATGTCCTCAGCCGGATTCACGCGCGGAAACGCCACGTAACCTTGCGCATCGGCGTCGGGATGTCCGGGCAGATAGCGCTTCTCGGGATCGCGCGTGTCCGTGACTACCTCCGACACCTCCACGCCATTGACAACCTCCCCGGACAGGCCCAACTCCTCCGACCACACGTCTGAAAACGGCGACACTTGCGGAGCCGTCTGAAACACCACGTCTTTGCGCCGGTACGGCCCCCCGCCCGGCGTTCGCGTGGTCTCGGCGTTGGCGAGATTCTCCACCATCACCTCGCTGCGCGCCCTTTGCGCCGACATCCCGCTCGCGCTGACCGAAAGCAACGAAAACAAGTTCATCCGTTCTTGCCCTCCTGAATCGCGCTACGCAACTGCCGGAGTTGCCCCTTCCACAATTGGCTGGCCACGTTGAACCGCAGTGCGTTCTCAGACATCAGCCTCGCCTCGCGATCGAGGCTTACGTTGTTGCCGTCATTGTGTGCCTTCAAACCAGGAGCATCGATCACCACCGCCGGCGCCGGCTCCCCCCGCGGATCCCGTTTCAGATCGTCGATTGCATTTTGGAACTCGAATTGGAAATCGATGTCTTGCGTTCGATATCCCGGCGTCGCCGCATTGGCCACGTTGGCCGCCACAAGCTTCTGCCGCCCACTTACCAAGTCCATGTAGCGCTCGAGATGCCCCGCAATCGGATTCATCATGCCGGTCGATTCAGTGCAAGAAGGTTGCCAAAGTTTCCCCATTCCTTCGCCTTCATCTCCGATGTCCTCGCGATCAAAATTTGACGCCGTGACAAAAATTTGACGCTGCCCTGGGATATAATCGCGCTTCTCCCATGGGCCATCATCATCTCTCTCGCCGCCAGATCCTGCAGTCGATCCCCGTCCTCTCTTCGGGTTCGCTTCTCCTCCCTCTCCACGGCCAGAAGCCGGATACCTCCACACCCGCCACCATCCGCGGAACCATTCGCGACGCCGCCACAGGCAAGCCTGCCGCCGCCAAACTCCGCGTGGTAGACGTCAACTCGAATCAGGTCTACATGCCGGCCAAGTCGATCAAGACCATGCCTGACCGGCGCCACTACTTCTACGCCAAGGGCAACTACGAAGTGGCCGTGCCTCCCGGCCGCTATCGCATTGAAGCAGTGCGCGGCATCTGCCACGAAACCGCGGCCGAGTTCACCGAGGTCGGCGCTGGACTCCAGCACGTAGTGGACCTCACCATCAAGCCGCTCAAGGATCTTCGCGGGGCGGGCTGGTTCTCAGGCAACACGCACACGCACTACCATCTCGAGATCGACGAGGACCCGGATGACCGCCTCCGCATGGTCCCGCCGGCCGAAGACCTCGACGTCAGCGTGATCAGCTATCTCATCCGCAATGACTCGCCCTACATCACCAATCGCTATCCGATCGGCCGGCTGCCGCAGTTCTCGCGCGACGGCACGCTCATGGACATGGGCGAGGAAGCGCGCAACAATCGCACGTTCGGCGACTTCGGCTACGGCCACGTGCTGTTCCTGAACATTCCGCGCGCCATCGAGCCTGTCGCCACCGGGCTCCTCAGCAAAGACGGCAAGCTTCCCGACTTCCCCACCCTTTCGATGTTGTGCGCCGAAGCCAAGAAGCTCGGTGGACTCACCGTTTGGTGCCACAACGGCAGCGGCATGGAACCTCCGGTTGCCGCCGCGCTCGGGTTGCTCGATGCGTACAACGTCGCCGATGGGCTCGCTGCGGATTACTCGCGCTACTACCAACTTCTCAACTGCGGCATCGCGATTCCGGCGTCCACCGGAACCGACTGGTGGATCTACGATCACAACCGGGTTTTCGTCAAGACCGATGGTCCGTTCACCTATGACTCCTGGATCGCCGGCCTTCGCGCCGGCCGCACCTTCACGAGCAACGGGCCGCTGCTCGAGCTCACGGTCGATGGGAAAGGTCCGGGCGCGACGGTGACTGCGGCGGGCCGCGTGCGCGTTGCCGCGCAGGCAGTATCACGAGTCCCGTTCGACCGCATCGAGATCATCCACGATGGGAACATCGTGGCCGATCAGACTTCGATCGGAGGACGCGAGGCGCGACTGGAGCGAGAGATCGAGGTGGAGCGCGGCGGCTGGATTGCGGCGCGCGTCACAGGCAGCGCCAAGACCTACGCTGGGTATCCTGTGTTCGCGCATACGAGTCCCGTGTACGTGCGCGTACCTTCCACTTCGTATCGCCGTGCGGAAGCGATCGGTGCGTTCATGGACGAGATCTCGGCGTCGATGCGCACGATCCGCAAGAGTTTCCGATTCTCGAGCGATGCCGAGCGCGCACTGGCTATCGGGCGATTCGAGGAAGGCCGCCGCGCGTTGGGAAAGCTGATCGCGGAAGCATAACTGGTGGGGCGGACCTGTGGTCCGCTAAGGGGCCTGTGGCCCCTCAACTCGCGACCTGCGTGGGTCCGCCGGGCTGGACCACGGGTCCCGCTGCGGGCTACAAGCCCGCCCTGCTCATCCCCGCCAGGAGCATGTCGACCAAGTTGTCGATCAGTACCTCTCGCGGAGCCCACGGAAAATCCGGGGCGTCTTGTGTACTCCGCGATCGAGAGCAAATCGCGCTCCGCTCGGACAGAGTAGCGAACTACGGCCACTTGTCTACCGCGCCTTGCGACGAGCCTTGATCGCCGCGAGGGCACGGTCAAACGGATTTCCGCTGGCCACTCCGCTGGCGTCTCCCTCATCGATTGCAGCTCTAAGCGCGGCGAGCTTCGCCTGATACTCGGCCTCTTCTCGCTCGAGGGCCCGCAAGGCCGCTCGAACAACCTCGCTCGCGTTCTCGTAGCGGCCGGTTTCGACCTGTGCCAAAACAAATCCCTCCAGTTCTTCAGTCAGATTCACGTTGCGTGTTGGCATGCGATTCTCCTTGCAGCTTGGACACCCTGCTGACAGCCCATCAGAATTGGCAATGATTGCCAATCGCGCGACATGCTCACAAAAAGCCAAGCTCACATCGACACTGGATCCAGCCGATCCTACTTCGCTCGCGGGTGCTGCATCCCGAGCAAAATCGTATCGCACAACCTCTCGACCAACACCTCACGCGGAGCCCACGGGAAATCCGGATCGTCTCCCATGATGATCTGCAGATGCGTCAACCCGTGAATCGCCGTCCAAGCCACCTGCGCCATGAGCATCGGATCGCCCTCGGCGATCGCACCTTGCGCCATCGCCCTACCGATAGCCTCGCCGAGAAGCGAGAAACACTCCAGCCCCGCAGCCGAGGCTCCAGTGAACGACGCGTAGTCGCTGTCGGCGGGCTTCGGCCACGAAGTGCCGAACGTCACCAGATAGTGGCTGGGATGCGCGAGTCCGAACTCGATGTAGCAGTGCAGCCCCTGCCGCAATCCACGCAACGCGTCCGGCTCCTCCGCGGCGACCTTGCGCAGCTTCGCCGTCAATTGCCCGAACACCTCGTTGCAGATGCTCGCCACGATGTCGGCTTTGTCTTTGAAGTAGAGATAGATGGTCGACGGCGAGTACTCGATGATGTCGGCGATCGCTCGGATCGACAGGTTCTGGTAGCCGTTCTCGAGAATCAGCTTGCCCGCCGCGTCCAGTATCTTCTGGCGCAGTTCGGCCTTCTCACGAGCACGGCGTTCGGCGACACCCATTCCACTGACAGGTTACCGTACAGTGTTCAGTAAATCAACGACTCTGCGATTCGAGGGCAGCATTGAGCGACCCCTGGCGGTATCCTTCAAGATCGAGCGTTACATAAAGAAACCCGAGTTTCTTGAAGATTTCACTGAACTTGCCAGCCATCTCGAGCGACAAGGCCCGAGCCAGTTCGTCCCGGGCAACCTCGATCCGGACCAGTTCCCCGTGGAACCGTACTCGAAATTGTCGAAACCCGAGCGCCTTCAGCGCCTCTTCGCCGGACTCCACGGTCTTGATCGTTCCCTCGGTCACGGGCGTCCCATACGGGATCCGCGAACTCAGGCAAGCCGCCGCCGGCCGATCCCAGAACGGCAACCCTGCGAGCCGCGCCAACTCCCGGATCTCCGCCTTGGTCAGGTCCGCTTCCACTAGCGGCGCTTTTGCCTCGTGGATCTTCGCCGCCTTCTGTCCGGGCCGGTAGTCCCCCAGATCGTCTTTGTTGACGCCGTAGATGATCGTGCTCACACCGCGCTCGGCCGCGATCGCTTCCAGGCGGGTGAACAACTCGTCTTTGCAGTGGAAGCAGCGGTCTTTGTCGTTCTTGACGTAGTCGGGATTCTCGAACTCGTAGGTGGGGATGAACTCGTGGCGGAAGCCGCAGACCCGCGCGTATTCGGCGGCGTCGCGCTTGTGCGACTCGGGAATCGAAGGGGAATCCGCCGTGATCGCCACAGCACGGTCACCCAGCGCGCGGTTCGCCGCCCAAGCCAGGTAGGCGGAATCGGTGCCACCGGAGTAAGCCACGATCGCCTCGCCCATTTCACGGAGCGAAGCGAGCAACCGGTCCTGCTTGGCCGCCAGCCGGTCCGGGTCCAATGCCACCACCGGAGCGGGACCGAGACTCACCAGTGACGCCATACAGATCTGATTATAGTCGCCTCGAGCACGATTCCACGCGCGGTACAATTCAAGGTTCATGTCCAGGCGGGTCTCTCTTTTCGTCACCTGCATCGTCGATCAACTCTTCCCCAAAGCCGGACTCGCCGTAGCCGACGTGCTCGAGCGAGTGGGCTACACGGTAGACTTTCCCGAGGCACAAACCTGTTGCGGCCAGCCCGCGTTCAATAGCGGATACCAGGACGAAGCGCGCAAAGTGGCGGACCACTTTCTCGACGTCTTCTCGGGCGCGGACTACATCGTGGTCCCGTCAGGCTCCTGCACCTCGATGGTGGGCCACCACTTCGCCGACCTCTATCAAGGCGACGAAGCCAAGATGCGGCGCGTTCACGAGATCGAGCACCGCACCTGGGAGTTCTCGAAGTTCCTGACCGAGGTCGCGCAGGTGGAAGATGTCGGCGCGCGCTTCCCGCACAGGGTTACTTATCATGACTCCTGCCACGCCTTGCGCGAGATGGGCGTCAAGAGCGGACCGCGGCGGCTGCTCGAGAAGGTGAAAGACCTCACGCTGTGCGAGATGTCCGCCGCCGAGGAATGCTGCGGCTTCGGCGGTACGTTCTCGGTGAAGTTCGAAGAGGTTTCCGGCGGCATGGCGCGGACCAAGCTCCAGTCGGCACTCGCAACCGGCGCCGAGTACGTCGTCTCGATCGATTCCAGTTGCCTGATGCAACTCGAGGGCACGTTCCGCCGGGCCGGCGCTCCGGTCCGGACCATCCATTTGGCGGAGGTCCTGGCCAGCCGATGAATCCGCTACCAGCCGAGAAACTGCACGACACACTCGCCGATCCCAGGCTGCAGCTAGCCATCTACGAAGCGACTGGCCGCCTGATGGACAAGCGCAAGAGCGCGATCGGTACCGACTCGATCGACGACTTCCAGGCTTACCGGGACCAGGCCAACCGCATCAAGCGCCACGCCATCGAGAATCTCGACTACTACCTCGAGCAACTCGAATCGAACATCGTGGCGCGCGGCGGCAAGGTGATCTGGTGTAGCACGGGCGATGAGGCGGTTCGCTTCGTCCGCGACCTGTGCCGCGAAAAAGGCGTCAAGCGCATCGTCAAATCGAAGTCGATGACCACTGAGGAAATCGAGCTCAACCACGAGCTCGAGCACGACTGCATCGACGTCGTGGAGACGGATCTCGGCGAGTACATCCTCCAGTTGGCCGAAGAGAAGCCGTACCACATCGTCGCTCCGGCGCTGCACAAGACGCGCTATGACGTGGCCGACATCTTCACGCAAAAGCTCGGCGTGGAACGCGAAGAGGTCATCGAAAAGCAAACGATGATCGCGCGCCGCGTGCTGCGTGAGAAGTTCATCACTGCCGACCTCGGCATCACGGGCGCCAATTTCCTGGTGGCCGACTCGGGCGCGATTGCGATCGTCGAGAACGAAGGCAACGCGCGGCTCAGTTCCTCGGCGCCACGCATCCAGATCGCAGTCGCCGGCATGGAAAAGATCATCCCCCGCGCGCAAGATCTGGCGACGTTCCTTCGCGTGCTCGGCCGCAGCGCCACCGGTCAGCCGCTCACGGTCTACACGTCTTTCCTCTCCGGACCGCGCCGCCCAGGTGAGATCGATGGACCCGAAGAGTTCTACCTCGTCCTGCTCGACAACGGACGCACGAAGGTTCTCGCCGACCCCACCAAGCGCCAGTCGCTCTACTGTATCCGCTGCGGAGCTTGTCTCAATCATTGCCCTGTGTATCGCAAGATCGGCGGACACAGCTATCCGTGGGTCTACTCAGGGCCGATCGGAGCCATTCTCTCGCCGCAGTTCCACGGCGTGGATCAGGATCCTTGGCTGCCCTACGCGTCGAGCCTTTGCGGCGCATGCGGTGAAGTTTGCCCGGTGAAGATCGAGATCCCGAAGATCCTGCTCGAGCTTCGGGCGGAAGTGACGCGAGAGAAGACGAAGCTCGGCAAGAACCAGATCGAGCAGAAGGCGTTCCAAATGTACGCCCACGTCATGACGCGCCCCAAGCTCTACGAGCGCGTCTCCCGGTGGGCGCCGAAGTTCTTCCCAGGCAAAGCCGGTGAGTGGCTGCAATCGCTTCCGTCGTTGCTGCGTTGGGGACCTGCCGCAGCATGGGCGAGCCAACGCGACCTGCCTAGTCCTCCTGCGCAAAGCTTCCGCCAAGCCTGGCGCGAACGGAAAGGAGGTCGCGCATGACATCACGGGAACAGATGCTCGGCCAGATTCGTTCCGCACTGGGGCGCACGGCGGGACAAGCGCCACCGCCGGTCCCCGCGCCGCTGATTCGGGTGCCTGAAGTGCCGCTTGCCGCCAAGGTGGAGAAGTTCTGCAAGGCCCTCGAGGCCCTGAATGGCAAGGCCTACGTCGCGAACTCGCGCGAGGACGCCCGCGCCTACGCCGAACGGCTACTCGCCGGCCGCCACGCGGTCGCTTCGAATGCTCCGTTCCTCGCCGAGTGCGGCATCACCGCGATTCCCGGAGTCTCGAGCGGCCTCTCGGACCGCCTGGCGCTCCGGCAACTCTGCGCCGAACTTCCGCTCGGCATTTCGTCCGCCGACTACGCACTCGCCGAGACGGGTTCGCTCGTCATGATCTCGTCGCACGAAGAAGCGCGATTGGTCTCGCTGCTGCCGCCGTGCCACCTGGCGGTGGTCCCGAAGGAGCGGCTGCTCAGCGGGCTCGATGAACTGCTGACGATCCTGCCCAAGCCAGCGGAGCGTTCGAGCTCGATGGTGTTCATCACGGGTCCCAGCCGGACCGCCGATATCGAGCAGTTTTTGGTGCGCGGCGTGCATGGTCCGGGCGAGATCCACGTGGTGCTCGTGTAATTTTCCGAAGATGCTGACAAGCCTGCGGGTCAAGAACTTCAAGGGCTTCAGCGATGCCGAAATAGAGCTCGGACGAACGGTGCTCTTTGTAGGGCCGAGCAACTCGGGCAAGACTGCTGCACTGCAGGCTCTGGCGCTCTGGGAAACCGGATTGCGCAAGTGGCTCGAGAAGCAGTCGGCCGGTCAGGTGACTGAGGTCACGATTGGCCGCCGCGACTTGGTTTCGGTTCCCATTCCATCTGCGAATCTCCTATGGAGGGATCTGCACACTCCCGCCGGGCCACTCGAAATCGCGGTTTCCGGTGTTTCGGGGAACAAAGAGTGGCACTGCGGATTTGAGTTCCACTATGCCAACGAGGAGTCATTCTATTGTCGGCTGGGTGGTGCTCAAACGCAGGCGCATGAAGCGGCTGCATCCATACGCGTGGCGTTCCTGCCCGCGATGTCGGGCTTAGCAGCCACCGAGGACCGTCTGGATTCGGGTTCGATCGACGTCCGAATCGGCGAGGGTCGAACCGCCGAAGTGCTTCGCAATCTCTGTTACCGGATCTCCTCGAGAGACGGTGAACAGACGTGGGAAGCACTCGTTCAGCAGATCGACCACCTCTTCGGAGTTCGATTGAACGCGCCACTCTACATCAAGGAACGCGGCCAGATCACGATGTCGTACCGCGAGGGCGCAGTGGAACTCGACGTCGCCCGCTCGGGGCGAGGCCTCCAACAAACCCTGTTGTTGCTGGCCCTCCTCTACACGCACCCGAACAGCGTCCTGCTGCTCGACGAACCCGATGCCCATCTCGAGATCTTGCGACAACGGCAGATCTACCACGTGCTGACGGATACCGCCGAGCGGAACGGTTGCCAAGTCATCGCGGCGAGTCATTCGGAAGTGATTTTGGAAGAAGCGGCTGACCGGGACATTGTGGTCGCCTTCGTAGGCAAGCCGCACCGTATCGACGATCGCGGCAGCCAAGTGTTGAAGTCGCTGCGGGCGATCGGGTTCGATCAGTATTACCAAGCCGAGCAGACCGGGTGGGTGCTGTACCTGGAAGGCTCGACGGACCTCGCGATCCTGCGGGCCTTCGCGGAACGCCTGCAGCATCCGGCGGCAGCCACCTTGGCGCGCCCGTTCGTTCACTACGTGGGCAATCTGCCGCAAAAGGCGCGGGATCACTTCTTCGGACTCAGAGAAGCCAAGCGAGACTTGGTTGGCATAGCCCTGTACGATTCGCTCGACCGGGACCTTCCAGAACGCAGCTCGCTAGTGGAAATGAAATGGGAGCGCCGCGAGATCGCGAACTACTTGGCCTATCCCGAGACGTTGCTCGCCTATGCGGAAAACGAGTTCAGCGCCGTGCCGGCGATGGAGGCCGCGGTCAGCGAAGTCTCCGCGGCTCGCAAGACGCTCCGAAAACCGGATCCGTTCAGTGACTCAGCCAAGGCGAGCGACGATTGCCTCGATCCGATCTTCTCGCTGTACTTCGAAAAGCTCGCGCTCCCGAACCTGATGCAGAAGACGGACTATCACGCCTTGGTCAAGTTCGTACCGGAGGAGATGATCGCCTCGGAAATCACGACGAAGCTCGACGAGATCGATCGCGTGGCGCGGACCGCAAGACCTCTTCTCTGACGCAAGCAGCCCGCACGGCTTTCAACCCTGCTCACCTCGGGCGAACTCGATCAGCCGCCTGATCTGCTCCTCAGCCAGCGACGGGAATCCTTCACACAGGTCGGCACACACTCGATCAGCTCACACCGCAACCAATCGATTGCCATGGCGCCCTACCCCACCATCCCCCGCAAAAAGCGACCTGTGTGCGACTCCTCGCACGCCGCGATCTCCGCCGGCGTCCCCACCGCCACCACCCGCCCCCCCCGATCCCCGCCTTCTGGACCCAAATCGATAATCCAATCCGCCGCGCGGATCACTTCCAGATTGTGCTCGATGATCAGGATGCTGCCGCCCGCCTGGATCAGCCGCTGGAACGAATGCAGCAGCTTGGCGATATCGTCGAAGTGCAACCCCGTGGTCGGCTCGTCGAAGATGAACAGCGTCCCCTTCACTGACGCCTGCGCCAGATGCGCGGCCAGCTTCACGCGCTGCGCCTCGCCCCCTGAAAGCGTCGTCGCCGATTGGCCCAGCCGCAGGTACCCGAGCCCCACATCGGCCAGCACCTGCAACTTCTGCGAAAGCTTGTGCTGATCGCCGAAGAACGAGAGCCCCTCAGTGACCGTCATCCCCAGCACCTCGTGGATATTCAGCCCCTTGTAGCGAACGTCGAGCACGCTCTGCTTGAACCTCGTCCCGTGGCACTCCTCGCACACCAGCTCCACGTCGGCCAGGAATTGCATCTCCACCGTCACAGTGCCATCGCCCTGACAGTTCTCGCAACGCCCGCCCGGAATGTTGAACGAGAAGTGCCCCGGCGCGTATCCGCGCCGCTCGGCTTCTTTCGTCCCCGCGAACAGCGCACGGATCTCGTCGAACGCCTTCAGATACGTCACGGGGTTTGACCGCGGCGTGCGCCCGATCGGCGACTGGTCCACCAACACTACCTCGCCCACCAGTTGCTTGCCCTCGATCTTGCGCCAGCTCTGCGCCGGCGGCCCGTCTTCCCCGCCCGCTTCTTCTTCAGTCGCCTGCCCCGCAAACGGCGTCGAGACCGATCCACCCAGCGCCTTGTAGATCACCTCATGCACCAGCGTCGATTTCCCCGATCCCGACACGCCCGTCACCGCCACCATCATGTCGAGCGGGATCTCCACGTCGATGTTCTTGAGGTTGTGTGCGCGGCATCCCTCAACTCGAATCATCCGCCGCCGATTCACCTGACGTGGCTCGAGATGTGCAGAAGTGCGGAGTTCATTCCGTAGATAGCGCGCCGTCAGCGTGGCAGCCGTGGGGCTGAACAACTCGTCGCGCGTCCCGTGAAACACCACCCGCCCACCGGTCTCGCCCGCACCCGGACCCAAGTCCAGAATCCGATCAGCCGCCCGCATCACATCCGGATCGTGCTCCACCACCAGGATCGTGTTCCCCAGATCGCGCAATTCGTGCAGGATTCGCACCAGCCGCCCCGTGTCGCGGCTATGCAGCCCGATCGAGGGCTCGTCGAGCACGTAGGTCGCGCCCACCAGCCGCGAGCCCAGGCACGTGGCCAACTGGATTCGTTGCGCCTCGCCGCCCGACAAAGTCGCCGAGAGACGATCGAGCGTCAGGTAGTCGAGACCCACGTCGTTCAGAAATCGGAGCCGCTGGCGGACCTCCACCAGCACCTTGTCCGCGATGACCGATTCTTCCTTCGAGAGCTCGAGTCCATCGAAGAACGCGAGCGCCTCGGCGATGTTCTTCCGCACGGCCTGCGCGATCGTGAGGCCGCCCACGCGGATGTTCAGACCTTCTTTGCGGACGCGCGCTCCATTGCACTCCGGGCAGTCGGCATAGCCGCGATACCGGCTCAGGAACACGCGCACCTGCACCTTGTACTTCTTCGATTCCACCTCGGCGAAGAACTCGCGGATCGCCCGCCACAAGCTGTCTTTCTCGGCCTGCGTCAGCTCGACATAGGGGACGTCGAGCCGAACCCGCCCTCGATGCGTCAACAGGAAGTCTTTCTGCGCCCACTGATACTGCGGCCGCGACCACGGATGTACGGCGTTCTGCTTGATCGAGAGGTACGGATCGGGGATCACCCGTGCCGGATCATAATCGATCGTGTTGCCAAACCCTTGGCACCGCGGACACGCGCCGGCGGGCGAGTTGAAGCTGAACAGATTCGGTTCCGGAGTTTGGAACGTCAGATCGCACGTCTTACACGCGAACCGCTCACTGAAGCGGAGCTTGGTCTGCCCATCCGCGGATTCGAACACCACTTCGCCCGTTTCGCGGTACGAGATTTCGATCGCGTCGGCCACGCGTTGGCGCAGGTCACTCGCGTCATTGATGGCGAGCCGATCCACCAGCGCGAACACCGGCTTCGAGAAGTCGATTTCGAGCAGTGACTCGGGCGTCGAGAACTCGAACGTGCGGCCGGTCTGAAACAGCCGATTGAAGCCCTTCTTGCGCAACTCGAACAGGTGGTCGCGCAAAGCGTCGGTCTTCAGCTTCGCCGGCAGCGGGAAAAGCGCGTACCAGCGCGAGCCCGCCGGTTCAGTGATCATCTGCGCCGAGACGTGGTCAACGGTATCGCGCATCACACGGGTGCCGCAGTTGGGGCAGAAGGTCCGCCCGGCGCGCGCCCACAGCAGGCGCATGTAGTCGTAGATCTCGGTCGAGGTCGCCACGGTCGACCGTGGATTCCGGGTGGTGTTCTTCTGCCGGATCGCGATCGGCGGAGCGATCCCGTCGATGCCATCGACGTCGGGCTTCTCCATGCGATCGAGAAACTGCCGCGCGTACGCTGAGAGCGACTCCACGTAGCGCCGCTGCCCCTCCGCGTAGATCGTATCGAACACGAGCGACGACTTACCCGAGCCCGACACGCCCGTCACCACGGTTAGCAGATTGTGTGGGATTTCGAGCGTCAGGTTCTTCAGATTGTGCACGCGGGCGCCCCGCAGGGCGATGGACTCTTGACGGGGTTCGGGCACGGGGAAGTACCATCTTAACAATGCGGAAAGCCGTTGAGCACCCCGAGGCGAAGATTCGGCGAAATCTTCTGGACTGGTACCACGCCAACAAGCGCGACCTCCCGTGGCGGCGCACCCAGGATCCCTACCGCATCTGGGTGTCTGAGATCATGCTACAGCAGACCCGGGTGGCGGCCGTGATCCCCTACTACGAGCGGTTTCTTCGACAGTTTCCGACAGTGGAGAGGCTTGCAGAAGCACCTGAGCAAGAGGTCCTAACCTATTGGAGCGGATTGGGTTACTACTCTCGGGCCAGGAATCTCCAGAAGGCCGCGAAGCAGATCCACGAACTGGGGAGCTTCCCTGCCACGTTAGAGGGTATCCGAGCCCTCGCAGGCGTGGGGGACTATACCGCGGCAGCGGTCGGCAGCATCGCTTTCGGATTGCCCACCGTTGTCCTCGACGGCAACGTCGCACGGGTCATGAGCCGGCTCAATGCCGAACCCGGCGACATCGGCTCTCCAGTAGTGAAGGCGCGTCTGCGCGACTCCGCCCAGGCTCTGCTCGATCGCGAACAGCCCGGCGCGTTCAATCAGGCGCTGATGGAACTTGGCGCCACCGTCTGCCTGCCCCGCGATCCTCAATGCCTGATCTGCCCGCTTCAGCAACACTGCTCGGCGCGAAGGCAAAACCGCCAGTCGGAGTTCCCGGTGAAGCTGCGAAAGGCGCGCTCGGTAGACGTAGCCAGGACCCTACTCCTCGTCGAAGGAAAAAGAGGTATCCTAGTATGGCAGCGTCCACCGGACGACTCCCGCATGGCTGGATTTTGGGAGCTTCCGGAGCCGGACCAGCTACCCCAAGCGCTCCTGGGTGAAGTGCTAGGGACCTTCCGGCATACGATCACTATTTACAAGTATAGATTTACGGTTGTCGCGAGTTCCGCTCCTCGCGCGCCGAAACAGTTTGAATGGAAGACGCGTGAGGTCCTCTCGCGCCTTCCCCTGAGTACCATTGCGCGCAAGGCGTTGAATCTTCGGTAAGTGCAGGATTCCAATAGATTTAACAAGTGGTGCGGAATTCCTCGGGTAGACTTGAAGGAATTGGGGTTCAAGTGGGTATGAGAAGGCATACTGCGGTTCTCACCGCAAAGACAGTTCTAATATTGGGCACGATCCCATTGGTAATCATCGGCAAACAAACCGGCGCGGACCCCGGCTACACGTCAGGCCCTGGTGAGGATCCGCAAGGTTGCGCAACCGCTCGCTGCCATACCGGCACCGGCAATCCCACTCGCGGCAGCGGCGTCGAGATCGATTTTGGCGGCGGCACCACTTACACCCCAGGGGTCAAGCAGCGCTGGACCATCCGCGTGACCGGTGCTTCGACGGCAGCCTATGGGTTCGAAGTTTCCGCCCGGTTGGCGAATAACCAGCAGGCCGGATCATTCGCTTCGGTCAACGCCGAAACTCAGGTGATCTGTGCCGACGGCCGTGAAAAGCCCTGTCGACCGGACGCGAACGTGGAATATCCCACCCACACCAATCCCAAGCGCGGTGACAACTCCTTCGAAATCGAGTGGACTCCACCGGCAACCGCATCGGGCGATATCAAGGTATTCGCCGCCGGCAATGCGGCCAATGGAAACCGTAGCGAAAACGGCGACCGCATCTTCCTCAACAATTTCACGCTTACCCCCGCCGCCCCGGCACAGAAGCCCGAGATTCGCTCGGAGCAGCCCATTCTACAGTCGTTCAGCGACAAAGCCGCGCTCAGCTCCGGCACTTGGCTGCAGATCTTCGGGACCAATCTCTCGCCGACCACGCGCTCGTGGGCGGGCGGAGATTTCACCGAGAACGGCACGCTGGGGCCCACATCGCTGGATGGGATCAGCGTCAAGATCAACGGGAAGAACGGCTTCATCAACTACATCAGCCCGACGCAGATCAACGTGAACTCGCCTGACGACGACTCCGTTGGCCCGGTGGATGTGGAAGTGATCAATCCCGCGGGTTCGAGCAAGACCACCATCACGAAAACCAAGGTTTCTCCGGCCATGCTGACCACCCCGGCTTTCAACGTCGGCGGAAAGCAATACGTGGCAGCGCTCCATCTCGATCAAACCACGTTCGTCGGCCGCGCCAATCTGATCGCCGGAGCTCCGTTCAAGCCCGCCGCGGCGGGCGAAAAAATCATCATCTACGCCGTGGGCTGCGGACCGACAAATCCCGCTTCGCCCGCTGGCCGAGTGGTTTCCGAAATCCGGAACCTCGCCTCACCCGTGCAAGTTCGTTTCGGACAAACAGTCGCCACGAGCGTCCAGGCGTTTCTCACGCCGCCGTTCGTCGGGCTGTGCCGTATCGATGTAACCGTACCCAACGTTGCCTCGGGCGACATCGCGATCGAGACTACGATCGACGGAGTTGCCACGGGGCAGAACTTATTCACAACCATCCAATGACAAGGAGAATTCGCCCGTGAGTATTCGCTCGAGTCTCTCGAAGCTCGCCCTCGGCGCCGCCCTGGCCGCCCTGCCGTCCACCCTACTCGCCTTCAGTGCCGGTCCGCCGGCCCTGCGCGCCGGTGTGCCGTCTGACGCCACCGGCACCACCTGCACCGCCTGCCACCGTACTTTTGACCTCAACTCGGGAGCCGGCAAGCTCACCGTCTTTGCCCGGCCGTACAAGCCCGGCGTGAAGCAGACGATTCGAGTTCTGCTCCAGGATCCGCAAGCCAGCAAGTGGGGCTTCGAATTGACCGCCCGCTTCGTTTCCGATGAAACCAAGCAGGCCGGAACGTTTACTCCCACCGACGCCATTCGCGTAGTCTGCGCCGCCGGAACGCCGGCCCCGTGTGCGGGCACAACCGAGTTCGCCACCCATAACCTCACGTCGAACTTCGCGGGCCAACGCACGAGCAACATGTGGGAGATCGAGTGGACTCCTCCGATGGATGGCGGCGAGGTCATCTTCTACGCCGCCGGTAACGCCGCCAACAACAACAGCAATAACCAAGGCGACTACATCTACAACACGAACGTCAAAGTGGCCGCCGAGAGCTGCAATCTCACCGGCACGCCTCGCATCTCCGCCATCCGCAACGGCGCCTCGTTCGATGACCGCTCCATCGGCATGAACTCGATCATCACTCTCGGCGGCACCGGATTCCAGGCGGCGGGCCAAAACCGCACAGCCGGACTCGAAGACTTCGAAAACAGCAGTTTCCCGAAGGAACTGGCCTGCATGGCTGTCGAGGTTGGAACCACGCGCGCACCGGTGCTGTTCGTCAACCCGACGCAGATCAACGCCCAAGTGCCCAGTCTCACGGCGTTCGGCAACACTCCGGTCCGAGTAGTACTCAATCCGGGCACTTCGCGCGAGATCAAGAGCGACCCGGTCAACATCCCGCTTACCGAGTACTCTCCCGGCTTCTTCCGCCTGCTGCCCACGCCGTGCATCGCGGCTGTCAACGTAGCAGACGGATCTCTGTCCGGCGACCCCGACCTCTTCCCCAACGTGCGGCCATCCAAGGTAGGTGAAATCGTGGCCCTCTACGCCACTGGCCTCGGACAGCTCGAGCCGTTCTACCAGTCCGGCGAAATCATTCCGGGCGCCGCCAAGGCAAAGTTCGACGTCAAACTCACTTGGGAAGGTGTCACCATGAGCGCCGCGGACGTGCTGTACATCGGCTCCACCGCGGGCGGCATCAGCGGCTTGTACCAGATCAACATCCGCGTTCCCGCTAACGCGAAGGTAGGCCAGAACAACCAGGTCCGGATCGTCACCCCTGACGGCCGCACTTCGGCTGACAACACCGTGTTGTTCATCAAGTAAGCAACGTTGTCACGATCGGGCCACCGTGTGAAAACACGGTGGCCCTTTGCTTTTCCAGCTATCATGAACAAGAGATGAACGTGGAGCAGGAAACCACCGCGTCAGCGGCGCAGATTCACCTGCTCGAGGAGTCTTTGAGCGAGGTTTTGCGCGGCAAGGAAGAAGTGATTCGCATGTCGCTCGTGTGCCTCATCGCCAAGGGGCACCTGCTCATTGAAGACGTTCCCGGGGTGGGAAAGACCACGCTCGCGCATGCGCTTGCCAACAGCGTGAGGTGCCAGTTCCACCGGCTCCAGTTCACAGCCGACCTGCTGCCTGGGGACGTGCTCGGCGTCACTATCTACAACGCCCAGACGCAGCAATTCGAATTCAAGCGCGGCCCGATCTTCACCAATTTCCTGCTCGCCGACGAAATCAACCGGTCCACGCCGAAGACCCAATCGGCGCTGCTCGAGGCAATGAACGAGACGCAGGTCACCATCGACGGCTACTCCTATCCGCTCGAGGCTCCGTTCATGGTGATCGCCACCCAGAATCCGGTGGAGCATCACGGCACCTATCCGCTGCCGGAGTCCCAACTCGACCGCTTCCTGCTGCGCCTGCGCATCGGCTATCCCGACGCCCGCAGCGAGCGCGCCATCCTCCGCCAGCAAGACCACGCCGCAACGCCGCTCTCGCGCGAAGGAATCCTTTCGGCCCACGACGTTTTGACGCTGCAGCAGCAGGCTTCGACTGTTTCGGTCGACGATTCTCTGATCGACTACGTGCTCGCCATCGCCGACAAGACGCGCAATCACGAACGGCTCTCGCTCGGCGTCAGTCCGCGCGGCACGCAGGCGCTGTATCGAGCCGCCCAGGCGCTCGCCGTCGTGGAAGGCCGCGACTACGTCGTCCCGGGAGACGTCAAGCGGCTGGTGGTTCCAGTGTGGGCGCACCGCGTAGTGGTGAACTCGCGCGTTTCGCTTTCGCAGCGCGGCGCCGATACCGCCGCCCGCATCCTCGAAGAAATTCTGACCCTGGTAGACGTTCCTCTGTAAATACTCCCTCATGAAAACAGCGATTGTCGGCCTGCCGATGGTAGGCAAGTCTTCTCTCTTCACGATCCTCACCGGCGTTCACGACTCGGCTCGCATCGGCGCCATGGAAGTGCGCGTCGGCGTGGCCAAAGTGCCCGACCCGCGGCTTGGCGCGCTGGCGGCCATCTTCCAACCGCCCAAGGTTACGCACGCCACCGTCGAGTATCTCGACTCGCCGGCGATTTCGAAGGAGTCGCTCCGCGAGCAAAGCTTTCTCGCCAGCCTCCGCGTGGTGGACGCATTCGCCCACGTACTGCGCGTGTTCGACGATGACACCGTGCCGCACGAGAAGGGCTCGGTCGATCCCGTGCGCGACGCCGACGACGTCGACACCGAATTGATCATCAGCGACCTTGTGGTGGTGGAAAAACGCCTCGAGCGCGTTGACAAGGATCGCAAGAAGATCAAGAGCGCAGACCTCGACCGCGAGCACGAACTCCTCATCCAGTGCAAGGCGCTGCTCGAAGACGGCAAGCCCCTGCGTACTCTCGAGCTTTCCGGCGCCGAAGAGAAGCTTCTCCGCGGCTTCCAGTTCCTCTCGCAGAAGCCCATGCTCTACGTGCTCAACCTCGGCGAGGCCGATGCACCCAAGCTCCACGAGGTGGAAGAGAAGTTCCGCAGCGGACCGCTCGGCGGCCGCCCGCAGACTGGCATCGCCGCCGTGTGCGGCAAGATCGAAGCCGAGTTGGCGGAGCTCACCGGAGATGACGCTCGCGAGGTGATGGAAAGCTACGGGCTGAAGGAGCCCGGACTCGACCGTGTGATCACCGGTACGTACGATCTGCTCGGGCTCATGTCGTTCCTGACCGCCGGCGATACCGAGGTCCGCGCGTGGACCGTTCGTAAGCACAGCCGCGCGCAAGAAGCCGCCGGAGCCATCCACTCCGACTTCGAAAAGAAGTTCATCCGCGCCGAAGTGGTCAACTGGAAAGACCTCGTCGACGGCGGCGGCTACTCGGGCCTCCGCGGCAGCAACTTGTTACGGCTGGAAGGAAAGGATTACATTGTCAAAGACGGCGACGTGCTGGTGATCCGGCACAGTTAGCCGAAATGACGGCGGTCAGGTTTCCGCCGCAGAGGTATCGAAGATGCGTCCTGAGCGAGTGCTCGCCGTAGCCTGCTTGCTTTTGGCACTGGTTCCCGCAGCGGAGGCCAAGAAGAAGTTCAAGCATCCTCTCGGCTTTCGTGTGGAACTGCCCGACGGTTGGAATGTGGAGCCGGCCGAACTCGGCGCCACGCTGCTGCCTCCTGGAGTGAAGGTCGACCCCAATCACGAGAGCAACCCGGAGGTCTACTCGGTGTGGTCTCCCGAAGAGGACAAGACGAACGAGCAGGAATACATTCAATCCCTGCGCGACCGCTTCAAGGCCACGAGAGTGGAAGTGGACCGCGGCGGCGATCTGGAAGGATTCTCAACACCCGGGCGGCCGGGCGTGATTTACACCTTCGACTTCATCCATCCCGAGCGCAAGATCCCATACCGGGTCCGCGTGTTCGCCATACAGCACCGTGGCCGTCCGCTGTTCCTCACAGCGACCGGGCAGCGCGACAAACTGCTGGCACGCGATATGGCTCTGAGAATGATCGCGCGTAGTGTCGAATGGTAAGCGAGCGGGCCATGGTTCCGTTGTGGACTGAGTCATCGAGCCACGCGAATGGCGGGTACCGTGTGCTTCGCTGGGGCTGAGAAGTCCCGGCCGCTGCCACTGGTGGCGCGCGGCGAGCAGCTCCGGCGCACCGAACAACCGCGCCTGGCGACGTTTTCGGCAAACATGCTCGTTACGGGCGCGCGTAGTGGGGAATGGTAAGCGAGCGGGCCAAGGTTCCGTTGTGGACTTAGGTCATCGAGCCGAGTGACGGGTACGGTCTGCTTCGATGGGGCTGGGATGTCCCGGCCGCTGCCATTGGTGGCGGGTGGCGAGCGGCTCCGGCGCACCAAACAACGGGCACCTCCTTTCGGTGGACATGCTCCTACCGCCCAGAGGGCGCGCTTCGATTCGAGTGATGGTTTCGGTTCCTGCGACGCCAGCCGGAGTGCGAGACTGAAGCTCGTACGCCGGCGAGGAACCGCGCATGAGGAAGCGGGAGTGACGCTGGAGCGCGACAAGGCGTGCGCGCCGCGGATCACAACCGCGAGTCTTTGGAGAAGCCCAGGTAGGCCCAAGCCGGCTCGAGCAGCCCCTACACCACCCAGAGATACACGGGATGGCGGTGCTTGCGGACTACCTTCCTCGGCTTCCAATCGCCCATCCCGTTGAAGTGATAGGCGACGATCCGTGTGCCCGGCTTCAATTCGGCTTGCAGCTTGGGCTTGAGCTTCGCGATCACTGCTGTGAACAGATACAGCGTCACCACCGTCGCACTGCTCACGTCGGCCTGGTGAAAATCCTGCTCGACAAATCGCACGCGGTCACTCACACCGGCCGCGCGAGCCGCCTCAGAGGCTTCACTGATCCGCTCCGGTTCGATGTCGATCCCGACGCCGCGCGCTCCGAACTTCTTGGCGGCCATGTTGATAATGCGGCCGTCGCCGCAGCCCAGGTCATACACCACGTCGTCCCGCGTTACGCGCGCCAGCCGCAGCATCGTCTCGATCACTTCGTCCGGTGACGGCACCCACGGTGTTTCACCGCGGCTTTCTTCATACTGCGCCAACGCAACCGGCGCCAGCACGGACTGCAGGAACAATCTGCGATGCATCATTCCATTTTCGGCTCATACGGGCCGATGGTCACGACCTTCCCCGAAGCCAGCTTCACCGTCGCGGGTTTGCCATCGAAGTTCAGCAATGCGAGTTTCCCATTCTCGAGCACACTCCAGTAGACCGTGTCCGGCTTCTGCATTCGAAGCGCCGCCTGCACCCGCGGATGGATCCCTGGGGTCTTCAGCACCAGATCGCGCACCCACTCGGCGTAATGCCGCGCCGGGACCACATCGCCCCGCCACAGGATCACTCTTCCCTTCCCCGTATCGCCTTCGAGCCACTTCGCCGCGATCGAGCCGTCGCCTTCCACGGTCACCGGATTTCCCCGAGGCCGCGGGGCGAACACGAGCGTGCCACCGTTGCGGACCCATTGGTCCATTCGCTCGAGCACCGGCTTCTCGACGATGGCGCCCCACAGAAACAGCAGAACCTTGTACCGGTCGAGCGCTCCGTCTAGAATCATCTGTTCGCTCGCGTAGTCAAAGTCGACCTGCTCGCGCAAGGTGCGGCCGACCGTGAAGAACGTCGACGCCCAGCGATAACGCAGCACCTCGTCGTCGAGCTTCAGCGCCGTATCGGGATAGTAGGCCGCCACGTCGATCACCGGCTTGGCTCGCTGATCCAGCATCTTCGCATTGCGGACCCAGGCATCGATCGCCTGATCATTCGAGGCCAGGTTGCTGATGTAGTAGAAGAGGTGCACCGCTCCCGTGGTCACGGCGTTGTAGAGTCGCGCCATCACGCCGCGCTTGCTGCCGTACCCACCGGGCTCATAGCCAAGTGCAGCCCCGTAGAATCGCGCCGCGGAGTTGGCCATCCGCGTGATTGTGAAGTTGTCAGGAAAATCGTCGCTCTCGTTGGTGAGGCGGATTCCGCCCTGCACGCGTGACATGCTCCGCGCCTGAAAGCTGTAGTCTGTTCCGATGGGCACCGGACCCCATCCGCCCGACGACTGGTGAATCGGCTTGCCCGGCAGCGCCGCGCGCGACCAGATGGCCCACTTCTCGCACCAATCGCTCATCGCGCCCATGTACCAATTGGCGAAATCGATCCGCTGGCGGCGGGTGAGCGCATTTTCCGGCAGGAACGTCTGCACGTCAGCGAAAGAGCCGAACTTCGCTCCCCACGCTTCATTCAACTTCGCGATCTCGCCGTACTCGAGCCGCATGTGGTCGCGAAACGACTGCTTCGCCAAGTCGTCGCCCGCCCAATAACCAATATGCGTATGACTCTGGCGGAACCCATATCCCGGTCCGCGCGCCGGATATTGGGCCTCGCCATAGTCGCCACTCGGACCGAGCCGGATCCCGAGCAGCGACGCTCGCGTGCCATAGTGTTTGCCGAACTCCTCGATGAAGTGCTTGGCGTACTCAGTCTGCAGCGGATGAAAGATCGACTGGGTGTCATGCACGACGCCGTGTTCGAGGCACCGGAAGCCGTAGTTGTCTTTCGAATCGTAGAACCACTTGGGAAGCGCATAGCCCGATCCGGCGAGCAGCATCGGAAACCACTGCAAGCCTTGCTTCTCGATCTCGCCGAGAATCGCGTCATAGAAGCTCCAGTCATAGACGCCTTGCTGGCGCTCCACGTGGCCCCAGCGCACGTAGGTCTCGACGGCGTTGAAGCCGAGCGCGCGCAGCAGTGGAGCTTGATTGCGGATGCCCGCGAGCGCCTGTTCCACTTGTTCCGGAGAGGTGGCGTCGCCTGGCACGGAACTGACGCGCTCGCCCGCGACGGCAAACTTCACCGCGGGTTCCACCAGCGGCGCAGGCTCGGTCGGAGGTTTTTCATCGGTGACGGCGATGCTGCGCACATGGTCGAGCCCCTCGATGGCGAGCTTCTTTGGGGCGCCTGTGTCGAATTGAAAAACCGACCTACGCACCTTGCCCGAATTCACGCGGGCGGGTCCCCACTGGCGTGTCTCGGCCACGCCGGGCGATAGAGTGATCAAGCTGTAGCCACGGTCCAGGAACTCGATCACGAGCCATTGCGGACCGGCGCCTGCGGCGTCGATCTCCAAGCGAAACGCCGCTCGGGAGTACATGTCGTCGCTCGGCTTGATCCGCGCCACACCCTGTTCGATGCGCCAGGGGGAACTCGCCTTGTCGACGCGTATGCCGGCCTCCCGTGAGGTTGGCGACGCGTCCCATCGCGCGAGTTCTTTGCCGGACGCCGCTGCCGCCAACGCGGCGATTGCGAAGGCGAGTCTCATGACGGCGCTCCTTCGAGCGGAACCTCGTGATACTCGAGCGCCCACTCCCGCATGAAGCGAATTCGCAAGGGGCGGATCCGATAGAGCATGAACTCAGGGTTGTCGACCGACTTCAGATACGCGCGCAGGAGCGGGTTCGAGTCCCAGATCGACTGGCGCTCTTCTCCGCTAGTGACCGTCTCGGCCACGCCCGTGATGCGGACCTGATCATGGTCAGGGGTGATGTAGCAGAGCTCCACTTTGTGGTTGCGGTCGAGTTCGCCGGTTTTGTTCGAGCTCCGCATCGACGCCACCCAGACGGTGAAGCCGTCGGTTCGGACCGGCGAGACGGGTCGCACGCGGGGCTGGTCGCCATCCATGGTGGCCATGGTCGGAAATTTGTCGGCGGCCACTACGGCCAGCGCGAGCTCGCGCGCTTCTTCAGGGGCGGGTGCGGGAGGGAGCTTCATGTTCTTCTCGAAAGCGAAGCTTCAGCATACAATGCCGATCACTCGCGGCGGTCATCGGCCACTGCCGAGGTGAGGCACCATCAGCCAGGCACGGCCGATTTTTGCGCCGCGCCGGAGTCAGACCTTCTTGTCGCCAGTTGACGATAGGCGAGAAATGCTCCCGCGGCGCCTAGGATGGCCGCGATGGCCGAGCGGTTGAAGAACGCGTCACCGAACGCGGCCTTGTCGGCGAAGGCGTGATGCGACGTACGCCACAAGAAGAAGAGCGTGAATGCAATGTCGCCGAGGGCGTGGAGCACCACGGAGGGCACGATGGAATTGCATAACCAGGCAGGCACGCCGAGCAGGATCGCAGCGGCGAGGAAATACCAGATCGACGCGAAGAAGAGGATTGGCTTCGAGGCGAACTGCAGAAAGTGCCCCACCCAGAACGCCAGTCCGCCGATGAGAATCGCCCGTGCGGGACCGTACACGGGTTCGAGTTGTCCCTGCAGGTAGCCGCGAAGTCCGGCCTCTTCAGTCACCCCGGCCACCAGCGAAATCATGAACACATAGGCGAGCACCGCGTAGGGCGGGAGCTTCGAGATGTCGGGCGGAGCGGCGGGGGTGGCGTCCGCGAGTGTGTTGACCACCACCTTCAGTCCGTTGAGAGCCAGGAAGCCACAGGCGAATCCAACCGCTGACCAAAGCCACCCCTGGGCACTGACGGGATTGGCGCGCAGGCGCAACCGGCGCAGTTTCGCCGTAGCCGCTTTGCCCAAGTGGCCACCGAGGAAGCGCCAGTAGACGGCGAGCACGCCGGCCATGATCGGCACAGACCACGGGATAGCTGGCGAGATCGAGAAGTTGGCTGATGCCAGCAGAATCCAGGCTATACCCCGGCCACCACCACACCTAGGCCAGTTAGAGCGGCGCGGACCGCCATGGAGCCATCATAGCTCCAGTGACGCTGTTACTTGCGTGTTTCTTCCAGCTCGTACAGCTCCTGCCACATGTCGTCAATCGGATGCCAGTCTGTCTTCTCTGGGCTAGCCAGATGCACCTCCGGCACCCGAAGCGTCCCGTGGCCGTACGTACAAATGTACTCGGTCCGAGGCGGCCCAAGGAAGAGATGATTCCACGAACCCCGCGACACCGGCATCCGGAGCCGCCGTAGGCACGTGCGACATCGATACCGCTGGTCCAGAATCGACAGGTAGATCAACCCGACGCCCACTAGCCCCACGAACAGGGCCGCGAACGTATACTCCAAGTCATGCCCGAACGATGTCAACTTCACGCGCATGAATGCTTTGGGCTCCGGCAGCACCGCCTTGAAAGCAAACCAAAGCATCTGGACGAAGCCGCCCACCGCGAGCAGCTTAGCGATGAAGTACAGCCAATACTTCATACTTCTATAGACTCCATTACCCTCCGAAAAGTTCCGTCCCCCCGAGCGAAACCCTCGACCGTTCCATCGGCGGAACGCCCGATTTTCTTCAGGCTGCGTGCCGGGCCGCAATCCCAGCCAGGATATCCGGAATCTCGAAGACCGCGCGGTTATCGATAGCCGCCGCCCGCTCACGAAACTGCCCGAGCCGGTTCGGTTCGAGCAACGACCGCACAGCCCCCACAATCTCACCCCAATCCGAGACCACCAGGCCGACCTTCTTTTCGAGCAGCCACTGCGCGTTGTAACGCTCCTGCGGCATGGTGGACGCGTTGCAATCCACGATCACAGGCAACTCGAGCGCCATCGCCTCAGAGATGCTGCCGGGTCCGGGCTTGCCGATCATGAAGTCCGCCATCTGCATGAACTTGGGAACGTCGCTGGTGAATCCCCGCACATGCACAGGCACCGGCAACTCCAACGCGCGCAGCTTTGCGCCGAGCTTTTCATTGCGGCCGTACATCAGGATCATTTGCAGCGGGAGCCCCGACCTTCCCAGACGCTCCGCGATGCCGATCATCGCCTTCGATCCCTCGCCCCCGAACAGCACCAGTGCCGTTGCGAGATCGGGCTGGAGGCCGTAGGCGGCCCGCTCCAGCGGACGGTCGATCGGTTGGATTTCGTAGAACGATGGACGCAGGATCATGCCGCTGACACGAAAGACCCGGTCCGGCGGATGCCCGTAGATCGTGGCTTGCTGCACCGCCAGGTCCGTACCGCAGATGACGTACTGCTCTTGCCGTTCGAGCCAGACGCGCGGCGGGATGTCGGCGAAGTCTGTGATGATCGTGACGAAAGGAATGGTGGAGCTCACCTCGCGCAGCGCGAGGAACATCGTGCGATTGAAGTGGGGCATCACGGACACCACTATGTCAGGCGGATCGCGGCGCCAGAATTCGGCAAGGAGCTTGACGTGGCGCGGACGCAGCGCGGCGATCAACGCATGCATGGGCGGCATGAGCCACGGGGCAAGAAAGGTCCAGCCCTTCTTGAGCATCAGGTTGTAGTAGTCCTCGCCGGACTTGCCGGTGAGTCTCTTCATCACGTCCGTGGCGCCCAGCACGTCATTCATATTGACGAGTTCGACGTCCCAGCCGCGTTTCTGTTTTTCGATGACGGTCTTCAGGGCCGTGGCAGCGCTCTTGTGTCCGCCGCCGGCTTCGACGTAGAAGAATTGGACCTTCATGGGAGCGGCTCCGGGGGGCGGCGGGCCCTGCCGCGTGCTGGTGCGTGGGCCGGCGGGACTGAAGTCCCGCGCTGGCTAAAGCCCGCCCTACACGGAAAGGCAGGTGCTGGGGTCGGAGCCGGGATGTTTTCGCGGGCTTCGATGTGGGTATCGGCGGCGGGACCGAAGTCCCGCGCAGGCTGAAGCCTGCCCCACATGGCAACACTCGCCGTACACGGCGTGGCTCGTGCTGGGGTCGGGGCCGGCATGTTTTCGCGGACCTCGGCGCAGGTGCCGGGGGCGGGAAGACGTTGGGCTCGGGGCACTGACAGCGGGACTGAAGTCCCGCGCAGGTTGAAGCCTGCCCCACAATCGGCGACGGAGCTCTTCTCGAGCAAACGAGTTTCACGAGAGTCCCGCCCCGGTGCTGCTATCCGCGGTTCGCGGTACACGGTTCACTCCCGCTTAGACATCGCAAATCCGAACACCCTGCTCGAGCGACTTCAACGCCTCTGGCCGCGCCGGGATGAACTCCTGCGCCACGAAGCCCTTGAAGCCGGTATCGAGAATCGCCTTCATGATCGCCGGATAGTGCAGCTCCTGCGTATCGTCGATCTCGTGCCGCCCGGGTACGCCGCCCGTGTGATAGTGCGCGATGTAGCCGTGATGCTTCTTGATGGTCGCGATCACGTCGCCTTCCATGATCTGCATGTGATAGATGTCGTAGAGCAGCTTGAACCGCTCCGAGCCAATGCGCTTGGCGAGTTCCACGCCCCACTCGGTGTGGTCGCACTGATAGTCCTTGTGGTTCACCTTCGAGTTGAGCAACTCCATCACCATCGTGACGTTGTTCTTCTCGCACGCGCTCATCAGCCGCTTCAGGCCCTTGGCGCAGTTCTCGATGCCCACGTCGTCCGGCTGCCCATCGCGGTTGCCCGAGAAGCAGATCAAATTCTGCAAGCCCGCTTTGGCCGCCAGCGGGATCCACTCCTCGTACACCTGCACGAGCTTGTCGTGATGCTCCACGCGGTTGAACGCCTTGGTGATGCCCCCGAGTCCGTCGATATTGGGCGCCGTGGTCATGGCGCACGTCAACCCATACTGCGCCACCACAGGCCACTCCTTGGGACCGAGCAGTTCGATCGACCGCAGGCCGATCTTCTTCGACGACGCGGCCAGTTCCTCGAGCGGGATCTTGCCGTAGCACCAGCGGCACACCGAGTGATTCACCGCACCCTTGAGTCCAGTGCTGGAATCGGCAGCGTCGAGGCGCGTGGCCAGTGCGGCGGCGGTCATCGCGAGGCTTTCGCGTCTGGTGATGGTCATGGTTTGGCTCCTATTCGAATACGCGGTCCACGGGGACGATACGGATCTGCTCTCGCTTCCACGGTAGCGCTTTCTTCTCGACTATTTTGTCCTCGGCCAGCAAGTCATCGGGTTTCGGCGCGTTGTACTTCATGGGTGAAGGCTCGTTGGCGAGCAGCTTCTTCTTGAAATCCTCAGCCTTCGGCGTGACAATCGCCACCTGGAGATTCTCTGCCCGCAGATGTTTGCGAATGGCCGCATTCACTTGATCCCGCGTCAAGGTGGCCAGGCCCTTGTTCACGTAGCTGTTGAAGTCCTGAGTTCCGTAGTAGGCGCTGTCGATCGCATACCCGAGTTCGGCGGACTTCGTCTTGGTGAGGATGTTGATGTACTTGCCGACGAAGTCGCGCGTGTTGTCGAACTCTTCCTGCGTGATGCCATCGCGCACGAAGCGCTCGAGCTCGAAGAACGCGAGGCGCAGCGCGAAATGCGCGGTGGGCGGTTCGAGTGGGCGCACCCAGATCTGGAAGATTTGCCGCGGCCGCGCCAGATTCGCCGCAGGTTCGAACACGAACATGCCATTGGGAAAATACTCAATGTAGGAATAGTCGCCGTAGTTGAGACCGCGTACCTCGCGGATCCGCTGGAACAAGCGTCCTCCGCTACTACGGTGCGGACCAAGAACACTGTTGGCCACCAACAGCGCTACCCAGTCGGGATCGCCGCGCTTGACGTTGATCGGGAAGCCGAAAGAGATCGCCACCGAGCGTGTGTCCTTGTCGATGAGCGTCAGCGGCAGCCCTTTGATCGGAGCGGGCGTGGGCCGCTTGCCCGGCGAGGCATTGCCCTTCGGCAGCGCGGCAAAGTCTTTCTTCACGTGATCGACGAAGCCCTCCGGCGCTCCACCCGCGATCCCGAGAATCAGATTGGCCTGCGTGTACTGGGCGCGATAGAACGCTTGCAGATCGGCGGTGGTGAGCTTGGCGACGTTCGATACGATGCCGAAGTTGTGGTGTCCATAAGGGTGCCCGGCGTAGATCGCGTTGTAGAGCACCTCTTTGCCCAGCTCTTCGTCATTGTTCCCGCGCAGGCCCACGCGCAAGCCGTTGATCTGATCGTCGCGCAGGCGCGAGAAGTCTTCGTTGCGCCAACCCGGCTCGAGCAGCATGGAACGCAGCAGCGCGTAGAAGGGCTCGAGGTTCTCCACGTGCGTGGTGGCGGAGAAGGTGGTCATCTCTTTATCCACCTGCCAATCGATGCTTGCCGCCATCGGGAACAATTCTTCCACGATTTGTTGGTAGGGCTTTTGCTTGGTGCCGCCTGAAGCGAGCATGGCCGCGGTGAGCGAAGCCACGCCAGCTTTGCCCGCGGGGTCGCTCGCCGAGCCCGTGAGAAATACCACGCGGAAGGTGACGAGCGGTGACTGGCTGGGGAGCGTCACCACGCGCATGTTCTGCGCACCCAGCGAAGCAGCCAAAGCGAGAATCGCGAGTGCCCGCTTCATTTCGTTGCTCCCGTGAGGGTAATGATGGTCCGGCTGCTCTCGTTGAAGTATTTGCGAGCGGCGTTGCGCAGGTCCTCGGGCGTGATCTGGCCGTAAATGTCGTAGAGGCGATTCACCGTCTCTGGCGTCCGCTTCAGCGCCACGTAACGCGCGAGGCTCGATGCAATCGATTCGCTGCTATCGAACCCCAGCGCCAAGCGGTAGCGCAGGTGCTTCTTCACCTGCTCCAACCGCTCCGGCGGCACCAGCGTGTCCTTGTAGGTGGCGAAGGTCGAGAGGATGTCTTCGCGCACCGCGTCCATATCCTCTTTCTTCTTGACCCGCGCGTTGACGATGAACAGATACGGATCGACGTGATCCGCGTAGCCGCCGCCCAACTGATCCACCTTTTGTTGTTCGAGCACCAGCTTCTTGTAGAGCGGCGAATTCTCAGAGAAGGCGAGGAACGAGATGATGTCGAGCGCGGCGTTGTCCTTCTCGCTGTCGGAATAAGCAGGCACGCGAAACGAGGTCACTACCCAAGGCAGTGTGGGCGTGGGCCAATCGATCTGCGCGGTACGAGCACCTCCCTGCGCAGGCTCATCCGGCACGGCCGCCTGGTAGCTGCCGCGCTGCCACCCGCCCCAGTGCTTCTCCACCAGCGGCCGGACCTGTTCCTTCTTCACATCGCCGACCACGATGATGGTGGTGTACTCGGGCCGGTAGAAGCGATCGAAGAACTGGCGGCTGTAGGCGTACTGATTGGGCATGTCCTGGATGTCTTTCAGGTAGCCCATGGTGGTGTGCGCGTAGGTGTGCGTGCGGAACGCCGTCTCGCGGAGCTTCTCGTGGATCTTCTGCTCGGGCTCGGCGCTGTTCTTGTTGTACTCGCCGAGCACGGCCAGCGCTTCGGTCTTGAAGTCGGCCTCGGCATACTCGAGATGCTGGAAGCGGTCGGCTTCCATGTGGAGCATGGTCTCGAGATCGGGCTTCGAGAACGTCATGTGGTAGCAGGTGAGGTCGTCATCGGTGTATGCGTTCGAGTGCGCGCCCGCCTTCTGCAGCACAGCCTGATACTTGTCGGGCGGGAATTCCTTGGTGCCCCGGAACATCATGTGCTCGAAGAAATGGGCGAAGCCGCTCTTACCGGGCTCCACTTCGTTGCGAGAGCCCGCCTGCACTACGATGTAGAGCGCCACCACGTTGGGAAAGTCTGTGGGGACGGTTACCAGACGAAGCCCGTTGGGGAAATCGTGCTGTTCGTACTCGTAGGGGAAAATCTTCGGTCCGGCCAGGCAGGCCGAAGCCAGGGAAATCGAGAGCGCTATGGCAAGTCGCATGAAATCCTCGGTCTCTTTAAGGAACAGGAGGTGCCGGAAGGGCGTCGCGAATCAGCTCGAGACGCGCGGCTACGTCGAGCAGCGTGTCTTCTTCCCACGGCCGCCCAACCAATTGAACACCCACCGGTAGACCTTCACCATCCAGTGTAAAGGGCAAAACCAGAGCGGGCAGTCCGAGCAAGTTTACCCACGTTAACGGCATCATCGCCTGGAATAACCCGATCGCCTTGCTCCCGGTCTCGAACTTGCGCTGCCGGTGCGGGAACGCGGTGACGCCGGCGGCGGGAGTGAGGATCACCGGTGTGTCGCGCATCTGGTCAAGCAGATGCGCGCGCATGGCGTCGCGCGCGGCGAGGTTTTCCACCACTTGTTTGCCGGTGGGATCGGGATTCGCTTTGAGACGATCGTAGAACTCGGTGCTGGTCCAATGCGACTCGGCTTCCCTGCCCTCGAGCAGTTCGCGCATGAAGGGCACGGTGAGTTCGGAGAAGAAGAATGACCACAGGTTCGGCGCACGCTCGAGTCCACGTGGCTGGAAGTCGGCGGTCTCGACGCCGATGCTGCGCAGCCTGCCCGCGGCGTGTCGCACCGCTTCACGAACGGCCGGCTGCACGGGCACGTCATAGAAGCTCTCCCACACGCCCACGCGCACGTCCGCGCCGTGCGATCGCGTGAGCGGCACGGGCGCCGAGAACGGATCGCTCCAGTCATAGCCGGCGAGCACCTCGAAGAGCAGGCGGAGATCGGCGATGTTGCGCGCCATCGGACCGGCCACGCCGAGCAATCCACCCGGATGATGGATCAGCGGGAAGTGTCCCGTTGCGGGAATGCGGCCGGGCGTGGGTTTGAGTCCGCAGATGCCGGTACAGTGCGCGGGCCAGCGGATGGATCCACCGCCGTCACTGCCGATGCCGCCCGCCGAGCAGAACGCGGCGATAGCGGCCGACTCTCCGCCGCTCGATCCGCCCGAGGTGCGTTCGAGGTTCCACGGATTGTTGGTGCGCCCGATGATGCGGTTGTCGCTCTCGTAGTTGGCCAGGAACTCGGGAGTGTTGGTCTTGCCGATGACGATGGCGCCGGCGCGCTCGAGTCTTGCCACTGCGGTGGCGGATCGTGCAGCCTTGTGTCCACGGCGGAAGCGGCTGCCACAGAGGGTCGGGTGGTCTTCGAGATCAAAGCTGTCTTTGATCGAGACGGGGACTCCGTAGAGCGGTCCCCTGGGCGCGGCCGCGGCCTGAGCGAGCGCGCGCTCGCCAAGTACGCTGACGAAGGCGTTGATCGAGGGATTGGCGCGCTCGATCTGGTCCAGGTGATCGCGCACGATCTCGCCGGGAGTGACTTTGCCCGAACTCGCCAACGAAGCCATCTCGCGGAGCGTAGAGCGGTGGAGCATGCGGCTTCCGTTAGGATAGCCGGACCCAGTGCTCCGGCGAAACTGCACCCCCGCGTCAAGACTATGCGATAATCGCGGCATGAACCGACGACATCTGCTTCTGACCGGAGTCGGCGCCTTGGCGCTCCAAGCTCAAACGGCCGGCAAAACGCACTTGAAAGTGGGGGACATGGCGCCCGACTTCAAGCTGCCGGTGACCAACGGCACCACGCCTGTGACTCTCGGGGAGTTCCGCGGTAAGAACTCCGTTGTGCTAGCCTTCTTCCGACCGCCTTCACCGGTGGCTGAACGGCAGAAATGAAGGGATATCAGGCTGATATCCAGAAATTCGAAGAAGCAGGAGCGAAGGTGTTCGGCATCTCCACGGACAACAAGCCGAGCCAGAAGTATTGGGTCGAGGAAGTCTTGAAGTCGCCGGTACCGATCTTGAGTGACTTCCAACGCGAAACGGCCAAGGCCTACGGCGTACTGATGCCGAGCGGCGTTGCCAACCGGACCACGTTTGTCATCGACACCGATGGCAAGATCCAACACATCGAAGAGGGCAAGGCCGCCATCGAACATGCCGGCGCCGCCACAGCTTGCAGCCGCCTGAAGAAGCACTGATCCAACCCGAACCGCACCGCGAGCCCGCCCGGGTTCCGATGGCGGCGGCTGATTGGCGATTGGCCGCGATCGCCGCCGTCATCGTAGCGGTGTCATGCCTGTTCATCGCGCGCCACTATCGCGCCGCGTTTCCCCAAGCATCGCTGGACCTGAAGCTCTCGCGCACCGAGATCACTGCGCGCGCCGATGCCTTCCTGCGCGAGCGCGGACTCGCTACGAACGGCTATCTCAACCTGACGCTGTTCGATCCGGACGACGACGTGCGGCTGTTCCTCGAACGCAGCTTCGGACTCGAAGAAGCCAACCGCCTGATGTCGGGTACGGTGAACGTGTGGCGCTGGCGCGCCCGCTGGTACAAGCCGCCGGAGAAGGAAGAGATGCGCGTCTGGCTCGGCACAGACGGCAAGCTGGTGGGCTTCGAGCACGTGATCCCGGAAGAGGCCGCGGGCAAGACGCTGGAAGCAGCGGACGCACGCGCCATCGCCGAGGAGTTCGTGAAGAAGCAGACGCAGCATCCGCTGCGTTTGGTGGACGAGAGCGCGGAGAAGCGGCCGGCGCGGCTGGACCACACCTTCACCTGGGAACGCGAGGGACTGAAGCTTCAAGAGGCTACTCAGCGGTGGACGGTGGTGGTCCACGGCGACCGCCTGGGTAGCTACAGCGAGTTCTGGCATCTGCCTGAGAAGTGGCAGCGCGACTTCGAGACGATGCGCTCGAAGAACTCGCTCTATGCGAACATCGCGACGGGCTTGTGGCTGTTGTTGGTGGTGGGCACTCTAGCGCTGACAGTGACCGCACTGCGGCGGCACCAGATGCAGTGGGGCACCACGCTGAAGCTGTGCCTGGCTCTCGGCGCGGTACAGATGGTGGGGCACTGGAACCAGTTACTGCTCGCGCTCGACGCGATGCCGACTACAGCGCCGCTACTGACCAATGTGCTCATCCAGATCCTGACCGGCGTGGGCGCGGGCGTGGGTGCGCTGCTTATGGTATTGGTCCCGGCTGAGCCCGGCGCGCTGCTGTATCGCGTGCAGCAGCCGCTCCGCGTGGCCTTCGATCGCATCTTCTCGCGAGGCTCATTCCAGACACGCGAGTTCTACACGAGCGTGGTGGTCGGCGTGGCGATGGCGGCGGGGCATCTGGCGTTCGTGGTGGCGTTCTACTTGCTCGGACAGAAGTGGGGCGTGTGGAGTCCGCAAGACGTGGAGTACTCGAACGCGCTCTCATCGTTCCTTCCGTGGCTGTTCCCGTTCACCATGTCGCTGCAGGCGGCGACGATGGAAGAGTTCTGGTTTCGCCTCATCGGCGTGGGATTGCTGAAGCGCTGGACGGGCTCCACGTGGATCGCCGTCATCGTGCCTGCGTTCGTGTGGGGCTTTCTGCATGCCAACTATCCGCAGCAGCCGGCTTGGATCCGCGGCGTTGAGGTGGGGCTGATCGGCGTGGTGGCGGGCGTGGTGTTCTTGCGCTTCGGCATCGTGGCGACGCTCGTGTGGCACTACACAGTAGATGCGACGCTGTTCAGCACGTTCTTGCTCGCCGAGCCGCATTGGTATCCGCGCGTGACGGGCGCGATGATCAGCGGACTGGCGCTCTTCCCGCTAGCCTGGGGCTTGCTGCGCGCTCGCGGAGCGGGTGGGTTCCTGGCGGATCCGGTGTTGTTGAATAGCGCCGTGGCCGAGCCCGAGCGTCCGCCACTGCCCACCGCTGTGGCAGCGCTGGATCCTTCGCCGCCGCGACTGAGTCCGATGCTGCTCTACATTGCGGCGGGCATCGCACTGGCGGCGGGACTGTTGCTGAAGCCCACGTCGTTCGGCGACTTCGTGAAGGTGCCGATGCCGCGCACAGAGGCGATCGCCATTGCAGGCGAGCCCAAGGATCCGGAGAAGGCAGTAGCTGACTTCGCTGAGAACCTCGACATGCGCACCTTCGAGTATCTGCGACGGCAGGTGGGTCGCGACGAAGCACAGAGGTTGGTGCGCGAATTCACGTGGACCGGCATTTGGCGCATCCGCTACTTCAAGCCGCTTCAAAAGGAAGAGCGCTACGTGTACGTGGACTCGACACGCAAGGTCCGGCGGATCGATTGGACGCTGGACGAGAAGGCTCCCGGCGCGCAGTTGCCCAAGGCGGACGCGCTCGCCTTAGCGCAGCAGTATTTGCGCGAGCAAGGGGCCCCGCTCGACTCGCTGGAGCTCGTCGACTCATCGGAAGAGAAGCGCGATGCGCGCGTCGACCATCAGTTCGAATGGCGCGACAAGCGATTTCGAGTGGGCGAAGCGCAAGCTCGCGTGTCACTCGACATACTGGGCGACAAGCCGAGCGAGTATCGCCGCTACATCAAGCTTCCCGAGGCGTGGCTGCGCGAATTCGGACGCACGCGTATCACCCGGTACCTGGCCCCGGGCATCTATGGCGGCATTTTCGTGATGGCGCTGGTGGGCTTCTTGCGGCTGTTGCCGCGCGCTCCCATCCGGTGGCGCGGGTGTGCGATGTTCGCGGCGGCGTTGGTGGCTTTGTATGCGCTGAGCTCGCTGAATCAGGTCCCGGGATTCTACGGCCAGTACGATACGACGCAGCCGCTCGGCGACTATCACACCACACGGGCGTTGGCATTGGCTGGATGGGGCGTGATGCTCGCGGTGATGGCAGTGGCCGGAGCGGCGGCGTTCGAGGTGTTCTTGTGGGCCGTGCAGGGCGTGCGCAAGCTGCGGCCGGTGTCGCCAACGGTGGTGGTGGCCTTGATGGCGCTGCTGTGGGGCGGATCGCGTGTGCTCGGCTGGATCAATATGCGTGTGCCGGGCGACCGCTACGGCCTGCCGATGTGGAACGCGCCCGATGTGGAAAGCGCGTGGCCGTGGCTGAGCGCGGTTATCTCGTCTATATCGGGCGGGCTGGGAGGGGCGGTGGGTGTGGGCCTGCTGATCGCGGCGTTCCTGGTGCTGATTCATCCGGAGCGGCGGTGGTGGTACTTGGGAGCGGTGGCGGTGATCGGCGCGTTGGGCAATGCGGCCTCGGTGGGCGAGTTCGCCTACAGCCTCGTTTCCACGCTCGCGATCGTGGCCTTGCTGCGGGTGGGGGTGCTGACCTGCGGCGAGTGCGTGAAGTCGGTAGCGGTAGCGCTGGTGTTGGCGCAGGTGATCCGGGGTTTGGTGCACCTTTGGCAGTGACGCTCTGAGCTACTGCACGGTGACCACAAGCCTCGGACGAGACGTGAGCGCCTCCTCTCGAGCCAGCAGCCCGCGAGCAACCAAGCGGTTCACGATCGTGTCGACGGCGCGGCCGAAGCGGCGCACGGCCGGTCCCGCCTCCTCGGCCCGGCGAACGATGACGTCGTTCGACAACTGGATCGGCATCCTGTCTGGTGGCGTGTCGAGCATCGTCGCGATGTATCCGAACGCATATTCATTCCGCGGAATGCGTCCGGACGATTGACAGCCTGGCAGTACGCGGCGCGCGTAGATCGGGTGCACCCCATCCGCGGCGATCTCGTCATCGGTTGCCCTGTCGATAACCAGTACGTAGAAATATGGCGGAGGAAAGCCGCCGGGCGGCGCCGGACCACCCGTGGAGAAGAGCATACCGCCGGCGATGCCAACCGAGGCGCCGTGATCTCCGACGCTCACCTTCACATCGAACACAATGCTTTTCAGGAGCGGCCCAACGATCTTCGGATACTTGCGGGCAGCGAGCACGTTGTGGATCGCGGCCCAACGGATGTCAGTCAGATGGCCGGTCGCGAGAAGATCGAACAGCACGCCGCTCGACGAGGGATCGCGAGCGAGCAGGACAATCTTGCTGTCGAACATGTGGCTATCGAGCCGGCCGAGCCGCTCTTGCGGAACCACGGCTCCCGTGCGAATAAGCGCGTCCACAGCCGCACCGCGCACGCGTGGGTCCGGCGAATCGAGATAAGTCATCAGCTTCGCCGTATGCCCCGGCTGCCGTGCCTCCGCGATGCGATGTGCGTCCCAGGCTTGGTCGAGCGCAGGTTGCTGCGCGCACGCGACCCAGCAAACAGCGATTGCGCCGAGCGTCCTCATCTTGCTTCAGACACTGGAATCGGCGGAAAGGTTCCTCGGCGTTAACCTGTGATGCGGAAAGCGAGCGCCAGCCGGCGACAACCCGGCCGGAGCTCGCCTCCACTGAGATGCAAGCCTGAGAAACGGCCTTACTTGGCGGTGACGCGCATCGAGATGCGGCGGTTCTTGGCGCGGCCCTCTTCAGTGGCGTTGTCGCCCACGGGGTGTTGATCGCCGTAACCTTCCGAAGTCAGCCGGGACGGCTCCACACCGAGCTTCACCAATTCGTCCATCACGTTCTTGGCGCGATCGGTGGAGAGCTTCATGTTGGCGGCCGGATCACCGGTGTTGTCGGTGTATCCGCCGATCTTGATGTTGACCTTGGGGAAAGCTTTGAGTACTTCGGAGATGTTCTTCAATTGCTCCTGGCTTTCCGGGCGCAGCGTGGCCGAGCCGGTGTCGAACAGGAGGCGGTCGAAGTCGAACCACGTGGTCTTGTCGACGACCTTGGTGGTGTCTTCGATGAAGTCAATGAGACGGTTTTCGACGCCGAGCTTGGGGATGCTCAGCTCGAAGCCGTTGGGCAGCTTGCGCTTGAAGAACTCGCCGAGCGCGGCCCACGCCGATTTCGCCGCGTCAGAGACCGCGGTGGTGGCGCTGGCGGCATGTTCGGTCGCGGTCTTGGCTGCTTCGTGCGCGGTTTCCTTGACGCTCGAACCCGTCCCCAGGTACCAGAACAGCGCCGCGACAAGCAATGCACCGATGGCCACGGGCCAGATCCAACCGCTGGACGAGGCTGCTTCCGGAGCGGCGGCCGCCATCGAAGGCAGGCCACCGATCAGGCTTCCGACGCCGGCGGGCAACAGCTTCTGCAAGCCCGATGCTTCGGAACTGAGCAAGCCGCCGAGCGCCGCGGCGCCAAGTCCGCCCGAGCTCACCCTTTGTCCGAGAACGCTCATCAACAACGGAGCGGCCATGCCGAGGAGGCTCGAGGCTGATCCAGACGAGAGTCCGGCGGCGCGCCCGATGGCGCTGGCGATACCGGATTGTTGGGAGCCGAACAGCATCGAGAGGAACTTCGAGGCCAGGTCCCCGCCGCCACCGCCGGTAGCCATCGAGGCCACGGTCGAGGCGATCGAGCCGTTACCGGGATTGCCCAACAGCCCGAGCACTTGGCCCATGAAACCGGTGTCGGTGGCCTTGCTGGCCAGTGCCGCCAACATGGTCGCCGAACCGCCCTCCAAACCGCTTCGAACGGAATCTTTCGATTCTCCCAGCTTTGAAGCAAGCGATCCCAGAGTTGCCGGATCGATCGCGCTCATCAACGTGTCGATTAACGAAGTAGACATCGTCTTCTCCTGTTTTCCTTTCTGTCACTCGGGGGAGCGCTCCATTAGAGCACAGTGCCTTGCCCTGTGACACATCGCGTACCAGCGGGTATACTATGAGGCATCGTGCTGTTCCGCCGATATTGGGGTCTGCTGCTACTGGCCTTGATCGCCGGGCCCGCCCAGGGGCAAGGTTGAGTGGCTGCCAGACAAGGCGCGCCCGTGCTTGGCGTGCTCTGCGAACGTCCCAAAGATGGCAAGGCGCCCCACAAGCAGAAGTGGGAGCTGGGCATCGGATATCGCTACCTGCCTTCGTTCCGCCATTTCATCGGAACGGTGGAGCAGAAGGAACGCGAGACGCTCGGGACGCAAATCCGCAACAACATCCATCTGTTCGACGTGTCGATCAACTATCAGTTGAACAAGCGCTGGACCCTGATGGCGTCAATGCCCATGGTAAAGCAGTATCGGGACCAACTCTACGTGCCGCGCGGCGAGGTGAGCTACTTCAGCCAGGGTGACGCAACCGTAGGAGCGCGCGTGTGGCTGTTCCGGCCACCGACGGAATCGAGCCGCAACATCGGAGTGGGGTTCGCGCTGAAGGCACCCACTGGCCGGTACAACGCGATGTTCGCGGCGCTCGACCGCAATGGAAAGCCGATCCAGGCCACGGCCGATCAATCCGTGCAATCGGGCGATGGCGGTACCGGTTTCGCGCTGGACTTCAACGCCTACACGCCGTTCTGGAGCCGCAGTTGGGCTTACCTGCAAGGCGTCTACCTGTTCAATCCGCGGGACACCAACGGCGTCTCCACGTTCCGCACGCGGTCTGGTGAGACGGTGATGTCGGTGTCTGATCAATATTTGCTCCGGGGCGGGATCACGCGGCCGGTGCCGCGCATGCGGCGGTTGGCATGGAGTATCGGGATGCGGTACGAGGGTGTTCCGGTGCGCGATTTGATCGGCGCCAGCAACGGTTTCCGCCGGCCTGGCTATGCTCTTTCGGTGGACCCGGGATTACTGGCGTCATGGCACGGGTATTCGTTCTCCGCGAATGCGCCTTGGGCGGTGCGG
Source organism: Bryobacteraceae bacterium (assembly GCA_046331625.1). GTDB lineage: Bacteria > Acidobacteriota > Terriglobia > Bryobacterales > Bryobacteraceae > JAXLQL01. The sequence goes on from JAXLQL010000001.1 coordinate 253,474, forward strand.
CGGAATCGCAAGCGCAGCGTGCCCGACATCGCCAACGGCACGCACGGCGATGCGGCGTTCGCTGACTACTCCGTGATGCTGGGAGTCTCGAAGCGGTTCTGAGACGCAGGCGCCGCTACATCTCGCGGCGGTTTTCGAGTGACTTGAGCATGGTCACTTCGTCGGCGAATTCGAGGTCGCTGCCGACAGGGATACCCATGGCGATGCGCGATACTTTGACGCCGAGCGGCTTGATGAGTCGCGACAGGTAGACGGCAGTCGCCTCGCCTTCGACGTTGGGGTTGGTGGCGAGGATGATCTCGTGTACGTCGCCGGCGCTGATGCGTTCCAGGAGGCCTTTGATCTTGAGCCGCTCCGGACCGATGCCGCGCAGGGGCGAAATGGCACCGTGAAGCACGTGGTACATGCCTTCGAATGTCCGTGTCGTTTCGACCGGGAGGATGTTGTGCGGCTCCTCGACGACGCAGATCACCGAGCGGTCCCGGGCCGGGTCGGCGCAATAGGGGCAGAGGTCGCCTTCGCTGATGTTGTTGCAGGCGGAGCAAAGGCGAAGGTTGTTCTTCACGTCGAGGATGGCTGAGGCGAAGCGCTCGGCGTCTTCCTGTGTGGCTCTCAGGACGTGGAACGCGAGGCGCTGCGCGGACTTCTGGCCGATGCCGGGCAGGCGCTTGAACTCGGTGATGAGGCGCGCGAGAGGTCCGGCGAAGTCAGTCATGGGATTGGTTGGGCTGACGGATGTGCGGAGCGGGCCTTAGCCTGCGCGGGACTTCAGTCCCGCATCGATTGGGCGTCAAGGACGGGCAGCGGGACTGGAGTCCCGCGCAGACTGAAGTCTGCCCCACAGGTCTGAATGACAGCCCGCCAATGCCGGTCATGGGCGCACTAGAAGAGGCCTTTGGGCAGCCCCATTCCACCGAGCATGCCGCTCATCTTCTTGCCGGCTTCTTCGTCCACCTTCTTCACGGCCTCATTGCATGCGGCCATCACCATATCCTGCAGCATTTCGACATCGCCGGCCGCTTCGGGATCAATCTTCACGCCGAGCACGTTCTTCTGCCCGTCCATGCGCACGGCCACCATGCCGCCGCCGGCCGTGCCTTCCACGCGGATGGCCGCCACCTCGAGTTGCAGGCGCTCTTGCATTTGCTGGGCCTGCTTCATCATGTTTTGCATGTTGCCGGGCAGTTTCATGGGAGTGTCCTATTGTTCTTTCAAGTTTCGCACGGTGCGGACCTGCGATCCGGGAAAGGCTTGCTGGATCCGCTGGACCTCGGGGTTCGACAGGGCGCGTTGGGTAGCTTCGTCCTCCACCGGCTCAGCGGCGCTTGCGGACGTGGGTTTGGATGCAGCACTCGAAGCTCCCTCACCGGCGACGAACGTCACCTTGAGCGGTTTTCCGGCCACCTTGGCGACCGCTGCCTTCAGCCCTGCGTCTCGAAATGAGAGGGTATACTCGCGCGGTCCGGTGAATCGAATTTCGCCGGGTAGCTCGGTGACTTCGGAGTGCTCCACGGCATCGGCCAGAATGGGTCCTGAGGTTTCGGTGAGGTGCTCGATGAGCCGATCCTTGAAGCTTCCCGAACCCGCCGGCCTAGGCGCCGAGGGCGGAGGCGTTGGGGGGGGCGGCTGCGAAGGTGGGGCCGGAACTGCGGAACGAACCGGTGGCGGATTGAAGTTCCTGGGGGGAGCCGAAGAAGGTGGCGCGGACGGCGGCGGCGTAGGAGCGGCCGGTGCAGGTCCAAGCCCAGCAAGCGCCTCTTCCAGCTTCACCAGCCGGCCCGCGTGGATCAGCCGCAGTAGTCCGATTTCGAGATGCAACCGGGGCTGGAGCGAATACTGCAGATCGCGATAGAGCTCGAGCGTAATATTCAAGTAACGGGTGAGATCCTCTTCGGAAAACCCTTGGGCCGCCGAGCCGAGCCGATCCTGCTCCGCATCAGACGCGGCGATGAGGCGGCTGCCCGAGCCGACCAGCTTGGCCACCAACAGGTTCCGGAAATAGCGCGACAACTCCCGGCAGAAATGTTGCAGGTTGCGGCCGTTGCTCTCGAGCTGCTCCACGATCTCGAGCATGCGCTTGGAGTCGCCAGACGTTAGAGCCGCGCTCACCTCGCCCATCGAATCGAGCGAGAACAAGCCGAGCAGATCGCGGACCTCCTGCTCCTTCAGGTCCGTCCCGCAGGAGGCGATGCACTGGTCGAGCGCGGAGAGCGAATCGCGAACCGACCCTTCGCCACACTGCGCGATCACGCCCAGCGCTTCAGGCGTAGCGGTGATCCCTTCCTGCGTGCAGATCCACTGCATGCGGCCCACCAGGTCAGGAAACGCGACCGAGCGGAAGCTGAACTGCTGGCAACGCGAGGCGATGGTGGTGGGGAACTTGTGCGCCTCGGTGGTGCAGAGGATGAACACCACCCACTCGGGCGGCTCTTCCAGCGTCTTGAGCAGCGCGTTGAAGGCGTCGGTGGTGATCTGATGCGCCTCGTCGATGATGAAGACCTTGTAGCGGTCGCGCGCGGGGCGGAATCGGACATTCTCGCGCAGTTCGCGCATTTCGTTGATGCCGCGATTGGATGCCGCGTCGATTTCGATGACGTCAATGGCGTTGCCGGCGGCGATCTCGGTGCAGGCCGAGCACTTCATGCAGGGCTCGGCGGTGGGTCCGGTTTCGCAGTTGAGGCAGCGCGCCATGATGCGCGCCACGGTGGTCTTGCCGGTTCCGCGCTGGCCCGAGAAAATGTAGCCGTGCGCGATGCGCCCTTGCGAGATGGCGTTGTTGAGCGTGGTGCGGACGTGCTCCTGGCCCACCAACTCGGAAAACGTCTGAGGACGATACTTGCGAGCGATGACCTGGTATGGCTTGGACACGTTACGAGGCGTGAGATTGCCAGGCCCCGGGTGATCCGCGGCACACGAGCTAAACTACTACCGTTGCTTCCTTCCGGACCTGGCGGGGTTCGCAGCCGCCCATTGCACGGAGCCCGGAACCTGACAATTGACTAGGGTAACACGGACTTGCTCGTGTGCTGGAGTCTCGGAAAGGCTGCCCTGCCGCTGGTCCTTCGGCAAGGGGCGTGAGCAGCGAGAAGATCGGATGGGCTGACCGGCGCGACTCGGCAACAACCCCTCCCTGGCTATCATCGTTAGGACATGCCTGCCCCGCAACCGAAGCCTGACGCCTCGGCGTTGCGCCCGGTGGAACCTCAGAAGATGGTCGATTGGTTCGCCCCGGCTCAGTTGTCGCGCACCGCGGTCGACGTGCTGATCTCCAACGTCTTCGGACAGCGCATCGACAACCGGCTGATCGAGGCCTTGTCGAAAGAGACGGACGGGATGTTCGACTATTCGCGCGACGCCTCGGGCAAGCCGCGCGAGGAGATCGTGATCGACTACGTGGCCGACACGGGCGACGGGTGGAATTCGACCTACGCGATCGCCTACTGGGTCGCTCAGCGCAGCCTCCCGATCCCGGACGTGCCGGGCCGCGCCGACCTGCTCGTCTTCGGCGGCGACGAAGTGTATCCGGTGGCGAGCCGGCAGGAGTACGAGCGGCGTCTGGTGGCGCCATATGAGACAGCGCTCGCCTGGACCGATCCGCCGCATCCGCACGTATTCGCGATCCCCGGCAATCACGACTGGTACGACTCGCTCGTTTCGTTCACGCGGCTGTTCTGCGCAAAAGAGTGGTTCGGCGGATGGCTCGCTCCACAAAAGCGAAGCTACTTCGCGCTGCGCCTTCCGCAGGGCTGGTGGCTGATCGGCACCGACATTCAACTGGGCGCCGATATCGATGAAAAGCAGCTCGAGTACTTCCGCAAGAACGTCGTGAATTGGATGGGCGAGGGAGATCGGGTGATCCTGTGCAATGCCCTGCCCTTCTGGGTGATGGCCGAGGAAGCCAAGGGCCGCGATCGCGAGGAGGAAAAACAGCCGGAAGCCAACCTGCGGTTCTTGAGCGAAAAGCTGTTCAACGGACGCGTGCAAGTGTACCTGGCGGGGGACTTGCACCACTACCGCCGCCACGAGAACAAGGCTGGCGTACAGAAGATCACGGCGGGCGGAGGCGGAGCGTTCCTGCATCCCACGCACGCGATGCAGAGTGACACGCTCGAGGATGGCGCGTTCCAACTGCGCTGCACACACCCCACGCCAGAGCAATCCCGCAAAGAGACTCTTCGGCTGTTTGCATTCGCGTTTCGCCACCGTGAGTTCGGGTACCTGATCGGGCTTCTCTATGTGCTGACGGTGTGGACCGTGTTGGCGGACTTGAGTCCCTATGGAATTTCCGAGTGGACCGGCGCGCTCGGCGAATCGTTGCGGAAGGGCTTGGCGAGCCCGATGGCGATGTTCTGGATGGTGGCGCTGTTCACGGGGTTCTTCCTCTTCACCGAGACGCGCAGGCGGTACATGCGGTACATTCTGGGCGGCCTCCACGCGGTGGGCCATCTGACGCTCGTGTTCCTGTTGGGATGGGGGATGACACGGCTGGTCACGCAGCCGCCATTCGGGTGGCAGTTCGGCTCGGTGAGCTATCTGTTGGCCGTGGCGGCGGCGCTGCTATTCGGCGGAATGCTGCTGGGCTCGACGTTGTTCGGGCTCTACTTGTGGATCTCGGTCAACTGGCTCAGCGAGCACAAGAATGACGCGTTCAGTTCGCTGGCGGTGGAGGATTGGAAGTCGTTCCTGCGGATGAAAGTAGGAAAGGATGGATCGCTGACGATCTATCCGATCGGGCTGGATCGCGTTCCCCGGAGATGGCAAGTAACGGACCGGCCGCTGACTGAACCGCGCCGTTTGCCGGATGATCCGGATGCGACGGCGCCACGGTTGCTCGAGAAGCCGGTGGTGGTCAAGCCTTCCGGCGGCGCCACAACGCAATCGTGACCAGGCCGCCGAGCGTCAGCGCCATCGTAGCCGGCTCGGGATTGTGGATGCCGGACATCGGAAGATCGAGCGAATAGGGAACCCAGAATGACGCGGAGTCGGCCGCGCCGGGAGCAACATTGTCGACGAAGAGTTCGCTTACCAGATGGCCTGAGTCGTCCAGGTGCAGGATGGTGGGAGCATAGCGGCCGGAGACGAACCAGGATGAAGTACCGAACAACTCACCCACGTCATAGGCGCGATTGAGCAGGTTCGCGCACGCACCGGCGGCGATCATCGGCGTGTTCGGGCAAGCGGCAGATCCGCCGAATCCGTAGGCGGCGTAACGCAGGAACGACTCGCCGTAGTAGCGGCCGGCCATTACCGCAAAGCCCGTTGGCGTCACCGCGAAGCCGTCGAGGATGTCCACACCGCCGAAGGCGAACTGCTCCGAGCCACGCGGGCCATCGATCCGCAGTACGGTTGCGGAGTAGCCGCTCGGGTCAACGGCGTAGTGGAAGGCGCCCGCATCGGCGCTCGCCGGCAGGATCATCGACGCGCGCAACGGATGCGCGGACAAGAGCGCTACTGCGGCCGTTACGATGAATCGCACACTCACCTCAGGGTCGAGTGTACGGAGATTCGGCTGGCGCTTCAATTGCCCGAGCCAGTTGCCCAAGGGCTAATGAGCCGCTTACTCCCCTGCCAATTTCGGCGTCAGCAGCCAACGCAGCACGCCCTTTGGTTGCTGGCCCAGACTATCGAAGTCGATACGGGCGATGGCGCCTTTCTTGAAGTCCACCAGCATCGCGGGCGATGCCAGAAGGTATGCGCACGTTTGCGAAAACAACGGTTCGTGGCCGACCAGGAGCACTTGTTCGAAGGCAGCGAGGGTGCGCACTTCGTCCCACACAGATGAGGGGCGCGACGCAGGCACGAGTGCCGCGCTTTGAGCGACCTCGCCTTGGTAGCCGAGAGCACGGGCGGCGATCTCGGCCGTCTCGATGGCGCGGCGGTAGGGGCTGGATACGATCAATCCGGGCGCGAGTTCCGCCGCCTTGGCCGCGCGTAGCACGCCGCGAAGCTTTCGGATGCCCTCGGGCGTGAGTGCGCGATCCGAGTCCGGCGAGCCGGGCTTGCCAGGCTCGGCGATGCCATGCCGCAACAGATACAGTTCCATCTCCGCCGCCACACTCCTCTGCTTACGATTCTGGCATACTGAAACGTTCTGCCGATCCTCGAAAAGGTTAAAACCGCGCTACAGCCGGCCGAGCTTCCGCTGACGTTCGCCTTCGGAGCCGCCGCCGCTGGACCTGTTTCGATTGCCGCATCGCAGATCCTGCTGGGCGCGGCCGTGGGCTCGCTGCTATTGCGGCGCGATCTCATCCGCGTTCCGCCTATCGCGCTGCCGGCTGCGGCGTTCTTCCTGTGGACGCTGCTCTCGGCCGCGTTCTCCGACGCGCCAGCCGCTGGGTTGCCGCAGATCAAGAAGTTCTACGTCTGGCTGATCCTGATTGCCGTATACAGCTTGGTCCGGCGGGCCTCGCAAGTGAAGGCGCTGCTGCTCACGATCACTGCGGCGGCGTCCGCGTCGGCCGCCTGGAGCCTGGTGCAGTTCGTCATTAAGTACCAGCGCGCGGCCACGGCGGGAGTGCCATTCTACCAGTCATATGAAGCATCCCGCATCACTGGATTCATGAGCCACTGGATGACATTTGGCGGGCATATGCTTCTAGCCGGGCTGCTTGTGGCGGCATACCTCTTCCTCGGCCGGGATCGGGACCGCAACCGTTGGGTCGCCGCTGGCGTGCTCCTCTCCCTGGGGTTGATGCTGGGGTTGACGCGAAGCGTTTGGGCCGGAGCGGCCGTTGGGCTGGTCTACCTGGTTTGGTATTGGAAGCGCTGGGCGCTAGTGGCGCTACCGGTGGTAGCGGGTGTCGCCGTTGTGGCGGCGCCGGAGCCGATGGCGACTCGGCTCCGCACGGTCTGGCAGCCGGGAAAACAGGATATGGCACACCATCGGGACGCGCTGAGACGCACCGGGTGGCGGATGGTGCAGGCGCATCCGGTGTTCGGGGTGGGTCCGGAGCAGGTGGCTCGGCACTTTCTCGAGTACCTGCCGGAGGATGTGCCGCAGCCGGTTCCCAAGCATTGGTGGTATGACCACCTACACAATATTTATGCGCACTTCGCTGCCGAGCGCGGTATTCCGGCATTGCTGGCGCTACTCTGGATGCTCGGGCGCGCTCTGTGGGACTTTCATCGAGGCGCGGCGGCCATGGCCGGACCGTGGCAGTGGGTATTGCGCGGAGGCGCGGCGTGCATCGTGGGCATTCTGGTGGAAGGCTGGGGCGAGGTGAACCTGGGAGACAGCGAGGTGCTGGCCACGCTGCTTTCGATCCTCGCCTGTGGCTACTCGATTTTGGTGGAACAGCCGATATTGAGAGAGGATTAGACCGATGCGTGGGCGGACTGTGATTCTGGCCGGGGGATCCGGCGGGTTGGGTGGAGCGATGGCGCGCCAGCTCTCCGATGAAGGCGCGCGGCTGGTGATCAGCTATCGCGACAACGAGGCGCGGGCGATTGCGTTCGATAGCATCGCGACACTCGTTCAGTGCGACCTGTGCGCCACCGAAGACCGCCGCAAGCTGCGCGCGGCGGCGCCCGATGTCTATGGGCTGGTGGTGTTTGCCGGCGACCCGGCGCGCGTTGCCAAGCCCGATGAGTTCGAAGACGCGGCCATGACGTCGCACGAGTCGAACTATTTCGGCCCGATCATGATGGCGCGCGAGACCGCGGATTTCATGCGCGAGGTGGGGACGCCGGGCGCCATCGTGCTGATCTCGTCCATGCAGGCGGTTTCTCCGTTCCCGGGGTCCACGGCGTACGCGGCGCAGAAGGCGGCGCTCATCCATGGCGCGCGTATCTTGGCGAATGAGTGCCGGGGTCCGGCGAACATCCGCTTGAATGTCGTGTGTCCGGGCGTAACGAAAGCCGGAATGGCCGAGGTGAGTGTGGCGTCAGGCAAGTACGATCGCTACCTGAGCGAAGGAGCGATCTCGCGCTTCGGCCGTGCCGAGGACATCGCGCGCGCAGTCCGGTTCTTTCTCGAGCCGGATAATTATGTCACCGGCCAAGTGCTCACTGTCGACGGGGGCTTGACGTTGTAGCGTTGTCCTCGGCCCATCCCTGGACCTCCCGAAATCGCCGATCTTCATCGTATCCTGGTGCCAGCGCGCCATGGCAAAGAAACTCCTCGGATCGATCGTCGTCACCCGCAACAAGTCCGCCTCGCTCCAGAGCCAACTTGCAATGGGGCTCAAACGCGCCATTCAATCCGGCACGCTCGCGGCCGGCGACCAGATCCCCTCCACTCGCGAATTGGCCTCCGAACTCGCGCTTTCCCGCAACACCGTCACGGCCGCCTACGACCAATTGGTCAGCGAAGGCTACCTCGAATCAGCACCGCGTTCGGGCATCTTCGTCGCGCGCTCGCTGGCAGGATACGTGCTCCCGCCCAGCGCCCGCGCCAGTCCTGATCCTGTGCCATCGCCGGCGGCGAGGCGCAGCACCGGACCGCTTCCGTTCCGGCCGTCGCAACCCGATGTCCGGTTGTTTCCGCTGGCGCTGTGGAACCGCATGCGCGCACGCGCCCTCTCCCGTTACGGAGCCAGCCTCCTCCACTATCAATCGAATGACTCGTTGAGCTGGCCGGCGCTTGCTCGTGCGCTCGCGGGGTACCTGCAAGACAGCCGTGGTGTCCGTTGTCAGTGGGATGACGTAGCGGTGACCACCGGATCGCAGCAGGCTCTCTATCTGTTGGCTCACGTGCTCGCACGGCCGGGGCGCACGGTGTATGTCGAGGATCCGGGTTATCCCGGAGCCAAAGCCGCTTTCGAACAGGCCGGCGCCGCCATCGTTCCTTTGCCGGTGGATCAAGACGGCGTGGTTCCACCGGCGAGCATCGAGCCGGGCTCGGTGATCTATACGACGCCCTCGCGCCAATTTCCCACCGGAGCGAGCTTGCCCGTGGCACGGCGAATGGCGCTCATCCGCGTGGCGCACGAGGCCGGCGGTTGGATCATCGAAGACGACTATGACTCCGAGTTCCGCTATGGCCGCGGTCCGCTGCCGAGCCTGCATGGACTCGACCCCGATGGCTCGGTGATCTACGTCGGATCCATGAGCAAGGTGCTGTTCCCATCGCTGCGCATCGGCTACGTGGTGTTGCCTCCGCGATTGCGCGAGCCGTTTCGCGAGTTGCGGGCCGTGGTGGACGATCACGGTCCAGTGGTGGATCAAGCCGCGCTTGCCGAGTTCATCTCGAGCGGATCGTTCCACAGCCACATTCGCCGCTGCCGCAAAGAGTATGCGCGCAGGCTCGACACGTTCGTCACTGCCGCCGGGCGGAGCCGCTTGCCGCTGGACTTTGCCCACACGAGCGGCGGCATGAACCTGACCGGCATCTTCCGCGAGCCGCCGCCCGGCGGGGATGTGGCCGCGAGTGCGCGGCTCGACGAAAAGGGCTTCTCCACGCCTCCGCTGAGCCGATTCGCAATTGCGCCCGTGGCCCCTGGGCTGGTGTTCGGATTCACGGCGTTCGACGATGCGGTGATCCGTGGAGGGCTCACCCGTATCGCGTCATTATTGCGTTGACGCTGGACCCAACTCGTGCTTTCGAACTGGATCTTTGCCTTGTAAGGCGACTGCGATATTCTGCTCGGGACCCGCCATGCTGGAACTCAAGCCGGCTTGCGAGAGCTGTGGGGCTCCGCTTGCACCGGAATCCACGTCCGCCTTCATCTGCTCGTATGAATGCACGTTCTGTTCGGCCTGTGCGGCGATTCCATTGGGCGGGCGCTGTCCGAATTGTCAGGGCGAGTTGATGCCACGGCCGGCCCGGGGCAAGGCACCCGATCCACCGGCGCCGGAGCAAGCAGCTTCTCCGTATCACAGCCGGCGCGTGCGATTTCACGGCGTCGATGACTTCGGCGGCTGGAAGGTCAAGATGTACTCGATCTGCCACCAATCGCGCGATAAGCCGGACTCGGAGGAATGGGCGGCAGCAAAGCTACTGGCGCACTCGACGTTGCATAGCCAAGCCAGCGGCGGAGCCGCCTTCCTGATCGTCCACAAAGGCGAAGACGGCGAGTACGTGCTGGTGGACTGGTGGAGCGACGGCAACATCCTCAATAACCGGCTCTGGATCCGAAATCGAGGCGAGGCTAACTTCCGCGATGTGCGGCACGGCACCTGGACCGCATGCGTGTGGGAGCTGAACGTGATCGCCGCCGAGCATCGGGCCTGGATGAACACGGCGATGAACGGAGATACGGAGAAGTACTGGCAGCGCTGGCTGGAAGGGCTGTTGTAGCCCTGCCAGCCCGTGGATAGAGCCGCATGCGGACACAACCCCGTCCACCCAGACTGCTTCGTTGCGGCTCCTTCGAAGTGCGCATTGCGTGCTTCGCCACGCCTTGCATCTGGCCCCATGGCGCTCGCAACGCACCCATGCAGCTTAGCCGCGGGCTGCTAGCGATGGCTAGGGCGATTGCCCGATCCCGGCAGGCGCCGAATGTCCTTCCTAAAGGCGTATCGAAACTCAACCGAAGAGTGAAGGGTGGCTCTCCAAATCGACTGCAAAGGCCTGCGCTGTCCCATGCCGATCGTGAAGCTCGGGCTGGCGGTGCGGCAAGCCGAAGCTGGAGAGCGAGTGGAGATCGAGGCGACCGATCCGGCCTTCGAGCCTGACCTGGCTGCCTGGGCGCGCAAGACGGGGCACCGAATCGTGGAATTCGCGGGCGGCGAGGTGCAGCGGGCCGTTGTCGAAAAGTGCGCAGAAGGAGCGGGCGCCCGATGACGGAAACCAAACCAGCGGCGGTACGTGTCGAAGACATGTTCGCGCGCCTGGCGACACTCGAGGACGAAGTGTCGTCGTTACGTTCGCAGTTGCATCAGGTACGCACGCAACTGCCGGCGAACCAGGCGAGCCTGTGCCTGCTCTCGGGCGATTTCGAGCGGGTGCTGACCACCCTGATGATGGCCCACATGGCGGTGGCGCTCGAGATGGAGGTGTCGATCTTCTTCGCGTTCTGGGGCGTGCAAGCGGTGAAGAAGTCGAGCCGGTACCGGGGCAAAGCGCTGCTCGAAAAGGCCACCACGGCCATGTTGAAGCGGAACATCCGCGGGCTGCCGAGCGAGAAATTCAACTTCGGCGGCTTGGGTCCGAAGGTGTTCGCGCGCTTGATGAAGCAGAAAGGGATCGCCACTCCGGCGGACCTGATGGCGTCGTCTGGCGAGGCGCAGATTCGGTTGCTCGCCTGCTCCACTTCGCTCGAGGTGTTCGGCATCGCCGCGGACGAGTTGCTGCCGGGCGTGGCCTGTTGCGGCGCGGCGAATTTTCTCGAGTCGGCCTCACGGTCGAAGATTGCGCTGGTGCTGTGATGGCTACCGCTGTCAGCCCGCCGTCCGTTCATGTGATCATCCCCTCGGGTCCCGGCGAACCCAAGCGGCTGATGCTCGGATTGGCCATGGCCGCCGCCGCGGCGGCAGCCGGCACTGTGGTCCGCGTATTCCTGATCATGGATGGCGTGATGTGCCTGACACCGGAGTTTTGCTCGACTGAGTTGCTCCGCGGATACCCGCCTCCGGCCGACTTGTTGGCCGCTATCCACGAAGCGGGCGGCTCGGTGGAGTATTGCCCAAACTGCCTGCCTTCGGGATGCGACGCCGCGTTGGCCCGAGCCACCGCGCCGGCCGGCAACGCTTGCCGATGCGCCGGAGTTCCGGCAGGGCTGGCTTCCTACGGAGTACGACTTGCTGACATACCGACCGTCGTCTTCTGATCTCGGCACGCGGGTCAGCCAGCTCAACGAGGCACTGGAAAGAGTCGCCGAGGCCAACGCGCACGCGGCTGAACTCGTGGTGGATCTCGAGTTGACCCGGGCGCGGCTCGAGGATCAGAATCGCGCACTCGAACAAGCCAAACTCGCCGCCGAGGAAAGCGCCCGGTTGAAGAGCGTGTTCCTGGCCACGATGAGCCACGAATTGCGGACTCCGCTCAACGCCATCATCGGCTACAGCGAGATGCTCCGCGAGGACGCCTCCGCGCTCGGCCTCGAGCAGATGGACGCCGATCTCGAACGAATTCATGTCTCGGCAAAGCACCTGCTGGGCCTGATCAACGACGTGCTCGACTTTTCAAAGATCGAGGCAGGCAAGCTTCCCGTGCGCACCGAAACGGTGCCTGTGGCGCCGGCGCTGCGCAAGGTTTCCGAGACGGTGATGCCGCTCATTCGCAAGAACGGCAACTCGATCTCCACGGAGTGTCCCGAGAACCTGACGGCGCTGGCCGATCCGATGCGGCTGACGCAGTGCCTGCTGAATCTGGCAAGCAACGCTGCGAAGTTCACCAGTGCAGGCACGGTGGCGATCGCGGCCTCGCGGGAGGAACACTTCGTCCGGATCGACGTGCGCGACACCGGTATCGGCGTGGACCCGAGCTTTTTGGCGCATCTGTTCGAGCCCTTCCGCCAGGCGGGAAGTTCCGAGATCCGGACGGAGAGCGGAACCGGCCTGGGTCTGGCGATCAGCCGGAAGCTCGCGCGGTTGATGGGAGGCGACGTGACGGCTGAGAGTAGGCCCGGCGAAGGCGCGACGTTCACGCTGCGGCTACCGGTCGCGTCGTGACAGTGGGCCCATGACGCTGCATCGCGAAGGTCGTTTTCGTTTGGCGATGGCGCGCTGAAAGCTCGCCCAACGCGATGGGATCTCTCGTCCGGTCTGGGCAATTGGCTCCACTGCCCGTGATCGCGCGGACGATTCCGCCGCCAACCCGGTCTATGGCGAGTTCCGCGTCATCGTTCGACAGCTCGAATTCGGCGCCCAGACCAGCGATGAAATCTTCGCGCGACCGTGTGTGTGGGGGGGGAGACAAGCCAGCAGTCCAACCTTCGGCCAGCGCGTTCGGTCCTCACGTTCATCCGGAACTGAAGGTGAATCCCCTCGGCGGAAGAGCCGTTGAATCGCGATGCCTGTGCTGTGATAAGGTGCCGATGGTACCCGAGATGTTCCAAGCGTTCGTGATGGTGCTCGCAATGCAGCAACCGGCTGCGGCGGAGCCGGCTCTTCTGGAAGTGGCGCCGCCGCAGTACCCCGTGCTGGCGAGTCAAGCCCGCGTCTCCGGCGAGGTCATGGTGCGGGTTGTCATCGGCATCGATGGCGCCGTGCATTCCGCGGAGAGATTCAGCGGACATCCGCTGCTGGCTCCAGCAGCGCTCGAAAGCGCACGCCTTTCCACGTTCACCTGCGCGAACTGCAGCGCGCCCACTGAGTTCTTGCTGATCTTCTCCTTCGAGGCCGGCGCATTCATTCGCGATGGCTGCGATAGCCAGCAGGCGCCGCAGAGAGAAACACGGACATCGCACGCCGGGAATCGGATCACGGTGGCCGGTCCGGCCGTGTATCTTTGCCCCGGTCCTCCGGATCCGTCCGCGACCTCGCCTCCTCGCAGGGTGCGGTCCGCGCGATGCCTTTACATTTGGAAATGCCGCACGCCTGTAATCGCCGTGGAATGAACCCGCTGCTATACTGTTGCCCATGAATTCCGACCAAGCCAAAGCAGTACTCGATCACGCAGTGCAATACGGCCGCCGCGAAGTTGCGACCACGGCCAAGATTCTCGCGGCCGTGCCCGCCGACCGCCTCGACTACAAGCCCTCTGACCGTTGCATGTCAGCCGGCGAACTCCTGTGGCATATCGCCTCCGCCGACGTCGCGATCCTCAATGGCGCCGTCGACGGAGCCTTCGACTTCAAGCGCGAACGCCCGGCCAGCGCCGACACACCCACCGGCGTCGCTGCCTGGTATACCGAGAACGCCAACGCGGCCCTCGACCGCTGCTCGGCCCTGAATGGCGAGCAGGCCGCGAAGATCGTCGACTTCATGGGCGTGTTCCAACAACCGGCGGCCGGGTTCGTCACCATGGCATTCAACCACTCGATTCATCATCGCGGCCAGCTCTCGTCGTACCTGCGTCCGATGGGCGCCAAGGTGCCGGCGATCTACGGCATGAGCGCCGACGAGAATCCGTTCCAGAAGTAGCGAGCGGCATCCTAGAAGCGGCGTGGGGCCGCTACACTGAGATGATGAAACAATACGCGGCCCCGCCCGCCATGGCAATCGACCCGAGCAAGAGCTACACCGCCACGCTTGAAACCTCGGCCGGCCTCATCGTTTGCGAGCTGTTCGCGAAAGACGCGCCCAAGACCGTCAACAACTTCGTGTTCCTGGCAAGGGACAATTTCTATGACGGCACGGTGTTCCACCGTGTGATCCCGAACTTCATGATCCAGGGCGGCGACCCCACCGGCACCGGTCGCGGCGGACCGGGCTATCGCTTCGAAGACGAAACGCGCGGCAATCCGAATCGCCACTCGGTGGGCGTGCTGTCGATGGCGAACGCGGGTCCGAACACGAATGGCAGCCAGTTCTTCATCACGCATGTGGTCACCGATTGGCTGGATGGCAAGCACACCGTTTTCGGCAAGGTGCTCTCCGGCCAAGACGTGGTGAACAGGGTGAAGCAGGGCGATACGTTGCTCAAGGTGACGATCGACGAGGCGTAACGCCGAGAGGGCTCATCGATAGCCAGGGGCTACTCCGCGAGCGGATCCCATACTGGAGCGAGGTCGAGGACGAATCCGTCTACCGGATCTTCGCCCGCTACCGAGGAAATACCGGACCGCGTCTCCGCCTCGAGTCCCGGTCTGAAGATCTCAACTGTGCGTGCCTCGGCGTCGATTAGCCAAGCCAACCCGGCTCCGTTGGCAAGCCACTCCTCCATCTTCTCCCGAAGCACGCGAATCCGGTCGGTCTGCGATCGAAGCTCAATCACGAAGTTCGGGCACACGGGCCAATACCGGCTGAAGGCGGCCGGATCGAGGTCTTTGATTCGGTGCTTGAAGATCCAGGCTGCGTCTGGCGAGCGCCGGGCGGTGTTGGGCAGCAGCCATCCCGTGGATGAATCGAAGGCGATACCTCGTTTGTCTTGCCGGGCCCAGTTGCCCAACTGGCGGCTGATCTCGTTGTTGCGCGCACCGGTCCAAGTGAACGCGTGCGGCATGACGACGAGTTCCCCGTGGGCGGTCAATTCGAGATTCAGTTCGGAATGCTCCGCGCAAAGTCGCGCGAAAGCTTCGTCGGTCATTGGACCAACGGTGAGGATGGCGGGAAGGTGCGCCTCATCGACCAAGAACGCCATACCTCAAAATTATAGGCGCGGAAACGCCATTGGATGAAGGTATGCTTGACCGGCGGCCAACCGAAACCCGATGCAGCCGTCGTGATACTGCCGCCCGATCTCGTAGCGCTTCGACACCGTGCAGTGGATCGCCCAATTGTGAAAGCAGCCACCGCGCAGCACGCGTTCCTCAGCGTTTGACTCGAGCGGGCTCCCATCCTCCGGGATCTCCGCGACACTGGGCGAATAGCTGTCTTGGCACCATTCCCACACATTGCCCGACATGTCGAAGAGCCCCAGTTGATTCGGCGCCTTCAGGGCCACGTCATGCGTCCGGTCGAAGCTGTTGCTTTGATACCAAGCCACGGCGTCGATCTCGTCGCTGCCACTGAAGCGGAACCCATCGCGCCATCGGGGACCACCTCGCGCCGCGTACTCCCACTCGGCTTCCGACGGCAGCCGGAATCGCAGGCTACCCGGCAGCGCACCGGCAAACCGGGCGTTGATCCGCTCGAGAAAGCCGGCGGGTTCCGTGATCGCATCCCAAGAGACTTCCACCTTCGGCATCCCGCCGGTGCGGCCTTCGCTCATCACGGCGGCCCACACGGAGTCCGTCACGGGGACGGTGGCGATGAGGAAATCCCCCACCTCGAGCGAGCGCCTGGCGGAGCCTTCGCCAAACCCGTACGGCGATCCGCCCGTGCCTTCCACCTCGACGAAATCGATCGCGGCTCCACCGTCGAGATCAATCCGCACGCTTCCGCTCCTTCACCGCCCACACCGCGATCGACGCGTAGAAAGGAATCCAGACCAACCAACGCGAGGCTGTGACGCCGTTCCAGACGCCAGCGCCGTACCAATCGATCAGCACGGTGTAGGTAAGCGGCATCAACGTCATCCACACGTAGGCGGGCCACCACTCGGTCCAGACAAGCAGAGGCACAATCCATGTCAGATACCACGGATGGCAATTCGCCGAAACCAGCAGCATCGCCACAATCACGACCAACGTGCCTTGTTCTACCCGCAACCTCGTAGCCCACGCGACTACAGCGGATAGAATCGCGAACGCCGCGTACTTGGCGAGATACTGATCACCAGTGAGCCACAGCAGCAGCCCGAAGAGGCTGTCGTTGTTGCGCCAGCCGCCGACGAATCCGCTCATGAACCGCGCGTTTTCGATCAACTGCCGCCAATCGGTGGGAACATACCACGCCGCGCCGAGCACCACGGGGAGTGCCGCAATCCAGGACCAGGCTGGCCTTCGCCGCGCCAGCAGCGGCCACACCACCGCGGGCCACCACTTCGCCGCGACCCCGCATCCCAGGGTCGCGAAGGCCCAGGGCCATCGCTGGGAGCGGAACGCCACCACGGCCGCGACTACAAAGAACACCGCGATCGCGTCATTGTGCCCGCTCCACCAGAACTCAACCACCGGTAGCGGGCACCACGCATAGACGGCGTATCGCGCGGGATCCGAGCGCCACAGCAACAGGAGCGTGGCCAGTTCGAACGCAACCGAGGGCAGTTTCATCCAAAGAGCCTGCCGCGCCGGGTCACTCGTCAGCCGGGCGGCGAACTCGAAATTGACCCACTCGAGCGCGGTGGTGAGCGGCCCGTACCCGGAGCGAAATCCGCGTCCTGGGATGGCTGGGTCGTCTGGGCGGAGCAGATATGGATTAGAACCTTGGGCCTGTACCATTCCTTCCCATCGGTACCGGTTCAGGTCATCGCTGAGCACCGGGGCAACCGGAAGCAACGTAGCTCGAAACCCGAGCGCACACACCAGCATCAAATGATTGGACCGAGGGGACTTGTTCGCCGTGTGCCCCCATGCCGAAGTTACAAAAACGAGGTAAACTAAAGAAGTTGCAATCACGAGGCCGATCGTCAACGGGATGGCTTTGCGTGACGCCGCCAAGGCAAGGGCGGCTAGACACGCTTCCTGCGCCACCGCGATCGCCCAAACGGGAGGAACCGTTTTCATAGCATGACTATCGCGCCGTTACCGGTGCCGCTGGCGGCTGTGCTGTTTGCAGCCTCCGGTTGGCGTGACCAACTCGAGAAGTCCCTGTTCGACGATACGTTCTCCGGGGTGCATGGTCTCGGCGGTTTCGATTACGCGCTGTTGGTTCCGTATTTCACGCTCCTCACTATTCTGGCTTTCTTCGGTCTGAATCGCTACACGGTTCTGTGGAACTACCTGAAGACCCGGAAGAATCCGCCGCCGCAACCGGCTTCGCACTTCACCCAACTGCCGCGGGTCACCATCCAGCTTCCCATGTTCAATGAGCGGTTCGTGGTGGAGCGGCTGCTCGAGCAGGCGGTGAAGATCGACTATCCGCGCGAGTTGCTTCAGATTCAGGTGCTCGACGATTCCACCGATGAGACGCATCCGTTCACCGATCGCTTGTGCGCGGAGCTACGGTCGCAGGGGCATCCGGTGGATTACATTCACCGCACCAACCGCGAAGGCTTCAAGGCGGGCGCACTCGAGAACGGACTCAAGACGGCCACGGGCGAATTCGTCGCCGTGTTCGACGCCGACTTCGTCATCCCCACCGATTTTCTCCAGCGCACGATTCACCACTTCACCGACCCGAAGGTGGGGCTGGTGCAGACTCGCTGGTCATACCTCAACCGCCACTACAACCTGCTGACCGAGATCCAGGGGATGCTGCTCGATGGGCATTTCGTGCTCGAGCACAATGCGCGGTCCCGGTCCGGCGAGTTCTTCAACTTCAACGGGACGGCGGGGATCATGCGCAAGAGCATGGTGGCCGACGCCGGCGGCTGGCAGCATGACACGCTGACCGAAGACTCGGACCTGAGCTATCGCGCGCAAGTGCGCGGATGGAAGTTCGTCTATCTGGCCGATGTCGAGTGCCCTTCGGAGCTGCCGGTGGACATGAACGGCTTCCAGGTGCAGCAATTCCGCTGGGCCAAGGGGCTGACGCAGGTGGCCAAGAAACTGCTACGGACGATCTTGCGCGAGGATTTGCCCAAGGCAGTGAAGCTCGAAGCGGTGTGGCACCTGACGCCAAACATCGTCTATCCGATGATGATGATCGTTACTGGACTCACACTGCCGGTGATGATCGTGCGCTTCTATGTCGGCTGGCAGCAACTGCTGTTGGTGGATGTTCCGTTCCTGGTGTTCACGTTCGCTTCGGTGATTTTGTTCTATGTGTACGCGCAGCATGAGCGCGACCGGACTTCGTGGAAGCGCGCCCTGGCTCTGATGCCCATTCTGATGGCGGCTGGCGCCGCTTTGGCCGTGAGCAATGCCCGCGCGGTGCTCGAGGCTCTGTGGGGCGTACAGACCGGATTCGTGCGCACGCCAAAGTACGCGATCACGGGCGGTCCCAAGGAAAGCAAGGCGGCGGTGCCCCAAACGAAGTACCGTAGCAAGATCGGCTGGCTGCCTTACCTCGAACTCACCTTGGGCACGATGTATCTGGGCATGGTTTGGTACGCGATCGACTCGCTGAACTTCCTGGCTGCGCCGTTGCTCGCGATCTTCGTCGGTGGATATTACTGGTCGGCGGTGACGAAACTCCACCACGATTGGAAGAGTCGCTTGGCTTGGGAGCGCGCGCGTAAGCTGGCCGAAGCTCGGTCGGGCAACTGATGCAGAGCGTGTTCGAGGCCGCGGGCGGCATCGAGGGTATTCGCCGGCTTGCGGACGCCTGGCATCAGAGAGTGATGGAGGACGAAGTGGTGGCTCACGCATTTAGCCACGGCTTCCACCCCGAGCATCTCGAGCGCCTGGCCTCGTATTGGGCCGAGGCGCTGGGTGGTCCGGCGAGTTATTCCGGCGTCTATGGGGACGAGACGTCGGTCGTCAAGATCCACAGTGGGCACGGCGAGCATCGGGAGATGGATCTGCGAGCGATCGCCTGCTTTGACCAGGCGCTGGCGGACGTTGGGCTCGCGAGGAACGAAACGTTGCGGCAAGTGCTGCACGACTACTTTGCGTGGGCGACCACGACGACGATGGCGCACTATAAGCGGTCGGCTGACGATGTGCCGAATGGGCTGAGGATCCCGCGCTGGTCGTGGGATGGGCTCGTTTCGGATTCGTAGGAGGGCGGCGTCACCGGATACCGCCATCGTGCACGGTGACTGCGTCTACGCCTCTGAGATGGCCAACACCTGACGTGCGGTGACGCCAAGTCGAGCGCGGGTCTCCGGATTCATGCGTCCGGAGAAGTCTGTCGTTGCCCGGCCCCGCCGCGGAATGAACGCGCCTTGCAACGACCGGCGCGCCCTGCCGGAAGAGTTGATGCCCTGTCCGTGCCATGTCGACCCGTTGAACACGAGAAGCGACCCTGCCGTTCCGCGTGCCGGCACCAACTGCGCGGCGTACTCTTCCAGGCAAGCTTGCCGGGGAGAGTTGCTCCAGCGATGGGAACCGGGGATGAAGCGCGTGGCGCCGTTTTCGGGCGTGAACTCATCCACCATGAAGATGAAGCCGAGCAGTGGCCAGTCTATGGAGCCGCGTTCGACGTCGACGTGGATATCCAACTCCGTGGCCCCTGGCCGGAGGGTCCGCGCATGGAGTGAGCCAAGCTTGAACGCTTGGCCTAACGTTGCAGCGGCCGCATCCAGCAGCGGAGGAAAGGTGTACAACGAATCGAACAGCGGGCCACGATTGACGAAGTCCGCTACACGGGTTGATGTCGATCCCACGCGGATGTCGTCTCCCGCCGCGGCGCCAACTTCCGCGTCATAGGCGTCTGCAACCGCACCGAGCTCTTCAACAGGAACAGGCCCGGGGAGCACGATGAACCCCGAGGCGTCCAAAGCGGCCACCGCGGCAGGAGGGAGCGCGCCGCAGTTCTGCCAAACTGAAGGCTCGCCGGTTGACATGGGAACAACTTAGCACAGGTTTTGCCCCCCTCTAAGGGCGGCAATGGCCAGCTCAAGTTGAAGTCGCGAAAGGTTCCGGACCCGGCATTGATGTCGATATTCGCAAATGGCGCCTCAGCCGCGCCACCATCCCCGGAACAGGCGCGGAGTACCAAGGCTGGGCCGGATGCCCGCCAGACGCGGCATGCCGAGGCATCTCGGCCGGCTGTGAGGTGGCTCTCCAAAAGCGAGGGGCGATACACTGTGGACATATGGCTGCCACGGTCCACTCCACCTGCGCGCTCGATTGTCCCGATGCTTGCTCGCTGCTGGTCACCATCGAAGATGGCAAAGCCGTGAAGCTCCGCGGGAATCCCGATCATCCCGTCACGCGCGGGTTCCTGTGTGCCAAGGTGTCGAAATATCTCGAACGCCAGTATTCGCCGGACCGCTTGCTCTATCCGCAACGCCGCGCCGGCGCCAAGGGCGAGGGCCGCTTCGAGCGCATCAGTTGGGATCAGGCTCTCGATGAGATCACTGCACGATTGAAGTCGATCGCCGCCGAGTTCGGACCCGAAGCGATCCTCCCCTACAGCTATGCGGGCACGATGGGCTACCTGAATGGCAGCGGCATGGACCGCCGCTTCTTTCATCGCTTCGGCGCATCGCGCCTGGACCGCACCATCTGCTCAGCCGCCGGATTGGCGGGGCTCAACCGAACGTTGGGCGCACGTTACGGCATCGAACCTGAGGCGTTCCGGCATGCGAAGCTGATCCTCGCGTGGGGCGCCAACGTGCTGGGCACCAACGTCCACCTGTGGCCGTTCATCGTGGAAGCCCGACGCAACGGAGCCCGCTTCTGCACCATCGATCCGGTGAAGAACCGCACGGGTAGTCTCGCCGACCGCCACTTCTTCATCAACCCCGGCACCGATCACGCGCTTGCCCTCGGGCTGATGCACGTGATCATCGGCGAGAATCTCCACGACCGCGACTACGTCTCCGCTCACACGGCGGGGTTCGAGGATTTGCGGGAACTCGTGAAGAAGTATCCGCCCGAGCGCGTGGAAGCTCTGACAGGCATCGCTCGCGAGGACATTGTCACGCTGGCGCGCGAGTACGCCACCACGCGCCCGGCTGCGATCCGGCTCAATTACGGCGTGCAACGCAGCGAACGCGGCGCCGTCGCGATCAGTGCGGTCTCGGTGTTGCCTGCATTGACGGGTGCGTGGAAGGATGTGGGCGGCGGACTCCAGCTCAGCACTTCGATGGCGTTCCATATCGATCGGAAGGCGCTGGAGCGTCCGGATATACGCCCGGCAGGACGGTTGATCAACATGGCGTCGCTTGGGCAGGCGCTCACGGCCGCGGATCCGCCGGTCAAGGCGCTTTTCGTCTATAACTCGAATCCGGCCGCGATTGCGCCGAACCAAAACCTCATCTTCCGAGGCTTGCGACGCGACGACTTGTTCACGGTAGTGGCCGAACAATTCCAGACCGACACAGCCGACCACGCCGATATCCTGCTGCCCGCTACGACGTTCCTGGAACACACGGACCTCTACATGGGTTACGGGCACTACTACATGCAGTTGGCGCGGCCGGCCGTGGAGCCCGCGGGCGAATGCAAGCCAAACTTCGAGGTGTTCCGCTTGCTCGCCGAGCGGATGGGCTTCGACGATGCCTGCTTCGGCGATTCGGAAGACGAGGTGATCCGGCAAACTGTCGCCTCGGGCCACCGCTTCCTCAATGGCGTCACGCTCGAACGGCTGGAACGCGAACACTCCGTGCGATTGAATGTCTCGCCGCGGGCACGACGCGTTCCTGCCGCACGCTGAGGGCGGATTCCAGACCCAGAGCGGCAAGTGCGAGTTTCCGCTCGACGAGTACGCGCCGCCGATCGAGTCGCGCCGCGGCGACGAAGCGTTGTTGCGCAAGTATCCGCTCGAATGCATTTCGCCGAAGAACGACGACAGCATGAACTCGACGTTCGGCAACCGGACCGATCGCGATCGCGAGACCGCGCAGCTATTCTTGCATCGCGACGACGCCGCGGCGCGCGGAATCAGCAGCGGAGACATGGTGCGGATGTTCAACGATCGCGGCTCGCTGCGGCTCACCGCGCATGTCGATGGACTGGTTCGCCAAGGCGTGGTTTCGGCGCCATCCTCACGTTGGAGCAAGCTCTCGCCAGACAAACGGAACGTCAACGCGCTGGTCCCTGACCGGCTGACGGACGCGGGTGGCGGACCCGTCTTCTACAGTTGTCTGGTACAAGTAGAGAAATGCGGCGATTGATGAAATTCGCCCTACCCTGTCTTGTGGTAGTGGCAATGGCGATGTCATCGACGGCCTGTAAGCGCAGCCGAAAGCAGCGCGTAGAGACCGTGGAAGACGACAAGACGGAACTTTCGAGCGTAGTGGCCATGTCGAACACGGCGCACGCGGTGCAATTGGTCCGGGGCTTCTATGACCTGGAACAAGGCGGCTGGCGCTGGACGATGGGCAAGTTCTCGGTGACGCTCAAGACGCCATCGGGCGCAGGCGAAAAAGGAGCCACGCTCGAGTTGAAGACGTCGGTACCGGAAGCGGTGTTGTCGAAGATCCAGACCACGACGCTCTCGGCTTCGATCGGCGGCACGGCGCTCGAGCCCGAGAAGCTTTCGAAACCGGGCGAGTTCGTCTACACACGAAACGTCCCGGCCTCGGCGCTGAAGAGCGAAGCGGTTACGGTGGACTTCGAACTCGACAAGTTCCTGGCTGCTGGCATGGTGGAGCAGCGCGAACTCGGCATCATTGTCACCTCGGTAGGCCTGCTAGCGAAATGAGTGGGGCGGCGCGCCCGCCCGGCAAGTTCGCCGTAGCCGCCAGCATCGCGGCGCCTTGCCTGATTTGCCTCTTGGTTTTTCAGGGCGGGCTCAGATGCTGGTTCCAGCAGGACGACTTCGCCTGGCTCGGACTTCGGAACGAGTTCTGGGATTTTCCGTCGCTGATCACCGTGCTGTTCAGCCCCAAGGCGCAGGGGACGATTCGCCCGCTGAGCGAGCGCGCGTTCTTCATGACGTTCTCCTGGATGTTCGGGCTGGATGCCCTGCCCTTCCGCATTCTCGTCTTCGCAACGCAGTTGCTGACAATCGGGCTGCTGGTGCTGCTCACGAGGCGCATCACGGGTTCGTTGCTGGCGGGCGCGTTTGCGGCCTCACTGTGGACCATCAACTCCGCGCTGGCGATTCCGCTCTCCTGGACCTCGGCCTACAACCAGGTGATGTGCGCCGCGTTCATTACCGGCGCCATGCTGCTGTTTGCGAAGTGGATCGAGACGGGCGAGCGCCGCTTCTATGTGTGGCAGTGGGTCGTGTTCCTGATCGGATTCGGGGTGCTGGAGCACAATGTGGCGTATCCGCTGCTGGCCGGCGCGTATGCGGTGCTGCGTGCCCCCAAACGAGTGTGGGCTGTTGCCCTGATGGCGGTGGTGTCGGCGGTGTACGCGTTCATCCACAGGACGGTGGCACCCGGAAGTTCGGAAGGCGTATACGCGACACATTTCGACAGTAGTATGGTGACCACGCTGGGTTCCTACTGGCGCATCGCATTTGGCGGTACCGAGTTGGCTGGCTTGGAGTTACCGGCTTGGCTAGAGCAACTGGGGCATGCCGCACCCGTGATCCTATCGATTCCATTGGCTTCGTTCCTCGGGTACAGGATATGGAAGCGCCAGTGGATGGTTCTGTTGCCAGTCGCGTGGTTCCTGATCCTGCTGGCGCCAGTGTTGCCGGTCCGCGACCATATCACCGACTACTACCTCACGATGCCAACCATGGGACTGGCGATGCTGGGCGGCTGGGCGCTGGCGGCGGCATTGCGGTCCGGCTTGGGCTGGCGGGTTCTCGCGTTCGGGTTGGCCGGCTGCTATGCCATTACGACGATTCCCGACGCGCGCGGGGTTGTGGAGTACCGGCGGGCGCGGAGCGTGGGCGTACGGGACCTGGTGCTCGGAGTGGGCCGGGCGCATGAACTGCATCCGGGCAAGATCATCCTGCTGGCGGGAGTGGGGACCGAACTGTTCTGGTCCACGGTCAACGACAACCCGTTCCACTTGGTGGGGGCCGACTACGTGTACCTGGTGCCTGGGTCAGAGGATCTGATCCAGCGGTTTCCCGATTTGGGAGATCCAGACAAGTACGTGTTCCCTTCTGGACACACCTTGCGAGCACTCGAGGCTGGGCGGGCTGTGGTCTATGCAGCCGGGGAGCGTAAGCTCCGGAACATTACCAAAACCTATATCGCGGTTTCCAAACCCCGGTTGAAACCTGGCTTGGCGCATCGAATTGACGCGGGCAATCCTGAGTTTGCCGATCAGCTTGGAACCGGGTGGCATCCCGCGGATAACGGCTACCGCTGGACATCGAAACAGGCCACCGTGATTCTGTCGGGACCGGAACGAAGGGGCCAGAAACTGTGGATCGAGGGGTTTTGCCCGGCGGAGCAGTTGGCGGCGGGTCCGCTCACGATGTCTATTACGCTGGAAGGAAAGCCTTTAGGGGAGATGCGGATCGGAAGCCTGGGGGCTTTCACTTGGTCCGCCGAGCTGCCTGGGGAGGTGGTGGGCAAGGAGCGGATCGAGTTCCAGGTAGGGGTAGACCGGGTAGTTGGGGAGGCGAAAGACCCGATGGGGCTGGCTTTCGGGAGCTTCTACGTGCGTTGAGCTACGTGGAAATAAATCCACACTCTGAAGGGCTTTCTGAGGCGAGGATTGAAACTTTGGGCAAGAAAAAGCGTCTTATGGAAATATAGTTGACCTGCCGCGCGATCTGGCGTCGCGAGAATACGCGTAGTACAGTGTGACGGAGCAGGCCCTCGGGAAAACCCTCGGAGCTACCCTCAAAAAGTGGCACCAAAATTGCTCAAGGTGTGATATCATCCTTGGACGGACCGGAGGAGACCCGGCCCACCTCAAGGGTGAAGCCCTTCCATTGCAGAGGGTGACTACAGGCGCACGCAAGATCTGAGCAGTACATGCTAAGATTTTTGCAACTTTTTGCGCTCAAGATCGTCTATACAGTACGAAGGAAAGGAGAACAAACAAAGTAAACGGCAGGAACGGAGACGAAGGTCGAACTGAACTGAGAATTTCCGCCCCTTGCGACGACTACTTAGGAGGACCACGACAATGACGAAGATCGAACTGAACAAATTCAAGAACATCCTGGAGACCCGGCACGCCGAACTGGCACGAGTACTCCGGAACCGCGACGCGATCGCGATTGAGAAGAGCGCCGACGCCCTCGACGAGGTGCAGCACGCCGCCGAACGGGAGTTGGCAATCCGAAACCTGGACCGTGAATCAGGCCTGTTCCGCCAGGTGCGCAGCGCTCTGCGCCGCATCGACGACGGAAGCTACGGAGTCTGCCAGCACTGCGAGGAAGAGATCAATCCCAAGCGTCTGGCGGCTGTGCCGTGGACCCAGTACTGCATTCAGTGCCAGGAATTGGCTGACCGGATCCGGACTGAGGAAGAGTCCGAAGAGGGCTTCGAGGAAGTTCTCGTCACGGCCGCGTAAGACCGTTCGATCCTCTGTTCTCCAGCCTTCAGAAAAGGGCGCGAGCTTCGGCTCAGCGCCCTTTTTCAATTGGCGAGCTTGCCTTCGAGCTCGGACCAGCGCTCGTACAGCCGGTCGACCTCGGCCTGCGCCTGCTGCATGGCGGCGTAGGCTTGCTGGAGGTGGATCGGGTCGGAAACAGTGTCAGGGTGTTCCATCTCGGAACGGGCGGAGTTCAAAATGGACTCGGCTTCGAGGATCCTAGGCTCCATACCTTCGAACTCACGCTGCTCGAGGTAGGAGAGCTTCCTGCGAGCGCCCGCCGAAGGCTGCGGCTTGGTTGGCGGGTCTTTCTCGGATTTGGCCTCGGGCTTGGCGGAGGACTGTTCGGACTGAGCCTGTTCCCACTGGGCATAGTCGGCGAACTCCTGGATTCCCCCCTTGCCATCGATTCCGAGCACGGAGGTGGCCACCGTGTCCATCAGGTAACGGTCGTGTGTAACCAATACCATCGCCCCTGGAAAATCGACCAGGCTCTCTTCCAAAACTTCCAAGGTGGGGATGTCCAGATCGTTGGTGGGCTCGTCGAGCAGGAGCACGTCGGCGGGTTCGAGCATGAGCCGGGCGATGAGGACGCGCGCTCGCTCGCCACCGGAGAGCTTACCGACCGCGACCTCGAGTTGCTCGGCGCGAAACAGGAATCGCTTGGCCCATCCGGCAACGTGCTGCGGCCGCCCGCGATAGATGACCGTGTCGCCGGCTTCGGCCAAGGCGCGCTTGAGCGGTACGGCTGGATCGAGCTGTTCCCTGCTCTGATCGAAGTAGACGATCTTCAGATGGTCGGCCCGGCGGATGGTTCCGGCCGAGGGTTCGATCTCGCCGCGCAGCAAGCGGAGCAACGTGGTCTTGCCGCCGCCGTTGGGTCCGGCGAGTCCCAGGCGGGAGCCCGGCCGGAGCGAGAGGTCGAGCCCCTGGAAGAGCGTGCGCCCGCCCAGAACGCAAGAGACGTTTTCTGTTTCAATCAATCTCTTGGTTTTCCGTTCCGACGCGGTGAAGTCGATCCGGGCGACGGAAGTGCGATTGCGCGATGAAACATCGTCCAGTTGCCCGATGAGGCGATTGGCTTCGTCGATGCGAGCCTTCGACTTGGTGGTCCGCGCCTTGGCGCCGCGGCGGAGCCACTCCACCTCGCGCCGGACCTTGGTGGCGAGCGAGTCCTGCAGTTTCTGCTGCGAGTCGAGGAACGCCGCCCGCTTCTCGAGAAAGGCGCTGTAGCTGCCCTCGGCGCGAAAGAGCCCTTCCGGGTACATCGGGTTCAACTCGGCCATCGACGTGACGGCGTTCTCGAGGAAGTAGCGATCGTGGCTCACCACCACCACGGCGTACGCGGCGCCGGCGATCAGGCGTTCGAGCCAGAGGATCGCAGTGACATCGAGTTGATTGGTGGGCTCGTCGAGCAGGAGGATGTCGGGGTTGCGGATGAGCGCCTCGGCGATGGCGAGCCGTTTGCGCCATCCCCCCGATAGCCGCACGGCCTCGGTGTCGAGATAGGGCGTGAGTCCGGCGGCGCCCAGCGTGGTGTTCAGGCGCGCCTCGAGCTCATCGTCCTTCGGTGCCGCGGATTCGAGCACGTGGCGAACCGTGAGGCCGTCGGCAAACGTGCTTTCTTGCGCGACGTATCCGAGGCGGGTGAGCTTGCGCAGAGCGCGTTCGCCCGAGTCCGGCTCTTCGAGGCCGGCCATGATCTTCAGGAGCGTGGATTTGCCGCTGCCGTTGGGTCCGATGAGGCCGAGGCGGTCACCTTCGGAGACCGAAATGTCGAGGTCTTGAAAAATGGGTTTTGCGCCGTAGGAGCGGGACACGCCCCGGCACTGCAGTAGAAGGCCCAACCATTCAGTGTGGCACGGAGGCGTGGCATGGACGCGCACACATTCCGTGCTGTAATGGCCGGGTGCGTGCGTTTCTATTTGCAGGGTGCATCGTATGGGCGCAAGCCGCCGAATGGAATCGGTTTCGCGGCCCGAATGGATCGGGCGTTGCAGCCGACGATCTGGCACCGCCGGCCCGGTTCGGTCCGGCGGAGAACGTGATTTGGAAGACTGCGGTTCCACCGGGGCACTCGTCGCCTGTGCTGACTGATCGCCACGTGTTCCTGACAGCTCTCGACGATGGCAAGTTGGCCACGCTTTGTCTCGATCGCGCGACGGGCCGGATCTTGTGGACTCGCCATCTGCCCCGCACTCGCCAAGAGAAGCAGCACAAGCTGAATCATCCGGCGTCGGCATCGGCGGTCACGGACGGGCGCAACGTGTACGTCTTCTTCGGCGAGTTTGGACTGGCGGCCTACACGGTGGATGGGAAAGAACTGTGGCGTACGCCGATGGGTCCGTTCACGAACATCTACGGCATGGGAGCGTCGCCGATTCTTGCTGCGGGCGGCGTGGTGGTGATGTGCGATCAGGGCAAGGACTCATTCATCGCGGCCTTTGATGGGCGCAACGGTAGGGAGCGATGGCGAGTGGCGCGTCCGGACGCCATCAGCGGGCACTCGACGCCGGTGGTGTGGGAGCGGCGGGAGATCGTGGCGCCGGGGTCGTACAAGCTCGACGCGTACGACGCGGAGACGGGCCGGACCGCGTGGTCATTCGATGGATTGCCGAGCGAGATGAAGTCAGTGCCGGTGATCGCGGGCGACACGATCTTCATCCATGGGTTCAACACGCCGGAGAACGATCGAGGCAAGATGCCCGCGATTCCACCGTTTCCAGGACCGTTCCGGGTGGAGCAGTCTCCCACCGAGCACGTGCGCCGCTACTTCAAGTTTCTCGACGTGGACGGCAATGGCGTGATGGACGCGGCCGAGTGGGCGAGCTATGAGCGGAACATGAAGGCCGAGAACGCGATGGTAGCGGTGAAGCGCGGCGGAAAGCTCGCGTGGAAGTTCCCGCGGTCCATTCCGCAACTGCCTTCGCCGCTGCTGTATCGCGGCGTGCTGTACATGATCAACGAGTCGGGTGTGTTGACGCTGCTCGATCCGGAGACAGGCGCGGCGCACGAGCAGACGCGTTTGCGCGGGGCCGCGGATCAATACTACGCGTCGCCGGTGGCGGCTGGTGGGATGGTGTTCGTCACCAGTTTCACGGGCGTGGTGACGGTGTTGAGAGCCGGAGCGAAGCAGGAGGTGCTCGCGGCGAACGAGCTCGAGGAGGAATGCATGGCGACGCCGGCGATCGAGGGCGGAAGCGTCTATGTACGCACGAAGTCCGCGCTTTATCGCTTCGGGTCGGCGCGGAGGTGATCGCGTGCACATGTGGTGCGCTCGGGGGTGGCCATCCAATCACCTGCAACTCGCAGTTGCCAGTCTGACGCACTCTGCCGGGGGCCAGTTCCGCACTCGTCGGCAGCGGGACTGAAGGCCTGCTCGCGCTTCAAGCCCGCCTACACGGAGACTGAAGCTGGGCACACGAAAAATTACGGGGCGGAAGAGGAAACACAAGGATAGTAGTCATGTGACCGGTCAGGAACTGAAATCAGGCGGTGCGCTTGGCGATGAATCCTCGGAGGGCCGCAGATCCGAGCACAACGGTGGCGAAGCCGACGAGCGCAGCGAGGGGCAATGCGACCCACCAGCGTACCGGCTGCGATTCCACGGCGCGTGTGCACGCCCACGTCATCAGGAGAGCTCCGGCAAGTCCAGGGACGCCGGGCCAACGAAACCAGAGCTCGGCGAGCCAAGCGGCGCAGGCAGCGAGGGCGAGGGCGGCTCCGGCGGCGGTCCAGGGCATGGACGCGAAGCGGGCAATCGCGATGAGAACGAGAGCCGCTCCGGCGGCGCCGGGGAGGTAGCTGCCGGGTCGCGCGCACTCCCAGTAAATGAGAAGGACGCCGGCCATGAGGGCGATATATGCGGCGGTCACGTCAAACCAGGGCCAGGAGTCAATGCGCATGACGGCTCAAGAACGGGACCGCGCGAGGGCTTCGAGTTTGGTCAGCCACGAATGGAAGTGGGGACACTCAGCGCGGATGCGGTCGAGTCCGGTTTCGAGGGCGATCAGCGGACCGTGAAGAGCCTTGTCGTAGCCCGGAACCAGGCGATCGAGCCACTTCGAGGGAGCGCCGCTTGGCGACTCATTGATGTCCTCGGGCGAGTCGAGCCGCTTCCGGACAGCCTCGAGCCTTGCCACGTCTGCGTTCTCCGCCAGGCGTCCGATGGCCGCGCAATCCGAGAACAGCAGTCCCTCGAATTCGTGCATCGTGACAAAGGGCAGGAACCGGCGTGAGTTAAACCTCGATCCCATCGCGTCGATGATCTCTCTTGCAACCGCCGATTGAACGTACGCACCCTTGTTCGCGGCTCCGTTCATCTTACGAGCCTCGACTCGCCCGGGCCATGCGTTCTGCTTGGCCACAGGCATTGCATAGAAGTCGAACATAGTGGTCACGAAGGCGCCCGGATGGCCCTTCAGATGGTTCGTGATTTCCCTCTTCGCGCGGAGCCAGGAGCAGATCCCGCCACCAGGCGGTTTGAGGAGACGAGGTTCGACGCGTTCGAATCCGGCGCCCTCGAGCCATGGGCCGAGCAGCAATCGAACGAACTCCTGTTCGGTCTTGCCCTCGACAACTATGAGCAGGCTCGCCATCGGTTACTCGACAACCGGCATGCCGCCGAATTCGTTCTTCTCCCAAAGTTGGCCGAGGCTGTACTCCTCGAGCCAGACCTTCAGCTTCTTCGAGTCGAGGCGCTGTAGCTTGGTGGCGCCGCGTTCCCGGCTGGCTACCAGGACATCTTCCGGTTCGAAATGGTCCAAGAGTTGCGCGGACTGCGTTGCGACGATGACCTGTGTCGTTCTCGCAGCCAGTTTCATCAGCGACGCCAGAAGTCCGACCGCAAATGGATGGAGGCCCAGTTCCGGCTCGTCGACAACTATCAACGCCGGGTGGAATCGTGCAGGCTGAAGGAACAGCGTAGCTAGAGCAATGAAGCGCAACGTCCCGTCGGAAAGCGACGATGCGTCGAATACCTGGCCGGAACTCTTGTGACGCCACTCGAGCTTGATCGTTTCCGGGTTTAGCTCCAACGGGGCAAGAGCAAAATCGTCGAAGAATGGCGCTACGCGTTGGATGTTGGCGCGGACGAAACCGTACGATTTCTCGTGCTTCTGTTTGAGCAGGTGGAGAAAGGCGGCGAGATTCGCACAGTCGGCGTGGAGCGCCCTGTTGTCATTGACGTTCGAAGTTTTCCGCATCGGAGAGCTATCGCTCGTGTCGTGCAGATGGTAGACGCGGAACTGCTCCAGGCGCTTGGCTACGTAGTCCTTGTACGGACCGTGGATCCAGGCCTTGCTGATCCCCGGTTCCCTGCCACCATCCGACCGCGGGACGTTTTGCCACTTCGTGTTTCCGTCATACGTGAACGCGGCTCTTTCGCGCAGGCATACCAAGGTGTCGCCAGAAGCGGACGCCAAGGCAAGCTCGTACTCATTCTTTCCATGGTGGAACGACAACTCGAAACTGGCTTCAGGGGTCACCTTGGATCCGAAGTGCAGGATCTTCTCTGCGCCGCCTGCGCGAGCCACGTACTCCTGCAGATGCCCGAGCCGAATCGCGTGAAGGAACTCAAAGACGCCAATCAGGTTCGACTTCCCGGAACCATTGGCTCCAATCAACACGTTCAGCGGGCGCAGCTTCAAATCCAGCGAAGCGATGCTCTTGAAACCCTGAATCTTGATGCGGTCGAGTGCGTCCCTAGGCATGCAGGCGTGCGGCTCAGTCCAGGATACCGTGCCTCACGCCAGGACCTTCATCGCCACCTTGCCTGCCGTGTCCGTCAGACGGAAATTGCGACCCGAATGGAAGAACGTGAGGCGCTCGTGCTCGAGCCCCATGACGTGGAGCATGGTCGCGTGCAGATCGTGGACATGCATGCGGTCTTCCACCGAGTAGTAGCCGAACTCGTCGGTTGCGCCATAGGCATAGCCGCCTTTGACGCCGCCGCCCGCCATCCACATCGAATATCCGTAGGGATTGTGGTCGCGACCGTCGCCCGCTTGCGAGATCGGAGTGCGTCCGAATTCACCGCCCCAAACGACGAGCGTATCCTTCAGCAGTCCGCGTGACTTGAGATCGGTCAACAGCCCAGAGATGGGCTTGTCGACGGCGAGCGCGGTCCGCGTGTGCAGCCGGATCAGTTCGCTGTGCGCGTCCCAGCCGACCTCGTTTCCGGGGCCGTACTCGTGGTTGATCTGGATGAAGCGCACACCGCGTTCGGCTAGCCGCCGCGCCATCAGGCATTGCCAACCGAAGTCGCGCGTCTCGGGCTGATCCATGCCGTAGAGGCGCTTGGTCACCTCGGACTCTTTCTCGATCGCGAACGCCTCGGGCGCTTCGGTCTGCATGCGGAAGGCGAGTTCGAATGCCTGCACCCGCGCGTCGAATTCGGGATCGCGATCGCCGCGCTCGGAGGCGGCGCGGTTCATCTTCTGCAGCATGTCGAGCTCGTAGCGTTGCTGCTCGGGCGTGAGTCCGGAGTTGTGCAGATACTCGATGGGTTCCTTCAACTGGTCGACGGGGATTCCGCCGTGCGCCACCGCCGTGCCTTGGTAGGCAGCGGGAAGGAAGCTGCTGCTCCAGTTCTTGGCGCCACCGTGCGAGAGTCCGGGTTTGATGGTGATGTAGGCGGGGAGATTGCGATTCTCAGTTCCCAGCCCATAGACAAACCACGCGCCCATGCCGGGTCGCGTGAACGTGTTTGACCCGGTGTGGAGTTGCAGCACCGCGCCACCGTGGGCGACGCTGTCGCCCACCATCGAGCGCAGCACGCAGATATCGTCGATGCAGCGCGCGACGTTCGGGAAGAGTTCGCTTACGGGGAGTCCGCTTTGCCCGTGCTGCTTGAATTTCCAGGGCGAGCGGAACAGTCCGCCTGTTTGGCCTTCGGCGAATGTGAGCGGGCGTTTGAACGGAAACGGCTTGCCATGGTCGGTGTCGAGACGAGGCTTGGGATCGAACGTGTCCATGTGCGACGGACCGCCGTGCATGAACATGAAGATGACCCGCTTCGCCCGCGCCGGGAAATGCGGCTTGCGCGGAGCCAGTGGATCCACGGCGGCTTGTTCAGCCAGAAGCGAGTGAAGGCCGAGCATCCCGAAGCCGCAGGCCGATTGGCGGAGGAAGGAACGCCGGTTGTTGAACCGCGGGTTACTGAACATAGAGGAACTCATTCGAAGCGAGAAGGGTTCGGCAATAGCTGGTCCACGCCAGTTGGCGATTCGTGCCTGGGAATCGCTCGACGTAGCGCGTGGCGTCGGCACGGTCAGTTGTAGACGCTTGCTTGCCGAGTACGCGCCACCAAAGCTCGTCAACGCCGGCGTCGTCCGAGTGCCATTGCTTGGCGAGGTTCTGCGCGCGCTGCTCGACGAAGGGGCTGTTCATCATGTAGAGCGCCTGGGGCGCGATGTTGGTCTGGGTGCGGCCTTCGTTCGAGGTGGTGGCGTCACCGAAGTCGAAGAGGTTGAGAAGGCTGGGGAGGTTGGATCGGCGCAGGGGCATGTACACGAGGCGGCGCGGCGCGTCGTCAGGGTTGAGGCTCTTGCGCCCCTCGGCAAACTCGTTGTCGGTGCCCATGCCTTTGAGGAACGTGCCGCCCATGGTGAGGTCGAGCGAGCCATCGATCGCGAGCATGCCGTCGCGAATCTCTTCCACGGTGAGGCGGCGGCGGGAAAATCGCGAGAGGAAGCGGTTGTCGGCGTCTTTCTCGAGCGCCTCGGGCGATGGCTGGCTCGACATGCGATAGGCGCGCGAAAGCATGATGCGCCGGTGCATGGCCTTGATTGACCAGCCGGAGCGGATGAAATCAGCCGCCAGCCAATCGAGCAATTCGGGGTTGGAAGGCTGCTCGCCGAGCTTGCCGAAGGTGTTGGTGGTCCGCACGAGGCCTTCTCCGAAGTGCCCCTGCCAGATGCGATTCACCATCACGCGGGCCGTGAGAGGATGATCCGGGCTCGAAATCCAGCGCGCTAACTCGAGGCGTCCACTGCCGCTCGTGATCGGCGGCTGGTTCTCTCCGGCAATCGCTCGCGGGAATCGTTTGGGAACAGGATCGCCCTTCGACTCGGTGTTACCACGGATGAAGACGCGCTGCTCCACAGGATCGCCCTCGGCTACGGCGCAGGCGAGAGGCGGCTCTGGCGGGCCGGACTTCTTCAGCGCCTCCAACTCCGGACGAAGCTTCTCGAGTTTCGTCACCGACTCGGACAAGTAGAGCTTTTCGGGATTCTCCTTGGGGAGGGCGAACGGTCCCGAACCCGCGTTGACTTCGGAGTAGAAGCGATTGTCGCCGGCGAGGAACTTCTGGTCTTTGTTCTCGCTGCGCCGTTTGGTTTCGGCCTCGTAGGCCGCCTGAAACTTGCGCGCAACTTCGGGCCGAGTCTGGTCAGTGGCCTGATAGAACTCTTCGATCTGGGGGCGGCGCTCGCGGGTGGGCTTCAGGTACTTGGCCCACTGCTCCAAGATGCGTGGATCGAGGCCACGCGCCTTGGCTTCGTCGGCCGCGGCTTTGCCGTTGGTGTAGACCTCGTGCGCGGCCAACATGTACTCGGCCATGCGCGGCGCATGCTGTTCGCGCTGGCGGCGCTGCTCGGCGCCTATGACCGCGTCGATTTCCTTCTGCTTGTCTTCTGTTTTCTTCTTGTGCGATTCGTAGGCTTCGGCTACGTCTTTCGGCACGAGAGGCGCGAAGTAGAGCTGTGAGACCGTCCCTTCGATTTTCGAAAGCTGCTTGGTGCTGGCGAAGATCGAGGCCATCGAGTAGTAATCTTTGGTCGGGATCGGGTCGAACTTGTGGTCATGGCAACGGGCGCAACCGAGAGTGAGCCCGAGCATTGCCTTGCCCACCGTGTCGATCTGTTCGTCTACGATGTCGTAGAACATTTTCGGCTTGTCTTGTTCGGCGATGAGTTTGGGGCCGAGGGCGAGGAAGCCGGTGGCGACGATACCCTGCACGTTGACGCCACCGCCGGGAGCGGGCAACAAATCTCCGGCGATTTGTTCGCGCACGAACTGATCGTAGGGGAGGTCGCGATTGTAGGAATCGATCACGTAGTCGCGGTAGCGCCATGCGTGGGGATAGCGGTGGTCCTCATCGGCGCCGGTGGAATCGGCATAGCGGGCGACATCGAGCCAGTGCCGCCCCCACCGTTCGCCATAGCGGGGCGAGGCGAGCAAGCGATCCACCACGCGGGCGTAGGCTTCGCTCGAATCGTCGGCGAGGAAGGCGCGAATCTCGGCGGGCGTGGGTGGCAGGCCGGTAAGGTCGAAAGTAGCGCGGCGGATCCATACGGCCTTGGAGGCGGGGGGGGCGGCGGAGAGCCCGGCTTTGGCGCGCGCGGCATCGAGGAACGCGTCGATCGATTCGTGCTGGAAAGATTTGCGCAGCGGCTGGAACGACCACCAGGTCCCCGAATTCGAAGCGCCGGGCTTCGGCTCCGGCCAGGGAGCACCGAGATCGGCCCATTTGCGGAGGGTCGCGATTTCCGGATCGGCGAGGCGGCGGCCGGGTGGCATTTTGATTTTTGATTCGTAGGAGACGGCTTCGAGAAGGCGCGCCATTCCCGGCCCCTGGCGGAAGCCCGAGGCGGTGGTAAGGTCGAGTTTGCCGGTGCGCAGTTGGGGGTTGTGGCAGCCTTGGCAACGGGCAGCGAGCAATGGGCGGACCTGTTGTTCGAAGAAGTCGCCCGGCTGCGCCATGGCCATGCCAGCCACAACGAAAATCATCCGCATAACGGCACTATATAACAGGTGGCGGGATCAGCGGGATCACCGGTGGGGCGGATCAGGCCGGAACGGGCTGAGAGTCGTGCTGAATGGCTTCGACAGCGCCCTGGAGTGTGAGCCTATCGTGGACCATTTTGCCGGCGATGGCAACCACTTTACGCGGATCGAGATCGGGACTGCGCCAGAGGCCCGGACCGCAGAGGACGCCGCGAGCATTGGCGCCGCACGCGAGAGCTGCCTCAATCCGTTTCAGACTCTGCGCCGCATCCATGCGGGGGTCAGGCCTGAGGAGAACGGGAAGAGACGTAGATGCGAGGGCGGCAGAAAAATCGGCGCCGTAGGGGAGCGCGAGCCAGACGAACCGTGCCATGTCGAGCGAGGAGGCAAGCGCGGCCATGGCGGGCGCCAGTTCGGGTTCGTCTCCGGAACCCGGTGGAAGCGGGGCTTCGATGATCGATCGAACCCCGATCTTTGCGAGATCGTGAATCGCGCCGAAGGCCGCGTCGAGTTCGGTCTCCGGCGCGAAGCGAGCGCGCAACCCATCGAGCTTGTACTCTTCGCAGGCGGCCGGACTGCCGCCGAGCCAGCGTCCCGCGTTGCACAGCCCGTCGGCGATGAGCAGCTTGTGTTCCAGACAGCCGGGAGCTCCGCGTTCGAGCACGGCGTCATGCAAGAGGATGAGGTCTTCGAGAATCGGAACGG
The DNA here is from genome assembly GCA_046331625.1 of Bryobacteraceae bacterium. Classification (GTDB taxonomy): domain Bacteria; phylum Acidobacteriota; class Terriglobia; order Bryobacterales; family Bryobacteraceae; genus JAXLQL01. The sequence goes on from JAXLQL010000001.1 coordinate 289,440, forward strand.
GCGCGACGATGCCATCACACCAGTCCGTCGAGATGGCGGAGATGACGCGCCCGAGCAGTTCGCCGCGAGCGATCTTGCTCACTGCATCGAGCTTGACGGAGACGAGATTCAAGCGACCGCTCAAAGTGACAAACGGGCGCCGGCGGCGCTGGCGCGCAGCGCGCGAGATGCGCTCGGCGTCTTGGACGCGCATGTCGGTGAGCCCTTCGATGAGGGGCTGTGGGACGACGCGAGTCCAATCGAATCCTTTCATGTTCTCGATGCCCTTATCGGCCATCGGGAGAGAATCTTGACCGTGCGAATATGCGATGCTGGTGGGCCATGGCAAACAATCGCATCGTGCACTTTGAAATCCCGGCCAACAAGCCGGAGACGCTGACTGGGTTCTACTCAGGGCTGTTCGGATGGAAGTTCAGCAAGGCTCCGCTACCCGGACCAGAGTACTGGTTGTGTCAGACGGGCGAAGGTCCTGGGATCGACGGAGCGGTGATGCAGCGCCAGCATCCGCAGCAGCCGTGGATGAACTACGTAGATGTAGCGAGCATCGATGCGGCGATCGAGAAGGCAACCGCGCTGGGCGGCAAGGTGGCGTTGCCGAAGACGCCGATTCCGGGAGTGGGCGCGATTGCAGCGATTCTCGATCCGGAGGGAAACATTTGCGGCCTATGGGAGCGGGCGTGAGCATGGGCGCTGCGTTTGCGGGCCGTGTGGCGCTGGTCACGGGCGGGACTACGGGGATTGGAAAGGCTGCAGCGATCGCGTTCGCGCGCCAAGGAGCCAAGGTGGTGATCGCGGCGCGCCGCGAAGACAGGGGCGCCGTTGCTGTGCGCGAGATCGAGTCGGCGGGAGGCGAGGCGCTGTTCGTCAAGGCTGACGTAACGCGCGCTGAGGAAGTGGCGGCACTGGTGGAGCAGGCGGTAGCACGATTCGGACGCCTCGATTGCGCGGTGAACAATGCGGGGATTTCGGGTCCCGTGATGACGCCCGTGGCCGAGATCGAAGAAGCAGGTTGGGACGCATTGATGAACACCAACCTCAAGGCCGTGTGGCTGTGCATGAAGTACGAGATCCGGGCGATGTTAGCGGCGGGGATCAAGGGGTCGATCGTGAATGTGAGCTCGATCTACGGATTGAAGGCGAGCGATCTCGGGCACGCTCCGTATTGCGCGAGCAAGCACGCGGTGATCGGGTTGACCAAGTCGGCGGCGATCGACTATGCCGCACAAGGCATCCGCGCGAATGCCGTCGCGCCGGGATTCACGCATTCGGACATGGTCGATCCGGTAGCCGAATCGTCGCCGGATTTCATGCGGGCGATTCTGACGCGACACTCGGCGATGCGCAGGCTGGGCGAGTCAGAGGAAGCGGCAGCGGCGATCGTCTGGTTGTGCTCGGATGCAGCGAGCTTCGTGAATGGGGCGGTAATCCAGGTGGATGGCGGCGCGACGACGAGAATGTACTGACGGGCGGCTTGGGTGCAGTTCGGCGCGACCTCCCACTTGCCGCAACTACCGAGCGGCGGGACTGAAGTCCCGCACAGGCTGACGCCTGCCCCACAATCGGTCGTGGATTTTTGGTACATTCACTAAGCTATGCGACGCCAGATTACGCTCACAGTCAACGGGCAGGTCCGCACGGACCATGTCGAGCCCAGGCTCCTGTTGATCCACTACTTGCGCGATGTTGCCGGCCTCACTGGCGCGCACATCGGCTGCGAAACTTCGATGTGCGGCGCTTGTACCGTCGAGGTGAACGGCAAGGTGGTGAAGTCATGCGCGATGTTCGCGGTTCAGGCCGACGGAGCGAGCGTGGTGACGATCGAAGGCTTGGCGAAAAACGGCAAACTGCACGCGGTGCAGCAGGCGTTCTGGGAAGAGCACGGGCTGCAGTGCGGCTTCTGCACTCCGGGAATGATCATGGCGTCAAAGCAGTTGCTCGAGCGGAATCCGAACCCGACCGAGAGCGAGATCCGGCACGGCATCGAGGGCAACATCTGCCGATGCACGGGATATCAGAACATTGTGAACGCCGTGAAAGCGGCGGCGCGGGCGGGCAAGTAAGGAGACCTCATCATGGCGACGGCAATCACCAAGACCGAATCACTGGTGGGCAAGCGGCTGAAGCGCCGCGAGGATCCGCGGCTGATCACGGGCACAGCGACATACGTGGATGACGTGCAACTGCCTGGGATGCACCATGCGTGCATCGTGCGGAGCCCGCACGCGGCGGCGAAAATCAAGTCGATCAATGTCAAACCCGCGCTGGATCTGCCGGGCGTGGTGGCGGCGTTTACCGGCGAGGACACGAAGGGAGTGGGTCCGGTGCCGTGCGGCGCTTCCCTGCCCGGTTTGCGCGTTCCGCATCATTACATACTGGCGATCGATCGCGTGTACTTCGTGGGACATCCCGTGGCGGTGGTGGTAGCGGCCGACAAGTACGTAGCGCGCGATGCGGCGGATCGAGTGGAGATCGAGTGGGAGCCGCTCGATGCCGTGGCGGATCCTGAAAAGGCGATCGCAGCGGGTGCGCCGGCGGTGCATCCGGAGTGGCCCGACAACGTTGCGTTCAACTTTCACCAGGCGGGCGGCGATATCGAGAAGGCGTTCGCCGAAGCCGACGTGGTGGTGAAACAGCGAATCACGAGCCAGCGGTTGATCCCAACGGCGATGGAGACGCGCGGCGTGGTAGCCGATTGGAAGCCTGGCGACAAATCCCTGACCATCTACTCGTCGACGCAGATTCCGCACTTGCTCCGCACGCTGTTGGCGCAGATGCTCGGGTTGCCGGAGCACAAGACGCGCGTGGTGATGCCCGAGGTGGGAGGCGGGTTCGGAAGCAAGCTCAACGTCTACGCCGAGGAAGCGTTGATGGGCTTCGTGTCGATGAAGATCGGCAAGCCGGTGAAGTGGATCGAATCGCGGCGCGAGAACTACCTGACGACGATTCACGGCCGCGGGCACGTGGATTTCCTCGAGATCGCGGCGAAGAAGGACGGGACGATCCTGGGCCTGAAGTTGAAGCTGATCCAGGATCTGGGCGCCTATCACCAATTGCTGACGCCGGCAATCCCGACGCTTTCGGTGTTGATGATGCCGGGACTCTATCGCTTCCGGAATATCGTTGCCGACATCGTAGGCGTGTTCACCAACTGCGTGCCGACGGATGCCTATCGCGGCGCCGGGAGGCCCGAGGCCACGCACGCGATTGAGCGCATGGTGGACCTGCTGGCGGCCGAGTTGAAGATGGACCCAGCCGAGATCCGGCTGAAGAACTTCATCCAGCCCGAGGAGTTTCCGTTCGCTACCGCGACGGGGCTCATCTACGATTCCGGCCAGTACGACCTGCCGCTCAAGAAGGCGCTCGAACTGGTGGACTACCAGACACTGCGGGGCAAACAGGAAGAGGCTCGCAAGCAAGGCAAGCTGATGGGCATCGGGATGGCGACCTACGGCGAGATCTGCGCGTTCGGCCCATCGCCGGCCACTCCGGCCGGTGGTTGGGAGAGTGCGACGGTGAAGATCGATCCGGCGGGAAAGATCACGGTGCTGACGGGCGCGGCGCCGCATGGGCAGGGCGAAGAGACGACGTTCGCGCAGATCGCAGCAGACGAGTTGGGCGTGGATATCGATGATGTGGTGGTGTTCCGCGGCGATACGGCAATGGTGCCGTATGGCATTGGAACGTTCGGGAGCCGGGGCACTGCGGTGGGCGGTCCGGCGCTCTACTACGCGCTGCAACAGTTGAAAGGCAAGATCAAGAAGTTCGGGGCGATGCTGCTCGAATCGGGTGACGTGACGTACGCGAATGGACGATGCACCTGCAACAACTCGGGCAAATCAGTGAGTCTGGCCGAGATCGCCGGCGCGTCGTATCGCGCCATGAAACTTCCCGAGAACACCGAGCCGGGTTTGACGGCCACCTACTTCTGGGAGCCGCCGAACTTCACGTTCCCGTTCGGGGCTCATATCGTCGTCAGTAGTGTGGAGCGCGAGACGGGGCGGATCGAGATCGAGCGCTATGTAGCAGTGGACGATTGCGGACGGATCATCAATCCGATGATCGTGGATGGGCAGGTGCATGGCGGCGTTGCGCAGGGCCTGGGGCAAGCGCTGTTCGAACAGGCCGTGTATGACGAGAGCGGCCAGTTGCTGAGCGGCGAGTTGACTGACTACGCGGTGCCGAAGGCGACGATGATGCCGTGGGTGGAGTCGCATCATACGGAGACGCCATCGCCGGTGAATCCGCTGGGCGTCAAGGGCGTGGGCGAAGCGGGTACGATCGGCTGCACGCCGGCGGTGGTGAATTCGGTGGTGGATGCGCTCAGTCCGCTCGGAGTGAAGCATATCGACATGCCACTGACGCCCGAAAAGATTTGGAAGCTAGTGAACGCACGATAGGAGACGAAACATGATCCCGTTGAACTTCGACTACTCTGCTCCGTCTTCGCTCGATGAAGCGTTGCACTTGCTTTCGAGCGGCGCGAAGCCCCTGTCGGGTGGAATGAGCCTGATCCCGATGATGAAGCTGCGGTTGGCCGCGCCCGAGCGCGTGGTGGACCTGGGCCGCATCGCTGGCTTGAACACGATTGCACAAGATGGCGGCGTGATCCGGGTGGGCGCGATGGCGACGCATCACGAAGTGGAATCGGCCGCGTTGCTGCGGCGCTCGTGTCCGCTTCTGGCGGAAGTGGCGGGCCAAATTGGCGATGTGCAAGTGCGCAATCGCGGAACCATCGGGGGCAGTGTTGCGCACGCGGATCCGGCGGCGGATTATCCCGCTGCGTTGTTCGCGCTCGAAGCGCGCGTGCGGCTGGTGAAGACGCGCGGCGACCGAACGCTCGACATCGGCGAGTTCATTCAAGATACGTTCACGACGGCGGCGGATGGGGGTGAGATCGTGCGCGAGGTGATCGTGCCCGCGGAGGACGCAGGTACGGGAACGGCGTACGCGAAGATGCTGCAGCCGGCGTCGGGCTTCGCGATTGTCGGCGTGGCCGCGCGCATTCGCAAGGTAGGCGGCGCGATCACGATGGCGCGAATCGGCGTAACGGGGCTCGGGTCAAAGGCGTATCGAGCGACCGGCGTGGAGGCTGCGCTCCAAGGCAAGGCGGGGACGGCGGACGACATCGCAGCCGCGGTTGCCGGGATCGGCGACGGCGTGGACGCGAATTCCGACATTCACGCATCGGCCGACTATCGCCAGCACATGGCGCGCGTGTATGCGACGCGGGCGATCCAGAAGGCGCTCAGCCGGATCGCATGAAGATCAACGGCGCACAAACGATCCCGGTGCCGCGCGATCGAGCGTTCCATGCGATGCAGGATCCGGCGGTGTTGACGCAGTGCATGCCTGGTTGCGAAGGCTTGGTGCGCATCGGCGACAACGAGTACGAGATGAAGATGAAGATGGCGCTGGCCGCGTTTTCGGGCCAGTTCCAGGGGAAGGTTCGGATTGCGGACTCGAACCCGCCTTCGAGCTTCAAGCTCATCGTCGAAGGCTCGGGCAAGGTCGGGTTCATGAAGGGCGAGGGCAACTTGTCGTTGGCCGAAGAGGGCGCGGCAACGAAGGTGTCTTATGAAGGCGATGTGCAGGTAGGCGGCACGATCGCGGCGGTAGGGCAGCGCCTGATCGACACGACTGCGAAGATGATGATCAAGCGGTTTTTCGACAAGTTGGCCGAAGTGGCCGGGAAGTCCTGATCTGAAACAATAGTTGTTTCAGATGATCGATTCGCGAAAGGCGACCCAGGTTGCGCGGGTAGCGGGTTGCCTGATGCTGCTGGGCAGCGCGGTGTCGCTGCTCGCGCAGGAAAAAACATGGCAGGGCGTGGCGATCGGCGCGGCTGCGATCGCGGGAGCATGGCTGTGCAGTCTCGCGCTGACGCGGCGTAGCGGAGCGGCGAGCATCGTGGTGGCGGGGATGCTGGTTCTCCTTTCGGTGGGCTCGGCATTCAAGCAGGCGTGGCTGCAGCAACCGTTGCTGGCCACTGACTTCGCGTACTTCACTGGGGACTTGGCGGCGAATCTGTCGATCCTCGAGCGCTATCCGATGTTGACGGGGCGCGTGGCGGCGGGCTTGGCGTTGTTCGCGGCGATGTTGGGGTGGGCGCTGTGGTTCGAAGCGCCAATCCACTTGCGTTCCGCGCCGATGCGGGTCCCGTCGCGCGGCGGGAGCATGCTGGCGGGCGTGGCGGTGTTGGCGTTCGCGGCTCCGAATGCGGAGCCCGTGCAACAGTCGAAGTTCGAGGCGGTGGTACGGCCGTGGTTCTTCCTCGCCGAGCGCGGGAACGTCCTGTCGCGTTTCGTGATGTCGTTTCGGAGGTTGCACGTAGAGGCGCCTCCCCGGAACTTCGCGAGCGGCGTCAACGAGTTCGCCGCGTTCACGCCGGATCCGAAGCCGCCGGCAGGGTATCCGGACATCATCCTGTGGCATGACGAGTCGACGTTCGATCCGGCGATGCTGAGCGGCTGCACGGCGCCAGAATGCAACGTCCGCATGTTCCGGCCGGATGCGGATACGGCGGCTTCCGGACTGTTGCGCGTACACACGTTCGGCGGTTGGAGCAATTCCGCCGAGTTCGCGTTGCTAACAGGAATGAGCCATCGTGTTTTTGGCGAGGGGTCGATCTTCGCGCACTTCACGCTGGCGCCAAGGGTTCAGCGTTCGCTGCCGCTGCTGCTGAAGAAGTATGGGTATCGAACGGTGGCCGTGTATCCGAACCAGCGGAACTTCCTCAACGCCGAGCGTGCCTACCGCCACTATGGCTTCGACGAGTTCTATGACATCGGAGATTTGGGGTTGCCGAACGACATCTGGGCAATCACGGATCGGGCGATGTATGGCGGAATGCGGAGAATCGTGGATGAGCACCGGGGAGGTCCGCTGCTAATTTATGTGCTGACACAGTATCAGCATGGTCCGCACGACCAGCGGTTGTCGCGGCTGCCGGAGGGGTTCCGGTCGCTGAAGTTGCCGGAGTCGTTGGGGCCGAGCGCGCGGGTGAGCCTGTCGAACTATCTATACCGGATTAGCCTCAGCGATGCGGTGATCGGAGATTTGGAAACGGCGTTGATTCGCGGAGACCGGTCGCGTCGGCGCGTTTTCCTGCACTACGGCGATCATCAACCGTTTCTGGACGGGCACATGGAAAAGCTCGCCAAGCGGGGGCTAGATGATCTGCCGGGTGCCGCGCGCGATTACGTGACCAGCTTCTCGGTGAAGACGAACTTCGCGCCCGTTGTGAAAGAGAGCCATCCCTTCGTGGACATTTCGCTGTTGGCGGGGTTGCTGCTCGACGTGGCGGGGATTCCGAAGGACGAGTACTTCTCGGCGAATGCGAAGCTGCGGGCGAAGTGTGACGGCGGATATCTCGATTGCGGAAAGCAGGACGTAGTCGCGCGTTACCACGACTACGTCTTCCACGACCTGCGGGTGTTCGAGTAGCTACTTCTTGGGCGGGTCGTGGATGGGTCCGGTGCCGTCTTGCGGCCCGGTGCGCTTTCCCTTTTGGCCCTTTCCTTTCTGTTGACCGGTGCCGTCTTTGGGGCCGGATTGCTGGCCTCGCCGACCGCCTCCGCCCTTGCCCTGAGCAAGAGCGGGCGTGAACGAGACCGTGCCCATGAAGAGGGCGGCGACCGCTGCTATCGTGATCAGGCGTTTCATGATCACCTCCATCCATCGAGATGCGATCGTTGTGGAGAAGTGACGCGTCACCTTTCGGCTCTGCGCTGCATCCAATGGAGGGAGGAGCAGCGAGCGATGATATCGGCATGCACGGCATGTGGCGCGAAAAACCGGATTCCAGCCCAGCATTTGGCAGACACCGGAAGGTGCGGGGCCTGCAAAGCAGCGCTTGCGCCGGTGAATCACCCGCTTGAAGTGGACGCGGATTCGTTTGACGACATCGTGAGCTCGGCGAAGGTACCGGTGTTGGTGGATTTCTGGGCGAGTTGGTGTGGTCCGTGCCGAATGGCAGCGCCGGAGGTGCACGGACTGGCGCAGGATGTGGCCGGTCGAGGATTGGTGCTGAAGGTAGACACAGAGGCGAATCCGGGTCTTGCGGCTCGGTTCCGGGTACAGTCGATTCCGAACTTCATCGTGTTTCGGAACGGGCGGCCGGTGATGCAGCGGGCCGGGCTCGCGTCACGGGCGGAGATGGGGCGATGGATGGAGGGCACGGAGCGGGGCTGAAGCGCGTACCAGTGCCTAAAGCTCGCTGCGGAGGTTGGGCGGGGAGTTCCGGCGGCGGGACTGAAGTCCCGCGCAGGCTGAAGCCCGCCCTACCCGGAGAGCGGAATTCTTCGCAGCCGGCGACGAAACGGAGGCATAGTAGTACACCGACGGTCTAACTTCTAACGCTTCGCGGCCAAGTGAAGAAGTTGAAGGAAAGTAGTCCGCTCGAGCCTTGTCCGGCGAGCGCACTTCTGGAGAGCCTGCGGACCCGCGCTACAAGGATTTCAGGGCAGCACCGATGAAGCGGAGTTGCTCTTCGCGCAAGAGACCGTAGTTGTAGAAAGTCGAACCGCGGCAGCCGGCCATCGCAGCACTCTTCAGTTGCCCGGCGAGCGGCGCGGCTTCGGTCATCGAACCCGGCTGCGTCGAGACCATCACGATCGCGTTCGGGTTCGTCTCCTTGCGGATGCGGTCCACCTGCATGGAGTCGATTCCTGGGCCAACAGTCACGCGGTCTAGGTACTGGTTGGTGCTCAGAGCGAGGCCGGTACGCCATTGCGCAGATGCGGTCACAGTTCCCGATTGGACTTTCGCGCCGCGCTGGCGAATCATTTGCGCGGCCTTGGTCCAGAGCTCGGTGGTGCGCTTGCGGCAAGCTTCGAGGTAGGCTTTCAAGCGGCCCTCGAATGCTCCCTGGATCCACTGGTCGGTTACGGGTTCGTTGTCCTCGGCCGTGGGTAGGCGAGCCATCCGGACGCGCAGCCACTCCGCGACGTCGCGGCGAAACCGTTCGCCGTCTTTTCCCCAGAGTTGCAGGAAGTCGCCGTGGAAGTCGACGCCGAGCAGGAATTGGCAGCGCGCGGAGATGGGCGAGAGGATCTTCTGGTTACGAATTCCGTAATTCCAGTTCATACGCGAAAGCGACTCGACGTGAATCGCCGACGGTTTGAAGCGATCGAGGACGTAGGAAGTGAGCGTGAGCGCGTAATCATGAACGGCTTGCGGAGCGCAGCTCAGTTGGCTGAGGTACGCATTGCCGAAGGCGTCGTGTTTGGCAAACTCCGGATAGGCCTCGGCAAGATGATGATTGAAGCAGTAGACGATCCACGCGCCGAATTCGAAGCCGTGGTCGCGGATGGCGGCGGCCATGCGCTCGAAGTACCCAGCACCGGCGGCCAGTGAGCTGACACGCGGTTTGATTCGAAGATTCTGGAACGCTACGCCTTCCGGACGGAAGTAGACGGCCCCGTCTTCGCCCCAGTAGATGGGCCGCTTCGGGTTGTGCGGCAAGAAATAGGTGGAGACGTGATAGCTCGGCGTGACCATGAGCTCGGTAACGCCGGTGGTGTCACGAATTCGCTTCAGCGCAGCGGCGAGACCTTCGTCGTGAAGATCCCATGGATAGGTGTAGATCGAGCTGAGGAACTGGCCGGCCATGAAAGAGATTGTATGATGAACCTTCTATGCCTACTGGAGCCGATCTATTCGTCGACGCAATGGAGAAGTTGGGAATCCGCGACATCTTCACGCTCGTCGGCGACCACTTGAACGAAGTTTTGAGCGCTGCGGGGCGCCGCGGGATTCGCATCGTGGACATGCGCCACGAGTCTGGTGTGACGCACGCGGCAGATGCGTTCGGGCGGATCCACCGGCGGCCTTGCATCAGCCTGGTGACGGGCGGTCCGGGCCACACGAATTCGCTCACTGGAATTGCCACGGCGTATCAGGCGGCAAGCCCGATGATCACGGTGAGCGGCGCTCCCTCGAGTGCGCTCGCCGGGCGCCAGGTGTTCCAGGTGATCGACCAGGTGGGGATGGCTGCGCCCGTTTGCAAGTTCGCGGCGCAACCGGCGTCGGCGGCGCAGATTCCGTTCTACCTCGGCCGCGCATATCAGGAAGCGGTGAACGGGAGGATGGGGCCCACGCATCTGACAATCCCGGTGAACTTGTTTGAAACAAATGTCGAGAGTGCGTTGCCGATGCCGGCGGTGCGGCCGCGCCCGGAACTGGCGCCTTCGGTGGCCGAATGCGAGCGCGCATTGAAGTTGTTGGCTTCGGCGGAACGTCCAGTGGTGATCGCGGGAAGTGGGGTCTGGTGGTCCGATGCTGGCAAAGAACTGAAGACGTTCCTGACGAAGACCAAACTACCCTACTACAGCGTGACGATGGCGCGCGGCATTTTGCCCGACGATTGGGGCACGGCGATGGGCTATTCGGATGGCGCACTGAACAAGGCTGTGCACCAGGCATTCCCGGAAGCAGACGTGGTGCTGGTGTTGGGCAAGCGGATCGACTACCGGATGGCACTGGGAGGTCCACGTCTGTTCTCGCCGAGCGCGAAATTCATCCAGGTGGACATCCACGAGCAGGAACTCGGGATGACGCGTGCACTGGAACACGGGATTTGCGCGGACCTGAAGTCGACGCTCCGAGTGATGAATGACGTTCTCGGCAAGAGCGCGTGGAAGCCGCGCACGGCATGGTTGAAGCGCCAGCGGCAGTTGCGCGATGCGTGGCAGGCGAAACTGGCCGAGACGGCGGGCGACCGCTCCGCCCCGATCCATCCGGCAGCATTTTTCGCGGAGCTGAAAAAGGCGCTACCAGACGACATCCTGTACTCATGGGATGGCGGCGACTTCATTCACTGGGGCCGCGCGATGCTGCCTGCGCGTACACCGGGCGGATGGCTGCGATTGGGACCGCTCGGGACGATCGGGTCGGCGCTGCCGAACGCGATCACGATGAAGATGGCGTATCCGGATAAGCCGGTGACGCTGATCACGGGCGACGGATCGCTGGGCTTTTACATTTGCGAGCTCGATACGTTGGTCCGATACAACCTGCCGGTGGTAATCATGGTGGGCAATGACGCGGGCTGGGGACTCGAACGCGAGTTGCAGGGTGAGATGTGCGGGTCCACGGTGGCGTGCGAGCTGCGGGCAACGCGATATGACTTGGTGATGAAGGGCTTCGGCGGCGAGGGCGAGAACATCACGAACTTGGGCGAGGTGGGTCCGGCGGTGAAGCGGGCTTTTTCTTCCGGACGACCGTATTTGTTGAACGTGAACATTCGTGGGGCGCGGAGCCCGTTCACGGAGTGGCAGATCGGTGGGAAGAAGAAGTAGAAGGCGGGGCTGAAGCCAGGCCTACGCGGCAAGGCCACTGCCAACACCGGAGCCGGCGTGTACTCACAGGATCCGAAGCCAGCCAGACTCGTTACCCTGCGAGGGCTTTGCGAAGCTTCGGCAAGTTGGCGAGTTGCTCGGCGTCGAGCGTTGGATAGCTCATCTTCAGGTCGCGTAGCGTTTCGATGATCACGCGAGACACGATCAACCGGGTCTGCGGCTTGTGGTCAGCAGGGACCACGTACCAAGGCGCGTAATCGGTGCTGGTGGCGGACAAGCACTCTTCGTAGGCCGACTGGTATTGGTCCCACAAGGCGCGCTCGTCGAGGTCGCGTGCGTTGAACTTCCAATTCTTTTTCGGATCGTCGAGGCGTTCGAGAAATCGCTTGCGCTGCTCTTCCTTTGACACGTGAAGGAAGAACTTGAGCGTACGCGTGCCGTTGTGGTGGAGGTGGCGTTCGAGCTGCACCATCGACTTGTAGCGCTCTTCCCAGAAGTCCTTTTCGTCGAGCGTTTCCTGCGGGAGGCTCTGTGCTTGCAAGATGTCCGGGTGGACCTTCACCACCAGGACCTCCTCATAGTAGGAGCGATTGAAGATACCGATGCGGCCGCGTTCGGGCAGCCGGCGGACGGCGTTCCAGAGGAAGTCGTGGTCGAGTTCTTCGGGTCCGGGGTGTTTGAAGCTGAAGACCTGGCAGCCTTGCGGATTGACGCCGGACATGACGTGCTTGATGACGCTGTCTTTGCCGGCGGCGTCCATGGCTTGGAAGATCAGCAGGAGCGCGAAGCGGTCATCGGCGTAGAGCAGATTTTGGAGCTCGCTGAGCTCTTCCACGTGCGCGGCTTGAGCTTCGGCGTACCGTTCCTTCGAGTCGAAGAGGGGCTCGGCGGCGGTGGGAAATTTGGAGAGCTTGACGCGGCCGCCAGGGCGGACGCGGTAGTCGCCGGTGTCAATTTTGGGCATGCCTTCACGATAGCGCCTGGATCGGGGCCTGCACGCTCAGACTGCCGAGGGTCTTTGGGACACTCGCGTCGCATGGCACGTTGGTCCGGCGGCGGGACTGAAGTCCCGCGCAGACTGAAGTCTGCCCCACAATCGCGTGTGAGCCGTCTTTGTAGCCGATGCTCGAGACCTGAATGCGAAATGGGCACACTACGAGCGCAGTGCCCCCGATCTGAAGCGGGACGCAAGCCCAGCGTCAGCTGAAAGCCCGCTGAAGCCCGCGCTACAAGCAGGTTCTCAGTCAGCGTGCGCGCCTACCGCCATCTGTGACGTGATCTTGCGGAAGTACTCGATGGTTTCGCGGAGGCCGGTGTCGAGTTCGACGACAGGTTCCCAGCCGAGCAACTGTTTGGCTTTCGTGATGTCGGGCTTGCGGCGCTTGGGATCGTCTTGCGGGAGTGGGTGGAAATCGATTGGAGCGTTGCTGCCCGAGATCTTCTTGATGCGCTCGGCGAACTCGAGCATGGTGAGTTCGAGCGGATTGCCGAGGTTCACCGGATAGCGCTCATCGGACTGCATGAGCCGGAAGAGGCCATCGACGAGATCACGCACGTAGCAGAAGCTGCGGGTTTGGGTACCGGTTCCAAAAACGGTGAACGGCTTGTTGCGGAGAGCGGAGTCGACAAAGGCGGGCACGACGCGGCCGTCATCGAGCTGCATACGGGGACCGTAGGTATTGAAGATGCGCGCGATGTTGGTGCGCAGGCCGTACTTGCGATGGTAGGCCATGGTGATTGCTTCGGCGAAGCGCTTGCTCTCGTCATAGCAGGAGCGCGGCCCGACCGGGTTCACGTTGCCCCAGTAGGTCTCCTTCTGCGGATGCTCCAGCGGATCGCCGTAGCATTCCGAGGTGCTAGTCAGCAGAAAGCGGGCGTTCTTGCGACGAGCGAGCTCGAGCAAGTTTTGACAGCCGATGGAGCCGACCTCGAGCGTCGCGATGGGATGCTCCATGTAGTCAATGGGACTAGCTGGCGATGCGAGGTTGGCGACGATTTCCACGGGGCCTTCGACGTCAAAAGGCTTGGTCACGTCCTGTTCGCGGAACTGGAAGTGTGGATTGCCTTTCAAGTGAGCGAGATTGTCCGGGGAACCGGTGATGAAGTTGTCGAGGCCGACGACCTCATGGCCTTCCGAAAGCAGGCGGTCACACAAATGGGAGCCGATGAAACCGGCGGCTCCGGCGACGACTATGCGCACGAACCCTCCTCTAGACGCTTTGTATCCTTCATCTTATCGTATCGGCCAAAACCGGGGTTTTCATGACCGGGTGCATGGTACATTCAGACGTTATGGAACATCCGGCTCCGCTCGAAACGGTCCTGTTTGCGTTCGTATTGGCGGCGTCGGCGTATCTGTTTTGGATGCGGTTCGGGCGAGTGGTGGCGCGGATCCGCGGAGCGCGGCAGGACCCGGGATGGAGACTCGAACCGGTGGGAGCGCGCATCCGGGACTTTGTCTGGGAGGTGGCTCTACAGGGCAAAGTGATCCGCGAGCGGCCGTTGCCCGGGATCGCGCATGCGTTCTTGTTTTGGGGGTTCTGCGCATTCGCTTTGGTGACGCTCGATCACTTGGCAGCGGGGTTCGGGTTCCGGTTGCTGGCGCGTGATGGCTGGTTCGGGCGGGTCTACTTCTTCCTGGCGGCGTGCTTCGGGGTGGTGGTTGCGGTGTCGATCACGGGACTGGCGGTGCGGCGGTTCTTGGTTCGGCCTCGATGGCTGGGAGCGAAGGTCTCATGGGAGTCCGGCATTATCGCGGGCTTGATCTTGACGCTGATGCTGACCTACCTAGCCGATTACTTCGGAGGGGGGAGCCGGATCGTGTGGTGGATGCATACGCTGGCGCTGGCGGTGTTCCTGCCGTTGGTTCCGCATACCAAGCACCTTCATCTGGTGTTGAGTCCGGCATCGGTGTTCCTCTCGCGGGGTGGGTTCGCGAAGATTCCACCGCTCGAGGGTGACGACGACATCGGGCTTGAAACTGGCAAGGACCTGACGCAACTGGCGGCGCTGCAGGCGTACTCGTGCGTGGAGTGCGGCCGCTGCACGGAGCACTGCCCGGCGAACAACACCGGGAAGGAGCTCAACCCGAAGGAGATCATTCTCGGGGTGCGCGGGTTCTTGAACGAGTTCGGTCCAGGTGGAGCGGAGCCGTTGTTGGGCACGCATCTTTCGCAAGAAGCAATTTTCCAGTGCACTACTTGCGGCGCGTGCGAGAACCAATGTCCGGTAGGGGTAGAGCATCTACCTATCATCGTGGGCTTGCGCAGGGGCGCTGTGAACTCGGGCAAGTGGGAGGACGACTACGGGACGAAGCTGTTCCTGAACCTAGAACGGAACGGGAATCCGCTGGGGATGGGGTCGGGCGAGCGGGACAAGTTCGTGAAGAAGGTCGAACTGCCGCTCTACGATGGGACGCAGGAATACTGTTTGTGGCTGGGGTGCATGGGCGCGTATGATCCGAGGGGGCGCGAGATCGTGCAGGCGTTGGTGGAGGTGATGCGGCATCTGGGGGTGACGTTCGGAGTCCTGAAGAAGGAGCGCTGCACGGGCGATGCGGCGCGGCGGCTGGGCAACGACCTTTCGTTCGGGCAGTTGGCGGAGCAGAATCTCGAGACGCTGCGGCAAGGCAAGGTGCAGAAGATGATTTCGATTTGCCCGCACTGTGTGCGCACGATTTCCGAGGACTGGAAGGAGTACGGGGAGCCACCTCCGATAGAGCATCACAGCGAGTTCCTGGCGCGGCACCGGGGCCGGTTGGCTCCGAGCGGGACGGCGGGGACGAAGGTGGTGTTTCACGATCCGTGCTACTTGGGCCGGTACCGGGGCGTGTACGAGGAACCGCGACAGGTGGCGGCGTTGGCGGGTGAGGTGGTGGAAGTGAAGCGGTCGGGGTCGCGGTCGTTTTGTTGCGGTGCGGGTGGGGGGATGACGTTCCTGGGCGAGGAGAAAGGGACGCGGGTGAGTGCGGAGCGGGCGGGCGAGTTGGCGGGATCGGGGGCGGATGTGATCGCGGCGGGGTGTCCGTTCTGCCACACGATGTTGCGGGATGCGTTGGGGGGGAAGAAGCTGGTGGACTTGGCGGAGATTGCGGCAGCGGGGGTGAGAAGGGAGGGGTGAGGTTCCGTGCTATACTGAGTCGATAAGGGCGCGTAGCTCAATTGGCAGAGCAACTGACTCTTAATCAGTAGGTTGAAGGTTCGATTCCTTCCGCGCTCACCACTCAAACTCCACTCACGCCTTCGCGTCGGCTGAAGCCGAGAGTTGTGCCCAATCGAGGCCGAAGCGAGCGAGGTATTTCCTCAACCGATCCGCATCATTCGTGCTCGACCTCCTGCCGCGCGAGGCTCCGAACAATTTCCGGCCCGCCTCGGAAAGCGACTTTGATCGGCGGCAGACCTCGATCACCGGCCCCAGTTGAACGCGGTCGAACAGGTCCATCTCCGCCAAACGCTCGGCTCCCAGTAGATCGAGGAGTGAATCTTCGGTCGCCGCCGTAGAACGAGCGGGGCGCCACGACCGTTCGAGTCGGCCGATCTCTTCGGCGACCGTATCCACCGAAATCCGGCCACCAAACGACAACGTCGCCATGCGTGAGACGGCCGCGTTGAGGTCGCGGAAATTGCCCCGCCACTCGGCCGCCGGAGACAGCGCGAAACCGAGGAACCGCTCGCGCGCCTCCTTATTGAACGTGATTTGACGGCCCGACTTGCGGGCCAACTGGTCAAGCTCGAACTCGAGGTTCGGCTCCAAGTCTTCGGGCCGCTGTTGCAGGCCAGGCAGTGTGAAAGTCCAGAGGTTGATGCGCGCCAGCAGATCCTCGCGGAAACAGCCTTCGTGAACCGCGGCAAACAAGTCGCGATTCGTTCCCGCGATCAGTTGGAAGTCGCTCTTCGACTCGCGGTCGGAACCCATGGGAAGAAACGTCTTCTCCTCGAGCGCGCGAAGCAGCATCGCTTGCTCGTCGAGCCCGAGTTCTCCGATCTCATCCAGGAACAGAACTCCGCCGTCGGCCGTGCGCAGCAGGCCTGCGCGGTCCTGCAATGCTCCGGTGAACGCGCCTTTCCTGTGGCCGAACAAGGTAGACATGGCGCCATCGCCGCGCAGGGTCGCGCAGTTGACGTCTACGAACTCGCCCTTCGCCGCATGGCGCAGCTTCTTCAGCTCGAAGATTCGCTTGGCGAGCCGCGATTTTCCGGCGCCGGTGGGACCCATCAGCAAGAGCGGATCGCGAGTCGCGATCGCCACTTGCTCGATCCGCTCGATCAACCGGTTGAACGCCGCATTGCGCGTTTCGATCCCGCCCTTGAGGAACGAAGTGCCCTCACGTTGCACCTGCTGGAAGCGGGAAGCAATCCGGTCATACCGCGAAAGATCGAGATCGATGACCTTGATCTTGCCCGGCCCGCTGCGGTCGCGCTCGGGTGAGGCTTGTAACAGCCGGCCAGAGAGCCAGTGCGACTCGGTGAGCAGGTACAGGCAAATCTGGGCGACGTGTGTGCCGGTGGTGATGTGGATCAAATAGTCTTGCGTGTCGTCAAACTCGTAGCCCTTGGCGAAGTTGAATAGGGCTTCGTAGACTCGCTCGAAGTCCCAGGGATCGCCGAAGTCGATGACGTGGAGCCGCACCTCCGTCTCAGGCGAGACGGTCTGGATGTCGCGCCTAATCAATTCCGCGAGCGCGGTTTCCTTCAAGCCATGGAGGAGTTCGAAGCGTCCGACGATGAGGTCGGGCTGCCGGCAAATCGCCACCGACGGTCGCCATGTCTGCCAGCGATCGGCGCTTTTGCCTTGATCGAGGGTCGTGCCCAGGAGGCCGATGACCGTGAGACCCATATCCAATAGTATAAATCCATATCCCAATAGATCGCCTCCTGCGGTCGAGCCGGCCGCCATGGCTCCTTGTTTTCAACAACTTAAGATATGGCACGGGCATTGCATTTGTATCCAGCGAAGAGAGCAACCGACAATGGCAAACAAGAACATCTTCCAGACTCTGCGGGGAGCGCCCATCCCCAAGACCAATACGCGGAACGAAGAGCATGCGCCCGCCTACGCATTTGAGCCGCGCCAGGCGCTGGCGCAGTACGCCGCCACGGGCTGCTTCAGCCGGACGTTCTACGCCACGGCGCCGGAGCAGGTGGATCGCGTGCTGCAACTGTGCGGCCAGCTCGAGCCCGAGTACGTCGCGAAGGTGGCCATCTACAGCCGCAAGCAGTCGTACATGAAGGACATGCCCGCGCTTCTGTGTGCGTGGCTTTCGACCAAAGACGCGCGCCTCCACGAGGCAGTCTTCACGCGGGTGATCGATTCCGCCAAGATGCTCCGGAACTACGTGCAGATTCTTCGTTCGGGCGTCGTTGGACGCAAGTCACTGGGCTCAGCGCCGAAGCGCCTGGTGCGCGACTGGCTCGCGGGCCGCGACGAGGAAGCTCTCTTCGCCGGTAGCCCTGGCCAGAACCCGTCGATCGCGGACGTTTTGAAAATGGTTCACCCGAAGCCCGGCTCGCCGAAGCGAGAGGCTTTCTATGGCTACATGCTGGGCCGGCCGTACAAGACGGAAGCCTTGCCGCAGCTGGTCACTCAGTTCGAGCAGTTCAAGACGGGTGAGACGGTGGAAGTGCCGGATCTTCCGTTCACGATGCTCTCGTCGCTGCCGCTGAGCTCCAAAGACTGGATCGAGATCGCCAAGAACGCTTCGTGGCAGACGATGCGCATGAATCTGAACACGTTCGCGCGGCATGGAGTCTTCGCAAACGAGGGCTCCGCGCGGATGATCGCAGCGCGGCTGCGCAACGCCGAAGAGGTGAAGCGTACCCGCGTGTTCCCTTACCAACTGTTGACGGCGTATCAGAACGTTGATGGCGCTGTGCCGCAGGAGGTGAAGGACGCCTTACAAGACGCGATGGAGCTTTCTATCGCCAACGTGCCCGCGATCGACGGTCGCGTGGTCGTGTGTCCGGATGTATCGGGCTCCATGTCGAGCCCGGTGACGGGACATCGCAAAGGTTCCACCAGCGCCGTCCGCTGTATCGATGTGGCGGCGCTGGTCGCGGCGGCCGTGGTTCGCAAGAATCCTGAGGCTGTTGTGTTGCCGTTCGAGGAAGCTGTGGTACGGGCGGATCTGAATGCGCGCGATAGCGTGATGACGAACGCCCAGAAGCTCGCTTCGATCGGCGGCGGCGGAACCAACTGCAGTGCACCCATCGCGCACCTGAATCGGCAGAAGGCAAAAGCGGACCTCGTGATCTTCGTCTCCGACAACGAGTCGTGGGTTGACGCAGGTCTCGGCCGCGGCACCGCGCTGATGGCGGAATGGTCGGCGTTCCGGCAGCGGAATCCGCAAGCCCGTCTGGTGTGCCTGGACATCCAGCCGAATCAGACCACGCAAGCAGTGGAACGCGCGGACATTCTGAACATCGGGGGATTCTCCAATCAAGTGTTCGAGGTCATCTCGGCGTTCGCTTCGGGGAAGCTCGAGGCGGATCACTGGGTTGGCCGGATCGGTTCCATTGACCTGAGTGAAGAGCTGCAGAGCGCAGCGTAGAGGAAGGGCGGCGTCGCGATGTTCGGCGGCGCCGCCCGCAGAACAAATTTCGATTGAGGCCGAATGCTCAACGGGACTACATTACAACTATGTCGCGTCTCGTTCGAAAACACTTGTCGGCCTCAGACGTGGTTCGCTGAGGATGGGTACTGGTGGCTTGGGAAATCCGCCGGTACGCACCTTCAGCGCGAAAGCTCGCGGCGAATGTGGAAGGAACTACATGCTTTTTACGCCGATGGTTCCCGGTTCGAGTCCGGGTCGCGCGGTGGAGTCATCTGGCGCGCGGTAGCTCAATGGTAGAGCATCGAGTGTTTCTTCAAAGGTTGTCGCCGCGAGCTTGGAATCGCAGGACTTGCCGCTAGACGGTTGACAGAATGGACTGGCGAATGCCGGCGGGAGTACATGGTTCAGCGGGTTCGAACCCCGCCCTTGATGGAAACATCGAGGAATCTCTCGTCACCTGTTGTCGCCAGAACGAGCAGCGGGACTGAAGTCCCGCGCAGACTGAAGTCTGCCCCACACGCGACTGCGGGATTTTGCCGAAGATAGAAGGAGCACCAAAATGCGGGAAACCAAGTACGATGTGATCGAGACCAACGGCGTTCCGGTAAAGGCCTGGACCAAGGGCGTCCCGGTGGAAGACGCAGCGCGCAAGCAACTCACGAACGCCGCCCAACTGCCGTTCGTCTTCAAGTGGATCGCCGCAATGCCTGACGTCCATTGGGGCATTGGAGCTACGGTAGGCAGCGTGATCCCGACCAAAGGCGCGATCATTCCCGCGGCAGTCGGCGTCGACATCGGCTGCGGCATGATGGCGGTTCAGACTTCGCTCGAGGCTCGGCACCTGCCTGACGACCTGAAGGACATTCGGTCCGCGATCGAAACGGCGGTTCCGCATGGACGCACGAATCATGGCGGCGCGGGCGACCGTGGCGCATGGCAGGAGATTCCGGACCGGAATCAAAGCGTCTGGGCTGCGGAGTTGAAAGAGCGCTATGACGCGATTCTGGCCAAGCATCCGAAGCTCGATCGCGGCAATCACGCGAACCACCTGGGAACGCTCGGCACCGGCAACCATTTCATCGAAGTGTGCCTGGACGAGGCCGATCACGTCTGGTTCATGCTGCACTCGGGCTCGCGTGGCGTGGGAAACCGGATGGGTTCCTACTTCATCGAGGCTGCGAAGAAAGACATGCGGAAATTCTTCATCAACCTGCCCGACGCCGACCTTGCGTACTTTCCCGAGGGCACCGAGCACTTCGACGACTACTTCGAGGCGGTGAGCTGGGCGCAGGACTACGCGCGGCGCAACCGCGACCTGATGATGGAACAGATCATCGGCGCCGTTCGCGATTCTGGCAAGGTGCCGCCGTTCACCACGGATCTCGAGATCATCAACTGCCATCACAACTACGTGGCGCGCGAGTCGCACTTCGGCGAGAACGTGCTGGTGACGCGCAAGGGCGCGGTGCGGGCGCGCGAAGGCGATATGGGGATCATCCCCGGCAGCATGGGTGCGCGTTCCTACATCGTTCGCGGCAAGGGAAACGCGGAGAGCTTCCATAGCTGCAGCCATGGAGCTGGGCGAGCGATGTCCCGCGGAGAGGCTCGGCGGCGCTTCACCGTGGAGGATCATATGCGGATGACCGAGGGCGTGGAATGCCGCAAAGACGCGGACGTGATCGATGAGACCCCGGCTGCTTACAAGCCGATCGATAAAGTGATGGCGGCGCAAGCGGATCTGGTGGAGATTGTCCACACGCTGCGTCAGGTGGTTTGCGTGAAAGGATAGGAGGCGCACAGTGATTCGGATTGACGGTTCTTTCGGTGAGGGCGGCGGGCAGATTCTGCGCACGTCGTTGAGCCTTTCGCTCGTCACCGGAAAGCCGTTCCGGATCGAGAACATTCGCGCGGGCCGGGAAAAGCCGGGGCTGCTGCGGCAGCACTTGACGGCGGTCCGCGCCTCGGCTGAGATCGCGACGGCGCAGATCGAAGAGGCTTCGTTGGGCTCCACGGCGCTGACGTTCACGCCCGGTCCGGTCCAGCCGGGCGAGTATCGCTTCGCGGTCGGCACGGCAGGCAGCGGCACGCTCGTGCTCCAGACAATCCTGCCACCGCTCATGCTGGCATCGGGTTCGAGCAAAGTCATCATCGAGGGCGGCACGCATAACCACGCCGCTCCGCCTTTCCACTATCTCGAGAAGGTCTTCCTACCGTTGCTCGCGAAGATGGGCCCGCGTGTGAGCACGCGCCTGGACTGCTACGGCTTCTATCCGGCTGGCGGAGGTCGTTTCGCGGCGGAGATTCAACCGGTGCCGCGTCTCGAGGCTTTGCACTTGGGCGAGCGCGGCGAGATCACCACGCGCCGGGTACACGCCATCACCGCAAACCTGCCGCGGCATATCGCGCAGCGAGAAGCCGAGACTGCGGCGGGGATGCTCACGTGGGGGCCCGAATCACACGTGGTGGAGACCACCCGGGAATCGCCAGGTCCTGGCAACGTGGTGATGATCCACATCGGGAGCGAACAGCTCACGGAGATGTTCACTGACTTCGGGAAGCTCGGCGTCAGCGCGGAAACGGTCGCCGGGAATGCGGCGCGAGAGGCGCGCGAGTACTTGGCTTCGAACGCGGCCGCCGGCGAACACTTGGCGGATCAGTTGTTGCTGCCGATGGCTCTGGCGGGCGCTGGCTCATTCACGGCGCTCAAGGTGAACATGCACGCACGTACGAACATGGAGGTGATCTCCAAGTTCCTGCCCGTTCGCTTCGTCTGCCAGAACGCCGATCGTCACGTGAAGATCGCCGTCGAAGCGGACCGCTGATCACAGCGATTTGCGCGACGCATTCCGGAACTTTGCCGGTGGCGTGCCGAACTCGCGGCGGAAGGCGCGGTTGAACGCTGGCTCGGACTCGTATCCAGCTTCGGCGCCGATGTCGGCAACGCTGCGGTTGGTGGTCTGGAGCAGCCGGGCTCCGAGTTGCAGCCGCCAGCGAGTGAGGTAGGTCATCGGCGGCTCGCCAAGGAAATGGCGGAATCGCTCGGCCAGCACGGATCGCGACACCCCGGCCTCACGAGCGAGTTCCGCGATGGTCCAGGGCTGCGCTGGCTTGGCGTGCATCAAGGCGAGCGCTTTCCCGACTTCGGGGTCCCGCGCACCGGCGAGCCAGCCCGTCTGGTCCGCCGGAAGCGCCGTGATGTACCGCCGCAGTGTTTCGATAAACAGCGCTTCGGCAAGACGGGCGAGCACCGCCTCTCCTCCAGCAGGGGCAGCGCCGGAATCGCCGACGGAAAACCGGATCGCGTTCTCGAGCCACTGCCCGGTTCCTTCTTCACGCACGTTGACTTTGAAAACCGGGGGAAGGCCCGCCAGGAAAACGCGGCTCAGTTCGCGGTCGCAGGTCAGGTAGCCGCAGACGAACCGCGTCACGTCCCCGCCCCCACCGGACCGCGTCACGCGGAGACCTTGCGCCAAGACGCGATGCAGTTCACCTTCGTAGTCCACCGCTTTAGCCGCGGAACCGCTGCTGACGATATGTGCGTCTCCGTGAGGGAACACCACGATGTCGCCACCCACGAGTGGCAGAAGAGGACTTCGTTCCAAACCGGCGGCTCCCTGCCCTTCCGTCAGCAAATGGAAGATGATCACATGCCGGCCGCGGCCACCCAGGTACGGCGCTAACGTGCTCGACGGTGGACTGCGGACGCCCCAAGGCGCCGAGAACTCCCCGTTGAAGTAGAACGCTCCCTCGAGCTTCACAGCCCCCAGAACTTCCGAGACAACATCCATTCGCGTAGCGGCCCCTTTCGGACGCTGAGTCAATTCCTCCGGACGAGCAGGCAAGTGGAATTCAGGATAGCTCGCAGCGGCAAAGACCGGCGGACGCACGGATAAGGATTGGCAGGGCGAGAAGACCCATACTGGGGCTGGTCAATCACCACCGCCTACCCACAACGAAGAGGAAAACAGATGCCACTGATTCAAGTGAAAGTGATGGAACAGGTCTTCACACCCACCCAGAAACAGGAGATCATCGCCAAGCTTACGGACGCCATGGTCGCCATCGAGGGCGAGAGTTTGCGCCCGTACACATGGGTGATGATCGAGGACATTCGGAGCGGCGACCTGGGCATTGGCGGGAGGGCTCTGGGCACGGCTGACGTGCAGGCGCTCGCCGAGGCGAAGAAGTGACAGCCGACGTAGAGAAGGAGTTTGCAATGTTGTCGACAAGCGAGGTACTGGATCACCATCTCGAGGCTTTTGCCAAGTCCGACGTGGAAGGGCTGCTGGCCGACTACTCGCCGAACGGGACGTTGTTCACGCCGGCGGGTCCGCTGAATGGCCCGGAAGCGATCAAGCCATTGTTCGAGGCGCTGGTTTCGGAGTTCGCGCAGCCAGGCTCCTCATTCACGCTCCAACAACGGAGTGTCGACGGAGAGCACGCCTACATCGTTTGGACGGCGGAGACCGCGGACAACTCGTACGAATTCGCGACCGACACGTTCGTGGTGCGCGACGGAAAGATCGTGGCTCAGTCGTTCGCAGCCAAAGTCAGCCCGAAAGGGTAATTGAAACAAGCAAGGAGAAACCATGACAACTCATACTGACGCGCAGAAGCCCGCCGGGCGGCGCGAGATCATCAAGGCCAGTGCGATCGTTTGCATCGCGGGCTTGGCCGCAGCCGCCGCCGGTTCGGCGTGGAGGGCGCAAGGGCAGACCAACCCGCTCCAGATTATTCCGCTCGCGCAGGGCGTGAGTACGGAGCGGCAGGTGGAACTGAAGGCTCACGGGCCCAACGATGTCTTGCAGGCCCTGCTGGTGTTCCAGCCAGGCGCCGATACGGGTTGGCACGTGCATCCAGGGCCGGTGGTAGTGGTGGTGAAGACCGGGACCCTTACCGAAGAGACGAAGAACGGCTGTCTGGTGCAACATCCGGCGGGCTCGGTTTTCTTCGAACAGAAGGACGAGGTGCATCGAGCATTCAACAACGGGGGCACGGCCGCGGAGGTGTACGGAACATTTCTGTTGCCTTCCGGTGCCCAGCCGCTGATTCCGAAGCCCGATCCCCACGGGACGTGCCGGCACGGCGAAGATCGCTGATCCGTTCCAGGCGGAACTGTACGGCAGCGTATGAATGAAGCGGGCGCGGTGGGGCCAACCGCGCCCGGAGTGGTACGTAGAGTGCTCTAAGAGAAATTGGGAGGTGCGTCATGCGCCACCGATACCTCGGGTTGTTCATCGCAATCGCCGCCGCCGCGCAGACGGTGGATGATTTCTTCGATGATCGGTATCTGCGCGATATCCACCTGCGTGTAGCGCCCGCCGACTGGCAAAGCCTCAAAGACCGCTACCTCGAGAACGTCTGGTTCAAAGCCGGCTTCACCTGGGAAGGGATCACGGCGCCTGTGATCGGCATTCGCTCGCGCGGCTCCGGTTCGCGGGTCGGTTTCAAGCCGAGCCTGACCTTCGACTTCTCGAAATATGACTCGTCGCAAACGTTCCTCGGGATGAAGACGTTCGTGACGAGGAACCTCAGCCAAGACGCATCGATGATGCACGAGCGGCTGACGATGGGGTTGTTCCGCCGGATGGGGCTTCCCTACGAACGTGAAGTTCACTTTCGGCTTTTCGTAAACGACGAGTACGTTGGGCTCTACCTAGCCCTCGAGCCGATTGACAGCCGGTTCCTGAAGACTCGTTTCGGCGAAGACGGCGGCTATCTCTACGAGTTCAACTGGACCGGAGACAACTACCAGTTCGAATACCTGGGCGACGATCCGAAGGACTATTGCCCACTACGATTCGGGCCCAAGAACCACGACGATGATCCAGACTGCGCGAAGATCATCGCCTGGATCCGGACCGTCAACCAAATCTCTGACGCCGAGTTCGATGCGGCCGTGAGCCGGTACATCGACATCGGCGAGTTCATCACGCACGTGGCCGTGGAGCAGTGGCTGGCCGAGTTCGACGGCGTGCTGGGTCACACCGGCATGACCAACTTCTACTACTACCGCCGCTCGGCAGACGACCTCGGCTACTTCCTGGTTTGGGACAAAGACGGAACGTTCAGTACGGCCGATTGGTCCGTGTGGACCAACACCGATGTGAACGTGCTGGCGCGCCGCGTGTTGGCGATTCCGCGCTATCGGGCCCGATTCCTCGACACCTTGCACCGGGCGGGTGAGATCGCCGGCGGCCAAGGCGGATGGCTAGAACAGGAGATGGATCGAGCTCTGGCGCAAATTCGCCAAGCGGCTATTGACGATCCGAATCGCGCATGCTTGATCGGAAGTGAGTTGGGCCGATGCCCCATTGACCGCTTCTACGGAGCGGTGGATTATCTGCGTCAATTCACGTGGACCCGGCGAACTTTCGTGGACGGCCAGTTGACCGCCGCCGGATTCACGCCGTACCACGCGATCGAGTTGAACAACGAGGGTGCTGGAAATGCGGCCTCCGGCGCGCCGGTGCTCACACCGGGTTCGCTGGCAACGCTCAGCGTTTCTTTGCCGTCGGTGCAAAGCGCCACCGCGCAGTCGCTTCCGCTGCCGAACCTGCTCGGCGGCGTGCGCGTTCGCATCGGCGGCGTGGAAGCACCGATCCTTCGCGTGTCTGCCACACAGGTAATGCTCCAGGTGCCTTGGGAGCTCGCCTGCGGCCCGGCATTGGTAGAGCTGGTATCGGGAACGGCCGCCGCCACGATCAGCGTCGAGGTACGGCCGGCCAGCGCAGGGTTCTTCGCCGCGGTTCATCCCGACGGCCGTGTGGTGTCGCCGCAGACACCCGCCGCGCCTGGCGAGATGATCACGCTGTACGGTACGGGAATCGGCTTGATCACGGAAAGCGAGAAGTCCGGCGAGCCGGCTCCGCTCACCGAACTGTGCCCGATGAAGGAGACCATCGCCGCGATGCTTGACGGCCAGCCGATCCCGGTCTTGTGGGCGGGCTTGACCCCAGGCTTCATCGGTCTGCAACAGGTTTCGGTGACGATTCCGGCGAGCGCTGCTCGCGTGGACGCTATCCTGAAAATTGGTTCCCTCGGAGAGTGGGGCAAGGCGTATGTGCTTCCGATCCGTTAGGCTCACGGCGTTCTTGATGGCTGGCGCCGCCGCGGCTGCTGTTTCCCGTCAGCCTTACCTGCAGGCGATTGGCACCGATCGCGCTTCCGTCTTGTGGGCCACGCGCGGCGAAGCGGGAACCGGCGCGGCGACGCTGGCCCAGTCCGGCTCGCCGGCGATCACGATCAAGTCCACCGTCTCGAAGTTTGACCCGGCCGTGACTGACCTCGACACGCCCCTGTTCCAACATCGAGCGGACTTCACGGGGTTGAAAGCCGCCACCGAGTACGTCTATACGGTGACGCAAGACGGAGTGAGCCTGACACCAGAGGCGGGGATTCGTTTCCGGACTGACGGCCCAGGGCCGGTACGCTTCGTGGTCTTCGGCGACAGCGGAGACGGCGGTGGCGCGCAACTGGACTTGGCCAAACGCATCTCCGTGGAACGGGCCGATCTCGCGATCCACACGGGTGATATTGCGTATCAGGACGGCACGTTCGCGCAGTTCGACCAGTTCTTCTTCGGGATCTATGGCGGGCTGCTTTCACGTGCTCCGCTCTACCCTGTAGTGGGCAATCATGAGTACCACACACGCGAGGCCTTTCCATACCGAGCCGTTTTTGTTTTCCCGACCGACTCGGTTCCCGAAGCCGACCATGGCCGGTACTATTCGTTCGACCGCGGGCCGATCCACTTCACGATGCTCGATAGCAACTGGCCGTTGCTGTTCGCCTCGCATGGCGCGGGCCCGATGATCCGTTGGCTCGAAGAGGATCTGCGCCGCACCGGCCAGCGTTGGCGTGTAGTCGGCTATCATCACACGGCATTTCCGAACGGGCATCACTTGGCGGACGAGAATTGCCTGCACGCAAGGCGCTGGCTGGTTCCGATCATGGAGCGGCACGGAGTGAATCTGGTTCTCTCCGGCCACGAGCACAACTACCAACGAACCGCGTTCCGGCGCGAAGGCGCGTTTGCCGGCTCGGGGCCCGGCACCGTGTTCGTAACCACAGGCGGAGCGGGATCCTTTTCACACGCCGTGGAGGCCGCTCCGGAGCTGTCGGTCACGTCTGAGGCGCGGCACTACCTTGTTGTTGAGGCAGACAATGACACCATGCGCGTGAAGGCAATCGGGCTGGCTGGAGAGACTGTGGACGAGTTTTCAATTCAGCCGCCACCGGCGCTGGATGGAGTCCGGGTGCGCGATAGCGCATCGTTCGCCGAGGCTCTCGCGCCCGGAGCACTGTTCTCGGTGTTCGCTTCGGACATGGCGGCTTCCACTTCCAGTGCGAGCGGATTTCCGCTTCCAGCGCAGTTGGGCGGAGCCACGCTCACGATCGGGTCGCGGACCGTGCCGCTGTTGTTTGCTTCGCCCGGGCAGATCAACGCGCAGATTCCCTTCGATGTGGAGGGTCCGGCTTTTCTGCGGATCGCAACAGGAGCCGGTGCGCGCACTGTCCCGTTGCGGGTGGCGCGGGCCGCTCCGGCGATTTTCCTTTCCGGCGGCGGACCGGCGCTGATTCACGCCAACGGTCACTTGGTCAGCGGCTCCGAGCCAGCGGCTCGCGGCGAGTGGCTGGCGCTGTTTCTTACCGGGCTCGGGCCAGTGAAGGGCTCCGTGCGAGCGGGCGAGGTTTCCCCTTCGTCACCACTCGCCGAAGCCTTGCTACCGGTTCACGTCGAGATCGCGGACTGGCAGGCTGACATCGCATTTGCCGGTCTCGCTCCTGGAATGGCGGGAGTGAATCAGGTGAACTTCAGGGTCCCTGACGCCACCGATCCGGGGCAGCGCCCGATGCGAGTTTGCGCGGGCGCCTCGTGCAGTAACGTGGTGCAGGTGCGAGTTCAGTAGGTATCGGCAGCGGGACTGAAGTCCCGCGCAGGCTGAAGCCCGCCCCACACGGCTCGGCGACTGCCAATATCGGAAACAGCGTCAATTCTCCGGGCAGTCCTGCGCGCGACTGAAGGCTGCACCACAAGCGCGTGTTGCGTCACGCGGCCACCGACACCGCGTACACGCGCGCGTCGCCGCGATCGGGGAATCTGACCTTGACCGCGAATCGCCTCCCCGCCGGCAAGCGAGGATTGCGCTGCTGGGGCCATTCGATCCGCTGCTCGATCCCCGGCGATGTCACACGTGCCATTGCGCCGCCGGAGTAGCCGGGCATCGGCCGGTCGAGATGGTCAAGCAACTCCACTTCGAGCGGCGCATCCGGACTCACGTTGTCGGCGTTGATCCTCAGATCCAGCGATGCGCCCGTGGAAGCGAGCGTGCGCGTGACGAAATGTCCGTCGTTTTGTGGGAACATGCGCGACAAATAGCCGAAGCCGTCTCGCCGCAGCGTCGCCAGGCCGATCTCCATCGAGTGAAACTCCGCTGCGGTGTCCCAGTGCGAGTACCAGATCATCGTCTGGTCGCCACGATTCACGAAGGCGTGGCCTTGCAGCAGCGCAATCGAGTCCCACTCGCCTTCGCTTCCCCGCGCGATCACTTTGAAATCCGGCGAGGGCTCGCGGAAGTGGATCCCGTCATTGCTCACCACCAGCCCCAAGTCGATGTGCGTGCCCCACAATCGCTCCGCTCCGGGCGGGCGCTGCGCGGGACCATCCTGCCACATGCCGTACAAGCCCACCAGCACATTGCCGCGGTTCCAGAGTCCGGCGCCCATGTGCGTCTGCTGTCCCGGTACCGGCGTCGCGATCCACTGCCCAGGCCGCGCGAAGCCGAACGCCGATGCCTTCGACCAGTTCGCGAGATCGGCAGACCGGTAGGTGAGCATCACCCGGCCGCATTTACGCCCATCCGGGAACCATGTCCAAGGCGAGATCAGTTGGCCGGCCTGGCGTAGTAGAAATCGCCGAAGCGGTAGAGGCTGGTCACCTCGAAGCGCTCGCCGCCTGCGTTGCACTTCCGATCACCGAGGACTTTCCACGACAACCCGTCAGCGCTGGTGGCAATCACCATTGCGGCCACACGGCCTTCTTTGGTTCCGACTTTGCTCATGCCGCCCCGAATGTCGTCGTACTGAGGATGCGCGATGTAGGCGGCCTTGAAACGCTTCCGCTTGTCGGGTTCGTGTGGCTCGTAGAGGATCGAGAGAAAGTCGTTCACGCGCGTCAGCGCGAACGGCTCGCCTTCGATCAAACAAATGTTGTTGCGCTTGTTTCCGTTGAATTCCACCAGGCCGAGTTCCGGCTTGGTCCACTGCACGCCGTCATCGCTTTCGGCGTAGCACATTGGGCGCCAGTATCCAGGCGCCTGCCCCTTCTCCACACGCCGTTGCGACATGCCGAGATACCACATCCGGAACTTGCGGCCATCGTGGAGCACGGTGCCGTAGAGGATCGCGTGGCCAAAGTCCGGCGAACCCTCAGGTCCGCGGCGGAGCACGGGATTCCCCGGATGCTTGGTTGCTTGCACCAGTGTGAGGCGCAGATTGTGCCGCCAGGGAATGCTCTCGTCGTCGAACGAGAACAGAGTCGTCTCCGCGGTGGCGGGAGTAACGGCGCTTTGAGCGCTCGCCGCGAGCAGTGCGCCGGAAGTTTTCAGCCAGTCCCGTCGAGTAGCAGCCATGCGGACATCATATGCTCATTCACACGCGCCCGAGAGCCTTCTTGCCTGCCTCGATCACGGCGAGGATCGAATCAACATCATAAACGTTGCCGCCCCACGACCCGCCCGACACGTCTTGCAGCGCAGCCCACAGGCGCGTTTCGGGAGGCAGGCCGGGGTCCGCGTGTAGGTCCGCTCGCGCTTTCCGTTCGGCGAGCAACCGGTCTCCGGATGCGGCTGTTCCTTCTTCGCCCACTAGGTTCACGGTCGCTTCGAGTTTGTTGCGATCGATCACGATCTCGATGCGGTCGCCATCGCGGACCTTACCCAAGGGTCCGCCCGCCAGAGCTTCCGGCGATACGTGTCCGATACAGGCGCCGGTGGAGACACCGCTGAAGCGCGCGTCGGTGATGAGCGCCACTTGCTTGCCGAACGGAAGATGCTTGAGCGCGGACGTAATCTGGTAGGTCTCTTCCATGCCAGAGCCGAGCGGGCCACGGCACATCAGCACCATGATGTCGCCCGCCTGCACGGTGTGGTTCTTGATGGCGGCGATGGCGTCGCGCTCACTCAGGAAGACGCGCGCGGGTCCGATCTTGCGGTACACGCCATCGGCGCCGACCACGCTCGGATCGATCGACGTACTCTTCACCACGGAACCTTGCGGCGACAGGTTGCCCACCGGGAAACATACAGTAGGCGTGAGGCCGGCGCGGCGGGCGGCGTCCGGATCCATGATGACGTTGGCCGGGTCCACGCCATCGCGCTCGACGAGCAGTTGCCGAAGCCTCACGCGGCGTTCGGATTGCTCCCACCAATCGAGAACGGAATCGAGCGTTTGCCCGGAGACCGTGTAGGCATCGGCCTCGAGCAAGCCTGCGCGCCGCAGATGCAACATCACCTCGGGAACAGCGCCGACAAGATAGACTTGGGCCGTGATGTGATTCCGGGGACCGTTAGGTAGAACGTCTACCAATCGCGGAACTGACCGATTCACTCGCGCCCAGTCATCGACAGTGGGGCGCCGAAGTCCGGCGGCGTGGGCCACCGCGGGCAAATGCAGGATCAAGTTCGTGGACCCACCGAATGCCGCGTGAATCACCATCGCGTTGTGGAGTGCTTTCTCCGTCATTACGTCACGCGTGGTCTTCGCGGCCTTCACCATTTCGAGCAACGCGCGCGCCGAACGGCGGCCCATGTCGAGCCAGATGGGAAGACCGGAGGGCGCCAGAGCCGAGTGCGGCAGCGACATTCCGAGCGCCTCCGCTACCACTTGCGACGTGGCCGCTGTGCCCAGGAACTGGCAACCGCCGCCCGGCGATGCGCAGGTGTTGCAGGCAGCGATCGCCGCGTAGTCGAGCGTGATTTCGCCGTGGGCGTAACGCGCTCCGAGAGTCTGTGCCTTGCCCGCATCCTCGCCCTTTTCCGATCCGAGCGTAACGCCGCCGGGCGCAAGCACCGTCGGGAGGTCGTGCAAACCGGCCAGCGCCATCATCATTGCGGGAAGGCCCTTGTCGCAGGTGGCCACGCCGATCACGCCTTGCCGCGTGGGCAGCGATCGGGCCAGCCGCCTGAGCACGATCGCGGCGTCATTTCGGTAAGGGAGACTGTCGAACATTCCCGGCGTTCCTTGCGAGCGGCCGTCGCACGGGTCGGTGCAGTATCCGGCGAACGGTACCGCACCGGCGCCAGCGAGTTCGCGCGCGGCGGCATCCACGAGCAGGTGAACCTCAAAGTGGCCGGTGTGATAGCCGAGCGCGACGGGCTTGCCGTCTTGCTCGCGCAGTCCGCCATGCGTGGACAGGATGAGCACGTCGCGACCGGTCATACGGGAGGGCTCCCAGCCCATGCCGGCGTTCTGGCTCCAGCCGAAAAGGTCGCCGGAGGGGCGATGCAGCAGCATGTCGGGGGTGATGGGGAGCGCGCCTTGCGGTCCGGCGGCGTGAGTGCGGATGTCGTAGAGCGACGGATCGCCCGAGTCGAGAATGCTCATCTCTTCTACGATAAGAGATCGCCGGAGGGCACTTGCACGAATACTCGGTGACGGCCAGGACCACCCAAGCAACCCTCCGTTTGTCTCGAGCATAGAACGAGAGCCAGTACGGGCGGCTGATGACCACTTGAATGGGCCGCACCTTGCTTTTTCCGCATGTACATGATGCGTCCTTGCGATTTTCCGGTTCGTTTGATGGTGACAGGGACCTGGTGCTCACCGGTCAGGCGAGTGAAGGCTTCTCTCGCGACGCGCTCGGGATTGTCAAAGCGCCAGGCAGCGTTTCTTTCGGCTTGGTGCTGGACGTCAATGAAGGATGAAGTACGCTCGTCATTCGATCGGGTAATGGCGCAGCCGGGTCTCGTGTTCCACTTCTGTCCAGCCGAGTTGCTGTAGTCGAGACCAATGTCAGCC
This sequence comes from Bryobacteraceae bacterium, assembly GCA_046331625.1. Taxonomy (GTDB): domain Bacteria; phylum Acidobacteriota; class Terriglobia; order Bryobacterales; family Bryobacteraceae; genus JAXLQL01. Next base: position 321,306 of record JAXLQL010000001.1, read on the forward strand.
GGTTCGTCTACCGCAAGCACCTTTTCGAGGATCAACAAGCTGCAACATCCGAGGTGGCCGTAGCCACCGAAAAACACTTCTCCATTGGGAACCGCCTGTCGGTCGCCAGCCAGGAACCGGCCCACCAGAGTGGCGTGGACCAAAGAGTACTCCGGCTTTCGTTGCACCATGCGATCGAATCGACGGAAGTGTTCGTCCACGGCCAGGGGTACGGCGATGCCGTCTACTCGAATGGGCTCCGGGCGAGTCCGGTTCGTTGAGACACCGCAGCAATAGACAGAACCCGAAGAGGCTGTGCCGCCGTACTCGACCCAAATCGAGTTCGGAGAGTCGCACGTGGGATCGAACAGGGTGAAGTCCTCGAACCCGTGCGATACGAATGCGGTCACCTGGACCAAGCTCCGGTCCCATGCGGCCGGGTCCTTCTTGATTTCGCACACCCCCGCGTGCTTCGCCTCTTCCGCGAGACTCGGAGCGGCGCATGCGAGCAGCACCAAGAGGGTCGGCTGTCTCACTGAGCAGCGGCGCGGATCTCTGCCTCGATGCCCTCCCGAGTCGCGGCCATCGACGCCACGCGGTCGATCAGACTGTCGAGCGTATCAATATCGGCGATGCGGTCGATTTCGGAAAGAGTTTCCACACCCGGATACCGGGAACGCAAGAAGTTGCGTAGTAGGCGGCGGGAGTGTTCTCGCTGGCCTTCGGCTTCGCCCTGTTCCCGTGCCGCCACCACCTGCTTCCGGTACATCTCGGCATCCTGTTCGCGAATCTCGCGAACCAAGCTCGATCCTCGGATGATTGCTTCGCCCAGTCCCATTTTCTGGCCTCCCAGCATGTCCTCTAGCTGACTTCTATGATACCGGAGGCTACCCATGGTGAGAAACCTCACGATGGCCTCCTCATCGCCCAACCGCCCCAGCAGTTCCCCCACCTTCGCCACCTGCTCGTCACTCGACTTCAACAGGACAATCCACGGCAAAAGCCGCAGTTGGTTCCTCCGCAGCACAGGCTCGGGATCGAGCTCCCAGGCACGCATCGTCCGGAACGGGTGAAGCAATCGCGTCTCACCTACGGCGTCCTCGGCCACGTCCGGTATCTTCTCGGGGACGTGGTCCGGCCGCAGCAGGAACAACACCGTCACCACCGGGATCCGGTGTTGGAACGCCAGACTGCCTCCCTGGCGCGCAATGGTCCACAGTTCGTTGGCCTTGTAGTCGAGCTCGAATTCCGTGTGCAGGATGAACTCGCCTGCGCCCGGGGGTTTCACTTTCAACACGGCGTCCGGCAGCACTGCGGTGGGCGCGGATTCCGGCCGCAGCCGCGCCGTCTCCAGCAACACGCCCTGTTCGGCAAGCCCCATCCACTCGAGCAGGATCAGCGGCGCTTCGTCATTGAAGGCCTTGACGATACGGTCAAACGGTCTGTTGATTCCCGGATCTGCGCTGCTCACACAATTGTAGTGGCCGCACGGCGCGATTCCTCTCGCGAAACTTCAGAGCACCAAGCGGTCTTCGGCAATCGCGCGACTCTCGGCAAGCCAGCTCTGGATCGCTCCATCGAGCCAAAACCGAGCCCCGCCACGCGAGATAAATCCGGCATGACCGCCCCACTCTGTAGCCTCGAGTTTCACGAATCGGCTGCGAGTCTCGGCCGCCCGCTCGAACGCATCGAACGGAATCATCGGATCGTCCTTGGCCTGAATCAGCAACGCCGGCACGCGAATCGACGCCAGGAAGTTCGAGGCAGACTGAGTCGAGTAATAATGCTCGGCGCCGCGGAATCCGAACGACGGCCCAGTGACCAAGTCATCGAACTCGTACATCGTCTTCAGCGATGACACGCGATCCCAGGGAACCGGCGCTTCGATCACCTTCTTGCGTAGCGCCAATCGGCTCCGCATCTGCCGCAGGAACCACCACTCGTACAGGAAGTTCGAACGTTGTTCGAGCGCCATCGCGCAAGCAGCCAAGTCGATCGGCGTCGAAACCGCGCACACGCTCGCCAGAAGACGCTCGGCGTCACGCCCCATTTCGCCCGCGAGCTTCAGCACCTGATTCCCACCAAGCGAAAAGCCGATCAAGTGGACCGGCGTTCGCCGCTGCCGATCCAGGTCCATCAGGTAAGCGAACAGATCATGCGTGAGCCCAGCATGATAGAGGGTCTTGCAGAAGAACTCGGTTCCGCCGCAGGAGCGAATGTTCATCCGGTGGACCACGTAGCCCGCGTAGAGCAGCTCTTCGGCGAGGCTGATCATGTAGCCGGAATGGCTGGACCCTTCCAGCCCGTGGACGAGGACAGCCTCGCCCAGCGGATTACCGGGTGGCCGCTGAATATGCACGAGGATCCGCACCTCAGGCTCGGTGTGAAAGATTTTCGCCTCGACCGGGAAACGTTGCTCGGGAATTTCGCGGGGCCAAAGACTGCCTGCGATCGTAGCAACGTGCGCGTTGCGCAGCAGGGGGATGAAGGGCTTCAAAACGAGAGGACCGTGCGCCCGACTTCAGAGTAACATGCACCATCTCACAGCGGAAAGCGCGGTCGCGAATGGACAAACCCAGCGAATCGCTCTGCAACCTCGAAGACTTCGCTTCCGCCGCGGATCGCCCGCAGGACCGTGTTGTCGAGCCACGGCCCCTCGGCCGCGCCAGCAATCTGACCCGCGATCGAAGCCACCGTGTCGGAGTCTTCGCTGATTTCGGCGGCAAGTTCTACAGCTCGCAAAGTAGAGTTTCCGCTCGAGATGGCGCAAGCCAACGCCAGTGGCACCGTTTCGACGACATGGCCACCGGCCCCGTATTCGCCCGCGATCTCCCGAGGACTTAGGCCGCGACCTACGATCTCCGTCATTCGATCGCGAACGGAGGTGTCGGGAAGGATCTCCGCGACGGTCTCGAACAGGTTCCACTCGACACCCCCGCGCGAGATGGCGGCCTCGATTGCCGCCACAACCGCGAGCGCTCCTGCAAACGCCTCGTCGTTGCGATGTGTGATCCGGCAAACATCATGAATCACCGTACGATGAGCCGTGTCGCGAGGATCCAGCAGAAAAGCAAGCGGCGCAATCCGCATCGCCGCGCCGTTTCCGGCGGCGTACTCACCCGCCGCGCCAGAGAAGGCCCAATGAACGCCCGCGTCCAGATCGCGCAGCGCTTTCAGAGTACTCGAACCCATTCCCGTCACACGACCTTCGCGGAACCACCGAAGCATGGCATCCGCGATCGAAGCCGGATCGACACGCTTGGCATCCATGATGGCTTCGCAAGTCGCCAGAGTGAGTTGAGTATCATCCGAGAGGCTCAGCTCACTCGCGGGCATCCTCATCCGTTGTCGTTCCCAGAGGCCACCGGACACGTCGCCCCAGGCGCCTCCAATGATGCAGGATCGCACCCTCTCAGCCACCAGCCTCACTCGGTCTCCAACTCGTCCGCCCGATCCGTGTACCGCCGCAACACCCGGATCGCAACGCCACCCCGAAAGCCGGCATACAGCAGCTTCCGGTACGTCGAGGCGAGGTTCTTTGGCTCGCGCAGAAACTCTGGCAAGTTCCTGTTGCGCAGCTTACGCGCCAGGAACTGTTCCACGAGCGCGGTCTCGTCTGCCTCCGAGTAGGCCTTGGCCACCGCCTTCTCGGCCACGTCCGATGACACACGCCGCGTTCGGAGATCCCGCAGCACCCGCCCCTTCCCCAGCCCCTCGTTGTCGAGCCGCGCCTGCGCGAACGTTTCGGCGAAGCGCTGGTCGTTGAGGTACCCGTACTCCTTGAGCTTGGCTAGTACCGGATCGACGTCCGCCTTCGAAACCGCCCGCAGTTCGAGCCGCCGCCGCAGTTCCCCCACCGTCAGCGCGCGACGCCCCAGGGCGCCCAGAGCGTAATCCCACAGGGCCGGAGCCTCGAGCTTTCGGACGCGTACTGACATGCCTCTGAGTAGTAGAGTACACTCAAAACTGGAGGAGACAAAGGAGTTCCGATGGAAGACAAGCGATTGTCCTACTTCTTTCTTGGCCTGGGAATGGGCGTAGCGGCCGGGCTGCTGTTCGCCCCCAAGACGGGTGAGGAGACCCGGGAGTTTCTCAAAGAGAAGGCCAACGAGGGCAAAGATTTCATGAAGAAACGTGGAGAGGATTTGCGTGACACCACCACTGAATATGTAGAGCGGGGACGCACGCTGATTTCCAAGCAGCGCGACAACCTCTCCGCCGCAGTGGAGGCAGGCAGAAGTGCCTACCGCGACGCACTGGCGGGCGAAAATGACAGGCCCACCACCGCGGAAGGCATCTGACACAAAACGGATTGGATTTCAACGGCATGTCGTCGAACTCGCTTCTGGTTGTGATGACCTTGGCGGTGACCCTGTCGGCCATCGCACTGGTCGCGCAAGCCTGCTTTTTGTTTGCAACGTTCAAAGCTGTCCAAGCGTTGCGGCAGCAGATCACGGTGTTCCTGCCGAAGGCGGAAACCTTCCTGAAAACGGCTGAAAAGACCGTTCAGGAGAGTCACGTCCAAGTCAAAGACGTGGCGGCCAAAGCCACCGCCGTGCTCGACTCTACTCACAAGCAACTGACCCGCGTCGATACCTTCGTCGGTGACGCCACCTCGCGCGCCAAGGTGCAAATGGACCGCATGGAGTTGATCCTCGACGATACAGTGAGCCGGGTCCACGAAACCGTGATGCAGTTGAATCAGGGCGTGTTGCGCCCGATGCGCGAGATCAACGGGCTGGCCGCCGGAGTACGAGCGGCTGTGCAACACCTGGTGAAGGGGAACCGGCCCAACGTGGCTGCGGCCACCAGTGACGAGGAAATGTTCATCTGATCGATATCCACAGCCACATCCTCCATGGGCTGGATGATGGGGCTGACACTTTCGAGGAGAGCACCGCCATGGTTCGGATGGCGGCTGAGTCCGGGACGACCGACATTGTCGCCACGCCCCACGCCAATCTGGAATACGAGTTCCGGCCAGACGTAATCGCCGCGCGTATCGCGGCGCTGCAAAAGGAAGCCGGGGCGGCGATCCGCATCCACCGTGGTTGCGACTTCCACCTTTCGTTCGACAACATCCAAGACGCACAAGCCAACCCTGCGCGCTATGCGATCAACGGCGGACGATACCTCCTGGTCGAGTTCTCTGACCTCGCGATCTTCCACACCACTACCGAGGTGTTTGACCGCTTGATGGATGCCGGGCTGGTCCCGATCATCACCCACCCTGAGCGCAATCACCTGCTCCAGATGCGCCTGCCGCAACTGCGCGAGTGGGTTGAGATGGGCTGCCTGATGCAAGTCACTGCGGGTTCGCTCACCGGCCGCTTCGGATCAAAGGCGAAGGACTTCTCGAAGACCCTGCTCGACAATCGCATGGTCCACTTCATCGCCAGTGACGCCCATGATACCGAGCATCGTCCTCCCGTGCTCGATGAGGCTCGCGAATGGCTCGCGCGAAAGTATGGCGATGCAGTGGCCGAGCGACTCACCGAATCGAATCCCCGTGCGGTAGTCGACAACGCGCCCCTTCCGCCCGCCGCCGAAGAGCCGGAACCGCGCAAGTGGTACCACGCCTTGTTCGGACGCGGATAACCAACCCGGCCGCGATACACTGGCTCAATGGCCGTCGCCGCGGAGCGCCAAGCGCTCGACCTGAGCAAGGGGCTCTACGAGACCGGCTTCTATCACAGCTTCGAGTTGCCCGATAGCTCGCTCATCAAGGGCTGCATCGATCTCGAATTCCTGCGCAAACGTTGGGCCTGGTTCGGCCTCCCCGACGACTTGCGCGGTGCCCGCGTGCTCGACATCGGCGCCTGGGACGGCTGGTTCAGCTTCGAAGCCGCACGACGTGGGGCTGACGTCACCGCGATCGATTGCGTCGAAATCCCCAACTTTCTCGCCATGCGCGAGAGGTTGGGCGTCAAAGTCGATTACCGCGTCCTCGACTTCTACGAGATCCCCCAAGCCAAGCTCGGAAAGTTTGATTTCGTCCTGTTCCTCGGCGTTCTCTATCACCTCAAACATCCGCTGCTAGCGCTCGAGATCGTTTGCGAACACGCCACCGAAATGGCGATCGTCGACTCGTTCGTGATCGACGGCGACACCTGGCGCGAATCCGTTGGTCAGATTCCCATGATGGAGTTCTACGAGACCGACGAACTCGGCACGCACTTCGACAACTGGATCGGCCCGAGCGTCACGAGCCTCGAAGCCATGTGCCGCGCCGCGGGCTTCGCACGAGTCGAGATGGCTCGCGCAGCGGGAAACAATGCCGTGTTTCGCTGCTGGCGGCGTCCGCTTCCGGCGCCAACCGGAGCCACTGCGCCCCCCCCCAAGCTACGCGCCGCCATTCACGCGCGCAACACCGGAATCAACTTCACCACTGGCAAGGAAGAGTACATCTCGTGCTGGTTCGAGTCCGCTCGCGAGACCATCGGGCGCAACGACCTCATCATCGACGTTAGCGGCTACGGAGTCCCTACTCTCTACACCCGCAGCGACCATCCCGGTGTGTGGACAGCCAATTTCCGCGTGCCGCTGGGTCTCGCGCCTGGATGGCATGACGTGAAGCTGCGCTTTCCCGAGTCGCAGTACTCGAACGCCGTGCGCATCGCCATGGACATTCCGCCGCAGCCAGTTGGCCTGAGCCTGGTTGCCGTGTGCGGCGCGCACGGGTGGACCGACTTCCGCATGACGCCAGTCGACAACGGCTTCCTGTGCGTCTACGTCAAGGGGCTGAGCGAGAACTGCGATCGCAACAACCTGCGCGTCATGCTCGGCGGAAAACGCATTGCGGTCGACTTCATCGCCGCGCCCGATGAAAACGGCGTCCGGCAGATCAACGTGGCTGCGGGTTCGCCCGCGCCTGGACCATACCAAGTCCACGTCGAATTCGGTGGCGTGGTTTCCAATTCGCTGCCGCTCCAGGTAGAGTAAAGCGTACAGAAAGGAACAGTGGAGGAACATGGCTCTTGAAGCAGCGGTCCGGGCGCCCAAGGGGGAATCGCGTGCCTGGCACAAAGAACTGAATAGTTATCACTGGCTGGTGCTGATCGTCGCGTCGCTCGGCTGGATGTTCGACACGATGGACCAGCAGTTGTTCAACCTGGCCCGCCGGCCCGCGATTATGGAACTGCTCGGGGCACGCCCCGGCGACCCGGCTCTCGCCGGCAAGATCGCCGAGTACGCGGGCTACTCGACGATGATCTTCATGATGGGTTGGGCGAGCGGCGGCGTCTTCTTCGGCATCCTGGGTGATCGCATCGGCCGCGCCAAGACCATGATCATGACCATTCTGCTCTATTCGCTGTTCACCGGCCTGAGCGTGCTGTCTACCAGCGTGTGGGATTTCTCCTTCTACCGCTTCCTCACCGGCCTCGGCGTGGGCGGACAATTCGCGGTGGGCGTAGCGTTGGTAGCGGAGGTGATCCCGGCCACGGCCCGGCCCTATGCGCTCGGCGCCGTGCAGGCGATGTCCGCCGTGGGGAACATGCTCGCGGCCCTGATCGGGATCCTGCTCGGCGGCTTGGAACAATCAGGCTCGATCGGGAGTGCGTGGCGTTGGATGTTCGTGGTCGGCGCGCTGCCGGCGATGCTCGCGTTGGTCGTGTTTCGCCGCTTGAAAGAACCGGAACAGTGGCAAAAAGCGCGTCAGGAAAAGAAGCAACTCGGCTCCATCGGAGAACTGTTCTCAGACCCGCGCTGGCGGCACAACTCGATCGTCGGAATGCTGCTCGCTTTCGCCGGAGTGGTGGGCCTGTGGGGCATCGGCTTCTTCGCTTCGATCTCATCGGCTCGGTACTCGACAAGTCGTTCCGCGCCCAGGGCATGCCGGAGAATCTGCATCATGCTCGGCAAGAAGACCATGTGGACCGGCATCACTTCGCTCGTCCAAAACTTCCGGTGCGTTCTGGGGCGTCTACGTGTTCACGTGGCTCACCGGGATCCTCGGCCTGCGCAGACCTTCGCCATCACATTTATCGCAGCCATGTTCACCACCGCGTTCACGTTCTGGTTCCTCAACGATTTCAGCCACATCTTCTGGATGATTCCAGCGATGGGCTTTTGCCAGATCGCGCTGTTCGGCGGTTACGCGATCTACTTCCCAGAATTGTTTCCCACTCGCCTGCGCAGCACGGGGACTTCGTTTTGCTACAACGTGGGGCGATTCGTGGCCGCCGCGGGACCGCTCACGCTCGGGTTGCTCACCAGCCGCGTTTACTCCGGATATCCGGAACCGATGCGCTACGCCGGCGTGACGATGTGCGCCGTTTTCATCATCGGCCTTTGCGCGCTTCCGTTCGCCCCGGAGACGAAAGATCAACCGCTGCCTGAGTAAAGGTCCTGAGCAGAGGCGATGTTACAATACGGAACTCGCACCTGCCTCATGGACCATCTGAAATCACTGATCCGCGAAGTGCCTGACTTCCCCAAGCCCGGCATTAACTTCTACGACATCACGACGCTGCTCAAAGACGGCGCAGGTCTGAATCAAGTCGTCGGCGCGCTCGAAAGCCGCTACAAGGCTGTGCCGCATGACCTCATCCTCGGCATCGAAGCACGCGGATTCATCTTTGCGCCAGCGGTCGCGTTCGCGCTCGGCAAGGGATTCATCCCGGTTAGGAAGCCCAAGAAGCTTCCGGCCAAGACGGTGCAAATGGAGTACGCGCTCGAGTATGGGACCGACAAGCTCGAGATCCACGCCGACGCCATCGAACCGGGACAGCGGGTGGTGATCGTCGATGACGTGCTTGCTACCGGAGGCACGGCGGCGGCGGTGGCGAAGCTCGTGGAGAAGCTCGGCGGAACCGTGGCAGGAATGTCGTTCGTCATCGAGCTCGATTTTCTGAAGGGGCGCGACAAGCTGCCGGGATACGACATCCACTCGCTGATCCGTTACTGAGACGCTTGTGAAGATGATGGGGCCACGTTTTGTAGGGCGCGCTCTAGCCAGCGCGGAACTTTCCAGAACAGCAGTGGCCTTGCCGTGTGGGGCGGGCTTCAGCCAGCGTGGGACTTCCAGTCCCGCTTCCGATGTGCGCACGTGCGGTCGTGGAACGATCCGTGTCTCGGGATTGCAGCTCAGCCGAGACGTACCACTATCCTTCAGCTTCTTTGCCCGCCGCGACGATTTCGCCTTCCGTGTGGGGCAGGCTTTAGCCTGCGCGGGACTTCAGTCCCGCTTCTGGCGTACGGGGACACGGGCGGCTGGACTGAAGTCCCGCGCAGGCTAAAGCCTGCTCCACACCATGGCCAGATTGCCCAAGCAGAACATGGCAGTTCTTCACAAGGCCGCAGAGAGTGGACCAGTAACCGTCCCCGCCTTCGCCAAGATCAACTTGAGCTTGGCCGTCCTCCACAAACGCCTCGACGGCTACCACGAAATCCGCAGCATCTTCCAAACCATCTCGCTCGCCGACCGCATCTCGATCACCTGCCACCGTGCACGCAAGACCGAACTTACCCTCCAATCGAGCGTCCCTATCCCAGGCGAAGCCCGCGACAACCTCGTCATCCGAGCCGCCTCTCGTCTGCTCGACTCGCTGAAACTTCACGCCCGCATCCATTTCTCCATCGACAAGCGCATCCCCATGGGCGGCGGACTCGGCGGCGGATCGAGCGATGCCGCAGCCGTGTTGCTCGCTCTGCCCCCGCTGCTCGGCAAAGCGATTCCACGCGAGCGCCTGCACGAAATCGCTGCCTCCATCGGATCCGACGTCCCCTTCCTCCTCGACGGCGGCACGGCGCTCGGCATTGGCCGCGGAGAGGAACTGTATTCCCTGCCCTCGCTCCGGGCCCAGTGGGTGTTGCTGGCCGCTCCCGGCCTCCATATTTCGAGTGCAGAGGCCTACCGGGCGCTTGGCCGCCCATCGGTAACCGAATTGACTTCTACCCCCCCGGACCCTAAAATAAAGAGGTTCCAATCATTCGCGCGCACGCTGACGCAATCGGTGTCGCCGGATGAATGGCGGGTATCGTCGGAAAACGACTTCGAGGCAGCGGCCTTCCGGTTCCATCCCCAGCTTGCGGCAATGTGGCAACTGTTGTCCCGCGGCGCGAAGTTTGCCCGAATGTCCGGTAGCGGCTCCACGTTGTTCGGGATCTTCTCGAGCCGTGAAAGCCTGAACCAGACTCTCGCTACACTTCGGTCCCGCTATCCGGACTGCCGGTTGGAGACGGCGCGCTTCGTGACCCGCGATCAGTTCCGGGATGCCTGGCGCAAAGCACTCGAGATCGCCTAGATGAAACGCATCGACCTCAACCTCGACCGGCTCAAAGTCTTCAGCGGAAACGCCAATCCGGCGCTGGCCTCGGAGATCTGCAGCCATTTGGGTCGCAAGTTGGGCGATGCCTCTGTGCGCACGTTCTCCGACGGCGAGGTCTATCTCCAAATTCAGGAAAATGTCCGCGGCATGGACGTGTTCGTGGTACAGCCCACTTGCACGCCGGTCGACACCAACCTCTTCGAGTTGCTCCTCATGATGGATGCGCTCAAGCGCGCCTCGGCGGCCCGCATTACCGCGGTGCGTCCCTACTACGGCTACGCTCGCCAGGACCGCAAAGACAAGCCGCGTCCCGATCTCCGCCCAAGCTCGTAGCGGGTCTCCTCGAAACCGCTGGCGCCGACCAGTTCTCGCACTCGACCTGCGCCGCCCCCGTCCAGGGCTTCTTCGACATTCCCGTGGATCACCTCTTCGCCACGCCGGTGCTCATCGAGTACTTCCGCAAGATGGCCGACGACGTGATCATCGTGTCGCCCGATGCCGGTGGCGTGGAGCGCGCCCAGGCTTTTCCGCCAAGCGGCTGAACAAGCCGCTCACCATCGTGGACAAGCGCCGCGACAGGCGAACGTAGCCGAAGTGATGAACGTCATCGGCGACGTGCGCGGCAAGCGCTGCCCTGATGGTCGACGACCTGATCGACACTGCTGGTACCCTGGTAAAGGCGTAGAAGCGCTTTCTCGTACGGCGTAACCGTTCCGCCTGCGCCACGCATGCCGTGCTCAGCGGACCGGCTGTTCAGAGGATCGAGCAATCCCAGATCACCGAAGTGATTCTGACCAATTCGATTCCGCTGTCGCGCGAAGCGGCGCGGTCGAGCCAGATCCAGACCTTTCGGTGGCTTCGCTGCTGGCCAAGGCCATCCAATCGATTCACGAAGAGACTTCGGTCAGCACGCTGTTCATATGAGTTTTTGTTGTCGAATCAAAACGGGCACCGCCGCGGACAACCAGTACCGCGCCTACCGTCATAAGAGGTATCAATGAGAAAGGACATCACCGTCGCCGCCGACGCCCGGGAAACCCGGGGGAAGAACGCGAGCGCGAGCACTCCGCAGGTAGAAGCAAAGATTCCGGTAGCGTCGTTTACGAATGCGGCAAAGACAGCGTGGCTGTCGCCGTCAGCCCGAAAGAGATCAACAAGATTCTCCATTCCCACCACTGGCCACAACACGATCTTCGACGTAGCCGTGGGCAACGGCGAAGAAGGAGCCGCTAAACCTGGTGATCGACTGGCTGCATGACCCCATCGAGGACAACTGCTCCACATCGACCTGATGCGCATTGACCTGACGAAGAAAAGCGCGTCAAGGTTCGGTGCACACGCACGGCGATCCGCATGGCGTCAAGGTGCAGGGCGGCATGTTCGAGCTCGCCCGCGAGATCGAAATCGAGTGCCTGCCGGACGATATCCCCGAGCACTTCAGCCAGGACGTCAGCGGAATGGAGCTCGGCCAGAGTCTGCGCGCCGGCCAGATTCCGCTCACCGCTTCCATGAAGCTCACCAGCCCGGGCGACGCCGTGATCGCTCACGTGGTATCGATCAGGACCACCGAAGAAGCCGCTGCCGCCACTCCCGCCGAAGGAGAAACCAAGGCCAGGCAGAAGTCATGAAGAAGGGCAAGAAAGAAGAAGAAGCCCCGGCCGACGACAAGGCCAAGAAGAAGTAGCTGTGCTGGGCGGCGTGAGCAATGGCGGACGATTCTCCGGAGAAAACCCTGCTTATCGTGGGTTTGGGCAATCCGGGAGAGGACTACGAGCTCACGCCGCACAACCTCGGTTTCATGACCGTGGACCGGTTGGCTGCGCGCCACTCGATCCGGGTCACGCGGAAGGAGGCCTCCGCGCTGGTAGGTCTCGGCAGGATGGAGGGGAAACCCGTCATCCTGGCCAAACCGCAAACGTACATGAATCTGAGTGGACCTTCAATCAAGGCTCTGCTCGGCAAGTACGAGTTGGGGCCGGAGAATCTCCTGCTCGTCTACGACGAGTTGGATCTGCCCTGGGGGCAGTTGCGGATCCGGCCGAGTGGTTCCGCCGCCGGCCACAACGGCATGCGGAGCACGATCGGTAGTTTGGGGACCGACCGGTTTGCCCGTCTCCGGATGGGAATTCATCCCGGCCACCCCATCGGCGAGGGCGCGAGATTCGTGCTCGCGCCGGTAAAGAAGTCGCAGTTTGCAGAGTTGGACGAGTTTGTCGAGCGAGCCGCTCAGGCATGCGAGTCCATAGCCGCTGAAGGCGTCGAAAAGTCCATGACGAAATTCAATCGTCGCGCCCAAAGCGAGAGAAAAGAGGAAGAATGAGGATCTACGAAGAGCTGTTCATCGTAAAGCCTAACGCCACCGAAGAAGAGATCGATGCCATCAACGCTCAGTTGGAAGGCGTGATCAAGAAAACGGGAGGCAAACTGGAAAAGACGGACAAGTGGGGCGTGCGCACGCTCGCCTATCGTGTCAAGAAGCAGAACGAAGGCTACTACGTTCTGTTGAGCTTTCAAGCCGCGCCTGACACCGTCCGTGAAATCGAGCGCCGCTTGCGCGTATCCGATCTCGTGCTGAAATTCATCACCGTCCGCATGGACGAAAAGTTGAAGTGGCTCGAGAAGCGCAAGAAACGCCGCGACGCCCGCGCCGCCCGCAAGCCCGCTCCGCCGCCCGCCGCCACACCATCGGCGCCCGCGCCCGGAACTGCTCCCGCCGCGCCCGTGCCGGCTGCTCCCATGCCCGGATCTCCGGGGGCACCCGCGGCTGCACCAGCCGAAGCCGAGGCTCCGGCGAGCGAAAACCAGTAAATCAGAGGCTAACAAGGAGAATTTCCCATGGCAGAAGGCAAGGGCGGAAGGCCCATCGCAAGCTCTCAAAGACCCACCGGCGGCGACAAGGCGATCGTCTCCAAGCGGCAGTTTTTCCGCCGCCGCAAGGTGTGCAAATTCTGCGTCGACAAGATCGACCTCATTGACTACAAGGACACCAAGCTCCTGGGCCAGTTCATCTCCGAGCGCGGCAAGATCATTCCGCGGCGGCTGTCGGGCGTGTGCACTCCGTGCCAGCGCCGGTTGAGCGAAGCGGTGAAGCAGTCGCGTAACATCGCGCTGCTGCCGTTCGCATCGAAGATCAAGTAAGCGGAAGCTCGAACCGAAGGAGAAACATCCATGGCTGTAGAAGTGATTCTTCGAGAAGACGTCGAAACACTCGGCACGCGCGGGCAAGTGGTCCGCGTCGCCCCCGGTTTCGCACGCAATTTCCTCATCCCCAAGCGCCTCGCCGTCCCGGCCAACGAATCGAACAAGAAGATCGTTGAGCAGGAACGCCAGGCTCACTTGCGCAAAGAAGCCAAGCTCGCCAGCGAGGCGGCCGATCTCGGCAAACTCCTGACCGCCGCTTCCATCACCATCAAGTCCAAGGCGGGCGAGAACGATCAACTGTTCGGCTCGGTCACGGCGAAAGACATCGCCGATGCGCTCGAAGCCCAGAAGTTCACCATCGATCGCCGCAAGATCCAGCTCGACGAACCCATCAAGCAACTGGGCGACTTCAAGGTGCCGGTCCGCCTGCACAAAGAAGTCACCGTCGAGATTCCCGTTCACGTGATCCGCGAAGAGTAGCGAAATGGCTTTCTTCGATCTCACGGGACACACCGCGATCGTCACCGGAGCGGCCACCGGCATCGGCGAGGCAATCGCCCGCCGGCTGGCCGCCGCCGGCGCCACGGTCGCCATTGCCGATATTGACTCGGCCGGAGCCGCCAAGGCAGCCGCCGAGATCCCGCGCGCGTTTGCGCTTCCGGTGGATATCACAGACGCGGCCTCCACTGACGCCGCCGTAGCCGAGGTGCTGAAGCGCACCGGCCGCCTCGACGTGCTGGTCAACTGCGCGGGTATCGGCGGCAAAGCCGCGCCGCTGTGGGAACAGACGCTCGAAGACTGGCACAAGATCATCGCCATCAACATGACCGGCGTGTTCAACTTCTGCAAGTCGGCCATCACCCACATGCGCGAGCGCAAGTACGGCCGCATCGTCACCATCGCCTCCATCGCCGGCAAAGAAGGCAATCCGAACATGACCGGATACTCGGCCACCAAGGCCGCCGTCATCGGATTCACCAAGTCGCTCGGCAAAGAGGTTGCGACCGAGGGCATCTGCGTCAACGCCGTGGCTCCCGCCGTGGTGCGCACCAAAATTCTCGAACAGCTCACGCAACAGCAGATCGACTACATGACCGCCAAGATCCCCATGCGCCGCACCGGCGAGCCCGAAGAGATCGCGGCGGTGGTCCACTTCCTGTCGAGCCCCGATTGCTCGTTCGTCACCGGCCAATGCTACGACGCCAGCGGCGGACGCGCTACCTACTAAACCAGTGCTCATCGCACCGGACCAATACACGCAGACTCCCGCATACGACCTGCTGACCCAGGCCGCGCGGGGCCGTATTGCGTTCGACCATCGGCTGGTGCATGCGCTGCTGGACGAACCCGCGCGAACGCTGCCGGACATCCTCCGCTTCGCGCTCGAAGAGAACCGCCCGGACCGCGTCGACATCGACGAGGATCTGATGATCCTCTTTGCCGCCGCGCCCACGCCCGATGCCCTGCCCTTCCTCGTGCGCTGGCTCCGCGAAAATCCCGGCGAGGAGCCTGACGACGCCGCGGTCGAGTACATTGCGCGCATCGGTGAGCCGGCGGTTGGTCCGCTCACTTCCCTGCCCCACGATCCTGAAGTCGGCTTTTTGCTGGCCGTAACCGGGGTCCGGGACGAACGCGTTCGCCAGTACATCCGCGCCATCGCCGAGAAGGATTCCGATGAAGGCGCTTTTCTGTTCGAACTGCTTCGCGACCCCGAAACCGTAGCCGACGTCGAGCGGCTTCGCCCCCTAGCGCCGGAGGCCGCGGACAAGGCGCTCGCCGCAATTCGCGAAGGAGCATTCGCTCCGGAGCCGCTGACGCCCTTCGACCCGTTCCCGCTCTTCCCTGAAACGATTTATCCCGATCTGCGCCTGCTGCCCCCGGAAGAACGAGAAGAGTTTCTCGCGAGCACGAGTCCTCAATTGCGCATGGTGGCGTTGCGGCTTTGGATCGACGAGGACTTGACGCAGGCGCAGCCCCAGCGGCTGCTCTCGATCGCCCGGAACGACCCGGACGATCAGGTCCGGGCCACGGCGTGGGACGCGTTGCGATCGCAGTTGGAGCATCGCTCGGTGGTCACGGCGATGGAGAAGCGGTTGGCCGATCCCGGCGTCACGCACTTCGAGCGCGCAAGCCTGGCCGTGGCTCTCGCGGAGGTGGATTGCACGAAATCGGTGCGCGATGCGATCCAGGCCTCCTACGCGTCTCCAGACACACGCGGCCGGGCCCTCGAGGCGATGTGGCGTTCGTTCGATCCCGAGTACGCGGGCACTCTCCTTTCGCACCTCGAAGACGAAGACATTGACTGCCAAGCGGCCGCGATCAATGCGGTGGGTGTGTTCCGGCTCTCAGACGCCGCCGCGAAGCTCGTGCCCATGTTCGAGAATCCGGACTTGCGTTGGGACGCGCTTTATTCCTACACGGTCGCCGTGCCATTCAAAGCGAAGGACGGCAACTATGACGCGCTCTACGAAAAGATTCAGGATCTGGCCGGCGGCTTCGACGAAGACGATCATCGGATCGTCGAAAGCGCGATCGAGATGCGCGCTGAAGCGGACGCCAAGAGTCCCGCGCCGGCGCCTGCGGCGGCGCCCAAGGCCGGCCGTAACGATCCCTG
Source organism: Bryobacteraceae bacterium (assembly GCA_046331625.1). Classification (GTDB taxonomy): domain Bacteria; phylum Acidobacteriota; class Terriglobia; order Bryobacterales; family Bryobacteraceae; genus JAXLQL01. Next base: position 337,311 of record JAXLQL010000001.1, read on the forward strand.
CCCGTGTGGGAGCGGAAAGAAGTTCAAGAAGTGCTGCGGGGCTTGATTGTTGAACTTGACCGTTTCGAGGACGCCCTCACGATACAGTGATGGCTACCGTGGACGTTGCCATCAGTTCCCCGGCTAATGGATTCTATGGGCACGGCTGGTGAACTGGCTCCATGCAGAAGGGGAGCAGCCGCTGCGCTCCGGTCCAGTTGAATCCGGCGTCCGCGCAAATCAGGTTCTCCTCGCCGGCAAGCTGTCCCTCCGGCTCGCGGCCACCGGCCCGCTCCAAGAGTCCTACAACGAACTCCAAGCCGGACACTGTGTTGTTCTTGTGATCTGCTCGCCCCCCTGGAGGCACATTCCGTCAGACGCGGCCGGCGGCGCTCGCCACGGCGTTGCCGGACGCGTGCGCAGGCCCAGTGGCGGCCGGTTACCCCAGGAACGCAAGCCACCGGACCGTCAAGAGAGAGGCGCGGGTCTATAATCCTCCTATGACACTCTCCAACCCGGTCTCCCGCAGGCGGTTCCTCCAAGGCGCAGGCGCCGCATGGCTCGCTGGCTATCACAAGATGGCCGCCGCCGACAAAGGCAAGTCGAAGATCCGCGACGTGCAGACGATGGTGTTCCAAGGCGAACGCACCTACACGCTGGTGAAGGTGATCGCCGATTCAGGACTGTACGGGATCGGCGAGGCCTATGGGAGTCCGGGTGCGGGCACGAAGGAGCAGATCGATGCGCTGAAGCCCGACCTCATCGGGAAAGATCCGCTCGAGATCGACGTCATCTACACGAACTTCCCGCGGCGCACCGACGGCTCGGCGCACATGCTCATGCGCGGCGTCTGCGGCATCGAGATGGCTCTGTGGGACCTCGCCGGCAAGACGCTCGGCGTTCCGGCATGGAAGTTGCTGGGCGGCAAGTTCCGAGACAAGGTGCGCGTCTACAATCACGAAGCGCCGAAGAACATGCTCGACAAGGCGTCGTGCCGCGAGTGGGCGGCCAAGGTCAAAGCCGATCCGGCCGGGTTCACTGGGCACAAGTTCGGCTTGCAGCACACCAAGCCGGGCAACGACCCCGGGCGCGACCTCAACAACCGCATTCTCTCGACGCGGGAACTGCTCAACGTGCGTCAGGGCTTCGAGAATTGCCGCGAGGCGATCGGGTGGGATCACGACATCATGGTCCACTGCCACTGGGAGTACGACGTACGTACGTCGATGCAGTTGGCCGAGGCTGTGGCGCCGATCAAGCCGCTGTGGTTCGAGGATCCGATGCAGCCGGAATGGTCGCCCGCGTGGACCCGGCTGTGCGAGGCTTCTTCCGTGCCGATCTGCACGGGCGAGAATCTGTTCCGCCGCCACGGCTTCAAGGATTTCATCGTCAACCAAGGCTGCGACATCCTGCACCCGGACCTGCGCAACAGCGGCGGCTTCCTCGAGACGAAGCGCATCGCCGACATGGCCGAGGTCTACAACCTGCCGATGGCGACCCACAACACTGGCAGCCAGGTGAACACGTGGGCGACGATTCAGTGGGGCGCGGCGATCCGCGACTACATCACCTGCGAAACGGTCACCGGCAAGGGCGGATGGATGGATCAGGTGCTGGTGCTCGATCAGCCGTACATCAAGGGCGGGATGATCCAGGTGCCGGACAAGCCGGGGCTAGGGATCGAGTTGAATCCGGATGTGGTGAAGGCGCACTTGGCCGCTGGGGAGAAGTGGTGGGGCTAGGCGGCGGGCGTGGAGAAGCGCTACCAAGTCTTCGTCAGCTCGACATTCCTCGATCTGGTGGATGAGCGCCGGGCGGTGATGCAGGCGCTGCTGGAGTTGAATTGCATTCCGGCTGGGATGGAGCTGTTTCCCGCGTCCTCTGACGATCAGTGGACGCTGATTCAGCGCGTGATCGATGATTGCGACTACTACGTGGTGATTCTCGGCGGTCGCTATGGGTCCGTGGACGCGGCGGGCATCGGGTACACGGAGAAGGAGTACGACTACGCGCTCGAAACGAAGAAGCCGGTGATGGCTTTCTTGCACAAGGATCCGGGGACGCTTCCCGCGAAGAACACCGATCGCGACGCGGCGCTCGGCAAGAAGCTGGATGCGTTTCGCGAGAAAGCGCAGCGGCGGATGTGCCGCTACTGGTCGAATGCGGATGAGTTGGGCGGGGTAGTTTCGCGGAGCTTCGTGCAGTTGATCCGGACGCATCCGGCGGAGGGATGGGTGAAGGCGCGGCACGTGAAGACCGCCGATGAGCTCGAGAAGATCAACGTGATGCACGAGCGGATCCGGGTGCTCGAGCGGGAGAATGAGGCGCTGCGGAGTTCCATTGCTGAGAGCGCGCCAACCTTAGCGCGGGGAGACGAACGGGTGCAACTTTGGATTGTAATGAGGGATCAGGACATCGGGAGCGAGGAATTGTACGACGACCCATATTTCGTGCAACCTTTTGCCGTTGAAACGTCATGGAACGAGATCTGGAACGGCATTGCGCCCATGTGTATTGATTGCAGCCTCGAACTTTCCATCCGCGAGGCTCTCTCCGATGTCTTAGAGCCAGATTGGGACGGCTATGGCATTCTCGACGACCAGAGTACCCAGAAGATCAAGGTTCAGTTCTTTGCCCTGGGCCTGCTCGACGTTGAACGCGTTTCTGGAGACCTCTTCTGGAAACTCACGGAAGCTGGCCGAAGAGCGGTCGGAGGCTCGATTGCACTCGGACGGACGGACGATTCCTCGGAGGTCAGTGATGGTCGACCCGCCCCTCGATCACCCGCGCCCGCAACTCCCGGATCACCTTGATCAGGTTGTCCACCACGGCCTCGACGAATCGGCGACCCTTCTCCTCAGTCGCTTTCGTCGGATCGCCCGTTGTCCCAGTGCGCGAGTAGCGGCTGAAGAACTCCTGAAAGAACACCGGCGACGGCGCCTGCAGATCCCAGTAGAAGTACTCGGACTTCTGCACCGGCATGTCCTTCTGAGCCTTGTCCATCTGCACCAAATGCCCGCACAGGTAAAGCAGCACCGAAGTCTCGAGCTCGCAGCCGTGCGCCATGCCGCCGGGGAACTCGGACTCGCGCAGTTCATTCAGCAATGACTTCGGCACGAGGTTCCACCACGGGACCATGGCGCAGATGGCCTCGGAGTGATTGGTGATGTTGCGCGCGGCGATGTCGAGAAATGGAACATTGCTGCCGTGTCCGTTGACGAGCAGGATCTTGCGAAATCCGTGGTGGGCCAGGCTCTTGCCGATATCGCTGATGTAGTTGACGAACGTGGGACCTTCCACGGCAATGGTGCCGGGAAAATCGAGATGATGCTCGTTGAAAGCATATTGCACCGAGGGCAGCAGCACCGCCTCCTCAGCGATGCGCTCCACGGCGCGGCGCGACATCTCGGTGGCCGTGATCACATCAGTCAGCAGCGGCAGGTGCGGACCATGCTGCTCGATAGTCCCCACCGGAAGCACTGCGACGCGACTCTGCGCCACGGCTTCGCGGATCTCGGGCCACGTGAATTCCTCATAGCGGTACTTCAACGGCATTGTGATATCCTAACGCGCGAAGGAGCACGCATGTCGACTCGACGCACTTTTCTCGCCACCGCAGCCGCCCCCGCTTTTCTCGAAGGGACCAAGAGCTACACGTGGGCTGAAATCGAGAAGTTCATCGCTCGCGGCGACGTGAAGGGCAAGCTGACGCGCGCCGACCTGCCGACTCCGGCGCTCACGCTCGACCTCGACGCCTTCGAGTTCAACGTCGATCGCATGACCAAGCACGCCAAGGCTCGCGGACGCGCGCTGCGTCCGCACGGGAAGACGCACAAGTGCCCGGAGATCGCGCGGAGGCTGATTCAGGCGGGCGCGGTGGGCGCGTGCGCGGCCAAGCTGAGCGAAGCCGAAGTGTTCGCCAAGAACGGAGTTCGCGGGTTGCTGGTGACCACGGCGGTGGTGGGGCCGCACAAGATCGAGCGGGCGATCCGGCTGGCTAAGTCCCAACCCGACATCATGTACTGCGTGGACAACGCGCAGAACGTGCGCGACCTCAATGACGCGGCAAAAGAGGCGAAGATCAAGTTGAATCTCGCGGTGGATCTTTGGGTGGGCGGGCGCACGGGGATAGTGCCGGGCGAGTCGGTGGTGGCGCTGGTGGAAGCGATGCAGCCGCTCGCGAACGTGCGCTTTGCGGGCATCCAATCTTACGCGGGCCACGCGGCGCACACGGTCGGCTTCGAGAAGCGCACGGAAGTGTCGCGCGAGGCGATGGGAAAGGCCGTGGAGACGCGGCGAATGCTCGAAAAGAAGGGCATCGAATGCAAGCTGCTCACAGGCGGGTCCACGGGGACCTATAACATTGACTCCGAGATCGACGGCATCACCGAACTGCAGCCGGGCAGCTTCGTGTTCATGGACGTGGATTACAATCGCATCGGCGGGTCCGATGGCAATGCCTTCTACGGCGATTTCAAGAACTCGCTGACGGTGCTGACCACGGTGGTGAGCCGGCCGAACGATCAACTCGCGGTTGTGGATGGGGGGCTCAAGGCATTTTCGACGGACAAGCCGTTCCCGCCGAGGATCAAGGGCGACGAGGGAGTCACGTTCGCGTTTGGCGGCGACGAGCACGGCAAGCTGACGTTCGCCGGGGGCGCGAAGATTCTCAACGTGGGAGACAAGGCGGAATTCGTGATCCCGCACTGCGATCCGTCAGTGAATCTCTACGACAAGATGTTTTGTCTTCGCGGCAACAACGTGGAAGCGATCTGGCACGTGTCCGCACGGGGAATGAGCCAGTAACGCGGATCTTATGTCTGGCGGGACTGAAGTCCCGCGCAGGCTGAAGCCTGCCCCACATAGCGAGGTCTGTGCCAGGGCCGCGCTACCTCGGTGCGACCTCGAATGACGCCGCGACCGGTCTCGCGGCGGGTAACGGCGGGGACACAGCTCGATGGATCACGTGGTTGTACGTAGCAGCCGCCGTGAACGCCCCCGCCATAGCAAAATTGATGCGCGCCGCGTTCTTCTCACCCTCGGGACTCTTGCGCAGAAACAGCCACTGCATTCCGATCGCAACCCCCGTAATCCCCGCCTTCATCGCCACCGAGCGCCCAGAAAACCGTCCCGCCGGACCGCGGAGTATGGGGTTGGCCTCCACGCGGCCGATTGAGGATTGCGCATCGGCGATCGAACTCGCGACCAGGGCGGCTACGCTCGCCTTCCAGAAGGTTGACCTTCGTTTTGGGGTCTCGTTGAAGTTTTGGCCCAGGGCGGCGAAAGCGCACAAAAGCAATACGACCACGATACGGCTCATTGCTCGTTTTTCGCATACAAGTGCCGTACGCACAAGACACAATTCGATGCATAGCCTATGCCGTACGAATAGTAGGAGCTACCACGGGAAATAGCCCAACTGCGGGCGGCCTCACAGGTTCGGCTCGATCGCCGGCTCCTGCTTTTCGAGCGATCGATGATACTCCTGGCGCCGGTCGCGCAATAGTGCCAGGTAGCCCGTGCACTCGAGGGAGGCCCACACGTTGGCGGCGCCGAGAAGAAGATTGGCGCAGAACGAGAACGCGCTGACAAGGATCGGTTGTGGCGTCAGCGCGGCTTGGCTCGAATCGGTGGCGGAAAGGATCAGCGCAAACGAGGTAACCACGCCGGACAAGCCCTGCAGCACCCACCAGAGGCCCGCTACCAAGCGGTCAGTGAATGAAGAGGCATCGAGCAAGATCCAAGGAGTCTCGTGGGACGGTTCCGGGTGGGCCAGGGCGAGCCGCAACTGGTTTCGCATGTTGACCAACACGAAGAACGAGCCGAACGCGAGCACCCACACGGCCAATTCGGTAGGCACGGAAACTTCGTCGAGAAAGGGAATCTTGATTTTCTGGCCGAACAACTTCGTCTGGATCGCCTCGATCCGCTCGGCCCCCGTCAACTTGACGTCGATTCCGAGATTGCGGCTCAGGTGGTTGATATCGGGCTTGATCGAGGGATCGATGGGACTGAACAGGCCGGTGGACCAGCTCCCGTAGTCGGGATCGGCGCCGGTGGCCAGAAACGCGGTCATACTTCGGCATTTCATGGGTTCCCGGCAATTCATGTTCACCTTGTACAAAGACAGCCTGCCGAACGACTCCAACCGCACGTTTACGGGGAGCAGTTCCGGCCACATCTCGCAGAGGCTCGAAGGTCCTGGAATCCGGATTTTCGAGATCTGCGCGCCATCGCCCATGAGCGCCAGTTCGAAGGCGCCGGCGAAGTGGTCGACGACGTATCGCATCCGGGTCACCGAGCCCGCGCAGAGCGTCTCGGAAAGCGGATCGACTTCGCGGCGTTGTTCGCGATAGCGGATCGCGGCCATACACTCGCGGCCCGCGGCCTGTGCATCGGTGCAAGGCGGCAGGGCGAATGCCGGATCGCCCGAGCGGAGGAACACCTCGATGGTGAGCAGTTCCTTGGCGTCATTCAGCATCCGGATGCGGCTGGTGTGATTCTGGGAGATCTGCCAACACACAAACACGATACCCAGCAGGGTCAGGCTGAGCTTGTGGGACGCGGCTACATACTCTTTCATGGAGCCGGCTCGGAGAGCTGGCGAGCCTGCCGCCAAGCAGTAAGAAGAGGGCCAATGGTCCACATCACCATCGAACCCGAGATCAGCAGCGTGACAAAGGTGCCCGAAAGAAATGTGGCCGGCTGGCGGATCCGAGTGGCCAGATCCACCGCGAAACCGGCCAGCGATTCGCCCAACGATCCAGCAAGTAGAATCAGCAACAGCATCAGGCGCCCCTCCGCCGGATCTCTGCGCAGTAAGCGCCGCGCAGCGATTGCCGCGATCACACCGAAGACGGCGATGACGAGGTAGACCCACGGGCGGTTCTGCCACCCCGCCCATCGGATCGCGGTCCCGATCCAATCCGCGCCGCTCGCGGCCTGGCGCATCCGTTCATCGAGGCTGCGAAGCCGCGCCGTATACTCGAGAAACAACAGAGCCGCAGAACCCGCCAGACCTCCGGAGAACCATCCGAACACGGGAACCGCCAGCGAGAAGCCGTGCCGCGGAAAGAAGAAGTATTGCGTGCCGAGAAACGTCACTGCGATCAGAATGGCGGGCAGGAACCCGAGTCCCGGAAGAGCCGTGAGGGGCGGCTGTGCGGCAAGGCGCAACCCATCCGAAGTCATCCCCACAGGCGAACGCGACGCGACTTCTGGGTCGTAGTCGCGCTTCCATTGCGCAAACGGTTCGGCCTCTCCGCCTGCCCAAAGGTACAACCCGTGAGGCAACTCCACAAGATTGTCGAGTGGCGTGACGAGCGTGAACAGAATGAAACCGGCAAGCGCGATTCGATACCAGCGTTCGAACGATGGCACCTTCGAGTAAACGATGCCAGCGACGACGCGCCAGCCAGAGGGGAGATCGTCCATCCGGTTCATGCTCGCCGCTATTTCTTTCCGAAGCAGTAGAGCGTGTTGCGCGTGCGCAGATAGATCCGGTTGTCGACGATCGCGGGCGTGGCGAAAATATCGTCTTCGAAATCGGCCTGCGACAGGATTTCCCACTCGGCGCCCGCCCGCAGCACGGTCACCTTGCCCGTCTGGCTCGCGATGTAGACTTTCCCTGCCCCGCCCACGGGCGACGAGTAGTAGGTATCCAGCGCGCCGACCACGCGGCCCTGCTTGAGGATCTTGCCATCCGCAGGATCGAGCGCGGTCAGGATTCCGCTGTCTTTGATCAGGTACAGAACGCCATCGTAAATCAACGGCGTAGGCACGTTGGGCAGGAACTTCTGCATCTTCCAGAAGACCTGAGCTGAGTCCGTAATGTCGCCGTGGCCATTCGGTTTCATCGCCACCAGCACATTGCGCGACGCGCGGCGAGCTTGGGAGTTGTCCCAGTCTTTCTGGTCCCAGAACCCATCGCTCGCGAGATCGGTGTTCTCGAAACCGCGCTGCATCCGCGGATCGGAAGCGAGTTCCTCTTTTGAGATCAGGCCGTCTTTGTTCGCGTCGAACTTCTCGAGGATGGCGGAGAAGGGCGTGATCTCGGCGGGAGCTTCGGCTTCGCCGCCGCCTTCCCACCAGTGGGCGTAGATGCGGTCGCCCACGATCACGGGCGTCGACTTCGGCTGCCACGACATGCCGCGCATCCACCACAGCTTCTCGCCAGTGTCGGCCGAGTACGAGGTCAGATAGTAGGCGCCTGGCACGATGATCTCGGCCGGGCCCTTCGATGGCGTGTACAGGCTCGGGGTCGTGTACGATCGCGTCACCTCGGGCCGCGGCGTCTTCCACAGAACCTTGCCCGTGTCCTTGTCGAGTGCGAGCAAATAGGAATCGGTGTCCTGATCGCAGAGCATGATCAGCTTCTTGCCATGCAGGATGGGAGACGAGCCGTGTCCGTTGACGTTGTTGAACGGACCGAGCGGCATCTTCCACCGCTCTTTGCCGTCTCCGCTGTAAGCGATTAGACCGTAGTCGCCGAAGAAGACCCAGACGTTCGATCCGTCAGTGACCGCGCTCGGAGAGGCGGGTGAGTTCGTGGGCTGGTAGCGTTCGAGGCGCGGCCGCGGGACCTCGCGCTGCCAGAGCACTTCGCCGGTCTTGCGCTGCACGGCCACGGTGAAGAGCTTGCCGCCGTCGTCGACGATCTTTTCGCGGTCCACGAGCTTCTTCTGGCCGCCGCTTGCGCCGGTGAGGAAAATCCTGTCGCCTGCGATGACGGGAGACGAATGCCCGGCTGGCAATTTGACCTTCCAGATCACGTTTTTGTCAGGGGCGAGTTCAGAGGGCAGATCGGATGTATTCACGGCCACGCCGCTGCCGTTCGGTCCACGGAAGCGAGGCCAGTCGGCGGCAACGGCGGCCGAGCCCAAAACGAAAATGGCGATCCATGCGCGCGCAGGCATGGAGTCGAGTCTAACGGGCGCCGGCCAGATTGCGCAACTCGAGCACCATGGCGTCGAGCGCGATGTTCTTCTGCACGTTGCGGCGGAGAAGGCCGAGCAGTTCGTCAGTCTTGCTGACCGCAGCGCGGAGCCAATCGAAGGTGACGGCCTGCGCCAGTTGCACCAGCGGCTTCTCGAGGTCGGGATTACGAATGCCGGACACGCCTTCTCGAAGATGGAGCAGATCCGAGAGCAGAAGCAGCAACACCTTCAAGTAAGGCTCGAGCTTTTCCGACCGAGCTTGCGCCAGCTTCTCCGATTGCATCGCCCATGCGGCGAACGGCGACTTTCCGGCCGAACACTCGAGCAACACGCGCATCACTTCGCGCCGAGTTCGATACTTCTCCAGATCGAGCGTTGCTGCGATGCCGGGGCAGCCCGCCGCGAGCGCGATCCGGTCAGCCGTTTGGTCGAGCGCCTTCGACTTCACGAACGCATTCATTTCGTCGCGAGAGAGGCGGCCGAGCCGGATCGGAACCACGCGCGAGCGGATGGTAGGCAAAAGATCGTACGGGTTCTCGGCCGTGAGCACGATGATCAAGTACGGCGGCGGCTCCTCGAGCGTCTTGAGCAGCGAGTTGGCGGCTTGTTCGTTGGCGCGATCCACGGCGTCGATCAGGAAGACTCGACGGTTGCCCTGGAGCGGTCCGTATTGGGCGCGCTCCTTGAGCGTGCGCATCTGATGAATCGAGATCTGCCGGAGCGGTCCTTCGGGCGCGAACGTCACGAAATCTGGGTGTGAGGCGAGATGGAACGGGTCGTCATTGCGCTTTTCCGGCGCCAGCTTCTCGCGCTCGGCGAGGGTTTCCACGTTGTGGGGAAGGCTGAGGTCGTCTTGTTCGATGAGGTCGCGCTTGCCCACGAGTTCGGCCGCGAAGCGGCGAGCGAGCGTCGCCTTCCCCACGCCTTCCGGACCTTCGAAGAGCAAGGTCTGGGGGATCCGCTCGCGAGAGATGAGCCCTTCGAGCAACTCGATCGCGGTGGGGTTGCCGAAGAAGTTGTCGCGAATCATTGGGGGCTCCGAGGGGTTGGCCTGATTTCACGGGTCTTGACGCGGACGCCGGTAGCGGCACTGAAGTCCCGCGCAGGCTGAGTCCAGCCCCACATTCGGCTGCGCTCAGTCATAGACGAAGTGAAACACCTTCTTCAGATCTTCCCAGGCTTCCCGCTTGGCGTTCTGATTGTAGGGGCGCAGCAGGTACGAGGGATGGTAGGTCACCATCACCGGCGTATCACGCCACTTATGCCACTTCCCGCGGAGCTTCATCACTCCTTCCGTGGTGCCGAGCAGAGCCTTGGTGGCGGTGCTTCCCAGGCAACAAATTGCTTTGGGCTGGATCACCATGAGTTGCCGAAACAGGAACTGGCCGCAGGTTTCCATTTCGTCCGGCTGCGGCGTACGATTCTCCGGAGGCCGGCACTTCACCACGTTGCAGATGTACATGTCCACGCGGCGGGCGGGGATGCCCTCCTTCGAACACGTGTTGTCGATCATCTGCGTGAGCAGTTGGCCGGCTTTGCCCACGAACGGTAGCCCTTGCGCGTCTTCATCAGCGCCCGGACCTTCGCCTACGAAGACCAATCGCGATGACTCGTTGCCCGACCCGAACACGATCTTGTTCCGGCCCTGGCAGAGGCGGCATCGCTTGCAGTCCCCGATGTCGGTGCGGATGAGCTCCATCGTGTCGTTGTCGGGAGCGAGCGAGGGCAGAGCGATGTTTTGCATGACGGGCTTCGACTCGGGCGGCATCGCAACCGGCGGAGGCGCGACGGCCGGCGGCGGAGTGACGGCCGGCGGGGGCGGTGGTGGCGGCACAGCGACCCGGGGAGCAACGGGCGCCTTCGGAATCGCGATCGGCTCCGGCGCCGCCACTGGTGCGGGCGCATCGTGCTTCCAGAGTTCGGTGAAGCCCAGGTCGCGATAGAAGTCGAGGTAACGGCGGAGTTCGTCGCGGTTCATGCGTGAACAGCCAGCCGGAGATGCGCGATCTGATCGAGGATGTGCTCGGCCGCATCGCGCTTCGACATTTTCGGAAGGAACACGGGCTCACCGCCTCGCGGGATCAGCACCACTTCGTTGTTGTCGGAATCGAACCCGGTGCCTTCCTGATTCACCAGGTTGCCGACGATCATGTCGCAGTTCTTCGTATCCATTTTACGGCGTGCTTCGGAGACGAGGTTCTGTGTTTCGGCGGCGAAACCGATCAGGATACGATCGCCTTTGTTGCGCCCCACTTCGGCAAGGATGTCTGGCGTCGGCGCAAGGTCGAGCGAAAGGCGGGCGGCAGTCTTCTTCACTTTCTGGGTGGGGACGTTCTCGATGTGGTAGTCCGCCACCGCGGCAGACTTGATGACGATCGATGCTTCCCGGAGGTGATCCATCACGGCCTTGCGCATCTCGAGTGCGGACTGCACCTTCACCACCGTCGCGCCGGCCGGAGGAGACAGGCGAACGGGTCCGGAAACGAGGATGACCTTCGCGCCGCGCCGGAGAGCCGCTTCGGCAACCGAGTAACCCATCTTGCCGCTCGAGCGATTGGAGATGAAGCGGACAGGGTCGATCGCTTCCTGGGTGGGTCCGGCGGTGATGAGGATGGTGTCGCCTTCGAGGTCGTGCTTGACAGCGGCGGCTTGCATTACGGCATCGGCAATTCGTTCGGGCTCAGGGAGACGCCCCGCGCCGACAACGCCGCATGCGAGCAGGCCTTCATCCGGCGGGATGATGTGGTGGCCGCGCGCGCGCAGGGTTTCGAGATTCGCCCGCGTGGCCGCGTGGTTCCACATGTTGGTATTCATGGCCGGCGCGAGGATCACTTTACCGGTGAAGGCGAGGTAGAGCGTAGTCAGGAAGTCGTTCGCAAGCCCGTTGGCGAAGCGTGCAAGAAGGTCGGCGGTGGCGGGCGCGACCACGAGCAGTTCGTTCTCCTGCGCGACGCGGATGTGCTCCACGGAACTGGCCAGGGTCTCCTCCGCGCTGCGGGTGGCGAAGAGGTCCGTGATGACCTTGCCTCCGGTTAACGTGGCGAAGGTGAGGGGAGTGATGAACTGCTGCGCGGCTTCGGTCATCACGACTTGGACGGTACAGCCGCGTTCCATGAGGGCGCGAGCGAGTTCGGCGGATTTGTACGCCGCGATGCCGCCGCCGACGCCGAGGACTGCCTTCACAATCGAACTCCGGCTTGTGAGCGAGACTGCAGCCTGCCCCAGCTCGGAAGCGGGACTAAAAGTCCCGCGCTGGCTAAAGCCCGCCCTACACGGAGGGCAAGTGCTGATATCGAAAACGGCATGCTTTCACGGGCCTCAGCGCGAGACTGCGCAGACTGACATCTGCAGCACAGCAACCTACTCGGACTTGGCAGCGGCTTCCTCGAGCGCCGCCTGCAGGTTCGGGTCGTTGTAGTTGATCAACCCGCGACGGACCTCTTCCATCGACGTCACGGTGGGCTTGCGCGTGGTGGTGGGCAAGAACGACCGCGCCCCGGACTGCAACTGCCGCGCCCGCTTGGCGGAGACGATGATGAAGCGGTAGGTGCTCTGTTCCGGATCGTCCGGAATCATGTAATTCATGTTGCGAATGATCGCGTCGCTCATGGTTCAATCTCCATTGCTGCTTTGCAGCGCTCCAAAACTCTCGAGAATCGGCCGGATTCGCTCTTCCATCCGAACCCGCCGGATCCGTTCGGCCTGCACGATCGCCTTCAGCCGCGCTAGCGCTTCGTCGATTTCGGAGTTGACGAGCACATAGTCGTACTGGCCGTAGTTGCCGATTTCGGCGGCGGCTTCGCGCAAACGCCGCTGAATCACCGCCTCGGAATCCTCTGACCGTGCTCGCAGTCTTTTCTCCAACTCTTCCCGTGAGGGGGCTAGGATGAAGATCGAGACGGCGTCGGGGATCCGATCCTTTAATTGTCGCGCACCCTGGACATCGATGTCCAGGACGAGGTCTTTGCCTTCGTTTCGCGCCTGATCGAGGTAACTGCGGTGGGTGCCGTAGTAATTGCCGAAGACCTCGGCCCACTCGAGGAATTCCTGGTTGGCGATCATGGCCTCGAAATGCGATCGCTCCACGAAGTGGTACGCCTCGCCCTGCTTCTCTTTGCCACGCGGACCGCGAGTGGTGTACGAGATCGAGAAGACGAGCCTCTGGTCAGCAGCGAGCAGCCCGTTGACCAAGGTGGACTTGCCCGATCCCGACGGCGCCGAAATGATGAAGACGGTGGTCATTCGAGGTTCAGCGACTGCTCCCGGATTTTCTCGATTTCCGCTTTCACAGCCAGAGCATGCTCGGCGATGCCACGCCCGAGTTCACCAGCCGCGTTCGACTTCGACAGGACGGTATTGGTCTCGCGGTGCATCTCCTGCGCCAGGAACTCGATCTTCTTGCCCATCTCGCCACCTGCGGCGAGCAGTTCGCCGAGCCGCGCGGTGTGGATCTCGAGCCGGGCCAATTCTTCGCTGATGTCGCTGCGGTCAGAGAGAATGGCGGCTTCCTGCGCTAACCGCGCCGGATCGATCGCGGCGCCTTGCAACATTTCTCCCAATCTTTGTTGCATGCGATCCTGCAGAGCGGGCACGACGGCGGAACGGAGGTCCACCATTTTCGCGCGAGCGGCGGCGATCCGCTGGACGTGACCGCGCACCGCCGCCGCCGTGGCAGCGCCTTCGCGAGCGCGCTCCGCGTTGAGTGCGGCGATTGCCTCTTCGATGGCACCCGTCACGCCCGATTCGAGACCGGTGAGATCGTCAGGGTTCGCGTCACCGATCATTCCCGGAAGGCGAAGGGCGACGTTGAGGTCGGGTTCGCCGGCCAGGTTGAATTCGCGCTTGGCCTGTTGAAAAGCGTCGAGCCACGCTTGCAGCAGCGGCTTGTTCACGGCAGAGCCGAGCGTGGCCGGATTGCGGCTGAAGTGCGCGCGGATGGAAATGTGGCCGCGGGCGATGTGAGCCGAAACCGCCTTGCGCATGGCGTTCTCGGTGGGGTCGAGATCCGGAGGCAGATGGAATTGCAGATCGAGCCCGCGATGGTTCACCGCGCGCAGGCTGATGGTGAGATCGCCCTCGGGCAAAGTGCGCCGCACGCGCGCGAATCCGGTCATGCTGCGAATGGGGTTGGCCATCAATCCGCCTCCAGAAACTGTAACTCATGCAGACGCTGGTACAAGCCGCCCTCGCGGAGGAGCTCCGCGTGCGTACCGGTCTCACGGATCCGGCCGCCTTCCAAAACCACGATCTGATCGGCGCGCCGAATGGTGGAGAGCCGGTGCGCGATGACGAAGACGGTGCGCCCGGCCATCAGGTTCGAGAGCGCTCGCTGCACCTCGCGCTCGGACTCGGAATCGAGATGCGAAGTGGCTTCATCGAGGATGAGGATCGGCGCGTTCTTGAGCAGCGCGCGAGCGATGGCGATGCGCTGGCGCTGTCCGCCGCTGAGCTTGGCGCCGCGCTCGCCGATCATGGTGTCGAACCCCAAGGGCAGCGCGTCAATGAACTCGTCGGCCATGGCGTTTCGCGCGGCCTCGCGCACTTCGGCATCGGTCGCGTCGCGGCGGCCGTAGCGGATGTTGCTCGCCACGGTCTCGTTGAAGAGGAACGTGTCCTGCGCAACGATAGCGATTTGCGAGCGTAGACTCCCGAGCGTGTATTCGCGAACATCGCGCCCATCGATAACGACACTTCCCTTGGTGGCGTCATAGAGGCGCGGGATCAGGTTCGCGAGCGTGGACTTCCCTGCCCCACTGGGTCCCACGAAAGCGACTACCTCACCGGCCTTCACTTCGATGTCGACGTTGTCGAGGATCCAGCCTTCAGTAGTGGCCGGATAGCGGAACCAGACGCGATCGAAGCGCACGGACTGGCCGAACTTCGCGAGCCTCACGGCGTTCGGCGCGTCTTTGACGGTCTGCTCGCGATCGAGGTATTCGAACACGCGCTGCGACGCGCCGAGGGCCTGCTGAAAGATGTTGTGGATCCCCGTGAGGCGCTTGACGGGCTCATAGAGCATCAGCAAAGCGACGATGAAACTGGTGAATTCGCCGGTGGTCATCTGCTCAGCTTTGATCTGATTGCGCGCGTAGGTAAGCAGGCCGACGATGGTGAGCGCGCCGAAAAATTCGATGAGAGGAGAGGCGAGGGCTTGCTGCGCGACGTAGCGCAGGCTGCTGGTTTTGAGCCGTCGGGAGGCAGCGGCAAAGCGGTTTGACTCGTGTTCCTCGGCGCCGAACGTCTTCACAACGGTGTGGCCGCTGAGCGTTTCCTGGAGGATTTGGTTGAGTTCGGCTGCATCGTCTTGGGCGGTGCGCGTGGCGCGGCGGATCTTCTTGCCGATCCTCGCGGTTGGAACGAGGACGAACGGTAGGAGAGTCAGGCTGACGAGCGCGAGTTTCCAATCCGTCTGGATCACGACGAAGAGCAATCCGATGGCGGCGAACGTTTGGCGGAGCCAATCCGCCATCATGTGCGAGACCGCGACCTGGATCTTTTCGATGTCGTTCATGATCGACGACATCAGGCGGCCGGTGGAGTGCGTTTCGTAGAAGGCGGAGTCTTGGCGAAGGAGCCGGTCATAGATGGCCTGGCGGAGATCGTTGACCGCGGAGAAGCCGACGTGATTGACGAGATAGTTGCCGAAGTATTCGCTGGCGCCTTTGATGATGAAGACGGCGAGGATGCCGGCGGCGACCATGGTCCAG
Source organism: Bryobacteraceae bacterium (assembly GCA_046331625.1). Classification (GTDB taxonomy): domain Bacteria; phylum Acidobacteriota; class Terriglobia; order Bryobacterales; family Bryobacteraceae; genus JAXLQL01. The sequence continues at coordinate 352,933 of JAXLQL010000001.1, forward strand.
ACGTTGTGGATGAGGCTGGGCGGGATGAGTTGGTGCAGGTAGAGCGTGTGTCCGAGAACGGTGATGAGTTGGACGGGCGCGTCGGCGGACTTGGGGTCGAGGCCGCGGTCGAAGACGGGGCGGATGAGGAGTGCGATGAGAGCGTGGGCGGCTCCGGCGACGGCCATGAGGATGACTGATCCACCGAGCGCTCCCCAATAGGGTCGCGTATATGAGAGGAGTCGTCGCAATTCGCTCATGCGGCGGCTCCGACTTGTAGGGCGGGCTTTAGCCAGCGCGGGACTTCAGTCCCGCAAGACCCCGGGCGGGACTGAAGTCCCGCGCTGGCTGAAGCCCGCCCTACACGAAGACCGCCGGAAAAACTTCGCGGCCCGCGATGAAACAGAAGCATAGCAGTACATGGCGACCCGGCGCGCTTCATGCGCGCACCTGGAGGCGATCCATTGCCTGGATCACCTGGTCCACAGGGACGCTGCGAATGCCGTCGATGCCAACGATTTGCTCGGCGGCGGTCTTCCACGGAGCCCACACCACGGGATCCGAAGATCCGAACAACACCACCACGGGAATCCCGAACGCCGCCGCCATGTGCGCCGGACCGCTATCGTTGCCGATAAACAAGGCCGCGCCGGCAAGCAGACTCTTCACCTGCTCGAGAGAAGCTCCCGCAACCCAGCGAAACCGCGCCAGTGACGCGATCTCCTCGCCGGGTCCGCAGATGAACACGGGCTCGAGCCCGCGCGCGATCAATGCGTCCGCTACTTTCGCGAAACGGTCAGCCGGCCAAGTCTTGTCCGTTTGCGATGCGAGGGCGTGCAGCACAGCATACGGTTTGTCTGCCCGCTCAGGTTCGGCGAATAGACTCGCCCTCGGAATCTCCCGCCGCGGCACTCCGAGCCAAAACATTGCCGACGCCAAATGTTCCGCCGTGTGGACCTTTCGCTCGGCCCCGAGAATCTCCTGTGCGCGAGGAATCCGCGCGTTGTAGATCCACTGATGGCGGTAGTGAGCGAATCCAGCGCGCTTTCCCGCGAGCGATGCCAGCGTCAGCCACATGCTCCGCGAGCCGCCATGAAAGTTGATGGCAAGATTCGAGCGGAACGCGGCAGCTTCTTTCAGTGACGGCGACAGAATCCGCCGCACCGCCGGGTTGCCAGTGAAGACCTCGCGAAAGCGCGGCTCCACGGCAACGCCGATCTCGAGGTCTGGCCGATGCTCGTGCAGAATCTGGATGGCGGGCGTGGTGAGCACGCAGTCGCCCAGCGAGCGCAACCGGACAATCAGGACGCGCCCACCGGAAGGAAGTTGCTCGAGCAACGGCACCGGGTTATTCTTTTCGGGCCTCGTCGACCAACATCACGGGGATGTCGTCGCGAATCGGGTACACGAGGCGGCACTGAGAACAGCGCAGTCCATTGTCGTCCTGCAGTAGTTCGACGGGAGTCTTGCAGACCGGACAAACCAGAATCTCGAGCAGGTCTTTGCTGATCGCCATAGGCTAACGAAACAGTGTAACGCTACTTCATCTCAGCGCGCGCTTTTGCGATGACAGCGAGGTACTGGCGAGCCAGATCCTCGATCTTGTCGTAGGCGCCTTCTTTGATGAGTTTGGGGTCGACGAGTTCGCCGCCCACGGCCACCGCGCACGCACCGGCTTTGAGGAATTCACCGGCGGTTTCCAGGTTCACGCCGCCCGTGGGAATCATCTCGATCTGCGGGAGCGGCCCTTTGAGAGCCTTGATGTACTTGGGTCCGCCGACGCTGCCGCACGGGAACACCTTCACGATGTCGGCGCCCGCTTCCCACGCAGTGAGGACCTCGGTAGGCGTGAGTGCGCCGGCGCAGATGATCTTCGAGTAGCGCTTGGCCATCTCGATCGTCGCGAGCTTGAGCGAGGGAGTGACGAAGAATTCGGCGCCGGCGAGCATGCAGATGCGGCAGGTCTCGGGATCGAGCACCGTGCCCGCACCGAGCACGATCTTGTCGCCGAACTTGTCGGCGATCTTTTCGAGCGCCTTCAGCGCGCCCGGCACGGTCATCGTGATTTCGGCGGCGCGGATGCCGCCGTTGTAGATGGCCTCGATGGCTCGGATGGCGGCATCGGCCGAGGTGGTCCGCACCACCGGCACGATACCGATGTCGAGCATCGAAGCGAAGACTTTCTGTCGACTCATCCGTTCGCTCCTAGGCGCTCTTCATGCCGAGCTTGGCGTACCAGGGTTTGGCTGAGGAGATGGCCGCGTTCACCGCGTTGATGTTCTTCACGCCTTCGGTAGAGAGCCAATCCTCCAACGCCTTGATGCCCTGCTTGGCGTAGACGGGGATGCCTTCCTTCCACGTGGCGCGCCCGCACAGGACACCCGAGTAGTCAGTGCCCGCGTCGGAAGCCATGCGCAGCGACTCGGTGAACTGGTCGTTGCTCACGCCGGCGCTGAGGTAGATGAAAGGTTTCGTCGCGACGGCCGCGGCCTTGCGGAAATGATCGAGCGCTTCATCCCACGAATACGCCTTTTGGCCCTTGTAGACGGAGCTGCCCTCGGTGAAGTTGGCGTTGATGGGCACTTCCACCTTGAGCACGTCCACGCGATAATGCGGCTTCGAGAACTCCTGCATGCTCTTGGTCACGATCTGGGGCTTGACCTTGGCGAATTCGACGCCCTTCTCGTCACCCCCCTTGGGATCGTAGCTGACGAACTCGAGGAAGAACGGAATCTGTTCGGCTTCGCATTCGGCGCCGATGCGCTCCACGAACGCGTGCTTGATATCGTTCACCGCGGCGTCATCGAACGGGGTGTAGTAGATGAGGATCTTGACGGCGTCGCCGGTCCAATCTTTGATGCGCTTCGCCGAGACGTGGGGAAGCAGATCGGGCAGGCGGCCGGGTTGGGTGTTGTCGTATCCCGATTTCTCGTAGGCGAGGAGAAGGCCGCATCCGGGGCGGCGGGCTTGGGAGGCGGGGATGCCGTACTCGGGGTCGAGCAGGATGGCGGAGGAATGCGGGGTCAAGATGCGGGTGACAGCGATCTTGAATTCCGACATCATCTCGTCGGTGACGGCGTCCTGGGGCACGCCCTTGGCGGAGGCGATCGATTTCTGGAGGCTGCCGCGTTGATCCATGGCGGCTGCCGCGATAACGCCCTGGGCGTTGGAGAGGGTCTTCAGATGGTTGATTTTGCCTTGAGAGAGCATAGCTGGGTTGATGGGAGGGGAGTTCTTCAGTATAGCAATGGGGTGCGGCGGACCGGCTCCGATTTCGTCCGGTCAGAACGTCTCGGTCCGCGAAGCGAACTCGCGTGCGAACTCCATGCGAGCCATGACATCCATGTCGATCCCTTGCGCGAGACACCACGTTGGGAACTCGACGGGATCGAGGTAGGCTTTGACGACGGTGATGCCGCTGCGTTCCAACTCTTGCCTCACCCGCATGGCATCTTGGAGCCAGGTGCTATAGCTCACGGGAAGCTTCTCGGGGTCCTTCGCCATCGCTTTGAGACGGTCGAAGTCCTGGCGAGACCGGTACCACGTGAGTCCTGTGACGGTGATCGGAGCGGGAGCCTTCTTTTTCTTTGGCAAGCTGGAAAGCCTTCTTGTTCAGTCTATGCCGGCGGGTGATTCCGTTAGACTGGCCTTATGTTGAGGTACGTTGGCGCGATGTTGGCCGCCGCCGTAGGCGTCACGGCGCAGGACCGCCTCACCGCGACAAGCCTCTATGCCTCGCTGATCAATCCGCTGACAACAGCGGAATTCTCCGGGGTCCATTACTCGGACGACCCGCATTCGCCCACCGTCGTGTTTCCGCAGGGCGACAACGGACCAGGCCGGCCTCACCCCGCCATCGTATCGCTTCTGCGCCTCGGACGTAGTTCCGTTCCCTTGCTGATCGATTGCCTCAGCGATGTGAGGTGGACCCCATCGGTTGGACAAAAAAATCGACGTCCTTAGATGGTGGCGCGGGGAAAGGGTGAGGCGGTCGTGGGACCGCCGTTCACTCCGGACTTGCACGGCGCTCGAGTTCCATCCCTGGAGAGCTCTATCCTCCGGGCAAGCAAATTGATTGTACGGGACTGGCGGAAAATTGCAAGGGCAAAATGCAGCCAACCCGTCCACTCTGGTCCAAAGCGGTAAATCCCAGGGGGTTTGGGGGACAGCGTCCCCCATCAAGTCAAGGTCTCCTTCCTTTTGCGTTTGTGTGGGAACAGATCGGCTGGCGTTTGATAACCGAGCGCCTGGTGTGGCCGCTGATAGTTGTAGAAGTGAAAGTAGGAGCCGAGGGCCGCATGGAGTTCGGCTCCGTCCTGGAAGTCGCCGGGGTAGACCAGTTCGTACTTGAGCGAGCGCCACAGCCGTTCGATGAAGACGTTGTCCAGTGCCCGCCCGCGGCCATCCATGCTGATCGCGATCTGGCGCTGAAGTAACGGTTGAAGGAACTGCGGCGAGGTGAACTGCGCACCTTGGTCGGAGTTGAAAATGTCGGGCTGGCCGAAGGCGAAAGCAGCTTCCAGAGCGGTGAGGCAGAAGCTGATGTCCAGGGTGTTGGAAACTTCCCAACTCAGTACGTAGCGGCTGTACCAGTCCATGACGGCCACCAGGTAGAGGAAGCCTCCCCGCATCGGGAGATAGGTAATATCGGTGCTCCAGACCTGGTTCGGCTTGTCGATCGTCACGCCGCGCAGCAGGTAAGGATACACCTGGTGGCCCGGTGCCGGACGGCTCAAGTTGGGTTTGGGGTAGTGTGCTTCGATACCGAGAATGCATCAGCCGCTGCACGCGCTTCCGGTTCACGCCCAGCTCGACGGCCAGCTTTCGGCTGCCGTAGAAGGGCCGCAGCATGTACAATTCGTCGAGTTGCCGCAACAGCTTCAGGTTCTCGGCGCTCTCCGGCTGCGGCTGGTGATAGTAGGTCGAACGCGCCAGCCCTAGCAATTCGCACTGCCGCTGCACGGTCAACCGGGAATGTTCGGTGTCGATCCATGGCCGTTTGTCCTCAGCCGAGGCCGCCTCTTTTTTGAGAAAGTCCAACTCCACTTTCAGTTGGCCGATCTGCTTGTACAGTTCGTCCTTCTCGGCCTCGGCTTGCTGTCGCAATTGGTCACGGCCATTGCCGAACACGTCGGGCAATCCGGCCAACGCTTGCTTCTTCCACCTCCGACCTGCGTTGGGTGCACGCCAAACATCTGTGCGATCTGCACCGTCGTCTTGTGTCCTTTGATCGCTTCCACCGCTACCTTGGCCTTCAGGCTCGGCGGATGATTCTTGCGGGTTCTGGGCATCGGATCTCCTTATTCTCCATGCCCGCACACCATCTAACAAGGGGCCTGTTTTTTGTCCAAGAAATGGGGTCCACCACAATGATCGCATGACCAGCGTTCGCTTCGAGGGGAACAATATCGTGCGGCCCATGAATGTTCCGGTAGGCTACATTTGCCTGGACATGCTGCTCGAAGTGATCCACGGAGGTTCGATCTTCGAGCGGGAGTGCCAATCACAAGAAGGCCTCGGCGCCTGTGTCAACACCGAGTTCTATTTTCGCCCCGATGAGTACTCCAATTGCTTCGAAGCTCTCCGGAGGTGCACGCCGAGGCCCGTGGGTCTACGTGGTGCAGCGGAACTGGATCCGCGAGTTTCTGGCTCGCCGCCTTCGATTCCGGAATCCGTACGGCAAACTCCCTGGCGAGTGATTCGTAGACGATCAGCCGTGATCGTAGAGGCTGAAGTCGCGGTCGATCCAGACGATGTTGAAGACACCATCGTCACTTCGAAACCCCACCATGGGAGCCATGCCAATGCACCGGAATGCGATGAGTTGCGTGTCGGAGGTGATCGCATCCGGGATCCGGTCGCCACAAATTGCTTTCCGGGAGATCTTCTCGTAGCCCTGCCCGTGCCGATCCGCGCGCCGGAGTTCAGACCAGCTGGCGTTGCGCGAACGCAGCCTGGTCCTCCTTTGTGCAGTCCTTCACGGAATAGCCGTTCCGCATCAGGCGGAGGCAGAACTTGGGAGGGAGGTGATCTGGATTCGGCGCGGCAGCACTCGCAGCGGAAGACTTGCTGCCCGACCGTTGCGCTGCGGCTTTAAGCCGTTTGCTCATGGACGAGAGTCGAAAAGTATCTTCGCATGGAAGCCTGGGAGATCTCGCCGTGAGTCGGGTAGGCCTCGCGCCAAGGGGGCTCCTCATGCGTCAGGTTGCGCAGCTTCCATGGGGAAAACTGCCCGTACTCGTCGAAGACCTCGTTGAGAATCTCGCGGACCTCCTTCGAGTAGTTGCTCTCGTCGACCCCGTTCTCCGGCCTGGGAATGGGTTCACCGCCGTGTTGCTTGAAGCCATGGTAGAGCGTGGGGACCACCGGTCCGTGTTCCCAAGCCATGATCGGATCATTGAACAGCGGTTTCCCGGTCAGCGCCAAGTGAAACCCTTGCGCGTAGTAGACCAGCTTCTGGAGCTTGAGATTCGACATCGAATCCCCTGCCTCGTCGTCGACGGTCGCCAGGAAGTAGTCCGCGATTTCTGCTGCTGTGTGCATATCTTGCCCTGCTTCCAGTTTACGCCGCTTACAATGACCCTCATGGACCTCAGGCTCCGCTCTGCCACCGCCGCCGACATCGCCATCATCGCCGCTTTCAACCGCGCCATGGCGCTCGAAACCGAGTCGCTCGAGCTCGATCCGGAGCGCGTCGAAGCCGGTGTCCGCGCACTGTTCGAAGGCCGCGGCGCAGGCTTCTACTTACTGGCCGAAGCCGACGGCGAAGTAGCCGGCCAGTTGATGGTCACCTACGAATGGAGCGACTGGCGCAACGGGAATTTCTGGTGGATCCAGAGCGTCTACGTCGCCCCGGAGCATCGCCTGCGCGGCGTCTTTCGCGCGCTCTACGCGGAGGTGGAGAAGCGCGCACGGGAAGCCGGCAACGTCTGCGGCATCCGACTCTACGTGGAGCACGAAAACCATCGCGCGCAACGTACGTACGCCATGCTCGGCATGCGGACCACTGCTTACAAGATCATGGAAGTGGACTTCGTTCTCGGCGCGCGATCATGACGCCGTCTTGCCGCGCCACCCGGTCAACTCGCGCACCAACCGCTCACGCACGGTAAGGAATTGCGCGTTGTCCCACTGGTTCGTTTTCTCGCGCGGGTCCACCGCGAGATCGAATAGTTCGTTCGGACCCCGCCCGCCGTTGCGCACCACGATCTTGTACCGGTTGTCGCGCGCCATCTCCGTATTGCGGAATTCGCCGAAAACGGTGGTGCGCCATTTCTCGCCCTTGGCGAGCGAATGGCCAAGCGCGAGCGGGAGGTAGCTCCGGCCCGGAAGATTGCGCGATGGAACAGGCGCGCCCGCAAGGTCGCAGAGAGTGGGCATGACGTCATAGAAGCTGACCAACTCGGGCCGCGTGGACTCCACCGGCGTCTTGCCCTGCCAGTTCCAGATCATTGGAACCTGCATCACTTCCTCGTACATGTTTATGGGATCCGAGGCGAGCCCCTTCGACCAAAGTCCGTGGCGGCCGAGTAGGAAGCCGTTGTCACCGGTGAAGAGCACGAGCGTGTTGCCGCGGAGCCCTTTCTGATCGAGCTTCTCGAGCAGCGCCGGGATCTGATCGTCGAGCGCCGTGGTGCTGGCCGCGCACTTGCGAAGGTTCCCTACAGTATCCTGCAGCAGGTTCTTCTCACGAAGCGCGTTCGGCGCCGCCGATTCCCAACCGAAGCTCTCGAAGTTCGTGTTGGCGTACATGTCGTAGTAGCGCTGCGGATGGCCGTCATAGGGAGTGTGCGGATTGAAGTAGCTTACGGTGAGAAAGAACGGCTTGCCGGACTGCTGCGAGTCGAGAAACTCAACCGCGCCACGCGTAGTGATTTCGGTGAGATAGCCCTTCTCTTCCCTGCGCTCGCCATCGCGGAACATCACCGGATCCTGATAGCGCGAGCTTCCTCCGTCGAACGTGTACGTGTATTTGTAGCCGTGCGCAGGTTTGGTGTCGCCGCCCATGTGCCACTTGCCCACGTATCCGCAGTCGTAACCAGCCTGCGACAACACGTCGGAAATCATCGTTTCACTGGCGAACGAAGCAGGCGGTTCCTTCTGTCCCTGCGGCGGCTGGTCGATCGGACTTGGCGTGAGGAAATCGTGGATGCCGTGTTGGCGCGGCGTGCGGCCGGTGAACAACGTGGCGCGGCTAGCCGAGCAGATGGGCGTGTTCACGAAGTTGTTGACGAACCGCATGCCTCCGCGAGCCAGATTGTCGATGTTCGGCGTCTTGATCTCTTTGTTGCCGTAGCAGCCGACCATCCAGGCAGCCAGGTCATCGGCGAGCACCAAAACAATATTGGGCCGTTCTGTTGTGGCAGGCGCGGCGCTCTTCTTCTTCTGAGCCAGCAACGGCGCGGCGGCGCCGGCGAGAAAACTCCGTCGATTCATAGAACGTCAGCAAAACCTCGTTTCAATTGGCGAAAGAACAAACCACCGGCGACGAACGACGCCACGCTGTAGAAGGCGACCATCCCGAGATCGCGCAGGTCAGGCCCCTTGGCCGAGAGCAGCAGCGCGCGGTAGCCTTCCACGATCGCCGCCATGGGGTTGTAGTCGAGCAGGAAGTGGAAGCGCGGCGGGAAATACGTCTCGAAGATGAAGATCGGCGTCATCCACATGCCCACCGTCAGGAGCACCAGCACCACTTGCGCGGTATCGCGAATGTAGACCTGAAGGCTGGCCACGATCCACCCGATTCCGATCGCGAGCAGCCCGAGAAGCACGATGTAGATCGGAAGCAGAAGCAGGCCGGGCGAGATGGTGCGTTGCCACCAGACGATCCCGATGACCACCGCCAACAGGGCGAAGGCGTGATTGATGAGAGACGAGAGAAAGATCGAGACAGGTACGATCTCGCTGGGGAAGACGGTCTTGGTGATGAGGTTGGCGTGATCGACGAGCGAAGACGCCGAGCGCGCGACCGTTTCCTGAAACAAGAGCCACGGCAGGTAGCCGGCTAGGAGGAACAGCGTGTAGTCGGATGTGATGGAGCCGCGCGGCATTTCGACTTTCATGCAGACGCTGAAGACGAAGGTCCAGACGGCGAGCATGATCAGCGGATGCACCAAGCCCCACACCCATCCGGCCATGGAGCCGACGTAGCGCTGCTGAAAATCGCGCCGGACCAACTGCAGCAGCAGCGCGCGGCGTTCAATCAGATTCGTGAGGAATTGTTTTCCCGGAAGCCCCAAGATCACAGGATACCGCCGTCGAAGGTGGCGTCATGGCGCGCTGCGTGCGAGTCACGATGGCGATCCGCATCACTGCCGACGCAACGGTCACAACTCACGTCACGGCCGGCGACGCAACCCACTGACCCGACCCCGTCATCGCCGCTCGAACCGCCCGCTGTCGGCGCAGCCCATCACAGGTGGCCACGTACAGGGCCGGCGAAAGCGCACTACAGCCGGCGCAAGCGGATCTCATCCACCCGATGATCGCGCCCCTTGGCGAGGATCAGCTCAGCTCGCTCGCGAGTAGGCGCGATGTTCTCGCGTAAGTTGGGACCGTTGATCTCGCGCCAAATCGCGTGCGCGGTCTCGATCGCCTGCGGCTCGGTGAGGCTCGCATAGCGGTGGAAGTAGGAACTTGGATTGGCGAACACGGTCTCGCGCAGTTTGAGGAACCGCGCCACGTACCATTGCTCGATCAGTTCCTCTGGCGCGTCGAGGTAAATGGAGAAATCGAAGAAGTCGCTGACGAAGACGCGCGAGCCGCGGCTGGGCCCGGTCTGCAGCACGTTGAGCCCTTCGACGATCACGATATCGGGACGGCGCACGGGCTGGGACTCGCCTTCCACGATGTCGTAGAGCAAGTGCGAGTAAACCGGCGCGTGGACTTCGCCTTCGCCGCTCTTGATTCCGGCCAGGAACCGCACGAGGGCGCGTTGATCGTAGCTCTCGGGAAATCCCTTGCGCCGCATGAGGCCGCGTTTTTCGAGCTCGCGTGTGGGAAGCAGGAAGCCGTCGGTGGTGACCAGGTCGACTCGCGGATGATCGGGCCAGCGCGATAGCAAAGCGCGGAGGACACGCGCCGTGGTGCTCTTGCCGACGGCGACCGAACCGGCGAGTCCGATGATGTAGGGGACCTTGGCGGGCAGATTGCCGAGAAACGTGTCGGTGGCTTTGTGGAGCGACTGGATCGCACCGACGTAGAGGTTCAGCAGTCGCGACAAAGGCAGGTAGATATGTTCCACCTCTTCGAGCGAGACGCTCTCGTTCAAGCCGCGCAGGGCAGCGAGTTCGGTCTCGGTCAGCGAAAGGGGCGTGGATGCGCGCAGCCGGGACCATTCGGCCCGGGAGAAGGTGTGATACCGGCTGAGCGCGGATTCGGCGAGGTCGGTGGTCGGCGCCAATTTCTCATTATCGTCTGGAACGGCATTCACGACACGCCAGTTGGGAGAGGACGGCCTATTCTCCGGGAATCACCCAAACGTACGGAACGTTGATTTGAATGTCTCCGAGCCACGAGTTCCAGGAAGCGCGAAGGATTCCGCGCAGTCTTCGGCTGTCTTCCCAGCCGGCCAAAATCGGGAGGGACCCAAGTGCACTGGCCCGCAGCCAACCGAATGGACTCGTCTCGGGAAACTCGTCACGAGGATGAAACGGAAGCAGGCCGGACCCTGTCTCATTCTTCGGGTCAAGGAATGCGCGGCCAACCGACGGGATGGGTCCTGGTTGGCCGCCACATCGAATCGCATAGGTCATGCCATCGCCGGTTCGTTCCGCTGTGAATACCAGCACACCCTGTTCCGACAGAATCGCGTCAGCAAGAATGTCCACGCCGCTGCCCTGCCACTGCTTGGGTCCATCCGGGCCGGTCATGGTCACAGTCAATTGCTCCGGTCATCCCCGTATTTTCGAGCGTCGCAGTGTAAGCGCCCGCAGTCCGGGTGATGCTTTGGGCCCCGGGCCCAGCACCGGTTGCGTGTGCGGAAGAGACCCGCCAGATGTAGGGGACCGTTACTCGTTCGTCGCCGTACCAGCGGCTTCTCGCCACGTTCAGAGCACCGGCGAGGTTGCCTTCGGAGTCCCAGCCAAGCAGTGTGGGGCAAAGACTTCGCGAAACGGACTGGATTCCGTCGAGGACCTTCGGGTGGTTGGGATCAAGATGGCCAAACGGGAGTCTGCCTGCTCCGGTCTGGTTGCCCGGATCGGTGAATAGATGTCCGCTACCGAACGGGCCAGCCACTCCATCGAACCGGATCGCTTCCAGGATTGGGTCGGCAGTCGATTCCGCCGTGTAAGCGACCACTCCCCTTTCGGACAGTACAACCTGATGAATGCGGTCAACGGGTGGCCGACTCGATGTCTTGGTCTGGTGTGAATCAGTGAAACGGATCGAGAGTCTTTGGAGATCGATGCGATTCTCGATAGTCACCGTAGTGCCCGGCTGTTTGGGTGATGGTCTGGCCGGAGAGCGTCGCAGCGAATAACATCGCCGTGAGAGAGGATCTGAGCGCGTGAGCAGTCACGAAGACTCATATCGCGCCGGGTCAATTCCGCCTGAGAGAATTCAACGCGGAGGAGCCAACGGACCCTACCACTTGCGCGCGCGGCTGCCCGCCCCCTGCGACGCGCCCGCCTGATGTCCGCCCGGCAGCGGAGGCGGCGCCGTAGGGGCCGGCGGCGCCACCGGCCTCGGGGGACCCTCGCGTGAGATCGACGACTGCATTCGCCCCAATTGCGGACCCAGTTGGCCACCGACAGTCTTGAGCGGGGGAGGCGCCGTCGAATCGCCATACTGAGTATCGGCCACGATCGCCGGCGCCGGTGCGGCCATGTCGCCAGGCTTAGGGGACTTCTTCTTGAGAAATTTCTTGATGGCCCCGAACAGCGCCACCAGCCCGATCACGATCCACTTCGCGCTCTTGATCAGGACGAGAATCAACGCCTTCGCCGCCGGCTTGCCGAGGATCACCGCACCCAACCCGAGCTTCGAAACGCGATCGCCCGCCGAATGGTCTTCATAGCGGTTGCCTTCGGTGAACTCCACGCCTGGCAGCGCGGCCAGGATTTTGGGCTCAACCTGTTTGAGCTGGCTCTTGAAGAACACGCCTTGCAGCACGAGCATCCCGTAGCGGCCCAGGATCCGCATGTCGTAATTGATCACCGCCTCGGGCGAGTTGTCGAACTTGATCTCCTTCGACCAATACATCGTGTGGCTGTCGGCCGCGTAGCGCGGCGCCGTGGCCCAGCCCATCAGTTCACTACCGGGAAAGCCCTTCGCTTTGGCGGCAACGCTTGCGTCGTGCGTTTCCTGCTTCAACTGCGCCAGCAACGCTTCGTAGTCGATCTCGCCAGCGTCGTCTGCATCGACGAACCCTTCCGCTTCGTATGAGATCGTAATACCCCAGTTATTGTCACCCGACGTCGGCACCAGCATCCCCAACACGGAACCGTCCGGCGGGTTGCCCCAGGTTTCGAGCATCTTCTGCGCCTTCTCTGACTCGAGAAACACGAACCCCGGCTTCACCAGTACCTGCGCCTTCCCCCCCGCGATGGGCACGGGCTCTTTCTGCGGCAGCGGCGCGGCAGCCTTGGGTGCGGCCAAAGCCAATTTCCCCAACAGCGCTACCGCGAGCGCCAGCAATGCGAGCCGGACGATACGCATGACCACACACTTCCATCGGGCAGCCCGGGTGTATGCTTTATACTTGGCCTCGAACAAGGGACGCAGGAAGGTCTGGGACCAAGTGAGCCGCTACTCAGGGCTGGCGTTTCTGCTCCCGACGGCCGTGTTTGTGGGCTATCTCATCGGTTATTTGCTCGACCGGGCCCTGGGAACCCACTTCCTGTACATCGTGTTTCTCCTCATCGGGATCGCCGCGGGCCTGATAGAAGTCATTCGCACCGCCGCCAAGGACATGTGACCGCGCCGGCCGAACAGGAAATCGTTTTCTACGAGCGTGCCACGCGCCGCATCTTCCGCAACATTGCCGTCATTGCGGCGGTGGGAACCCTGGCTGCCGCGGCATCAAAGGGCTTCGCCGCCGGCGCCGGATTCGCTGCCGGGTCAGCGGGAGCCTGGCTGATTCTCTTCTGGTTTCATCGTCTCGCCAGCGCCTTGGCGGATGGCGAACGGCGCCGCACGCCGGCGGGTTTCGTCATCGCGCTCGGCCTGCGCTACGCGCTGTTTGGAGCCGCGGCCTATGTTATGATGAGGTATCTCGCAGTCAATCCTGTAGCGCTGGTGGCAGGCCTTACGATTATCGCTCCAGCGGTCCTGATCGAGATCCTCTACGAACTGATTTTCGCGCGCAAGGCATGGAACACGAACTCGGCATAACCAAGTTTTTCAACGACAACCTCGCCGGTCTCGGCAACACTTTCCTCTCGCTGGTAGGCCAGCACGCCCACAACCCGGAGCGGCCATGGGCGAACTCGATCACGGTCCAGATTTTGGTGGCCGTGGTGATGATGGCGATCTTCGCGATCCTCAAGCCCCAGATTTCGATGGACCGCCCCGGCAAGCTGCAGCACCTGTTCGAAGTCATCTATGGCTTCCTGCACGATCAGGCCGAGGAAGTGATCGGCCACCACGGAACGAAGTTCCTCCACCTGTTCGCGACGCTGTTTTTCTTCATCCTGTTCTGCAACCTGATCGGGCTGATTCCGGCGTTCGAATCGCCTACGATGTTCCCCGAAGTTCCGCTCGGATGCGCGCTGCTCACGTTCATCTATTACAACTTCCAGGGATTCTCGGCGCAGGGCGTGGTCCACTACCTGAAACATTTCGCGGGTCCCGTGTGGTGGCTGGCCCCCATCATGATCCCGATCGAAATCGTGAGCCATCTGGCCCGGCCGATGTCGCTCACCATCCGTCTATTCGCGAACATGTTCGCGGGCGAACAAGTGACGCTGGCCTTCATGAAGATGGTGCCGCTGTTCATTCCGGTGGTCTTCATGGGTCTCCACCTGTTCGTATCGTTCCTGCAGGCCTACATCTTCGCTCTGATGACGATGATCTACGTCTCGAGCGCGGTGGCCCACGAGGAACACTGAGGCTTTTGCGTCAGAGCGTGAGGCCGTCGACTCCCCAGAGGCTGCCGGCAACCACCCACTGTGGCGCGATTTCATAGAAGGAGCATCTCACGATGAACACCAAACTCACGCTGCTCGTGCTGGCGCTGTTCTTGCTCGCCAGCCCCATGTTCGCGCAAGGCGACCATTCCAACTGGGCGCAACCGATCGCCGCAGGCATCGGCATGGCCATCGCTTCGGGCCTGTGCGGCCTGGGCCAAGGCAAGGCCGTCGCTTCGGCCGCCGAGGCGCTCGCCCGCAATCCCGGCGCACGGCCCGGCATCCAGTTCGCGCTGCTGCTCGGCCTGGTGCTGATCGAGTCGCTGGCGCTCTACACGCTGGTCATCATCTTCATCAAGGTTTGACGCGAGAATCGAAATCGAAAACCGGGGCAGGCGCGACACAACGTGCCTGCCCCTTTCGCTTATGTTGAAACTTCAGGGAATCTTTCCGCCCATCGTCACGCCGTTCGATCACGCAGGCGAAATCTACAAAGTCAAGGTCAGGCACAACGTCGAAAAGTGGAACCAGGTGAAGCTCTCGGGCTACGTCGTGTGCGGATCCACGGGCGAGAGCGTCATGCTCACCGCTGACGAGAAGACAGCGCTTTGGGGCATGGTGGCCGAAGCGGCTGCTCCTGACAAGCTGTTGATCGCGGGCACCGGCGTCGAAAGCGTCCGCGAAACGGTGAGCCTCACGAACGCCGCCGCGTCCATGGGATACAAGGCGGCCATGGTGCGCACCCCGCACTACTACAAGAATCTGGTCAACAACGCCGAAACCCAGGAACTCTACTTCAGCGCAGTGGCCGATCAGGCGAAGATCCCGATCATGATCTACAACTGGCCACAGGCGACCGGCGTCGACATTCTGGCCGAGTCGGTTGCCAAGCTCAGCCAGCACCCCAACATCATCGCCGTGAAGGAGAGCTCGGGCAACCTCGAAAAGGTACTGCGGATGTTGCGCGAGGTGAAGAAGGGATTCCAGGTGCTTGTGGGCTCGGCGCCGACGCTGTGGCCGTCGATGCATGTAGGCGCGGTGGGAGCCGTACTTGCCTTCGCCAACGCCGCTCCGTACGCCTGCATCACCATTTGGGAAGCGCACCGAATGCGCGAACAGGAAGCCGCACTCGACTGGCAGAACAAGATCGGACACCCCGCCCACCTGGTGACCGCCAAGTATGGCATCCCGGGTTTGAAGTACGCTATGGACTTGAGCGGATACTACGGAGGACCCTGCCGTTTGCCATTACGGCCCCTGACTCCGGTTGCCAAGAAAGAGATCGAGGACGCATTCGCAAACCTGCGAGGCTGAAGGCACATGGCCGGTTACTATCACGAAGACGACCTTTCGAACCTGAGCGAGATCGGCAAACAGTCGCCTGAGTTGTGGGCGTCGTTCCAGGCCTGGTACGCAGGCGTATTTCGCGACGGCGCGCTGCATGGCCAGATCAAGAACGTGCTCGCCTTGGCCATTGCGCACGCGCTCGAGAGCCCGTATTTGATCGATGCCTACACCGAGGAGTGCATCGAGAACGGCGTGACGGTGGAACAGATGACGGAAGCGGTTCACGTCGCCGCGGTGTTGCGTAGCGCCAACACTCTGATGCATGGTCTCCAGATGCGAAAGGCCGCGCAGCGCGTCAGCCAGAAGTAGCCCAGGCACGCGCAATCCCGTTCACGGCGGCGAAGGTATACTAGGAAGATTCGCGCCAATGAAGGCATTCTTAGAGACGTTGCGTCCGGGTGACCCCGATTGGGATCTCGCCCGCCGAATCGACCCGCAACGGCTACCCGCGCACATCGCGATTATCATGGACGGCAACGGGCGTTGGGCCCGTCAGCGGATGCTGCCCCGCGTGGCCGGACACAAGGCCGGGATTGACCCGGTGCGGTCCACCGTGGAGTGCTGTGCGGCGCTCGGAATCGGCGCGCTGACGCTCTACGCCTTCTCGCTCGAAAACTGGAAGCGGCCCCGCACCGAAGTAGAGACGCTGTGGCGCCTGCTGCGAATCTATCTCCACCGAGAGCTGCCGCGGCTGATGGACAACAACATTCGCCTCAACGCGATCGGGCGGTGGGAAGCGCTACCTCCGGTTGTGAGCCGCGATCTCGAACAGACCATTCGACGCACCGAACGCAATAGTGGGTTGCGATTGAACCTCGCCATCAACTATGGCGGCCGGGCGGAACTGGCTGACGCCATGAATCTGCTACTCGATCGCGCGCGGCTAGACGGCAGGCTGGACGAACTCCAGATCGACGAGAACGCGATCTCGTCGGCGCTCTACACGCGAGACCTGCCCGATCTCGATTTGCTCATCCGCACCTCCGGCGAGATGCGCATCTCGAATTTCCTGCTCTGGCAAGTCGCCTACGCCGAGTTCTACGTCACCGACACGCTCTGGCCCGACTTTCGCCAATCGCACCTGCTGCAGGCGATCCTCGAATATCAGAAGCGCGACCGCAGATTCGGCGGACTCACGGCGGTGGAGCAACCCGAACCAGCGGAAGAGCAACTCGTGGGTGCGCCCGGCAAATGAAGCGGGTGCTGACAGCAGCCCTGCTGATCCCCATAGTTCTGGCAGTCATTTTCAAGGCTCCCGAGTGGGCCATGCGAGCCGTGCTCACGGCGCTCGGTGTTGCGGGATTTGTCGAATTCCGCCGGCTGGCCGCCAAGCATGAATGCGAACCGCATCTGGCCCTCGGCATCGCGGCCGGGCTCGCCCTGATGTGGCTTCCGCGGCTGCATTGGGAAGCCGCAGCCACGCTGATGCTGGCGGGCATGGCTTGGGCGATGCGTCGCGATCTACGCGGAGTGCTCCCGAGGAGTTCCGCGCTGGCTCTCGGAGTGGTGTATTGCTTCGCGCCGTGGTTGTGCGCGCTCTACCTGCACCGGTTCAGCCCTTATGTGTTGCTCTTCGCCGTATCAATCAACTGGGTGGGAGACGCAGCGGCGTTCGCCGTAGGCTCGATGATCGGCAAGAACAAGCTCGCCCCGGCGATCTCGCCAGGCAAGTCGTGGGAAGGTGCGGCAGGATCGATGATCGCGTGCTGCGCCTACGGCGTGGCGTTGCTGACAGGCTTCTCCCTGATCGGATGGCAGCACGCACTCGTGGTGAGCGCTGCGGCGAATGTCGCGGGGCAACTCGGAGATCTGGCCGAGTCTGCGATGAAGCGCGGAGCCGGAGTGAAAGACAGCGGCTCGATGCTTCCGGGCCACGGCGGCTGGCTTGACCGCCTCGACTCGACGCTGTTCACGTTGCCGGTGGTCTATCTTTGGTTCGCGTCATCTTGAGAGCGCGGCCGCCAGTGGCGGCGTGCTAGCACGGCCACGGCCAAGCCGGACGTCATGAGCGCCCACGTAGAGGGCTCGGGGACGACGGTGCCGCTCCAATCAGCGCGCGCGCTGTCAAAGCCCTGGTCACCGAAGGCGGCCGTGAGCACCAGCGGCGTATATCCCACACCGCCGATGATAACCACGATCTGGCTCCCCGCAAACTCGGCTCCCGACACCGACGACGCGTCCGCCGTGATCAATGCGTTCTGGGCGATGCAGGCAGCCAGCGCCACCCCGCCGAGCCCGTTGCAGTTCTGCAGGGTCAAGGCCTGGTCCACGTCGCCGACATGGGTATATGTCTTGCCCGGAGTGAAGTTGGTGAACGTCAGCGTGACCGCGTTTCCGCCGTCGAGGGTGGCGCCGCTGGCCGAGAATCCGGTGAACCCGGTGCCGCCCAGATTCGAGGTAGCCACGTTCTGGTTGGCGAGAAAACCTGGGGCCGCGGCCGCCGTGTCAAAGAAGAGGCCTGGCTTCAGAATAATCTGAATCGACTGGATCGATACGTCGGGAGAGCCCGTGGTGAACGAGTGACTCCACGATCCCAGGATCCCTCCGCTGAATGAGCTCGATCCGCTCACCAAAACCGGGGCGGCCTGTAGCCAACTCGCCGCCGCAAACAGACAAACACCTACTGCCATTTTCGCCATGCGATCACACTCCCTCGAAGTTTCTGTTACCGAGACTCCCTGCCAATTGGGAACTGGTTCTAGTGATGTATCGGCCCCGGATTGGGTCTTCCATAGGGCGATCTTCGTCGGGTATATCCCTGAGTAGACCGGGCGGACGGGGTCATACCACCCTCGTTGTCGGGGGCGCAAGTAAAGTCGCTCTCTCGAGGAGCCGATCCTTTTCCAGGAACCTGCTACGGCGGTTTCCGGGATCGAGCGCCTCATGACACCTTCCTTGTCCGGATCGGGTATTTCCGAACCTGCCCGAGTAATTCCCGCAGACGAAGGCCTCGCGGAAAGCGAATTCTGGAGTCTGACCAATCGGCGGCTGACGGCGATGATGTTTGTCGGCGTTGTCGCCATAAGCTTGGTTGCGACCACGATCTATCTGGTGGGTAGGCTGGGCGGCGCGCGCACGCCAACGGTGCAGAGTGCGGCTCCCGTTCCGCAGCCGGCGCGCGCGAGCAAGCTGGCCACCGTAGCGCCAAAGCCTGCCGCGCCTTCCTCCTCCCCTGTCGCCCCAAGCCCCTTGGCGCCGGCGGCTACTGTGCCCGGGCCGGTTGTGGCTACCGCTGGTGCGGCGTTGGTCCCCCCGGCGATACTGTCCGCCCCGGCTGCGGTACAGCCGGCCCCACCCGCGGGCCAGGCATTTCTACAGGTCACCGCCACCGAGTTCCCCATGGCAGCGAAAGTGGTGGAGCAGCTCTCGCAGTCAAGCCTACCGGCTCGGATCGTGGAAGGGCCGTCGCCGCAGATCGTTCGCGTAATCGTCGGCCCAATTTCCGATGCTGCGCGGAGCGATGCCTGGAAAAAGGAAATCGAGAAGCTCGGCTTCAAGCCATTTCCCAAGAAATACTGAGCCGCCCTGGCACGGCGGCGCGGTCCTGAAGCGTACTACAATTCGAAAGGACCGCCCAATTCGTGTCAATGGAGCAGAAGCCCATCCGTGTTCTCGAACGCACCTCCGCCGCAGATCTCTGGCGAAGGACGCTGTCTCAAGTACCGGGAGTCTTCGGCCGCATCATCTACCTAGCCTCTCTGCGGAATCCCAACACGGGCCGCTACGAGCACCACGGCCTAGCCCAAACCTACGGAGAAGACGAAGCCAATCACACCCTGGCCGCCAGCCACGAGTTCGCATTCGGACAATGGCTTTCTTTCTCCGTCCAGGCGCAGAAAGCCGACCTCGACCTGTACCTCTCGGGGTTGACTACAGGGAAGAAGACCCTTGTCGAGACTTGGCTCCGCTTGGCGCCATACAGGAACCTGATCCCCGCCACCGCATCGGCCGGCGAGCGCAGGCTCTACCTGGCTGACATGACGACGCTGCTCGAGGTGCTCAGGATCGAGGCTGGCGTTTCGGCGATCGATCCAGACTCATAGCCACGCCCGTCA
This sequence comes from Bryobacteraceae bacterium, assembly GCA_046331625.1. Classification (GTDB taxonomy): domain Bacteria; phylum Acidobacteriota; class Terriglobia; order Bryobacterales; family Bryobacteraceae; genus JAXLQL01. The sequence continues at coordinate 372,383 of JAXLQL010000001.1, forward strand.
CCTGGCCGATAATCCGGATTTCGTCCGGGTACCGGTAGATCTGGGGTGTGCATCCGGAGGCCGGATGCGGCTGGAGGATCAGCGTATCGCCCTGGAGAGTGCACCACGCGCACACAAACCCATCGGCGTGCTCGAAGAAGTAGATCGGCCGCTCGAACTCGGTCGTCCAACCGGACATAGCGGGAATGCGCCGGGACTCGTCGATCACCACCAGCGCGCCGGGCGCGATCAGGGGATAGAGAAAACGATCCTTCTCGCCTACGATCCCATAGCGGAGATTCGACGGGTTGTCGAGCATCGCTAGCGGCAGCGTGCCCCACTTGGCGACGATCCGGCTCAGGTACGTGGTCTCGCCCAAGTCCGCGCCAGGGTCGAGGGAGATCGGCAGCTCCACCGCCGCGTGGCCAGAGACTGAAAATCCGATCAAGTGCGTGTTGTCGATACCTGTTTCGAGACTCAGACCCGGCATCTTCGTCAAGTCGACTCCATACCAGGCGAGCACCGTCGCGAACTCGATCTTGTACACCACGGCCAGCGTGTAGAGCCGGTAAATGGTGGGAACCACGCCTTTGTTTTCGATGTCGGAAAGCCGGCTCAGGGCAACCGCAAACTCATCATTTTGAAGCCGTTGTGCGATACTGAGACTTGCCTGCTCCACATCGCGGTAACGCAACCCGAGCATCTCGCGCACCTGCTTCAGGCGAAGCCCGGCCTCGATGGCGATTCCAAGATCGAGATCCGGCGCCACCTCCGGGATCCGCGGCTTCTCCGATGCGAAGGTCTTCGGCACTTGCCTGAATTATATCGGCATGACGGGTGCGGCGGCAAGGAGTGAACGGCACAGTACGACCAAAGGAACCAAACCTTGCGCATCATTGTCGCCATCACCGGCGCCAGCGGGTCCATCTACGGCGTCCGGTTGCTCGGCAAACTTCGCGCTTCGCCGGGCGTGGAATCTCACCTCATCATGACGCGGAGCGGGGAACGCACCCTGCACATCGAAACGGGACTTCTTGCGGCTGACGTACGCAAGATGGCGCACTTCCACTATCCCGTGGAAGACATCGGCTCGCGCCTCGCCAGCGGCTCATTCGCCGCGGACGCAATGGTGGTGGCGCCCTGCTCCATTCATTCGATGTCGGCCATCGCCACCGGGATCAGCTCGAATCTGGTGGTCCGCGCGGCAGACGTGACGCTCAAGGAGCGGCGGCGACTGATCCTGATGGTACGCGAGACGCCGTTCCATCTCGGACACCTCCGTACCATGACGGCCCTCACCGAAATGGGTGCGATCATCGCCCCGCCCGTGCCCGCCTTCTATCACTCACCCAAGACCATCGAAGACATCGTGGACCATTCCCTCGACCGCGTGTTCGACCTGTTGGCGATCGCCAACCCGAGCGCCTACCGTTGGGATCCCAACCACGGAAAGGCGTCGTCATGAGCATCGAATTCCCGCGCCGGATCCGCCGAGTTGCCTTTCAGGGAGAGTTGGGCGCGTTCAGCCACCTGGCCATTCTGAAGCTGGTGGGGTCGAAGGCGAAGCCCGTCCCCTGCCAGCGCTTCGAGCAACTGTTCACCGCCGTGATCGAGGGCAAGGCGGACGCCGCGATGCTGCCGGTGGAGAACACGCTGCACGGCTCGGTCCACGAGAACTATGACCTGTTGCTGCAATACCGCCTGCCGATCGTGGCCGAAACCAACGTGCGCATCGTGCACAACCTGATCGCCAACCCCGGCGTGAAGTTCCGGGACATTCGCAAGGTCTACTCGCATCCGGTAGCGCTCAACCAGTGCCTCGAGTTTTTCAAACGGAATCCACAAGCGGAGAAGGCCGCATGGTACGACACCGCGGGCAGCATCAAGATGCTGGCCGAAGAGAAGCCGGAAGGGGCAGCGGGTATCGCATCGAGTCTCGCGGCGGCGACCTACGGCTGCGAAATTCTGAAGGCCGGTATTGAAGACGACCGGCAAAACTACACGCGCTTTTTCTTGCTGGCCAAAAAGCCAATCCCCTTCCGATCTCCGCCGCACGGATACAAAACGTCGCTCGCCGTGACCATGCCGAACGTTCCTGGCTCCCTGTTCCGAGTCTTGGCTGCGCTCGCTTTGCGCGACATTTCCCTGTGCAAGCTCGAGACTCGTCCTTGGAAGGGCCGCCGCTGGGAATACCTGTTCTACATCGACTTCCTGGGTGACGTGCGCGAGGAGCGAGTTGCCAACGCGCTGCGCCATCTAGGGGAAGTCACTGATTCCCTGGTGGTGCTTGGGTGCTACCCCCGCGGAGATTAGATTTCCGCCCGTGCCTATTCTCCATTTGCGGCGCTGCCGATAGACATACGTATGGGTTTGCTGAGTCTATCGAAAATCGGCACACTATTTACCAGTTCCGGCGGCAAGATGGGCGATCTCGAAGCGGCCATGGCGAGGGGCGATTTCGAAGCCGCCGAAGACCTGATCGCCGATCTTCGCAAGAGCCACGGAGCTGGGCCGAGCCCGAAGACGTACAAGCTCGATCTGATCGAAGCCCGTTTTCGGTTCCAATGCCGGGACTTCCGCAACGCCTACCTGCTGCTGAAGCCGTGCTTCGAGCAATCGCTCGCCTCGAAGAACGAAGCCGAGACGATGCAGATTTTCAATCTGCTGTTCAAGTGCCTGGTTGATCTCCAGCGGCCCGAAGAAGCGCTGGCGGTGCAGGCGCAACTCGTGTGGACCCTGCGCCCCAGGCCTCGCGTGCAAGCCGAGTTGCAAATCGCCTCGGCGCAGTTGGCGATGCAGTCGGGGCTAGCGCAAGACGCCGTCCGGCTTCTCGAGAACGCGCTCGAATGCCTCGAGAGCATCCGCGAAGAAGAACAGATCAACGATCAAATGATCCAGGCGACGTCGCTGATGGGTGACGCCTTCCTGTCGATCAACCAGCCGGGCGAAGCGATCGACGCATGGGGCTGGGCGCTGAGCCTGACTCGCGAAAAGCTGGGAGACGGGCATCCGCAAGTAGCCGCCATGCTCGGCAGCATCGGCTCGCTGCAAGTGCTTGCCGATGACCTGCACGGCGCGCGCAGATCGCTCGAAGAAGCGCTACGGATCTACGGAAGCCTGCAGCGCGACGAGGGCATCGAGGCGGGCCTCGCGCTGAACAACCTCGCCTTCGTTTTGATGACGCAGGGTGACCTGGTCACGGCCGAGCAAGCCGCCAAACAGGCCGCCCGGATCGGAGCGCAGCTCGATCCGCAACTGCACACCGAAGCCAAGACCACGCTCGACAAGATCCACACGCTAACCACCGCTGCCGAGCAGGCTAAGCAGGGCGACTCCATCTTCAAAACCAAGAGGATGCAGACCCCAGTCACCGGGATGGTCAAGAAGAATCCGCCCAAGCCGGCTCCACGGCCGGTCACCCCCGATCCCCTCGCTGCCCTGAACGATGAGCCCGACGAAGCCTTCATGCCGCAGGTACCGATGGGCCCACCCGCGCAGGCTCAACGGCGGAGTAGCGCGGCGGTCGGGCGATCGGGACAGGGTTACCCAGCCACCGACAACTTCGCGCCCCGAGATCCGTACCGGCGCTGAGTCATCGCGCCAGCCGAGGATCCGGATCCCGTCGCAGTCGAGCGGTTCGGGAAACCAGACCTCCACATACATGCCCGGTTCGGCGTTGGCCCAGCTCTGCCACCGCGAAGCCGGATTGCGATCGAACAGCAGAGGCGTCTCCCACGGGTTGGGATCGGCGTCGAGCTCCCATTTTCGGCTTGGAAAGATCGCCGCTCCGTTGCGCAACAGCTCGATCTCCTGGAGCGCCCAGCTCTGCCGGCTCGGACCGAGCAATTCCACCCGGATCGCGGAAAGCTTTCGCGGACTCCACAGCGCCTGCAATTGACGGAATGTCCCAGCGTCGGCAAAGGCCGACACGCGCAGTGCGTCGGCGGCACGTTCGGCATCTGCGTACTGCCAGTGATTGAATACCGGGCGGCCTGCGCATCCCGTCGCGATGCCAACCAAGTCGAGAATTCGGTCGCCTTCTTTCGTGTGCGCCTTCACGAAGCTTGCGATGCGGTATTCGGGCGAGACGCGCTTCAGGTAGTCCTCTTCGCGTTCGATGCCGAACGCCGCCGCCACCGGAATATCTTTGATGCGCCACGCAGCCGGATCCACCCAGCGATCCATCACCGCGGGCCAGCAAGCGATCCCTTGCACGAGCGCAAGCAACCAGGCGAGTTGCCTCGGCAGCGCGGCTGCCATCGCGAGGCAAAGGAACATCGCAGCCGGCAACAGGAATCGCGTGCCATGGTTGAACCACCATGGGATCGACGCAACAGCCGCGGCCACCCACAGCGCCTGCCCGGCAGAGCGGCGCAACGCGAGCAATCCCAGTGGCGCCGCAAGCAGCGCCGGGCCGAGCAAGCCATTCAGCCGCGCGCCGCCGAGCGTCAATTCGAGCGCCATGTCCCGCCAAGCGACACCGTATGATCCGACGTACTGCTTCAACGCCTCTTCCGTGGCCGGGTGAAAGAACGGATTCGGGAACCAGTCATTGAGCAGCGGAGCCACCGGATTCCCGCTCATCCACCAGGCGCGCAACATCCACGGCGCCATCACGGCGCCACAAGTAGCGGCCGAGAGCGCCGCGTCACGCCAGCGCTTCCGCGCGGCGAAGTAGAGGGTCACGGCCGGTCCGGCGACGATGCCCGTCATCTTCACGGCATAGCAGAATCCCGCCAGAGCGCCGCCCCAACCGGGGCGATCGTCCAGCACGAAGTAGAAAGCCGCCAGTGCGAAGTACGCGAGCGCGGCGTCCACGTACGCGGAGGTCGCGCAGACGCCCGCTGCCGGGATCAACAGGTAGAGACACGCGGCGGGCCAGCCATCGAATCCGAGCTTGCGAGCCACGGCTAGCATCAGCGGCAGGGTCGCTACGAAGAAACAGAAATGGGCCAGTTTGGGTCGCGCGCCGGATGCCGCGAACAGGATCTCAATCCCGTGCGGCATCGTTTCGTAGTGGCCCACCGGAGCGAAGAAATTCCCGGTGCGGAGCCATTCGGCCGGGATCGCGGTGTGGTAGGTGATCGCGTCCGGACCGATCTCCGGCGCCAGCGCGTTCACCGTGAGCATCACCGCGTACGGCACCACAACCAGCAACGGGAGTGCCAGCTTGGGCGGTCTCCGGACGAAAAACATCCCGGCAATGCCAGCCGCCACCGCGAGAGCAGGCCACAAGCGAAGCGTAACCGGGCTCAGCGCAAGCACGAAGCCCGCACAGCTAGCGAGCAGAGCTCCCGCCGCCAAGCGCACCGAGAACGGTAACGTTCGCAGCCCAGGAATCAACCACGCCGCAGCGACAGACGCGCCCATCGGGACCAAACCCTGAAGGGCCGCGACGAGGTAAGGCAATGGTGAGTTAAGGAGCGGGCTTTAGCCGGCGCGGGACTCCAGTCCCGACAGAACTAGAGGACCCCGGAATTACAGAACCTTGGTGACCTTGCCGCTGCGAATGCAGGACGTGCAGACGCGCTCGTGCTTGCGCACGCCGTCCACCAGCACGTGCACCCGCTGAAGGTTCACGTTCCAGCGCCGCCGCGTAAGATTGTGCGCGTGGCTGACGCGATTTCCGGAGATGGGTTTCTTACCGCAGAATTTGCAAAATTGTGCCATGGGGATCTCCACGGGCGGCTGCCCGCGACTCTATCGAGTATAGCAGGGTATCCGAATCGCGTTCAAACCCGGTGTGTGTCACCGCGCCAGTTCTTGATGGCCCGCTTGATTTCGTCTGGCGCAGTGCCTTGTTCGGCCGCCTTCTTCGCCATGTCCACGAACTCGGCGTCAGATGCGAAGCGAAGCGCGATGACCTGCCCCAGGCTCAGCCGTGGATCGAGCAGCTTGCCCGTCAGCACGTAATGGCGCAGGTTTTCTTCGGCGCGAACGCCGCGATCCTGCGCTTTGAGAGCGAAGGTCCGGGCGTAGAATCCCAGCACCAGCACACAGGCGCTCAGCACCACGATCAGCGAGGCGCTGTACATTCGCTGGTGATCGCCCCAAGACTCGTAGAGGTTGACGCAAGCGCCAATTACCGTCAAAAACATCACCACGCCGAAGGCTAGAAACCCCGGTACGCGCTGTACGTGATTTTGATAGTTCTGTTCAGGCATCCCTACATGGTCGCACGAGGAGTCAGCGGCCGAAGATGATTTTTTCGCGGCCGAATAGCTTCGTCGTCAGAAGCACGAAGATCAGAGCCAAGCCGATCATCGAAATCGCAGACAAGACGAAGAAGATGGCCGCCGGAGGCCGGCCACCCATGACGTCGTTCGACAGTGCGTATGACCCGAGAATGGGGACCGGCGCCAGCCAAGGCCGATTGGTGAGCGGATAGAACGCCGAGACCATACCCGGCAGCATCGGCAAGAAGATCAGGTAGCCCATATAGCTCTGCGCTTCTTTGAATGACTTGGCGAAAGAAGCCAAGTACATCTGCACCGACGGCGCGAACAGCGCCATCGGCAGCGCTACAGCCACCAACCGCATCGCGTCCACCGGGGTGAACCGGAAGCGGAAGCCGAGATCCTCGAGCGGAATGCTCAGCAGGATGCTCGAGATGATCGCTAGCGACATCACCGAACCCACCGAGGCCGCCGTCGCCGCCGCCAGCCACTTCCCCAACACCAATTCCAGCCGCGGCACCGGGTTGACCAGCAGCGGTTCGAGCGATCCACGCTCGCGCTCGCCCGCCGTGGAATCGGTGGCGATCTGCATGCCCGCCGCGAATGCTCCCAACACCAGGAACAGCGGAATCATCCCGAAGACTTGCGCCGCCCTTTGTTGCGCGCTCGATACCTCCACCTCTTCGAGCATCAGAGCCGTAGCGATCACCGGACTCACACCTCGCGCGATTAGCCGCAGGCTCCCGATCTCGGCCGAGTACCTGGCGAGCAGGCTCTTGAGCCGCTGCACCTTGGGACGCGATTTGGTCCGGGTGCTGTCGGAAACCAGCTTTACCGTTGCCGGCTTGGCGGCGCGAAACTTGTCGGGAAACTCCTTCGGGATGACCAGCACCACATCGAGCTTCTGGTTGGTTACTTCGGCTTCGGGGTCAGCCGGGCCATTCACGATCGTGACGCCAGCCTGTTGCGCCAACCAGTTCACCAAGACGGGCGCATTCTCGCGGCCTACGACGGGGACCTCGATCTCGTCAGCCGACCGCTGCATGTTCGCCATCCGGTTGAGCATGAAGCCGATCAGCAAAGGTCCGATGAGCGTGCCGATCAGGATCGACGCTAGACCTCGGCGGTCGCGCAACCCATCGGTCAGCTCCTTTATGGTGACGACGAAGACGCGTTGCCAGTTCATGCGAAGTGCTCCTGCCCGGCGAAGTTGACGAACGGGTCTACGCCGGATGCCACGCACTCGGGCGACAAGCCGGCCAGCGCGCGTCGCAGGTTCATGCGTGGTGCTCCTGCGCCGTTGGAGTTCAAGCCCCCGAGCGGCGGGACTGAAGTCCCGCGCTGGCTAAAGCCCGCCCTACACGGAAGGGCTAGTGCTGAGATCGGAGCCGGAGTGTTTATGCGGGCTCCGACGCGAGCGCCGGTAGCGGGACTGAAGTCCCGCGCAGGCTCAAGCCTGCCCCACGCGACTATGCCCGCCCTACACTGAGGCTGAAATCTTCGCGGCCGGTTCATGCGAAGTGCTCCTGCCCGGCCAGCGCCACGAACGCGTCTTCGAGCGAAGTCTTGCCCGACATCGCCATCAACTCGTCCGGCGAACCTTCCGCCGCCACTCGTCCACGCGAGACGATCACGATCCGGTCACACAGCGCGGAAACCTCCTGCATCACGTGACTCGAGAAAACCACGCACTTGCCTTGCCCCCGCAGTTCCCGGATCAGTTCGCGCACCGTGCGCGTGCTCATCACATCGAGACCGTTCGTGGGCTCGTCGAGCAGCACATTGCGCGGATGGTGCACCAGTGCCCGAGCCAGCGCCACCTTGGTACGCTCCCCGTGCGAGAACCCGGCCACACGTTTATCAGCGTGTTCGCGCAGATCGAGCAGATGGATCCACTTGTCGATCTCGGGAGTGAGTTGCGCATCGGTCAACCCATGAAGCCGCCCGTAGTAGCGGATGTGCTCGCGCGCGGTGAGCCTCGGATACAGGCCCGAGAGATCGGGCAGCACTCCCAGCCGCGCCTGCGCTCCGATCGGGTCCGCCACCAGGTTGTGTCCGTCGATCTCGATCGCGCCCGAGTCCGGCCGCATCAGGCCGTAGATCATCCGCAGGGTGGTGGTCTTCCCCGCCCCATTCGGCCCGAGCAATCCCGTCACCGTGCCATCGTTCGCGGTGAACGACACGCCGTCTACAGCCTTGAAATCACCGAAGCTCTTGTGCAATCCGTCGACGCGAATCATGGTTGCTCTCCCGGCTTGGCGCCGGCCTGCGGCGCGCCCATCGGATCCGGCCCCGCGGGCCCGAGAAAGAACGGCGACCGTTTGATCACCTGCACGCATTCGGTCTTCAGGTTGGCGGCGCTGCTCTCCTTCAGGAACTGCTTCATCAGGCGCATCACGCATCCGCTACCCACCGTGCCGTGGCCCACTCCGGGAACAACGATGTGCTTGGAGTTCTTCCATTGCCCGGCCACCTGGCTTCCCCACGACGGCGGCGTCACGGGATCCAGTTCACCCGAAAGGATCAGCGCTGGCACGTCCACGGCCTCGCCATCGTAGTAGGAAGCGTCGACCTTGCCTTTCGGCCAGAAATCGCACACCTTCAGCCGAAACAGCGAACTCTCGGCTCCGAGGAACTTGCCCGCGGCTTCCTTCTTGATTTCGTCCACGCTCATCCGAGGAGCGTCCTCGCTGCAAACCACCGAGTAGTGCATGCCTGGAGCCATCGAGTCCGCAAGCCCCTCGAATCGGGCAGTCAGAGCTAGGATGCCGCTGTAATCTCCCTTCTCTGCGCGCTCGATCAATAGGGGAATCAGAGAGGCGGTTCCGGCGTCATACAGCGACGAGAACAGAGCGTTCGCGATCGCCCCCCGGCGAATCGGGATCTCGGTGACCTCACCGCTCCTCGGATGTGGCATACTCGCGAGAACCCGTTTCGCCTCCAGGGCGGCCAGCACTTTGTCGAGCCGTGCGGCAAGACCGGGAAAGCGCTTGACGCAAGCCGGATCCTGTTCGCAGTCGCGAGCCAAGAGCTCAAGGGCTCGCTGGGAATCGCGGGGCATGAATAGGCCCAAACGCATGTCCGTTGGAGCAACCCCATCCAGCACAACCGCCTTCACGCGATCGCGATGGCGGCGCGCATAGACGATCGCCGCGCGCGTGCCGTACGATCCGCCATAGATACTGATCTGCGGATAGCCCAGAAATTCGCGCACCTCGTCGAGATCGTCCATCGCGATGGGTGTCGTATAGAAGCGCACGTCGGCCTTTTCCGAATACGAGTCGAGACACTTCCGAAGCAGCGGGAGAACCGCGTCGGGATCGTCTTCCAGCTTTGGGTCCTCGGCCGGCTTGCATGAAAGCAGGTTGGAGTCGCCCGTGCCGCGCTGGTCTACAAACACCAGGTCACGGTCTGTCTGGATGGATCGCATCACTTCACGCAAGGGCCGAGCGCTCTTGGCCGCGCCCATACCCGGACCACCCGCCAAATAGAACAGGGGCGCTGCTTGATCGTCACGGCGCAGCGCTGGGTAGACCACCACCTTGAGCGAGATCTTGCGCCCCGACTTCGCCTCTCGATCCTCCCAGACCTCCACCTTGCCGCAGTAGGCATCGGTGGGTCCCGCGTCGCTCTTGCAGGGCTGCAAGCGGTCGACTCCGGCCGGCATGCGGCTCACCCGGGAACAGGATGCACATATGATTGCCGTGGCCGCCAGTAGGAGTCGGGCCGTAGTCCGGAGCATGGCTCCGACAGAATAGCAGAGGCGCGGGCGGCTGGTCCGCTGGCCGCTTGGGTGAAAATCGCCTGGGTCGCGTTGCGAGCGCCCATGTCGAGGGATGTCGCCAGATGCTAGGCGTGGCGAAGCACGCAATGCGGGCCATTTCGAAGGAGCACAACGAAGCAGTTGGCCCCATGCCGAAGCATTCCTCTGGGCGGCCGAGTTTGTGCCTCGTTGCACATCGCTCGAGATGGGTGGGCATCACTTCCTTCTCGCGGCTCGCCCTCGAGCACAGATCCCGCGCTGCGCCCCGCGGGACTCGAGCCACGCGCTGCTAGGCTGCGTGCGCCTTCGGGTACCATTGGAATATGCGTCTCGCGCTCTTGCTGCTGTTGGCTTCCGCGGCATTCGCCCAGATCACCTACAATCGCGACATCGCACCGATCTTCGCCGCCAAGTGCCAGGCGTGCCACCGCACCGGCGACATCGCGCCGTTCGCCCTCGACAACTTCGAGACGGCCACGCATTGGAAGGAAGACATCAAGTATGTCGTCTCCGAGGGCATTATGCCGCCTTGGAAACCGGCGCCCGGCTACGGCGAGTTCCGGGGCAACTTCTCGCTGACAGAAGAAGAAAAGCGCCGCATCATCGATTGGGTGGATACCGGCGGCACCGAAGGTGATGACCCCAAGCCGGATACTGCGGCGCCACGCGGCGACTGGGTTCTCGGCGATCCCGACGCTGTCTTCCAGATGGCCGAAGCATACAAGCCTCCACGCGGCAAAGACATGTACCGCTGCTTCGTCATCCCCACCGGATTCACCGAACAGAAGTTCGTCAGTGCCGTGGATATCCTGCCGGGCGATCGCAAGTCCGTGCACCACGTCATCCTTTACCTCGACACAACGGGCGAGGCCGAAAAGCTCGACGCCGCCGACCCCGGACCCGGCTACACCTGCTTCGGCGGTCCCGGAACTTCGCTCGAAGGCCTGGCCGTCGAGACGCTGCTCGGCAACGGCGTAACGCTCGGCGGGTGGGCGCCGGGAACGCGGCCGGCTTTCCTCCCCGATGGGATCGGCATGCACGTTCCGGCCAATGCGCGAATTGTCATGCAGGTCCACTACTACGGCCGCAACGCAGAGGCGGAAGATCAAACGAAGATCGGGCTCTACTACAACAAGACGCCCGTGGACCGGCGGCTGATCTGGTTCCCCCTGATCCAGACCAAACTGAACATCCCGCCGGGCGATTCGCACTACGAGGCGAAGGCGGAGTTCGCCGTGCCGCCGCTGCTCGACAACAAAGTCATCAACGTGTTTCCGCACATGCACTTGCTCGGCCGCGAAATCAAAGTGGACGCGGTGATGCCAGATCGCAAAGAGGTCCCGCTGATCTACATCAACAATTGGGACTTCAACTGGCAGGGGCCGTACTCCTTCATGGAACCCGTTCAGGTACCGGCGTTTTCGCGGTTCCGGCTGTCGTGTACTTACGACAACACGGAGAACAACCCGCGCAACCCGAACAACCCGGTAAAGAACGTACGCTGGGGCGAGGGCACCGAAGACGAGATGTGCGTGGCGTTTCTCGGCGTGACGTTTGATCGCGAATTGCTGCGGTAGCGGTTACTTCGAGATTCGCAGCATTTCCGAGGCGATGCGGTTGAAGGCTTGGTTCAACTGCGAAGACGAAGGCGCGTATTCGTAGAGCCCTTCCGGCGCCGACGAATCCCAAGCAGTGGAATCTTTGGTATTCGCAATGCGGCGCAGTGCTTCGTGTTCGGCTTCGCCCGCGCCGCCGAGCCCGATGCAGTAGATCACCACCTGGATACCCGAGTTGAGCTCCTTCTGGCGGACCCGGAGGGCCGCGTTGTCTACGGCATTGATGGCGGCATTGTTGACGTTGGCGACGGTGTTGATCTTCGCCTTGCCTGCATAGGGTCCGCTGGTATAGGTGTCGACCGTCTTCCAGCCGAAGACCGAGTTGCCATAGAGGTCGGTATCGAGGACATAGGGAATGTCTTTGTAGAACGAAGTAGTGCTCGAACGGAAGTAGCAATCGTCGGAACTCGAAACAGCAGTGCCGGAGTGGCCAATCGGAGCCGTGACCACGCCAGGGTCATCGCTCACTGGCATCGTGCTGGCGTCGATTCCGCGAATCCCGAGGCGCACGCCGCTATCGGAGTCGCCGTAGATCCAGCCGCGGTATTTTTCGGTGGATGGGTTCCACCCGGTGTCGTAGTAGCGCTTGGAGTGTTCCCAGTCGTAGCAGTGGCTGGTGCCGGTTGGAGAGTCCGTGGTCACCTGTGTTTTCACGGGCCAGTCACCGGTGATCGCGTTGGGGATTCCGTCAGTGAAGAAGAGGATGACGTTGAGCGCGCCGGGCTCGTTGATGGCGACCAATTGCTCATAGGCCTTCCACAGCGCCTGCGCGGAGCCGGTTCCGCCGTTGCATCCGCCAGGGTAGAGTTTGTCAATCTGGCTGGCAAGCGTGGGACTGTCCTTGAAATTCTGTGTCGGCGCGTAGTCGACGCGATAGGAGCCTCCGAATGTGACCATGCCGATGCGGTCGCGTTGGTTGGCGAACATGTCGACGAAAGACATCGACGCCACTTCGAGGTCATCGCAGGCGCCCGCATTGGCGAGAGATCCCGAACGGTCAATCACCATCATCACGTTGACGTCGCGGCGCGATGCGGTACCTGACACGCGCACCACGGGAGTCGAACTGGCGGTGCCCCACCCGAGGTAGCGCATGAAGTACACCGGCGCTTTGACGCTGGCTGTCACCTGCACGGTACGGGTGCGCAGTTGCGACTCGTCCACCACCACCTCGACGGTCCCGTCTTTGGTTTGGAATGACGACGCCGGAAAGTTCGCCCAGTAGTAGGCCTCCGCCCTGGAAGTCGCCGTGTTCCGCTGGTCCGCGATCGTCTGTCCTCTTGCCAACGCTTGTGCCGACGCGATTGCGGCGGCATCCACCGCAGCCGACATCTTGGCCCGGATGGCGAACATCACTCCCGCATCGATCGCCAATCCCACCATCGGGATGATCATCGCCAACATCAGGGCGGTGAGAATGATTGCGATTCCGCGGCGGGACCGCGTTCGGCCAAACCGGGTTCGCCCCGGTGAACTACTGACGAGAGGCATGCGCACTGCTCCTGGTGGACCTCTTCGTCCAAGCAGGAAACATTTCGAGCACGGAATGCGCTGGGATGGGTCTCGAAATTACCGTACCGCCCGATGCGGGCGGGGCTATTCGCCCTGTGCGAGCGTATATCCGCGCTGCCCGTCGAAGGTGTGCAGATTCTCAGTCTTGACGAAGTCTACGCCGGCCTTCGCCATCTGCCCGAGCAGATCGGCCACCTGAGCGAGCGTCACCGCATCCTTAGCGAGGAACCGGCAGCGGTACTGATCGGAGCAGAAGGTCTCCGGCGCGCCACCGGGCCACACCTTGGTCCCGCGATTGTCCATCATCGAAAGCGACATCGGCGCCGCACTCAAGCTGTTGAGCTTGTCGGCTAGACCATTCGTGTCGGCGCTCGGCCAGTAGACGAACACGTCCACGCCTTGCAGTCCCTTCGCCACCGATGCGGTCTTGCTGCCTTCGGAAGTGGCTTGTTTCTTCGAGGCGCCATAGTGAGCCGCCTTCAGTTTCTCGGGCTTCTGGCCCAGCCGGGCGACCACTGCCTGGGCGAACTCCTTCGTCCCCACCTTCTGCTTGCTCACGCCCTCGCGGAAGATGTCGTAGGTGTGGATGCCGTCTTCGATGGTCTTGAGCCAGCCGTTGTGCACGCGTTCGGCGATGTCGGGCTGATCGATGTGCACCAGCATCATTACGCCGCCGAGCAGCAGGCCCGACGGGTTAGCGAGATTTTGTCCCGCCCGCCGCGGCGCCGATCCGTGGATGGCTTCGAACATGGCTGCGCCGGTTCCGATGTTGGCCGAGCCCGCCAATCCCACCGATCCCGCGATCTGCGCTGCGACGTCGGAAAGGATGTCGCCGTAGAGGTTCGGCATCACGATCACGTCGAACGCCTCGGGCGTATCGGCCATCTTGGCCGCGCCAATGTCGACGATCCAGTGCTCCTTCTCGATCGACGGGTATTCGGCCCCGATCTCGTCGAAGACCTTGTGGAAGAGGCCATCGGACATCTTCATGATGTTGTCCTTGGTGAAGCAGGTGACCTTCTTCCGATTGTTCTGGACAGCGTAGTCGAACGCGTAGCGAACGATCTTTTCCGAACCCGGGCGCGAGATGATCTTGATCGACTGCATCACCTGGGGCGAATGCTGGTATTCGATACCCGCGTAGAGATCCTCTTCGTTCTCACGCACGATCACCACATCCATCACCGGGTGCTTGGTCTGGATGTAAGGATGGTAGGAGACGCACGGACGCACGTTGGCATAGAGCCCGAGCGTCTTGCGCGTGGTGACGTTGAGGCTCTTGAAGCCCCCGCCCTGGGGCGTCGTGATCGGCGCCTTGAGGAAGACCTTGGTGCGGCGCAGCGAAGCCCACGACGAGGGCTCGATGCCGGCGCTGATGCCGCGCAAGTAAACCTTTTCGCCGATCTCGATTTCTTCGATGTCGATGCGCGCTCCGGCCTCTTTCAGGATGTGGAGCGTGGCGGCCATGATCTCGGGGCCGATGCCGTCGCCATGGGCGACCGTGACAGGTACGTTGGACATAGTTGTGATTGGAAAACGGAGGGTAACCTACTACGATACTGGTCCGGCGGGCCGGATCGCAACCAAAGATTCCCGGGTGAGCACTTCTTCGTGGAAACGGTCGCAACCAATGCAGAGATTGCGATAGCCACCGCCGGACGGCAGCCGCGTTTCGGATTTCTCGAGGAACTTCTCCACGCTCCAGCCGTGCTGGACGCCCATGCGCTCGGGATGGCCCATCGAGATGGCCTCGTAGACGGGGTTTCCTGTGAGGCGGCGGACGATTTGCTCGAGAGGCGCCTCGATGAGGTTGCCGATGGCGAGCTTCGTCTTCATACAGCACGGGAAGACGTTGCCGTCAGGGTCGACGGCGACTTCCGATCCCGAGTAGCCATACGCTAGGAAGTTGACGCCACCCGACCATCGATTGCAGAAGTTGTCGGAGAGTGTCGCCGTGGAGAGTTCGTTCTGCCACGCCCGGCCACGCGGCCAGAGGCGGCCGATCCAGGAATCGGGCGTGGCGCCGAAGAAGTGGAAATGCGGTCCGGGGGATTGCGCGTTAGCCGATCCTTCGGTCATGCCGCGCGAAGTGAACCATCGCGTGAGCTTCTCGCGAAGCGCTTCGGGCGAGAGGCCGTCGTGGAAAGCGTCGAGTCCCGAAACGGAGACGAGCCACGCGCCATGTTCGAGCAGTTGGTCGAGCACGCGTTCGCTGAGTACGTCACCGGTGGTCTGCACGATCGGATGAACACGCGAGCCGTACTTGGCACGCAGCGCATCGAGCGCCGGATAGAGCACCGTCTCGCGCACCGGTTCGAGCAACACTTCCCCGCCCGCTAAGATGATGCGGCCCGTCTTCTCGGCGAGGTTGTCGTCGAGATCGAGGTAGGTCATGCGATCGGGTAGGTTCTCGATGACGCGAGCGAAGTTGGCACGCGACTGGTCCACCACGCGCCGGAGATCGTCGCCATAGTAGGGCCGGAACCGGTCCTCGTAGCAGTGCTCGCACGTTCGGTGGCACAGCCAGGAGAGGACCCAGTAGATAGACTCCATCGAGTTCCCTTCATCGTAGCGCCGCGTTGTGGCGAAGGTAGAATGAGAATGCAGGACAGTCAATGCGCTACGAAGGCAATCCGAAGCACAAGGAACCGTGGCAACCCGGGCGAAAAGGGTCGTTGTGCCCTTGCCTGGAGCCACCAGAAGGCAGCGGAGTTGCTCGCAACGAGCACCGAGATGAGCCCTGGGGAACGATACGCCACGAGCGGCGGTGTAGCTTTTTCGGGCAAGGAGCACAGGCCGGGCGTGTGGCACGGCTATCCGATCGGCTGGGTCGAGGTGCCTCCGAAATTGATCAAGCTTTGGCAGAGTGAGCAGAGGGTTTCGAAGCGGCAAATCCGGGACAATTGGGAGCAAGCGAAGAGGAGCCTGAATGAGTAGCCCGTTCAAGTTCGAGTTTGGGCTCGAAAAAGACCCGGACGGAGGCGTTGGCTCCACGCCGGAAGAGAGCGCCTCATGGGGATGGGTTCAGCTCTGGGTAGGCAACGTCAATCTCTGCGAACACTCGAGCCACGGGGCCTTGTACGACCGCGTCCACTGGTACCTCCTTCCCTTGCTCGAGTGGTTCGTCGCCCATTGGGATCCTTTGTTGAACGAGTCGCGGCTGCCCGAGCCGTTTGCGGGCGCAGCCTCGGCGCGCGACGGATACTGGTCAGTCAATCCGTTCGACTTGGACGAAGAGGTTGGCTCGCGAGTGCTGGATTGGCGGAGCCGGCATGCGCTTCGCGCTGGTGCCACCGGCGGCGTTCTGCCCGACGTCTTCATTCGGAGATTTCAAGACGACATCGAATTTTCCTGGGGGCATGCCGACGCCCTCGGATCTCCAGCCCGGTTCCAAGCCCGGCGCGACCATCGTTCGTTCCCGGCAAAAGATGTGGCGACTCGCCTGCACGAGTCCGTTGGCCGGGCCATCTCCGAAATCCGGCGGAAGGTACCCCAGAGCCAGCGGCTTCGCGATCTCGCCGAATCGCATGCGGCCCTCGAGAAACCGCGCCCCCTTGATCGCGCCGCATGGATGGCTGGTATCGGAAAGTCATTTGCCGAATCCGTTGACAGAGTCAAGGGCTGGCTTGAGCGGATCGATGGAGCCAAAGGACAAATTCTGGCAGGTGCCAAGACTGGCCTCTTGATCGAACACGCTCCACCCGCGTTGCTGATGTTCGGGTCCCTTTCACCGAACATCACCGAAGGAGATGTCTCCACGTTGCTTGGAGTGCTGCGGAACGCCGCGAAGGCTCCACCAGCATCGCTACCCAAGATCGATGCTGCCGAGTTCCGGCTCGACAACGCTTGGGACCAGGGTTATGAATTGGCCGATCGCGCCCGCGAAGCCATGAAGATCGCGGACGGCCCGTACACCGACATCGAACAAATCCTTCGCAAGCGCCGCATCGCGGTACGCGAGATTCAGCTTGCCGACTCGAAAGTCCGAGCCGTTGCCATTCGTGGCCCCGGGCTGGCTCCCTCGATCGCCATCAATACTGGCTGCGCCAACAATACACGAGACGAAGGCCGCCGCTTCACGCTGGCTCACGAGCTGTGTCACCTGTTGTTCGACGCAACGCGCGGCGTGCCCCTGGCCGTCGCAACCGGACCTTGGGCGCCCAAGGAGATCGAGAAGCGTGCCAATGCGTTCGCGGCCATGTTTCTCATGCCCCGCGCCGCGTCTTAGAAACTCGTGGAAGCGAACCGTCCCCTGAATGCTGAATCGCTCCGCGAGGTTGCCAAGACGTCCGGTACGGGGAAGAAGGCAACGCTCGAACACTTGAACAACATTGGCCTCATCGACGACAACGAGGCCGAGGGTCTAGAGGAAGATCTCATGGACACCACCGCGAAAAGGGGTTCCTGAAATCCCCCACACGAGGACTCCCCCTCGAAGTCCATCAGGTGAATCACCCACTTCAGCGGATGGTGCAGCCGTCCCGTAGGTAGGATACCGCCCAGTACTTAAGGTTGAAACCGGGGTGGAACTCGGGGTACTCTCGATTGAGAGGGTACCAGTACGCTACTACAATCAGGTTGTGGTACGCGGAGAAAGCTATGTCAGAGGGAATTGAACTCAACACCGTTGAAACGCCGGCGGAGGAGCCGGTTCAAGAATTGACGGGCAAGTCGAAGAAGATTCGAGTTGTCCTGGTCGATGACCATCCCATCGTGCGCGAGGGCTTACGAAAGCTCCTCGAGCTCGAAGAC
This sequence comes from Bryobacteraceae bacterium, assembly GCA_046331625.1. Taxonomy (GTDB): domain Bacteria; phylum Acidobacteriota; class Terriglobia; order Bryobacterales; family Bryobacteraceae; genus JAXLQL01. The sequence continues at coordinate 390,181 of JAXLQL010000001.1, forward strand.
GACATCGAGGTCGCAGGCGAGGCCGAGAACGGACGCCAGGCGCTCGAGATGATCGAAGACTTGCGTCCGGACGTTCTGCTGCTCGACTTGAAGATGCCGGGCATGGACGGATTGACTGCGCTGCAGACGATGCAGCACAGCCAGCATAAGACGCACATCATCGTGCTCACCGCTTCTGAAGACAAGAACGAGTGGGTACAGGCGATGAAGCTCGGCTGTTCGGGCATCGTCGTCAAGCAGACCCAGCCTGACCTCATCGTCAAGAGCATCCGCAAGGTGAACTCGGGCGAGATCTGGCTTGACTCGCACACCACCGCCGCCGTCATGCGGCAGTTCGCTTCGCCGCCCGATCCGCTTGGCCCGTCGAATGGCAAGGGCGGACGCGAGCGCAGCCCGCTCAGTGCACGCGAGCGCGAGATCGTCGCGCTGGTGGCGCAGGGCTACAAGAACAAAGAGATGGCCGAAAAGATGTTCATCAGCGAGCAGACGGTCAAGAACCACCTGCACAACATCTTCGACAAGCTCGGCGTCTCAGACCGCTTGGAGTTGGCTCTCTACGCCATCCACAAGGGCCTGCATCTGAACGCCGAGAAGTAAGCGTCAATCAGGCGACGTCGTACAACATCGCGGCGAACTTGGCTCCCTTGAGGCAGCTCTCGATCGTCGGCCACACGCGTTGATGGTCCGCCGAGGCGACCCACTTCGTCCTCTGTTCCTCCGTCTGAAAGCTGATCAGGAGCCGGTAGTTGAACCCTGCCGGCTTCGTACCCACTTTCGCCTCGCGGAACTTCAACAACTTCACTTCCACGAAGCCCGGCTGCTTGCTGATCGTCGGCCGGAACGTGTTGCGGAAGTTCGCGTTCAGATCTTTGTCCTTGGCCGGATCCACTTCGAGATCCACGTGAAGCTGAATCGCGGAGGCCGCCGCCGGTGGAGCCGCCACTGCTGTAGCCGTGCCCGCCGATGCCATCGTCACCAGAGATTTGCGTCGAGTCATCATTCTCTGAGGATTCTACACCCGAACCGTGACTTTGCCAAAATGGCCCGCCGCTTCCAGGTGCCGGAGCGCGTCCTGCGCACGCTCGAACTCGAACGCGGAATCCACCACTGGCTTGATCCGATTCAGCTCGAGAGACCGGTTCATCGCCTCGAACATCTCGCGCGAGCCGACGAAAATCCCCTGGATCCGAATCGCCTTCATCAGTGCTGCGGTCAGGTTCACATCACCCTGGCCTGCGGCCCGATTGCCGATGAGCGCGATCCGCCCGCCCATTCGCGTTGCCCGAATCGACTTGCCGATCGTAGCCGCGCCGCCGATCTCCACCACGTGGTCCACACCGCCGCCGGTGAGCTTGCGCACGGCTTCTTCCCAGTCGGGCGCCGTGACGTAGTTGAGGACTTCGTTCGCCCCGAGCGTCCGCAAGCGCGCGGCCTTTTCATCCGATGACGTGATAGCGATGACGTGAGCGCCCGCGGCGCGCGCGAACTGAAGCGCGAACAACGACACACCGCCCGAGCCTTGCACCAACGCTGTGTCGCCCTGCTTGATCTGGCCTTCCACCACCAGCGCGTTCCACGCCGTCACGCCCGCGCACGGCAGCGAAGCCGCTTCTTCCCAAGTCAAGTACGCCGGCAATCGCACCAGGGCGTCTTCGGAGAGAGTCACCTGCTCGGCGAGCACTCCCTGCGCGAACGCGCCCATCGCGCTCCTCGCCACCGCTTCATTCACAGCTCCCGAAATCCACGCCGGCATGAATGCGGCTGCCACGCGATCGCCAGGCTTGAACTTCGTCGCACCAGCACCCGCAGCGATGACCTCGCCAGCGCAGTCCGAGCAAATTGTCAGTGGCAGGGGAAGCTTCTTCGTGTAGAGCCCCTTCGCGACCAGCAAATCGCGGAAGTTGAGCGAGACGCCCCGCACCCGGATCGTCACCTGTCCGGCGCCGGGCGATTGCTCCGGCAACTCATTGCACTTCAGTCCGTCGATCGAAAACGTGTCCGTGATCTGCCATGCGCGCATTACCGCATTGTAGAATGACGTTCTTGTCCCAACCTCTCGACCTCGCTCAATTGCGGCAGCGAATGGCCAAGCTGCCATTCAATAACATGCTCGGAATTCGCGTAGCGCGCGTCCATCGCGATGGTGTCACGGTGGAGTGCGCGTTGCGTCCCGAATTCGGCAACATGCATGGAACGCTGCATGGCGGCGTCACTGCCACCCTTGTCGACGTAGCGGGCGGTTTTGCCACGCTGACCCGCTACGGCGGCCAGCCCGCGACCACGGTCGAGATGAAGCTGAACTACTTCCTGCCCATCACGGGCCGCAAGGTGCGGGCGCGGTCCAAGATCCTGCGCGCCGGCAAGACCTTGTGCGTGAGTCAGGTAGAAGTGTTCGGGGATGATGGCAAGCTCGCGGCCGCCGGATTGATCACTTACATGATCCTGCCCGCGCCCAAACCGTAGGCCGCCCATCCGAGGACCGAGCCAATCGCCGCTCCCGCCACCACGTCGCTCAGGAAGTGCATTCCGAGTGCGATTCGCGACGCGGCGATGCTCATCGCGCAGACCGAAAGCGGCGGCGTCAAGCCAGGATTGTATAGCGCCACCGGAACGCATATCGCGAAGGCCGTGATCGTGTGGCCCGAAGGAAACGAAAACCGGTCCGGTGGCAAAAGCGTGGACCAGCAATGCGGCTCCATATGACATGGCCGCCTCCGTCCCGTCACGCGCTTCAGCGCGAGGAAGACGGCGATCCCCACGCCAGCCGCGAACATCGCCGTGAGCACCGTTGGCAGAGCCTCCCAGCCATGGGCAGCGAACAATGCGCCGGCCAGCAGGTACCACAACCAGCCGTCGCCTCCTCGCGTGGCGCAAATCATCCAAAGCCGGAACCAGCGCGGAGCCGGCCACCGGTGAACCCGGCGCATCAACCGGTGGTCCCGCGCTTCGATGTAGCCAATCATCGCCTGCGTGGCGCTCATACCCGTGTTTAACTGACGGGAGTTTCGAAAGGATGAGAGCCGGGCGAAACCTTCATGACGAAGCGCGATAGAAGCTTCGTTTCAGCGCCTCCACCGCCACCACGTACGCCGAAGTGATCGCCAGAATCAGAGCCATCACCTCCGCGGGAAGCCGTACGAACCCGAACACGCTCGCATCCGGCAAGTAAGGAATCGACAGGGCCACGGCGGTGACAGCGATGGTGGAGACGAGCAGCGCGCTACCCGGCCGGCTCCGATAGAACGGCACTCGCGTCCGGACCACGAGCGCGATCACAAGCTCCGTCAACAACGACTCGACGAACCATGCAGTCCGGAACACCTCCGGCGTGGCGTGCGCGATGAACAGCAGCATGCCGAAGGTCGCGTAGTCGAACACCGAGCTCATCAGCCCGAAGCGGATCATGAAGCGGCGAATGAAGTGGATATCCCAACGCGGCGGGCGCTCCACCCAGTTCCGGTCCACGTTGTCGCCGGCGATCGACATCGCCGGAATGTCGGCCAAGAAGTTGTTGAGCAGGATCTGCTTGGCGAGCAGCGGAAGAAACGGCAGGAACAGCGACGCGCCCGCCATGCTCAGCATGTTGCCGAAGTTGGCGCTGGTGCTGGTAAAGATGTACTTGAGGGTGTTGGCGAACGTGCGCCGGCCCTGCTCGATTCCCGAGTGCAGCACGGCCAGATCGTGTTCGAGCAGCACCAGGTCCGCCGCTTCCTTGGCCACGTCGACAGCCTGATCCACCGAGATACCGACGTCCGCGGCGTGCAGCGCTGGCGCATCGTTGATGCCGTCACCCATGTATCCGACCACGTGCCCGGTCTTTTGCAGCGCCCGGATGATGCGCTCTTTCTGGTTGGGATCCACCTGCACGAACAGCGTGGTTTTCTCCGCCGCATGCCAGAGAGCTTCGTCGCCCATCTGGCGGAGTTCGTGTCCGGTGAGCACGCCGCCCGAGTCGAGCCCGACGGTCTCGGCGATATGGAGAGCCACGCCGCGGCTGTCTCCAGTGACGATCTTCAGGTCCACGCCGAGGTGGCGGAGATCGGCCAAGGTCTCGCGCATCGCCTGCTTTGGAGGGTCGAAAAAGATGAGGAATCCCTCGAACGTCATCTCGCGTTCGTCGTCGTGGCTCAATGGCGCGGCCGATGGCAGCCGGCGCGACGCCACGCCGAGCACACGAAATCCCTGCCGGCCCCAGTCTTCATAGCGGGCGAGAATTCCCTGGCGACGCGCTTCGTCGAGCGCGCCTTCGCGCACCGAGGCGCAGATGTCGAGCACGGCTTCGAGCGCGCCCTTCGTGATCAACTCAGGCGGCCCTTCTGGCGCGATGACGGCGACGCTGAGCCGCTTTCGGATGAAGTCGTAAGGAATCTCGTCGAACTTGCGGTAGCCTTCGATGTTTGAGGTCTCGCCCTGCGCGCGGATCGCGTCATCGAGCGGATTGCCGAGGCCCGTCTCGAACGTTGCGTTCAGCACCGCGTAGCGCAGCACATCTGGCGACGCCTTACCCTCCGCATCGAATGCCCCATCGAGCCGGATCACGCCTTCGGTCAGCGTGCCGGTTTTGTCGGTGCATAACACGTCCATGCTGCCCAGGTTCTCGATCGCATTCAGCCTCCGCACAATCACGCCGCCAGCGGCCATCCGCTGCGCGCCCTTGGAAAGCGTGATGGTAAAGATGGCGGGCAGCAGTTGCGGAGTCAGCCCCACAGCCAATGCCACGGCGAACAGCAGCGAGTCGATCGCGGGCTTGGCATAGAGCACGTTCGCGGCAAACACCAGCAGCACCAGCGCCACCAGCACTTGCATCAACATGATCCCGAAGTGATGGAGCCCGCGCTCGAACTCGGTCATCGGGGGCCGCGTTTCGAGCCGGGCCGCGATCTCTCCGAACGCCGTCCCGGCGCCTGTGCGGACCACGAGGGCCGTCGCCATGCCGCTGCGCACGCTGGAGCCAAGGAAGACGCAGTTCGGCCGCTCGGCGATTCCGGCATCGGCGGCGGCAACGCCCGGCTTCTTCTCCACCGGGAACGTCTCGCCCGTAAGAACGGACTGGCTGACGAAGAAGTCCCGGGCATCGAGCAACAGGCAGTCGGCGGGAATGAGGCTTCCCGCGGACAGCGACACGATGTCGCCGGGCACTACCTCGGGAATCGGGATCGCCGCCGCCTGCCCATCCCGAAGGACCTGGGTCTTGGCCGTAATGCGCTGCCGCAGCCGCTCCACGGCGGAACTGGCCATGTGCTCCTGCGCGAAGCCGAGGATTCCGCTACCGGCGACAATCGCCAGCACCACCGTTGCGTCAACCCACGCACCGGCCAGCGCCGAAACCACCACGGCGAACACCAGAATCAACACCAACGGACTCGCGAACTGGGCCGCCAGCATGCGCAGCATGGATGCCCGGCGATGTTCGCGCGGAGTGTTCGGTCCGTAGCGAGACAGCCGTTCGGCGGCTTCGGCCGAGGTCAGCCCTTCGCGGCGCGTGTCGAGTTGACGGATGGCATCGGCCGCGGGCAGGGTCCAGAACATGCTCTGCGAATCTTGTTGCACGCCTCAATCCATTACGCCGCCGCGGCGGTTTCTTGAACGATCAGTTTGTCGGGCGTTCGGCCAGTGCCTGCTTCAGAGCATTGATCGCACAGCGGCGGAGAAGGGTTGTGGTGGAGTCGCGGTGCGGGCGATGGCGGCCCTTGCTATAGGCCGACAAGGTGTACGCCTTCAGTTCTTCGAAAAGGATCTCATGAGCCGCGGTAATGTCAGCCACCGCTTCCGGATCGTCTTGGCGCAGCGTGAGCTCGTAACCCCGATCCGGGCGAATCTTGAAACCCTCTGAGACGGCGATCGAGCCGATGATGTAGAGGTGCTTCTGGCGATGAGGGGAAATGACGAATTCCAGATTCCCGAGCCCCTTCTCGTTCCTGTCTTCGAGCAGCACAAGAAGGGTCCGGAGACGAAACGCGGCCGTTGCGCCCCCCTCCGGCACTTGGGCTCCGTCCCGCGGGGGCGAAATGATCAGCCGGACCCGGCAACCGCGACGCGCCAGTTCGAGCATGCACTGCTTGTCTTCTAGCAGCAACCGGCGATACTGCTGTTCTCGCTTGCCGAACGGTTCGGCTTCCCCGATCGCCAGAGTCGAGAGAAAGCCACTGAACCACACGCACTGTTTCGACAATTCATCGCCGGAGAGAGCCAAGAGCTGTTTCAAGTCACTCACCACAGACCGCGAGCGTTCGTTGCGGCCCCGAATCACCTTCGGCATTCGCGGCGGCATCGTAACCCGCAGGGCGCTCGCGAGAGCCCGCTCGAACTCGTGCATGGCTTCGAGATCGAAGAAGATGCAGCGCAGTCCGGCTATGTCGAAAGGCAATCGGCTCCGGCTAGCCCGCCGAACCATAATCACTCTGTCCGTTCGGGCGTGAGCGAGCCCCAGTTCGTACATCACGTTCGAATTCTTGCCGGTGACATCGCAAACGATCAGCTCTGCCCTGTCGATCTCGCGAAGGATATCACCCATCACCAGGCCGGGCCCGCGAAATTCATCGGCGCGGCGCGCTTCGAATTTCACCTTGGCGCATGCGTTTTGAACAGACTTCCAGAGAGCGGCCGAGTGATCCGCCCGAAAAGGCATGGCGACGAAAACCCTGGCCTTGGAATCAGGCACGTCAGCTCTCCGAGTCGGCTGCGAACGCCGGCCGGTACGCCTCTGGCACCTTGCGAGGCTTGCCCTCGCTGTCGAGAAACACATGTTTCGTGTGCCCGGTCGCGAGAGTCTGCCCCGTCGCGGCATTCACGATTTCGTAGCCGAACACCACCATGCGCGCGTTCGTCTCGGTAACCTGAGTCCGCACGGCGATCTCGTCGTCGTAGCGCGCCGGCGAGTGATACCGGCAGCCGGCTTCCACCACCGCGAGTTTCAGACCCGCCTCGGTCTCGAAGTCACGATACCGCAGTCCGCGCGCGCGAAAGAACTCCACTCGCCCCACCTCCATCCAGACCAAGTAGTTGGCGTGGTAGACGATGCCCATCTGGTCCGTTTCGGCGTATCGGACGCGGAGACGCGCCTCGTGGATTGTCACTGAAGCTGACATTATAGGGGTTTCGGCGCGCATGTGGCGGATGGCGGCATTCCGGCTACAATAGGCTAGGTCTAGGATACCCGCCAATGACCCTTAAGTCACTGACCATCCGCAACTATAAGGCCCTTCAGAGCGTCACGATCGTTGACATCCCGAGCTTCATGGTCCTAGTTGGCGCAAATGGAACCGGAAAGTCGACACTGTTCGACGTCTTCGGTTTCCTGCGAGACGCCTTGACCGGTAATGTACGCCAAGCGCTGGATGCGCGGGGGCGGTTTAGGGAAGTCATAACTAGAGGAAAAGACAAGGAGCCCATCGTCATTGAGCTGCAGGTGCAGACTCCAATAGCCGGCCGGTCAAGGCTCGTGACATATCACTTAGAGATCGGCGAATTCGAAGGGAGGCCGGTGGTCGCTCGTGAGTTCCTCCGCTACAAGCGCGGCCGATACGGGGCTCCATTCTACTTTTTGGACTTCCAGCGCGGACAAGGCTTCGCAATCTCGAACGAGGAGGATTTCCAGAAGGCCGACGAAGACCTCACTCGCGAACACCAGACGCTGGACTCGCCCGACATTCTCGCAATCAAGGGCTTGGGACAGTTTCAGCGGTTCAAGGCGGCCAACGTGCTCCGGCAAATGCTCGAGAACTGGCACGTGTCGGACTTTCACATCAACGCCGCCCGTGGCCGGAAAGAGGCGACAGGCGCGAGAGAACATCTGTCGGAGACAGGGGACAACCTCCCTCGTGTCGCACAGTACCTCTACGAAAACCATCGCTCGGTCTTCGACCGAATTCTCGACCGAATGAGGCACCGCGTGCCCGGCGTCAGCGAGATCGAACCGGAGTTGACTGCGGACGGATACCTCATTCTCAGATTCCGCGACGGAACGTTCAAAACTCCGTTCCTGGACCGCTACGTCTCCGATGGAACCATCAAGATGTTCGCCTACTTGGTCCTCCTTCACGACCCCAAGCCCCATCCCTTACTTTGCATCGAAGAGCCGGAGAACCAACTATACCCGAAGCTGATGACCGAGTTGGCCGAGGAATTCCGAGACTACGCTTCGCGAGGTGGGCAAGTCATGGTATCGACGCACTCGCCGGATCTCCTCAACGCGATGCGCCTGGAAGAAGTCTTTTGGCTGGTGAAGACGCGTGGCGTCTCGACGATCATGAGAGCCAGCCAGGACAGCCAGATCTCTCGTTACATGGAGGATGGAGACAAGATGGGCCGCCTCTGGAAGCAGGGATTCTTCGAGGGGGCGGATCCCGCGTGAGCCACGCTCCCAGACAAGTGGTCTTCTTTCTGGAAGAGGAGTCGGCGCAGGCCATGCTCGAGATCGTCTTTGCTCGGCTGGGACCGCCACAAGGCGTCGAGCCGCGTTTCGTCACGTTCGACGGCAAGCAGGACCTCGAACAACAGTTGCTTGGAAAACTCAGGGGCTACCTGAACCCAAACGCACGCTTCGTCATCATAAGAGACAAGGACCGGGAGGACTGCCTCGAGGTGAAGGGCCGGTTGAAGAAGATCTGCAGGGCGGCGCGAAGACCGGAAGCCGTGGTCCGCATCGCGTGTCACGAGTTGGAAGCTTTCTACCTCGGCGATCTGCAAGCGGTGGAAACCGGCTTGAACCTTCGCGGAGTCGCCCGGCTTCAGCACAAGGCCGTTTACCGCAATCCCGACGCGGTCGTTTCGCCATCTTCGCACCTGGCCAAGATCACGAAACAACGCTACCAGAAGGTGGCCGGTTCGAGAGCGATCGCTCCGCACCTCGAATTGACCAACCCGCGATCCCGATCCTTCCAGCATCTGATCGCCTCCATCCGGCTCGCATTTCGGCAATTGTCCTGAGAGAGCGCCGCAACCCGGGGCATTCGGAGTACGTCTGTTAGCATAGCGCTGTGAAAGTCCGAGTCCTCTTTTTCGGCCAAGTGAAAGACTTGGTAGGCCGCTCCGCCGATGAGCTTGACCTTGCCCACGGCGGCTCCGTCCAAGACGTTTTCGACCATTACGCCGCCGGGCGGCCCGACCTCCGCAAGTTCGAATCGAGCATCGTGCTGGCCCGCAATCACGAATTCGCTGACCGTTCCGCCGCCATCTCCGAAGGCGACGAGATCGCGTTCCTGCCGCCTGTGAGCGGTGGCTCGGGACGTTACACCCACACCATCGAAGACGAGGCCGGACACTTCTTCGCGCTCACGCGCAACGAGATCGACACCAAGTCCGTCGTCAAGCGCCTGCTGCGCGGCGAAGATGGCGCGTTTGTCGACTTCGAAGGCGTCGTCCGCAACAACACCAAGGGCCGCGCGACGCGATTCCTCGACTACGAGTGCTACGAAGAAATGGCCGTGAAGATGATGGCGCAGATCGGTCGCGAGATCGCCGCCGCCCACGCCATCGGCCGCATCGCGCTGGTGCACCGGCTTGGCCGCATGGAGATCGGTGAGACGAGCGTGGCCGTGATCGTCACCGCTCCGCATCGCAAGCCCGCGTTCGACGCCGCGCTCGAAGGCATCAACCGGCTCAAGAAAATCGTACCGATCTGGAAGAAGGAATATTTCGTCGACGGAGAGGTTTGGGTGGACGGAGACTGGGATGACTCGGTTCTCCAGCGCAATCAGCCCTCGTAAGCAGCGTCCATGACACGGCGGGGATTTCTCGGCTCAGCGGGCCTTCTGATGGCCCAGCAAGAGCCCGTCCTCCGCGTGGACGTCAAGCTCGTTCGCTTCCTCGCCACGGTCAAGAACGCCGACGGACAACTCGTCGGCGGACTCGACAAAGCGGACTTCACGCTCACCGATTGCGGAGTGCCGCAGGAGATCGCGGTCTTCGAGCGCCAGACCGAATTACCGCTTTCGATCGCACTGCTCATCGACACCAGTGGCTCCACGGCGAAAGATCTGAAGTACGAGATCGAGTCCGCGTCGCGATTCCTGACGGCGCTGACGCGCGAGGGCAATCCCAAAGACGCGCTGGCCCTCTACAGCTTCAATCACGAAGTGGAGCAGCACTCGGGCTACACACGCAACACCGCGCGGATCCGAAAAGCGCTCACTAGTCTCAAAGCCGAAGCCGGAACGTCTCTCTACGATGCGCTGACGCTGGTTGCCGAACCTCTCGGCGAGCGGCCCGGTCGCCGCGTGATCGTGGTAGTGACCGACGGCGGAGACACCACCAGCTACCGGAACTTCCACGACGCGCTCAAGTCCGTGCATCGAGCCGAAGCGTCGATCTATTCGCTGGTGGTGGTGCCCATCACCAACGACGCTGGCCGCAACATCGGTGGCGAGAACGCGCTCATTACTCTCGGCCGCAGCACCGGAGGCCGCGTGTTCTTTCCGAGCGTGGGCGCGGCGCTCGACAAAGCGCTCGACGACATCCTGCGCGACCTGCGCACGCAGTATCTTCTCGCATACTACCCCAAGGGCTTGCCGGCATCGCCACCGGCCTTCCATCCCGTGAAGATCACCGCCAAGGGAACCGATTTGCGGGTCTATTCACGCGACGGCTATTATGGAGGGTAAGCCCCTCTCCACCATGAACAAACCACAACCCAAAGGCAAAACGCGAGCTCCGGAACAGACCTTCGAAGAGGTGAAGTACATCAAGGGTCTGATCGACAATCACACCCGGGTCTGCGTCAAATTGATGGACGACATGGAAGTGGTCGGAACCATCGAATACTACGACCACAACTTCATCCGCGTCACCCGCGACAGCGAACCCAACCTCTTCATCTACAAGCACGACATCAAGTACCTGTACGAGGTAGCCGCCTAGTGGCGTCATATCTCGAAACGGCAGCCGAGATCGCACGCGAAGCCGGCGCACTGCTGGCGCACTATTTCGAACGCAGAGTCGCCTTTGAACTCAAAGGCGATGCCGATTTGGTCACCGAGGCCGATCGGGCTTCGGAAAAGCTCGTCGTCGAGCGGCTGCGCAGTCACTTTCCCAACCACTCGATCGTCGCCGAAGAAGGCGGCGGGCGCGAGACTGGCTCCGAGTTTCGCTGGTATGTCGACCCGCTCGACGGCACCACCAACTTCGCGCACGGCTACCCGGCGTTCAATGTGACGCTGGCGCTCGAGCAGGCCGGGCAACTGATCGCGGGCGTCATCTTCGATCCCACCCGGCAGGAGTTGTTCGCGGCCGAACGCGGGTCCGGCGCGTATCTGAACAATCGCCGTATTCATGTTTCGAAGACGGAACGGCTGGAAGACGCGCTGCTGATCACCGGGTTCCCCAGCCGCAAGCGCCACCTGAGCGTGAACATCCACTTCTTTCATCAGGTGGCGATGATCTCGCATGGCGTGCGCCGCAGCGGCTCGGCCGCGCTCGACTTGGCGCACGTAGCGTCGGGAAGGCTCGACGGATTCTGGGAGTTCGGACTCAATCCCTGGGACATGGCCGCGGGGCTGCTGTGCGTGGAAGAAGCGGGCGGCCGCACCTCGGGGATGAAGGGCGAGGCGGCGGAACTGCGCGGTCCGCACGTGATGGCGACGAATGGGAAGATCCACGATCAGACGGTCGTGCTGTTCGGGGAAGTGTTTGCAGGTAAGTATCGCGTGCCACTGCCACCGATATGAGCTGCTCGAAATCAGACTCCTAACATCATGTGGATCGCTCTTGCACTCGCAATTGCAGCGGCGGACCTCATCCCTGCCCGTTGGTCCTCCTCCGATTCCCAGTCGCTCGACCTCGTCAAGCAGACCCCGATCAACTGCCTCCTGCTCGAACCCTCCCGTTGGTCGAAGCCGTTCTCCGAAGCCGCGGAGAAATCCGGCATCGCCACCTTCGGGCTGATCCACGCCACTGACGACACCAAGGAACTCGCCACCCGCGCCAAAGCCGCCGGACTCTCGGGGATCGTCCTCGAAGGCAAGTTTGACCCCTCCCCTGCCCCGGCCCTGCGTGACTCCGGCTTGCTCGTGGTCGAGATGGGTCCTCGCGCGCGCATCCAGTTTGACTCCGCCTCCCCGATCCTCGCCACCAACCAAGGCGTCTGGCCGGGCATCAACACCGTCGAGGACAAGACGAAAGCCGCACCGAGCGGCGGTCCGTGGATCGACACCAACGCCGGCTTCCTGCGCTTCTTTCGCGTCTCGACGAAAGCGCAAGTCTGGATGGGCTACGTGCCGCCGGCCAATCAGGTGATCCCGGCCGCGCGCTACTTGCAAGCCATTGCCGACGCGGCTATCGTCGGCGCGAAATGGGTGCTCGCGCTCGACCCCGGCTTCGAGAAGCGTCTGCTCGCCCGCGACGTGGCTACGTTGAAAGACTGGAAGAAGATCGGTGACACGCTTGCCTTCTATTGGGTGGAGCACAAGGACTGGCAGCCGATGGAGATCTACGGGAAGCTTGCCCTGGTACAAGATGTGAACAGCGGTGGACTCATTTCCGGCGGTATTCTCGACATGATCACGGTGAAGCACACGCCGGTGCGTCCGGTCACTCCACCCAAGCTGAGCGATGCCGAAATGAAGCTCGCCAAGATGGCGGTGAACGTCGACCCTGCCCGGCTGACGCCGGAGCAGAAGGAGATCCTGCGCACGTTCACACGCGGCGGCGGGACGCTGCTGAACGCGCCTCCGGGCTGGAAGTTCCCGCCCGCGCAAGACGACAAGATCACGCTCGGCGAGGAAGAGATCAAGGTCATTGACCAGATCTGGAAAGAAGTGAACTCGATGACCGGCCGCCACAACCTGGGCGCGCGTCTATTCAACGTGTCGAGCGTACTTTCGAACATGGTGACGCCGGCAACTGGCAAGCCGCTCGTGCTGCATCTGGTGAACTACTCCGACTATCCGGTGGAAAACGTCGCCGTCCATCTGCTGGGAAAGTTCGCCAAGGCCAAGATCCACGAGCCAGGCTCCGCCGGGAGAGATCTGGCCATCTACGAACATGAGGATGGCTCGGGGGTAGACCTCGAAAAGCTTTCCTCCATCGCCACACTGGTAATAGAATGAGGTGGGATATGCGATCTGCTTTTTCGACCATGACGCGGCGTGACTTGCTCGCCGCCATGCTCGCCACTCCGGCTTTGGCTAAGACCACGCCCACGGCGCCCGTCGCTATCGCCAAGTGCTCGTCCTACGACGAGGACCAAACCGCGCTGATGGCGAAGATGTTCGATCAGTTGGGCGGGCTCGAAGGAATGGTCAGGGGCAAGTCAGTAACCGTGAAGGTGAACCTCACCGGCAGCCCAGCGCTGAAGTTCCAAGGCAAGCCGCTCGGCGTCACCCACTACACGCACCCCAAGCAGATTGCTGCCTTTGCTCAGCTCTGCGTCAAGGCCGGAGCGAAACGGGTTCGTTTTGTCGAAAGCGCCTGGGCCACCGCCGGACCGCTCGAAGAGTACATGCTCGACTCGGGCTGGAACGTCCGCCAACTCAAGAGCATCGGCGATAACGTCTCGTTCGAGAATACCAATGGGCTGGGAAACTTCAAGAAGTACGTGAAGTTTTTGGTGCCAACGGCGGTGGGGATATTCCCTTCCTACCACCTGAACCAAATCTACGACGAGACCGATGTATTCGTATCGATGGCCAAGCTGAAGAACCACGCGACCTGCGGTGTCACGCTGGCCATGAAGAACATCTTCGGCATCACGCCCGCGGCGATCTACGGTGACGACGCCGGCAAAGACGAGCCCAACGAGAGCCCCACCAAGGGCCGGGTGAACTGCTGTCACTTCGGGAAGCGCGCGCCGGCTTCGATCGCTGCCCCAGAGATCGACCCGCAGTCGAGCCGCGAGCCCAGCTACCGCATGCCACGCGTCACGGTGGATCTGGTCTCGGCCCGCCCGATTCATATCTCCATCATCGACGGCATCGAGACGGTGACGGGTGGCGAGGGTCCGTGGATTCGCGGTTTGGCATACGTGAAGCCCGGCGTGATGATCATCGGGACCAACCCGGTAACCACGGATACGGTCGCCACCGCCGTAATGGGGTACGATCCGCGCGCCCAAGGCAGCGGCGCCTTCAAGCGGTGCGACAACACGCTGCTGCTGGCCGAGGAACGAGGACTCGGCGCGGCTAACTTGAACAAGATCGAAGTGACGGGCACGCCCATCGCGGAAGCGATGTACCGGTTCCCAGCCTAGACCCGAGAAAGTGATGTAGACGGCGACGCATGACCCTGCCCAAGATCGACGCTCGATCCGCCGCCGACATCCTCATCACGGCCTTTCTCATCTATCAACTGCTGATCATCATCAAGGGCCGGCGCGCAGCGCAGGTGCTGCTCGGCTTGTCTGTGTTGTTCGGCTTCTACATGCTGGCCGTGTGGTTCAACCTCACCATGCTGCAAACCATCATGGAGACGGTGGCTCCCTACACGGTGTTCGGTCTGATCGTAATGTTCCAGTCCGAGATCCGGCGCATGCTGGCGCAACTCGGGCGGCGCAGTTGGGTGGGTTTCGGCGGCAGCTTGAAGCGGCGCGAATTCGTCGAGGAGATCCTGCTTGCGCTCGATCATCTCTCGCGCCATAAGATCGGCGCGCTCATCGTGCTCGAGCGCTACAGCGGTCTCAAGAGCTTCGTGGAAACCGGGGTCCCGCTCGATGCCAACGTGTCCACTGACCTGCTGCTCGCGATCTTTCAGCCGAAAGCTCCGCTCCATGACGGCGCCGTGATCGTGCAGAACGAGCGCATTGCCGGAGCTGCCTGCTTCCTGCCGCTCAGCATGAACCCCGCACTGGTCAGCACCATGGGCACGCGCCATCGCGCGGCCATCGGCGTGACCGAAGAGACGGACTGTCTCTCGCTCGTGGTCTCCGAGGAAACGGGTACGATTTCCGCGGCCGCCTTCGGCGTGCTCACACGCGACCTCACGCTCGAACAAGCGGCCGAGAAGATCGCCGCGCACATGGGCGGCAAATCCGACCCGGCCAAGACCACCGCCGAGCCCTCGATGGTGGACGCGGAGCCGTCTCCCCGCCCGGAGGCGCAACGGTAGACCGCGATGCTCAAGTTCGTCACTCGCAACATCGGCTACAAGCTGTTCTCACTGGCGGCGGCAGTGGGCATCTGGTACGCCATGCTGGACCAGGAGCAGGAACTGACCGCGTCGATCTCGGCGCCGGTGGAATACCGCAACATCCCTAAAGAATTAGAAGTGAGCTCCGATGTTAGTGATAAGGTGCAGTTGGAAATCCGGGGTCCGGCGGGCAAGCTGACGCCGGCGAACCTGGCCGGAGCCGTTGTGCTGCTCGACCTCAAGTCGGTCAGCCGCCCCGGCGAGCGCACCTTCCCCATTACCACCGGCGATGTGACCCTTCCGCCGGGGTTAGTGGTGGATAAAGCCGTGCCTTCGCAGGTCCGCCTCAGCTTCGAAAGGAGGCTGGTGCGCGAGGTGCCGGTGACGATCAAGATCGGGGCTCCCCCACCGGCGGGCTTCGAAGTGGTAAACCAAAGAGTAGCGCCCGCGATGATCAGAATCGCGGGACCCGAAAGCCGGGTGAGGGAAATCAGTTCGGTCGAGACTGACCCGGTCGATTTGAGCGATACCAAAGGAACGGAGGAGTTCCCTGTCAACGTCTACGTTTCCGACCCGCGTGTCCGCCCCGAGGAAGGCGCCGCGCGAGGCTCGGGAGGCGTCAAAGTGCACATCGAGGTGAAACCGGGCGGCGCTGGCAGGAACTGAGCAATCAGTGGCAAGACAGCTTTTTGGAACGGATGGAATCCGGGGAGTGGCGGGTACGTCTCCGCTTGACCCCAAGACTGTATACGCCGTAGGAGCGGCCCTGGGAGAGTGGATCAAAGCGCACCCCAAGGCTGTGCCCGCGCCCCAGGTGGTGATCGGCATGGACACGCGCGAGTCGGGCCCATGGATCGCCGAGACGGTGGCGGCGGGCCTGGCGTCGCAAGGCGTCACGGCGCGGCTGGCCGGGCTAATTACGACTCCGGGCGTGGCGTACCTGACGCGCATGGGCGACTTCGCCGCCGGCGTGATGATCTCGGCGTCGCATAATCCGTTCCAGGACAACGGCATCAAAGTCTTTGGGCACAACGGTTACAAGTTCCCAGATGAACAAGAACTCGAACTCGAGCGAAACATCTTCCGGCTGCTCGCCGAAGGCGTAGCTGAGTCGCGGCTAGCGCTCGAAACCGAAGCCAAGCTCGACGAGCAGTACCTGAGCTACCTCGCCTCGACGTTCATCGGATCGCTCTCGGGGCTCCGCCTGGTGATCGACTGCGGCAACGGCGCCGCCGCGCACCTGGGGCCGTCTCTACTGCGAAAGCTGGGCGCCGAGGTGATCGCGATCGGCTGCGAGCCGAACGGCCGCAACATCAACCTCGACTGTGGCGCACTGCATGTGGACGCTCTCTCTCGCCGCGTGGTGGCCGAGAAGGCCGACGCGGGCTTCGCCTTCGATGGCGACGCGGACCGCTGCATCGCCGTGGCCGCGAGCGGACAGATCATCGACGGCGACGCCGTGATGCTCCTGATCGCGCGGCACCTGAAGTCGCAAGGCAAGCTCACTGGCGGCCGCGTGGTGGCGACCGTGATGTCGAACCTCGGGCTCCAGAAGGCGCTCGAGACCGAAGGGATCGAACTGGTGCGGACCAGCGTGGGCGACAAGTACGTGCTCGAAGAGATGCTGCGGCTCAACGCAGCCATCGGCGGCGAGCAGTCGGGTCACGTGATCATGCTGCAGCAGGCGACCACCGGCGACGGACTGCTCACCTCGCTGCGCGTGCTCGAAGTGATGGTGGCTACCGGCAAGAAGATCGACGAGTTGGTGGGCGGGCTCGACGTGTATCCGCAGACGCTCGTGAATGTGCGGGTGAAGCAGCGGAAGCCGCTGGCCGAACTGGCTGGAGTGAACGCGGCAATCGACGCGGTGACGGCGGAACTCGGCAGCGACGGACGGGTGCTGGTGCGCTTCTCGGGTACGGAGCCGCTGGCGCGGGTGATGGTGGAGGGTCCGACGGTGGAACGCGTGAAGGCTTATGCGGACCGGATTGCGGATGCGATCCGGGCGGAGTTGGCTGCGTAGCGGAGGGGTGGATGCGCGCGGTATTGGCGCTGGTCCTGGTGAAGGGTGCGTTGGCGACCGTTTGCCGGGCTCCTACGGCTTGTGACGAGACGACTCCTGACAAAGTGATCTTCGTCGGCCGCGTGTTGGTGGAGAACGATAACAAGAATTTTCTCCCAGCCAGGATGGCAATCGAAGAGAGGATACTCAACGTTCCCTCCGCGCTGAAGGAAATCCGAGTACACACCGGAGCTGGCTGGAGCCTCGGCACGTCAGTAGCAAAGGGACAACGCTGGGTCGTCATTTCCGGAAAGCCGCCATACGGACCATTCGAAGTCGGCATTAGCGGATGCAGTCCGTCCTTTCTACTTGACGGAAATGGGCACATGCTCGACGCGGTGAAGAACCAGCTCAAAGGCGGGCCGCCCCGTCTCGTGGGCACTGTCGGGAGGAGCGAAGCAGGGTACCCACATACGACTCGACTGGCAGGGGTCAAGATAGTTGCGCGCGGCGACGGTGGGTCCTACGAGACGACAACCGACATCCATGGCGCGTATGAGCTTCGTGGAATCCCGCCAGGGAAGTACGAACTGAGCATATCGAAATCGGGGTTCGTGCCGGGCGCGGAGTTCTTCGGCTGGTTCAACTGGCGTGGGGCAAGTGGGCCCGAGCTTGTCGGGGAGCGGATATTCAGAGGTAAAGTCGAAGTTCCTGCCGGGCACTGTCAGGTCAAGAACGCAACGATGTTCCCAAACGGGCGTATCTCCGGCACAGTTCGAGACCTGCGGGGCAAGCCAGTACGGGGAGTCGACGTCGACGGCCGGGAGATCTCACCCAACGGGGATCGGCACGGCGTACTGTTCAACACGGCCCGAACTGACGCGAACGGACGCTACACCGCCGGAACCTTGCCGCCGGGTAGGTACACAGTGCAGTTCACATACCGGGATTCATCGGGCAGGCAAGTCGTCTCCGAGCGGAAGGGCTCCTTCGTGGTTCCCGAGTCCGGCGAAGTCACTGGGATTGATTTCGTTCTGCCTCGTCCGGCGGGGATGGCCAAGCCTTTTCCTCGTCCATGAGTCGGCGTACCCGGTTGAGGATGACGCCTCGTGCAAATCTACTGTCGAAAAGTCGAAACCGGCGAGCGCCCTCGCCAGTCCAAGCTACATGCGTGGAGGACTTCTCTTCCTCACCACAGCCTCTCTTCTGACGGCGAGGCTGTGCTTCCCTGAAGACCCATGCCGTGAGGCTGCCGCTGCAGGTACTGTCGCCTTCATTGGCCACGTGGCCGGCGAGCGCCCATTGCTCTTCCAGCCCAAGTTCAAGATGGTGATCGAGGAAGGGCTACTCGGCTTCCCGGAAGGGATTCGCGAGGTGTCAGTCACATCGTGCCGCTCGGTGGGCGGCATAGAGCCCGAGACCGGCAAACCATGGGTCGTCTTCGCGAAGTGGAAAGACAGCGCCCATGCGCTACTCGAGATCCCTCAGTGCTCGCCGAGCTTCGCGCTCCGAGGCGGCGAGCATGTTCTCGATGCTATACGGAATCAGATCCGAGGAGGCGCTCCGCGACTAGTGGGACACGTGTACCGCAGCGTTCCCCTTTACGGTCACGATGGAACCGTCTCCGGTGTCCGCGTGACGGCGCAGGGCGAGGGCGTATCTCATCCAGCAGTCACCGACGGATTCGGGCGTTACGAATTTCGCAGCCTGTCTCCCGGACGCTACCGCATGTCGATTTCGAAGCCGGGTCTTTTCGCGGACGCCTACAGTTACGCCCATCGCGATGAGCCAGTCGATCTCCGCGAGAACTCGTGCAGCATGCGTGACTTCGGCATGTGGCCAGACGGCCATGTTTCAGGCACGGTCCGCGATCTCGCCGGGCGCGGACTGCGAGGAGTGACTGTGGAGGCCTTCGAGAATGTGGGTAACCCCGTGCGAGCCCGTGCCCTTCAAAGCGCCGTGACCGACGACGCGGGCCATTACACCATACCCGGACTCCCACCGGGCGGCTACGTCATCGGCGTCAACGCCGACGAAGATGTCGATGCCAACGAGTATCCGCCGACCATGTTCGGCGACGCGGACGCACCAACGATCGTCGCCGTGGGTGAGCCAGGTGAAGTCACGGGAATCGATCTGCTCCTGCCGCCGAAACGGAAGGCAATCGCGCTTCGTGTGCGCGCCGTCAGGGGCGATGACTCGCCAGCTTCCAATGCGACCGTAGACCTGAGAAACGCGGACGGACGCAAGCGGGCGTCCGAGGTCACAGACGACAACGGCTGGGCGGAACTGCGCGCGTACGCCGGCGAAGAATACGAGGTCAAGGTAACGCACTGGCGCGACTCGCGATCGAGCGAGGGATCGGCGAAAATCAAGATTGAAGAGTCGTCAACGCCGGTGGTGATCCACCTGCGCCGCTCAGAGGAAGATCGATGAGGATCTCTTTATTCTTGATCGCTGCGCCGGTTCTCGCCTGCACTTGCCCTCCGGCGGGCGACCTATGTTCGGCCGCGATGAACGGGACCGTGTTCGTCGGGCGCGTGATCGGCGATGGGTCAGGGCAGGAATTCGTCCGTTTTCCGGCAAGCCTCGTAGTAGAGGAAGCGCTACGCGACTCACCTCAGCCGGAGTCACGCGTCGTCGTCTCGACCCTCCCCTGCCAACTCCATTTCCGCGCTGGCGAACGTTACGTAGTCTATGCCTCCAAGGGGACCCAGGCCGGCGAGTATGCGATGCCCGCGTGCTCTCCAACGTTTCCCGTTCATGGGAACGAACGAATTCTCGAAGCCCTTCGCCACCAAGCGCGCGGCGGACCACCGAGAATCCTCGGCCGCGTCTACGAATGGCCGGGAAGGAACAGTCTCGCGGCCGCTTCCGTGCTAGCCATCGGCCCATCCGGATCGCTCGAAACGGCGAGTGATGGAGACGGATGGTACGAATACCGTAGTCTTCTTCCAGGCCGCTACAACATCACCGTGTCGAAGCCTGGCTTCGTACCCGACGAGGAGTTCAACAAGCAAACGGCAGACGGCCGGGAAGCACCGGTTTCCGGCCAGATCGATCTGGGTGCACGCGGCTGCGCGATCCGATACTTCGCAATGTGGCCGGATGGGCGAATCTCGGGTCACGTTCGGGGAGTGGATGGGCGGCCTGTCGCCGGACTAACGGTCGAGGTCTTCCGCGTTGAAGGCGCCTACGTCCATACCGATCCGGCCGGCTCCTCGCCAACCGGTTCCGGTGGCCATTACGAGATTCGGCGACTTCCGCGCGGCGAGTATGCGGTTGGGGTGAACGCATCCTCAAATGCCGACGCAACACCCTACCCGCCGACCTTGCGCGCCCAGCACGTGCAACTGGCCACGAGCGCAGCGATCACCGGAGTCGACCTGGTGCTGCCGCCCAAGCGCATCGCTTCCTCCCTCTCGATCCAGGTGCTCCACCCGAGCGGCCGCGCGATACCCAAAGCTTACGTGACACTGATGGATCGCGACGGACGAATACGCTGGTACCGGGAAGATGCGACCGATGCGAATGGCCGCGTCCAGATTCCCGTCTACGTTGGCGAGAAATACACACTTTCGATCCAGGCTCACAGTGACAACGCGTCATTGACACGCACCCTGGAGGTCGAAGGCTCGCCCAGGCCCCAGACGTTCACAACTCAACTCGAGTAACGGCGCAACTACTTCAACCGCCCCGCCTGAAAATCAATCATCGCCCGCTGCGCCAAGTAGTCGTACCGCGCCGCCGTGTTGCGGATCTCCGCCGCCGTCTGATTGAGTTGAGCCTGGCTCAACTCCACGATCGAACTCAGCCCCAGCGCGTACCGCTCCTGCGCCAAGTCCGCCGAAAGCTTCGCCTGTTCGAGCAGTTGCGCCGTCACCGCGATCCGCTCGAACGCCGTCTGTCCGTTGGTCACCGCCACCGTCACCTCGCGCGCGATCTGACCCTCGAGATCGCGAATCCGCTGGTCGATCGCCTGCACGCGCAACTCGGCCTCGCGGCGGCGCGCCTGGAAGAGTCCGCCATTGAACACCGGAATGTTCAAGTTGATCGCCGCCGCGGCATAGCGATTCTTCAGCCGGTCATCGTGCACCGGAGCCACGCCCGCAGCCCCGAGCGCCGAAAGCGTGGGCAACGTCAACTTCCGTTCCGCGATCAACTGCGTCGCCGCTGCCTGCCGCTCCGTCCGAAGCGACGTCAGCTCCGCCCGGTTCTGTTTCGCCTCGGCGATCAGCGCCTCGGCCGCCGGAGGAGCTTCGCCCAGCGCCGGAACATCTTCGAGCTCGAATGTTTGCGGCGTGGCGAACCCGAGCACCAGCGACAGGTCGGCCATCGCCTGCAACCGCTCGTTGCGAGCCGCGAGTACGGTCAGCTTCGCCTCGGACAAGTTCACCTGCGCGAACGTCACATCCAGTGTCGACTTCAGGTTGCTCTTCGCCAGTGCCGTCACCTGTTCCACGGCCACGCCACGCGACTTCTCGGTCTCCTCGGCCACACGCAGGACGCCCATCGCCCGCAGCGCGGAGTAATAGGCTCGATGCACGGCCAGCACCACTTGCGCCTGCAACGCCTCGATCGCCTCCTGCTGCGACCGCGCGCGAAGCCGTGTGCTCTGCACCAGGTTCGCCGTGCGTCCGAAATCGGTGATGAGTTGGCCGAACGATGCACCGGCCGCATAGCGATTGAAGATGATCGGATTATTCAAGCCACCGGCGGCAATGCGGCTATCGGTGGTAGCGCCGGCAGCAGTGGTGTTGGCGAAGATCGCCGGATACAACCCCGAGCGGACCTCGTTCACCACCTCCTGCGACACCATGGCGTTGATTCGATCGATCGCCAGCCGAGGATTGCTTTTGAGCGCGATCGCCACCGCGCTATCGAGCGTCAGCTTCTGCTGCCCCGCCGCGGGCAGACATAGCAGCACGGCAATCCAGGCCCTCATGTCACCACCTCCTCTCGCTGGTGGAGGAGTGTCGCGCGACCCAGGGGAGCGTAGGCTTCGCTGCCCTCGCGAAGCTTCCGCGCCACCGGCAGTAGCCCGATCAACGTCGTGAGTGACGTTGTTAGCACCGATCGCATATTGATCCGGCACGAGCTCACCACCGCTTCGAGCGCAGGCATTTTCTCAATTTGCCAGTGGGAAACATCCTCCGTCTGAGCTCTCATGCCGCCACCTTCTCTCGCCGGTATATGAGCAGGTACGCCGCAGGCACGATCAACACCGTGGAAAACAACGACGCCGTCAGTCCACCCAAGATCGCGCGAGCCAGCGGCGCATAGGCTTCGCTGCCTTCGCCCATCTTCAACGCCATCGGCAACAGTCCAATCAACGTGGCGAGCGACGTCATCAGCACCGGCCGCATGCGGATCCGGCACGAGCTCACCACAGCTTCGAGCGCGGGCATCTTCTCCCGCTGCCGGTGCGCGAACTCCACGATCAGAATGCTGTTCGACACCACGATCCCCACCAGCATCACCACTCCCATCAGCGACATCACGTTGAGCGAAGTTCCCGTCAATGTGAGCGTCGCCAGCACGCCGGCAAGCCCGGGCGGAATCGCCAGCAGAATGATCACCGGATCGATGAACGAGCGGAACTGCGCCACCAGAATCAGGTAAAGCAGCACCACCGACAAGATCAACCCCACGCCGAAACTCGAGAAGGAACGCTGCATGCCTTCCACCATTCCGCGCACGTCCACACGCATACCGCGCGACAACTTGGTCCCGCGCACGATCCGATCCACCGCCGCGCTCAACCGGCCCAAGTCCTCACCATCGGGACGCACCAGTACATCGATCATGCGGCGAAGTTGGTAGCGATCCACTTCGGTCGGCGCCGTCGTGCGCGCGATATCGCTCACCGCTCCCAACCGCGCTGGCGCAGGCTGTCCCGGAGCCCGCAACGGAATGGCGCGAAAATCCTCGAGCGTGCGCAGCGACTGTTCGGGATACTGCACCGTTAGCAGGTAATCCGTGCCGGTTTTCGGATCCACCCAGTAGCTTGGCGCGATCATTTGGTTCGACGTAAGCGCGGTGATCACGTTCTGCACCACTTCGCGCGAAGTCAAGCCCAGTTTGCCCGCGCGCATGCGGTCCACTTCCACGTTGAGCGCCGGATAGTCCATGTCTTGCGGGATGAATACGTCGGCTACGCCAGGCAAGCCGCGCACCTTGTTGGCGATGTCGGCGGCCACGCGGAAATCGTCAGCAAGATTCGTGCCGCTCACCTGAATGTCGAGGGGCGCGGGCATCCCCATGTTCAACACGGCATCCACCAAGCCGCCCGATTGGAAGAACGTGGTCAACTGCGGCATGTCGTGAGCCAGCCGCCGGCGCACGCGAGCCATGTATTCGAAGCTGCTCGCCTTGTGGCCGTCTTTGAGCTCCACCTGCAGGAATCCGGTGTGCGGCGCCGAGTTGCTCGTGTAGATGGCTGAGAAGTCGGGTGTGACGCCGATGTTCGCGACGGTCATTTCGAGTTCCCGCGGCGGAATCTCCTCGCGCACGATCTGCTCCACGTGCGCCATCTCGTCCTCGGTGGCGGTGAGCCGTGTACCTGACGCAGCCTTCATGCTAACCATGAACTGTCCCGCGTCAGTTTGCGGAAAAAAGGCGAGATCGAGCCGCGGCCACAGCACCGCTGACGAGGCACACAGAGCGAGGATCGCCAACACGGTGACTACAGGAAGGCGGAGCAGCAGTTCCACCGTGACCTGATAGAGATCCAGAAACTTTTCGAACCAGCGGTTGAACCATGTGAGCCACAGCTCACCGAGCGTCTTCCGGTGATGCCCCTCCAGCTGATGCGCCTTCAGAAACCGCGCGCAGAATAGCGGAACCACGGTCATCGCCACGAAGTACGACGCGAACATCGCCAGCACCACCGCCAGCGCCAACGCGCTGAACAGGAACCGGCTCACTCCGTAGAGCAACGTCACGGGAAAGAAGACCACAACCGTGGTGAGCGTGGCCGCCAGCACCGGCAGCGTCACCTCGCGACCGCCCTGTTCAGCCGCCGCGTCGCTCGCGCCGCCCATTTCGAGATACCGGTGGATGTTCTCGAGCACCACCACCGAGTTGTCGATGAGCCGTGAGAACGCGAGCGCCAACCCGCCCAGCACCATGGAATTAATGGTGCCGCCACCGAGCGACAGGCAGAAGAACGTGGTCAGCACCGAGAGGGGGATCGAGAAGAACACCGCCACCGTGGCGCGAAAGCTTCCCAGAAAAATCAGAATCAACAGCGACGTGAGCGCCAAGCCGAGCACGCCTTCGTGGATCAGCGTCTCAATGGCGGTCTTGACGAATTTCGACTGGTCAAACACCACCCGCGCCTTCAACTGCTCGGGCACGTCGGTGAGCTTGCTCACGGCATCGCGGATGCCATCCACGATCGCGATCGTGTTCGAGTCGCCGCCTTGCCGCAGCACAGGCGAGTAAACGCTGCGATCGCCGTTCACCCGCACAAGATTCGTCTGGATCTGCGCGGCGTCTTTGGCTACGCCGATGTCGGCCACGCGCACGGGGGCTGCGCCGGTGACCTTGATGGGAACTTCGTTCAGTTCCTTCATCGTGTTCACCTGGCTGTTGATGTACATGGTGTAGTCGAGCCGGCCGATTGGCAGGTCGCCGGCCGGCAGGATGAGGTTCGTCTCGTTCACTGACCGCACCACGTCCATCAGGCTCAACTGATGCGCTTCGAGTTTCAGCGGGTCGGCGTAGATCATGATCTGCCGGTACTTGCCGCCGAACGGCTGCGGAACAGATGCGCCGTTCACCACCGCCAACTGATTCCGCACGTTGTACTGCGCCAGATCGCGGACCATCACTTCGTCGAGCCCTTCGCCTTCGAGCGCCACCAGACACACCGGGAAGCTCGAAGCGTCGAACTTCAGCACCACTGGCGGCAACGTGCCTTGCGGGAGACGGCGCAGGTTGGCCATAGCGAGGTTAGAAATGGACGAGACCACCAGATCCGGATCCATGCCCGGCTGAAAGTAGACCTTGATCAAACTCACACCTGGCCGCGAGCGCGACTCGATATGTTCCACTCCGCTAGCCAGCGTGAAGAAGCGCTCGAAGCGGCTGGTGATGCTCGCCTCGATCTGCTCCGGAGGCATGCCGTTGTAGAACGTAGCCACCACCACCACGGGGATGCGGACCGGCGGGAACATGTCCACCGGCATCCGCGACACCGCCGTGAATCCCAGCACGGCAATGATCAGGCAGCAGACGATGATGAAGTACGGCGTCCGGATCGCGAAGCGCGACATCAACCTCGCCCCTTCTCCGCACCGCCTCGTGGCCGCTCCACCTTCTGCGGATCCACCTTCTGACCAGTGCGCAATTGGCTGCGGTTGCCGATCACCACCAGATCACCCTCGGCCACGCCCGAAACAATTTCCACTTGTTCCGGCGTCTCGAGACCAGTCACCACATCACGCTGTTCGAGCGTACCGCCGGTCCCCACGAGCATCACCGAGGTTTTTCCCTTGGCGTGATCCACGGCCTCTACCGGGATGCCGACGCCCGTTTTGTGCTCGAGCACCAGCCGGGCCTCGGCGAACATCCCCGGCACCAGGACGGCCCCCTGGTTCGGAACATCGACCTCTGTGTCCATCGTTCGGGTGGAAGTCTGGATCTGATTCGAGAACCGGGCCACTCGGCCATCGAAGTTGCGTCCGAGGGATTCGACATGCACACCGATCGGCATGCCGAGGCGCAGCCGCGGCACCACCGCCTCGGGGACCGGCAGCACCAGGCGCAGCACCTGCGTCTGCGCCACACGAACGATCGGCTTGCCCTGAGAACTGCTACCTGCCTGGATCATCGCGCCCGTGTCGGCGAAGCGCTTGGTTACCACGCCCGCGAAAGGTGCGGTCACTTTCAGGTACGCTTGCAGCGTTCGCAGCCGCGCCGCTTCGGCTTCGAGCACATGCACGGACTGCTCGGTGGCCGCCAGCGTCGACTTCGCCGCCGCCACCTGCGATTGCGCCAGCAAATCGCGATTCTTCACGGTGTCGATTTCCTGCTGCGCCACCAAACCCGGCCGCTTCTCGCTCACCGCCGCCAACCGCGAATAAGAGAGTTCGGTCATCTCCCGAGCCGTCTCGGCGCGCTTCACATCCTGCCGCGCGCGCTCGAGTTCGGCTTGGCTTCGGGAAATGGCCGCCGCGTTCTTCGACATCTCATCGGCCATCTCCGGCACCTCGATTGTGGCGAGCAGTTGCCCTTGCTCCACGCGGCTTCCCACGTCCACTTCGATCTTGCTCAGGTAGCCCGCCACCTTCGCCATCACGTCGACTTCCTGATACGGCCGGAACTCGGCCGTGATCGCCAAGTCGTGATCCAGTTGCGTGTGGGCGGCTGCCACCACGGCCACCCGGGGGACCGCCGGCGCCGCCGGGGCTTCCGTCCGGGGCGCACTAGCAGGCGGTGCGGTGCGCGAACAAGCCGCGCAAGAAAGTATCGCGAGCGCTGCCGCCAGCCGCGTCGCGCCCGGCGAAAATACTGTCATTGTTTCTCTGATAGGAAGGTTCCGTTCCGCCTCTTTATGTTACAGACGAGCCTTCAGATCGGTCAACGGCGGTACACTCTCTTTTGGAGATCCGCTGATGTCCGTTCGATCCTTACCCGCCCGCTATCCACTGCTTCAGCTTCCCAGCAACGTGACGTTCCCTTCGAAGCTCCGCGAGGCGATTCCGGAGCGTGTCGACGCCCGGATGCTCAACCTCACTACGATGGACGCCGCTCCGCACAATACGCTCCTGATCGGTTCACGGGTGCAGGTGTGCCTCACCGTGGAAGAGTCTGGACGTCTCTCGGGCCGCTATCCCATCTTCGTCGATCTCGAGACGAACGCCGCTCGCGCGCTGGCGCACTCGATCCTCGAAATGGCCGACCGCGCCGACAAGTTGGTTCCGGGGCCGGGCTGGTGAGCGAGAAAACGGTACGCGAGTCGGCTTCCGAGTACACGGAACTCACGCTCCCCAACGATGCCAATTCGCTGGGAACGCTCTTCGGCGGCAAGCTGATGCAATTGGTGGACCTCGCGGCCGCCATCGCCGCCGCGCGTCACGCCCGCTGCCCGATCGTCACCGCGTCGGTCGACTCGATGACCTTCCTTCGACCGGTCAAGATCGGGCAATTGGTGGTGCTCAAGTCCGCCGTCAATCGCGTCTTCCGCACGTCAATGGAGGTCGGCGTACGGGTGGAAGTGGAGGACTTGCTCACCGGCGAACGGCTACACGTCTCCTCGGCGTACCTGACGTTCGTAGCGCTCGACAAGGAACAACATCGAGTGGAACTGCCGCAGGTGCGGCCCGAGACCGATGCCGAGCGCAGGCGCTGGGAAGGAGCCGCGCTACGGCGCCAGTTCCGGCTCGAGATGCGGGAACGGGCGCTCGAGCGCGAAAAACAAAACTAGTCGTGCTTGTACATGTGCCGGATGTTGTGTTTATACACCAGCACGGCCGGATCTTGTTCCCGGGCGATACGTAGGCACCACTTGTCGTACCACTCGATGACGCCTTGTAGCTTCTCGCCGCCGCGCAGCACGAACACCATCGGTGTCTTGTTCGAAATCTGCTTGGCGTAGTAGAAATTCTCGGCGTTGGTCTGTTCCGGTGGCGCCGTCGGCTTGGGAGGACCCTGCTGTTGGGGTGGGCCGCCTCCTTGCACCTTGGGAGGACCGGAAGGTGCACCGCCGCCTTGCTTGGCCTGCTGTTGAAGCGGCGGCTTGACCTTCATGGTCGGCGGCTGGATCGGTCCTCGTTTGGCTTCCACTGCTTTTTCTTTGAGCTCGTTGAGCGACGGGCGGATGAGTTTACGATTTGCTGCCTCCACGGCAACACTCCTGTGCGGGTCGGATTGGTATGAAAACGAAATCTGTTCCATGGATACCATACGGTACCCATCGGGGCAAGTAAACTGGGGTTAAGCCAGCGATTGTCAGTCTACCACTTTCGCGTTCAAAACCAGGAACAGAGACTCCTTGCCTGCCCCGATTCCGGCTTTTCCGATTACTGCCTTCTGCCCTTCACGCACGCTCACGCTGTCGACATTGGCGCCGAGGTCATAGTAGTTGTACTTCCCATCGCCCGTGGAGAATGGAACCTTGGTGCCGAACTTGAGGTGATCGAGCAGCACGCGCCGGCCGTTGCTCGAATCGGCGATGGTGGCCGAGTTGAACTTGCACTGATAGATCACCGGCGCCACCGCGGGCGTCGAACTCGGGCCGGGCATGAGTCCGCTGGTTTCGCCGCCCTTGCCTTCCTGCGTGCGGATCTGCATCGTCTCGAGCAGCCGATACCCGGTGAACGGGAAGATGTCGCGAAGCTGCTTGACCACCGGAGCCAAATCCGCCGGGACGCTCGCTTCGCCTGCCTGCGAAACTCCCAACAGCATGTAGGCCGTGATCTCGACGTTGCGCACCGGCGCCGCGGGCGTGTCGAGTTGCTTGATGAGCGCCTCCATCATCGCCACGTTTTCGGCGGGCGCGTTCAAGACGATGGTATGCCGGTCGACGAGTCCGAAGTGGTTCTTCTGCGCCACCGAAGACAGCATCGTGTACACAGCGTCACCGCTGGCGTATTGGAGCTTGATCAGCTTCACTTCTCTCTTGGGCTCTTGCGCCAGGCACAAGGCCGCCGAGAACAACAGCATCATTCCGAGTTTCATTCCGCACCTCCATCTGAGTTCACTATGTAGATCACCACGTTCGGATCAGGAGTTTCGATCTGGATGACCGCCGCGCCATTCGGTTTCGGCCGTACCGCGACCGCCCGCTGCTCCACTGCCGCTGGCTTGGACAGGGCCACCGCCGGCGCCACGGGCGGACTCGGCATTGGGAGCGTGAACAGCTCCACCGGCTGCGGCCATAGCGCCACTACAAAGGCGAGCAGCGCCGGCACGGCGGGAACCCACGCCCAAGGCAACCACCACGGCCGCCGCGTTCGCGCCAGCACGCGCTCCCGCAACAACAGGACATCGCGCTCGGGAACCTCCGTCATCTCGCGCAGATAATCGAGCTCTTCGCCGTTCATCCGCGCATCCTCGCTTCCACATACCGCCGCAGTTTGCCGCGTGCCGTCGAAACCTGCGAGCGCACCGTCTCTTCCGAACTGCCCAGAATTCGCGCCACCTCGGCCGTCTCGAGACCTTCCAGGTCGCGCAGCACCAGTGCCATCCGCTCCTTTTCGCCCAACTCTCCCAAGCCTTCCATCACCATCCGCCGCTGCTCGGCCCGCTGCGCGTCAAACTCCGGACTGCTGGCGCCACTCGCCAAGCCGTCGCTCAGCTCAGACCAACCGCACCGCCGGCGCATGCGGTCCCGGCAGGTGTTCACCGCGATCTGGTAGATCCACGGTGAAGGCGCACGGCTTCGATCGAACGCTCCGAAGTTCCGGAACGCCTTCAAAAATGTCTCCTGCGCGGCGTCTTGCGCGTCAGCCATATTGCCCAACAAGCGATAGCACAGTCGAAGCATCGGCCGCTCGAAGGTTCGCAGAAATTCTTCGAACTCTTCGTGCGCCATGCTCCCGAACTGATATACGCGGCGCACGGCAGAAGCGTTGAGAGAAATCGTGCGCCCGGATGGTAGATTCCCTCGTGCCCCCAGCTTCACCGGCTTCTTCTCGTCCTTCGCCGGGGCGCAGACTTCTTCCGGCACGATCGTCGTGCATGACCCCGACCGGCGCCGTGGTCCGCGAGATCACCACCTTCGCCGGGGGAACGTTCCAGTCTGCATGGCCCTAGCGTGTAAGTGAAGAGTGATTCGGTCCCACGCCGGATAAACTCTAGAAAGCAGCGCCACTGCTTCATGATCCGATTTCCGCATCGCGCGGAAAGGAGGCCGCCGCGGCGGAGCTGAGATTGGTGGCACGACTGAGGGAAACAGCATGGCAGAGTTTGTCACCGAAATGTTCGAGTATGACGGTGGAAGACAGGTGACAGTGTACGTTCCCTCTGAGCCGCCCGAAGCAATCGTCTTCGCCGGTGACGGTCAGCGAATCGCGGAGTGGGGCCGATTGCTCGAGGTGGCCGGCCTACCGCCGACGATGGTCGTCGGTGCACACGGATTGAACGATGAGACACAGCGGCTCCATGAATACTCACCGGGCTTTGATCCCGAGCGATTCGCGGCACACGAGAAGTTCTTTGTCGACGACATCCGCGGATGGACAGCGTCGCGGTTAGGGTTGGCGCTGGCGGCTGATCGTACTGCCATGTTTGGCGTTTCAGCAGGTGGAGAGTTGGCGCTCGCTCTGGGGCTTCGGCATCCACATGTCTACGGTGCGGTCTTGTGCGCCTCGCCTGGAGGCGGTTACAAGCCGCCGGGCACGATGCCGAGTTCGCTTCCACGCACCTACCTCGTCGCTGGCACTGGGGAGCCGTTCTTCCTCGCGAATGCCAGGAGATGGGCAGACGCGCTACGCAATGCAGAGTCGGAGATCGTCATGAATGAGCGAGCCGGGTCGCACGGCGGAGCATTCTGGCGAGAGGAGTTCCCACTGATGGTGGCGTGGGCATTCGGCGATTCCGGCAGTGGCGCCAAACTGGGCGGACCGTAATAAATGGCTGCCTTGCTTCGGGTGGATCGCGATATGTCGCACTTGTTCCGGTGATCCCGGGCTTGCACGGGCCGGTGCCACTGCGGTCCGGCAGCCGGAATTCACCGGGCCTGGACAGCGATCCCCTAGGTCTTTGGCTCGCCTCCTTGCGCGGCGTGCCGGAGGCCAGCAACTTCCGCGTACTGGAACACGCCGAAGTTCCGGAACGCCATCAAAACCCCACCTGCGCGGCGTGTAGCGCGGCGGGCACGTTACCGAACAAGCGACGGGTCAGTCGAAGCATCCGTCGCGTGCTAGAATCCCCTCGTGCTTCGAGCTTCAGTGGTTTTCCTCTTCTCGTCCCTCGTCTGGGCGCAGACTTCTTCCGGTACGATCGAGGGCATCGTGCAGGACCCGACCGGTGCCGTCATCGCCGGTGCGCAGGTGCGCGTGATCGGTTCAGAGACTGGCGCGGTGGTCCGCGAGATCGCCACGGGCGCCGAAGGTACGTTCGCGGCTCCGCTGCTGCGCCCCATGACGTACACGGTGGAAGCGTCGGCGCCGGGCTTCAAGAAGCTTGTTCGATCCGGCATCGTGCTCCGCGTCGACGACATCCTCAACTTGAAGCTCAGTCTCGATGTCGGCACATCCACCGACTCGGTGACTGTCACCGCCAGCGCGGAACTGCTCGAACAAACCACCAACACCGTGGGCCAGGCGATCGACACGCGCACCATGCAGCAGTTGCCGCTCAACGGCCGCAACTATCTGCAACTCGGAAACCTCACTGCCGGCGCCGTGCCCAACTCCCGCACCCGCGACCTCAGCTTTTCGGCCTACGGCAATCGCGGACTCCAGAACGCCTTCCTGCTCGATGGCGCGCGCAACCAGAACTACCTGCGCGGCCTCGATAATCGCGCTCGCGATGCCATGCGCCCTTCGCTCGAAGCATTGTCGGAGTTCAAGGTGCAGACCAGCAACTACTCAGCCGAGTACGGCGCATCGGCGGGCGCAGTGGTGACCGTAGTCACGCGCTCCGGCGGCAATGACCTGCATGGCTCGGGCTTCGAGTTCCTGCGCAACAGCGCCATGGATGCACGCGATTACTTCCAGCCCGCTACCGCCCCCAAGCCGCTCTTCGTGGAGCATCAATTCGGCGGATCGCTCGGCGGGCGCATCATCAAGAATCGCGCCTGGTGGCACACGGCGTACCAGCGCTCGCACATCAGCCAAGGGACCACCACCAGCGGCGTCGTTCCGTTGGCCGCCGAACGCGGCGGCAACTTCGGAGCACTGCCTGTCTTCGATCCCCTCACCACGCGCGCCAATCCCGCCGGCGCCGGATCCATTCGCGACCAGTTCCCCAGCAACATCATCCCCGCCGCACGCTTCGACAAGGTCGGCAGAGGTCTGGTGGATCGCTATCCGAATCCGAACACCGCCGGCAACGTGAACTACTTCAACAACCCGCTCAACGGCACGCGAAGCCACAATGCCACTGTGCGGGGCGACCTGCGCGTGAGCGACAAAGACACGGTGTTCGCACGCTGGTCGCTCGATCAGGCATCGTTCAGCGCGCTGCCGTTGCTTCCCTTGGGAGCGCAGACCGGCGTGGTGCGCGACGTGCCGGCGCGCAGCGTCGGCCTCGGGTACACACGCATCGTTTCCACGTCCATCGTCAATGAGGTCCGCTTCGCCTACAACCACGTGGGCTTGACGCAGGACGCGACGCAGCCGCTAGAAGACATCTTGCCGGGATCGCTCGCGCCCACCACCAAGTCCGGCTTGCCTACCATCAACATCAACGGGTATGCGGGAATCGGCGCGCGGCCGGCCAATTTCGACAACGTGCCGGTCACAAAGAATTCGTACGTCTACAACTTCTCAGACAACCTCTCGATCGTGCACGGAAAGATGACCACGAAGATCGGTTTTGACTTCCAGGAAATCGTCGCGCCCACGTTTGCCACGCTCGATGGCCGCGGATCATTCGGCTTCACCGGCGTGTTCACTCAGAATCCGCAACGGCGGCCAGGTAGCGGTAGCTCCATCGCGGATCTCCTCCTCGGCATCCCCAATACGATCACGGTCGGCACGCCTTCCGATGCGCATGAGCGCACCCGCAACTACTACTTGTACGTGCAGAACGATTGGAACGTCACCCCACGGCTCACCCTGAACGCCGGGCTCCGCTACGAGATCACCAGTCCGTACTGGGATGACAATAAGCGGCTCTCGAACCTGGTTACGGACTCGGGCAACTCCCTCTACGGCCAATACGTGCTCGCGGGCGACTCGCGACTGCCGCGGACCATCCAAAGCACGGACCGCAACAACATCGCGCCGCGTCTCGGGTTCGCCTACAAAGGGCCGAAGTCTACGGTGATCCGCGGCGGCGCGGGAATCTTCTACGCGCAGGACGAAGGCTTCGGCGTGAGCCAGCGCATGACTAACAATCCGCCCTTCGTGGGCTTCGGCGGCTACGCCGTGACCAGCGATCAGCTCAACATCTCGAGCACCATTCCGCTGAACACAGCGCTTCCCGCGCGGCCCGCACCGGTTGATCCGGCGGCGTACAAGTTCGATCCCAAGTCCACCGTGCAGGTGCGCAGTTGGCCGCTGCGCTACACGATTCCTTATGTGGAACAGTGGAATCTCAATATCCAGAAAGAGGTGTCGCCGAACGTGGTGTGGGAAGTGGGATACGTGGGCAACCACGGCGTGAAGCTCTACGGCGCCTATGAAGGCAACCAGCCCATACCCGGCCCCGGCGCCGTGAACTCGCGGCGGCCTCTGCAGTCAATCACCGCGGCCAGCATCCTGCGGGTGGAGCCCTGGGTCAACAGCACCTATCATGGCGTCACCACCAAGCTCGAACGCCGCTTCGCCAGCGGAGTCAGCTTCCTGGGCGTCTACACGTTCGGCCGCGCTCTCGACATGCAAACATCCATTGACCTCTGCGATGGATGCACCAATTCGAGCGGCAGCGGCGCCGTCGCGAACACGCGCAATCGGCGCTTGAACTACGGCCTGTCGGATTCGCACATGGCGCAGCGCTTCGTCCTCAGCGGCTTGTGGGAGTTGCCCTTCGGCCGGAACAAGAAGCTGATGACGCACGGCGCGGCCGCGGCGATTGCGGGCGGATGGGCGCTGAGCGGCATCACCACGCTTTCGAGCGGGGTTCCGTTCACGCTCAATCTCAACTTCGACAACGCCAACACGGGGAACGTCAACTGGCCGAACCGCCTGACGAACGGCAAGCTGGACTCGCCCACCGTCGGCCGCTGGTTCGATACCAGTGCGTTCGCGTTCCCGGCTCAGTACGTGCAAGGCAACGCTGGCCGCAACATCCTGAACGGACCGGGAACGGTCTCCACCGACATTTCCCTGCAGCGCAGCTTCCGCTTGCCGATTGGCGATGCGGGCCGGCTCGAGTTCCGCGGCGAAGCGTTCAATCTGTTCAACACGCCGCAACTCGGTCAGCCTGGCGTGACGCTCGGCACGGTTGCATTCGGCATCGTCAGCAGCACGGCACGAGCCAACCGGCAGATGCAGTTGGGCCTGAAGCTGATCTTCTGATCGCTCTACTTCGCGCGCATGCGGTTGTTGCGCGGATTGTGCTCCACCTCGGCCAACCCGAGTTGTTCGAGCACCGGCGGCACATACATGCCGAACCGTCCGCGCAGCCCTTTCTTGAGCCCATACCACCCGGCCACCGGATTCGACGCCGAGCGGCCCCACGCTTCCACAGTGCCATCGGCGGCGTCTTTCTGTTCGTCGGCGCTACCGAGCAACATCCAATCGCCGTGCTTCTTCAGCATCGCGTGCAGATCGTCGACGCAGCGCAAGTGGTACCGCAATTCCGTCTTGCCCACTTGCACCACCAACGCGGGCGGATTCGCCCCCTCGTCACGATAAGCAGTGAACTCCGAAGTCTGGGGAGGCGTCTTCAGCGTCCAAGGATTGTCTTTCGTTCCGGCGTTCGACTTCTTCATGCGTGCGCTCCTTTGGTTTGATTTTCGGCGTGCTGTTTGAGACTGGCGGCGAACTGTTCGAATTGCGGCTGCAGGTCAGGCAACGATTTCTCGATCAGCGGCGACATCAATCCGCTGAACTCCTCTCGCATGAAGAACTCCACCGATCCGTCAGCCTGCGGCGTCAGCGTATAGGTTCGCGTACCCTTGAACAGGCCGAGCGGCATGCCGCCCTCCCAGATCATCTTTTTCGAGGGCTCGAACTCGCTGACCTTCAGCTTGAACGTGCGCCCGTTGGCTTCGAGTGCGATCTTTTCTCCGGCCGCGATGCGGCCATCGATCTTCTTTACCGTGGGATTCCAACGTGGGTACGACGAAGCGTCGGTGAGAATGCGCCAAATCGTATCGGGCGTAGCGCGAATCCGGGCAGCAGCTTGAAAGCTTTTCATGACCGTGTATCGTAACACACGAGTTACCAGTCACGAAAGCTCGGCAAGAGCCGGAAGCACCGCGTCCCAGGACCGTGCGAAAACCGGCGCGCGCGAGTTCCATAGCTCCTCACTCGCCGCCCCGGGCCGATGCCGCACGTCGACCCGCGTACCGCTGCCCTCGGCTGTGAAGGTAATCGTGACTTCGGTCGGCGCATCCGGCGCCGTACCCAGGTAAAAATCGAGCACGATGCGGTCCGGCTGTTCCCAGCTTTTCACCCGGCCCATCTCGAACTCGGAACCGTCCGGAGCAGCCTCGTAGAACCGTCCGCTCTCGAGAAGGTGGATGCGGCTGGCCGGATCCTTCGACCGCCGGTGCGTCACTGGCCACCACTCGGAAACATGGGCAGTAAACAGATCGAATGCTCGTCCCACGCTGCACGCGAGCAGCACAGACTTGTCAACCATTCTTCGCAAGATCCTCCAATCGCGCCAGCGCTGTGTCCCAAAGATCGTCAATGAACTTCCGCACCGGAATGAACCCTTGCGGCCGGATACTGTAGAAGCTCTGCCGCCGCCGGTGCCGCACCTGCACCAGCCCGGCGTCGCGAAGCGATCCGAGATGCCGTGACACCGCCGGGCGGCTCACCGGAAACCTCTCCGCAATGTCGGAGACCGAGAGCGGCCCCTTGCGGAGTTCGCGCAAAATCGCGCGGCGAACCGCATTGCCCAACGCGTCAAGCGGATCCATTGTAACGTCTAGGTTACCGCATCAAGGCTTGGGCTTCTTCTTCGGCTGCTTCGCCTCGGGATCCGCCTCATGCACGGCCTCGCGAAATCGTCCCTTCATGCTGCTCGCCAGCGACACACTCTGTTCACCGAACTTGTCGCGCAACAGGTCGGCCGCTTTCATCGCCTTGCCCCACCGCTCCGACCGGCCTTCGTCGAGCAGGCTCATCTGTCCGGGAGACTCCTCGAGTCCCGACGCATGCACGCCCAACAGCCGAATCGGTCGCCCCGTCCAGTTCCTCTGGAACAGCGCCCGGATCTCGGCCAGCATCTCCACGTCAATCTGCGTCGGCGTATCCAGCGTGTGCGCGCGCGTGAACGTGGAAAAGTCCGAGTAGCGCAGTTTCAACTGGATCGTGCGCGCCCACAGCCCGTGGTCGCGCAGCCGCCGCGCCACCATCTCGCACAAGCGCGCCAGCGTCGCGTCGAGCGTGTCACGGTCCTTGGTGTCTTCGAGGTAGGTGTGCTCGTGGCTGATCGACTTCGGCCCCACGTCCTCGCCGACCGCCGTATCGAACCACCCGCCGGCGTCGAGCCCTTTCGACTTTCCGGCCAGGGCCAGGCCCCATTTGCCGAAGCGCTCGGCCAGGAAATCCTCGTCGAGCTTGGCCAGGTCACCCACCTTGCGAATGCCCAACTCGCGCAGGTGTTTCTCGGTCACCTTTCCCACGCCGGGGATCTTGCGCACGTCGAGCGACGCGAGAAATCGCGCTTCCGCTCCGGGCATTACCCACAGGATCCCGTTCGGCTTCGCCTGGTCGGAACTCACCTTCGAAACCAGCCGCGAACTGGACACGCCGATGGAACAGTTGAGTCCGGTCGCCTTGCCGATCGCTTCATGCAAACGGTGCGCTGCACGAAAGGGCCGGCCATGTAGGCGCTCGGTTCCGGTGAGGTCCAGGTAGGCTTCGTCGATCGATGCCATCTCCACGTTGGGTGTGAAGGAATCGAGCACCTCGCGGACTTTGTGCGAGTACTCCACATAACGCCCGCGGTGGCCCTCCACGAAGATCGCGTGCGGGCAGAGCATGTGCGCCGTGCGCAGTGGCATGGCCGAATGCACCCCGAACTTGCGCGCCTCATAGGATGCAGCCGAAACCACCCCGCGCTGATCGGGCTTGCCACCCACCACCACTGCCTTGCCCTTCAGCGATGGATCAAACAACTCCTCCACGGACACGAAGAACGCGTCCATGTCGAGATGGAAGATGGTGCGCAACTCCGGCATCGCCAGCGAAGAATCCTCTATGGCCAGTATTGCGCGGAAATGACGCGCGGCCAGCCGGCCAGGTCCTGCGTCACGCGATGATCACGCCACTCGCCTTCGAGCAGCGCCAGTACGCGCTCCTGCGCCTGATAGCCGATCTCCATCACCAGCCACCCCGCGGGCCGCAATATGCGCGCCGCGTCGCGCACAAGCCGCTCGTAGATCTCCACTCCCGTGGGGCCACCGAACAACGCCACCGGCGGCTCATGGTCGCGGACCTCACGCTGCAAGTGCGGCCCCTCCGGATCGGGAATGTAGGGCGGATTCGACAGCACCAAGTCGAAGGATCGCGGCGCCAACGCCGCGCCCAGATCGCAGCAGACGAAGTCGGCTCGCGCGCCGAGATCGCGCGCATTGCGCCGCGCCACATCCAGCGCATCCACAGAGATATCGCTCGCGACGGTGGCACAGTCGGTTTCGAGCGACCACGTGACGCCGATCGCGCCGGACCCGCATCCGATATCGATCGCCCGCCGCGCCAGCCTCGCGCGCTCCAGCGCGACTTCGACTGCGTGCTCGGTCTCCGGCCGCGGGATCAGCACAGCCGGACTCACGAAGAACGGCCGCCCATAGAACTCCTGCACGCGTGTGATGTACTGCGTGGGCTTTCCCTTCAGCCGTTCGTGCAGGTAGCGCCCGTAGTGGATCCAGGCCAGCTCGGGCAATTCCTCGTCGCCGTGCGCATAGAGAAAGGACTTCTCGCGGCGCAACGCGTGGCACAGCAGCACTTCAGCCGTGAGCCGAGGCGCGCCTACCGATCCCTCATCGAGCAGCTTGGTTCCCTGATCGAGCGCCTGTTTGACGGTGAGCATCGGCGAGTGCGACAAGAAGTATCGATAGTAGCAGCACGGGCAACGCGGCACTCAATGGAAATCCAAAGTAGAGCAGGAATGCAGCGGGTGGCATCGCCAGAGCGATGGTCCAGTTGGTGAGCGCCGTGGAAGCGCCCGCGGTGGCGAACAGCGCAGCCATCAGCACCAGCACCACCAGATCCTGCGAATAGGCGTGATGGCACACGAGCACGCCACCCGCCAGCGCCAGCCCGAACATCACGCCAAAGCTGCGAATGCGCCACGCGAGATACGCGAACAGCGCCGCCGTGGCGACGCTCAACACGAGTTCGAGCGAAGGATTCTCGGCACCGCTCACAAACCACGCCAGGTTACGGAACGTTGTCATCGTCTCTGCGCCTGGATGCACCGCGGGGCTCCGCAGCACTGCCAAGTACCGGCCGGGCCAATCGAAGCCATCGGCTATCGCACTCAGCACGAAGAGCGCCGCACCGCCGGCGAGCCCGCCCTTCAAGATCCCCCAGCGGCGATGGATCACGAGGCCGATCGGCACCAGCACCAGCAAGTGAAACTTGATCGACGCCAAGCTCAACAACACACCTGCGGCCAAGTCACGCCCTCGCCGTTCGAGCAAGAGCGCGAACCCGCACAGCGCGGTCACGAGTCCCGAATCCTGCCCGTTGAGCAGATTCACCAGCAGCGGAATCGACAGCGCAGCCAGCGCCCACACCGGCGGATACTCGCGCGACCACAACCACAAAAACACCACGAACACCGTCGCGTTGAATGCCTCCCAGATGTAGTAGGCGGTTCGATACGGGAGCTTGCCCAGCGGACTCAGCATCAGCGCATACCACGGCAGCCGCGTATAACAGACCGCTGGATAGTACGTGCCGCTCTCGGTCACCTCGCGATGTACGCGTAGGGACGCATCCATCACGTAGAGTTCGGGCGTGCGCACCAGCCGTGCGCCCGCAAAGAGCTGCAGAAAGTCGTTCTCTCCTCGTTTCGCCCGGCTCCACAGATGTTGTCCGGCGAGAACATCGATCAGGAGTCCGATCAGAATACATCCGGCGAGGAACAGGTTCCGCCGGCTCATGCAGCTTTGTCTTGGTCGTCTCCCTCGAGTTTCTTCGTCTGGTAGTACGTCGTCAGTGCGTCGATCAACGGATCGAGCCGGCCTTCCATCACCAGGTCGAGTTGATGGAGCGTCAGACCGATGCGGTGATCCGTCACGCGATTCTGCGGGAAGTTGTAGGTGCGGATTTTCTCGCTGCGGTCGCCCGAACCCACCATGCTCCTACGCTCGGCGCCGATGGCAGCCTGCTGCTTTTCGAGCTCCATTTCGTAGAGCCTCGACCGCAGTACGCGCTCGGCCTTGGCGCGATTCTTGATCTGCGACTTTTCATCCTGGCAGGAGACCACCAGCCCCGTGGGAATGTGCGTCAGCCGCACCGCCGAATAGGTGGTGTTCACTGACTGTCCACCCGGACCCGACGAGCAGAACGTATCAATGCGCACGTCTTTCGGATCGATCTTCACATCGATTTCATCGGCTTCCGGAAGCACGGCCACCGTGATCGCGGAAGTGTGAATGCGGCCCTGCGTCTCAGTCTGCGGAACGCGCTGCACGCGATGGACGCCGCTCTCGTACTTGAGCTTGCTGAACACCTTGTTGCCATTCACCAGCGCAATCACTTCCTTCAAGCCGCCCACGGTCGATTCGCTCGAAGACGTCACTTCCACGCGCCAGCCTCGAGTTTCCGCCCAGCGGCAGTACATGCGAAAGATCTCGGCGGCGAACAGGGTAGCCTCGTCGCCACCCGTGCCGGCGCGGATTTCGATCATCACGTTCTTGTCGTCGTTGGGATCCTTGGGCAGCAGCAGGATCTTCAGATCTTCCTCGAGCTTGGCCATCTCGGGCTCGAGTCGCGCCACATCTTCCTCGGCCATCGCTCGCAGTTCCGCGTCGGTCTCGGCGAGCATCTGCCGCGCACCCGCCACGTCGGCGTCAGCCTTCTTCCAGTCGCGATACTTGGCCACCACTTCGCCCAAGTCATTGTGCGTCTTGGCGGTCTTGCGATAAGTGTCTGGATCGTTGATCACCGCCGGATCCGCCATCTGGGCGGTGAGGTCTTCGAAGCGTTTTTCGATATCGTCGAGGCGTTCTCGGTAGAGCATGGCGGGTGAACTCGCGTGGAGAGGGGCGTTAGGCGATGACGAGTTCGCCACCGTTGGATTTTTCGAGACTCATGGCGCCTTCGAGCGCCGTGATCGCGATCTCGGTCTGGTCGTCGGTTGGAGGCTTGGTGGTGATGCGTTGCAGCCAGAGTCCGGGCATGGTCAGAAGCGCCAGCAAGCTCCCGCGGCGCTTGGCGGCAAAGCGGATCAGTTCATAGCTGAGCCCGGCGATCAACGGGAGGCATACGATGCGACTCGCCATGCGGCCGGCGAACGAATCGAACGGGAGCACAGTGTAGACCGCCATCGAGATCAGCATCACGGTGATCAGGAAGCTGGTGCCGCAACGCGGATGGAACGTGGTGAAGCTCTGGGCCGTGGGAACGGTCACGGGCTTGCCCGATTCGTAGTTGAACACCACGCGATGCTCGGCGCCGTGGTACTCGAACACGCGGCGGATATCCTTCCACTGCGACATCAGCCACATGAACATCAGGAAGATCGCGATGCGGATCATCCCATCGACGAAGTTGAACGCGATGCGGCCGCCCAACGCCGGGAACGCCGCGCTGAGTTTGGTGGTGATCCAGAGCGGAACCAACTTGTAGGCAAAGATGAAGAACGCGAGCGACAGCAGCAGTTGCACCGTCATTACCGCATTCGAGAAGGCCGGCTTTTTCCCTTCCCCAGCCGTGCCCATGCAGCCTGGCGCGATCATGTTGAGCAGGGCGGGCGCGGCATCCACGGCCACGTTCGCCGAGTATTGCAGCGACTTGTAGCCCAGCACCATCGCCTGCCCCAGCGTGCCGAGTCCGCGCAGCACGGGGTACTTGAAGATCGGATACTTTTCCGAGACCTTGCTGATGGGCTTCGATTCGGTGACGATCGTGCCATCGGGTTTGCGCACGGCGATGCAGTAGGCGTGCGGAGCACGCATCATCACACCCTCCATCACGGCTTGGCCGCCGATGAGGGTCTCCTCGCCACTCTCGAGCACGGGCAACATTTGCACGCGCCCGAACATGCGCACGAATTCTCGAACGGTCACGGGGGTGGGGTCTCCACACCCAGTATAACAACCGCCCTTTTTCGCGCCCTATGCAGCCACGGCCTGCGGTTGCCCGAGCAGACTCTGCACCAGCCACCGGATCTGGATCGGCTCGAAAGACTCGCAGAGATAGTCGGCGGCGCCCGCTTCGAGCGCGCTCAGCCACGCGTTCTCGCTATCGTCGCGACCCACCACCACTACGCGGCGCGAGCGGTCGCGCAGCAGGCGGCCCAACCGCTGGCTCCGATTCGAGCAAAAAACAAGATCGGCCTGGGTTGGTTTGGCTGATCCCTGAAAGCCGAGGGCGATCAGAGAGGCATTGAGACTCGACGCCGTGGTGGCGTCCAAATCGAGAAGGGCGGCGGTTCGCGCTGAGTGAGGCATGTCTGCTCCGGATTCCGAGATTTCCCAGGAGCCTCGCCGACGGGGGATGGGCTCGACAGTCTCAGTATGCGCTCCGATCTCGCCCAACGCCAATCAATTAAATGGATCAGAGCGATTCAAGCCGTTTGTGGACCAAGTGAAACCGGATTGCGCTCTCGGTCGTCCCACGCTGTTGGTATACTAGATCAATCCAAGCACAGGTGTCAGGTCTGTGATCTCCGTTAACACTATGAAACTTCTCGGGATACTTGCGATTGGAGCAAGTTTCGCCACCGCCGCCGACTTCACCACCGGTCAAGCCGCTCGACTCGTCATCGGGCAGCGCACGTTTACCGCCCAGCAGCCGGGCGTGACGCGCGAAGTCCTGGGCGCTGTGGGTGGCGTTGCCTTCGCCAACGACACGCTCTTCATCGTCGACGCTAACCGCATGGGCGCGGTCCCCATCAACCACCGCGTGATGATCTATAAGGATCTGTCGCACGCGCTGCCGTCGCCCACTGACGAATTCAGAAAATTCGAGGGCCGTTGCCCCGTCTGCTCGACAGAGCGCTGGGAGAAGATGGCCGACAGCTTGAACGCCGTCGTAGTTGGGCAACCTCAGTTCACCACGGCAGATCTCAAGCCAG
Source organism: Bryobacteraceae bacterium (assembly GCA_046331625.1). Lineage (GTDB taxonomy): Bacteria > Acidobacteriota > Terriglobia > Bryobacterales > Bryobacteraceae > JAXLQL01. Next base: position 432,284 of record JAXLQL010000001.1, read on the forward strand.
CGTCAACCACTACCCTCCGGAATCCGGTGGGCGTCGCTTCCGACGGCGTCATCCTCGTGGTGGCCGACACAGACAACAACCGAGTGCTCATCTGGAACCGCATCCCCTCGGCGAACGGCACGCCGGCCGATGTGGTAGTAGGGCAAACCGATTTCACGAAAACACTTGTCAATGGCGGTCAGGGCGTGACGCCCGCAGCCAACTCCATGCGCGGACCCCAGGGCGTATGGCTCCAGAATGGCAAGATGTTCGTGGCTGACTCGGGCAACAACCGGATCCTGATTTTCAACTCGGTTCCCAAGACGAACGGCGCATCCGCCGACGTGGTGTTGGGCGCGCCGGATTTCAAGACGAGCGTGCAAAACGATCTCACCAAGCCGCAAGAGCCGGCCAAGGCGAACAATATGCGGACCCCGGTCTCAGTCACCAGTGACGGCGTTCGACTCTACGTCACCGACCTCGGCCACAACCGCGTTTTGATTTGGAATTCGATTCCGACCACCAACAATGCCGACGCCAGCGTGGTGGTGGGCCAACCGGACTTCACCGAGGTGCTGAACAACAACAGCACCAAGCTTTGCCCTGCCACGGGAAAAGATGCCGACGGCAAAGACACGTTCCCAACGCTGTGCGAGACGACACTCGAGTATCCGCGCTTTGCCCTCTCCGATGGCAAGTATCTGTTTATCTCTGACGGCGGCAATGATCGCGTGCTGGTGTTCAACAGCGTTCCCACCACCAACGGCGCCAAAGCCGATGCCGTGATCGGACAGATCGGCGAGCGAGTAAACCTCATTTCCGACAGTGCAGATCCGCGCGGCGTGGCGAGTTCCGGCGCCGTGCGCACTCCGCAAGGTTTGGCGTGGGACGGCCGCAACCTCTATGTGGCTGATCCGTTCAATCGCCGAGTGATGGTGTTTACCATCGGGGAGCGCAAGATCCCGAATACCGGCGTACGCAATGCCGCCTCGCGCGAGGTGTTTGCCGTCGGATCGCTCACGTTGAGCGGCGAAGTCAAAGAAAACCAGGTACTCAAGCTCAAAGTGACGCTGACCGACGTTTCCGACAAAGAGTACACCTACAAGGCCAAGAAGGACGACAAGTTCGAGCAAATGCTCAGCGGATTGGTAGCGGCGGTCAACGCGGGAGCAGGCGATCCCCTGCTGCTCGCCGTTCCGAACTTCGTTCGCAATTCCATCATCCTGACAGCGCGCTCGGCGGGACCAATCGGCAATGATGTGGAGTTCACCGTTTCCGTCGATGGCGACGCCGGCCTGATCACCGCCACGTCCGGCGCCAAACTCGCAGGCGGACAAGACGCTGCACAGATTGCACCTGGCGCAGTTGTGGCCATCTTCGGCGAGAACCTCTCGGAAGCCACTGCCGAAGCCGCAACCAACCTCAAGGAACTTCCGCTCGAACTGGCAGGCGTGCAGGTCTACTTCGACGGCATCCGCGCACCGCTCTACATGGTTTCGCCTGGCGAGATTCGCGCTCAGGTTCCCTGGGAGGTACAGGATGCGGAAAGCATCAACGCCTACGTTCGCACTCGTCGCGCGAATGGCGAGGTGACGGTTACCACCGCCGTCTCAGTGCCCATCGTTCCGCAGAACCCCGGCATTTTCGCCGCAGTGGGTCCAGGCATCTCTGATCCTCGCCCCGGTATCGTCTTCCACGGGAGTTCCTGGGCCACCGGAACCGTTTCGGTGGACGGTTCGGTCCGTGCGGGCGACATCGCCACGGTTGTCATCGAAGATCGCGAGTACTCCTACACCGTGGTTGCCGACGACACGCTCGAGAGCGTTCGGGACAAGCTGATCAATGTAATCAATCAGGATCCTCGCGTGGTTGCGTATCCCGCCGCCGCCTTCACTCGTATCCGCCTCCGTGCGCGCGAAAAAGGACCCGCCGGGAACGGCCTCGTCTACTCCGCCAAGAGTCGCGATGGCGACCAAGTCATCATGACGGCCACCACTCCGGCGCTTTGCTGCGCCAACGAGGGCCTCGTCACCAAAGACAATCCCGCACTGCCAGGCGAGACGATCATCGTCAATGCCACCGGACTCGGGCTGCTCAAGAACGAGGATGCACGGGCGGGCCAACGGACTGGCGAAGCCTACGACGGCCCCGCCATCAACGATCCGCGCGAGTTCGTCTCTTCGCTCGCCGGCGGCAAGACGGCCAACGTGCTCAACGCGAGCCTCAAGCCCGGCACGGTGGGCATCTTCGAAGTGGTGCTCGAGTTGAACTCCGACATCCCCACTGACGAAGCTACGCAGTTGACCATCGCGCAAGACGTCTTCGTCAGCAACATCATCACGTTCCCGGTCAAGAACCCGGCGCCCACGACAACTCCGTAGCCGGAGTCCATCGTTCCACGCGTTCGCTTCGAGCAGGCCCACCTGCTTGATACAATCTTCTCTTCACCAACCATGAGCAACGAACCCATCTACGGCCCCAGTGCGGACTTTGCCAAGCGTGCCTACGTCTCAGGCATGGACGAGTACAAGCGGCTCTATGCCCGAGCCAGCGAGAAGCCTGAGGAATTCTGGGGCGAGCTAGCCGAACGGGAGATCCATTGGTTCAAGAAGTGGGACCACGTCTTCGAATGGAACCCTCCCTTCGTCAAGTGGTTCGTGGGCGGCAAGACCAACGTCTCCTACAACTGCCTCGACCGTCACGCCCACGGTCCCCGCAAAGACAAGTTCGCGATCCTCTGGGAAGGCGAACCGGGGGATACGCGCGCCATCACCTACGGCGAGTTGCTCGAAATGGTGGAACGCTTCGCCAATGTACTGAAGTCGCGAGGATTCAAAGCGGGCGACCGCTCCATCATCTACATGCCGATGATCCCCGAACTCCCCGTGGCCATGCTCGCCTGCGCGCGGCTCGGCATCACCCACTCGGTGGTCTTCGGCGGATTTTCTTCCGAAGCGCTGAAGGCCCGCATCCAGGATCTCGGGGCAACGGTGGTGATCACCGCCGACGGCGGCTGGCGGCGCGCGAAAGAGGTTCGGCTCAAAGACGCCGTGGATGAAGCGCTGGTGGAGTGCCCCGATGTGAAAGACGTCATCGTCGCCAAGCGCACCGGTTCGCACATCGCCATGAAGGAAGGCCGCGACCATTGGTGGCATGAACTCGAAAAGGGCGTGAAGGCTCACTGCCCCGCCGAGAAGCTCGACTCCGAGCATCCGCTGTTCGTTCTCTACACGTCAGGCACCACGGGGAAGCCCAAGGGAATCCTGCACACCACCGGCGGTTATCTCACCTACGTGAACATGACGATGCGTTGGGTGTTCGACATGAAGGAGCAGGACATCTACTGGTGCTCGGCCGATATCGGCTGGGTCACCGGCCACTCCTACATCGTCTATGGTCCGCTCGCGGTGGGCGCCACCACGCTCATGTACGAAGGCGCGCCCGATACGCCCGACTTCGGCCGCTGGTGGTCCATCGTTCAGAAGTACAAGGTCAGCATCCTCTATACGTCGCCCACCGCGATTCGCGCGTTGATCCGCCAGGGCGATCAGTGGCCCGAGAAATACGATCTCTCGAGCTTGCGCCTGCTCGGGTCCGTGGGCGAGCCGATCAATCCGGCCGCGTGGGAATGGTACTACCGCACGATCGGCAAACAGCGCTGCCCCATCGTCGATACCTGGTGGCAGACCGAGACCGGCGGCATCATGATCGCGCCGATGCCGGGAGCGATTCCCGCCAAGCCGGGATCCGGCACGATGCCGATGCCGGGAATCCAACCCGAAATCATCGATCTCAACGGCAACCCAGTGCCCGATGGCAACGAAGGCTACCTCATCGTGCGGCGGCCGTGGCCGAGCATGCTGCGCACGATTTGGGGCGATCCCGATCGCTACGCCGAACAGTACTGGGGCAAGGTGCAAGGCGTCTACTTCACGGGCGACGCCGCGCGCAAGGACAAGGACGGATACTTCTGGATCCTGGGCCGCGTGGATGACGTGATGAACGTGTCGGGACATCGTCTCTCGACGATGGAGATCGAGTCAGCGCTTGTGAAGCACGCGGCGGTGGCGGAGGCGGCAGTGGTCGCCAAGCCGCACGAGATTACCGGACAGGCTGTCTGCTGCTTCGTCACACTCAAGAAGGGCGACTACGATCACGACAAGCTCGGCAAAGAGCTACGGCAGTGGGTGGCGCACGAGATCGGTCCGTTCGCGCGGCCGGAGGAAATCCGGTTCACCGAGGCGCTCCCGAAGACGCGGAGCGGCAAGATCATGCGGCGGCTGCTGCGGGAGCTGGTGACTAACAATACGGTGGCTGGGGATGTGACGACGCTCGAGGATATGGGCGTGATCACGCGGCTGGCGTCGCAGCACGACGACGACTGAGCGGCGCTACGGACGAGCGGGATCGAGGTAGAGCTTCACGCGATCGGTAGTCCAGGTGGCGATCCCGCAGCCGAAGAAGTCGCTATCCTCGGTCCAAATGGGGGCGCGAAGTCGCAAAGCCACCGCCACCACGGGCCAATCTTTCTTGTCGCGCTTGGCGATGCGCGCGTGGGCCTCGCGTTCAAAATTCGTGTAGTCTGTCGGCTCAACGATCTGGACGAGACCCAGGACTCGGTCCAAAGCATTGAGTGCGGCGTCCGAACGCACTCCCCTATCGGCCAGAATCAGAGGCACGTGGTACCTTGCCTCCTCCACGCAAAATGCGGGCGAGCAAAACAGGATCGACTCCGAATAGCCATCCAGCAGTTGTACTACCCGATGACCCAGCGAACCACGAATCAGGATGTTGGCATCGAGTACCAGCCGCTTTTTGGCGTTCACTTCCGCTGCTCACGCCGCCGCTTGTTGAACTCTTGAATCACCTCGTCCTCGGTCATGCCGATGCTCGCGAGGATGCTCTCCATCCGGTTCACGGCTTCAAGCAGCGCCTCCCGATCTGCTTCCGTGCGCTTGCGCCGCACCGGAATGTAGTAGCCCACCGTGTCTCCGTGCCGCGTGACGGCGACCGGCTCTTCACTCTCGAGAAGATAGGTAGCGAGCTTCTCGCGGAACTCGCGAATGCCGACCCGGTTGGTTTCCATGGATGAGTACTCCTGTGTACACAGGATATCACAAGCACTTGCCAAATCCACCCACCATACGTCATGATTGCCTCATGGCGAAGCAAAGGGCGATGAAGTGCCCGTCCTGTGGAGGAGCGCGCTTGAAGCGCGACACGCGAAGCATCGAGTACACGTACAAGGGCGCAACCACAATGTTCCCCGCCGTCCGTGGCGAGTTCTGTTCGTCCTGCGGCGAGATCGTGCTTGCACCGGACGAGTCCGAGCGCGTCAGCGCGGCGATGCTCGAATTCAACAAGTTGGTCAGCACCTCCAGCGCTCAAGCGTGATCCAGCCTACGCCTTGAGCGTTGGCCCATCATGTATCGACAATTTATGAAGGTCAACCGTAACCTATGGATATGGCGTCCCTGTCATCGCTGAACATCTCCCTTCCCCAGAACATGAAGGACTACGTCGAGCACCAAGTGGAGACCAGCGGCTTCTCCACGCCCAGCGAGTACATTCGCGCCTTGATCCGCGAAGACCAAAAGCGCCAAGCCGAGGAGCAACTCGAAGCCATGCTGCTCGAGGGCTTGAACTCTGGCGAAGCGATCGAAATTACCCCGGAATACTGGGAACGTAAGCGACAGCGCCTGATTGAGCGCCACAGACAGAAAACAGGACTCGCGTGAGCTTTGGCTACGCCTCAAGCCAAGCGCCGATCGCGACATTGACGAAATCGCTGACTATCTCGCCGATGAAGCCGGGCTCGAAACAGGCCTCCGATTCATTGAAGAAGCCTACCAGGCATTCGGATTGCTGGCCGACAATCCTGGGGTTGGGTGGCCCTGCAAGAGCGACAACAACGCGCTCAGAACCGCGCGGATGTTCCGAGTCAGCTCCCGATTCGAAAGCTACCTCGTCTTGTACCGGGGACACGAAGGCGGAATCGAGATCCTGCGCGTGGTTCATGGATCGCGCGATCTCCCCGCCCTCTTTGTTGATGACTGACCGCGATCGCAGCGCCCACCCTCATCCCGTCTGACATAATCTGAGAGTGCATCGCGCCGCTCTCCTTGCGTTCGCCCTCTCTACATCCTTCGCCGCCGAACTAACCGGACCCGAAATCGAGGCCAAGTTCACCCAGTCCGTAAAGCCCTTTCTCGCCTCCTACTGCATCGGCTGCCACAGCGGAACCGCCCCTGCCGCTCAGTTCGACCTCAAGCAGTACTCCGCCATATCCGACGCGGTACGCGACCACTCCCGCTGGGCTCTGCTAGCCGAAAAGATGACCGCCGGCGAGATGCCGCCCAAAGGCATGAAGCAGCCTTCGCCCGAGGACCGCCGCCAGATCGTCGAGTGGGTCGAGGCGATGCTCCATGCCGAAGCCCGCAAGAACTCGGGCGACCCCGGCATCGTCCTCGCCCGCCGCTTGAGCAACGCCGAGTACGACTACTCGATCCGCGACCTCACCGGCGTCGACATCCGCCCCGCCAAGGAATTCCCCGTCGATCCCGCCAACACCGCCGGCTTCGACAACTCCGGCGAGTCGCTCTCGATGTCGCCGTCGCTCATCAACAAGTACCTGCAGGCCGCACGCCAAGTCTCGACCCATCTCGCGCTCGAACCGAACGGATTCACCTTCGCCCCCCACCCCGTGCTCGCCGAGTCTGACCGCGAGAAGTACACCATCACGCGCATCGTCGAATTCTACGACCGCCAACCGACTGACTACGCCGACTACTTCACGGCCGCCTGGAAATACAAGCATCGCGCCGCACTCGAGAAGCCCGATGCCACGCTCGAATCCACTGCCCGCGATGCCAAGGTCAGCCCCAAGTACCTGCCTCTCGTTTGGAGCATCCTCGAAGAAGCCAAGGAAGACGTTGGACCAGTTGCCCGCCTCCAAACCATGTGGCGCATGCTGCCCACGCCCGCCGATCACCAACAGGAACTCGTGCGCGAAGCCTGCGTCAAGATGCGTGACTACGTGGTGAAGGTCCGCAAGCTCACCGCGCGGCAGTTCCGCAGTCCCAAGGTCGCCGGGCTCGCCGGAACCTCGCAACCGCTCATGAATTGGAAGTTGCGCGCCTACGCTTCCCATCGCCGCGACTTCGATCGCGAGGCGCTCCAGGTTGAAGGCGAAAAGGTGAAGGATCTGCCCGTCATGCCGCGGATGACCGGCGTCCCCACCGAAGACGAAGTGGGCGTCCGCAACGAAGTGCTCGCCATGAAAGCCCGCTTCGGTGACCCCGATCTGCTCATCCCCGCCGGCCAGCGCGCGCGCTACGAAGCCTCGTTCACGCGATTCTCCGGCGTGTTCCCCGACTCGTTCTACATTCGCGAACGCGGCCGATTCTATCCGGATGACTCCGAAGACAAGGGTCGCCTGCTCAGCGCTGGATTCCACAACGTGATGGGCTACTTCCGCGATGACCAGCCGCTGATGGAATTGATCCTCGATGAGAAGGGCCAGAAGGAACTCGACAACCTCTGGCTCGAGTTCGACACCATCGCCGACCAGACCACGCGCACCTACGTCCAGTTCTTCTTTAATCAAAGCGGCGAGATCGATGGGCGTGGACGCGAATCCGGCAGCTTCCGTCCCGGCGACACCGCGGTCACATCGGAGAAAGTCATCTTCGGGATTCGCGAGACCTACCTCGCCAAAGCGCAAACCGATGGCGACGAACTCGCGCGCGAGGCAATCCGCGAGCACTTCCAGCGCGTGAACGATCGCCTTCGACTCGTGGAGAAAACTCGCCTCGACGCCGAGCCCTCGCATCTCGAAGCCCTGCTCCGATTCGCCTCCCGCGCCTATCGCCGCCCCCTTTCGCAGAAGGAACGCGACGACCTGCTCGCCTACTACCGCTCTCTTCGAGACAAGAGCGCACTCTCGCACGAAGACGCCATGCGCGACATGATCGTGCTGGTGCTCATGTCGCCCGATTTCTGCTACCGCATCGATCTGGCCGACACGCCCCAGAAGGCCGCGCCACCCGCCGTTTCCCAACGCAAGGGCAAGCCGGCCGTGCGCACCGTCGCGGCGAAGGCACCGGTCGAGAAGGCTCGACCACTCTCCGGCCAAGCGCTCGCCAGCCGCCTCAGCTATTTCCTCTGGGCCAGCATCCCTGACGAGGAGTTGCTCGCGCACACCGAAGACCTGCACAAGCCCGAGGTGCTCACCGCTCAAGTGCGCCGCATGCTGAAGGACCCGCGGTCACGCGCACTCGCCGTCGAGTTCGCCGGAAACTGGCTCGGCTTCCGCCACTTCGAAGATCACAACAGCGTCGACCGTACGCGCTTCCCCGAGTTCACCAACGAGCTTCGCCAAGCGATGTTCGAAGAGCCGGTCCGGTTCATTGACGACCTGATCCGCAAGGATCAGTCGATGCTCGAGGTCCTCTACGGCAAGCACACCTTCGTGAACCGCGTGCTCGCCCAGCACTACGGGATGGAGAACATCCGGATCCGCGGCAAGGAATGGCGCCGCGTCGAAGACGCCACACGCTACGGCCGCGGCGGCGTTCTCCCTATGGCGGCGTTCCTCGTGAAGAACTCGCCCGGGCTCCGGACCAGTCCCGTCAAGCGCGGATTCTGGGTGGCCAAGACCGTGCTCGGCGAATCGATCCCGCCCCCGCCGCCCTCCGTGCCCGAACTGCCGAACGACGAATCGAAGATGAATCTTCCCCTACGGCAGATGCTCGCCAAGCATCGCGATCATCCCGCCTGCGCCGGATGCCATCAGCGCTTCGACGGGTTCGGACTCTCGTTCGAAGGCTACGGTCCCGTCGGCGAGAAGCGCAGCAACGACCTCGCCGGCCGCCCCGTCGACATCCAAGCTGAGTTCCCGGGCGGCGGCCAAGGCAAGGGCCTCGAAGGGCTGGTCGATTACATCCGCGGCAAGCGCGAAAAAGACTACGTCAACAATATCGCCCGCAAACTGCTCGTCTTTGCACTGGGGCGCGGATCGCAATTGTCCGATGAACCACTCGTGGAACGGATGAAGGCCGCGTTCATCGCCTCGGGACACAAGTTCTCGACATTGATAGAATCGGTAGTCGTCAGCCCGCAGTTCCAAAACCAACGCAACCCAGACTACAAGGGGGATTAGTGATGCTCATTCGTAAGCCTGCCAAACCGATCTCGCGGCGCGCCGTATTGCGCGGGGCCGGAGCGGTGGTCGCGCTGCCGTGGCTCGAGTCGCTCAACGGCGCGGCAACTCCGCCCAAGCGCTTCGCTGTGATGTTCATGGGCAACGGCGTGAATGAGGATCGCTGGTGGTCAAAGGGCAATGGCGACGCCATGCAGTTGAGCTCCACGCTCGAAGTGCTCGAGCCCATCAAGAAGAAGGTCAACATTATCGAAGGCCTCTACGTGAAGCCGCTCACGGGCCAAGGTATCCATCCGGCACAGACCGGGAGCCTCCTTTCGGGCGCCACCATCCAACGCGGTCCGATTCTCCGCTCCGGCAAGACCATTGACCAGATCATCGCCGATCACATCGGGCAAGACACCGCGCAACCGAGCATGGTCCTCGCCTGCGAACAGCCGCTCACGGGCTATCACGAGACGAACTTCTCGATGGCCTACAGCTCGCACATCTCCTGGGAAAGCGACGAGTCTCCGGTCCCCACCGAGGTCTACCCTTCCCTCGCCTTCGACAACCTGTTCGAGAACCGCGGCCTGCTGCGCAACGCCAGCATCCTTGATCGCGTTCGTGACCGCGCCGCCACGCTCAGCGCCAAGGTCAGCGCCACCGACAAAGCCAAGATCGACGAGTACCTCTCGTCGGTGCGCGAAGTGGAGAAGCGCGTGGAGCGCCTGCGCGTCGACAAGCACAAGGCCGACGAAGAGGCCAAGGGCAAGAATCGCCCCGCCATCGCCATGGAGCGCCCGGCGAACGGCCTTCCCGAAGACCTGCGGGAGCATGCGAAGCTCATGTGCGACATCATCGCCATCGGCTTCCAGACCGATCGCACGCGCGTCGCCTCCATCATCTTGGTGAACGATCTCTCGGCGCTGATCTACCCGTTCCTCAACGTGCGCGAAGGCCACCACTACGCCTCGCATGACAACCTCTCGAACAACTACGAGAAGATCACCAAGTTCCATTTGAGCCAGTTGACCTATCTCGCCTCCAAGCTCGATGCCATGCCCGAAGGCAACGGTTCCGTGCTCGACAACTCGTGCCTGATGTTCGTTTCGAACCTCTGGGCCGGCCGCAAGCACGACAACACGCGCCTGCCGCTGGTGCTCGCCGGCGGGCTCGGCGGCACGCTCGAAACCGGACGCACGCTCGACTATCTCACGGCCGGCGACGACAATCGCAAGCTCTGCAGCCTCTACCTCTCGATCATGGATCGTATGGGGATCAAGCTTCCCAAGTTCGGCAACGCCGACACGCGCCTCGAACGGCTCTGATCCATGCCGGGCGTCCGCCAAGACGTCGCGTATGCGCTGCGCCAGATGCGCAACGCCCCCGGTTTCACAGCCGCGGCGCTGCTCACCATCGCCATCGGAATCGGCGCCAACACGGCGGTCTTCAGCGTGGTGGACGCCGTGCTCCTGCGCAAGCTCCCCTATCGTGACCAGGACCGCCTCACCGCCGTAACGACATTCCTGCCAAAACAAAACTCGAACGTCGTGTTGGATGCCCTCGCGCAAACGTGGCGCTCCGGAAACTCCTCGTTCGAAGCGATGGCCGCGTGGCGCGGCGGAGGTGCTGTACTGCAAGGCGCCGGCGATCCGGTGAGGTTGCGGCTGGCCCGAGTGACCAGCGACTTTCTGCCCATGCTCGGAGTCAACGCCACTCCGATGGAGCCCGGCTCGGTCCTGCTCACCCATGCACTCTGGAAGACGCGCTTCGGCTCGGACCCCGCGCTCACCGGCAAGGCCGTCCTTCTCGATGACGAGCCTCACCTCGTCGCGGGCATTCTCCCCGCTGGCTTCGAGTTTCCAAGCAATGCGCCCATCGATGCGTTGGTCCCCATGGATGATCCGCCGGAATCATTCCAGGGCCGCCGCGCCATCCTCGTGGTGGAAGTGATCGCGCGACTGAAGCCGGAGGTCACCCCGGAGATGGCCGCGCGCGACCTCGCGCTTGTCACAGACCGGGCCGCCGAGAAGTTCCCGCCGGGCTACAAGCGAATGCATGAGAACGCCGTGCCGCGCGTGATCCCGCTCGTGCAACATCTCGCCGGCGACACGCGCGAAGTGCTGCGCGTCTTTCTCGGAGCGGTGGCGTTGTTGCTCTTGATCGCCTGCGCCAATGTGGCCAACATGCTGCTGACGCGAACCTCGGCTCGCGCCAAGGAAGTCTCCCTTCGTCTCGCCATCGGCGCGGACCAGTCGCGCCTCGTCCGCCAGCTTCTCACCGAGAGCCTGGTGCTCGCGGCAGGCGGCGCCGTGCTCGGAATCGCCTTCGCCGCCGCAGGCATCACGGCGCTCAGAGCGCTTGCGCCCGCTTCCGCTCCGGGTATCGCGAACACCGCCTGGAACATCCCCGTACTCTTGTTCACCATCGCGGTCACTGTCGGTTCCGGATTGCTCTTCGGCATCGCGCCGCTCGCTTCGATCCGTCACGCGCATCCAGCCAACGCGCTGGGCGTTCAAGCGAACACTCCCGCGCGTTTTGGTTCCCGCATTGACGCCGCGCTGGTGGCTACCGAGATCGCCTTGGCCGTGATGTTGCTCACCGGCGCCGGGCTCCTCACGCGATCTTTCATCAAGCTCACCACGCTCGACCCCGGCTTTGACCCGAAGCGGCTGCTCGTCGCGCGCGTGCAGTTGCCGCCGATCCGGTATGAGAAACCGGAACAGCGGCGGCTCTATTTCGACAGCCTGCTCGCCCGGGTCCGTGCCCTTCCCGGCGTTAGCTCGGCGGCGGCGGCCGCGGTCCTTCCTTATCAGGGATTCATGATGAGCGCCGGGATCAGTATCGTGGGCAGCACGGCCGATGTGGCGAAGCCGCAGTCGGCAATCGACATCGCGACTCCGGATTACTTCCGCACGCTCGGCACTGCGATTCTCGCTGGCCGCGAGTTCAACGATCGCGATCAGCCCGGATCGCCGCCGGTCGCCATCGTCAACCAAGCCTTCGTCCACCGCTTTTTTCCCGGCGGCTCCGCCATCGGTAAGCGCGTCAAGTTCGACGAAACCGCTGGCGTCGAGATCGTTGGCGTGGTGACCGATGTGCGCCAGCGCGGCCTCGGCGCCGTTCCCGAGCCCTGCCTCTATCGGCCCGCGGCACAGGATCCGAGTTCCATCATGGCGCTTGCCATTCGCGCCCGCGCCAATCCGCTCGACCTTGCCGCGCCTTTGCGCGAGATCGTGCGATCGCTCGACCAGACTGTGTTGCTCGACAACGTCAATTCCATGGAGCAGAACATGGAGCGCCTCACCGCCGCCCAGCGATTCAACATGACGGTGCTGGGCGTGTTCGCCCTTGCTGGTTTACTGCTCGCCGCCACAGGAGTCTACGGCGTGCTTTCCTACACCGTGAGCCGGAGGCGCCACGAGATGGGCGTCCGCCTCGCGCTCGGCGCCACCCCGGGCGATGTGATTCGCTTGGTGCTGCGGCGCGCGCTGGCGATGACCGCTGCCGGCGCCATCGCGGGCATAGTGGGCGCGCTCGGCATGATGCGGTCACTCGGCTCGATGCTGTTTGGCGTCACACCGGCTGACCCTGTTACGCTCGCCGCAGTGATCGGCCTCGTGACCGCCATTGCGTTGCTTGCGGCGTATTGGCCGTCGCGCAGAGCCGCTTCCGTGAACCCTCGCGAGTCACTGATGAGTCAATAGCCCGAACGCGGAACCAGTCACTGCCGGCTGTGGGGCAGGCTTCAGCCTGCGCGGGACTTCAGTCCCGCTACCAATACCCTCGTGCCCAACTCTACTCGCCACAAACTCACTTCCGGATCACCACATTCACACCCCGCGGCGAAATATCGATCCGGTCCACCTTGTGCCGCAGCTCGAAAGGCTTTCCGATCACCACCTCCGGATACCTCGGCACGATGTAGTAGTCGATCAATAACTGCATCAAGCTCCCGCTCACCGGTACTCCCGCCACTTCCACTGACTGGATGTCGACTTGCGCCTCTCCCGGTTTCACGGCCTTCAACTTCACCGTTACCGAGACATGCTTTTCCCCGCGCAGCAGCAACATCGCCAGCATCCCCGGCGGCTGCCCACGATTCGTCTGGACCTTGATGAAGTCCACCCATCCCGAACCCGTCGCAGTGCCCGCGCCCAATTCCACTTTCGGCACGCGGATCCCGTCGCCAACGGCCTTCGCACTTCTTCGGCGGCGTAGAGTTCGCTTCGGCCAGCGAGATGAACCGTTCGCGCCCGGAGCCAGCCGCTCCTCTTCGATCTGCACCACTTTGTTCCGAACAGTGGCGTAGTCGGCGGGTGCGGCAAACAGCCAGCCCACCGCCAACAGCGCGATTCCACGGCGAGGCATCATGTCTCGTTCCCGGTCCGTTGCGAGCGCACCGAGCCGCCCTAGGTAAACGCGCCACCGCTCAGCAAGGTTTCGCGCAGTCCCATATAGAGAGCCAGGAAGATCGCCAGGGCGGACCCCAACACGCTCGCCGCCGCGTTGAGTGACCATGCCCACCGCACCGCCGGCTTGCTCATTCGCTCGAGCCGCGTCAGGCCAGACGGAAACGGCATGCCCATCGCGAAGCCCACCGGCGCGATCAACAGCACGGTTACAACCACGCGCGCTGGGAACGGCCACCCGACCCCGGCGTTCGCGATCGGGCCCAACAAAAACGCCAGCGCCCCCACCGAGAGCGCCACCGCCATCAGCACGATCCGCAACTGTGGCTTCTCCGAGGTCCTGAGCCGCCGCGACCAGTAACTGCCCAGTCCGCTCGACACGAGCATCGAGAATACGATCACCGTGAGCGCATAAGTAGGATGCCCAAGGAAGAGCACGAATTTCTGAATCAACGCCACTTGGATGAGGATATAGCCGATGCCGATACACACGAAGTAAATCAGGAACCGCCGCACGCCGCGCTCGGTGGGAAGCCTGCTCCCGAGCAACAGTGGCGGAAGCGCCAGCGTGATGATCGTGGCCAGGATGCTCACGCCCACCAGCGCGAACAACAACGGAACGGCCTTGTTGATCTTGTAATCCGCGCTGCCTTTGTTCGTATTGAAGAACGCGAGCAAATCCCGCGGCTGCACGGTGTAAAAGAAGAACGGCCGGTTGTCGTCCACGCTCGAAACGTCGTAGGGATAACTAGCCAGGTAGCCGTCGAGATCGGGCTCACGCATCACCTTGGCGAACGGTGAATTGTCCTTGTCGCCCGGCAGGTACACAGCCTGGATGCCGCCCTCTTGAAACGTCTTGCGCGCCCGCTCGAGATCAGCCTCGCTGAACGGCTTACGCGAGATTATGACGGTATCGGTAGCGCCCCACCCGCGGATTGCTTGCGCGTTCTCACGCGCTACGATCACGTGCCGCCAAGGCTTCGTCTCGCCCAGCCGTTCCAGCGCATCTTGCGCGAGCATCAACAACCGCAGCGACTCGCGTGGCGGATCGAATCCCCAGCGAGTGAACGCCATCAGTCCGTCATCGGTCAGATGACTCAGATAGTCGTAGAACGCATCGGACGTGTAGAGGTTGTTCTCGGAGAGCGCGAACGCACCCGCCGCGGTGGATGCCCACGTATCCACCAGTGTCGCCTGCAGCACCTGGTACTTCTCCGGGCTCCGCCGCACGAAGCTGCGCCCGTCTTCCACCACGATCTTCACATCGGGCCGGAAGTAGAGCCGGTGGCTGATCGACGCGTAGCGTCGCTTCATCACCGTGTTGGCAATGATGTCGTTGATCTCGACTCCGGTCACGTCTTTCGATCCCGACGAGAGCGCACGCGTTACGTCCCAGCCGCCGCCCGGACCGATGATCAGCGTCTTGGCTCCGGGCCGCATGGCATACGGCAGCCCCGGACCCGTCAATTGCAGATCGCGCCGTTGCTTGTCATTGAGCGAATCGATGTTGAAGGTGGGGATGCCCGTGGAAGCATCGGCGTCGATGAACACGGCGAGCGCGCGCGAACCGGACTCGGGAGCCACCGCGATGCGTGAGAAGCTGTTCCACTTGACGAACTGCTCTTCCTTGAGCTCTTGCCCTTTGGCGTAGTGGACATCAATGATGCGGGCCTTCAGATTGAACGCCACCATGGCCACCAGCGCGAGTCCCACGGCCACGGCTGCAATGCGTCCGCGCGGCGCGCGAGCCAGCGTGAACCATACGCCCGCGGCGGCCGTGTAGATCACCGCCGCGGCGAGCACGGTGTTCGGACCTTCGATCAGCTCGAGCAGCGGGATCAGCACGAGGCACCCGCCCGCGGCGCCGAGCAGATCGAAGAAGTAGACGCGGTCAACGCGCTCGATGGTCTCCCCGATCGCGAGCGAGACGACGACTCCCGAGAAAAAGAACGGCACTGCACAGGCGAGGTACACCGCGACCAGCGTCAGCCCGCCCGGGTCGCCGCGCAACGAGAGCAGGAACACGAGCGCTCCCAGCACCGCCGCGGCGTCGCACATCGCGAGCGCTCCGAGCTTGGTGAACAGCGGCGTCCGCCAGCTCGACACGACATAGCTGAACACGCCGCCCGCGCCGAGTCCGAACAGCGCCACCGAGATCGCGAGGAACGCGAGGTGGTAATAGAAGATGACCGAGAAGATCCGGGTGAGCGACAGCTCGAGAAGAAGCGTGGCGAGCGTGGTGAGCGCGACGCCCAGGTAAAGCTGTGGCCATCGGATCTCGGAGGAGTGTTCCCGGGCCAGCAGGCGGCCCGTGGAGGAGACGCGGGACAAGTTCCTATGGTAACTGGGAATTCGGGTGCCCTGCATGTCCGAAACGTCGGGTGCAAAAACTCCCCCTGCTCGAGACTTCTAGCAAGCCCCTAAAGAGGAGACAGACAACCTAGTTTGAGGGAGCGCGGGAACAACCCAAGGTTGTCTATGATAGCGTGGTACTTGGTGGAATCGGACCATTCGCAGTACTGGTGCCGATTTGCCTAGCAGCAGATCCTGGGTTCTATCCGCCTTCTCCCTGAAAATGAGAAGATCAAGTGCGTCGGCAAGGCGCGCGGATGCTAATTCTGCGTTGCTCGCCGAGTCTCCGGCAGAGGCCCTACACAACGAAAGAATCGGCCCTAAGAAGGTCGTGTTCCCGGGCGAACTGTCGAAGAACTTAACAGGCGCTGCCGGGTCAACCTCGTCGCGGCTGCCGCTGGACGCGAAAAGGCAGATGCTTCGACAGATTAGCGCCGATCCCGACAACCTGATCCTTCGAGAGGAATTCGCGCGGTCGCTCGAGGGCAATGATTCGGTGCGGGCTCAGTTCATTCGGCTCCAACTCCGGCGATCCACGGCATCAAAGTCCAGTACGCTCGAGGATCTCGAAGCCGAGTGGAAATGTCGCGACCTCGAGAAGCTCCACGGACGCGAGTGGCTCCCAAATGACCTTGCTGGGCTTGGCGTGACCGGCGTCCGGTACAATCGCGGATTTCCCGAGCATGTCGAAATCGACGCAAGCGATTTCCTCGTTCACTGGGAAGCTTTGTTGGAGGCGGCTCCGATACTCCACCTTACGTTAAAGGGTGTGAAGGCGGTCGCGGAGGCGTTGTTCACTTCGCCGGCGCTCCGTCGGATGCGCTCTCTCGATCTTTCACGATGCGGGCTGACTGATCCGGAAATCGAACTGCTCGCGAGTCAGCCCCTTGTCGATCTGCGATGGCTCTCGCTAGCTGGCAACGAAATCGGAAAGCGGGGAGTCGAAGCCCTCGTCGCGGCGACCCAGTCCGGCCGAATTCCGCTCGTGTACGTGAATTTGGCTGGGAATCCATTCAATCCGGTGGAGCGGTTGGTCTACGACATGGATTCCGTGATGGACACCGAAATGTCGCCAGAGGCGCTCGAATGGGAGAGACGCGCACCAGTACCCTGGCTTCGAAGAAATCTTAAGAATGGTCTCATTCAACCAATCGACAGGTTCGCGCCGGAACGGGCTTCCTCGACCTCGTATTCCACGCGATGACCGGCGGGCGCCTCGAGTAATGGCTCGCGCCCGTCTCGGCGTGTGAACGCAATCGCTCTTGCCTGAGGTTCCAGGGACTCCAATGGCGCGGCGTTGATGTTGACGTTCGGCCGAATGTCGAAATAGCCATTCGCTTCCGCGATATTGGTTGCGGCGATGGTCACCGAAGCCTCCATGCGGGCTTGGACGCAGAGTGAGTCTCGATAGCTCGCGTGCGCTTTCGCAGCAGGTTCCCCCGAAGCCAAGTAGTCCTCCCAAGCCGGATGCGTTAGCGCCGAAGCTCCCAGGATCCGGACCAAATCATCGGCATCTTTCAGTCCGACCGGCCGGCCCGGCCCGCTTCCGTAGATGAGGTGAATCGCAGGGTCCAACGCCTTCGGAATAAGGTCGCGAAGAAGCCACGCGGGGGATCCGGTCTCGTCGTAACGGCGGCATTGACCGGAAGCCACGATCAACTGATCAACGATCTCGACCCTCCTTTCGGCAAGCGGCTCTCCTTTGCTGGAGACAATGCGAGGCCTCTCACCTACTACCTGGCGGAGATCGAGTTCGAGTGCTCCGTTTTCGCACGTCCGAACTTTGGCGACGCCGTATCCTTCGGCCCAGGTAAGTCGCTCGTCGCTTGGATGGAGTTCCGGAGAAAGGGGCCGTTCTCCCTGAAAGCGGCCAGCCAAGAGTCTGTCGTTCCGTAGGCTATCCGGGAACGCTCTACCGCCGATTTGCCCTTTTGAAACCCACAGGACTTCGTTCCCGGTCTTCAGTCCCACCTCCGCACACCAAGCCCCAGTTGCTCCTCCGCCGAGTACGCACACCTTGCCTCGTTGCGGCATCAGAGTTCGGCTCTCGAGGAATTGCTCGCCCGTCACGATCCTTCGCCACGGATGCTGCCGGCACGCGGAGTCCCGATACTCCTGTAGCAGCAAGGGGTCCTCAATGCGATCGAGATCTAGCCACCGCGACTGACCGATGCCGATACACACATCGAGCTTCGCAGCTCGGATCGGTCGTCCATTTGCCACGACTATGAGCTCGCGGCCACGCCGCTCCACCGATTCAACCATGGCGTCGAGCGAAGCCGCGGCAATCCCATGGCACTCGAGCTTCGTCGTTCGGGAGAAGGCGGCCGAACTGAGGAACTGGTTCGCCTGACGGAACCCCGGACGATTGTGAAAGCCAGGGAGGCTCAGCAGAAAAGGCCATTGGCCCATCTTGACTTCACGATAGTTCGCCCACGGATCTTCCTGCCCGATGAACAATACGGGTAGCCGCCCAATACGATCTCGACCGCGCGCACTCGCCATGAGTGTGACGTAGTTCACAACCGCGGCGTAACCACGTCCGGCAATCACATAGTACGCAGTGTCGGGCGAAACGGAGTGGGTGGCCCAGTCTGGATGAAATTCGTGCATTCGAGTCCAAGCGGAATGTTCACGAGGACCCGGAACGAAAGTTCCCTCCGGCGCAGCATCCGGAGCAGTAACGTCATTTTACACCAAACACGGCGCCGATCAGATTTAACGATATCGGAGGAACTCCGGCGATTTCCAGGGTCTATCATGGTGTCATGCACCGTAGTCGTGCCCTGCTCGCAACGGGTCTCCTGGCGATGCTTGCCCTTGCCCAGACCAACACCTCTTCGATCGCCGGCCTCATCACCGATAGCACCGGCGCGGCCATCCCCGGAGCGACCGTCACGGTCAGGCAGCCAGCCACCGGCTTCGAGCGCCAGACCACTTCGAGCTCCGCCGGCGAGTACGTCATGCCCCAGCTTCCGCCCGGCAAGTACGAAATCTCAGCCAAGGCCACCGGCTTCCAAGGCACGCTCGTGCAAGACGTCTCTCTTGCCATCGCGCAACGCGAAGTGGTGAACATCACCATGAACGTAGGGCAAGTCTCAGAGGAGGTGACGGTTTCGGCCCAGGCAGCCCAACTCAAAGAAACCGAAACCGCCTCGCTCGGACAACTCATCGAACGGCGCGTCATCCAGGACCTTCCTCTCAACGGCCGCAACTACCTCACCCTAGGCGCGCTCTCGCCCGGCGTGGTGCCGCAGATTCCGGCCTCGCAAGGTCCGGCGAGCTTTATCTCTTCCACCACGCAGCGGCCCGACCGCAGCATTCTGGTAGGCGGCCAGCGCGAGAGCTCCACCAGCTATCTGCTCGACGGCGTGGAACTGCGCAACCCGCGCGTCGGCGATACCGCGATCAATCCTTCGCTCGACATGATTGAAGAGTTCAAGATCCAGCGCAACTTCTTCAATGCCGAGTTCGGAAACTCGCCCGGCATCATCAACGTCGCCACCCGCGGCGGCTCGAACTCTCTCCACGGCAGCGCCTATGACCTTCTCCGCAATGACAGGTTCGATGCCCGCAACTTCTTCTCGCGCGTGCCGGAGCCCTTCAAGCGGAACCAGTTCGGGTTCAGCTTGGGCGGTCCGGTGATCAAGAACCGGCTCTTCGTGTTCGGCAACTACGAAGGACTGCGGCAGCGGCTCGGCGTCATTCAGCGCGGCTTGTTCCCCACCCAGAAGCTCCTCAGCGGAGACTTCACCGGCGAAGCGCTCATCTACGATCCGACGAGTTTTAACGCCACCACCGGCTTGCGCACCGTGCTCCCCGGCAATCGCGTTCCGGCAACGAGGATCAATCAGGTCTCGAAGAACTTCTTCCCCTACATCCCGGTCACGAACAACCCCACCGATCGAGGCGCGAATCTCGAAGGTACGCCCGTGCAGAAGCTCACTGACGATCAGGAGACCGTCCGCGTCGACTTCGTGATCAACTCGCGCCACTCGCTCTTCGGTCGGCAGACGTGGCAAGACGCACCGCTTGAACCGGCTTCGCTCACTCCGCTCGGTGGAGCCCAAGTGATCTCGAGAGGCTACAACGAGGTGGTTCAGTTGACGTCATCGCTTTCCCCGCGCATGGTGAACGTGTTCCGCGCATACCATTCCTACGCGACGCTCTTCGGGCAGCAGGTGCCGGTGAGCGAAGACCTCTCGGCCAAGATCGGCATCACCGGCATCTCGACGGTGCCGCGCAACTGGGGCGTCTCGACAGTGGGCTGGCAAGGCTACAGCGGCATCGGCAGCAATGGACTCACGCAAGGCAACGTGATCAACAACTATCAACTCGCCGACAGCGTATCGATCATCCGCAGCACGCACACGTTCAAGCTCGGCGCCGAGATCCGGCAGTCGCGCATGTTCCTCGATTCCGACAACGGTCCGCGCGGCTCATTCACGTTCCTCTCGAGTTGGACCGCGGCGCTCGACGGCAGCACCGGAAATCCCGTGGCCGGCTCAGGCCATCCAGTGGCTGATTTCCTGTTCGGCTATCCAACGAATCTGAGCGGCGCGGTGGGAACTTCGCAAACGCACTTCCGCTTCTACACGCACAACTACTACGTGCAAGACGACTGGAAGGTGACCAAGGAACTCACGCTCAATTACGGGCTCCGCTACGAGTACGTCTCGCCGGCCAAGGCCGAGGAACTCGATCATGTCTTCGGCTTCGACTTCAATACCGGAAAGCAGGTGTTCCCGTCGCTCGGGCAGATCCGGCCGTCGATCATCGAGCCCGACCGCCGCAATTGGGCGCCCCGTCTCGGCCTCGCCTACAATCCGCGCTGGGCGCCGCAGTGGGTGTTCCGCGCGGGATCGGGAATCTACTTCGACCAGACACAAATGAACGAAGTGCAGTTCACCACCAACTCGCCGCCGACATTCTTCCAGCAGAACATCAACCTCACCGGACGCGGCCTGCCTCCGAACCAGTTCGGCGTGAACGCGCTCCCGGTCTTCCCAGTTCCGAAAATCGATTCGAACTACCGCATTCCTCCGAACACCAATGTGTTCGCGCAGGAGACCAACGGACGCAAGCCACGCGAGTATATGTGGAACCTCTCGGTGCAGCGCTCGATCGGCTCGCAGTGGCTAGCCGAAGCGGCGTATGTGGGAGCGCAGGCGCGCCGGCTCTCCAAGCGATACAACACGTCAGCGCCAGTGCGGCCCGACGTACTCTACGCCGTGGTTCCGGGGGCCAATCGCTTCGATCCGGTTTCCACCGGCATCGCGGGCATGCTCTATTCGTCCCAAGCAGGCAAGGCGCAATTCCACGCGATCAACGGGAAGCTCGAGCGGCGCTTCGCTTCCGGGTTCTCGGTGCTGACGGCCTATAGCTGGTCACACTCGATCGACACTGACTCGGGCGGATCGTTCGGCAGCCCCAACCTCAACCCTGCGAACTTCGCGCTCGACAAGGGCAGTTCCGACTTCGACATCCGCCAGCGCTGGGTCACGAGCGTGCTCTACGAACTGCCGATCGGCAAGGGCCGGCGCTATCTCGGCAACATCTCGCGTGCGGCGAACCTGGTGGTTGGCGGCTGGCAGATCACGAACGCATCGGTGTTCCAATCGGGCGTCAACCGGAGCGTGACGTCGCCAAATACGTCGACCATCGCGTTCGTCTCGCAGCGCGCCGATTACACGGGCATCCCCTCGAACTCGACGTTCTCCTTGGGCGGCCAGCAGATCAACCCGGGCCATGACTTCGGCTCCACCAACACGTCGCTCTACTGGTTCAATCCGAACTCGTTCCGGCGCGTGCAGCCGCTGACGTTCGGGACGTCGGGTCGCGACATCCTCTCGGCGCCGGGCTTCTGGAACTGGGACATCTCGGCGTTCAAGAGCTTCGAGATCACCGAATCGGCCAAGGTGCAGTTCCGCGCCGAGTTCTTCAACGCGTTCAACAATGTCCGCTTCAACCCGCCGAACATGGACTCGTCGAGCCCGTTCTTTGGACAAATCCAGAGCGCGCAGCCGCCGCGGATCATCCAGATGAGCTTACGGTTCCAGTTCTAGGCCAGCTCCGCGGTCTTGCTCGCGGCGAGCGTTGCAAACACGAGCGATCCCTCGATACAGTAGATAGGGAATCCCGATGTCCAAGAACAACGACATGACTCGCCGCGATGCCGCCAAGGTCACTGCGGGCGCGGCAGCGGCCATCGCCGCAGCGCCGTACATCCAGACAGTGAAGGCCGCCAATGATCAGATATCATACGCCGTAATCGGCACTGGCGGACGCGGCACTTATCACATCCAGCACCTGAACGGTATCGACGGCGGCAAATGCCTGGCCGTCTGCGACATTGACGACGCGAATCTCAACAAGGCCAAGACCGCGCACAAAGACAAGCCACAGGGCTACAAGGACTATCGCGAAGTGCTGGCGCGCAAGGACATCGACGCCGTGCTCATCGCGACCCCGCTCTACGTGCACTTCCCGGTGACCAAAGACGCGCTGCTCGCGGGCAAGCATGTCTTCTGTGAGAAGAGCCTGGTGTTCAGGCCCGAAGAGGTCCACGAGTTGCGCAAGCTCTCCACCGAGCGGCCGAAGCAGGTGTTACAGGTGGGCCTGCAACGCCGCTATAGCAAGTTCTACCAGACGGCGAAGGCGATGATCGAAAAGGGGACGATCGGTCGTGTGACGCATGCCTACGCGCAGTGGCATCGCTCCGGCTTGAGCAAGACTTGGACTCCGCCAAGTTGGCGCTGCTTCCGCAAGTTCTCAGGTGGACTTACCGCGGAACTGGCATCCCATCAGATCGACATTGCAGACTGGATGATTGGGCAGCATCCCGAGTTCGTGACGGGCGTGGGCGGAATCGACGAGTTCAAGGATGGTCGCGACATTTACGACAACATCCAGCTCATCTTCAAGTACCCGGGCGGACAGAAGCTGATCTATAGCTCCATCTCGACAAACAAACACCTGGCGCTGTTCGGCTCCACCCGCACGGAATTCGGCGAGATGATCATGGGGACCGAGGGAACGATCCACATCACGGTCGGCACCGACAACGAGCCGGCCACGGCGCTGTGGTTCTACGAGCCGTCGAAGAAGCCGGCCGCGGCTCCGGCGAAGGGTCCGGAAAAGGGCGCGGTGGCGAGCGCATCGCTGACCAGCACCGGCAAGGGCGGCAAGGGACTGCCCGTGTTGTTCGATAAAGACCTGCCGCAGAACTCCGACTCGTTCCTGCAGAAGGAGCTGAAGTTCGCCAAGCAGTGGCTCTACAAGAAGGGCATCATCGTGCCCGAAGAGGATCGGAATCCGGTGGACATCCAACTCGAAGAATGGTTCGCGTCGTGCAAGAACCCGAGCCTTCGTCCGAAGGCGGATCTCGAGGTGGGCTTGGCGGATTCGACGAACGTGATGCTGGCGAACCTCGCGATGGATGAGGGGCGGCGGGTGATGTTCAGCGAGATGGAGAAGATGGGGGTCGCGCCGGCGGCGAAGAAGGGCTGATACGGTTCAGCGGCGCTTCATCATGCTGACGCCGCGGGAGACAAGATACAGTCCCGCGGCAATGAGGACCACCAACCGGGTGGTGTTGAGTCCAGCGAAGCGCATGACGCCGTAGGCAGCGACGGCGAGGCCGCCGAGGATGTAGACGATCGCGGCGATCTTCATGAGGGACGATTATAGCTCTCAGCGGCAGGGGTTGCCGGGCTTGAAGGCGAGTACCTTGTTGTTGACCGTGGTTCCGGCGAAGGCGATCGAATTCGGCGCATTGGCTCCGAAGGCGACTGCCGTCGCGAAGATCTGGCCGGCACGGGAGATGGCTACGCCTTCGAGGACTTCGCGACCCGGTCCACCGAAGTAACTGGCGAAGCAGACGCGATTAAGATCAGGTGAGAGGGCGGCGAGGAAACCGTCGCCATCGCCACCACCGAACTTCGGTTGGAAGGCGTTGCGGACCGGCAGGTCCGGCGAGTGGGTCTCGCCCACGAACCAGACGTTACCCCAGCGGTCGATCGCGACGTTCTGGCCGTCGTATCCCGCCGAGTCCATGCCGGACCCGCCGAATGTGGCCACGCGAACAGTCTTCAGCTCCGGACCGCCAAACGTGGCGACGAAGGCGTCAGACCCCGGAAGCGCCCTTTCGAATCCGCCTGTGCGCCCCGCGATGATCGGATGGCCAGAGCCGTCGATCGTGACTCCCCACGCGCTGTCTTCGCCGGGTCCGCCGTAGTAAGTCGAGTAAGTGATCTCGAGTGACGGGATCGCGAGGCGTGTGAGGAAGGCGTCGCTAGGTCCGCGTAGCTGTGGTTGGAGAGCACCGGCTGTGGGAAAGTCCGGGGACGGGGTGAAGCCGGTGGCGAAGAGGGCTCCGCGGCCATCGAGCGCGATGCCAGTGAGCTTCTCCTCGCCGGATCCGCCGAAGACCGTGGAGCGAATGCGGCCGGCGAGGTCGAGTGCGGCCACCCAGGCATCGCCCTTGGCAGCGGCTCTGGCAGACTGGCCCGGGAAATCGGGGGACCACGTGGTGCCGCCGAGGTACACAGTGCCCGAGGCGTCGATTGCGAGCGCGTCACCTTGGTCGTCTCCGGAGCCGCCGAGGAGCGTTGAGTAGAGGACTCGGCCGTCAGCCGTGAGTTTGACGAAGCAGGCGTCCATCTTACCGGCGAGTCTGGACTGGAGGGCGTCTGTGGTTACCGGGAAATCAGCGGACTTGGTGAAGCCGGCGGCGTAGGCGAAGCCGCGGCGGTCGACTGCGATACGAATGAGGAGGTCGAGATCGGAGCCGCCGATTCGGGTGGCCCAGAGGACTTTGCCGGTGGATGGGCGGAAGCGCAGGACGTACCCGTCCATTCGTTCCTTGGCGGCCTGTTGGGCTGGCGTGAGGGGCGGCTGGGAAGTTACTTCGAGTTGGTCGCCGGGTGAGTGGCAGGCGAGGAAGATGTCGTTTTGGGGGCCGTACGCGGCTGAGTCACAGTCGGCCAGGCCGAGGAGGAGGGATAAGGTAACAAACATTTCGGAGTTAGGGACGGGACTCGAATCCCGCGCTGGCAAAAGCCCGCCCTACGTTCGAGGTCCTCGTTGCATCAGAAGACTTCGCCGCACGGGAGAGGAGGGCTGCCAGGGCGTAGGCGAGCCCGCCGATCCAAAGGGTTTTGGTAAGTCCGAAGTAAATGGAGAGGAACATGGCGAGGGCGGAGCCGAGGACGCTCGAGGCAGCGTTGAGCGACCAAGCCCAACGCACGGCGGGCGGATGCCAGCTTTCGAGGATGCGAAGTCCGGTGGGGAACGGGAGCCCCATGAGGAACGCGACCGGCGCGACGATCGCAACCGTCAGAGCTATTTTGAGCGGCAACGGCCAGCCGACCGCCGCGGCCAGAAAAGGCGCGAGGGCGAGCGAGAGCAGGAACACGAGCCCGGTTACGGCCACTGGAGTCACGCGAACACGGCGGCTCAGATAACTCCCTACCCCGCTCGCAACGAGCATTCCAAAAATGACCACAGTGAGAGCGTAGACCGGGTGGCCGAGAAACAGCACGAAGCGCTGGATCAGGGCGACCTCGATCAGGATGTAGCCAGTGCCGATCGCCGCGAAGTACGGGAGGAATCCTGCTACGCCGGCTTTGCGCGGCAGGCGGGTCCCGAGCAACAGCGGAGGCAATGCGAGCACGAGCAGCGTCGCCAATAGGCTTACGCCGACCAATCCGAAAAGCACGGGGACCGCCTTGTTGATCTTGTAATCGACCGGATCCTGGGGATCGCGGTAGAGGAACTTCCACAGATCGCGAGGCTGAACGCTGTAGAAGAAGAACGGCCGGTCATCGTAGGCGGGCGAGATGTCGAAGGCGTAGGCGCGCTGGTAGGCAGTGGGGTCCGGAGCGGTGAGCAGCGCGGCGAACTGATTCGGAAGTGGCTGGTCTGGCAGGTAGACGGGTTGGAACTTGCCCTCGGCCAGTAGGGCACGAACACGCGCGAGATCCTCCGCGCGGTAGGGCTTTCGGGCGATGACCACGGTGTCCTGCGCGCCGATGCCCGCTAATTGCTGACGCGTTCCCTCGCGAATGATTAAAACATGTTTGGCAGGTTCCGTTTCACCCAGCCGCTTCAGGGCTTCGATGGCGAGCGACACCAGACGCAGCGATTCGCGAGGAGGCTCGAAGCCCCATCGAGTGAGAGAGAGCAGTCCGTCATCGGAAAGGTGCCCAAGGTAGTCGGCGAAGGCTTCCACGGTGTAGAGGTTGCTTTCCGAGAGCGCAAATGCGCCTGCCGCCGTAGCGGCCCATGTGTCGACCAGCGTGGCCTGAATGACTTGATACTTCTCGGGACTCCGCCGCACGAAGGCGCGCCCGTCTTCGACGATGACACGAAGTTCGGGGCGCGAGTAGAGTCCATGACTGACATGTGCGAACTTACCGCGCATGACATCGTTGGCGATGATCGGGTTGATCTCGACCGCGGTGATGTCTTTCGAGCCGGAGGCAAGGGAGTGCGTGACATCCCAGCCGCCGCCCGGTCCAATGATGAGGGTTTTCGCGCCGGGCCGGATCACATAGGGCAGGCTGCTGCCTTGATTTCGGATGAAGAGTTGGCGTCTATCCTCGGACCACTCGGTGGGATTTTCGCTGGCGATTCCGGTGTTGGCGTCGGCGTCGATGAAGATGGCCGGCCCGCCCCAGCCTTTCTCTTGGCGCACGGCGATGCGCGAGATCGAATTCCAGCGGACGAAGATTTCATCAGTGAGGGCGGTCCCTTTGGCGAAGGTGACATCGACCACGTGGTTGAGACGGTTGTAGGGGAGAAACGCGCACCATGCGAGCGCAAGAACTGCGGCCGCGCCGGCAAGGCGCGTTTGCGATGCGGCGAGAAACCAGAGGCCCGCGGCAGCGGCGAATCCAGCGGCGGCGCCGAGAATCGCACCCGGACCACCGGTGTTGTTCAGCAGCGGGATGAGCACGAGGCAACCCGCCGCGGCCCCCGCGAGGTCAAAGAAGTAGACCCGGTCAACGTGAGCGATGGTCTCTGAAATGGCGCTCGACAGAATCGCACCGCCGGCAATGAACGGGACCGAAGCGGCGACGTAGACGAAGGCAAGCCGGGCATTGGTGAGATCCGGGTCAGGGCGCAGAACCGCCTGGAGCGCCAACAGCACGAGGGCCGAGTTAGCCGCGCTAATCCAGCCGAGTTTCGACCACGGTGGTTTGGAGCGGATGAAGTACGAGAGGACGCCGCCAGCACCGAGCCCGAAGAGCGCGATGGAGATGGCGAGGAACGCAAAGTGGTAGTAGAAGACTACCGAGAACAGGCGTGTCAACGCCAGTTCGAGCACGAGCAGCGAGAGTGACGTCAGGAAGACCGCGGCGAAGACAAAGGGCATGGGTGGTTACCTATTCTACGAGATGCGATAGGCTGAGGATGCGGCCTCGGAGGCGGTGAGCGCATGGGCTGCGGAGTTTGGGAACCGGCTTGTTCGCCGCGCTCCGGCACGGGGCAGAGCCAGACGAGACTCAGGAGCACACCGGGGCGCAGATCCAGGCCCAGAACCTCGCGGGATGCGCCTCCGCCGCGACCATCTGGGAGCGGTGCTGCAACCGGGCAAGCCAACCGTTCCCTCATGGTTGCGGCTCGGGACAGAGCGGCGTGCCAACCAGTCGAGCTTCCGGAGAGTCCCGCGCAGGCTGAAGGAAGCCCGCCCTACAACGGGTACTTGTGGGTCGCGCGCTACACCACTTGCCGCATCAACTGGCGGATTTGCGCTTCGTCAGCTTTGCTCGGCTTGGCGTCGAGCGCCTTCTGGAGCTCTTCTTGCGCCTTCGTTCGATCGCCTTTCGCGACCAGTGCCATCGCGTAACGGTAGTGAAACACCGCCTGATCCGGGTGCTTCTTGGTGAGATTGGCGAAAATCTGGAGCGCCGGGTCCGGCATGCCCTTCTTGAGATAGACGAAGCCGATAGTGTCGGCCACAGCGATACTGTCGGGAGCAAACCGCTGCGCGCGCTGTGCGAACTTGAGAGCGTCCTCGAGATTTTGTCCGGACTCGGCAAGCAGGAACGCGAGGTTGTTGAGGACCTCGGGATTATCAGGCTGCAACTCGAGGCTGTGCCGATAGTTCGCCGCTGCATCCTGTTTCTTGCCCGCGGCGTCGAGCATCTGTGCCAGGAAAGCCTCGGCCACGGCGGACTTCGGCGCGAGCTCGAGCGCACGCCTCGCACTGGCCACGGCCGCCTCCATGTCGCCCTTGAGTTGCTGGACCTCGCTGATCCGCGTTTGGATGTCGGCGTTAGCCGGTTCCTCGGCCCCGAGCTTTTGGTACTCAGCCAAGGCGAGATCGTATTTCTCGGCGCGAACAGCCGTCGCGGCTAGCGTTGCACGCACGGCAGGAGCGTTGCCGGAACTCTTCACTTCTTGCGTGAGCAGGCGGATAGCTTCCTCAAACTGGTTGCGCGCGGCGTGGCTGGCGACCAAGCCTTCGAGCGGGCGCAGATCGCCTTGGCCGGGCTTGTAGAATCTCTCGAAGATGCGGTCCGCATCGGAGTACTTCTTTTCCGCAAGAGCCAGCAGACCGAGCTGCAACTGCGCGTCAAGGAAATCAGGCTCGTCTTTGATGAGGCGGGTGAGTTCGCCGCGGGCTTCGGCCAACTGCTGTTGACCGAGTAGCGCCATCACTCGAATCAGGCGCGCGTTGCGGTTTCCAGACTCAGCAGCGAGAACGGCATCGGCCTGTTGCTGGGCGTCCTTCGGCTGGCGGTTCCGAAGGTGGACCTCCGCCAGCAAGAGGCTCGCGGCAGTGAAACCCCGTTTCCGCCGGACCGCATCGCTCAACGCCGACCGCGCCCCCTCGAGATCCCCGTTTATCAGCCGGAGCCGGCCGAGATCGTAGGCCAATTCGGCGTCGCCAGGATGCTGCTTGGCCAAGGCGGCCAACTCGGTTGCCGACTCCTCGAGCTTCTTGCGGTCTCCGTTTTCCAGCCGCAGCGCAGCGCGGCGTTGCAGCACTTCTTTATCGGCTGGATTATCCTTGGCGAGCGTATCATAGAAGGCCAGAGCTTCTTCTTTGCGGCCACTCGAGACGAATGCGGCGGCCAAACGCTTCTGGTAAGCGAGCTTCTCTTTCGGCTCTTCAGCGGCGCCGAGTTCGAATTGTTTCAGAGCCTCCGGCCATGTCCCGCGGCTGGCATAGTAGTCGCCCAGTTGACGGCGCAAGCCCACGAAGCTCTTTGGATTCTCGAGCATCTTGGCCACCATCTGATCGCCTTCGGCTTTCCGCTGCGTGGCGGTCAGGTGGCTGATCAACTGGATCCAGGCGCCGGTCTCGTTCGGCATGTTGGCGACCTTGGTCCGCAGAACCGCCTCGGCGTCGTTGGGCTTTTTCGCGGAGAGATAGTAGACGTAGAGTAGGTCATAGATCGCCGAGAAGTCCTTGTGTTTGGCGATCACCCTTTTGACGTAGGCTTCGGCTTCGGCAACCTGGTTGTCTTGGAGCAGACTCTGCGCCAACGGCATGGCCACCAACGGATCGAGCGGAGCCGCCGCGTCGGCCTGGCGGAGAAGCGCGATGGCTTCGGCGGGCTTACGATCGGTCATCGCGAGATGAGCTTTGAAGCGAAGCCCGTGAATGGAGGAAGGGTTCCTGGCCAGCAGATCGTTTCCGAGTTTCGCGATCTGGTCATACAAGGCCTGGGGGCGGCGAGTGTCGGCCAAATACGCGGAAAGCGCGAGATTGCCGAGGGCGACCTTGGCGGGTTCGTGGTCGGGCGCAAGGGCGACCGCGCGGGACAACCCCTGAAACGCCAGTTGGGCTTTGTCTTGGCGCAGCGCAGTCATGCCAAGACCGAAGTAGGCTTCGCCTGAGTTCGGGTCACGGCGGATGGCGTTCTGAAACTGGATCGCGGCGTCTTCGTAGAGGCCGCTTTCAAAAGCCTTGTTCCCGAGCTCCACATATTGCTGGGCGCTCCGTTTGCAGCCGGCCAGCATCAGCAGCGCGATCAACGCAAGGATCAGTCTTCTTCTCTTCATGCAACGGCACCCAAACCCTTTCGCGCCGGCTCGGGAACTTGCGTATCCGGCCGATCTTGTTGCGGATTCGTCTCCGCCCTCGAGGACGCCAGTCTGGATTCGAGCACCCCCTGCGCTACCTGCGCAAAGGCGGAGAGCGTCACGGGATGGATTTCGCCTTCAGCGGGGCGGTACAGGAGCAGGCGGCTGCCTTCAGCCAAAGGTACTTCCAGGCGCCAATGGCCAGCGCCCGGTTCGCCCATGGCCGGCAGGTTGACGGAAGCGTTGCGGGGCTCGATTTCGATCGACGAGAATCCGAACTCGAGCGAGCTCATCGACAGGATGCTCCACGCCTCGTGCAGGTCAGTGGCCTTGGCGAGGGCGGCCTTCAGCTCCACCAGTCTCGATTCGACATCGATGATTCCGCGGAATGTTCCGCGGAATACGAGCCGCCGCGCGATACCGAACTCCGAGTATCCCAGGTGCTGGATGCCGATCCACACCGTGGCGCAGAAGATGACCAGAATCACACCGCCGTAGCGGTTGTGGCTGGCTTCCTGCAAGAGCGAGAAGGCGGCCGTGAGACCGCAGGCAGCGTACAGCAGGAGCGCCGCGCGCCGAGGCGTGAGGCCGGCGGCAAGCAGACGATGATGAATGTGGCCGCGGTCACCGGCCCAGATCGGCTGGTTGCGCATGGCGCGCCGGACGACGGCCAATCCGGCGTCGAGCAGCGGGATCGCGAGCGCCATCATGGGCGCGGTCATGCCGAGAACAGTGGCGGATTTCGTAGTCCAGATGAGGCCGAAGGCGCCGAGGAGGAAGCCGACGAGCAGACTGCCGGAGTCGCCGAGAAAGACGGATGCGGGATTGAAGTTATAGCGCAGGAATCCGAGTAAGGCGCCGGCCAGGGGCGCGGTGGCGATGGCGAGCATCGCGTTGTTTTGGATGAGAGCGGCGATCACGGTGGTGGTGGCGGCAAAGAATCCGACGCCGGCGGCCAAGCCATCCATGCCATCGAGGAGGTTGACCGCGTTGGAACAGCCCACCAGCCAGGCGACCGTGACGATCAAGCTGAGGGCGGGGTTCAGTTCGAAGCCGCGAAACTGCTCGATGCCGAAACCGCAGAGGTAGGCGAGCAGGGCGGCGAGTGTTTGTCCCGCGATTTTCTGCCAGGGCTTCAGTCCGCGCAGGTCGTCCCAAAGTCCGGTAAGGAAGACGAGACCGACGGCGGGGAGCAGACGCAGTCCGCCATCGGCGGCGCGCGAAAGGTCAAAAGGAAGCACTCCGTAGGGAAGCACGGAGAGCAGGCCAAAAGACGCCACGTACGCGAGCACTATGGCCACGCCCCCGACGCGCGGGATGGGTCGCGAGTGGAGCTTGCGCCGGCCGTCAGGCTGGTCGACGAATCCCCACTTGCGAGCGGCGTCGCGGACGAAAGGCGTCAGGAGCAACGCGAGAAAGAAAGCGATCGCTGCGGCATCAAACAGGATGAGCATGGGCTTTCCTGATAAGCAAAAAGGGGCCGGTGTGAGCCGGCCCCGCTGGAGAAAATCCGAAGTGTTCGATGACCGGGGTCAGCTTTCCTGTCGAGCTCCCCGGCGGCGGGCGAGGAAGAGTCCGCTCAGGCCGAGAGCGAGGAGGCCGTAGAAGCCCGGCTCGGGCAGGGACTCAATCTGGAAGCTGAACGAGTATTGGTTGGCCGGTGCCGACAGATCGAAGATTCCTGGGAGTTGGACGTTGGAACCGAGCCACCCGATCTGCATCTTGGCTGATCCATCATGAAACAGTTCCTTCAGGAAATTGTTCGATCCACCGTAGGTGAAACCTGTCAGCGCGGCGGAGGCGGTGTTCTTCAGACCACCCTGGAAACCACTGGTAGTCGAGATGCTATTGAATACGACTGAGGCGATGTTAAAAGTATTGACCCCGTCGAAGATCGACATCGTCCCTGTACCGGTCACGCTTGCCGACTGAGTGGGGTTCCCGGGCACGATGCTGGCGAGCGGAACCGTGAAGGTGCCGCTGATCGTCGGCTGAAACAAGTTGATGTTGGTGGGGCCGCCATAAAGGCCGGATGAAGACGAACTTGTCACAATTAGATTGTTCGCGCCTCCCGAGAAGCTAAACTGGCCGTTGGCCGCGACGGGATGGGTGAACACAATCTGACCGGTTGTCGAGCTTCCGTTGATCACAACCGGGTAGGCGACCGCCATCGGCGCGAGCGCAAAGGAAGCCGCCAACGCGAGCTTCAACGAATTGAGCATGTAGATTTCCTCCAGTACTGCTGCCACCAATAGAGTCCTCCGGTGACAACCTTAGATCACCCTAAGTGTAATCCCGGTACCCGCGTCTTGGCAAGGGAAAAACGCCCCTTTTTCACACTTTTCTTGGCACGCTAATGTACGCCTTATCAGCAAGATAGAAACCCTTAGCATCGTCGGACAAATGTCCGACAAACGTAAGACCCCGGTCTGACGAGGGGCCCTTTGTAGGACAGTTGTCACCGCCCAGAGGCCACTTGCGACTTGATGTCGTACGGGATTTCCACCATCACGTCGATGTCCACCGCGATCCCGCTCCGCTTGGCCGGCTGAAACGCCCAACGCTTCAGCGCCTGCATCGAGGCCGCGTCGAGTTGGTCCTGCAATCCCGAAAGTAGGCGGACGTCGTCCACGAAGCCGCTCTTACGGACAATTACCGCAAGCCGCACCTTTCCCCGCAGCACGGCATCGCTTTTCGACTTCGCCGAAGCCGGGTCGGTTACGCGAAACGGAATCGGTGCCTGCATGTGCGGATCGTCGCCGGGCAGTTGTTGCCGCTCGGCGAACCACAGGAACCAATGTCCGCTGTAAGTGACCTCGTTCGGGCGGTTGAACACGAATAGGTACACATGGCGCGAGCCAAAGTGATCCCGTACGTAGCCAGGAATCTTATCCGGCAGCAGAGGCACCGAACGGACCCTGGCGCGCGACTCGATTTGGCCCACGTCGGAGTAGGTGACCTCGCTTACCAACTCGGGCTTCGGACCTGCGGGCCCGGTCGCCGCCGCAGCCGGCTCCTTGCCACGGATGTTCACTGCCGCTTCGAGTCCGGGAGCCTGGAGTCCGCCTTCGGAACCGCGAGTCGCGGGTCCGGCTTTGGGCGCCTGGCCGATGTTGGCTTGTTGCGATCCGGGCGGAAGGGGCGCTTTGAGGCTGGCGGCTGGGTTCAACCCGAGCACGGCTGCGTTCACGTTGCTCTTGGCCATCTCCACGGGCGGCACTTCGGCGATGGCCCACTCCTGAGCTTGACCTTTGGCGCCGGACTTAGGCGGTGGCACGAACGCCTTGGGAGGCGGTCCTTTCACCTCGGCGAGCTTGTCGAGAGCGGTGGAACGCGGAGCCGCCGAGTTCGCCTGGAGAGTGGGCGCATCCTCGGCGACGAGGGGCTGCCGATCTGACGGGCGAGTCCGATTGACAGGCATCTGGAAGGCTTTCGGCTGGGCTTTGGGTGGAGGCGCCGGGGCGGGGACCGCCGGGGCTGGAATCGCAGGCAACGAGGGTTTGGGGCTGACCGCCACGAGATTCGGAAGCGGGATGTCCTGCTTCAAGGGCGCCGGCCTTTCCGGCTGGTACACCAACCGGTCAGATGGCGTGGGAGCCGGCGGAGTCACCACAGTATTGCGGTGGACGACGGGTGCAGCGCTTTGCGTCGCCTCGGGCTTGTTGGGCCGCAAGGCGATTTCGAGGTCCTTGAGGCTGAGATAGACCACCTTCTTCTGAGACGCTTCCTCTTCGCCGCGGACAGGTTTTTCGGGACGCTCGTCGGGCAAGTAGGCGGGACCGTGGCCCAGCAGGAAGAGCAGCAACCCGTGAAGGCACACCGAGAGCACGAAGCTCCTCTGGCGCATGGGATACAGCGTGCCGTCTGAACGGGACGGCTGCGCGTCCGGATTCATCGGCGGAACGATCTTCAAACTACCCGATCCTAACCCGAAACCGGGTTGGAGTTCAAATGAACGGCGCCGTTCCTGGCCGAACCGAGATGCTTCTTGGCTGGCAAGATCAGTACGAAGGTTTAACTTCCTCTCCAGTGTCGGTTCAGTTACAATGGGGGGAGGAGCGAGGGGAGAGCGCTCCGCATGTGGGGTATCCGCTTTCGCGCGCATCCGCCCGTGTATCGGTAATGGTGGCCTGCGGGATCGTTTTCCTTCAGGCTGACACGCTGCTCGCGTATCCGTTTCGGATCCAATATTCAAACGGCAATCCATTCATTGCCGCGCCCAATCAGCCTCAGCCGGACAAGGACTCTGCTCATTTTCTGGCGGGTTGGGGGCCAGGCGACTGGGAGAGCAATGGGAACTGGTTGGCGGCGCAGGTGGCGTATGAGAATCTGCGTCGTTCGAGCTGGAAAACGGGTTGGTCCGTGGTCCCTTCTTATGGTGGCGGACATCGGGAGGAACCGCATCCCGTTGTTCCGGAACCGTCCGACCTGGGTCTTGGGCAGGATGCGCCGCAACTCGCCGCTCCCCCGCTGACACCGAATCCCGAGCCATCCTTTTATATACCGATCACTGTAATCGGAGCGCTGATGCTAGTACGAACATGGCGCGGAAAACTGCGATCACCCCTCGAACGGGGATAGTAACTCACCGCATCTCAGTGTAATCTTGAACCCTGGAGTATCGAATGCACAGGGCCAAGGCGAGTCCTCGAATTGGGTTATGGCGAGCTCTGCTTGCCTGCTCGGGGCTGTTCGCTGCCTGGAGTGGCGTGCGGCTGGCCGGGCTCCTCAACGCCTCGGCGCCGGCCGCCTGGGAACGTGCGATGGACTTGGCACTCGGACTTGTGCTTGCGCTCTTTGCGGCAGGAGTCAGTATCCGCTATCTGCTGCGATTCGACCCAAGCGCGCCGGCCTACGCTCTGTACGGGTCGCCGCTGGCGACTCCGGCGGTTCGGCTTTCGCGAGACGCGGTGATCCAACTCGATCCGTCACTGAACATCATGGACGTGAATCCGGCGGCCGAGTCGCTGCTCGGCTATCGCGCGGCTCAATTGCGCGGGATGCCGGCTACGTTTCTGCTCGCAGGGATCGCCCGGGCACAGTTGCAGAGATGGCAACAAAGCCGGGGCAGCGATCCTGTGCCGCTCATGCGCGATCCGTCAACGGCCGTACCCACCGATCGAGAGGCCTCGGAGAAGAATTGGTTGGCAACCGCGAGCATGACTCTCGCGGACGATCTCACCGTGATCAACGGTTTCGCCGACATCTTGCTGGCGAGCGCAGCGGACAACATCGCCGAACTCGCACAGATCCGCCGCGCAGGCGAACGCGCCGTTCTCACCGCACAGCAACTGCCCGTGCTCGGCGAGACCGCACAGTTGTCCTGCCGATCAGTGGACCTGAACCAGCTTGTGCCGATGCTGGAGCCGAGGCTGCGCGTGCTGGTATCGCCGGACGTGGAGTTGGCGCTCACGCTGGCTGCCGGTAGTTGCACGGTGCGGGGCCATGCGCAAAGTCTGGCGATCGCCATAGGCGCCGTGGTGGCTGACGCGGACCGTGCGATGGGTGGTCGCGGGCAAATGCGGATCTCCGCGATCCAGGGTGGACTACGGGTGGAGACATCGGCTCCGCGAAGCGCGCTCGAACGATCGGATCGCGCGGGTTACATAGCGGCGGAGGCGATCTTGAAACGGCAGGGCGGCGAGGTGCGGCTCATCGATGCGCCAAGCGGGTCCGCATTTCAGTTGTCATTGAATGTCGACGTTGACGGGCGCTGACGAGCCCTGCGGACTCACGGCCGTGACGGTGGCTGCTTTCACCGCATCGCTTCCGGAGGAACCGGTGACCGTCGAGTCGCTCCGGAATGTGAACGGGAGCTGCAGCGTGAACTGACTTCCCTGCCCTTGTGCCTGGGCCGTGCGGAACCAGGTGGCTGCCGCTGTGGCGACATCCACACCAAACTTGAGGGTCGGGATCGTTACTCCGGCGCCGGCTTTGAATTCCACGTCAATCCGGGAAAGATCCAGCGATGGCGATATTCCGGTGATCTGCAGAATCAGTCCGGTTTGCGTGCGGCTGGCCACTTGCACGCTGCTCAGCTTCGGAGGCCCCCCGGCGATCCGCATCGTCAGCTTGCGGGGATCCGCAGGCGTGAGGTCCACTCCTGGCAGGCTTGCGGTGGCGGTGGAAAACGAGGGCGTGAATGTGAGGAGCGAAGCGACGGATCCGGTCTGCATGCGGATCGAATTGGCGCCCGTTGGGAAGGTAGCCTCCCGGGAATTGGCGGGAATCGAGAAAGTGACTACGCGCCCACCCGTGAAGAACTGCACCGAGTTGTCCGATTGAAACGGCTCCGCGTTTACCGTCATCGTCAAAGCGCCGGTGAGTGCCAAAGGATAGGGCTCGTTGAGGAGCAATCGGAGGGCCGGCTGCTCGAGAGTTCCAATCGATGCGGGTGCGTCGAAGGTGTAGGCAGGCAACGGCGGAGGCGGGTTGCCCGAACCGGACACCAGGAACGGCACCGTGTCGATGCGCAAGGTGGCCGAATTGAATCCGGTGGTGAGCGGCTTGAACGTGAGAACGAATTGGAGTTCCTTGTCGGGCTCGAGGCTGAGGGGGAACTCCGGCAATTCGATCGCGTCAAACGCACTTTTTGCATCGACGACTCCGATATTCGAGATCGGCGCAGGAGCGGTGCCCGTGTTCTTCACCTTGACCGTGAGTCGTCCGGTTTGGCCGACGGACACCGGGCTGAAGACGATGCCACCGCCGGCCGTCACCGGGATCGAAGTCGCGTTTCCGTAGGAGTAGGTGAGCCGTGAGCCGATTCCCGAAGAGGAGATTTCGAAACTGTCGTTTCCGATGCGGAGACGAGCTTTGGCGGGTCCAGCTTGCGAAGGAGCAAACGTCACGGTGAAGAGCAGGGACGTGTTGGGCGTCAGCACTCGCGGCAGCAACGGGACATCGGCCAACACGTATCCGGGGCCAATGAGATTGATCGAGTTCACCACGCCGTCGCCGTTACCCGAATTCCGGACGCGGACGGCAACACTCGTGGACTGGCCCACCGGCGTCTCAGGGATCGCGAACGATTCGTCAGGCGCCACGGCTAGCACTTGATCTTCCTGCAGCACCTCGTAGGAGAAGAACGATCCGGTGGCGCTGCCTTTGAGGGTGAAGCTCAATGTTTGGTCACCAACCCCGACACGAAGGGTGCCCGTGTCTTCGGCGATCTTCTTGGGGCTGTAGCGAATGGTGAAGCGCACGTCGCGTCCCGAGTCCACGACGGTGGGCAGTAGTGGGAGCCCGAGTAGTTGAAAGGCGTCTCCGGTGAGCGCGACCGACTTTACGGTGCCAGGTCCGCTGCCGCGGTTGAGTACGATCACTGCGGCGAGAGAGGTGGTATTCACGAGCGTGGGCGGAAACGCGATGGTCCCGTTGGGAGCCAGCGGCAACACATTCGAATCGGCCTGCAAGACGTAGTTGACCGAGAACTCCGGGGCGCTGCCGGTGAGATTGACCACAATGAGGCCGGCGACTGGGATGAGTCCGGTGGAAGGCGTCTCCGAGTAGGTGATGTTCAACTGCGCGGTGACGCTCAGACTCGATGACGCAGTAAAGCGGATTTCGAAGTTGAAGCTATCGGCAGGATTGAGCTTGATCGGAACGGGCGGAAAAGACGCGATCTGGAAGTCGGGAGATCCGAAAAGATCGGGAGCCTGGTTGATGGTGACCGACGTAGTTCCGCGATAGGTGGCGGTGACACGGAGAGAAGTCTGTCCCTTGATGTTGTCGGCGAAGACGGTAACGTTGGCGTTGTTGGGAATGGTCGCCACGTTGGTGTCTTGCTGGATCCGGAGTTGAAATGGAAACACCGGCGTCTGCGCCAAGGCAGGCACAACAGCAGATCCAACGAGGAGAAAAATGGAAAGGCCGCGCATCGCTTATCGGCCTCCGAAGACGGGCGCGCCGGGAGTGATCACAACGGTTGGCGGCGCGGCAGCCGTAGGCGAACTCGACGAACCTTTTCTAGTGCCGAGGATGGCGCCAGCGGCGCCACCGGCAGCCGCGATGGCCACCCACTTCTTCCACCCGAAGCCGGTTACGCGGCTGGTTGGTCCCTTGTGAGGGCTGGGAAGCGTGGCTTGGTTCGATTGATTGATGGATGCTTCGCCCGAAAGCAGACCGTGTTTGGCAGTTACGCGGATCTTGAATTTTCCCAAGGTGGAGTTCGGTTTGAAGCCCGAAGCCGCCGCCTGCCCTTGCAGATTGGTGAGTACTGTCTTGGATGTCTCCTGGTTCGGGAAGAATGCGCCCGCGCCGGTGGGCGGCAGGTGGAAGGTGACCTCGGCACGCTCCACCAAACGGTCATTCGAATCGCGAACTTCCACCACCGGAGGCGTGAACACATTCAGGCTGGCGACATTCACGGCGCCCTCGCCCTCGAGCACGAAAATCCGAAGTTGTGTTTGGGTACTGGCCGCGGCGGCAGCCGCGCTCGCGCGTTGTTGTGCCTGGGCGGGCTGCAAGAGGAGGATCGCCAACAGCGTGGCTACCGCCTCGCGAAAATTGATCAAGAAAAGTGACTCCTCTCGATGGTCTTATGAGTACTATATTATTAGAACGCAAGTGAGGAACATGGGGCAAGGTAATCTCCGGAGGGGAGCCCTCCTTTTCTCGAGTCTGGCGGCGTTGGCTTTCGCTGCACAGTTTCTTCGCGGACAGACTCCGGAAGTGTTTGTGGCCGAAGAGCGCTTCGGCGTGAATCATCCGGCGCAACTGATCGAGTTCGATTCCGCTGGCGGCGATCCGGGCTCGGCGGTGATGATGGGTCCGAACCAGGAAGAAGTGCCGTTCCAGGCGATGAGCAGCGGACGAATCGCTGTCATCTCCGATCTTCCGGCTGGTAGCCAGCGCGTGTTTCAGTTGGTGAAAGGCCGGCAAGCGAAGCAATTTCCTGGAAGCGTGGTGCTGGCCGATCAAGGCGATTTCTACGAAATCAGCAACGGGCTAACAGGCGTACGAATCGCCAAGCCGGATCGCGATCCCAAGCTCGCTCCATCCAAGGCATCCGCCTCCGCGAACGGCTGGGCCGCTACCGGTCCCAATTATCTTTACCCTTCCGCGCCGACCTCTCCGCCTCAAACCCCTCGAAGCCCTTTCGGCCTCCACACGCTTCCTCGAACGCGGGCCCCTGGTCGTCACCATCGAAGTCGCTTACAAATACCGCCGCCCCGATCTGGTCTACGGCAGCAAGCTCCTCATCCCAGGTGGCGATGGTTTCTATCGCTCCGTGTTGACCGTCAAGCCGGCCAGCCCTCCGTCACCATTCTCGACGACACCGACATGGACCTCCAGTATCGGCTCGACCTCTACGGCGCGCTGCCCGCCAATCAGGCACGCTACCGCGGCCACCTGGCCTCCCGAGTCGAGTCTTCGGCCCCGCTACTCCGACGGCACCCTCTATCAGGGCAACGAGCGCGATGCCATCCGTGAACTGCAATTCGCCCAACCCGCCTACTCGAGCTACACCACCGGAGCCTTCTCCGGCTATCAAACCATCCGCCACGTCGGCGCCTGGGATCCCTGGGCTCGCGACACCGGCTGGTATTGGATGCTCTATGACCGCAACGCCCCGGCGTCGTCCCCTGCTGGGCATCTTCGCAGGCAAGGCATCCCAAGCGCTGGGCGCTCACTTCACGGGACCCGGCCTCTACACCCTTCCCCTGCCAACGGTCAACCCGCCCAATGCGGCATCGAGTTCCAAACCAACCGCCGTGGTCCGGACAACACGCTGTTACCACGAGCGCATGCACTGGGGACTCTTCGCCGGAACCAAAGGCAGCGATCTGGGAAATCCCGATCAGGTCACCAACATCCTCAGGCAGATGAACCTCCACGGCGGCATCAATCTCAACAAAGTGCTCCGCTATGACGCCCAGGGTTGGAACCCTTCCGGCGCAGGCCTCTACATGACTACCGAGGCCACACGTCAGGTCCGCGACCGTGTCCGCACCGACCTGGCTTACTTCCGCGTTGTACTCCGCCGAACCCACCGCGCGCGATCTGCTGGATCTGTGGCGCGACTCCACCGGAGCCACCGCCAGGAAGATGGCAGCCGACACGGCCGAATTCAGCCGGAAAATGCTCGATGCTCTGGTGAACGGCAACGGCATCTACTCCGAGTTGTATCACTACTGGCACGGCGGATTGGAGATGAGCCGGAGAGCGATCTTCATCACCGAACTGCTGGCCAGTGACCAATTGACCGCCGCCGAGAAAGACAAACTGCGAGCATCGGCGGTGTTTTACGCCAACCTCTTGTTCGACAACGACTTCGTTCCGATGTTCAACGGGCACGGCCTCAACATGGGAACCCAGAACATGCCGGTACAACAGATCGGCTACCGCGACCTGTACGCACTGATGATGCGGAACCATCCGATGATGGCCGGTCGAGGTGGAGGTGGTGGAGAGCAATGCGCGAACGCTGCTGAAGACCCAGATCAACGAGTGGGGCGCGCAGCGCAGGTCGCCGCACTATGTGGAGGCGGCGATGGGACCGGTGCTGAGCGAAGTGCAGCAGATGAAGGCGGGCGGAGGCGCGGACTTGTTCCGGGAAGAGCCTCGGCTGGGGCGGTTCGGTGAGTTCTACATGCAGTTACTGACGCCGCCGGAGCTGCGGTTCGGCGGGTGGCGGAAGCCTGGTGTCGTATGGGGACGGGTCCTCGGAATCGTCGGAGTTGTTCGGGCAGATGGGGACGGGGATGGCGGGAGTGGACGACGGGCTGGTAAGCCATGGCTGATGGGAGCATGGCGGGAATCAGGAAGATGCAATCGGGCTTCCACGGGACGACGGTGGTGAAGATCGACGAACGCCTGGCCGGGGAGAGTCCGAAGCTGGAGAGTGCGACGTTTCCAGGGTGGTACACGGTGTTGCGGCAGGGATGGGGGAACGGGAAGGAATCGGCGGTATGGTCGGTGAATGGGACGCACTACAGCGACCATCGTCATCAGGACATGGGCGCAACGGTGATGTATCTGTTGGGCGCACCGGTGAGCATCGACTGGGGGAGCACGTACTCGCCGCAGGTGCCGGGAGCGTATCAACACAGTCTGGTGCTGCCGGAGGGTGCGATTGGGCAGGCGTGGGATGCCGACAACACGGCGCTGAACGGAGGGACGATGGTGTGGGAGAAGGGTGGGGGAGGAGTTGGAAGCGTTCAGCGTGAGCAGCCGGATGGTGAGCCGGTACGAGAGCAAGGACGGCGGGGTGTGGAAGAGGGAGATCCAGTTGATCCACGCCAATGAGAACTACCCGGTGGTGGTGCAACGGGACTGGTTCGAGGGACGGCGCAGCAGGGGGCGAAGGTGCTGACCATGAACCTGATGTCGGAGGCGGAGGTGGACACGCCGAGGGGGAAGATGACAGCGGCGCAGAGGTTGTGGGATGGGGCGAGACAGGAGTTGCCGTCGGCCGGCACGGTAATGTATCTCG
Organism: Bryobacteraceae bacterium; assembly: GCA_046331625.1. Classification (GTDB taxonomy): domain Bacteria; phylum Acidobacteriota; class Terriglobia; order Bryobacterales; family Bryobacteraceae; genus JAXLQL01. The sequence continues at coordinate 473,643 of JAXLQL010000001.1, forward strand.
CGGCGGGGTTGAATCGATTCGGGTTCAAGGGACAATGGGCGATCGATTGGGACCTGTACACGGTGTCTGGGGGGCAGCAGCAGGCGCTGATCGGCAACTGGGCTCATGCGTGGCATCCGAGCCGGGAGGCAGCGGAGTTTGCCAAGGCCAATGGACGCCAGTTTCGCGAGCGGCAGAATATCCTGCGACTGCGGGATGAGTCGGCTTTCAAGATTCTGCTTCTGCCGTATCTCAAAGGGACCGAGCGCTCCTCGCTCCGCGTGACTGAGGCGGAAGGCGAAATCGCGATCGAGGCTACGGGGGAGAAGTTTCGCCTGGGCGACAATTACTACAGCCACAAGACACGGGACAGACTTGTGGTAACGAATTACGGCGGCGGTGCGGTGCGGGCGGAGGGGGTGGAGGTGGCAGGCGGTCCGGCGGAGGTGATGCTAGGAGAGAGCGGCGGGAAGATTGTGGTTCACGGTCCGGCGGGGACGAGGCGGGTGAAGCTACCGGAGGGATGGATGGCGGGAGAACCGGCGAGGGTGGAGGAAGGTGTGGTGATAATCGACTACGAGGGACCCGAGGTCCTTCGAGTTACGATCAAGCTCGAGTAGCGCATCATCGAACGTCGACCAACGAATACCTGCGGTTGACATGGACGACGTGAGCCCGGGGAAACCTTTCCAGTAGCACTGGCGATAGTGCCGCTCCGGCATCGGACACAACGAAGTCCAGCTTGCGGCCGCTCCAGCCGGGACTGCGGTGGAATGGGCCGTACTGTTGGGCGAAAGCATCAGGCGGTCCACCGGCTGAGAGCACAAGAAGCAGTTGAGAGGGTTGAACGTGAGCACGCCTTTTCGCAGCGGCCGCTACGTCGGCCTCCGACATGCCGAGCAATGAGGCCATCTCGTAGTATCGATCTACAATTTCGTCCGAAGGCGTCAAGGATCGGATTCCCGTGGGCACATAGGAGAAGTCAGCCGCGATGGCTGGAATCAACAGGATAAGTTCCGGGTCTACCGTTCCAATCACCGAACCGGTCGGCAACGCTTCACGGGCCCAACACAGCAACTCGATTTCCGGCCTGGAAGCTCTCTGCAATTCCGCGATGTGGCGACCCACGTATGCCTGTCGAACGCCCGCATTCAGAACCATGCAGGCCATAACCGCTAACGCCACGCGAGGCAGCCATACCGCAGGCCGGACAACAGATTCGAGCGTCCCGAGGCCCCAGGCGCCCACCAATAGAAGTCCTACGGGCAGGATCAGGCGATTCCAGAAATGGCTGTGTTGCGCGTCATAGCCCGATACCACGTGAAAGTTCAAACCAGCCACGCCCGCCAGCAAAACCAACGAGAGCACCAAGCTCCGCGCCCGATGTTCCCGGCCATCGAGAAGCCTTCGCCCGAATCGCCACATCAGTAGGAAGCCGAGCGCGCATACCACGATCCAGAGCACGTTCGGGTTGTGGGTGTGGGCCCCCATTCGGGCGAGCAGGAAGGACTGGCCGCCTTGTGATCGACCCCGGGCAGCATGAAGCATGTACGGGATCGCACCGACGATCATGATTCCCGTCACGATTGTTGTTCGCCGAGCCACTCGCCACTTTCCCCACAGTGCCGAGAGAACTAGCAGCATCACTACCGTCATCCCCCATGCAACAGCATAGAAATAGTAAGCATACACAATCAGGGCAGAGAGCAGTCCTGGCAGGATGGCACAGCGGTCAGTGGATGCCCGGAACATTCGAGCTAGAGCGACAACTGCCAACAAAACAAGGGGAAACGTTACTTCGGGCTGAGGCGTTCGGGTAAAATCCGGGGCGGCCAGCAGCGCATCATAGCCTAGCCAGAGAAAGTTTCGAGGACCAAACGGAATCAGCAGCGTCGCCCAGGCCAAGGCGAGTCGAAACTCGAACCGCTCGACGATGCCGTCAGTGACGGTATACATCAAGGCGAACGCCAGAGCTGGGAACACAGCGTCAGCCCAGATGAATGCAGCTTCCAAACTTCCTGCCAACCGTCCCAGGGCACCGAGAATCGCCAGTGGAAAGAAGGGAATCGCCGCACTCGAGTCCCGCCGTTCGAAGTTGTCAACTTCCGCCGGAAGCGTCCCAAGAGACATGAAGCGCCGTGCAGCCGGGGCATAGGCGTGCGTTTCGTCGAAAGTCATCGACGAAGCTTCCCTGGACGCCGCAAAGGGCGTATAGTCTCCGCGACAGCTTACGAAAGCCACCAAATGATACAAAGAACACACGATCCCCACGAGGATGACGTTCGTAAACAGGACGACCGTCGCGCGGGATATCATCTTCCGACCCGGGAGCCTTTCAGGGAAGGTGTCACTGGAGTGAGCCCCAGTCGCTCCGTCGCCGACCGCCTTACCTGGGCCGCCAATTGCCGATGCCTTCCAATAGGTAAGTCGTATAACAGCCATCTTCTGCCACCTTCGCGGGGGCGAATGGCATCACCGCGTCGAGGATGCGAATTGGGGTGCATCGATCCTCGACAGCGACAATCCGATAGAACGTATTCGCATGCCGCCGCAAGAACCCCGCCAACTCTTGAGCACTGAAGGTGCCGGTCAATACTGCAGCGCCAGTCTCGAAACGAACGTGTTGAAGCGACGGCGCCACCACGAGGTCCCCAGACCCGACCTGCCGACGGAGGCTCCTCGTGATGACTGTCAACGGATCGCTTTGAAGCGCGCCCTTCGTTCGCGACTCTCGCAACAGCATCTGAGTTCCCGCCATCAGGAACCCGGCGACAATAACAACGGTCGCGACGGGGGCGGAATAAGATAGGTCCGTACGTCTAAGCTGCCAAGACGAGAACAAGACATGAGCACCAAGTAGGAGGATCAAGGGATAGAGTGGGAAGCATGTGCGGCTATAGATCGAAACGTACGTGGTACTCGCCGTACCCACCAGCAGGCAGACATACAGAGTGATGTAGACGAGGGCCAGCGGCGAAAACCTTCGCGTAATTGTCTGCCGCGGACTCAGAGCAATCCCACGCCACCCCAGGCAAAACAGAGGCAGACTGAAGGCGATGAGGGCAGGTAGAAGGTCTTGGGTGACTGACCGAAATACCCGGTACGAATTGTCAATCGGAGACACGAACGGAATCTTTCGTGTGTTGGGCAACAGAACTCCAAGATTGGCAAAGTTGTAAAGCAGGTATGGACAGTACACCAGCGCACACCCTAGCACAAACAGCACAAACATCCTGGCTCGCTGCCATCGGTTCCCGTTCCCGACCGGAGCGAACGAAAGAGCGAGCAAGTACGAGACGGGGGCAGCCAAGCCAATGTGACGCGTCAGGCAGAGCAACCCCGCCGTAATGCCGGCACCGGCCGCATGGATAACCGGCTTATCTCCGAACGATTCCACGGCGACCGCGAGAAACAGCCCTTGAAAGGCAAGGAACAGCATGTCGCTCATTACTGACCAGTGAATCTCGGACTGGGCCAGCAAGAGCAGCCAAAGGCTGGCAAGCGGAAAACTCCAATCGTTGACCAAGCGTCTCGCGAGACGATGAAAGGTGAGCACCGCGACGATTCCGGCGAGCAAAGACACGACTCTGGCTGAATGAATCGCGTTTAGACCGAAAGCAAGGGCAACGGACAGCAGGATTGGGTAGGCCGGGGGCCAAAATAGCGCCGGGTCGGGTACTGGACCAGACCAGACCGTCAGGAGAAACGTTCGATAGCCGTGTCCGTCAACTAGGTTTTGAGCGGCATCCAGGTAGAAATAGCTGTCCTCATTCAGTCTGAGAGCACGGGAGCAACTCAGCCCGACGACGATCGTGAGCATCGTCAGTACACATTCCGACCAAGTGTGTTTGGTGACAAAACCTTTCATTTCACTCGAATGTGCCCACAACGAAACCCATGGGATTCGTTCAGGCCGCTATTTATAGGAGAGTCTCGGCGCACAAGTATGGGAGACCCCAGAAATGTTTGATTCTGGGCAGATCCCCAAAGTCTCCGGTGCGAATTGCACGGGCTATGCTCGTGTACGCTCGGTTGTCGCCAGCTTCGCTCACGTGCGACCAGAAGTCTGTGGACCACATCGGAACGGCGGCAGTGAGGACGTAAACGGCTACGGCAAGACCCACCGCTTGCCGCGAGGTGAGACTGCTTCCGGACCCCACCTTCGCAGGTGCAGACCTCTCGCTTGCCCTCGGGCCTCCCGTCGCTAACGCTTGCTTACGTCGCATAGCCAGCTACCGGGCGGTGTCGATGGATAGCCACCAAGTCCCCCGCACCGAGGCGCTTCGGCTCCGGTAGCAAACGGCGTGACTGGAGGTCCCAAATGCGATAACCCAAATCGGCCAGGATCTCCTGAGCCCAGCCGCCTTTCCCGGAAACGCTCGGTTCTCGGCCCAGTCGCATTATGCGAAGCGCGCAGATCCCGGTGCAAGCCTGCCTTCGATTCAATGGACCGCGTCTCTCTCCTCCGGCGTGCAGAGAAGAGTGCCGCAAACGGAATCAGGCTCAGTAAGGACCCTTCGTGAGTCAAGCGAGAAGAGACGGTATCGACAGGCTTGCGCCCACTGCCACGCTGCTTTGTCGCACTCCGGATTATGCAGTTCTATCACAAATAGGGGTCGAATACTAGCCACAAGGCGAGACGTGCCTAATAGTGCGTCTTTTTCCGCGCCCTCGATGTCGAGCTTGATCAAGTCAGGCTTAGGAAGCTGACGCTCAAAGAATGCGTCATCCAGCGTAGAACACTGAATCGGCAACCGGCTCAAGGAACCCTCTCGCCGTGCCCATCGCTCACGGTCATCCCCGGCACCCACCCAGTAGCCGCCTTCCAAATGAGAGTTCGTGTCGTCGCTCAGCAACAGATTCATGACCCCCGTTGCGCCAGCTATGGCAAGGTCTTGGCTATTGACATTGGTCAGGCCGTTCAACGAGAGATTTTGCTCGGTTCTGGCACGGTTACGAGGATCCGGCTCGACGGCGACGACCCGCCCTGACGGGCCAACCCGGCGCGCGAAGAAGATAGTGTAGTACCCAATATAGGTGCCGCAATCCCACACGGTCATTCCTGGCTGAACAATTTCACACAGCTGTTCCAAGATCCGTTGGTCATATTTGCCCCAAAACAGGGACTCTCGCCGACGAACGAGGTCGAGGCTCAGGCGTACCCCCTTGAGAGGACCTCGAATAACGGGCAACTCTACTCGCCCATCTGCGTCCCCTGCAACGGAAGTAAGCAGGCGATAGCAGCTTTCCTTCAAAAAACTTCGAACCGAGGAAGTGACCATTTTCCCTCCACGTTGGTGATTAAATATCTCAAGTTGCGCTCCGCTAGCGATGCGAGCATCCGCCGCCTTCACTCTTTCGTCAATAGCTCCACAGCTTCAAGCACCGGTCCAGCGACGGCAAACGTGCCGGATGTGGTGGCGTCCACCTCACCGGCGACCGGCACTCCGACCCGCACGAAAGTCGTATCCGTGCGCCTATGTAACAGCAGATTCGGAAGCGAGTAGAACTGCGCCGCGACCTCGCTCGTAAACAGCCGCCCATTTTGGTGATACCAGTAAAGAATCACCAGCCGCAGGGACTCCCGCTTCACCACGTAACGGTTGACACGAACCGGATTCGGCGAGTTCGGCACCGGCATGTCGACCTCGGCATACGACTCGGGCTCCCAACCGTTGCCCGGCAGACACGACTTCGGTGAATGCGGGGCCCGGCCCGTCCGCCGGGTCTCGAAGTATCCGATGAACACGCTCGCTGTCAAGCCGTCGCGATTCGATTTGTAGGTCCTGTTCAGGTAAGCGTCCGGTTGCAAGCGCTCCAATGTCATCGCGTCCACTGTAAGTTCATCAGTCATGGACCAATCCCCGATCTGCACAGGCAACGAGTCGAACTTAGGAAGCGGAATGGACAACTCCGTGCGCGAAAACCCATAGTAAGCGCCAGCCTGGAGAAGAAGCAGCAGCGAAACGGCCTGTGCCCACACGCTGCGGAGGAAGCTAGGCATTCACAGCCTCTACGCGGTGCATCGGGACCAGCCGGTTGAAGGTCTTGTGAAACAACACCAGTCCGGCGAAGGCAACGACGAAGACTACCCAAGCAGTGGAATCATGGAAGATCCCGTGCATCCAGTCGGGATTCTGCCTGCCGAGCCACGCGCTGAAGACTATCCGTATGGAATTGGCGAACAAAGCGATCGGTATGACGGCGACCGCGGTTGCCAACCGCATCCATGGCCGCCGGTCGAAGAGGTAGATGTAGGCTTGCCCGAGGAACGTGAGCGACAACAGCGAGCGCAGACCACTGCACGCTTCCACTACCGACAGCGACTGTCCGGGCAGATGCAGCACATTGCCGTCGCGAAGGACCGAATACCCGAGCCACTCCAGAATGATCTCCGCCAACTGGCTAGCGATCAACTGCAACGGAAAGGTGATCCTCTCGTAGACGTAACCAGGCACGGGAATCATCAATAGGCATAGGGCAAGCGGATAGCGTAGTGCCACCAGGGTTGACGCTCCTCGAAGGGCCCAGATGATGCCCACCAGAGACAGCATCATCGAAAATCGCGTCACGATGGAGAAGGTAGGCGCCTCCGGAGGTCCCGCACAGAGCAGGATCCCCGCAATCGCGATGCAAACGATGCCCCAAAGGCTCGGCTGCGCAGTCAGGGCGGCAAGTTCATCCCAGCGGTTCCAAACAATGTATGCCACGAGCACGGGCACGAAGAGGCCATGGCTCATGTCTTCGTTGGTGAGCCACTGCTCGAACAAACGCCGAAGCACGAACGCATAGGAGGCGGCCCAGAGCGCGCCAAACCAAATGAGAGCGGACCAGCCGACTCGCGCTGGACTGGAAGAGATCTTCATCGAAGAACTGAGCCCGGCTCGGACAGCGCCTTCGTCCTGGCTTCTGACGAATTCTCCCGCTTATCCAAGAAATATGGTCCGATTGCGAGCACGTCCATATTGGTTCTGAAAAAGCAATCGATCGCTTGGGCAGGAGTATCCACGATCGGTTCGTTTTCGTTGAAAGAAGTATTGAGCAGTATCGGCACGCCCGTAAGGATCTCAAACTCGCGGATCAGCGACCAGTATCGCTCGTTCACTCCGCGTTCCACCGTTTGCAGGCGCCCCGTGCCGTCCTCGTGAGTTACGGCAGGAATGCGGCTGCGCTGTTCCGGGTTGATCCGGTAGGCCATCACCATGAACGGTGACGGATATGACTGTTCGAAGAACTCGCCGCAGCGCTCGGCCAGTACCGATGGGCAGAACGGGCGAAACGGCTCCCGATACTTGATCCGGCGATTCAGGATGTCCTTCATGTCCGCTCTGCGCGGGTCCGCGAGGATGCTGCGTCCGCCGAGAGCGCGTGGCCCGAACTCCATTCGCCCTTGGAACCAACCCACGATCTTCCCATCCGCGATCTCGGCCGCGGTACGTCTTGCGAGCGAGGTTTGGTCCAGGCGCTCGTATGCGGCGCCTACCGATTCCAGGGCGCTCCGGATCTCGGCGTCGTCATAGGCTGTGCCGTAGTAGACGTGTCGCATCACGAAACTGCGTGGCCGGCCTAACACCTGGTGCTGGACGTAGAGCGCGGCGCCGATCGAAGTCCCCGCATCGTGAGCCGCAGGCTGGACATAGACGTCACGGAAAGGGCTCCGTTCGAAGATCATCCCGTTCGCGACGCAGTTCAGCGCGACCCCGCCGGCGAGGCAGACCGCGCGCAGTCCAGTCTTCTTCTGCACGTAGTTCAGGAGAGCGAAGTAGTTCTCCTCGAGCACCGCCTGAGCGGAAGCCGCCAAGTCACGGTGATATTCCTGGATCTCCTCTCGCGGCTCTCGCGCCTTTCCGAACTCCGCTTCGAGGCGAGGCGAGTACACCTTCCCGAGCTTCGGTTCACCGCCCTCCCATGTCATTTCCACGCCTTCGGTGTGATGGCGGAAGTAGTCCAGGTTGAGGCGGACTTGGTCCTTCTCCGTTTTCACAATCTGGCGAAGACGATCAGCGTAACGGGGAAATCCGTAGGCGCCGAGTCCCATCATTTTGTACTCGTCGCCATATTTCGGAAATCCCAAGAGCTGCGTGAACGCCGTGTAGAAGAGGCCAAGTGAGTGCGGAAAGCGGACCGAGCCCCGTACGTCGAACTCATTTCCCCGCCCCACGCCCCACATGACGCTGCTGAAGTCGCCGAAGCCATCGATCGAAATCACAGCGGCCTCTTCAAACGGCGAAGCGAAGAATGCGCTGGCCATGTGAGCGCGGTGGTGCTCCACGTAGTGCAGCCTGGCGCCGCTGGCCCCTACAACTCCTCCAGCGATCAGTTGATCCTTGATCTGGGAGACGCGAACGCTGTTGGAGGCACGCTCGAGGCTATGGCGCCAAACGCCCGGGCGCGCCAACGCGCGAATCGCCTTGCTGACCACATTCGCTCGCGGGTCGCGAGAGATGGCGATGTGGTCCACCGAATCGAGGCCCGCCATGCGCAAGCAGGCATTGGCGCTGAGCACGGGCAGGCCGGCCCAATGCTTGATCCGGTTGAAGCGCTCTTCTTCGACGGCTGCCTTCAGATCTCCATCGCGAAACAGCGCCGCGGAGGAATCGCCGTGGAAGGCATTCAATCCGAGGATGGTCTCGGACGTGTTCATGATGCTCCTCTCGCCGGCTGTATGGGATGTGGGCGCGATTCAGCGGCGCGGTCCGCCGCCAGTAGTTCTTCGAGCTTGAGGTCGACCATGAGCCGGAACCAGAACGCCTGCATGAAGTGGAAGACGAACCCCTGCCGGCCGTCGAGCCATCCGAAGCGGATGAAATAGCGGTACACGAAATAGAGAGGCGGGCGAACGTAGGGGGGCATTCGCCGCCACCAAGTCTTCAGTAGCGAGCTCCGTTCGTCGGGGTTGCCGAACAGTCTGGCCCGGACTGGGCTTGGCGCTGTGCACTTCCGCCTGCGAAGTTCCTCTTCAGCCAACAGCGCGGCGTATCGGTCGTGCTTCTGGATCCAGAAAGAGATGTCGTCTTCCTTGGAGTTTGCTTCCACCAGGTCGTTGCGAAGGCAACGAGTCTCGCCGGTGACATAGAAGTGGTGATCGACAAGATCGTTCTCGTCGAAGCAAACCTTACTTCGGTCAAAAAGCTTCAGAAGATATTTGGGATAGTAAGCACCATGTTTGATCCATCGGCCGCGGAAAACCTGCCTTCGATTTAGAAAGTACCCGCTCACCCCGGCAGCGGGCTGCAAGGAACGGAGTTCGTCTTCGAGTTCCGCCGTCAGGGCTTGATCGGCATCCAGGGCGAGCACCCAGTTGGTTGTGAGGGGGACATTGTCGAGCGCCCACCGCCATTGCTCGGCATGCGTGCGGAACGGGTGCTCCACAACCAGGGCCCCGAACGATCGCGCGATGGCGCGCGTGTTGTCCGTGCTTCCCGAATCCACTACGAATAGCGGCGCTCCCAAGTTGACCATGCTGGCTAGGCAACGAGCGAGGTTAGCCTCTTCGTTGAAAGTCAGCACGACTACCGAGAGATTCATGCGGGTACCACGGAATCGTAAAGATCCAACATCTTCGCGGCTACGGCTCGCGCGGAGTATGTCTCGCGAGCCAATGCCGCGGCGCGCTGCGACATTTCCCGCCGCATGCCGGCGTTTGTGCAGACAGCGGCCAAAGCGCTGGCAAGGCTCTCGGCGTTGCAGGGCGTCACCAGACCCGCGTGGGCGCGGGAAACGTCAGGATGAATGCCTACCTGGTCGGAAATGACGAGCGGCAGGCCAGCGCTCATGGCCTCGACTGCGGCAACCCCGAAGTTCTCAGAGTAAGAGGGGAGCACGAAGACATCGCTGTCCGACAAAGCTTCCCACTTCCGTTCCCCTTCCAAGAAGCCAGCTCTTAGTACGTGGCCGGCAACGCGGTGCTGCTCGACGATCCTAGTCAGCCAAGTGTCCATCTCTGAGCTGCCGCTTCCAGCGATGACGAGTTCGGCATCCGGGACCGTTCGCCGAAGCTGCGCGAACGCGGGAATCAGCAAGTCGAGGCCCTTCTTTTGATCAATGCGAGAGAGGAACAGCAGGACCACTTTCCCTTCCAACTGCGGATACCGTTCTCTGAACGTCCCTGCTTGTGCCTTCGCCTCTCGCGAGCAGGTTTCCACGGGATTCGGGATTACCACACCTCGGGCGCGGAACCCGAGTTGCTCGGCTTCTACCTGCTCCTGCGCACTCGTGTATTGGATCACGGCAGCCCGCTCGAGAATCCGGCGTTCGAGCAAGCGAAATGAAAGCTGCTTCAGGAAAGGCCGCCGGTGTAGCATTCCCCAGCGATTCAGAATCCCCAGCGGGCGAACAATATAAGGAACACCAGCGGCTGACGCTGCGTGGGCCGCCGCCGTGGTCGAGTAAGAAAAGAGAGCGTGTAAGTGGACTACGGAAAACTGGCCCGCCATACGCCGCAACCAGCGCCCGAGTGGAAGCGAAGCCGTGTAAGGACGCAACTGCCTGGGAAAGTACCAGTAATGGACGCCGCTCTTCCCAACCTCGCTTTCGAGCGGCACTTGCAGCCGTTCCGGTCCATTGTCGTCCGTGGCCGCAACATGCACCTCCACTCCCCGGGATGCCAGGTGTTCGGCGAGCAGCGGCAAGACAAAGCTCGGCCCGCCACGCAGCGGACCGAGCGACGGTATCACGTGAAGGACTTTCATCGATCAAGCCAATAGGCTGCTCAGATGAGCGTGCCAACCGTCGATCACTGCCGCCCGTGAGAAGTGTTGCTGATACACGCGGTGACAGTGCTCGAAAAGGGCGTGGAGGCGGCTTCCCGATTCGCAAAGCGCTACCAATTCCGCTCTGACCTCCTCCAGCGTCTCTTCGGTAAGCACCCATCCGACGCGGTATTCGCGAATCCACCGGGCCACGGCTGAGTCTGGACTCCCGCTGAACAAGACGGGCCGGCCGACGGCGAGCGCTCCGAAGAACTTCGAGGGCACCACCATTCCCGTCCACTCGTTGCGCAAGCTGACCATGTGGATGTCGGCGGCGCCCAGCCGCTTGTCGAGTTGCTCTTTGGCGACGAAACTCGCGAAGTGAACGTTCTCGTCGCTATCGTCCACGGAATTCACCAACTCGGCCCAGCGATTGCCGCGAACGCTGAACGCGAACGACGCGGGCTCGTCTCGCATGCTTCTCGCCAGCCGCAGGATCAGATCCGAAGAGTGAGCTCGGCCGAAGTTTCCCGAGTAGAGCAGACCGAGCCGAGCTTTGCGGAAGAGCGCGTCTCGCTCTTCTGCGTCCTGCGGCGCCACCTCACCAGGCTCCGTAAGAGCCCACGGTGTCAGAGTCAGAAACCGTGCCGTGGTGCTGTACTCTTCGAGCAGCGAACGCATGCAGGAACCGAGTTCCACGATCGAATCGCACCGATTGTAAGCCGAGCGCATCAAACGGCGAACCATTCGGACCCCCGCGTGATCCGCGGGCACCATGCCATCCGCAATCGCAGCCTCGGGGTACAGGTCAAAACACCAATGCACGATTTTGGTTCGAGGACGGATGATCCGCCACGGAACGGCCGTGACCACTGAGAGGACTGGATCCGTTCCGACAACCAACACATCTGGTGCGCCGCCGGGGAGCAAAGCACGAGCGCTCCAGGCGGCGATCATCCAAGCCGAATTGGCGAATCGGCCGAACGAGGATGCTTGTTTGAATGGCGGACGCCAGACGCGCCGAATCCGGACGCCGTCATGCACGCTTGCCGGCGGGTAAACGGTTTTCTCGTCGCGGCATCCCCGATTGCAGCACACTGCCTCGACTGACCAGCCATGCCCGGCAAGCCCGCTGCACAACTCCGTAAGATGCACGGCACTGACGACATCGTCCGGATGAAGATAGTGGTAGAGCACCAGCGCGCGCGGCATTGCTCAAGCATGCGCCGCGAGAGCTTTGTGCGCCCGCGCCGAGATCCAGGCGTAAGTCTGTTCCATGCCGATTCGCAAGGGCTGGGTGGGCTCCCAGCCGAGTTCCCGCCGGATCAGCCGGTTGTCGGAGTTACGGCCGCGTACCCCAAGCGGACCGGGAACGTGCCGCAGACGCAGCCGCTTGCCGGCGATCTCCATCGCGAGGTGTGCCAACCCGTTGATCGTGATCATCTCTTCTGAACCGATGTTCACTGGACCGCGAAACTCCGACTCCATCAATCGGCGTACCGCCTCGAGGCACTCGTCGATGTAGAGGAACGAACGCGTCTGTTCGCCGTCGCCCCAGATTTCGATGTCGCCACCGTCGTCCGCCTCGGCGACCTTGCGGCAAATCGCGGCCGGAGCTTTTTCTTTTCCGCCGGTCCACGTTCCCTCGGGTCCGAAGATGTTGTGAAATCGGGCGATGCGGACTTCGACTCCGTGGTTGCGGGCATAGGAAAGATAGAGCCGCTCGCTGAACAGCTTCTCCCAGCCGTACTCGCTATCGGGTGCGGCTGGGTAAGCCGAATCCTCGACGCACATGGGATTGTTCGGATCTCGCTGGTTGTGCTCAGGGTAGATACATGCGGATGAAGAATAGAAGAACTTGCCCACACCAGCGCGGCAACCGAGTTCGAGCGTGTTCAGGTTGATGGTGGCGGAGTTGTGCATCACGGCGGCATCGTGCTCGCCGGTAAAGATGTAACCGGCTCCACCCATGTCGGCGGCGAGTTGATAAACTTCGTCGATTCCGCGGACGGCGTCTCTGACGACGGCGGGATCTCGCAGGTCTCCAACGATGAATTCGTTGGCGGGCAGTTGGCTGTATTCGTGTTCTTTGATGTCGACGGCGCGGACCCAGAAGCCTTCCTTTCTAAGGCGCTTCACCAGGTGACCTCCGATGAAGCCTCCCGCTCCGTTGACGAGGACTCTTCTATTGGGCATGTTCCTCCTGTTTTGCCAGCATCACCCCACGCTGGCGATCGCATCGATAAGTCGCTTCCGAAAATGCTGGGCGGTAAATTGAGATTCGTAGCGCTCCCGCGCGGCGTTCCCGATGCGCCTTCGTTCGGGAGTGTCGGCTAGTAACCGGACAATCGCATCGGCCATCGCGTCCGGATCTTCGCGATCGACAGCGATTCCCGCCTCAGGGCCAACCACCTCCTGGCCAGCGTCCAGCGTGCTGACCAGGCAGGGCTTACCGTAACGCATCGCTTCCAGGTAGACGATTCCGAATCCTTCGCCACTGCTCGGCATCAGCAGGCAGCTTGCCTCGCGCAGCAAGCTGTCTTTCTCCTTGTCGCAAATGGCGCCGGTGAACCGGATGGAGTCCTGAGCCGGACTCTCGGCGGCAATGCGCTGAAAATCGGGCACGAGCGCGCCTCCGCCGACGATCACCAACTCCGCGCCGGGGATGCGTTCCGTCACTCGTGGCCATGCGCGCAAGACCTGCCGGTGGCCCTTGTAGTCCTCTCCCGGTTCCATGCGCCCGACCATGATCGCCCGCGGGAGGCTGGAATTCGGCGCCGAATCCGGTGCAGGCTCCTCGTACCCGAGAGCAACATGCTTCCATGGTACGGAAGCCAGTGCTCGATTGAACTCGAGGCAACGCTTCCAGGTGAAAGTGCTGTTGCTCAGCGCAAGGTCCACGCGGTGCCAGAGGGCGCGATCGAAGTATCCGAACGTGCGCCACGCTTCGATGCCATGAAGGTATACGAGCACCTTGGTGTCCCGAGCCGGCCTGAGAAACGGCAGAAGCTTCAGCATTCCGGAGTGCCAAAAGAGAATGATCTTGTTCCGGCCGCCGCTTCGCAGCGCGTTGAGGACGCTCCCAGCCTTGGATCGGGCGCAGCGGTGCTTTGCCGGAGCCGTGCTCTCAGGGCGGCCGCCCGAGCAAAGTATTTCCACCGGGCCGAAATTCCGCTGCCCGTGAATTGCATCCCAGGCGGATCGGCCGGCACGTTGGATGCCTCCCCAGCTACCGTCGAACAGGCACGGAGAGACCATGGTCAAAGACACGGTGGTGTTAGAGGCCTAGAATCAGCGCCGGAAAGAGATCACTAGCGACAGCGAAGCTATATAGGCTAAGGCTCCGAGACCCGTCGCGGTGGGAGGCATCCAACGCAAGAAGGTGCACAAGGCGCACAGCTCTGGCGGCCGAAGAGAAGCCCGGCGGACTTCTTCGACAGTGAAAACCTTTGGGCTGCCTGTTGTTTTCCAATCATCGCAGCAACCGGAAGCATTCGCCCAATGATCGAGCGACGGCAAAAAACGTTCCTGGATGTCAGCCTGGATCACACATCCTTCGCCTCAGGCGAGGGAGTTGACGAGTTTGGCGCAGCAAGCGCTTGCGACTACGGACGAGGTGACTTCAACAAATGAGCCGGAAACATTCAGGCAACTGACCCCAACCAAGAAGTATGCCGCGAACTGTCTCCACCGGCCCGCTTCGAGGCTACCTCCGCTCGCAATGTCCAGAAAGCGAAGGAGCAGCCCCAGGATGGCGAACCCTATTACGACCCCCCATGTAGTGAAGTTCGCGTAGAGTTCGAGCACCGGGCCGATTCCGACACTCGTCCCTTGCGCAAAGGTGATACCAGTGAATCGGCTCACCCAGTCGCCACTTCCGCCGGACTGCGGCTTGTCTGGCCATATTGCACGAGGTATCAGGCCCAACGCGGCAGTCCACAGAGTCTCCCCTCTTGCATACTCGCCCGTAGCCGCGAGAAAGGTAACTGCAGCCCCAACCAAGCCATTTTGATTGATCCTGCCGTCGACTCTCTCCAAATGCTCCCCGTTCCGAAAATCGAAGGGTTCGATTGAAAGTACAGTTTCCCTGAGGCGAGCGATTCGGCTGGACGCAGCCTCGCCACCCCATACGGAGGCGCGGATTTCGTTCCGGTCGCGCATATAAGCCGAGTAGAACGAAAGCCCGCCATACAACGCGGCCAAGCCCGCCACGGGTAACAACCAACGTGGCTGAACGAACCGGGCAACGAAGACCAGTACGAGCGCAAGCGCCATTGTTCCGTATCCAAGGAACCCTTGTGCGAGAATCGTCGCCGCCGGGAGCAACAATGCAGCGAGCAGCCAGTTCACAAGCCGGCGCTGGCTGCGAACAAGCCAAGCGCTCCAGCAGCCCAAGCATATCCCGACAACGATCAATTGCGACCCTACCGAAGTCAGTGCATTCAGGCTCGGAATACGCCCGATCAGTGGAACGAGGACCGCGTAAGCTACGAGCCCTGAACAGAAATAGAACACCGGAAGCTTGTAGTCTGGGCTCACTGCGTGTGCCGCGCGCACCCGTTCGAGTGAGCTTCCGAGCAATAGTGGCGCAGCGAGGCATCCGGCCACGAAGGCCGTCATAGCGCAGGTCGCCTGCTGAAATCCAAGAAATGTTAGATCCGATTCGGGGAGTTCGCACCAAGGCAGACAGTGAATCATCGCGCCGAGCCAATACAATAGCCACATTTGAAAGGTGTAGGCAGCAACCAGTCCCGAGGCGGGCCGCTTCCTACTGAAGGACATTCCCACAACAACGGCGACCAGCGGCAACCAGGCAACGACGTAGGGGATCAAATCCGCTTGGGGGTTCATCTCGCTCAGTTCTCTACCAACTCGCCCCCCACCGGCGCACGGGTCATCTGCGCAACGAGATCGCTTGCTACGTCGTCCCAGTCGCGTGGTAGGTATGTCTCGCTTTGTTCGATCATCGTAGCGAAGCGCTCTCTGTTGTCGTGGCACCAATTGATACGGTCCACAAACATCTCCGGCTGCCGGATGGGAAATACCCAGCCGTTGCGGCCGTTCGTAACGATATCTGGTCCGGAGGAGTTCGTCGTAGTGAGAACGGGTAGCCTGTTTGCCGCAGCCTGCGCCAGCACGACCGCGAAGCCGTCCTCTAGAGTCGGAAAGACGAACATGTCTGCGTCCGCATACAGTGCTGGGAGTTCGAACTGGGGTACCTTTGGAATCAGCGTCAACGGAAGGTGACAATCAGCGATGAACCGCCGCTCTTGTGGAGGCACTGTCCCGACAAAGCGGAATACCGCGCCAGGGCACTTGCGGATGATGCTGATCAGGTCGACCAATCCCTTTCGGAACGAAAGAGTTCCCGACATCAAGATTCGTAGGGGCTGGCCCGACCGGATTCTTCGGGAACGTTCTGCAACAGTCGACGGCGATGCCCGGAATCGTGTGGTCTCGACACCGAGTGGAACTTGGAGCAGCTTGTCTTTCTCGACGCCTTGAGCAACAAAGCTCTCTCTTGCGAACGTCGACAGAACGATGATTCGGTCGGCCTTCGAGTACTCTTGAAGTTCACGGCGAATCATCCATGGACTAGGGCGCTTGAGCTTCAAACCTACCCTCTGTTCTTCATCCGCCAAGATCTGGTCCTGTACCTCGATATGGGCGGATCCCCTGACGAGGACGACGCCATGCTTCGCGCAGTATTTGGACTGCAGAGTCTCCAGCGCAATTCCGCTGAAGATATGAACGAAGTCCCACGGCTTGTGTTTTCTTATCTCCGCTGCGGCCCATTTTCCGAACCCTTCGTGGATTTGCGGCTCGATATGAGGACTATCGGCTATCCCCAACGCCGAGGCCGCTCGCATGCCGGCTGCGTTGAGCCAATTACTCGCCAGACTCCCAGGGGTGAGCTTGAAACGACGGACGGCCCACGCGGGGTAATTTGTGAAGAGATGAACGTCATGGCCGGCCCGAATCAGCGAGCGCGCGAGGTCGAACGCATGGAAGCGCCCGTGAACTGCCATCGCGATTTTCAACGGAAGTTCAGCCACAACCCAGTACCTCAGCAATCTCGCACAGGCGGTCTTTGTATGTGTGCCGACCGGAGGCGACCAAGGCCTTGGACGCTGCAGCGAGCCGCGCGCGCAGGGCGTAGTTGCCAATCAGGTGCGCGGCGCGGACAACCATTTCATCGAGACTCCGAAAGTACGCAACCGCCGCCATGTCCGGGCCGAGAAGTTCGCGATGTTCATCCGTGTCCTCGACCAGCATGCACGCGCCAACGGCGGGGACCTCGAAGGTCCGCATACAATGTCCGTCGC
The DNA here is from genome assembly GCA_046331625.1 of Bryobacteraceae bacterium. Lineage (GTDB taxonomy): Bacteria > Acidobacteriota > Terriglobia > Bryobacterales > Bryobacteraceae > JAXLQL01. The sequence continues at coordinate 490,639 of JAXLQL010000001.1, forward strand.
GATTCGCCTTTCTCACGAGACAGAGTGCAATCTTTGCCGAAGCGATCACCTCACGGAGCTGGGCCGGGTCCACCATGCCTCTGGTGAGACCTCGCGTTTCCGGGTAACGATCCCAATATCCGCCATAGAGGCCAACTCGAAACCCCGCTTTCGAGAGTGCTGCGATATAGGGTACTCTGTCCGCGTCTCCGCCACCGGCAAAGATCACATCGTCGCCATGATCGGCTCGCCCTCGAGGTTCGAAGAAGAGCGCCGGATCATAGGCGAACGGCAGGTATTCGACATGACCCGATGTGGCTCCCCGCAGATCGTCAAGATTTGCCCGCCTCGGAGAAAACACATGATCATACTCGCGCAGGGCCTCGAGGAACCACGCAGCTCGATGCGCACGATTCCAGGGATCATCGGTCAAGTAGCAGGCACAGCGGGTTCCGGTCGGCGAATCTCCCTCAGGGCTGCGGCATCGACGGGAGCGATTCCAGTGGTCAACACCATCGTAGGTCTCGTACGGCGGCTGACCTTGGCAACCCTTTGTGAGAACTCCCGAAGCCGTGCCGGCCTGTGCCCCAGCAGGTGCCAAGCCACCTTCTGTATCACGCGTGGCCCCTGAGAGGCTTCAGCCGCATCGAGAAACTCGACGCGCCAACCCAGTTCGTGTGCAGCCCTACGAAAGCTGCCGCCGACATGAGTTCCGCCGTCAGCGCCGACAATAACGCACGTCTGCTGGTCGCGCAAGGCGCGAGAGGAAGTTCCGTTTAGCTGCACCGAAGACGGATTCAAATCACGCTCCTGTAGGCCAGGGCAATCCCCTCGGCTGCCTTCGCAACGGTATGACCGCCAACTTGGTCGCGGCACTTCTCGGGCAGAGAAGCGTCCTCGAGTCGTTCCGCGACGCGTGTCAGCGCCAGTCCATAACTACTGGCTGAATCTCGCGCCACGATCTCCCCGGTGACCCCGGATCGAATCAAGTCCGGCGCGCAGCCGACATTTTCGCTGACAACGCAGGGAAGCCCGTGGTGGAGGGCTTCGTTGACGACGAGTCCCCAAGTTTCGTGGGCACTCGGGAGCATCAGCATGTCCGATGCATGGTAGTACCGGCTCAGCATCCGCTGATTCTGAAACCCCAAGATTCGAGCGGGAACATTTAGCCGCCGCGCGGCAGCTTCCACCGCCATCCGTTCCGGTCCATCGCCGAGAAAGACAGCGACGAAGCGTTGACGTACACTCTCGGCGAGCGACCCAATCGCTTCGATCACGTGCATGGGCCGTTTCCGCGTGATCAATTTTCCGGAGAACAGGACTGCTATTTGATGCTGATCGATCATGAGTTCGCACCGAGTCGGGTATCGTAGCGCTTCGCGCCCATCACGTCCGGCCTGAAAGGTTCGCGCGTCCACGCAATACGGTGAGGAGTACAGGCGATCATCCGCGCAGCCCAGTCGTCTGTAATGCCGATAGGATCGAGTACCGATCGGAAGGAGCCGCGAGAAACGCGCGTAGAGGCTTCGCAGAAAGATGTCGCGTAGGCGTGATCGAAAGGAATTCAATGTACCAGGACCGTCTTCCGTCTCCCCTCGAAACAAGATAGGGACCCCCTGCCTCCTGGCTGCCAGAATCGCCCAGAGATGAAACCGCGGGCGGTATCCGTTCACCAGCACGGCCCTAGGTTTTGCCGCGGCGACCGCCGCGCAGAGCCCTTTGGCTCGAACCCGGTCGAAAGACGGAGCTTGTGATAGGAATACGCACGCATCGGCGTCCGAAACAAGCTCGGTATCCCATGCGAACGAAGTATCGAAGTCCTTGTCACGATATCCCCGGATACTGAAATCCGACCCATAGATTGTGGTGACAGGGATTCCAAATTCCTCCTGGACACTACGGTAAACCGGAGCCTGGTATTGAACCGGATGAGTGTTGACTACTACGAGCCCAGACATCTAGATCTGAACCACACCTTCATGGGCCGGCCGGGTGCCCGGAAGGGTCGCCAGGCCGCTATCCAGCATCGTCTTGACCGGCCGGAATTGCTCTTCGTAGTTCCACTCGGACTCGATTCGGGCGCGCCCTCGTGCGCCCATGGACGCAACCCGCTCACGATCTCGATAGAGTTCGGACAATGCCCGAGCGATGCTCTTGACGTCGGCCGGGTCGCAGCCAACGGCGTACCCAGGCTCGATAAACATGCGCCTCCAATCAGGCAAGTCCGACACGATTAGCGCCAGGCCGCCGGACATGTAATCGAACGGCTTGTTCGACGCGCCCGTCATCGCGCTTAGGTTCGGATCCGTCGACCCCATCGGCATCAGCGCGAGCCCCACATCGCAACTGCGGCAGATCGCCATCATGGCTTCTCGCATCGGCACCGCCCCTTCGATACGGACGCGGTTACTAATCCCGAGTTCCGCAGAACGCTTTCGAATCTGCTCCAGGTAGCCCTCCGATCCGGCGGTTTCATAGCCGACGATCGTCAGAGAGGCGTCGTCTGGTACCTGAGCCAGCGCCTCTAACACAACCAATGGCAACCGGTCCGGTACTATCGAGCCGTGATAGAGAACCCGAAAATGTGTGCGCTCATCCCCAGGCGCCACACGCGGCCCCAAGTCGTCGCCAGAAGGGCAGTTCCACACGATCTCCGGCGTCGGACCCACGCCGCCGTTCTCCTCGAGAAACCGCTGAGCGCGAGCCGAGTTCGGGAACACCACCGCCGATGCACCTGCACTCAGCAGCCGCCGGGTCCAAAGGCCAAACCGCTGGAACGCGCTCCCCGCCGGACCGGCGGGTGAATCGTGTTCGTGATAAATCACTCTCGGCCGGAACAGGGTGCGGACCAGCAGCGCAACGGGCGTCGACAACACGTCCGACGCGTACACCCAGCCGGCTCGCCATCGCAGCACCCAGTAACAACACCAAAGTGAGTACCACAAGTAGTGAACCTTTTGCCGCCAGCCACCCGCGACGTAACTCAACTGCCTCACCGTGATTCGCGGATGCGGCGGAAACTCGAGCGACCCAGCGCCGTGCGAGCCCGTGCCCAGGAACAGCACATCCCAGCCTGACTTGGCGAGAATTCGCGAACTGTGCTGCAGCGGCGGATAAGCCGCAGGATTGGTGTACTGGATATACACGATCCGGCGTTTTCCGTCCGCCATCACTTGCAGGCCTCCGCGCTCAGTACCCTGCGGCCCAGCGCAGCCGCGTAGATATCGTCCATTTCACGCGCCACGGTCTCCATCGTTCTCGGCAGCGGAATTCCTGCCCGCAATCGAGCAATCCAACCCGGCTCGCGGACAAGACGCTCGAATGCTCGCGCCCAACCATCCACGTCCCCACGCTCCACGAGGAATCCGTTCTTCTCGTGCGTGACCAACTCCGCGATTCCGCCTAACCTCGATCCAATCACGGGCACGCGCGCGGCGAAGGCTTCGTAAACGACCAGCGGTCCCGTCTCGAGACAAAGCGACGGAACGGCGAGGACGTCGTACTGCCCAAGCACGGAAACAACGTCCGTCGCCGGTACCGGCTCTAGGAACTGGATTCTCGAATCCGAAGCCGCGTGCTTGCGGATTTGCGCGAGTTCGCTCGCAGCGGCCGGATCCTGCGTGAGACAATACGCATCCAGCCGGACCTGCACTCCGGGTATGCGTTGCATCGCTTCCAGCAGCGTCTTCAGGCCCTTCACCGGATCCAAGCGCCCCAAGAACGCGACACGGAGTTCGCGCCCGACCGGCGGTTCCCCCCCCCCCCCCCTTCGACACCCGGACCCCTTGCCGGCACAGCGAAACCTTCTCAGAGGGAACTCCGTTGCGGACGATCACTTCGCGCACCCAGTTGGCCACCGCAACGATATGGTCCGCCTCAGCGAATAGCGCCCGCGTCGCCTCGTGCCGAGCGGCTACCAATTCGCTCATGCGTGCTGCGGTCCACATCCCTCCGGCTAATCCACGGTCGCCTAGCCATCGCCCCAGACCAGACGGAACCTGAGATGCCAGCGCAGCCAACGGCATCGAAACTCCGCGTGCAGTGATTGCACATTTCGCGCAACGCTGCACGTCCAGTTGACCATCGCAGGGGTCGTGCCCGTCGAGCAACATGGTGCCACGCACGCAACTCACCGTCGGCGTGTGGTACGTGAACACTACCGGCCCCCCCCGGAGCTTCGCCGCTCGCAACGCGCGAATCGAAACACCGCTCGTGAATGCATGCATGTGGACGATATCGGGCTCGATTTCGGAGAGAACGGCAGAGAAACCCCGGCCAGCAACCTCATCGCCTTCGCCGTAAAGTTCGCGGAGGGAGGGGCTACCGATCGCAAATCGCCTAACCGGGACGCCGTCGTGCGTGTACGCCGAGACTTGCCCGCCCGGTGCGGCAATGAAGGGCTGCCACCCGAGTTTTCGCTGTTCCTGCGCCAATCCTTCCACGTAGACTTCGGTCCCGCCCACGGCATCGGGATGGAAACAAAACGGAACATGCAGGATCCGCACCGCTTCAGTTCCTCGACGCAACTTTGGCCAATACCGTAGTCATCCACGCACGCGACCAGTGCAGCCTCCCAGCTCGGAACTCGCTCCAACACCTGCGGACCGCCGCGCGATTCAACGGGGTTCCGCTGAGGGCTTCCTCTTCCAGAAAATGCGAGTGCCGCGACATCCATTCCGCGAACGGAAACGTGAAGCCCCGCTTCGGAGCACGCGCTGCCGCGTCCACAGCCGGATGCGCGATGGCATCCACCAGCAGTGGTTTGTTGCGATGGGGCTCCACCTTCTTAGCCGGTGCAATGGCCGCACACCGTTCGAACAGAACGTGGTCGAGATACGGCACCCGAAGTTCGAGTGAGTGCGCCATGCTGAAGACGTCGGAGTCGCGCAGCAGTTGGTCGTGCAAGTAGCGCCGAACTTCGAGCCGGTTGAACTCGTTGGCGGGATCCAACGGCGAAGATCCGGCGGCCGGCGCCAACGCGTTCCCGGCCGCATCGGCTACTGCTTTCGAATCGACGCCGGCCAGGTCCGCCACGGTATCCGGCGGGAAGAATCCTCGCAGAAGCAGATAGAGGCCTTCCGAGTTCGGCGACGTGGCGTAGCTTGCAAATCGCCGCCACCTGTCGGCACCCCAAACTTTCCCGTAGGCGCTCGCGGTGCGCGCAACCAACGATGCAACCGCGTTCGGAAGGCGCGCCAGCCGGGCCACCGCCGATCCGGGATTCAGCAGCTTCCGGTAATGCCCATATCCGAAGAAGACCTCGTCGCCTCCCAGCCCAGAGAGCACAACGGTCAGCCCTTGCTCCTTTGCCGCCTTCGAGACGAAGTAGGTATTGACTCCATCGGCCGTCGGCTGGTCCACAGCGGCCATGAACTTGGGAAGCTCGGTAAGGAAGGTCGCGCTCGACACCTCGGTTTCGCGGTGTTCGGTTCGAAAGCAACGGGCGAATTCCTGTGCCCCGTTGGCTTCGCTATGGCGCGCCTCCGGGAAGGTCACCGTGAGCGTCGTGAGTCCGCCCGTGCAGCTTCTCCGAGCCATCGCGACGATTCCCGCCGAGTCGACTCCGGAACTCAGAAACACACCGACTGGCACGTCGGCGACCATGTGCTGCCTCACCGTTTCTTCGAGCGCCCCCCCGACCGAAATCGTGTCCGCCGCCGGTCCGTAGGAGACATCCCAGTACCTGACCAGCCTACTGGAGCAGCCTGTGGAAACGATGTAGTGCCCAGGCGGCAGACACCGAACGCCTTCGAGATACGTACTCGGGCTAGGGACCGCCCCCAGCGCAAGGAGCCCGACGAGAGCGTCAGTGTCGAGATTCATTGCCTTGGTTCGCAGCGCGCGCACCTCGGAGGCGAACTCCAGGCAATCACCGAGTTGGCGGTAGTAGAGCGGCTTGATACCCAGGCGGTCCCGTGCGAGGAACACCTGCCCGCTCGCGCGATCGTGAACCGCGAAGGCGTACATGCCTCGGAGGCGCGCCAACAGTCCGTCGATGCCCCACTGTTCGAATCCGTGAACGATGACCTCGGAGTCAGACTCGGAACGGAACCGGTGCCCTGCACCCTTCAACTCGGCGCGCAGTTCGCGGTAGTTGTACACCTCACCGTTGCAAATCGCGGCGATCGTCCCCTGTTCGTTGAGCATCGGCTGCCGGCCGCACTCGGAAACATCGATGATCGAGAGCCGCCGGTGCCCGAGCGTTACGGCACCGTGGGTCTCGAGGCCTTCCGAGTCCGGACCGCGATGGGCCATTCTCGTGAGCATCGAGCGAACGTTGGCCGGCGCCCGGCCGGACGGCGAACCGATCTCTCCAGCAATTCCACACATGTTGTTGTGACAGTGGCGAACAGCGGTCAGCGCGTCACGCGGCGCAAGGGCTCGGGGACGGTGTCCTGAACGGAGCCTGGGCAAGCAGCCTCCTTGCTCCGGCAAGGACCGGCTTGTCCCAACCTTCCACGTCGATCTTCATCACTTCATCACAATGGGCGCCGACTCACAGAATCCATGAACCAAGTCCTCGATTGTTTGACACTCAACCTCGAAGCGCGGCCCTTCAAGACTCGATTGTGGGTTCAAAGAACATAGGCCCACGTTTGCCACCGGACCGTGAAACAACAAGCGCTTCTCCCGTTTGTCGCCGAGAGACCTGTGGGCCAAGCGGAATTTGTCCTGCGTTCAATCAATCCCCGGCTCAACGAAAGCAATCCGTACTGCAGGGGATCCGGCTCGAGGAAGTGCACATGGCGGACCCGCTGATCGGGAAGGGTGCGAATGCGGAGTGTTCCAGGTGAGCGCCCACATCCCAAAGAACATCGCCTTCCCGGAGATATGCTGCCGAACTCTCCCACACTTCGGGCTCACAAGCTCCCTCTGAGAACACACGGCGCTGGACAACGTCGCGTTCATCGAGCGTGATCCACGTGTCGCCGAAGTACGGCACCTGCAGCCGGGCATGACCTTGCGCCGCTCTGAGCCAGGACCAGAAAACGGCGCTTCATGGGATGATCCGGCCGATGCCGGTAGCGTCGAGGCCACCGAGGATACAGTCCGACTCAGCTTCAGACATGGTTGGCCACCAACTCCCATCGGCAGGGCAGAAACACCAAGCTCCACCCCGCCGCCTGAAGCCTGCCGGAACCGTATACGTCGGCGGGTTCTATTGTCAACTCTCCTGCGTCTAACAGATGATCGAAGCGGTGTATATCAGAAGCATCACCCGCCGCGAAATGCAGAAGGTAGCGACCAGGCAGGAGATTCGGCGATGGAATGCGCAAGTCGAGGTATCCGTCGCGGGACAGCGAGGGGATTTCGAAATTGACATCCGAGGTGAAAACCGTGAACACCGGCGTCCCTGCGTCTGTATGAATGCCTACGCCAAATATGGGGCGCGAAACGCGTTCACGGCACTCGAACAGCATGCGTATGGTGAAGGCTTCGCCCGATCTCACAGTGCTTCCTGACTCCGAGAGGACATCGAAGCTAAGAAGGCGGATCGCGCCTGCCGTGGGCCTCCTTCGAGTCGCAGGGTCGAAGGATTGATTAGGCTTCGCTGCCATATCTTGCGCGAGGTACTGCCGAATAACGCTTGACGCTGGGCCGTCAGCCGCAAGACGCCCGTTGTCGAGGAGGAGCGCGCGAGAGCAAAGGTTTTCGATCGCAACGATGTTGTGGCTCACAAAGAAAATCGTCCGGCCTCCCCGCGAGACTTCCCCCATCTTGCCGAGACACTTCTTCTGAAACGCGGCATCGCCCACCGCGAGCACTTCGTCGACGAGCATGATCTCCGGCTCGAGGTGCGCGGCCACCGCGAATGCCAGCCGCATGTACATGCCGCTCGAGTAGTGCTTCACCGGCGTGTCGATGAAGCGCTCAATCTCAGAGAACGCGATGATCTCGTCGAGCTTGCGGTCAATCTCGGCTTTTCTCATCCCGAGAATCGCGCCGTTCATGTAGATGTTCTCGCGGCCCGTCAATTCAGGATGGAATCCGCTACCCACCTCGAGCAAAGACCCGATCCTGCCGCGAAGGCGAACACGGCCTTCGGTCGGCTGCGTGATGCGCGAGAGCACCTTCAAGAGCGTGCTTTTACCCGCGCCGTTCCGGCCGATGATGCCCACCGTCTCGCCGGCGGCTACGTCGAATGATACGTCTTTCAAAGCCCAAAACAGGCTCTCTTCCCCCGGCCGGCGCCGCCGGAATGGGTTGCGAGCCAGGTCGGCCAACGTATCCCGCAACGCCTTGTAGCGTTCCGGCGCGCCGCCGATCTTGAACCGTTTTCCCAGTCCCTCCGCGCGAATGGCGATCATTCCCGTAAGTCCTTACACCACGTCCGCGAAAGTGTGTTCCAGTCTTCGGAAATACAACACGCCCGTGATCAGCGAGACAGCCGCTACTGCAGCCGAGACCCAGACCACGCCACCCGGGGGCGTTCCGATTCCGAGCAAACTCCAACGGAATCCTTCCACCACCCCAGCCATCGGGTTCAGCCCGTACAACGTCTTCCAAGGTTCGGGCAGCAAGCTGCTTGGATACGCGATAGGTGTCGCCAGCATCCAGAACTGCGTCAGAAACGGGATCACGTAACGAACGTCCCGATACTCCACGTTGAGCGCGGAGAGCCACAATCCTGCGCCCAGTGACGTGACTACCGCGAGCAGCACGAATCCTGGCAGAAAGATCGCGTTCGCGGTCGGCGCCACGCCGAAATACAGCATCACGGCGAGGAGCAGCGCGAACGCCACGAGGAAATCGACGACCCCCGAGAGAATGCTCGACAACGGGATCGCCAGTCGCGGGAAATACACCTTCTTGATGAGATTCCCATTGGCCACCACGCTATTGGCCGACTGCGAAAGTCCATTCGAGAACAGTGTCCACGGCACCAGGGCGGCCAAGCTGAACACCGGATACGGAACGCCGTCTGAGGGCATCTTGCCCAGCCGGCCGAAGAACAGTGCGAAAACCAACATCGTGAGCAGCGGCTGAATCACGGCCCATGCCACCCCAATCGCGGTCTGCTTGTAGCGAACCTTCACTTCACGCCAAGTCAGGAAATAGACCAGCTCTCGGTACTCCCACAATTCGCCGAGTTGCGGACCAATCCAGCTCCTGCCCGGTTCAATCACAAGCTCCGGCTGCGGCGGCGCCACCGCATTAGACACGCTTTCAGGCAACGGCCACCTTCTGTCGCGGACGGTAGTAATAGTAACTCTTGTAGTATCCGGCTGTGCCGTCCGCGGGTGTCCAATCGTTGAGAATGGTTCCGATGACGGGTACGCCGTCTTCCTCGAGCCGCTTCCGCGCGGCCAGTGCGTGTTCGATCTGGGTTTCGCCGGCACGTAGCACCAGAATCAGGCCGTCGCTCAATTGTCCGAGAAGCCGTGCCTCGGAGAAGTTCAGCATCGGCGGCGTATCCACCAGCACCACGTCGAACTCGCGCCGCAAGTTGGCGAATACCTGAGCCGCGTTGGGTGAGTGGAGCAGGTGGGTCAGTATGTCTCCTTCGATCGAGCCGCTGGGCAGAACCGAAAGCCCGGGAATCGGCGTGGACTTGAGCATCGGGCCCATTGCCTGCGGTACCGGTTCGCGGGCTGCTCCGGGCTCGATGACAACGGTATTCAACCGGTCCGGCGCCAGCAGCAGGTCACTGAAGCCGCTCTCGTTGGAGACGCCGAACAGGTCGTGGAGCCGCGGACGCCGCGTATCGGCATCCACCAACAGCACCCTCCGGCCGGTCTCGGCGATCGCGATGCCGAGATTCGTAAGCACGGTCGTTTTGCCTTCGCCCGGGCCCGGACTCGTCGCCACCATCACTTGCGGAAGTTGGCTGCGGCGGTCCATGAGACGAATCGAAGCCAGAACCGAGCGGAATGACTCGGCGATCATCGAAGGTTTGAAGTGCCAAGTGGTCAGCTCGATGCGCTCATTGGGTCTCACTACTCCACGCAACCGCAGATACATTCTTCCGAGCACGTTCTTCGGTATCGTCAGGCTGAGCAACTTCTTCTTTCGTCCGTAGCCGAGCCTCATTGGCTGCAGGCGCGGGTCCAAACCAGCCGCTGGGATCACGCCGAGTTCGGGCAGGTGGAGAACGTGCGATGACCGTCCCGGGAAATCGAAGGTCAAGCTGCTGCGCCGGCGGCGCAGCCCTTCGAGCAGCATGCAGAGAGCTGCTCCAGCGCCGAAGCCTCCACCCAGACCGTATGCAATTCCCGCGGCGACACCAGGTTGAACGGGCTCGCGGGGCGTCTTGGCCGAGTCGATGATCCGGACATTGGCTGTCGGCGCGGCCGTAAGAATGCTCGCCTGGTTCGATTGCTGCAACATCGAATTGAGCGTCTGCCGCAGCATGTCCACTTCGCGCTTCAGCATTCCGTATTCCACCGCTTTGTCAGACTGGCTCGAGACCGCGCGCAGTTGGCCGCCATAAGCGCCCGAAAGCAAGCGCTCGCGGCGCTTCGATGCTTCAAACTCGTTCTTGATCCGCTGGATCACCGCATCGCGCTCGTGCGCCAAGGCGGACTCCATCTCCGCGATCTGCGCTTCGAGCTTCTTCACCTTCGGGTAGGCCGGATTGAGCGTCGTGGTCAACTGGGCATGCTCGCGCTTCATCTCGACAAGCTTCTGCTGGTAGCCGCGAAGGACGGTGTCATCCAGAATGTCCGGCAACGAATCGGGATTCGCCGACATCGCCATCTCATACTTGGATTGCTTGTCGATCCTGTCGGCCTGAATCGATGCGAGTTCGCCCTGGAGTTGACGCAGTTTCGTGTTAGCGAGAGTGTCTTGCTCTCCAGTAAACATGCTTCCCGACTGCTTGACGAACGCCTGCAACTTCGTTTCCGCCTGTTCGAGCTTGATCTTCGTCTCTTCTAGCTGACCGCTGAGCCACTGTGTGGTCTTCTGAGTGGTGCCAGAGCGGAATTGAACATTCTGCGACATGTACTCGTTTGCCAGCGTATTCACGTAGCCGGCCGCTATCTCCGGGTGTGTCGAATCGCACGTCAGCGCCAGAATACGGGTACCCGTGATGGCTCTCGCCTTCGCCGTGCCAGCGGCCATCGCCAAGGCCTGCTTGAGACTGCCGAGAGGATCGTTCTCGCCCAAACCGAGCCGGGTGCGGATGTTTCCGAGAAGCCCCGGTACCTGCGGGACGATCGGCGTGCTTTCGCGTTCGAGCCGTTCATAAACGGCGCTCCGCAGAGAATCGCTTTCGAGAATCCGCAATTGGGTCTGGATGTTCAACTGCGTAGCCGAGTAGTTCCCCGTGCCGGCTTGCGGATCAACCACGTTCATGTTCATGAACGATTCATTGATGCCCTGCAATTCAAGAGTTGCGCCGGCCCTATAGACCGGAGGAGCCGCGATCAGGTAGACGAGTCCACCCAACAGACCGGTCAGGATGAACACGCTCATGGTGAGCTTGCGGCGCCACATGGCCTGCAACGCCGTGAGCAGGACATTACCCGATTCCGCCGCAGCCGGAAGCTGGTGCGTCACCGGGATTGGAGCAGCAGGGAGCGGCTGAGGCCGCAATTCCGCGGTCTGCCGCAGAGGCAGATTATCGCCGTAGTTCATGGTTGAAGGGGCGGCTTGGCAAGAGCCGTTCAGAGCCTGGTCGCGAGTAGGATGATCGTCGGGATGAGTGGGATCAGGACATAGCCAAAGCGATTGAAGAAAACACGTTTGGTGGCTCGCGGGACATAGAGCACGTCGTTGGGGAGCAGAGGAAAATCACGGTCCTTGCCTTGGAGAATCCGCCGCAAGTCGATTCGGATCTCGGCCCTTCTCGAAGTGTCGAGCACGGGCCGTAGGATGCGGGCTTCGTCGGCGCGGGCGTCTCGAGTGAGGCCCCCGGCCATCGACAGCAACTGCAGCACAGAAACGGAGTCCCGTTCAGCCAGTTCGAATCCGCCGATCTTGCCGATCTCGCCGTTGGTGTACACCATCTCGGCACGTTCGACGCGGATTACGTCATAAGGCTGCAAGACGATGTCGTCGGCGGGGTCTACGTTTTCCCGCAGGCTCCCGATGCTGATCTCGACGACGCTGACCTTCTTGTCGGTGTCTTCAACTGCGGCCGGCAGCGGAATCTTGCCGGATTCGGCCCGCCGCGTCAGCCGGATTCGCCGGGCGGCATTGGGCTGCAGCCCGCCAATGGCCGAGAGCATTTCGACGAGACTTCGCTTGCCCTGCAGCGGGTAGATCCCCGGCGACTTGAACGCTCCGACAAAGAAGACGGGCTCGGCTCGGAACTCCACGATATTGACGATCACCTGGGGATCTTTGGTGAACTTGGTGAGCATCTTGACCAGTTCCGCCTCGAAGTCGCGGACCGTGAGTCCCCCCACCTTGACGCGTCCGAGCAGCGGCATGTTCACGAATCCCTCGGCGTCGATACGGAAAGTCTTTTCCGCCTACTCTTCGATCTCGGCGTCGCGGTCTGCAATCTGGTCGTTCGGCCCCAGCACGTAAGTGGGCCTGAGTTGCTCCGTGGCTAGACGTTGACCGGCGGGCGGCACTTGAGCAAAAGCAGCCGTGCATACCAGAATCATCAGCGCCATACGCCATGAACTCGATTCGATCAACTCAATCTCCTTTTGCGTTGACATCGAAGCGCTCGGAAACCGCCGGTTCCGTGGAGGTTCGAGTGTCCAGGAGGTTCGAGACCAATACGAGCGATTGGTTCAACTCGGCGACGATTTGGCCAATCGTCTGGAGAGTCACCGGTCCGGCGCGCGAGTCCCGTTCGGAGCGGCGTTCCGCCATTCGCTGCAATGCCACCCGAGCGAGATCGGAAATGCTTCGAGCTCCCTCAGTTTCGCATAGGTTGCGCATCTGTTGGTACTCCTCCTCGGTGAGGCGGAAGTACACGAGCCGGCTCCTGCGCCGAATGACAGCCATGGGGTGTCGCTTACCGGTCTGGGTTAGGAAGAAGCCGCCGCGTTGCCGCGGCCGGCCAGTTGCTTGATCGAGCTATAGACGGCCGGATCGAGATAGGTGGCGGCAAGCCTCCGGAAGAGGGTGCTTGACGCTGTCCGCGGTGAGTACTTGAGCGCGGCGAGGTAGCACCGTCTCGCGTCAGAGAGCATCCCTGCGCCGAAGTACTTGTTGGCCAGGGTGGTGTAGTTGGCCGAGAAGACGCGACGCCGAGTGGACTCGTGGTCGCGGCCGAAGTTCTCCGCAGCGAACAGTTCTTCGAGAACGCCAATTGTGGTCGCCTCTCCGTATTTTTCCTTGATCATGGCCCGGTGCATGTTCGTTGGGTGCAACCGGTAGTCCGCCAGAACTTCATCCAAGTAGGCAAACTTCCACTTCCTGGCCATTTGAATGCTCATGTGCCAATCGCAGAAGTTGCGGCCCTCTGGCACTGGGAGACCCAGAGCCCAAGCCTCCCGCCTAGCTATGATCGTGGGCGCCGGAATGTAGTACTCCTCGAGTATTGGCAGTAGTTCGGCGCAAATCGCCGGCCGCCCGCGGCGGCGGGCACCAACATTGGCTTTGGCCACGGTCTCTTTTCCGTCGGGCCCAATGTGACAGATGTCTCCGTACACTAAACCCACCTCTGGATTGTCGAGCAGAACGGGAAGCGTTTGTCGCAGAAAGCACGGCCGGTAGCGATCATCCGAGTCAATGCGGGCAATGAATCGGCCGCGGGCCAGGAGAAGTCCCTCGGTGACCGACGCCGCCGCGTTCAAGTTCCTTTCATGGCGAACCAACCTGATCCTCCCGCCACCGACTGCCGCTGCGACCTCCGCCGTCCTATCCTGAGAACAGTCGTCTACGACGATTACTTCTGATTCGACAGCAGTGTCGAGTGCGAAGATCGATTGCAAACACTCTTCGATGTAACTTTCCGCATTGAAAGCGTTGACAACGAAAGAGACGATCGGGATGTTTTCGTGGAGACTCATACCAGTTCGTCATCGCATTGCAGATGTCTAGGAAGAACCGGAAGTGGTAATGGCCTTGGGGGACGTGATCGAAGGGCTGCGCGCACTGCGGGGCCGTTCTCGATCGCCGATTGCAAGATTGCAGAGATCCGATCGATTTCGGCCTCCCCGACCGTCGTTCCAGTGGGCAGAACCATTACCGTATCGGCGAGGCGATCCGTTACCGGGAGACTGCCAACCTGCAACCCGCGGTAAATGGGAATCCTGTGGCAGCCAGGGTAGAAGTAGCGCCGAGCATATACGTTCTCTTCGTGCAGCACCGACACCAGTTCGTCTCGGGTCAGACCGGCCTCGCTAGGGACGACCTCTATGACGACGTATTGGTGGTTCGAGCGGTCGGCAAGCGGGTTCTCGTAGAGTTTCAATCCAGGAAGGGCCGTTATGCAGTGCCGGTAGGCCTCCCAGTTCGCTCGGTTGGCAGCAATGATGGCGTCCATTGCCTCGAGACAGGAGAGACCCATTGCTGCGCAGAACTCGTTCATCTTCGCGTTGGTTCCCAAGGCAACGACGTTGTCGTAACCCATGAAGCCGAAGTTCCGCATCAGCCGCAGCCGTTGAGCCAGATCATCGTCGTTGGTGGTGACGAGACCGCCCTCGCCGCTGTTGACGAACTTGGTGGCATGAAAACTGAATACCTCTGCGTGCCCGAAGTTCCCGACTCTCCTTCCGCCAGTAGCGCAGGAAAAGGCGTGTGCTGCGTCAAAAAGGACTGGGATGCCGCGAGTCGCACCCAAAACCTCCAGTGCTTCCGCTTCGCCGCATGCTCCCCACAGATGGACGGCTAGGATTGCTACAGTCCGGTTGGTGATCAAGGGTTCGACAAGCGCAGCCGTCAACTGGTGCGACCGGCCATCGACGTCTGCGAAGACCGGGGTGTACCCGCACCATTTCGCCGCATGGGCTGTTGCAGCGAAGGTGTACGCCGGCATGATCACTTCGCCAAGCGGGCATGTAGCCCTGAGAGCCAGTTCCAGTCCAACGGTAGCGTTGCACGTGGCGACGGCGTGCTTGACGCCCAGTATCTCCTGCGCCCTCGACTCGAAGGCGTGAAGAACTGGACCGTCGTTTGAAAGCCATCTGCGGTCGAGGATTTGCTCGACCAGTTGGAGAAATGTTTGCCGGTCGCCCAGGTTCGGCCGCCCCACGTGAAGCGGAGCGCGGAAGGCCGGCTCCCCACCGAGGACCGCGAGTCTTACCGAACTCAAAGTCGAGTTCAAATCAGTTTCCTATTCGGGCACAGTCCCACCGGGCCCACCGGGTCCGCGGATGACTCGGGCGGGGACCCCGGCAACCGTGACTCCGGGCGGTACATCGCGGATCACTACCGCGCCGGCACCCACCGTGCTCCATTCACCGATGGCGACGTTCTCTTTGATGACCGCACCGGCACCTACAAAGGCGCCCTCGCCGACTGACACGTTCCCACAAAGGGTACAGCCGGGATTAAGGTTGGCGAAGTCCCCAACGCAAACGTGGTGAGACAACGACGCTTTGACGTTGACGATCACGTGCCGCCCGATTTTGACTTGGGCCGTAGCAAGCGCGTGTGGAGCGAGAAGCGTTCCCTCGCCTACAGCAACGCCGTTCCCGCAATGAGCGAGTGGATGGATGAGAGTCCACGGTCGCAGGTCGCCGCCATTCAGCCGTTCCACTTTACTCACCAAAGCCTTCCGGGACGCGTTGTTGCCGATCGCAGTGATATACAACACCCTCCGATGCTTCCACCGCTCGGGAACACAATAGTCGGAAATCGGGCCTAGAAGGGGGGCGTGCATCACCGCTGACGCGTCAACGATATCGTCGATGTATCCCCCGAATTCCACGCCATCTCCAGACCGATCTACTTCAGCAATGTAGTTCCCAACTTCGGTGCCGTGTCCGCCAGCGCACACGACGATGACGACCGGGGATCTGGCTTCTTGTCGATTAGACATCGGAATTCGGTAGGTTCAACATGGGCGAGAGTTGCTCCTACCTGGGCTGGTGCGGCTGGCGGACCTCACCTGGTAATGGGATGGAGTGAACCGTCGGCCGCACCCAATCGGCGTCTAATTCCACTGAGACTGATCTCGCGAGCAGACTCACTGAAACTACGAGGCGGCATTCCCCCTTGACTCGCGTCAAGATCCCCTCTACTCCAGCCAGCGGCCCCCGCCGCACCATAACCTTGTCCCCAACACATAGGAAAGGAAAGGGTTTCGCCAACACGCCAGACTCTACCACAGACCGGACCGCCGCCAACTCAGCAGGATCAACCGCCGTCGCTTGCCGGCCAAAACTGACGATTCCGACTATGCCGGGAATCGTAAGAACACGCTGGCTATTATCGTGGACATCAAATGAGGCGAAGACGTAGCCATCGAATAGCGGGTGCTGGATATCCTTGACCCGGTCTGACCAGACTCGCCGATCATGGTACGTCGGCAAGAAGGCTTTCAATCCGCGGCCATCCAAATGCATGGCCACCGAGCGCTCGAAATTCGGTTTCACTCGAAGTGCGTACCACGGATGTGGGCAATCCACGGTCACGCCCGCAAAATGGGGCATAACTTTCCTCCGGCTCTAGGGCAGGCTGCCGCCCTGTTTGTCACACTGCCGGTCCCTCCTGGGGGTAGGTCGTTTCCTCCATGCTAAGTCCCAAAATGACAATTGTCAACCGCAAGAAATAGCCCCAATACGAATTTGGTACCACCCGCCTGAGGGTACTGGATGCATTAATAGTCAGTAGCGTTATCATACTAGTAGAGCTACCCTCATGCGCAGGTACACGATTGTTTTCTTTGCCACCACGACCGTATTGCTTTTGCGCGCGCAAACGAAAGCCGAGAAACCGGCGAACCTCACCGCCTGCACGAATGGCCTTCCATCCTGCGATATGTCCGCCCTCTCTCCCGCCGAATTGCAATTGGTGGCAGTTGCGTCGAACAAACGCAATTTCACCAGTTGTTTCAACGGATTCGCCACCTGCGACCCAGTGCGGCTTGCAGCCAAGGAACGGGCTCAGGTCCTCGAAGCAGCCCGGCGGCGAAATTTCGACGCCTGTATGGCGCTCCGTTCCAATTGCGATCCGTTACTGCTCGACCCAGCCGACACGGCGCAAGTGGCTGGCCGCCGCAAGAAGGTCAACCTCGAGAATTGCATGGCCAGGTCGTCTCGGTGCGACCCTACTTCATTGACCCCGGACGAAGCCGAGACCGTTGCTGCCTCATCCGCGAAGGCAAATTGGGATGACTGCATGCGGGGCAGCGCCAACTGCGATCCCCTTCGGCTCGATCGTGCCCAACTCGACGCTGTTGCGGCATCGTCTCGCCGGCGTAATACAGAGAATTGTCTGCAAGGTCTGGCATCCTGTGACCCGAACCGCCTTGCCGAGACAGACGCACAAGCAGTCTCGCGCGCCTGGCGGCAAAGAAACGTGGATCGTTGTATGAACGGCTTTCCAAGTTGCGATCCTTCTGTACTTACAGGTCCAGAATCGGCGGCGGTTTCCCGCGCCGCCCAACAGAGATCTGCCGCCTCGAGAAACAGGTAAATGGTAAGTAACTCGACCGCGACACCCCCAATTGGGGGTGATTGCAGTGCCAACATCATCTCGTAGACAATCGGAGCGTGTGTAAGGTCGATTTCGCTCCAGGCTGGCGCGAGCAGCGCACTCCTAAGGCGAGGCCGGGGCAGTCGTATACGGTGGTTGCCTGAGTATTCGAGGCCGAAAAGAGCTTCCCAAGCCCGTCGCAGATCTGCGATACTAGAACTAGGCTGGAGGAGACTCTAATAAGAGCTCACGGTCAGTACTTAGGCCTGTAGCCAGATCGGCCCTCGAGTACCTCACCTGCCTCACCCGCCGGCTGACGAGCGTCCCCCCTTTTTCCGATGTGAGGAGAGAGAACAATGGCTCTATCACTTCGTCCGCTCATCATTCGTGTCTTCGCACTCGTATTTCTCGCCGCGGCGGAAACTCTCTGCCTGGGCCAAACCAGTGGCCTGACGGTCGTCAAAACTTACCGCGTTGCAGAGACTTACGGGGTGAGTCATCCCAGTCAGCTCATCGAATTGCCGGGCCCGGTCACGGTGGATGGTCCCTCGATTATGGTCGACTCGGCGCTACAAGAGGTCCCGTATCAGATGATGAGTAGCGGGCAGGCCGCGGTGCTGAGTAATCTGCCCGCCAACGGGGAAAAGACGTTTCGCCTAGTCCGGGGTCGTACTCCGAAAGACTACGCGAACGGCGTGGTGGTGACTGACAAAACGGGCTACTACGAAATCAGCAACGGGCTAACAGGCGTACGAATCGCCAAGCCGGATCGCGATCCCAAGCTCGCTCCCATCCAAGGCATCCGCCTCCGCGACGGCCGCTGGGCCGCTACCGGTCCCAATTATCTTTACCCTTCCGGCGCCGACCTCTCCCGCCTCAAACCCCTCGAAGCCCTTTCGGCCTCCACACGCTTCCTCGAACGCGGGCCCCTGGTCGTCACCATCGAAGTCGCTTACAAATACCGCCGCCCCGATCTGGTCTACGGCAGCAAGCTCCTCATCCCAGGTGGCGATGGTTTCTATCGCTCCGTTTTGACCGTCCAAGCCGGCCAGCCCTCCGTCGCCATTCTCGACGACACCGACATGGACCTCCAGTATCGGCTCGACATCTACGCCGCGCTGCCCGCCAATCAGGCACGCTACCGCGGCCACCTGGCCTCCCGAGTCGAGTTCGGCCGCTACTCCGACGGCACCCTCTATCAGGGCAACGAGCGCGATGCCATCCGTGAACTGCAATTCGCCCAACCCGCCTACTCGAGCTACACCACCGGAGCCTTCTCCGGCTATCAAACCATCCGCCACGTCGGCGCCTGGGATCCGTGGGCTCGCGACACCGGCTGGTATTGGATGCTCTATGACCGCAACGCCCCGGCGTCGTCCCCCCTGCTGGGCATCTTCGCAGGCAAGGCATCCCAAGCGCTGGGCGCCCACTTCACGGGACCCGGCCTCTACACCCTTCCCCCTGCCAACGGTCAACCCGCCCAATGCGGCATCGAGTTCCAAACCAACCGCCGTGGTCCGGACAACACGCTGTTACCACGAGCGCGCATGCACTGGGGACTCTTCGCCGGAACCAAAGGCAGCGATCTGGGAAATCCCGATCAGGTCACCAACATCCTCAGGCAGATGAACCTCCACGGCGGCATCAATCTCAACAAAGTGCTCCGCTATGACGCCCAGGGTTGGAACCCTTCCGGCGCAGGCCTCTACATGACGGCCGAGGCCACACGTCAGGTCCGCGACCGTGTCCGCACCGACCTGGCTTACTTCCGCGAGTTGTACTCCGCCGAACCCACCGCGCGCGATCTGCTGGATCTGTGGCGCGACTCCACCGGAGCCACCGCCAGGAAGATGGCAGCCGACACGGCCGAATTCAGCCGGAAAATGCTCGATGCTCTGGTGAACGGCAACGGCATCTACTCCGAGTTGTATCACTACTGGCACGGCGGATTGGAGATGAGCCGGAGAGCGATCTTCATCACCGAACTGCTGGCTAGCGACCAATTGACCGCCGCCGAGAAAGACAAACTGCGAGCATCGGCGGTGTTTTACGCCAACCTCTTGTTCGACAACGACTTCGTTCCGATGTTCAACGGGCACGGCCTCAACATGGGAACCCAGAACATGCCGGTGCAACAGATCGGCTACCGCGACCTGTACGCACTGATGATGCGGAACCATCCGATGATGGCCGGTCGAGTGGAGGTGGTGGAGAGCAATGCGCGAACGCTGCTGAAGACCCAGATCAACGAGTGGGGCGCGCAGCGCGGGTCGCCGCACTATGTGGAGGCGGCGATGGGACCGGTGCTGAGCGAAGTGCAGCAGATGAAGGCGGGCGGAGGCGCGGACTTGTTCCGGGAAGAGCCTCGGCTGGGGCGGTTCGGTGAGTTCTACATGCAGTTACTGACGCCGCCGGAGCTGCGGTTCGGCGGGTGGCGGAAGCTGGTGTCGTATGGCGATGGGTCCACGGAATCGTCGGAGTTGTTCGGGCAGATGGGGACGGGGATGGCGGGAGTGGACGACGGGCTGAGCCGGCGGCTGATGGGAGCATGGCGGGAATCAGGGAAGATGCAATCGGGCTTCCACGGGACGACGGTGGTGAAGATCGACGAACGCCTGGCCGGGGAGAGTCCGAAGCTGGAGAGTGCGACGTTTCCAGGGTGGTACACGGTGTTGCGGCAGGGATGGGGGAACGGGAAGGAATCGGCGGTATGGTCGGTGAATGGGACGCACTACAGCGATCATCGTCATCAGGACATGGGCGCAACGGTGATGTATCTGTTGGGCGCACCGGTGAGCATCGACTGGGGGAGCACGTACTCGCCGCAGGTGCCGGGAGCGTATCAACACAGTCTGGTGCTGCCGGAGGGTGCGATTGGGCAGGCGTGGGATGCCGACAACACGGCGCTGAACGGAGGGACGATGGTGTGGGAGAAGGGGGTGGGGGAGGAGTTGGAAGCGTTCAGCGTGAGCAGCCGGATGGTGAGCCGGTACGAGAGCAAGGACGGCGGGGTGTGGAAGAGGGAGATCCAGTTGATCCACGCCAATGAGAACTACCCGGTGGTGGTGCAACGGGACTGGTTCGAGGGGACGGCGCAGCAGGGGGCGAAGGTGCTGACCATGAACCTGATGTCGGAGGCGGAGGTGGACACGCCGAGGGGGAAGATGACAGCGGCGCAGAGGTTGTGGGATGGGGCGAGACAGGAGTTGCCGTCGGCCGGCACGGTAATGTATCTCGCGGCGGGGTTGAATCGATTCGGGTTCAAGGGACAATGGGCGATCGATTGGGACCTGTACACGGTGTCTGGGGGGCAGCAGCAGGCGCTGATCGGCAACTGGGCTCATGCGTGGCATCCGAGCCGGGAGGCAGCGGAGTTTGCCAAGGCCAATGGACGGCCGTTCCAGGAGCGCCAGAATATTTTCCGGCTCAAGGGCGACGGACCTCTTAAAGTAGTGCTACTGCCGTACCGCAAATCGGCCGCCCGCGCGGGAACCACCGTCGCAGCGGGCAGCGGCAGCGTGGTGATCACAGCTCCCGGTGAGCGAACCGTAGCCAGCGATACGGGATTCACCTTCCAAAGCCCCACGCGGACCGTACTGGCGGCCTTCGGAAATCAGGCCATCGCGCTGTCTGGGGTGCAAGTCGCCGGAGGGCCGGCCGAGTTGGTCCTCGAAGGCGGGCAAGCGCGCCTGACCGTTCACGGTGCGGCCGGTCCACGGCGGTTTACTCTACCGCGGAACTGGTCTGTGCCCGCCGGCATGAAGTATGACAACGGGGCCTACGTACTGAACTACAAGGGCGGATCGCCGAGCACGGTCGCGCTCAAGTAGTTCGACCATCCGCACGCCAGGGCGAGGTGGTTCGCGATGGGAGCGAGCCGGCGCCCGTGGTTCAGGTGGTTGATCCGAGGGAGCTTTTGGAGCGGGAGACGAGAATCGAACTCGCAACCAACAGCTTGGAAGTCTGCGAGCTTTACCAATCCAAACAACTTAACTCGCTCCTGATGCGAGTTCGACAATCCGCAGACGCTTTCAGAATCAGTCACTTATCAAATCGTGTTCCTCAACCAGGGCAAGAACAGGGTATTTCCGCTACCCTGTTTGCCCTGGTAACGAGGTACTCCAAGCCCCAAAAACACCAAAGGCCCGCGCAGGAACGCGGGCCAGAAAGCTTGGAGTGTAACGTCAGTGAAGGACGTCAAGACCAGTCTACCGGATCGCCTTCGTTCTGTGAAGAGGGCGCGCAAACAAAATCGCATCAATTTGTCGTCGAAGCCCCAACAGCAACTTCCCCCTGGCGGGCGTGAGTTGCTGTGCGAGCTGGCGGAGATTGTGAAGCCAGAGGGTTCGGCTCCGAAGCCGTCACGCCGTGCAAGGTCTGCTTCGCGGCTTGCTCCCGTCGATTTGTCGGGGAGGACACAGGGACGCCGACTACCCCCTGACCAGCTTCGGCTGTTGCGCGAGCTGGCGGAGATTGTGGGACCGGCGAGCCCGGCCCCCAAGCGGCCGCGCCGTGCCGTGCCTTCGTCGTCGCGGCTGATGGAGGTGGCTCTATGACCCCCGTCAACCCTTGGGGGCGATACAAAGGCCCCATGATACCCATCGGGTTGCTGAGCGACCCCGATCTCTCCGATGGGGCCAAGGCCCTGTGGGCTCGCCTTTACTGGCTCGCTGGCTCCCACGGAGAGTGCTCCCCTCGAGCCGATGCGCTCGCTTCCCAAATCGGCAAGTCCGTTGACACCATTGGACGGCTGATCTCCGAGTTGATCCAGGGGGGCTATATCCAGCGGCTCCGGCGCGGGCCGAACCGTCCGCACGCTTACCGGTTCCTGGAGCCTGCAACTCTCTCGGAATCAGTGAGAAAACCTCAAGACACCGCAGATTTGCGGTCACAGGGACTGACACCGCAGGTTTGCGGTGTCAGCGAACCCGAGACACCGCAGATTTGCGGCGATGACACCGCAGATTTGCGGACCTTGAGACCGCAAATTTGCGGTGCCCTAAGGAATAAGAAAGATCGAAGAAATCTACTTGAGAAATCGTCGTCGTCGAGAGCGGATGTAGGCGCGGCCGCCGTGGCGACAACGACAACGAACCACTCGCCTGACTGGCGGGCATCCAGCATCGAAGCTCACCGGAGCTTGTTCCGGGAGTTGCTCCGACTGCGGACGCGCGAGGTTGAGCGCGATGGCGTACCTGCTCCAGACTCCGCAATTCTCGGCGAGATCCTGGCGCAGTTCGAGGGCCCGGAAGATCTTCAGGCCTATGCCGACAGCTTTCGGCGGGACCGGGGCAAGGCGGTGAGTTCCTACGCCTTCTTCGTCGTCGATGCGCGTGACTACTGGCCTGGCCGACGTGCCGTGCTCGATCGTGCGACTGCCAACGCTCAAGCCCTATCGAATCCTGCCGTCGAGGTGGGACTTGAACCCGAGATCAACGTCGAGCGCGTGGAGACTGAGCCACGCGAGCCTGAGCCAGTGCGTCCACCTGCGCCCTGCCGACACTGCCGTGGCATGGGCTACGTTGGTGCGCGCGGCGGAGGCTTCGATTGGTGCGCTTGTGGGCACGCTGTCAGCAAGCGATCGAGCGACCCGTTGATGATCGAGAAACTGAGACGCGATCAGGCCGACTTCGAACAGAAGCTGGCCGCACTTCGCATCCAAGCACGAAAGCTATCGGGGCCCGTCCATGATCTGCGCCTTGCGGCGGCGGTATTGCCCAGTGTGCTGGAACGGGTGAACGGAGCATTGACGGTATGAGCAGTAAGCGGATCAGGCTCTATCGTGGGCAGCGCTGCACGCTGATTCATCGTGTGAATTCCGAGCGGTCTCTGGTTCGGTTCGACTCAGGGCGAAAGCTGGTTGTCGTGTCCGCAGACTTGCGCGCGCACGACGACGGAGATTCGTTCCGATGCCGCGAGTGTGGAGACTTCGCGGCGCTCGTGTCTGGGCTCTGTGGCGACTGCCGTGTGGAAGCGGAGTTGAAGCAGGAGGCGTTACGGTGACCCAGGCACCCCACCCGTCAAACGATCTTTTGACCCGAGCTCTCCGCGAGACTATTCGTTGCACACAAACGCTAGTTGCAGGCTTCGAAAAGGCTGGGCAGGGGTGAGGGTCAGGGTCACGCATGGGATTGGTCTCACTGAGGGCGTATTCGAGAGATCGCGGATGCTCTCTGAGTTCGGTACAGCGCGCGATCGAACGCGGGATCATCGTTCCGGAACGCGACGGCCTGCTCGACGCGGCGAAAGCCAATGAGGCGTGGCAAGCGTGGATTCTAGCGCGTCAGCAGGAAGGCCAAGCTGGGACGCCCCTGCTCGACGCAGTCGGCGAACTCCCCGCGATCGATCTCGAAGTGCCCATTCCCGCACCGGCGCGGAATCTGGAGCTCGTCAAACCT
The DNA here is from genome assembly GCA_046331625.1 of Bryobacteraceae bacterium. Classification (GTDB taxonomy): domain Bacteria; phylum Acidobacteriota; class Terriglobia; order Bryobacterales; family Bryobacteraceae; genus JAXLQL01. Next base: position 514,503 of record JAXLQL010000001.1, read on the forward strand.
ACCCCTGATGATGAAGACCGTCCGAAGTCTCCCGTGATCCCGATGCCGGTATCGGAAGCTGAAGCTCGGCGGCGCAAAGAAGTAGCGCTCGCGCGGATCCGCGAGCTCGAGCTCGCGGAGAAAGAAGGCGCCCTTCTGCCGAAGGTGGCCGTGAGAGACGCATGGGTCAAAGTGCTCTCGACGATCCGGACTGGCATCCTGCGCTTGCCCGACAAATGCGCTCAGGAACTCGCCGGCGCCGCGACACCGGGTGAAGTTCGGGACATCCTGCTTCGCGAGTGTGAAGCGGTTTTGAAGGGCGTGAGTCATGACATCGGCTACGGCGACCGAGACACTGAATAGCTTGCTGGCCGAAGTGGCCGGGGCTCTGCTTCCTCCTCGGCGCGTCGCGCTCTCCGAGTGGGCCGATGCTCACATGGTTCTGAGTTCCGAAGCATCGGCGCAACCGGGAGCCTGGCGATGCTTGCCGTACCAGCGTGAGCCACTCGATTGCATGAGTCCTCACTCGCCGCATCAAGAAATCGTGTTGAAGTTCGGGAGTCAGCTTGGCAAGACCTCGTTGCTACTCGCGTTCATTGCGTTTGTGATCTCTGAGGACCCCGGGCCCATGCTGATCGTCTTGCCGACTCTGACCGTCGCTGAAGCGCTGAGTAAGGATCGCCTGGCACCGATGTTTCGAGACTGCCCCGCGCTGCGCGGTAAGGTCGCTGATCCGAAATCGCGGGACGCTGGCTCCACCGTTTTCCATCGCCAGTTCGTGGGAGGGCACCTCACGATCACCACGTCGAACAGTGCGGCAGGCCTGGCATCGCGACCGATCCGTTACCTGCTGCTCGACGAAGTCGACCGTTTTCTCCCCTCGGCAGGCGCGGAGGGAAACCCATCGGACCTGGCTCGAGCGCGCCAACGAAGTTTCTGGAATCGAAAGCTGATCCGCTCCTCGAGCCCGACAACCAAAGGTTCAGAGATCGATACGGCATACGAACTCAGCGATCAGCGGCGATTCCAGGTGCCGTGTGCGCTGTGCGGCACATATCAGGTGCTCCAGTGGGCGCGGGTGGAATGGCCCGATGGCATGCCCGAGGAGGCGGCTTATCGCTGCGAGCACTGCCACGGTCTCATCCCGCACGGGCGGAAGCGATGGATGATCGAGCGCGGTGAGTGGTTCGCGGGCAACCCAACATCGAAGGTCGCCGGCTTCTGGTTGCCCGAAGAGAATTCCCTTGTGCGCTCGTGGGGCGACATGGCACTCGACTGGATTCGAGCGCAAGGGAACCCGGAAAAGACCCGTGCCTTCGTCAACACTTCTCTCGCGCTGAATTTCGACGAAGAGGCAAACGGCAACGCAACGGAACGAGAGCTGCTCGCGCGCGTGGAAAACTATGGGCCGATCCTGCCCGAGGGCGCGGCAGTTCTGACGGCGGGCGTGGACATGCAGGGTGATCGCGCCGAGGTGAGCGTCTACGCATGGGGCGCAGGTGAGGAGTCTTGGCTGATGGTTCACCGCGTAATCCCTGGCGATCCGACAAGGCCCGCACTCTGGCGCGCAGTGGATGAGTTCTTGCTCAAGCGCTGGCAACACCCAATCGTTGGCCCACTTCCGATTCACGCGGCATGCATCGACTCAGGGGCGTTCACCTCGGAGGTGTGCCGTTTCTGCGATGAGCGGCGCGGGCGGCGCGTCTGGGCGACAAAGGGAGCTGCAGGGCCGCGGCCGCCGTGGCCAAGAAAGCAGAGTAAGGCATCGCGAGGGTTTGTTTTTCTGATCGGCGTAGACGCCCTGAGAACAACTGTAGCGGGCCGCCTGAAGGTCGCGCAGGGACCGGGGGCAACGCATTTTCCGCCGACTGCGAGCTTGCCGTTCTTCGAGCAATTATGCAGCGAGTACGTCGCCACCACATTTCGCAAGGGCCGTCCGGAGCGGTCCTGGGTACGCCGAAAAGGGCGGCGGGCCGAAGCTTGGGACTGCGCCGTCTATGCGCTTGCGGCGGTTCATGGGCTGCGGTCGCACGGTGTCGATGTCGATGCGGAGGTGGCGAAACTTGCCGCAATGAAGACTACAAGTTCGACGGTTCAGTCGGGCTACGAAGTTGGGCGATCTTCCTTCCTCGGACGGTAGCCCCGTTTACGAGCTCGCTCCATTCAGCTATCCACTGTCACTTGACAGTTGATAGCTGCGCATGGCATCATCACCACATGGCTGATCAATTATTCGTGGCTGCGCAGATGCAGCGCGCATGCTCGATCTCGAGCATGACCTACACGCAGTGGCGCGCGCGCGGCTATATCCACTCGCGCTACAAGTCCACAGGAACCGGCGATCCCCAAAGGTATGATCTGTCGGAGGTGTTAGCAGTCGCCGTGATGGCGCGGCTGGTTGACCTCGGCATTCAGTTGAGTGTCGCCCATGCGCATACTGCAGCGGACGGCCTGATACTTCGGAAGCTTCCATCTGGCGGCTCCGAGAGAACGTTTTTGCTTCTGGAAATCGTCACCCAGGACGGCGAGAAGGGCGTCCGGAGCCGGATTCTAACTGAGCGCAAGTTCAGCGCGGAATTGCAGCGATGCGGTGGGGGCGTATTCGTCTGCGTCAGCGACATTGATGCGGAAGTGAGAACCGCGCTTGGAATCGAGTAAGGGAGAAGGAATGATGGACGAACCCCACGCGCTTGGTGAAGTCGAAGTTCGAGCAACTGTGGATCCTGAGATTACTCGCCTAGTGCTTGTCATGGGAAGACAGTCTGCTGGTCTCACGCTCGCCGGTGCGTTGATCTTTCAGCGCCAGATTGCGGTGGCGATTCGGCTGCTTCAGTCCCCTCCAAAGGAAACTCGGAATTGAGAACGCGGCTCGTCCGCATCCTCGAGAGATGGCGCGGGCTGTCAGGCCTCCGAGGGCGATCCGGCACCCATGTGTGGGACGGGGCACGGCTGAAGAAAAGCTCTCCCGACTGGACGCCCGGCGCAACGAGCGCGAACTTCTTCTACGACAATCCCGCCTTGCTGCGCGGCCGCGCAGAAACCGAGCATCGGAACAACGCTTACGCGCGGCGCGCGGTCGATGCTCTCGTGAACGCGGCGTGCGGCGCGACCGGCATCAATCCGATGTTCAAGGATCGCCGCACGCAAAAGCAGTGGGAGATGTGGTCGCGATCCGTTGACCTGGCCGGGCGGTGCGACTGGCCCGCGCTGGTTGCGGCGGCGCTGCGCACTGTGATTGTCAGCGGCGAAGCTTTCATCGTCCAGAATATCGACGCGAACACTGAAGAGAATCCGTTACGACTCCAAGTGCTCGGGCCCGAGTATCTCGACGCGTCGCACGTGGACCGCGACACCTACGCCGGCATCCGCTATGCGGGAGTGCGGCCAGTGGGCTACTGGTTGCATCGGCAGACTCCGGGCACTGGCTTCACGACTTTGCAAAGCGTCTTCGTTCCGGCGGAGCGGTGCCTACATCTCTTTCGGCCAATCGCACCCGGCGCGCAACGCGGCCAGTCCTGGCTTGCTCCCGTTTTGCTTGCACTGCGGGAACTCGGCGAGTATCTCGAGGCGATGCTAGTTCGAGCGAAAACGGGTGCATTGTTCTGCGGATTCGTTCGCACGCCTGACGGGTCAAACCCGCTGACGGTGGATGGAGTGCCAACCCTCGAGCCGGGCTCGATGACGCGACTGCGGCCAAGTGAGGAAGTCGAGTTCAGCCAACCTCCGGACATGGGCGTGACACTCGATCCCTTCGTGCGCGTGCAACTGCGGCGGATCGCGGCGGGCTTGGGCCTGCCGTACGAGATCCTGTCGGGTGATCACTCGGCGGTCACGTTCGCGAGTGGCCGGCACGGGCTCATCGACTACAAGCGCACCATCGAAGCAATCCAGTATGGGTTGCTTGTGCCACAACTCTGCGAACCCATCATGCGCTACTGGGCGAAGCTCGAGGGCGCGATCGCGGGGCAGGAACTGAACATTGACGGCGTGCGGTGGATCGGGCCGACGATCGAGATGCTCGATCCGCGAATGGAAACGCTGGCGACGATCAATCGCGTCCGAGCGGGCTTCATGTCGCGGTCCGAAGCGATCGCACAACTCGGGTGGAGAGCGGAAGACGTAGATGCGGAGATCGCGGCGGACAATGCGCGCGCGGACTCGCTGGGCCTCGTGCTCGACACCGATCCGCGCAAGGTGACGCAGCAGGGGCAGGGTCAGCAACAAACTCAATAGGAGGTGAGCCCAGGTGGCACACATTGAATCTGAAAGAGCAATTGGAGGAAGTAACGGGGCGGTCGATTCCCGTGTTCTACCCCGAACAACTGGCGGAGCTCTTCGGGCTGACAACGCGAGAGCTTCGGCCACATCTGGACCGATATTCACGCGTGCTGCCGATCCGGGATCTAATCTCGGGCAAGGTCAAGGCAACGGCGCCGATTCTGATTCTGGTGACGGATCATCGGGACGGGTTCTTGGTTCAGGTGCTGGAAGGGATGGCGGCATCCTGACGCGTGCTGCGAGCTTCGAACCATCCACCTTCGATGAAAAAACAAATTCGGTAGAAGTTGTTTTTTCGACCGGCGCGGAGGTGCAGCGCTTCGACTTCGAGGGCGCGTACCTCGAGCGGCTCGACATGTCGCCTGAAGCGGTGGACCTTTCCCAGTTGCGCGGGGCTCCCGTGCTCGACAATCACGACCGGTTCGGTGGAGTCTCGGCGATTCTCGGCGTCGTGGAATCCGCGGCAGTCGATGGCAAGCGCGGAGTGGCGACGGTCCGCTTTGGCGTGCGTGAGCAGGTCAAGGGCATCGTGGCCGACGTGCGTAGCGGCGTTATCCGCAACGTGAGCGCGGGCTACACCGTTCAACAGTGGGCAGTATCGAAGCGCGCGGATGGCGCGCGCGTCAAGACGGCGACCCGGTGGACGCCGAAAGAAGTCAGTTTCGTTCCGTTGGGCGCGGATCCACGGGCTCAAGTGCGGAACAGTCATGGAGAAGAAATGGACCTACAAACGCAGCTTCGAAGCATTGCCGAAGCGGTGGGCGTGCCCGTGGCATTCGCCGAGGGTCTCGCGCAACGCGAAGGAATGAACATCCAGCAAGGGCGGGCGGCGATCATCGCCGAAGCCGCGAGACAGCAACCGATCATCGACACACGGCCGCCGGCTCGGTTCCTTCGGAAACATCACTCGCCGAGGGAAAGAAGACGATCCGCCTTCAGACGGATCTGAGCGGGAACCCGATTGCGGCGGAACCGAAGTTCATCGTGTTCCCGGCTGAACTCGAAGCGGGCATCGACAAGCTGATGGCAACGCTCTATCCCCAACAGCCGAGTGACGCCGTGGTCTCCACCCGCAACCTCACTCCAGTCGTCGATGCGCGGTTCGACGCGAAAGGGCAAACGACGGCCTGGTACCTGTTCGCTGATCCCGCCGAAGCTCCAGTATTCGAGTACGCGGAGCTCGAAGGCTTCGCCGGCCCTCAAGTCGAAACGCGTCAGGGCTTCGAGCACCTGGGCGTTGATGTGCGCGTGGTTTGGCACGTGGGCGCGGGCGCGGTCGATTCGCGCGGCGCGTTCAAGAATCCGGGGGCGTGATGATGACCCGAAAACTTCTCCTGCTATGCGCGTTGGCCCTGTCGGTCGGCGCGCAGAACACCCCTGACGAGGTCGACCGTACCCGGTTCTACTTCGCTTCGGGATCGGTGACGCTATCGGGCTCCGGAAGCGCTTTCACGATCCAGCTTCCGGCCAAGTCCTCGAGCCGTGTGTACCTTCAGTCTGCCTACATCGAGTGTTCCGCCGACTGCGTCCTGACTCAAGAGCGCAACGGATCGGCGGCGACGACGACGGCGGTAGCTGCGGTACCCACCAACGGCGGCGGGACGCCGGCGGCGACGTTCTATCAGTCCAGCGACTCGACGAGCGGATCGGTGCTCGTGTCGCTGAACGTCAAGGCGAACGCCGGGATCTCGCTGGACATGACCGCTTCCGCCTTCTCTCGCAATGGAGGCACGGCACAGAATCACACCTTCCGTGTTGGCGCGATGACGGGCACCGTCAAGGTCAGTCTCAGGTGGGGTGAACGATGACGCTCCCTGAACTTCAGGCGCAGCGGGCGGAATTGCTGAAGGGGATGACGCAGGCCATCCTCGAGATCACCTCACCGGACGGAACGCGCCTAGTCTACCGCTCGCAGCAGGAAATGGAAGGGGCGATTCGGCGGCTCGACGCGGAGATCGCGGCGCTCGCGACGCCCCAGGAAAGCAGAGTCTTCACAGTTCAAACGAATCGAGGTTTCGCATCATGAAGAATTTCGTTCAACCAGGAAACACGCTGACAGTCACTGCGGCCGCGACGATCACGTCTGGCCAGTTGGTTGTCGTTGGCGCAATCATCGGAGTCGCGGCCGCCAGTGCGGCGATCGGCGACGACGTGGAGCTCGACACCATCGGCGTGTTCACCTTGCCGAAGGTGACCGCGGACGTCGTTTCCGCCGGGGACAAGCTCTACTGGGACTCGGCGCAATCGAAGCTGACAAAGACGGCGGGCACGGGTTCGAAGCCGCTTGTTGGAGTCGCTGCGAAAGCCGCCGGCAATGGCGTGACCGAGCTCCAGTGCCGGCTGATGATGACGGGGGCAACCGGGCCGGCGTGAGTAGGTACATTCGAGTTTGACGCACAACTGATCGGCGATTTTGTGCGCCAAAGGGCCGGGGTCCGGTAAACCCTGGCGGGCCGTCTCCACGCTCTACCTCCTTGCGCTACGACGGCACCCTTCTACCAGCCATATGAAGTTGAGATCAAGAGTCGAACGGCGGCGGCGACCGCGCCCACCAGTCGAGAAGCGGAGCTGGCTCATCGCCAGCGAGATCTACGATCTGTGTGGGCTCAGTGAAGCGACTGTCAATCGCTACGCGCGCGGAGAGCTCAAGCCTGTTTTGCCGTCGATCCCTCGCGGCACGCGTGGGCGCGTGTTTCGTCGGGACACGGTGTTGGTGTGGATCAAGCAACTTGAGGAGGCGTCCCAGCAGTGCTAGGATCTCTCCGTCGAACTCGAACAGGAGCGCACGAAAGGACTTCGATGCGCACCAGACAAAGGAGATTCCAAAAGGGATGCCTCAGAGATGCGGAAGGCGCTTGGGTATGCAAATACTACGACGAGCGCGGAAAGCAAAGGACCCACACTGTCGGCCGGAGTGGCGGGCCCGACCGGATAACGAAGACGGAAGCGGAGCGGCGCAAAGCCGACTTCATGGGCATGATCAACAAGGATCGGCGCCGCGACCGGCGGCAGGCGACGTTTGAGGAGTTCGTGAACAAGGTGTTCATTCCCAATCGTGAGGATCCCGAATTGAAGCCAGTCCGTGGCGGGACGCTGCGCAACCAGGTTCAGCGGTTGAAGGCATACGTTCTGCCGTGCATCGGCCCGGTGATCTTCGAGAATCTCGAACAGGAGCACCTTCGCGGCGTGCTCAAGGAAGCGCGCAAGCGCGAGTTGGGCGCGGAGATGTTGCGCAAGATCCGGACGGACCTGATCCACGTCTGCCGTTCGGCGGCAGGCGAGGGCTACCTCGATCGCCAGATCTGGGAGAAGCTGCCGGTAGCAGAATCTACCAAGGCACCAGCAGAGAAGCGGACGGTGAACCTCGAGCAATACGCCGATGCTTGGGTTGCGCTCGCTGAGCGAGACCGGATCGCCTTCCACCTGGTCATGCTGTTCGGCCTTCGCGAGTCGGAGGTGTTCGCGCTGCGTTGCGGCGACATCCTGGGCAACGGGCTTCGCATTGATGAGTCCGTATACGGTGGGCAGTGGGACGATCCCAAAGGTAAGCGGAGCTGGCGCAAGGTTTACCTGACTCCGGACTTCCTCGAGAGGCTCACGGCCTACAAGGACGGGCTCCCGGCGAATGACTCTGACGCCTGGCTGTTTCCGTCAACGGCGGTGAGTACTCCTGAGTGGCCGGGCAACGCGATGAAGAATCGCATCCGGCCGGCGCTCGCACCGCTCGGACTCGGGTGGTTGAACTTCGCGATCCTCCGGCGCAGCTATTCGACGCTGAACCGGAAGTTCGGGACCGATGACGTTGTGGCCGCACACCAGCAGGGCCACGACAAGGCGCTTCACCTCCGCGAGTACGTCCAGGTCGATGACCTCGACGCCATCGCGGCGGAAGCTGGTAAACTTTCAGTGCAGTTCAATGGAGTGCTTCGCGAGAGGGCACGAAAAGGGTAGATGATGTTGACGATGAAGGCCAAGTTGTTGAAGGGATTGGAGCGGGAGACGAGAATCGAACTCGCAACCAACAGCTTGGAAGGCTGTGACTCTACCATTGAGTTACTCCCGCTCAGGAGAGTACTCTTTCATTGTAGGGATGCCGGGGCCTTTCGGTCAACCAGCGGGACTCGACATCGTGATAGCATTGCTCCCGGAGAGCGCCATGAAAAGGACAACCGTATTGAATCGCCGCCGCCTGTTGCAGTCGGGTCTCGCCGCCCCAGTGCTGGCCTCGCCCCCGCCAGCAGCCAAGACCACCCAATCGATCTATCAACGCCTCGGTGTCCAGACGTTCATCAACGCCTATGGCACGTTGACCACTCTCGGCGGCACGCTGCTGGAACCCGAGGTGAAGCGCGCCATGGAAGAGGCATCGCAGCACTTCGTCGCCATTCACGATCTCCAGAAGAAAGCCGGTCAGCGCTTGGCCGAACTCACGGGCGCCGAAGCAGCGTTCGTCACCGCCGGAGCTTCGTGCTCCATCTGCTTGGCCACCAGCGCAGTCACTGTCGGAGGCGATGTAGAGAAGATCCGCCGCCTCCCCGATCTGACTGGCTCGAAGAACGAAATCGTCATGCAGAAGGCCCACACCGGCTCGGGCAATCCGTATGACCAGAACTGGCGAATGATCGGGACCAAGGTGATCGCAGCCGAAACCGCGGACGAGTTGCGCTCGGCCATCGGCCCCCGGACAGCTGCGCTCGGGATGGTTCTGAGCCACAACTCCGAGGGCCACAAAGTGGAGCTCGAAGAGATGATCGCGATCGCCCACAAAGCAGGCCTTCCGCTCGTTCTCGACGCGGCAGCCGAGATCCCTCCTGCATCGAACCTGAAGAAGTTCGTGCAGATGGGTGCGGACCTGGTCGCCTTCAGCGGCGGCAAGAACCTGCGCGGCCCCCAGTGCTCGGGGCTGCTTCTCGGTCGCAAGCATCTGATCGAGGCCGCCTACTCCAACAGCGCTCCGAACAATCACTTCGCGCGAATCGCCAAGGTGGGCAAAGAGGAGATCGTGGGCCTGCTGACCGCAGTAGAAGTTGCGCTGCGGCGTGACGAGGCGGGCGAGCGTGCCACTCAAAAGGCGATGCTCGACCGTGTAGGTGCGATCGTGGCAGACGTCCCGTCGGTGAAAACCGAGTTCATTACGAACCTCGACTACAGCCACTCGCCGCGGCTCTCGATTCAATGGGACCAGAAGAAGCTCGGCATGACGCCGGCGCAAGTAAACGATCGACTGAAGGCCGGCGAACCATCGATCATCGCGGCAGACATGACGAAGTTCCGCCCGTCATGGCCGGGCCTGGGAATTTTCGCAGCGTGCCTGAAGCCTGGTGAAGAAAAGATCGTCGGCGAGCGCGTGCGCGCGATCCTGAGTGGAAAAGCGTAGTCAACTTCGTTGGTAGAAGGCTTCTCTCGGCGCGCGATAGGCGATCGTCAACTCCGGCGTCTCGATGCTCTTACGCCACACGCGCGACTCGAATAGCAGCGAGAGCGTGCAGGTGGTGAGCAGCGTGCGTTCCACTGGATACACCGGCTTGCCCGTAACAAACATCTGTTCCATGCAATGGACCAGTCCATCGAAGTGCGCCAGCGGCCGCGCCCGGGCAGCATCGCGCGCTTGCCCGAAGTGCGTCACGATCGGTGCGCCCGATCTGGGCTTTCCCGCAAATGTCCACCCGCTCGCATGCCCGTTGATCATGTACGCAACCGCCTTGAACCCATCGCGATATTCGAGAACGAATGCCACCGGCGCCTTGGCATTGTCTTCCACGCGCCCCGCCTTCACAGATGGCTCCTGCGCGAGCGCGGCTTCCAGCAGAGGAATGCTCCATCGGCCCGAGCCATCGCGCCACTTCCATACATCGGCGCCCTCGATCCACTCGACCGAGCGGATCCCGGTCTCACCGCCCTTGCGCCGCTCCACCATGCACTGCAGCGACTCGAGCGTATGAAACCCGTATGCATCGAGATCGCCATAACCGAGCATCACGGCGCTCTCCAACTCGGCGCCCAACGCGACCTCGACCTCCGGCGTCCGCACGGTGAGCGGAATCGACGAGCCCGCCATCAGGGGAAACTTCAAATCTTGCGACCAACGATACATCTCCTTCGCCTTGATCCACGAGTAGGAGAAGTGCTTGTCGCAAAAAACAGGAACGCTCTTTCCCGTGCGGCGGAACACCTCGACAATACGCTCCATCAGTTCATAGCGAGGGTACAGCTTCTGCCCGCGGTCGTTCACGGGATAATTGCCATGCTCGCCAACAAAGCACACCGCGTCGACGGCCAGATCGCCGCCCCCGAGCGTGAGCGCCTCGCGAATCGTCGGAAAGATGCGGAACCCGTGCTTCTCCGCAAGTCCGCGGCTGAGGTCGGCAGGCGGAACCTGATCCGTATACATCGAGACCAGCCGCGTGCGCGGCTCAGTGCGCACTCCGTTGGGCGAATAGCCCTCGAGCAACCGCCCGATGATCACATTGGCGTGCGTGTTGAGCCGGCCGTCATTGGTGTACATCGTCGCCACAGCGGCCACAGTCTTCTTGGCAGGCTGTGCCGCCACCTGACTTGCGGCGATCGCTCCGGTGAACTGGCGTCTGTTCATCCGTTCCTCACATCATCTGGCGAAGGCGCGCCGCGGCAAACTTCACCGCGATGTCGATCATGGCCTCGCCCTTCGCGGTAGTGGCGAGCTTCGCCTCGCGCGCAAATTCTTCTTCCTGCTGTGCCGACTTCGGATCCTTGATATGCAGATGCGGCTTGATCTTGTCGTAGTCGACGCCCTCCCAGCGAATGCGCTCGGGGAAAGCAGCCATCGCGAACGAAGTTTCGAATTCGGCGGCGTGCCCGGGCGCTTTGCCGCTGGCCATGTACTTCTTCACGATCTCGGGCGTGTAGGCATCCCAGTAGGAGTTGAACTCGATGCGAATGCCCAGCTTCTTGGCGAACTCCGGTACACTTTGCCGCAGAGGCGCCACGTTGCCGCCGTGCCCGTTGAGCACCAGGATATTCTTCACGCCATGTACCTGGAGGCTCTCGCAGATTTCGAAAACAACGGCGAGAAAAGTCTCCTTCTTGAGCGTCAGCGTGCCCTTGCGATCCATCCAATGGGGCGAAATCCCCACCGGAACCGGAGTCGCCACCATCACGCTCGGATAGAGCATCAGCGCGGCCTTCTGCGCCACCAAGGTGACGCTCGCCGTGTCATTGATCATCGCCAGATGCTCATTGTGTTGCTCCGTGCTCCCAGTGGGAACAATCACGGTCTTGAGCTGGCCGCCCTCGAGCGCTTCGCGGAATTCCTTGCGTGTGCTTTCCCAGAGGAGAACTTTTCTAGGATGCACGTAACCGGAACCCGCGGGTTCGACGCCCGATCCGGCAGCAGCGGCAGCCAGCGAGCCAGCGGTCAGGCCGCGCAGAAACGATCGGCGAGGAGAAGCTTTCATCGCAGCGATCATACCAGCTTGATTGGTACTGTAGGCGTCCAGCCCGCTCGGTGGCTGGCTCGATATACTCATCTTCAGCCCCGACATTAGAAGTCCAAGCATGAGCATTCGTATCGAAGAGGGATCGTCTTCGGTCAGCAGGTGGATTCTGGCCGCCGCGTTAGCGCTCCAAACCGCATGCATCACCGACAAGCCAGTAGGCGCAGCCAACAAAACGGCGTCAGCGGAGAAGCCGCGCCCCGTGGTCCTGGGCTCCGCTAAGCTCGAGCGGATCACGCGGACCGTCGACGCCACGGGAACATTGGCTGCGGGCGACCGTATCGCGCTCGCCATGGGCGTAACGGGCCGCCTCCAAGAAGTACGCGTGGATCTCGGCGACCGCGTGCGCAAGGGCGACGTCATCGCGCGGCTCGACCCGGCCGATCTCGAGATCGCCGTGCAACAGGCCACGGCGGCGCTCCAACAGTCGCGCACCCGACTCGGCTTGCCGGCTGACGGCTCTTCGGAGACGATCGTGGAAACAGATACGCCGGGCGTCCGCCAAGCCAACGCCGCGCTGCTCGAAGCCCGCATCCGGCAACAGCGCGCCAAGCAACTGTTCGAACAGAAATTGATCCCTTCCTCCGATTTCGACGCCGCACAGGCCGCCTTTCAGATCGCCGAAGGCCGCTATCAAGACGCGATCGAAGAGATCCGCAACAGGCAGGCGCAACTCGCGCAACGCAAAGCCGACCTCGCCATGGCACGCCAGCAATTGAGCTACGCCGTGCTGCGCGCACCCGCCGACGGCGCTGTAGTGGAGCGGCTGGCATCAACGGGACAGTTCATCGGAGCGAACTCGCCCATCGCGGCCATAGTCACCATTCACCCGTTGCGGCTTCGGCTCCCGGTGCCCGAGCGCCTCTCGGCGCGAGTTCGCACGGGCCAGCGCGTCCGGATCCGCCTCGACAAAGAAGCCGATCCGCAGGCCGAACCTCACTATGGAAAGGTGACGCGGTTGAGCCCTGCCATCGACGAAGAAAGCCGCACTCTGATGGTGGAAGCCGAGGTCCCCAACGAGAACGCGCGCCTGCGGCCGGGCGCCTTCGTGCGAGCGGAGATCCTTTCCGAAACCGAGCAGCCGGCCCTGTTCGTACCCGCCGCCGCGTTGGTCACGTTCGCCGGAATCGAGCGAGTGCTGACGGTGAAAGACGGCAAAGCGGTGGAGCGCACCGTCAAGACCGGCTGGCGCGATGCCGACCGCATCGAAGTCCTCGAGGGAATCGAGGTGGGCGAGCCTGTCATTCTGCGGCCCGGCAACCTCGCCGGCGGGCAAGCGGTGATCGAGCGGCAGCGTTCGGCGAAAGGATCCGACTAGCGATGCAAAAGCTCGCCGACGTCTGCATTCGCCGGCCCGTATTCGCGGCCATGATGATTCTCGCCCTGGTTGTCATCGGGGTTTCCAGCTATCTGCGGCTCGGCGTGGACCGCTTTCCTCAAGTCGACATCCCTACCGTAATGGTGAAGACTCTTCTGCCCGGCGCGGGACCCGAAGAAGTGGAGACCCTCGTTTCCGACATCATCGAAGAGGCCGTGAACACGGTGGAAGGCATCCGTGAGTTGCGTTCCGTCTCGCATCCGGGGCGGTCCACCATCGTTGCGAACTTCGAACTGAATCGGGACATCGATGCCGCCGCGCAGGACATTCGCGATCGTGTCTCTGCCGTCCTGCGACAACTGCCCGAGGATATCGAGCCTCCAGTAGCGGCCAAGTTCGATAACGAGAGTACGCCGGTGCTTTCGATTGCGCTGTCTGGAACGAAGTCGGTTCGCGAACTGACGGAACTTGCCGACAAAGTGATCAAACCGCAGATCGAGCGCTCCACAGGAGTTGGCGAGGTCCAGATCGTCGGCGGCCGCGAGCGCGCGATCAACATCTGGGCCGATGCCGATCGGTTGGCCGCTTACCGCCTTCCCATCACGCGTGTGGCCACGGCGCTGGCGCGCCAGAATACGGAAGTCCCGGGCGGGAACATCACGGCCGGAGTCCACGAGCAGTCTCTGCGTACGGCCGGCCGCCTGGTGGATCCGCGCGCGTTCAACGATCTGGTGATCGCTACCGTTCGCCACACACCGGTGCGAGTAGCCGACATCGGCTACGCCGAAGATGGCACCAAGGAGCAGCGCACCGTATCGCGGCTCGATGGAATACCCACCGTAGTGCTCGACATTCGGCGGCAGTCTGGGGCCAACACGGTGGCCGTGATCGAGGGCGTCAAAGAAAAGATGTCGCGCGCGTCGGCGCTGTTGCCCGCCGGAGTTTCCTACAGGTTCATTCGCGATCAGTCGCGTTATATCGAAGCCGCACTCAGCGAGATCAATCTCCATTTGGTGCTCGGCAGCATTCTTGCGTCGCTCGTAGTGCTGGCGTTCACACGCAGTTGGAGCAGTACCGTGATTGCGGCGATCGCGATTCCGGTATCGGTGATTGCGAGCTTCGGAGTGATGAAGGCCTTGGGATTCACGCTGAACAGCGTGACGATGCTGTCGCTCGTGTTGATGGTCGGCATTGTGATCGACGACGCGATCATCGTTCTCGAGAACATTTTTCGCTTCGTCGAAGAGAAGGGCATGAATCCATTCCTCGCGGCCCGCGCCGCAACGGCAGACATCGGCATGGCCGTGCTCGCCACAACCCTCAGCCTGGTGGTGATCTTCGTGCCAGTGTCGTTCATGTCGAGCATCTCGGGACGGTTCCTCTATCAGTTCGGAATCACCTCGGCTGTCGCCATCCTGGTGAGCCTGTTCGTCTCGTTCTCATTGACGCCGATGATGAGCGCTCGCCTGCTTCGCCCCTTGAAGCAAGGTGAGGTGGGGCACGATCACGCGGCCTCACGCACGGGCTTCTACCGCTACATCGATCGTTTCTACGCAGGCTTGCTGTCGTTCTCGATGCGCCACCGGTTCGCGGTTGCCATGCTCGGGCTCACGGTAGCCGCCAGTTCGATCCCGCTGTATCAGGCAGTTCGACAAGAGTACATTCCAAGCGATGTCGACGAGGCCGAGTTCGAGGTAGAGGTGAACGCGCCCGAGGGAGTCAGCATGGCGGGCATGAACGACGTGCTGCTGCAGGTAGAAAAAGATATCCGCGAGACACCCGGCGTGACTTCGGTGCTGGCCGATATCGGCGGCAACCCGCAAGGCGGAGGCATCAGCCGCGGCGACCTATTGGTGGCGATCGAGCCGCATGAAAAGCGTACCCTTTCGGTGTCGCGCCTGCTGCGCGAGACGCTCCGCGGCCAGCCGATGAAGGCGTTCCAAGGGAACTACAGCCAGCGCCAAGTGATGGTGGCGATCCGCAAGAAGCTCTCGCGGTACAAGGATCTTTGGACTCGCGTTCGGAACGCTCCGTCGTTCAGTCTCGGCGGCGGCAATCACGAAATCGACTTCGTGATTCGCGGTCCCGACCTCCTCTCGCTCGCCAAATACTCCGCCCAGTTGCGCGACCGTTCCCGGGAGTTGGGCGGCATCGTGGATGGCGACGTCACGCTGAAGTTGAACAGTCCGGAACTGCGGGTGAACATCGATCGCGCGCGCGCCGCCGACCTCGCCGTTTCCACCAATGACGTTGCGCAGGCGCTCCGCATCATGGTCGGCGGTGAGGAGAAGGTGACTCGCTATCGCGATCCGGCAATCAACGAGGACTACGATGTGGAACTGCGTCTCTTGCAGCAGTTCCGCGGGAGCGCTGGCGCCATTGCACAGCTTTACGTACCGCGCGACAACGGCGAACTGGCTCGTCTCGACAGCCTGGTGGAGATGACATCGGATACGACGCCCACGCGCATTGACCGGCTTGACCGCCAACGCCAGGCTAGCTTGCGCGCAGGGGTGGGTCCTGGGTTCGCGCTCGCGGACCGCATCGAAGCCTTGCGGCAAGCCGTGAAGGAGATGAACCTGCCGCCCGCGTATTCGACGAGCGTTACGGGTAAGGCACGCGAGCTCGAGCGCACGGGGCGCGAGTTTCTGATCGCATTCGCGCTCTCGATTGCGTTCATGTACATGATCCTGGCTTCGCAGTTCGAGAACCTGGTGCATCCGTTGACGATCCTTCTTTCGCTGCCGCTCTCGATTCCGTTCGCGCTGCTCTCGCTATGGGCGACGGGCAACACCATGAACCTCTACTCCGCACTCGGGATTCTGGTGTTGTTCGGAGTGGTGAAGAAGAATTCGATCTTGCAGATTGACCACATGAACAACTTGCGAGCCTCTGGGATGTCGCGCGCGGAGGCGATTTTGCAGGGCAATCGCGACCGGCTGCGGCCCATCCTCATGACGACGTTCGCGCTGGTAGCGGGAATGCTGCCGCTGGCGTTGGGGACGGGTCCGGGCGCGGAGGAGCGGCGCGCGGTGGCAGTGGTGGTGATCGGCGGACAGAGCTTGTCGTTGTTGCTCACGTTGCTGGTGACGCCGGTGGCGTATTCGTTGTTCGATGATCTTGCGGCGAGGCGGTGGTGGCCGGTGCGGGATCGCGTGGTGCAGCAGCACGGCGATTGAACGGTCGTCGGAACCTGCGCGCTAAGATTGGAGGTTCATGCGGCATTTCTGCACGGCGGGTCCGATTCAGACGGACCTACATTACTCCGTTCCTCCGCTCAGCCGCATTGATACGTCGACAGTCTTCTCGTTGATCGATGCGCGAAAGTACTTTCTGCTTCACGCGCCCCGGCAGAGTGGAAAGACTTCGGTCATCAGAGCACTGGCGGAGGCGCTGAATGAGACCGGCCGATACAAGGCACTTTATGTAAACATCGAAGGCGCGCAACCGTACCGCGACGACTTCAATGGCGCGAATAGGGCCCTTGCAACAGAAATCGCCGGGGCAGCGCTAAGACGTCTACAAGATCCCTATCCCGAACAGGCTTGCCGCGAAATCCTTTCGCTAGGCGAGACATTCGCCGTCAGCCGGCTCTTGGGCGCCTGGAGCACTCATTCACCCCTACCGATCGTTCTCCTTCTCGACGAAGTGGACGCGCTCGTTGGCGACTCGCTCATCTCACTGCTCCGTCAACTCCGCTCCGGGTACGCGGACCGGCCCGCGCAGTTTCCGCAAAGCATTATGTTATGCGGTGTCCGCAATCTCCAGGACTATCGCATTCACGGCTCCAAGGAAGTCATCACCGGCGGCAGCGCCTTCAACATCAAAGCCGAATCACTTCGCTTGGGAAACTTCACCGAAGCCGAAGTACGCCAGCTCTATGAGGAGCACACGCGAGAAACCGGACAGACCTTCGACGAAGCGGTCTATCCGCTGGTTTGGAATCTGACACGCGGCCAGCCATGGCTCGTGAATGCCTTGGCCTGGGATGCCTGCTTCAAGCTTCAGACGGATCGCACACAGCCCATCACCGCGGACCTCATCCACGAAGCCAAAGAGCGCCTCATCCTTTCGCGTCAGACCCACCTCGACCAACTGAGCGACAAGCTCTCAGAAGCACGGGTCCGCAAGGTGATCGAGCCCATTCTGTCCGGAGCCGCGCAGCTCGAAGCGGCGGCATTCGATGACGACACCCAATACTGCATCGACCTCGGCCTCATCGAGCGCCGCAAGGGCGAGGGCTTGGTGATCTCGAACGCGATCTATCGCGAAGTGATCCCGCGCGAGCTCACCTACCAGACGCAGATTGCTCTCGAAGTCAATGACAAACCCGAGCAGTGGTACGTCAACCCCGATGGCCGCATCGACATGATCCGCCTGCTGGATAACTTCCAGCAGTTCTTCCGCGAGAATTCGGAGTCGTGGCTCGAGCGCTTCACCTATCGCGAGGCCGGACCGCAACTCCTGATCCAAGCCTTCCTACAAAGGATCGTCAATGGCGGAGGACGAATCGATCGAGAGTATGCGTTGGGCCGCCGCCGCACGGACCTGCTCGTCGTTTGGAAGCATCCGAACGGCACGCAGCGCGCCGTGATCGAGTGCAAGATCCAAC
This sequence comes from Bryobacteraceae bacterium, assembly GCA_046331625.1. Taxonomy (GTDB): domain Bacteria; phylum Acidobacteriota; class Terriglobia; order Bryobacterales; family Bryobacteraceae; genus JAXLQL01. The sequence goes on from JAXLQL010000001.1 coordinate 532,162, forward strand.
GGCGCTCGCTCGAGCAAACCATCGCAGAGGGGCTACCGCAAACAGCGGACTACATGGATCGCTCCGGCGCCGAAGAGGGGCACTTGGTCGTCTTCAATCGCGAGGCCGACGTGAGCTGGGAGGAGAAGATCTTCTGCCGCGAGGCCGAACACGAAGGAAAGCGCATCCGGATCTGGGGCATGTGACTGAGATTCGCACACATCACTCGCCACGCTAAGATGAGAGGTTCATGCGGCATTTCTGTACAGCGGGTCCGGTTCGGGACGATATCCACTATCGAGTTCCGCCGCTGAGCCGCATTGACACTGCGACCGTGTTCTCGTTGATCGATGGGCTGAAGTATTTTCTGCTTCACGCACCGCGCCAGAGCGGGAAGACCTCGGTCATGATGGCTCTCGCGAACGCTCTCAACGAAACCGGCAGATACAAGGCCCTATATGCAAATATCGAAGCCGCTCAGCCTATGCGTGACGACGTAGAAGGCGCCAATCGGGTGATCATCTCGAGTATCGCCGGCCGCGCTGATCGGTTTCTCAAGGATCCCTACCCGGAGCAGTTTCGCCGCGATTTGCTCTCCCGGTCCGGCCACGAGAACGCAGTCTACCAACTCCTTGCCGCCTGGAGCTCGCATTCGCCCTTACCGATCGTTCTGTTCCTCGACGAAGTCGACGCGCTCGTTGGCGACTCCCTCATCTCTCTGCTCCGCCAACTCCGCTCCGGCTATGCTGACCGCCCCACCCAGTTCCCGCAGAGCATCGTGCTATGCGGCGTTCGCAATCTCCAGGACTATCGCATTCACGGCTCCAAGGAAGTCATCACCGGCGGCAGCGCCTTCAACATCAAAGCCGAATCACTTCGCTTGGGAAACTTCACCGAAGCCGAAGTACGCCAGCTCTATGAGGAGCACACGCGAGAGACCGGACAGACCTTCGAAGAAGCGGTCTATCCGCTGGTTTGGAATCTGACACGCGGCCAGCCATGGCTCGTGAATGCCTTGGCCTGGGATGCCTGCTTCAAGCTCCAGACCGATCGCACACAACCCATCACCGCGGACCTCATCCACGAAGCCAAAGAGCGCCTCATCCTTTCGCGCCAGACCCATCTCGACCAACTGAGCGACAAGCTCTCTGAAGCGCGGGTCCGCAAGGTGATCGAGCCCATTCTCTCAGGTTCCGCTCAACTCGAAGCCGCGGCATTCGATGACGACACCCAATACTGCATCGATCTCGGACTCATCGAACGCCGCAAGGGCGAGGGCTTGGTGATCTCGAACGCGATCTATCGCGAAGTGATCCCGCGCGAGCTCACCTACCAAACGCAGATTGCTCTCGAAGTCAATGACAAGCCCGAGCAGTGGTACGTCAACCCCGATGGCCGCATCGACATGATCCGCCTGCTCGACAACTTCCAGCAGTTCTTCCGCGAGAACTCGGAGTCATGGCTCGAGCGCTTCACCTATCGCGAGGCCGGACCGCAGCTCCTCATCCAAGCCTTCCTACAAAGGATCGTGAACGGTGGCGGCCGCATCGACCGCGAGTATGCACTCGGCCGCCGGCGGACCGATCTGCTCGTCGTTTGGAAGCATCCGAACGGCACGCAGCGCGCCGTGATCGAGTGCAAGATCCAACGGCGCTCGCTCGAACAAACCATCGCCGAGGGGCTCCCGCAAACAGCGGACCACATGGATCGCTCCGGCGCCGACGAGGGCCATCTGGTGATCTTCAATCGCGAGGCGGGCGCGAGTTGGGAAGAAAAGATCTTCTCCCGCGAGGCCGAACACGAAGGAAAGCGCATCCGGATCTGGGGCATGTAGCCAGCATCCGCGCGGCTATTTCTTGCGCGAAGTTTTCGAGCGACGGCCCGGCATCGCGTCTTCGGGTGACGGCGGAACATCGGGCGCCAGGTCCAACAAAGCCAGTCCTTCACTGCTGGGACCCGCATGTCCCGCAACTTTTCGAAATAGGCCACCTGCCCGCGGATCAAGAGGCCCTCTTGAATCAAGTCGGAATACAAACGGTTCTCGGAAAGGCCGGCGCGTTGCGCCAACCGGCGAGCCCGAGTCCGGTCTTGGGCTGCGATCCGCAGAGGAAAACTGCTCTGTTTATGCATCCCTGTTTATCTCCTGGAGCACCTGCTGTGGGGTCCTCACCTGAATGCTCGGCCACACGGTCTCCGGCCTTCGGAAATGACGTATATTATGGGTCATAATGACCGCTGGGCTCGCGGCAAATGCCAACTCGTAGACGAAGTTGTCACCTTCGTCCCGGAGATTCGGTCTCCATAGATATCGCACACCAATCTAGTCAGAAGCAGTAACGAACGTAGCCATGAATCGGTCGAGTTGCGTGGCAGAGTGGACGAGCCGCCCGGACGCCGCCATCCGTTGCAGTATATATCCACTCACAGTCGAGCAAATGACGCACCCGACCCTCATGATGTCACCTTGGACATCACCCCCGGAGTCAATCCAGAACCACACAACACGACCGTGCCTCTGTCTAGCCCTTCCGCGTAGCCGTGAACGTCGCCCCTCCGTACTCGCCCATATCCACCAAGCCCGTCATGCGCGACCCGTCGAACGTTCCTCTGTACGTGTACCGCAGCGACGTCCCTTCGACTTTGCCAGCGCTCGAGAACTCCACTTTGTTCCCATCAACATGGCCCTTCAGCGGCCCCTTCAGCAAGCGGCCTGTGTAGCTGCCGCTCACGGCGTTGCCTTTCGGATCGAGATAGAACGTATGCCTCGTCGACCCGGACTTGAATCGGATTTCCGCTTCCCAGAGTCCGCTGACGTCACCGGCCGGCGCAGCGTACTGCGGCTTGGAGCGCGGCGGCGGAGCTTGGCCGAGAATCTCGTGCAGTCGCTCAGCGACAATCTTGTACTCGCCCGGCCACATCGCCGCCGGCCGGAACAACATCTCGCTTCCTCCGTCGCCCTCGCTGAGCCCGGCATGCGTCATGATGCGCGGCTCGCCCTCGAGCATCTTTTTGCCAACCTCGCCCGCCGTGATGCCGACCTTCTTCGGATCCCACACCACCTTCATGGTCGGATAGTACTGCTTATCCTTGGGCTCGATGATCTCGCCCGACACTCCAGACACCTTGGAGACGGTGTCGGCGATGTGGCGGAACCACGCGCGCCACTCCGCATCCTCGGCATCGCGATTGCGCTTTCCCGTGCGCAACATTTCCACCGCCTTCACCATGCCCACGATCTCTTCTTTGCTCACCTTGATCGCGCGAGCGAAAGCGTGGTGCGGAGCACTGTTCATGAACGCGGCGGCGATCAGATCCTTGCGACCCACCAGCATTCCCGCAGTCTGCGGTCCACGCAGGATCTTGCCGCCTGAATATGCCACCATGTCCACTCCGCGCGAGATGTAAGGATTGGGCACAAGCGGCAGACGATCCGCCACATCGAGCACCACGGGCACACCGTGCTTGTGCGCCACGGCTACATACTGCTCGAGCGTGAACGGATTCCCATCGGCTGCCATGTTGATCTGACCAGTGGCCATTGCGGTCTTAGCGGAAAAGGCGGCCTCCAGATCGGCGAGCGTCTGCACCTCGATCATCTTCACGCCCGTGCTGCGCACCGCATGGTCATAGACGCTCCGAGACCAGCGCGGTACGATCACTTCGCTCTTGAGTCCAGTGGTATCCGGGAGCTGCTGCATCTTCTCCGGATCGCCGCCGGCCACGCACGCGAGCGTCGCGCAGGTCATCGCCCCGGCAGCTCCCGAACTCACCATCGCCGACTCCACTTGCAGTAACTCGGCGATGCGCTTGCCCGCGCCTTCCATCAACTCGTCAAAGTTCACCGGATAGAACGCGGCATTGTTCATCGCCTCGATCACTTCCGGCAGCATGGCCGAGCCGCCGTTGATCGTGTAGGTAGATGTGCAGTTGATGAACGGCTTCACGCCGAACGTGGAATAGATCTCGGGTCCCGTGCCGCGCATGGGGAGCTTCGAGGCAGCTCGTGCGGCTCGCGGACCGAGCAAGCCCGCCCCTCCCGTGAGCGCGGAGGCAACGAGCATCTGGCGGCGATTGATCGCGGTAGCTTTCGACTTCTTTTGCTTCATGACCGCGGCCATTCTACCACGTGCGATCTGATACTGTGTGGAGACATGCGACGCGCAATTCCGTTACTTGCCGTACTCGCCTCCACATGCCAAGCCCAGTTCCAGGTGGAGCGGAAGTTCCTCTACCCGGATGCCTTCGCGGCTGGCAGACCCTACAGTCCAGGTGTACTCGCGGGCAAGGCGCTCTACATCGCCGGCCAGATCGACAAAGATCCCAAGACAGGCGCGCAACCGGAAGGAATCGCCGCACAGACACGCATGGCGATGAACAACGTGGGACACGTGCTGCGCGCGGCCGGCATGGACTTCTCGAACCTCGTCACCTGCCACGTGCAGCTCGCCGACATGAACCAGTACAAGGAGATGAATGAGGTCTACGGCAGCTACTTTAGCGCGGGTGAGTACCCGGCGCGCACCACGCTCGAGTTCGCGGGGCTTCCCGGCGGAGCCAAGATCGAAGTGAGTTGCATCGCCTATGCCGACAAGTCGAAGATCGTTGGCGTGAAGCCTCCCGAGGGTTCGATACCTGCGGCCATGGGACCCTATCGCAGCGCCGTATGGGCCGGCGACACGCTCTACGTTTCCGGAAGCGGCGGACGGCAGCCGAAGACGAACGAGCTCGCCGAGACGATCGAAGGGCAGACGAAGCAGACGATGGAGAACATCGGCGAGATTCTCAAGGCGGCCGGCCTCACGTACAAAGATGCGGTGTTTGCCAACGTCTACTTCATGGATCCGCAGCAGGGCAAGGGGCCCACGTATGGAAGCCTGAACTCGGTCTACCGGAACTCATTCGCACTCGGTACCGCTCCCAGTCGCGCCAGCTTCTGCGTGTCGCGTCTGCCGGGCGCCATCCGCGTCGAGATGACGTTCATCGCCACGCGTGACCGCAAGAACAAAGGGCGAGTTGTTCCCGACTCGGCGGGACCGAGCCCCACGTCATCGAACGGGGGAGTGCTTGATGGCGATACCCTCTACACGTCGGGCAAGTCGGGCAGCGGCGGAACGCTCGAAGCACAGATGCGCGATTCGCTTGCGAGCATCCAGGGCATTCTCAAGCTTGCGGGGATGGATCTGCGGCACGTCGTGGACGCGCATGTCTACCTCAAGGATGGAGGCCAGATGGAGGCGATGAACGCGATCTTCCGTGAGTACTTTCCGCGCAACCCTCCGGCTCGGACCACGGTGCAGGTGTTTCAGGAGCAGCTCGAGCAAGTGCAGGTAGTCGCGGTCCGCTGAGCGGCACTTCACCGTGAACGTAAATGTGGCGCACGCTTCAGCGTGCCGCCGGGCACCTCAATGCGCGCGCCACACGCGCGACGCCGCCCTCGTGACCGGCACGGATCTTCGCACTGCAGTGGAGCAGGTGAAGGTACAGCGACCCGCTGAGGCGTGAGCTACGCGTCGCGCACCGGGGCGAGTCGGACGAACAGGGCCAACGAGGGTACCTGCGCAAGCCGGACGGGTGCAGGTGTAGGGGCCGCTGCGCCGCTCCACTCGACGACGGAGGCTTGCACGCGTGAACCGCGAAGCTGTGCGCTGCGCACATAGGTAAGTCGGACGAACAGGGCCAACGAGTGTGCCTACGCGCAAGCCGGGCAGCGGCATGTGCAGCGTCCGCTGATCCGCGTCACTTCACGCCGAACGCCTCCACTTCTTGAACACGGAAAGGCTCGCTGTTCGAGAACGTCCCCGTGAATCGAAGCTGCCTCACTTCGCGCGCAGGGAAGAGGTCAGTCCTCATGCCGCGCCAAGGGCCGTGCGTGCGATCGGCGATCACTGTCCACTTCGCGCCGTCGAGCGACCCTTCCACAACGTAGTGCGCATAGGGTGCGGACTTGCGATGCCATGCGGGATCCGCGTAGTCGATGAACTCGGGTAGCCGATAGCGCAGGGCGCCGATCCGCACAGGCTGGTCCCAGCTGATCGTAGTTGAGCTTCGCTGCTCAGCGGCGACCAGGTTCGCCCCGTCGATTCGCGGCGCATCCAGCAGATGGTGGATCGTGCGGCGGTAGAGCTCTCGGAAAAGCGTATTCGCGGGATCCACGAGCATGTTCGGATAGTTCTCGCCGCAGAGCATGGCGAGCCGTTCGTTCTTGTGCACAGCGAGCCCGATGCGATGCAACGGCGTCGGATCATTGGCGTCCACACCGAACTCGCGCTCTTCCGGCGCTGCACGATCGGACCGCACGAGAATATCCCAAGCTTGGGGCTCGTAGGCGAAGTCCACTTCCCCGCCCCACTGGCCCGGGACCTCAGTGCCGAGCTTCACATCGAGGCCGCGCATGATCGGATGCGACGCGTTCGCGATCACGGCTTTGCTTCCAGGGATCCAGTAGCCCACGCTCGTGTGAAACGCGTTCAGGTAGTCGAGCGCATCTCCCGCGGTGGGATTCGTGATCGGGGTATCCGGCTTCGCATCGGGCGGCAGCAGCATCGGACCGCGGAACTCGCTCCGCTGGTCACTCCAATGGATATGGAAGTGCCCGCGCTGCCAGATGTAGCGCGGCTCCTCGAGGCTCGGGAGATACGACACGCGCACGGCGAACGAGTCGCCGCCGTGGATCATCACCGCGCCGCCCTTGCCCATGTACTCGGCGAATCGGCGATGGCTCTCCTCAGTGGTGAACTCGCAGTGGTTGCCTATCAACACGAGCTTGTAATCGTCAAGGCGCACGCGTCCGAGCGCCACGTCATGCTGCGTCACGTAATCGACCGTGAAGCCTTCCTTTTGTGACAGCTCGTCGAGATAACGGAAGTGGTGGATGTCATTGAAGCGTTCGTAGAGGCTGTAGAAGAAGTTGTTGAGGCGGCGCTGGCGGCTGCTCATCACGGTGGGCGCGTATCCGACGCTGCCGTCATAGAAGGTGCGCCAGCCGTGATAGTCGTGGCCACCATTGGTCGAGTACGCGAGCCATGCATCGGTCGGAGCCACGAATAGCACCTGCCCTTCGGCTCGACGCGGGCGCACGATCACGTTGGTCAACTTGCGGTTCAAGTCGATCACGGCCGGGTCAACGGCTTCGCCAGCCGGAACGACGATCGCGCGCAAGAGACCGGAGCGCCAATCGCCGACGCGCACAGCCACATTGGTCACGGGCAACTCGCATCGAAACGGCACGCGTGCGGCGACGCTCCGCCGCACCTCGTCGATAAGCACGAGTTCCATGGCGCGGCCGCTTTCGCCCGGCCCGGGAATCACCGAGATCGTCTGCGTCTCACCGGGAAGCCAACTCAGGTCGCGCGGCGCGAGGATCGGGAAGAAGTTCGAGGGGATGCCTGGATCCGTGCGGCTGCGCAACTGGTACCACTCGGCCCACCAGAAGCGCGCGTCTTTCGGCCGGTAGGCGAGCAGGGTGATCTCCATCTTGGGATTGCCCGTGGTGGTCATCAACTGCAGCGTCGAGGTCTTGGTGAACCGCGAGTGTCCGCGCCGCGCGTGACGCGAAGGCTCCGCGCCATCGAGTACAGTGCCCACTGCGAGATTCGCCGCTCGGTCATAGAAGAGCGATCCCCAGTTGGTGAACTGATTATCGGGGACCTTGCCGTCGGGCAGGAACAAAGGCTGGCCTTGCAGCGCTCCGGTGTCGAACGTCATCGACTCGTTGAAGCTCTCGGGAAAGCGCCAATCGAAGCGGACCTGCTCTCCGCGTGGCTCCGAGTCCGCGGTGGGGCGGAGGCGATAGAGATCGATACCGGCTTGGCGCTCGTGACGCAGTTCGAATCGCAGCGGAATCCCCGGGATTGCCACACTGGCGACGCCACCGCGCGCGGCCTGCACGTCGAGTTCCCGGCTCGCGATGGTCAGAGAAAACCCCGGTGCAGACGACCCAAGCAGTGGCTGATCACTTGGCTCGCCACTGAATGCTCGTTGCAGATAGGACTGCCCGGCAACGGGCGCCGCACCGAGTGCCACCCAGAGAAGCGCGGTTCGGAAGCTCATTGCGCTCGGATCACCGCCACATCCCGATCGCCGACGCTCACCATCAGCCGCCGTCCATCTACGCGCACCGGCTGGTTCCCCCAGACATCTTTGGGAGACTGCAATGTGTCGCGCAGTTCCACCACCGCGGGCTTTTCCTGCCGCGTGGGATTCACCACGTAGAGAACCGCGCCGTCACCACCTCGATGCAACCGCACTTTCACCAACGGATCGCTCACCGTCAGCGTCCGCTGCACTCCGGCCCAATCCAGCAACCCAGCGAAGTAGGTGCGCGCTTGCGGAGTGGGCCGCTTGAAGTAGCCCGCACCCGGGAACGATCCCATGAGTAGCGTCTTCCCTTTTCCCGATGCGTGCTCCACCGCGCCCGTCTTTCCGCTCGCATGCCGGCCCACTGCGCGACCACCCGCGGTCTCGTACTCCTGAATGAAGTAGCGCGCTGGCATGGTCTGCCCGCGCACGGTCATCGAGTAGTCTTCCAGCAAGTCAGGCGTGAACTCGACATACGACTCGCGCGCGCCGAAGAGCTGATCGAGCCCGAAGTTCGGCTGCACCGTGCCCACCTTGCCATGCTCGCCGAAGTATCCCGGCAGGCCTTCACTCACGAGCGACCCGCCGTTCTGGACATAGGCCGAGAGCTTGCGCGCCGTCGCTTCCCGCAGGTGGATCGGATACGGCAAGTAGATCAGCGGGTATTGCGCGATGTCATCAATGTGCACGAAGTCGGCCTGGATGTTGTTATCGAAGAATGCCTGGTACGCTCCGCGAGCCGATTGCGCGTAGTGATCCGTGGAGCCCTGCTGCATGTAGTTGAAGATCTGCGACTCGGGAACCCACACGATGCCCACGTCCCCACGCACTGGCCGCGCCTTCCATAGCTCCGCATGCTCATTCGCCCAGCGCGCCACCTTACCAGCCATCTCCGCGCGGGGCGTCACCGAGCCATCCATTCCGAACGCACCGAACGCGCCAAACAGCGGACCATCGAGCAGCGGCCGCAACCGCGGATACAGAATCCCGGTAGCGCCGCCAGCAATCGAGATCATGTTCCACAGGCGCACGTCTTTGTCGTCAGTGATGCGGCCATCGTCACGCGGACGCCCGATCACTTGCGGTTGCATCCACAGCGGACCTGCCTGCGCCTCAGCGTGCCAGAACGGCTTTCCACGCGATCCGGCACGCACGAGATCCACTGCCTGGAACTGCTTCCACGGCTCCGATCCGCGGCGCGACGCCACCCAAGTGAATCCCCACACATCTACATCAGCAGCCGAGCGCCACTCGTCATAGGTGGCCGACGGATGACCTTCGAGCGACATCCCTACGCCATGCGCAACCACCTTGCTCTTCGTGTCATTCTTGCGGACGAGATCCACGCGCCACCTCGCTAGCCGATGCGCGTTGTCGATGCGGAACTGGAGCCAGTCGAGACTCTCCGGATATCCTTGGAAGCTCTTGGGCGGCTGAATGTCGTCCCAATCGGCGTAGCTGTAGCGATACCACGCTTTGCCCAGAGCTTCGAGCGAACCGTACTTCGCCTTCAGCCACTCGCGGAACTTCTTCTTCGTCGCCGGACAGTAGCAGTACATGTTCTGCGCCGATCCACCTTGCGCGGTGTGCTCGTTCCACAGGTCATAGCCCATGGTGGCCGGATGATTCTTGTAGTGCTCGATCAGCGCGAGCAGCCATTTCTCGGCCAAGCCCTTCACATCTTCGTTGTCGAGGCAGAGGCCCGGAAAGCCGCCGGTGGCACTCGATCCCGAAATGCCGGAATCGACCGCGCGCCCGTCGGCGGCGAGATAGCGTGCGTGTGCGTAGCGCGTGAATGCCCATTCGGGCGCGGCAGTCACCATCTCGGCGATGATCACGCGGATCCCGTTCTTGGCCGCGAGGTCCATTTGGGTGTCGTAGTCGCGCCAGTCCAGCTTGCCGGGCGCCACCTCGACCGCGGACCACATGAACCAGTGGCGGAACGTATTCATCCCGAGCCGCGCGGCGGTTGCGTGGTCGCGAGCCCAGTCCTGTTCGGGCGGATTCGACTTGCGGAAGTAGACCGCGCCGTACGGGAACACGGGATCGGCGGCGAGCAGCGCGGTGGACGCGGCGAACATGATCAAACAGATTTGTTTCATTCAGATTCACCTATGCGAGAGCACCGCTTGCAGCATCGCCTTCGCGTAAGCGATGTTGAACACCTCACCGACCAGCCCGCCGCCGCCGACGCGAGCATACTGGCCGCGAATGCTCTCGGGCATGTTGCGATCGAGGTCGATGGCGCGTGGATGTTCGGGATACAGCCCGCGTGGATACTTCTGACGCACCAGTTCCCGCATCACGGCGAACATGTTCACCACGCCCTCGTCGAGGAAGACCTCGGTATAGTCCTCGTAGGGCTTGCGGACCACCACGTTGCGGAAGTGCACGTGGTTGATCTGATCGCGCGCGCCCATCCACTTGCAGACCGTCACCGGATCTTCGCCCAGTTCGCGCGTCACGCCGCAATCGAAGGTCATGCCATTGTACGGGCTCTTCACCAGGTTGAGGTAGCGCTTCCAGTTCTCGAAGGTGCCCATCATTTGCTCCGATCCACGGCTGATCGGCGCGGGTGGATCGTTCGGATGCAGCGCCAGCCGCACGTTGGCCTTCTCGGCCTCGGGTACGATCGCCTTCAAGAAGTACTCGGCTCGCTTGAATAAATCCTCACGCTTGTGCGTGCCTTCGTTGGGGAGCGGCGGAAGGTCTTTCACCTTGGCGTACTTGAATGCCGTCATCCCGGCTTCGCCCCGGCCGAGTTCCTCTTCGTAGCCTTCCACCAGGCGGTGCGCATAGAAGTTGTACTCGATCACCGGCAACCCTGCCTTGCCCGCGGCGCGGATCGATTGGATCACCTTCTCGATCTGCTCGTCGCGTTTCGGTCCGCCGCGGATGACGTCTTCGAAGCCGCCGATCATCAGGTTGATGACCGTGAGTCCGCCGGCCTTGTATGGGTCCATCACTGCTCTGAGCTTCTCTTCGGTCCACGGGAGAGGGCCGGGGCCGCCGCCGATCACATAGTCGATGCCCATCTGCTTGAAGTGGCGCATCTGCGTTGGCGTCGATCCGGCGATCACGCAAATCCGAGGCAAGCCCGCGCCCAAGGCAGGCGGCCATTGCACAGTCGCACCATGCAGTGCGGCGGGGATTGCGGCCGAGGCCGCCGCTCGCATGGCGGTTCTTCGAGAAATGTTCGGCATGGAAGTCTCCAGTGCCGAGTATAATCCCTGAGGATCCCGGCAACTACTCTTCGAGGGTGAGCGCGAGACCGGACTGGCTGGCCACTCCGCGAACCCGCACGACGATCGGTTGGAAGCCCGCGCCGGGGTCATCCGGCACAACAAAACGCACCTGAAATGTTCCGGGCGTAGTCATCGCGGCGGATTCGACCACGGCGGACTTTCCGCCCACGCTGACATCGAGCTTCGTGAGGTCTGCCAGCGGATACGGCTCGGTGAGCACCTTGCCATCCGGGATCGGCGGATTGGTTTGCCCGAGCCCTGTGGCGAAGACCGTGATGCGATCGCCCGCTCGCGCGGACCGCGAGTCTTTGCCTTCGATCGATCCCGGCGGGGCGACCGTAGTGCCGTCTTCGAAGACCGCGACGGCGGCTGTCTTTCCGCCCACGGGGAACGAGAGCAATGCCGGCGAAACGTCGGAGAGAAACGCCGTGGCCGTTCCTCGATCGTTGGCCGTGGTCACCTCAACCGGCACTGGGCCCACAGTGAGATCTTGCGGCACGAGAATGTTCACCTGCGTGGGACTCACAAAGGCCAAGTAGGCATCGCGATTGTTGAAGCGCACGCGCACACCTCCGAGTTCCTTGGGGAGGCTGCCACTATCGAGCGATGAGTTCCAGTCAGTGGCCGCGGTAGTGAAGTTCTCGCCGTAGATGGCGGCCAAGCTCGATCCCGATACGGTGGCCTGAGAACCGAAGGCGTTGAGGATCGAGCGAATCGTGGTCGCTGGAGGCGGAGGCAGCGGGAACGCGATGCGGCGCACGCGCAAGGCGCCCGTGTCTGCGATCAACAGATTCCCCGCCGCGTCAGAGTTCATCGCAGAGGGCTTGTTGAACGAAGCGAGATCGGGCGCAAGGTCGTCGCCCGAGAAGACCGCGGTTCCGGTTCCAGCGAACGTGATGATCACGCCACGGGAGTCGATGCGGCGAATGCGGTGATTGTCGCGATCGGCGATGTAGACGTTGCCGCTCCCATCCACCGCCACGCCCGCCGGCGAACTCAACGCGGCTCCGGTGGCGGGGCGCAGATCGCCTTCCCACGCGGCGATGCCGGTGCCCGCGATGGTCTCGATGTTGCCATTGGTGGTGACGCGCCGTACCCGGTGATTCAGTTGGTCAGCAATGTAGAGGTTGCCTTGGCGATCAAACGCCATGCCCGCAGGTGACGTCATCTTCGCGCGAATGGCGGGACCGCCGTCTCCGCCAAAGCCCGCGTCTCCACTGCCCGCGGCGGTGGTGATGGTGCCATCGGGTGCGATCTTGCGAATGCGATTGGCGGCGCGGTCGGCGACATAGAGGTTGCCCGACGCATCGATCGCGAGATTCGCCGGATCCCGGAACGAAGCGCGCACCGCAGGCCCGTCGTCGCCATCGGAGCTATTGACGCCGTTACCGGCGATGGTGGAGATGGACCCGTCGGGCGAGATCTTCCGCACGCGGCGACTACCGGTATCGGCGACGTAGAGGTTGCCGGCGGCGTCCGTAGCCAAGCCTTCGGGACTGCTCAGGCGCGCGCGAGCTGCCGGTCCGCCATCGCCAGCGAACCCTGCTACACCGACGATTCCCGCGACGGTGTTGATGCGGCCATCGGAAGTGACTTGTCGAATGACGTGGTTTTCGCCGTCGGATATATAGAGGTTGCCGCGGTTGTCCACAGCGACTCCGGAGACCGCTCCGAGTTGCGCTTTGAGCGCGGGTCCGCCGTCACCGGCCGAGCCCTTCTCTCCATTGCCGGCCAACGTGGAAACAACCGGCGGCGGAATGCGTGAAGTGGACTCGCGGCGAGCCTGGCGGACATTGACTTCGCGCCCAGCCACGCGAACCGTGCCCGCGCGCGCGGTCCCGGGATTGGCCGGGATCGAGAAATAGACGGCGCCCGGTCCCTTGCGATCGGCCGCGCCCACAAGGGTCGCCCAAGACACGGCGCTCGATACGCTCCACGTGCAATCGGCGCCTGTGAGCACAGTGATGGTGGCCACTACGGGATCTCCAGTGAGGTCGAGCGCGCCCGGGTCGAGCGTGAAGGCGCACGCACCAGGTTGACCGGTGACAACGGACCCGAGCTTGGCGAACTTGGTCAGGAAGACGTCGAACACGCCGCCGTTGTACGTGGCGTCAAAGCTACCGGTAGTGGTGGTGAAGCCGGGTCCAGTGGCGTGACCGCTGACGTAGATGTTGCCTTCGCCATCGAGGCCGACGTTGACGAAGATGCGGGCATTGGGTCCACCGAAGAACCCGGAGCTACGGAGGCTTCCCCCGACCGTATCGAGCACGGCTAAGAATGGCTTCTCTGCGCGCGGCGGCGTCGCATCGATAGCATCGGCGGTAGTTGGGAAATCGGCTGACGATGTGACGCCCACCATATAGAGGTCGCCGCCGGCGGTGCGGAGATTGTAGATCGTGTCATCGCCGCGGCCGCCGAAGTAGGTGGCGTAGCCGAGCGAACCTTCAGGCGAAACCTTGGCCAGGTACGAGTCAAAGCTGCCGCCGAGATAGCGCTTGCCGAGCGCAGTGGACGTGGTGGTGAGATTCTGCGTCAGGGTGCGCATCGCCACCCAGGCGTTGCCTTGCACGTCAGTGGTGAGCGTGGTGAAGACGTCGACGTCACGGCCGCCGAGATACGTCAAGTAGGTGAAGCGGCTGCCGTCAGGCGAGAGACGGGCGAGGTAGACATCGCTGAAGCCGCCCCCGTAGATCTGGTTCACGGCGTTCGAAGTAGTGGGCAGGTCGGCCGAGGTGGTGCTGCCGGCGAGCCAAGCCGCACCCTGGCCGTCGATCTCAATCGCGAACGCGCTAGCGCCGACGATCTGCGGCAGAAATTCGGCCTGGGCGAGACTCAGTTCCTCGTCGCCTCGGCCACCGATGAACGTACACCAGACGAGCGACTGTCCAGCCGGATCGAGTTTGACGGCAAAGCCATCGGAACTGCCCCCGCCGAACACTCTCTGCGCAGCCGCTTGTGTGACGGGAAAATCGATCGACGTGGTTTCGCCGGCGACGTAGGCGGCACCGGTGGAGTCGACTTTGATGCTGACACCGTTCTCGTCGCCGATGCCGCCGATCAGCGTCCCGTAGCCGAGCGTGCCATCGGGGTTGAGTTTGGCTATGAACACGTCGCTGAATCCGCTGCGAGCCCGGCTGTACGCAGTAGTGGTGGTGGGAAAGTTGAGCGACGAGGTCTGGCCTGTGACGTAGGCAGCGCCGCGCGCATCGATCGTGAGGGCGTTGATAATTTCGAGTTCGCTGCCGCCGACGTAGGTGGAGTACACGAGCGAAGTTCCGGCCGCGTTGACCTTGGTGACGTAGCCGTCATAGAGACCTTGCAGGTTGCGATTGATCCCGCCGGCGGTTGTGGGAAAGTCGCGAGAGTACGTGGTGCCGCCGAGGTAGGAGTTGCCGGCTTGGTCCACCGCGAGGAAGCCTCCGATTTCGGCGTCGGCGCCGCCGAGCAGCGTCGAGAACACGAGCACGGGATCAATCACGAGCGGACGCGAGCGGTCGTACTGGCCGAGTTCGAAGCGCACTTGATTGCCGTGCAATTGATAGCGCGAGCGAACGGCCTTGCGGACGCCGCGGTCGAGTTGGTAGGAGACCGGGCTGCGCCAGCGGAGTTCGCCCGCAGCGGTGGAGAGAACCAGGTCGCCCGAGGCGTCGAGGTGCACACCCGTGGCGCCTTCGAGCTCGAATCCGATGCGCGAGACGTCGGCATCGGGCGAGGCAACGATGTCGTACTCGAGACGGCCTTCGGATCCGTAGTAGACGATGTCGACTCCGCGATAGACGCCGCGCATCGTGACCTTCGAGTAGTTGGGCACGTGCGTTCGCCAGGCTGCGGGATCATTGCCCATGTAGTAGTGCGACACGCTTTCGAGCTTGCCGGAGGGCTCGGCCTCGCCGGCGCCATCGCGTGCGGTGAATCGCATGCGCACGTTCGCCATCGCGTCTTTGCCGGTCACCGTGAACGCGGCGCCATCGGCGAGCAGCGCGACGGATTGGCGGGGTCCGCGGACTTGGTAGAGGACGTCGGCGCGGGTTTGTCCTTGATTGGGCTCGAAGCGGAGCGGGAGTTGGCGCAGGTCGAGCGCGAGAGCGGGTAGGGCAATAGCAAGTAGCAGAAAGCGAGCGGTCAAGCGGGTCCTCCGGGAAAGCAGGCGGTCGGCGAGATTACAGTTTGCCAGAAAGGTGAATCATGGCGCTAGTGAGCGAAGTGAGTAACGCCGGCGGCTGGCGAGGTTTTCAAGTCGAGAGCCGCTCGAACGGGCGGTTGTCGCGAGTTGCGGGAAGGGGCATTGGCGGTGGGGCATCCGCACCGGAACGCGGCAGTCACTCCGTTTCGGAAACCGGGCGCAGCACTGCTTGCGTTTGCTGGGAACGAACTTCCGGGACTTGTCGAACGGCAGCACTGTCACGGGCACAACCGGAGGTCGACTTCGCAGGAGAGGACTTGGCGCGAGCATCGGCAGCGGGACTGAAGTCCCGCGTTGGCTAAAGCCCGCCCTACACGGAAGGGCAAGTGCTGATGCGGGGAGGCTGCATGTTTGAACAGGCCTCGACGCGAGTGCCGGCAGCGGGACTGAAGTCCCGCGCAGGCTGAAGCCTGCCCCACAAGTCAAGCGGCCTTGGAAGGCGCTGTATCCGGCAAGACGATTCCGGCTTTGAGAGCGCTGAGCTTGGCCATGGTCCAGCGGGATTCGGCGGCGAGACGGCGGCAGAAGGCGTCGTTTGCGAGGTCGGGTAGCGGTTGGGTTTGTTTTCGCAGAGTGGCGATGTCGGCGACGGGCGGCTGCGTTTCGGCAGTCTTGGTGGCGGCTTCGCGGAGGGCGCGTTCGGTCTGGAGCTTGCGGAGCTCGGCGAGTGCGCGATAGTAGGCGCGCTCGAATTGGGCGGTGTAGCGAGTGTAGCGGTCGAGCTTGGCTTCGTTTTGTTCGAGCAGAGCTTCCGCTTCGAGGCGGCGAGTTTTCTCGGTTTTCCAGGCGGCCTGGACGAGGTTGGAGAAGACGAGTTCTTCGTTGATGCCTTGGGGGCGGAGTTCGTCGCGCTGGAGTTCGAGGAAGATGTCGAACTCGTCGCGGTCTTCGGGGGCGACGGCAAAGGTGGCGGAGAAGAGGCCGTGGGTAACTGCGTTCCTCGACGAGACGGCTTTGCCTTCGGGCGTGCGGGGTCCGGTGGATTTTTGCGCGTTGGCGCGATTGGCTTCGTTTTGCGCGGCGGTGGCGGACATGATTCTCTCCTCGGGTCTCTAGAAATGCGAAAGGCGGCCCCGGACGCGAGGGTCCGTGCCGCCTTACGATTTCAGTGTCGCATGGGGCGTCAAGGGATTTCGGGGGTTTTGAAGGAGGAGTACTGAAAAGGAAGGAGAAATTCCGTTGGTTTGGTTGTGAACCGTTTACCGGCCAAGATTCGAGGGGGGCTCACCGCTCAACGGTTCCTGGAACCGCCAAAGAAGCTTCGGCACGGAGCTCCGGCGGCGGGACTGAAGTCCCGCGCTGGCTAAAGCCCGCCCTACACGGAGGCTGAAATCTTCGCGGCCGGCGAAGAAGTGAAGGATCAGCGGAAGTATCCTTCTGGCCGGCCTTCGGCTGCACGGTCCGCGCGCACATACGAGCGGAACTTGGAGTAGTAGAAGTCGTAGATGTCGCCGTAGCGCGCGGCGTTGTACGTCAAGAACAGAATCCGCCGGGGCTTGGCAGTGCGATTCGGCGCGCTCTCGTGAGGTGTCAGCGACGAGAAAATCACTACGTCTCCGGGCGACATCGGAAGGAGTTCGGGTTCGGTTCCTTCGAGCACGTGTCGTGGAACGACTCCGCTTGCGGGATTGAACAGGTCAGACGGCACGCCCCGCTCGGTGTAGAGCTCCGAATGCAGACCTGGGTAGAATTGCACGGCCCCGTTGGCTGAATCCGCCGGATCGATGGCGACCGCTACCGAGAGCATGAATTCGGGCGGCACGGGCAATTCCTGCCACACGTGATAGTCCTGGTGGACCGTGTAGCCATGGACGCCGCTCGACTTGAAGATCAGCTTGTCTTTGGTCAACCGCGCGCCGTCGTCGAAGATGTCTTCCACGGGCTCGATGATCCGGGTGTCCGAGGTCAAGTCGCGAATGAACGGCGAGAGATCGATCACCGGGTCGAGGCGGTCCACTTGCTTGCCCCCTTCGACGCGGGGACGAGACACGGCGCGCAGGTTGTCTTCGGAAAGATCGGCCTCGCGCCAGAGGCGGCCGCATTCGGAAGCGAGGCTCGCGGCTTGATCGTGCGGGATCAACCCGCGCAAGACGATGTATCCCTTGGCGCGGTATTCGGCCAATTGTGCTGGTGACAGTCTCATCGTTCGACGCTCCACTCAACCTGGTCTGTCGTGGCGATGAAGCCGGCGCGCGAGTAGACGCTCGATCCAGGCTCGCCTTCGAGTCCGAAAACACCCGCGGCGGCTTTGCCGCGGCGAATCGCCTCGCGCCACACCAGATGCGCCGCGTCCACGCCCACACCTTTGCCGCGCCATTCGGGCGCAACGAAAAGGTTCTTGAGTCGCAGCATGCCGGGGCGGTCCATCACGGAGACCTCGCCGCAGACCGCATTACCGCGCATGAGCAGGAACGGTTCCTGCTCGCCCGTCTGATGCTTGAGGCGCATCAGCGCCATCCATTCTTGTGGAGAAGTCCGGTAGCCATCGGAATTGAGGCCACCCTGCTGGCGCATCCTTGCGGGAATCTGCCAATCTTCGGCATCCAAGACGGGACGCCACGTGGTCTCCGGCTCAGCAGGGGCTGTGCCCGATGGCGAGAGAAATCCGATTTCCCGGCGGCAGCGATAGCCGCGGGCTGCGAGCAACACTTCGAGACCCGGCGCTGGGGAAGTCAGGTAGATCCGATTCCAACGCGCGCCCACCCGGGCGAAGTCCGCTTCGGCGTTTCGCAGCCAAGTGGATGGCGGCTCTGTCGCCGTGGCGCGCTGGACGACGCATCCAGCCGAAAGGTGCGTGAAGCCAGGCACCCAGACCAAATCGAATCCCGACGATGGTTCGATGCGCGCGCCGAGCTCGAAATAGCGGGCATCACTTTCGAGAAGTTCAGCAGCCAATTCCGGGACGGAAGTACCGGTACTTGCGCAAGACGACAAGATTGCCGACTCGTCCAGATTGCTGGCAGCTTGCAGGTTCAGCATGAGGCTCCTCCAGCCTTTTCGACGCCACCGGCCAGTTTCCCTCTCGCCTGGTTGCGCCGCATCAGATTCCCGTGAGGCGCCTCTGAGTGGGCTCCTTCATGGGGTGAATCCAGTTCATCCACGGGCGGATACCGCGTGTGCAGCTCCGATCCTATTGTAGGAGAAAAGCTAGCCGAGTTGCAGGACCGCCAGTACGGAGCCGGCCGGCGACGGCACAAGATCCGAGGTAGCCCTAAGGTACTCGCCGGGCTCCGCCGATAGTAACACTGAGTGACCGAGGATATTCGCAAACTCTACGCGGTGCTCGGGCTGCCGATTACGGCCAACTCCGAGCATGCCCGGCATGTGTACCGGGACCTGGTGAAGCAGTTCCATCCGGACCGATACGCCACCGAACCGGAAGAGATTCGTCAGCGCGCCCAAGACAGGCTTCGCGAGGTAACGGTCGCTTATGGACAACTGCGGCGTGTACTTCCTGACGAGAGCGCGATCAACCTCGAGCCAGTGGATCTTGGGAAGGGCTTCGGCTATCTGGACGAGATCGGCAACGTCGTAATCTATCCCCAGTACGAGCAAGCAAGGTTCTTCCATGAAGGGTTGGCCGCGGTGAAAGCCGTGAGCAAATGGGGATTCATCGACACGGTGGGCGAATACCAAATCACGCCGGTCTACGAAGACTGCGGCGATTTCAGCGAGGGCTTGGCTGCGGTCAAATGGTATGGGCGCTGGGGGTACATCGACTCGACCGGATCGTTCGTCGTTCGCCCAGCTTACCAGGAAGCGAAGCCTTTCGCCGGCGGTTTTGGCGCTGTGCGGCTGGGCACACGGTGGGGCCGGGTGGATCGTACCGGGGCGGCCTTCTTCGAAATGGTGACACGGATCGAGTCCTAAGGGTTTGGCCCGAAGGATGGTTCGGATCCGCGGAATTTGGTCACGGGCTCTCAACGCGTCTCCTGGCCTTGCCACCAGTAGAGCGGGACTGAAGCGCGTGCTGAAGCTCGCGCGCGATTGGCGGGACTGGAGTCCCGCCCGGGCTAAAGCCCGCCCTACACGGAAGGCAAGCGCCGATACCGGAATCGGCGAGTGTTCGCGCGCCGGGCTTGCCCTGGACGGAGCTTCAGTTGGCGCGCTGGCTGACCAACACCGGATGCGTCTCCACTGAGTGATACACGGGCTTCTGCGTCCGCAGGAACGTGTAGATCGAGCCCAACTCGTCTTCGGACAACTGTGAGAGTCCGAGCCACGGCATCACGGTGAATCCCTCGGGACCGACGCGCGGCGAGCCGTTGGCGGCGTAGTCGCGATAGTCGTGGAACTTCTTCACGAAGTCGCGCTCGCTCCACTTGCCGATGCCGGTATCCTTGTCAGGAGTGATGTTGGCGCTAACAGCGGTTCCCATCTTGGTCCGGAAGGCCTCGCCGCCAGCGAACTCCATGCCTTCGACGGCTCTGCCCTTTTCGGCGCGCGTGTGACAGCCGCCACATCCGGCCAAGGTGGCGAGATAGCGGCCGTGCGCAAGCTTGTCAGCAGGTTGCGGCGCGGGAGGCACGCTTGCCACGGGCTCTGGCGCGGACTTGATCAGCAGGTTCACCGGGAAATCCACCTTGGTGGAGGGCAACGCGGTGCGAACGGCAGGCAGCGAGTTCATGTAGGCGACCAGGCTGAAGACGTCTTCGTCGCTCATGTTGCGGAACCCCTGGTAGGGCATCATCGGGAACAGCGCGCGGCCGTCTTTCGAGATCCCCTCGCGAATGGCGCGGATCTTCTCGCCGTCGGTCCAAGTGCCGATGCCCGTCTCGTTGTCGGGCGTGATGTTCGGGGCCACGATCCTGCCGGGCAGGCCGAGTTCGGCTGGGAATTCGAAGCCCGCGCCGATCATCGCCTCGGCGATCGGCCCACTGAAGCGGGTGAAGTCACGGGGGGTATGGCAGCCGGCGCAGTCGGCCACGTGCAGGAACAAATGCTTGCCGCGAGCGATCCGCTCAGGCGTGGCGCTCACCCGGATGTTGCTGGGCGGAGCCATTGCCGGCTTTCGCACTACAAGCCATCCCACCCCTGCCGCCGCCAACGTGGCTACTCCCGCCACTCCCCATCCCAGAACGCGCAACCACTTTTTCATCGGTTTCGTGCCTCCAAATGAACAAGCGAAAAACCGGGGCGGATTAGCTCGAGCGGATCAGCGATAAGTGATGAGGTCAGGGTCGGCGAGATGGGGCGTGGCGTTGAAGGTACTGAGGGAAAAGCGCCCGGGCGTGAACAGGAACTCGGAAACGGCAGAGTTCCGTGGGGACCACGTCAGCTCGAGAGTAGCCTCGTAGGTGAGCCCGAGCGCCATCCGCGCCGTCGCCGCCATCGGACCGCTCGAGGTGAACACGGCCACACTCGACGAGCGCGGCGCGTCTTCCACGATGCCTTGGATGGCGCGCTCGATGCGATGACAGAAGTCCTGCCAAGTGGGAATCGCGGGATCGTGCACTTCGCCCCGCAGCCATCGCTCGGAGACATCGCGCAACATGCTGTCGAAGGCGCGCTGCTTGGCGCGGCGATCGTCGCCGTTGCGGAGTTGATCCACGTGCTCGCGCAGATGCGGATGCTCGGGGAGCAACCGGGGCAGGAACGAGCGGACCACTTCCTCGGCGGGGAATTCGTCGAGCGCGTCCACGCGCACAGGCTCCGGCCACGGCCTGCCTGCGGCGCGAAAGGCATCGCCTATGATGGCTCCGGTGCGGATCTGGCGCTCGGCGGGCCCGTGATAGACGCAATCGAAGGCGACGCCGCGTTCGATCCAGTACTGCGCCAGGTGACGCGCCTGCACCTCGCCGGTGGGCGAGAGCCGATCGTAATTGTCGGAGAGGAACGAAGCCTGTCCGTGCCGGACCACCGAGAGCAGGCTCATTGGCGGAGAATCAGTCGAGGTTCAGCACCTTGCGAAGGGTGCCGGTCTCCTGCTGGATCTTCTTCTGCAGCAGCAGGATCGAGTAGATCAACTGCTCTGGGCGCGGCGGGCAGCCGGGCACGTAAATGTCCACCGGGATTACCTGGTTCACGGGGATCAGCGCGTAGTTGCTGAACACGCCCGTGGAGGTTGCGCAGGCGCCCATCGAGATGACCCAGCGCGGTTCCGGCATCTGCAGGTAGAGCTTGCGCACCACGGGAGCCATCTTGTTCGAGACGCGGCCGGCCACGATCATGAGATCGGACTGGCGGGGCGATCCGCGAAACACCTCGGCGCCGAAGCGCGAGATGTCGAAGCGCGACGCGCACATGGCCATCATCTCGATGGCGCAGCACGCCAACCCGAACGCCATCGGCCAGATGGAATTGCTGCGAGCCCAGTTGATCGCCTTGTCCACGGAGGTGGTCAAGATCGAATCCTGCAACTCGGGTGGAACGTCGAGATCGATGTTGTCGAACAGGTGCTCGCCGGGGCCGAGCGCGGGACGATACTCCCTAAGATCCATGAATTCGATTATCCCACGATGGCGGGGAGCGCTGTCCACGGTAAAATGTGAGTTCTTGAACGAGTTCGAACAGTCTGTAGCGGAAGCGGCCCAAGCCTTCGGAGTCGAGCCGGGCTATTGGGACATCTCGGGGCACCGGCACGAGACCTCACACGAGTTGCGAATCGCCATTCTCAGTGCGTTGGGCGTACCGTGCGGCAGCGCCGAGGCAGTGCGCGATTTCCTCGAGGCGCACAAGCAACGGGCGCAGGCACGGCGGCTGCGGCCCACCTACGTGGTGCACTCGCCGGGCGCCGTGGTCGAGGCAGAGCCCGAGGGCGAGGCTGATCCGCGAGTGGAGTGGGAAGCCGTGGTCCGGCTGGAAGACGGATCGTCACGGCAGTGGGCGATTCCGTTCGAAGATATTCAATCAGGGAAGATCCAGGTGCCTGGTTCGCTGCCGCCAGGCTACCATCGCATCGCGATCTCTTCGCCGGGCGTGGAGCATTCGGCCCGGTTGATCGTTGCGCCGGAGCGCGGATGGCTTCCTGAAGTTCTCGAGAAGGGCGGACGTCGCGCGGGGCTCGCGATCTCCTTGTTCGGAGTACACAGCGCCAATACGTGGGGGTGCGGCGACTTCACCGCGCTCGAGCGCGTGATTGACTGGGTGGTGCAGCAGACGGGCGGATCTTACATCGCGCTCAATCCGCTGCACGCGATACACAACCGGTCGCCCTTCAACACGAGTCCGTACCTGCCGAACTCGATCTTCTATCGCAATCCGATCTACATCGATGTCGACCGCGTGGCTGACCTCGAACGATCGGAAGAAGCGCTCGAGGCGCGGCGCGATCCGGCGACGCTGGCCGAGATCGAGCGGCTGAACGCGGCCGAGTTGGTGGACTACGAAGCCGTTCACGCGCTCAAGCTCCGATTTCTGCGGATGCTCTTTGCGCGCTTCCTACGCGACGAACATGCGCAAGGCACAGCGCGCGATCTCGCGTTTCGCCGCTATCGCGAAGCGGAAGGCGCGCTGCTCGACCGGTTCGCCATCTACTGCGCGCTCGATGAGCATCTCCATGCGGCGAATCCCGGCCTGTGGGTTTGGCCCGATTGGCCCGCCGAGTATCGCGATCCCGAATCACCCGCCGTAGCCGAATTCGCGCGTTCGCAATCGGAACGCGTGCTGTTCCACAAGTACCTGCAGTGGCTGATCGACGAGCAAGCGGCGCGGGCGCAACGGCACGCAATCGATGCGGGCATGGAGATCGGGCTGTTCCACGACATGCCGCTCGCCACGGACCGGTGCGGCTTCGAGCTCTGGGCCAACCGGCCCTATTACGTTGCGGGATGCCGCGTTGGTTCGCCGCCCGACGACTTCGCGCCGAACGGACAAGACTGGTCGTTTCCGCCACCGAACCGCGAGGCGCTACGCGAAGACGGATACCGGCTGTTCATCGAGTCGATACGGAAGAGCGCGCGGCACGGCGGAGCACTCCGCATCGATCATGTGATGCGGCTGTTCCGCTTGTTCTGGATCCCCGACGGGCTCGATGCGACCAAGGGCACGTACGTGCGCGACTACGCCGATGACCTGCTGGGCATCCTGGCGCTCGAGAGCGTTCGCAACCAGGTGCTGATCGTCGGCGAAGATCTGGGCACGGTGGAAGACGGCATGCGCGAGGCGCTGGCGCGCTATGGAATCCTGAGCTACCGGCTCTTCTACTTCGAGCGCGAGGGCGACGGGTCGTTTCGCGATGCAGCGGAGTATCCGAGGCAGGCGCTGGTTTCGTCGACTACGCATGACCTGCCGACACTGGCCGGCTACTGGTCCGCGCGCGACATCGAAACGCGGCACTCGCTCGGATTGCTCGACGATGCCGGGTTCGAGCGCCAGATGCAGGAGCGGGCGCGCGACAAGCATCTGATGTTCCGCCGGCTGCAGTCGCTCGGATTCATGCCGCAAGGGTTCCCCGAGGCGGCGGCCGATGGTCCGGAGTTGTCGGGCGAGTTGCACAACGCGATCACGGGATTCCTCGCGTCGACGCCTTCGATGTTGATGACGCTCAATCAAGAGGACCTGACGAAGGAGCTCGATCAGCAGAACGTGCCGGCGACGACGTGGCAGTATCCCAACTGGCGGCGCAAGATGAAGTTCAGCGTCGAGGATCTCTATACGCAGAAGATGGCGCTCAATTTCGCGGCGATGCTACGGCACCGGCTGAGCGAGTCTGGCAGGATGGCGGGCGTGCGGGAAGCCGCCGAATCCAATCCTGAATCGCCGCTGCCGCCGCCCAACCTCCCATAGCTACGATCCCGAGCCAACTCAACCCGTCGAACGGGTCCACCACGTAGGCAGTCTCCAAGGGAGACTTCGGATGGTAACGGACCAGCACGTCGCCGCCGGTGCTCCACTGGTTGCCGGTGTCGTAGCTTCCATTGAATCGGCCCTGGCCGCCCTCCCAGTGAATCTCCACGACAGGGGCGTGCAGGACGCGGTATTCGTCGGGCTTTAGGAAATCCTTCGTCTGGAGAATCCGCTCGCGCCGGGTCAGCACTTCGACAACGGTTCCGCGAGTCTCGATCAGAGTCGCCTGCTCGGCTTCCATCCGTCCGCGTGTCCAGAACCCGGCCGCGATCAACGCCAAGCCGAGCATGATCTGCGCTGCTGCTTTTCTCATCGATGGAATACGCGAAGGCTACCGGACAAAAGGATCGTGATCCATTCACGCGGCCGGTTGCGCGTGACTGATTCGAGACCCAAAGGAGAAACTTCAAATGCGTATCGCTATCCTCACGCTGATGCTGACCACGCTCAGCCCCGCCGCGCCCCGTACCTTGGATCCGACGACCGCCCAGCACGCCACCGGGTTCATGGAGTGGCTTTTTGAAGTCCGGTTCACGCCAGAGCAGCGTGACCGCTATCAGCGGATCCTCGAATCGACTTGGAACGGATCGAATCAGGGCGCTATCGATGCGGTGGCAGGCATGGCTCGGATCCATGAGAATCTGGGCAAACTCGGCGAGGGCGAGCGTACCGCGCTGCGTGTCAAGACGAAGGGGGATTTCGTGCGGCTGCTACAACAAGCCGATGACGCGGATTCGAAGTGGCTGCTGAGCGTTTGTCTACCAGCCAAGTCTCCCGCGGGCAACGCACACGCGACTTCATCAGCGTTGGTCGGCAAGTGGCACGACGGATACATCTCGTCGATCCAGTATCAGGATGCCTATACGAAGGCCTCGGCGCCGACCAACGGCCGCCGGTTCGCCTGGACCTTCAACGCGGACGGCACCTATGGGTTCACGGGGTTGATGCAAAATGTTCTCTACAACTGCACCACCACGATGTACTCGGAAGAGACGGGGCGCTACTCGGTGGAGGGCAACGTGGTCAGCATCAAGCCAGAGAAGAATCCGTACAAGATGACCAATACTTGCGCGCCGTCGTCAAACCGGGAAGCTCCAGGCAAGCTGGTGGAGCGCTCGTATCAGTTCCGCGTGAATGGGAATGATCTCGAACTGGTGGGCGGAGACGGAAGCAAGATGGTGTTCGCCCGCACACGGTCGCGCCAGAGGCCTTTTCCTGGCGGGGTCAGAGTCTCAATCGATGTACAGGAACTCGTTCGAACTGAGGAGCGCCTGCGCGAAGGTCACCCGAACGAACTGGATCCAGATGAGTCAGCGCGACATCCCGCTCGATGAGGTGGGCCTCCGCGAAAGCGCCAGCGAATAGGCGCGGTCCACATCGCCGCTCGGCGCGCGCGGCAGGCGCCTCCGCTGTCTGCCACACGAAATCATCGTTCAACATCGTCAGCGACTGCAGCGGCGTCGCCGAGGAACGCGCCTTGCGCAATTGGTGTCGATGATCGGATATCCAACACGCCGAGAAAGCTCATCGGATAGGTGCGGCGCGAGTCAGATACACGCTGCGCCGCCACTTCTCCGGCTCCTTGGACGAAACCACCTGAAGTCCATCCAGGATAGCATCTCGAGTTCGATCGGTGGGCCGTAGTATGATCGAGCTTGCCTGCGGCCATGATGGAATCCCGCAACGATTCGGCATCGAGCCGCAGCGGCATGCGCCACAGCAGTTGTCGTCCAGGTCCACGGCGCGCGCCTTCCACCGAGCCATGGCTGCCCTTGCTGCTGCGCCGACTGGCGGTACACCGTGGACATCATGATCGCGCTTGGCGCAGCCGCTTGGCTTTCCAGCCGTTCTTCACGAAATCCACCGCCAGCCAGTCGAGCAGTTCCTGGTTGGTGGGCCCCGCGCCGGTCGCTCCGAAGTTGTCGGGCGTGGCCACAATGCCCGTGCCGAAGTGTCCCTGCCAGATGCGGTTTACGATCACGCGCGCCGTCAGCGGATGATCGGATCCGGTGAGCCATTCCGCCAATGCCAACCGCATCCCCGAAGTCTCGCCGCGCGCTGCATCCGGCTTCACCGCGTCGCGATGTGCGGCATCGCTCAGGATCTCCGGAAAACCCGGCTTCACACGCGGACCCGGCGCATCGGCGCTTCCGCGCTGCAGCAGGCGAATCACCGGCGGCGTCCCCACGTCCCAAAGCGCCTGGATCTTTTCGAGCTTCTTCTTCTTCGCTTCGAGCGCCGCCACTTCGCCGTCCATCTTGTCAATGGAAGCCTTGTCCCCGGCCGACAGAACTTTGGCGACATCCTTCGGTGCGATCGCCAGCTCCTTGTTGAACTTGCCGAACAAGTACTTCTGCACGTCATCGCGCTTTTCGGCCGGTGTCTCGATGTGGTCCTTCCACGTCGGCCCGGATCGCTTCCGGCAGCGCCTTCAGCTTCTCGTCGAGCAATTCGGATTCGTAGGGTTTGCGCAGCGCCGCAATCTTCTTCTTCAGCTCTTTGATCGGCTCGTCGAGTTTGGCGTTGTGCTTGTCGATCTCCTCCTTGTCCGTCTTCGATACGGTGTAGAGGTGCCGGGTCCTGCGGCTGCAGCCAGTCGCTCGGGTTATAGGCCGTGGTGAACAGCGCCAGGAATCGGTAATAGTCGCGCTGGGGTAGTGGATCGAACTTGTGGCTGTGGCAGCGCGCGCAATTCATGGTCGGCCCCAACGTGCTGCTCGGGAAACCTTTTCCACCGCTTGAATAGGGCTTCGTAGCGTTCCACCGGAAGGTTGCTGATGTCCTCTTCGGTGATGTCGAGGATCGTCCGCAGGTAGCCGGTCGCGGCCAACAGATCGTTGATTTCGGATGTGCTCTTGGCCGCGGGACGCCAATCCCGATCCAGTTCATCGTAAGCAAGCTGCTCGGTGAGGAAGCGGTCCCACGGCTTGTCGGCATTGAACGCCCGGATCACGTAGTCGCGGTAGCGCCACATGCCATCGGCGTACTCGGCCTTTACGGGATTGAAATCCTTGCCCGTGGTATCGACGTAACCAGCCGCATCGAGCCATTGTCGGCCCCACCGCTCGCCATAGTGCGGCGATTCGAGCAGGCGGTCGAGCAGGCGCTCATAGGCACCCGGTTTGGCATCTTTGGCGAACTCTTCGATCTCCGCCGGCGCCGGCGGCAGCCCCGTCAGATCGAGGAACGCGCGCCGCAGCAATTTCCCATCCGGGGAGTCGGGCGAGTAGGAGAGCCCCTTCGATTCGAGTTTGGCCAATACGAAGCTATCCACCGGCGTGCGCACGCGCGCCTTCGCCTTGACGTGAGGCGGCGCAGCCGCGACAGGCTTCTGAAACGCCCAATACGCGCGTTGCTCGCCGGTGATGGGCGGTGCTTCCAAAGCCGTGAACGGACGGTCGAGCGAATCCATTTGTACCGATTGGCCGAAGTTGCCGCGATCGATCCATTCGCGGATCGCCCGCACTTCGGCTTCGCTCAACGGGGCGCCTACGCCCTTGGGCGGCATGGAATGATTG
Organism: Bryobacteraceae bacterium; assembly: GCA_046331625.1. GTDB lineage: Bacteria > Acidobacteriota > Terriglobia > Bryobacterales > Bryobacteraceae > JAXLQL01. Next base: position 559,950 of record JAXLQL010000001.1, read on the forward strand.
GAAACGCGGCGCACCAGTAGACTGCGCTCCGAAAAGCCCTCCACCATCACGGGGCCGTTGGTCCCGCCCTTCAGCACGCCGGCCATCGCCGCCAGACTCAGTCCCGCGGCCGGTTTCACCGCTCCGTGGCACTGGACGCAGCGCGCCTTGAAGATCGGCTGCAGGTCCCGATCGAATCGCGCTGCCTGCTCGGCTGCGTCGCGTGCCGGCGTTCCGATGGGAGCGTCCGATGGCGCCCCGCCCGCGATCCAAGCCTTGACGATCTCGAGGTCTGAATCCGGGATCTTCTGTCCGTAGATCGCCGGAGGCATCAGCCGCGCCGACACCTTCTTCCACAGCAAGCTCTCTTCCGGTTTGCCCTGGATCACCACGGGACCGTTGTGGCTGCCTTTGAGCGCTCCGGCGGCTGTGCGCAGATCCAGGCCTAGTTTCGGCGAACTCTGCCCATGGCAAGTGAAGCAATACTTCGTGAAGACCGGCAGAACGTCTTTCTCGAAGCGCGGCGTCTCGGCTGCTGCCGAGGCCAGAGCGGTCAGTGCGGCCAGTGCGAGCAGCTTCATGACACCAGGTCCTTCACAGGCTTGGCTCCCGTGACCGTGACGTCCGAAGGAGTCTCCATACGCCCGCCGTACGGATACCGCACCTTCTGATGATCGAGGCCCAGTTGCTGCAGCACGGTCGCGATCATGTCTGGCACGGCGACGCGATTGACCACGGACTTGTAGCCGAACTCGTCCGTCTCGCCGTAGATCAGCCCTTGCCGGAATCCGCCGCCGGCAAACCAGATCGTGAAGGCATTGCGGTTATGGTCGCGTCCGTCGCCGTTCTGCGTGGTCGGCAGCCGCCCGAATTCGCCCGCCCACATGACGATGGTGCTGTCGAGCAGGCCGCGGCTCGCGAGGTCCTTCACTAGCGCCGCCGACCCTTGGTCAGTCTCCGTGGCGATCTTGTGCATGTCGCGTTTGATGGCGTTGTGATGATCCCACGGCTGGCCCGGGCTGGTGGTGACTTGCACGAACCGCACGCCCCGCTCCACCAGGCGCCGCGCCATCAAACAGCGCAGCCCATAGGATCCGGCCTTGGGATGATCGATGCCGTAGAGTTTCTTGGTCGCCTCGGTTTCCTTGGAAATGTCGAGCACTTCACCGGCGGCGAGTTGCATGCGCGCGGCCAGTTCGAAGTTCCGGATACGCGCCTCGAGTTCCGTCTCGCCGGGATGCGAGGCCAAATGCGACTCGTTCATCTTCGCCAGCAGTTCGAGCGTGGCGCGCTGTACCCCAGGCGCCTGCGGCTCGGGTGGATTCAGATGATGCACCGGAGCGCCCTTCATGCTGAACTCCACGCCCTGATAGAGTGCGGGCAGGTAGCCGTTGGCCCAGAGTTGCTTGCCGCCGATGGTGTATCCGGTGGGATCGCGCAGCACGACATAAGCGGGCAGGCTCTGATTCTCCGTGCCGAGCGCGTAGCTGATCCACGCGCCCATCACCGGACGGCCCGGGAAGATCTTGCATGTCAGCAGCATGTTCAACCCTTCGAGGTGGTTGTTGTGCTCGGTGTGCATGCTGCGGATGAAACAACACTGGTCGGCGATGCCGGCGATGTGCGGCAGCACTTCGGAAATGTCCATGCCGCACTGGCCGTGCTTGCGGAATTCGAACTGCCCCGGCAGCAGCGTGTTGACATTGTTCGGCTGATGGATCTCGACGCCGCCGGGCAGCGGCTGACCGGCCAGACGCGTCAACGCGGGTTTGGGATCGAACAGATCCATCTGGCTCGGCCCGCCGTTCTGCACGAGCTGAATGACGGCCTTGGCCCTGGCGGGGAAATGCGTTGGCCGGGGCCGAAGATCGTTATTGGAACCCTCTGCGCGGAGCAGATCGGCGAGAACGATGCTGCCGAATCCAAGGCAGGTTCGTTCCAGAAGTTGGCGGCGCGACAGGATCCGCATCGCCTTCATCATATCGTCAGTGGGGTATGGGATCGAGACGCCGTCCGCTGCCGCAGCGTTGACACCGGGCGATGTAGCGGTTGGCGTACTCGGAGGTGCAAGGCAAGGCAAGGTTCGCTTTGCCAGTGATGGGCCACGTGAGCGGCGGGGATTGGGCGAGCCTAAGGGCGTCCGTTCGGACAGCGTTTGCGCAATGAACGCGGGTGCTCGAGACCATCTCGCGGAAGGAGCTTGTTTGCGTACTCGCGCGCTACGGACCGGACTCCTCCGTTTCGCTGTAGCGGACTCCGGCCTTTCGCAGTTCTTGCATCAGGAGCGCGGGCTCCACGGCCTCGGATAAGAAGTGAACTCCGGGCCGAACTCCTGGTCCGCGGGAAATCAAGCCAGCAACGGTTGCCAATGTGACCCCATGTATCCAGTAGTCGCGGCCGGAATCGAATGTGATGGAGAATCTCGAAACGGCGCTGCGTCCCTGAGAGCGCCCGCGCAGACGCACGATCACGAAGCCGCCCACTCCGACACGGTTTCGCCTGAAAATATTCCGGAGGCGGCGCATCGCCGATGCCTCCGATAGCGGCAACAGCGCGATCATCATCGCATCGAGAGCGTTCCGGGCGCCAGCGAGGTACGCGTAGCAACGGAAGTCGCATCCGGAGAGACGCCGGCCAACCTCGCTCTGCTCCGGAAGGTAGAACAGGCTGAACCGGCGGAGACCGATCGGGCTCCCCACGTCTACTTTGCGCGACGCCTCGGATGTTTTCGCCTGGACCCACTTGCCTTTGCGGAAATACCCGGGCTTAGCGATTCCCACGGAGCGAAGATGGGCAACTCCATCGCGCAAAGCGCTGTCTGACCACTCGCCGGAGTCTGCGAAGTAGACTTCGACCGAGTCAGCCGAGTCCATGCGCGAATGCGCGTACACGGGAAGGAGTTCGGTGATGCCAGGCGACCATCCGGCGGAGACGACGAACGAGAGCCGATGGTCCAGGATTTCCTGCTCGAGCGGAGCGATACGTTCCTTGACGACGCCCATGCCCGCCGGATCGACGTAGTGGCAACGCTCGCGCAGAGCAGATTGCGCAACATGGTCCTGCAATTGGGCGACGGGGCCACCGCAGTTGATCACGACGGAGCATTCGCGGCAAAACGCGTCGAGCGAACGGGGGTCGAGGATGTCCGTGGTCAACGGCGAGACGCGGCTGCCGAATTCGGCGGCACACGCGGCGAGCTTGGCCGAGTCGCGACCGCCCACGAGAATCGCGTCGCCGGTGGACTTCAACAACTCAGCTACAACAGCCTTGCCTGTTGCGCCATAGGCGCCCACGATCCCGAAGGTTGCCCGGCGGCTCATGGTCGACTCCTTTCAGCGAATCTCCAGTTTACTTGGCTCCGCTCGATTTTCCGATGTGCGTTTGCAAGATACACTGTTTCCTTGACTCGGGCTCATCGATCGCTCTCTGCGTGTGGTTTTCAGATGGTAGCGGTGCTTGCGGCAGTTACGTGCGCACAGGCAGCCTCCGGACCGCCGCTACCGGAACGGGACAAGGTCCTCATGTTGGAGGCCAATCATCTGTGGGCCACCGTGGCCGATCAGATCTGGCCCGGCGCATCGAAGTTGCAGGCCCCGTTCGTGTACGCTCTCGGGCAACACGAGTACGCGATTGGTTTTCCGCGTTCGCTGACGGGATTCAGCGAAACGGGAGAGAGTCTACTCGGGAGGCCGATCCAATCCCGCCCGCGAACCGTTGCCCTGAACATCTCCGCATCGTTTCCGGTGGACGGCATTCCCGCTGTCTTGTTGGGAAGCCCTGAAGGGCTCGGCCGCAGCCCAGGGCACTGGATCATCACCGCGGGGCACGAGATGTTTCACGTGTGGCAAGCGGCCAATGGCAGCCAGGAAAAAGTCGCCAAAGCGGCGATTGGCCCGGCTCAGGAAGCCTCGTGGCAACTCACCTTTCCGTTCCCATATAAGGATGCGGACATCATGCATCTGGTTCACCTTCAGGGATATCTGGTCTGGCTGGCGGCGCAGAGTGCATCCCAAGAAGAGTCGGCGTACAACATCGGAACGGCCTTGGACGCCGCCAAGGTCTATCGTGCAAATCTCGCGCGGATCACGGGCGATGAGAAGGCGTATCGATACTCTCAATTCCAGGAATGGAGCGAAGGGGGCGCCGCGTTTTTCGAGTACCGCTTGGCGCAGAAGGCGGCAGCAGCTTCGTACCAACCAACGGCGGCCTATGCCTCATTGCCCGGGTATCGAAAATATGAAGAAGTCTGGCGCGACGCCTACGAATCCCGGCCCTTTCTCACCAAACATGCCGGCCGCGCCACCAGAAGCCGGGATGCCTTCTATCACCTCGGCGCCGGGAAGGCGCTGGCGCTCGACAAAGCAGATATGAAGTGGAAGGAGAAGTACTTTCTGCCGGACATCTGGTTCGACGATCTGCTTACCGAAGCGGTCCAGAAGGGCAACTGAGACTGTCGCTCGGTCCGGGATGAACTAGGCGCGGTCAGGGATCGCCTTCAAAGGAGATTCCATAACGAGGGCTCGCGGCGAGAACTGCTCCGCTCGCGATGAACGTAAGGCACCTGCTGATCAAGCAGGGAAAATCGCGCGATCAACACACCGGCGGTGGCACCGACCCGGCTGCCGCGGCGCTCCAATCCTCACAGCTCTTGCCAGTTTCCTCCAGGCACCAGAACCGCTAGTCCTTCGGCGTTGTTCAAGGTCTTGATGGAGACGGCGACACGCTGGGCGTCAAACGACGGAGTAGTGACAGCTCCCACTGTGCTGGCGTCGGTGGTGACGCAAACAGGCGAAGTGGGGAACGGCCAACTGACTTTGATGTCGAGACCGATTTCGTACTTGCACTCTCTCAGCAGCCGCTCATGGCCCCCGTTTGACGTGCGGCGGATCAACCACATCGTGAAGCCTTGCCGGCGCGCAAGGCTGGCCATGGAGGAGGCTGACGGAGCCCTCGGGAGTTGAAGAAATGCGGGCAATCCGTTGTTGCTGAACTGGTCATTGAATTCATAGTCTCGCGACCCTGCACTTTTGCCTTGCAACTTCTCCCAAGTAGGGCTGGTGCAGCCGGTCTTCGCGGATATGCCTTTGAAGTAGAAGGGAAAGGTCGCGTCGTCACTGGAATCGCCAATTGGGAATCCAGAGACACCGGGTGAGGGATTTCCCTTGATGCATTGGCGGTATGCCATAGTGTTCTCGTAGTGGGCGATGTGATTCTTCGACGTACAGTATTGGCCGAATCCCAATTCAACCGAGCTGTTCTTTCCGGCGATCACGTAGACCTTGGCCTTGCCTTCGAACTTGGCGCTGTTGTACTTGATCCAGCCGCCTGCCAGCCCGAGCGCCTTCAGTTCGGCGATTATCAATGTTGCCGTGCAGCTCTCCACATGCGTGTAGGCCAACTCTGGGATCTCGTCGCAGAGATACTGGATCGCTTCGCGATGTGTTTTGGCCTCCTGGAGGTCGATCTCATCGAGTTTTCGTTGGAGAGCTGTGACCGTAACCACGTTGGCGGCGCCGGACAGGCTATCGGGTGCCTGCTGGAGCAGGGCCTGGATCTGGGCGGGCAACTGGGGCCGATGAGCGCCGAGGGTCGGCTTGGTGGGGACTACCGGGGCCAGTAGTCCAACTCCGGCAAACCCCCTGTGGCCACCCATGAACGGGGCCTTGCTTGGCTGATTGGCCAGCGCCGCGAATTGGGCCGACATGTTTGTCAGGGCGTGGGGCTTGTTTAGCAATTCTTGAAACTTGCTCTTGGAGAACATGGCCAAAGATGCCACTTTCGGCGGAGGGGAGTGGAGTAGAATAGGGTGTTCACGGGGTAGCCCACCCCCGCTAACTGGATGTACCCATGAGAGATAACGCCGGAGCAACGTTAGAGGCTCTCGATCGGCTTCTGGCCAGCCGTGAGTTTGCCGGTTCGCCCCGGATGGCTGTGCTGTTACGGTTCCTCGTGGAGCAGGAACTGAACGGCCAGGGCCACTCGCTCAAGGAGGCGGTACTGGGGACGGAGGTTTTTGGGCGACCGCCGGGCTATAACCCGAAGCTCGATCCGGTGGTGCGCGTGGAAGTGCGCCGGCTGCGTCTCAAGCTGCACGAGTACTACGCCCAGGCGGACGCGGCAGGCTCGAAGGACGGCGGCGGGGTCCGGTTCGAGATTCCGAAGGGCACCTATCGTCCCTTGGTCCATTGGCGCGATCCCAACCCCGATGGGAGCAACGACAAGGTGTCGGGCGTGGCGCCGCCGTTACCGGTAGCGGAACGGCGTTGGCGCTGGAGTTGGAGTTGGGCGGCTATGGCCCTGACTTTGGCGCTGGCAGTGACAGCTTGGATCGCGTGGTTCGGCAGCCGGGAGTGGCGTCTTCCCGAGGGCGCCGAACCGCGGATGCTGACCGACGGGATAGGATTCAGCCGATCTCCCCGGTATTCGCCGGATGGACAATCGATCGCGTATTCGCTGGAACGTGCCGGGGCCAAATCGCGCATCGTGATTCGGCGGATCCGGGGCTCTCAGCCGGAATTTTTCACCTCCGGGGAACGGAACGACTCCGAGCCGGCCTGGTCGCCGGATGGGGGCTCAATCGCCTTCCTACGTGACAAAGGCGAGGGCCGCTACGATCTCACCGTCAAGGAACTGGCATCAGGGCGTGAAACGGTGGCCGGAGTTGTAAGCGAACGTAGTTCAATCGATTGGACGGCGGACGGGAGCGCGATTCTCGCTTCGAGTGCAGTCTCCTATCCGGGCCGGATCGTGCGTTTTCCGCGGCAGCAAGCGTCCGGAGTTCCAATGCCCCTTGCGATGCCCGGCGACGCCAAAAGTTCCGACGTGCACCCGCGGGCTTCCCCTGACGGGAAGTGGATTGCTTTTGCCCGGTCCACCGAAACGTCGGTTCAGGATGTGTTCGTGGCCCCGGTAGCGGGCGGCAGCGCCTCGCAGGTGACGTCAGTGGGGCGCACAGTGGGCGGCTTGGCTTGGACTCGCGACTCGCAGTCCCTGGTTGTCTCACTGGCAGTCAGCGGCAGCCTTTTCTCGCTTTGGCGAGTTCCTATCGGCCGCAATGGAGGAACTGGCGGTAAGCCCGTCCGGATCGCGGAGGCAGGCGTCAACGCCACCAACCCTACGCTGAATTCCCGCTCGGGAGGCTTGGCCTACTCGGTTCGCACCGCTGACACGAACGTTTGGGAGGCGCAGCTCAATCCGGCCAAGCCTCCGCGTGCGCTCACGGCATCTTTCTTCCTGGACACCAGCCCGCAATACTCTCCAGACGGGTCCAAGCTGGCCTATCGCAGCCAGGGTGGAGGCTCCGACGAGATTTGGGTGAAGGAGTCCGGTGATGCCGCGGCGCGCCAACTCACCTCGGCCCGTGGACCCACCACCGGCAGCCCGAGGTGGTCTCCCGACGGCAGGCACATTGCCTTCGACTCGCGCTCGGGCCGATTCGCGCAAATCTTCGTGATCTCAATCGAAGGCGGCACGCCGACCGCCGTCACTCGCGAAAGCAGCAACTGCGTAGTGCCGAGCTTCTCGCGCGATGGCCGCTGGATCTATTTTGCTTCCGACCGGTCAGGGGATTGGGACGTCTGGCGAATCACCGCGGATGGATCGGGTGAGCCTGTGCGGATGACCCGCGACGGCGGCTTTGCCGCATTCGAGTCCTACGACGGCAAGTGGCTTTACTACTCGAGGCGCTCGAAAGGCGGTGGAATCTGGCGAATGCCCCTTCCTGGCGGCGGACCGCCTACTCTGGTTGCCAAAGAATTGGAGCCGCGCTGGTGGGGGCATTGGGGGATCGGGCAGCGGAGCCTCTTTTTCACCGTGTATGACAAGGGATCGGAACGGCACTCGATCCTGAGTCGCGATCTTGTTTCCGGCGACAGCACCAGGGAGTTGGTGCGCTTTGAGAACATGCCCGTGCAGTTCGACAACGGACTGACTGTCACGGCCGCCGAAGACCGCGTCGCATGGGCGCAACTCGATCACGCGGGCAGTGACATCTACGTGATCGACGCGCAGGGCCGATGACTTCAAAGAGCAGGAGCGGGCACTAGACTGCCCGCCAGCACGCCGAAGCGTGCGCCGAGAGTTCGCGGAAGGGGCAAGGCGGAGCGCATTGTTGTCAAGGCGAAGCGCATTGTCCCTCAAGCTTGACGGCGCATCCGCCGGGAGCCGGGGGGGGCTTGGAACCCCTTCAACGGTCGCTCGCCCTAGGGCGGACATTCCCAGGCTAGTCCGAGATAGAAACCGCCTCACGAATGTACCTGTCGCTTCCAGCAAGTGAAATGAGGACGTCCGCCGCGTTTTGAAGGCTGACGGTGAGCCCGAGCCCCTTGCCGTCGCCGCTGAAACGGGGTTTGCCTTTCGGCTTTCGATCCACGAGGCCGGGCATGCGCACCGCTGTCCAACGCGCGTTGGAATCGCGGAGTGCCGCCTCCATCTGCTCCTTGTCATCAACGATTGGCCGGAGCCAGCGCACGAAGACAGGCAAAGCACGAACGATGAGCCCGCCCGAACCCTGGACTCCGGTGTTGGAGACCGCGACGAGGCGGATCGGCCTCGTCCCCATCGCCGACAGCAGGCGCCGCGCGCCGGTTGCGCAAATGTCGGTAGGCCGGCCGTCGCCTTTGCCGCCGACGCCGAGCGATTGGATGACGGCGTCCTGCCCGTCGAGCAAGGGCGAAAGATCCGTGGTGCGGACATCGCCGGTGACGATGTTCGCGTTCTTGACATCGGCGCCGAACTTGCTCGCGTCGCGCGCCAGAACGGTGACCCGGTGGCCGGCCGCCAAGGCACGGCGCAAAACGACGGCGCCGAGCATTCCGCTCGCTCCGAGGAGTAGGATCTTCATGAACTGCGCTCCTTGCGAACTACAAATACGCTAGCGAATCTGGAATCAGTATCGTATGCGGAGATCGGCGATGTCAAGATGCATCAACAGATCCAGATGCAGTATCGTATGTGAAGGAAGCCATGGCGAAGACGGCAAGAAAGCGGCAAACCCGGGAAGAGAGCCAGGCCCAGACGCGGGAACGGCTGCTGGCAGCGGCCAGCACACTCTTCTGCAAACACGGCGTGGAGGCAACCTCCCTCGATCTGGTTACCGAAGAGGCCGGATATTCGAGAGGGGCGTTTTATTCCAACTTCGAGACTCGGGATGACCTGGTGTGCGCCGTGTTGGAACGGGAGTTCGCCCAGAGCCAGCGGCGCTTCGAGGAGATTGTGAACGGGGAATCGCCCCAGAATCTGTTAGCCGCACTGCGCGAGTATTATGTGAGCCACGCCACCGATCCTCGAGGGTGCATGCTGGGTGTTGCGATTCAGATGTACGCCTTCCAGAACTCGAAGATCCGCACGAGGATCGCGAACCTCTTTCGTAGCGATCAAACCAGGAAACTCGAAATCCTAGCCCAAGGGATCAAGTCCTTGGCGAGACGCGGCGTAGCGCTTCCGGCAGAGCCGGAAACGTTGCTACTGGCACTCACGTCGCTCGCGAATGGCCTGTGCATCTCGTGGATGGTCAATCGAGAGTCGGTAGACGCCAGCAAGGTCCGCGAGGCATTGCAGCTTACCTTTGACAGGGTCACCGGTCTTAGCGGTAGGAAATGAGCTCTTTCTGAATGGGGCTATCGCTCCGTATCGGTACCGGAGAAGCCGGCGTGAATCGGCCAAGCTCCGGGGAACAGAAACGCACGACGGCTTCGCGTGCGACGCCGCTGGTGCGGAGGAACCGATCGATGGTGCGGCCCTTTAAAATGCGGTAGATGAGCCGACGTGCACCAGGCGCGGTGACGGCCGCTCCGAGGATCAGAATCAGCGCCACCAGGAACGATGGCACGTAGGTGGTGACGTGGTAGGTCAGGCGGTCCACCACGCCGTCAATCACTTTCCGAAACATTTCAAGCATTGCTCGTGACCTCCAGGAATCGATCGGCCGCGGCGGAGTGATGCCAGCGCGCGGAGAGATAGGGCTTCAAAGATTGGAATCGCAGGCAGAGCGCCTCGACCTTTTGCTGCACTTCGGTTCGCGAGGCGTTACCGATTCCCTTCAGTATGCCGTATAGTGCATACTGGAAGCGTGGCCTGGGAGGTCGAATTCACAGACGAGTTCCACCGTTGGTGGAACTCACTCAGCGAAGGCGAGCAGGACGATGTAGCACTCTCGGTCCGTCACCTCATGGAGTTTGGGCCTGCACTTGGGTTTCCGCACAGTTCCAAGGTAATGACCTCGCGCCATCCGCAGATGCGCGAGCTGAGAACTCAAAGCGGTGGCCGCCCGTTGCGGACTCCGTACGCTTTCAATCCACGGAGGACTGCGATCCTGTTGATCGGCGGCGATAAGACTGGCGATGACCGCTGGTACGACACGTTCGTTCCGGCAGCCGACAGACTGTTTGAAGACCATCTCGAGGAACTCCGAAAGGAAGGAGAAATCTAATGTCAACTCGCAATTTCAGACAATTGATCGAAGCGATGCCGCCGCCTCGGCGTCAAAAACTCGAGAAGCGCTTTCAGGAGAGCATTGCGGCGATGCCCCTCGATGCGCTCCGCAAAGCTCGCGAAATGACGCAACTCCAACTCGGCGAAGTCCTCGGCGTACACCAAAGCGAGGTTTCCAAGATAGAGAATCGCGCCGACATTTGTGTTAGCACTCTGATCGAGTATGTCGAGGCTCTTGGTGGCCATCTCGAAATCCGCGCCGTGTTCCCCGACCGTGAGGTCCGTATCAGCCAGTTCGAGGCTGCGAATCGGTAGAAAGCCGCTCATGGTCCAGTGCGCGATGCTGGTCGGTGCGGTCGTACGCCGCAACAACCCGCTGAGCCAGACGCGATCTCCAGGATGTGCACTCTCCCCTGTTCTCTGGAGGTTCGGCACGGAGGGAATCTGCTTGATACGCATGGTGCGGACACCGAGCCCGCTCCGTCGTTCCGCGGTTATCGGCGGCTCCCGATTTTTCCCAGCAGAGACTGCAGTCGAAGCATGATGGAGCGCCGGAGCAGCACAGACTTGCACAGCCTGCGTCCGGAAGGTCAAGGCGGCCCCGGGGCCCGCCTTGTACACGCTCGCCCGGGCGAATCCGGAACCAGGGGCGGGCGGAAGCCGCATCGCCAGCGCGGGTCCGAGGGAAAATGTGCACGACGCCACGGTGAGCCCGTAGATTGGATGGCTCGGCGCTTCACGGGGGACGAGCGAGCCTAATATGACGAGCCGGTACCACGGGCTCCAGTGGATGTCACGGGACCTACGCTGTCACGACTCGGCGCGCCGCGCAATCGCTACTCCAATGGGTCCGAGGTCTCGCAACGCAGGCGCCTGAACGTCGAAAGCTTGCGCAGTCCTCCCAACGTGCGGAGAAGGGCCTCGCGACAAACTCCGGCAGAAGCGTTGTGGCACCGCCTTCACAGGTGATTCCACAACGATGGCTCGCGGCGATCTTCGCGCTGCGTGCGGCGGTCTTCGAGAAAGTGCCGGACTCCGGCCGCGCCTCCAATGCCCATCGCGAGGCTCGCGGCGAGCACGGCTCCGCCCGCAATGATGACGAACGCAGCGAGGAAGACGCTACGGGCGAAGTTCAACTGGTCCGCCGCGGCGACCACGGTCACGAAGAGGATGATCGCGCGGGTGGCGGCAGCGAATCGGCGCGGCGCGGGGAGATTCTCATTGACCGCCCACACCAGCGCTCCACGGCCGAGGTATTGTCCGAGCCATGCTCCGCCCAGCAGAATGAATCCGGCCACCACCAGCTTCGGCAGTAGCGAGACAAAGCCTTGCGTGATCTGGGTGGTGAGTCCGGTATTGAAGACACTGAGCCCCATGAGCACACCGCTGAGAAGAATCGTCCAGTAGGTGGACTCGGCGACGATGCGCGTGGCGCGCAGGCGGCCGGTGCGATCAATCAGGAACGCGACGCCGCTGGTGCGGAGATACCGATCGATGGTGCGGCCCTTGAAGATGCGGTAGATGAGCCAACGTGTACCAAGCGCGGTGACGGCCGCTCCGAGGATCAGGATGAGCGCCACCAGGAACGATGGCACGTAGGTGGTGACGTGGTAGGTCAGGCGGTCCACCACGCCGTCAATCACTTTGCGAAACATTTCAAGCATTGCTCGTGACCTCCAGGAATCGATCGGCCGCGGCGGAGTGATGCCAGCGCGCGGAGAGATAGGGCTTCAAAGATTGGAATCGCAGGCAGAGCGCCTCGACCTTTTGCTCCACTTCGGCGGGCGCGAGATGTTCGCACTCGCCGACGAACGAAGCGACGCGGCCGAGGTACAGCGGCGGCAAAGACCGCAGCAAGTGGCCGCGCTCGAGCGGCTGGTCCTTCCAAGCGCAGGCGAACTCGAGGACCACGCGCGCCCACAGTTCGTCATCGAGATGAAAGGGAGATCCGTTGACCTTGGCATGGGCAACGCGGTCCAGCGCGGCGAGCGTGTTCTCGGAGAGGGCGATTTCCCAAACCGCGCGCAAGTCATGGCATCCGCGGCGAAACGCGTCGATCATGCGCTCGACATTGACGGCAACAGGATCCAGCCCGACGTCGTAGCGGAAACCGAACAGCGGAGCCGGGCGAACTTCGCTTTCCGGCCACCACACATTTTCGTAGTCGACCATGAGCGCAAACACGCTGCCCACTACTTGTTCCAGCATCGTGGTGAGATCGGAACCGGGGTCCTTGGCGTCATGCAGTTTCGCGCCGAGGAAGCTCTGGCAGACGCGAAAGCCTTCGGCGATGGCGACCGTTGTCATCCAGATATCGATGCCGAAGCGAGCGACGTCAGACTCCCACGCGCCGCGATCGAGATAGCGCGAGACCAGGCGACCGGACATTCCGAAGTCGCCGCCGATGGGCTGGCGCACGCTGAGTCCATAGAGCATGCGAGTGAGTGGGTAGACGATCGAGTTGGTGATGGTGCCGTCGTACTTGTGGCGATGGTAGTAGGGCGCGACGAAGTCGAAGCCGGCGCCGACCACAGGACGCAGCAGTAGTTCGATCCACTCGGGCGTGATCGATCGAAGGTCGGAGTCGACGACGCAACAGGCGCGCGCACCGAGCCGCTCGGCGAGTTCGAACACAAGGCGAAACGCGCTTCCCTTCCCCGGGATCCCGTGGTACGGCAGCGAGAGCCCCTGTGCGAGTGGCGCCGGCGTATCGAGCAAGAGCAGATGGTGCTCGTCCACACGAGCCGAAAGGACGGCTTCGCGCGTGCCATCGATGGATCCGCCATCGGAGTTGATGACAACGGCGCGTTGACCCGGAAAGTACTTGGCCAATCCGGCGTAGGCGGCGCGCACCACGTGTGAAATGGTGCGCGCGTTGTTGAAGCTGGGAATGCCGACGACGATGTCCGCTTGGCCGATGGTCTCGGCGGCGCAGATCGCTTCGGTGGGGAGGTTCGTTTTGCGCATGCGAAACCTCACGCAGCGCGGCCGGTCTCGATGCGCGCGTCTTTGTCGGCGGCGTCGCGGAGGAGATCGAAGAACTCCGGAATGGCCGAGAGGACGCGGTTCCAGTTGGCAATGAGGGGCTGACCGCGCGGGTCCTGGACGAACTCGGATGCAGCGCGCCGGAGGCTTTCCGCGAACGTCGCGACGGCCATCTCTTCGGCATGGCGATCGAACTTGAGTCCGTTGAGCACGGCGTCGGCGTAGTAGCGCGCGATGGTGTCTTGCGCCATGCGGACGTAGCGGACCTCGAGGCTGCGGAAATGGTCGGCGGTGAAGACATGCCCTTCCGAGGCGAGCGTTCCGAACAACGATTTCGCGATGTCGCAGGTCATGCGAGAGAGCCCTTTGGAAGGGTCGTCTTGCGACAGGACTTGGTGTTTATGTTCGTAGTTGTCGGTGAGGTCCACCTGGCAGGTGCGCGAGAGGGCGCAGTTGCGGAACACTTCGGCGAGCACACCGACTTCGAGTCCCCAATCGGCCGGGATGCGGTTGACGCGAGCGAGATTGATGTCCATGGCGAACTCGCCGGCGAGCGGGTAGCGGAAGCTGTCGAGAAAGCGGATGAAACCGGCGCCGGGCGCCATGCCTTCGAGCGCGCGAATGAGCGGCGTCATGAACAGGCGCGTCACGCGGCCGTGCATGGTGTCGGAGATGCGCGCGTAGTATCCTTTGCAGAACTCGAATCCCAAGTGCGGGTGGGCGATCGGATAGCAAAGGCGCGCGAGCAATTGGCGATCGTAGCTGACGATGTCGCAATCATGCAGCGCGATCACGTCGCAATCGCGCATGGCGAGCAGGTAGCCGTAAGAGAGCCAGCACGAGCGGCCCTTGCCATCGTCACCGGCCGAGAGTCCGCGATCATCGAGCAAACGAAGTAGCGATTGGACGCGCTCGGAGTTGATCCACAGGATGGTGACGGGCGTGTAGAAATCCTGGAAGAAGCGGCGTGCACGCGCGTACTGTTCGGCGTTGGCGCGCCCGAGCGCAAGCACGATGCGTTGCAGGTAGCGGACCTTCTTGAGCTCGGCGACGATGCGCTGCATGGCGATGGTCTCGAACTCGGAGTAGAGGGCCGGCAGCACCAAACCGATGGGGCGCGTGCGCGCGAAGCGTTCGAGATCCGCTTCGAGCCTCTCGGTTTGGTCCGCCTTGAGCCGGTGCAGCGTGGTGACGACACCGGATTGATAGAAATCCGCCATTGGGCCGTGGTTCCTTTCGTTGTGAAACAACAGGACGACCGAATGTTGTCTTGGGCTCTTGGCGGCCCGTGTATTATTTACGCAGCAAGTCGCCGTAGATGGCAGGCGTGCGGTCGCGGATGGGTCCGCTGCCGACACGTCTATCGAGAACGATGCGCGCGGAGACCAGTTGGTTACCGGACCGGTCATCTTGCGCGGCAATGTTGCCGTTCGGATCAATGATGAGTACGCGTTGCGGATGGACGAACGCGACCCAGACGCTATTTTCCATGGCGCGCGTGCGCATCATGGCATCGTTCTTCTCGTCGTAGGATCCCCAAGACGGCGCCAGGATCACTTCGGCGCCTTTGATGGCGAGGATGCGAGAGGTCTCGGGCAGCCGCCTGTCGTAACAGATGAGCGTGCCCAGGCGGCCGAGGCTGGTCTCGGCGACGGGGAATTCAGAGCCTTTGGTGTTGAAGGGCTCGTCGTGCGCGTTGTGCGTTTTCGAGTAGAGCAGCGCGAGCTTGCCTTGCGGATCGAAGATGGCGGACGAGTTGAACATCTGCTGACCGCGGCGCTCGGCAAAGCCGAATGAGAGATGAATGCCGAGTTCGCGAGCTAGCGCGGCGGCGCGCTTCATGATGGGACCATCGATTGGTTCGCCGATGGCGAAGTAGCGGTCCTGGGTGAGATCTTTGGTCTTCTTGTCGTTGCCGACGTAACCTCCGAGGAATCCTTCCGGCGCGATCACCAGGTGGGCGCCTTGCGCGGCGGCCTTGCGGGCGTAGGCTTCGAGCGCGCGGAAGTTGGCTTCTTTGTTCCAGGGTTGCGGCAATACGCTGACGGCGGCGAGCACGAAGCTACGGGGCGCGGTACGGCTCTCCGCTGCCGCCATGGGCACGGCGGCGGCGATTTGACAGAACACGCGCCGGGTCACGCCTGATGTCACGTTGCCTCTTCTCAAGATTGTAGCGCCGGTCTGCGCGAGGTCTCGGAGTGAGGTCCAACGGCGTCGCTTGGAAACAGCCGAGGACTTGTGACGCGTGGTTTCAGATGTTGGCCGGTGACTCCGCTTTCGAACCCGAGGAAGCGGTGGATGAAACTCGCGGGGGCGGAGGTGGGCGCGGGTGTCAGCAGCGGGACTGAAGTCCCGCGCAGGCTGAAGCCTGCCCCACACTCGGGCTGAAATCTTCGCGGCGGGCAACGAAACGGAAGGATAGTTGTACATCGCGGCTGAGCCGCAATTCCGAGAGACCAAGTGTCCTTCGAGTGCTGGTGCCCGCATCGGCAGCGGGACTGAAGGCCCGCGCTGGCTAAAGCCCGCCCTACACGGAGGCCGCGTGAAAATCTTCGCGGCGGGCGAAGAAATATTGGCTTTAGGCCAGAATCTCGCTCAACACTCGTGCAGGGAACTCGTCAGTGATGCGCTCGTTGCGACCTTCGCGCTCGAACACGAGATTGCGGTGATTCATGCCGAGCTGATGCAGCACCGTCGCGTGGAAATCGTGCACGCTCACGCGATTCTCGGCCGCGCGGTAGCCGATCTCGTCAGTGGATCCGTACGTGACGCCGCGCTTGATGCCGCCGCCGGCCATCCAGATGCTGAAGCCCGAGGGGCCGTGGTCGCGACCCGCATTCGGCCCCGGATCCTGCGCGATGGGGAGCCGTCCGAACTCGCCGCCCCAGATGACCAACGTCGAATCGAGCAGGCCGCGCTCGTCGAGATCTCTCACGAGCGCTGCGGACGGCTTGTCTGTCTTCGCGCACGAGTACTCGAGCCCCTGGCGGATCTTGTTGTGGTTGTCCCAAATCTGCCCTTCGATGTAGATTTGCACGAGGCGCACGCCGCGCTCCACCAAACGCCGCGCCATCAGGCATCGCTTGCCGTAGGAAGCAGTGCGCTCGTCGTTCAGTCCGTAGGCCTCTTTGGTGGCGCCGCTTTCTTTGCCGAGATCGAGCGCATCGGTCGCCTCCATTTGCATGCGCGCGGCGAGTTCGTAATTCGCGATTCGCGCTTCGAGCTCCACGTTGCCCGGATGGCGGTCGCGATGCTCGGCGTCCATGCGATGCAACAGGCTCCTGCTCAGGTCCACAATGGCGCCCGGATACTCGGTCTTCGCGTGCAGGTTCAGAATCGGCGAGCCTTCGGAGCGGACTCGCGTTCCTTGATACACCGCCGGCAACCAACCCGATTGCCAGTTCTGGATGAAGTTCACTGGCGGCCCCTTCGGATCGTCGAGTACGACGTAAGCCGGCAAATTCTGGTTCTGCGATCCGAGCCCGTAGACGATCCATGACCCGAGCGAAGGCCGCGTCGGCAGAATGCGCCCGCCATGCATCAGGAACAATGCCGCCTCATGCGCAAGGTGCGTGGTGAACATCGAGCGGATCACGGTGATCTTGTCGGCCACTTTGCCGAGGTTCGGCAACAGTTCCGAGAGCTCGATGCCCGATTGCCCGTGCTTCGAGAACTTGTATGGCGAAGGCATCAGCCCGCCTGTCTCGCGCACGGCGCGCACCTCGGCGGCCAGGTCGCGACTCGGCGGCCGACCGGCCATTTTCTCGAGCGTCACCTTGTAGTCGAACAGGTCCACTTGACTCGGGCCGCCGTTTTGGAAGAGCTGGATGACCGCCTTCGCTTTGGGAGCATGATGCGGCTTCTTCGGCGACAGGTCGTAGAGAGTCTGCTTGCCGAGCAAGTCATCGGCGAACAAGCCGGCCAGCGCGGTCCCCATCAGGCCGTCGGAAATGCGGGAGAAGAAATCGCGTCGTGTCTGCATGGCTCTCCTCTAATCGATATACAGGAACTCGGCTGAATTGATCAGCGTGTGGCACACGGTTGCCAGCGCCAGCCACTTGGCGCGATCGCGCACGGGCTCGGCGGGCTTGTCCGATTCGAGTTGCTTGTTCCACTCGGGCGTTAGCCGCGCCATCGTTTGTCGCGCGGCGCGTGACTCTTCGGCCGTGGGCTTGCGCGAGAGCGCGAGCAGGTAGGCGCGTTCGATCTGCGCCGCCGCGTCATCGCCTACCGTGTCGATGATCCGGCCGGCCATGTAGCGCGAGTTCTCTCGGACCAGGTCGCCGTTCATCAGATGCAGCGCCTGCGACGACACCACGGACTGCCCGCGTTTTACGCAGTTGGGATTCATGAACGGCTGATCGAACGTATCGAGCAGCGACACAGGCTGCGTGCGCTTCTGCGCGATGTAGACGCTGCGACGGCGGCTCTCGGCGATCACCTCGCCATCGGGCAACTGCTTCACAGGATCGGGCGCGCCGCCTTGCTTCGCGTCGAGCCTGCCCGCAATCGCCAGGATCGAATCGCGAATCGACTCGGCGTCGATGCGGCGCAATGGGAAGCCGGGCTCGCCGGATTGCTGGCGATAATACGCGGACTGCATGATGAGCCGGTGCATCGCTTTGATGTCCCAACCGGAGCGCACGAATTCGGTGGCGAGCCAATCGAGCAGCGATTGATTCTCTGGCGCGGCGCCCATGCGTCCGAAGTTCCCCGGCGTGCTCACCAAGCCCGTACCGAAATGATGCTGCCAGATGCGATTCACCATCACGCGCGCGGTGAGTGGATGATCGGGTTGCGTGAGCCATATCGCGAGAGCCAGACGGCGTCCGCTCGAATGGGCGAGCGGCTCGGCACGATACGGCTGCAAGCCCGCGGACACGATCGACAACGCGCCCGGCATCACCAGCGCTCCTGGACTCGCCACGTCTCCGCGCAACAGAATGCGCGTCGCCGGCGGCTCCGGACCGAGGTCGAACAACGCGCGAATCAGCGGCGGCAACTTCTTCTTCCCGCGCTCGGCGCGGATCTGCTCGTCGATCGCAGCCTTTTCGCGCTTGAACGGCTCGTAGGCTTCGGCGAGGTCGGAAGTCTTGACCGTTGCGACCTTCTTCTCGGAAAGGTACTTCTCGCGATACGGCTTGGCTTTCTCTTCGAGCGAAGCTTCAAGTTCGCGGATGCGCGCATCGATGGGCGCGTTGTGCGCCGCCACTGCTTCGAATTCGGGCGTCGCCTTGGCGATGAAGTAGCGGGTGTTGTTCTCATCGCACTTGGCGCCCACGCCGCCGCAAGGGAACTCGCCCGGCAGCCAATGATACGGATCATAGGCGGGCGTGAGCACGGAGACGAGCCGGTAGTAGTCGCGCGTGGGAATGGGATCGTATTTATGGTCGTGGCAGCGCGCGCATCCGATGCTGAGACCCATCACGGCCGATCCGAAGATTTCGATCTGCCCGGCGATGACGTCCATCCGCTCCGGGATGAAGTTCTGCTCGGTGCTGTTGGTTCCGTCGGGCGACATGCGCCAGAAGCCGGTTGCCGCGAGCAGGCTCATCTGCTCGGGCCCGAGCTTCGCCGTGCGATAGTCGAACAACTCGTCGCCGGCCAGTTGCTCGGTGAGGAAGCGGTCATAGGGCTTGTTCGCGTTGAAAGCCCCGATGACGTAATCGCGATAGCGCCAGGCGAACTGACGCGTTTGGTCGGAATTGTTTCCGCCTTCGCTGTCGGCGTAGCCCGCGGCGTCGAGCCAGTGGCGGCCCCAACGCTCGCCGTAGCGCGAGGACTCGAGCAGACGGTCAAGGAGCTTTTCGTAGTTCGGATCCGCTGCGAACGCGGCGACCTCTTCGGGCGTGGGCGGGAGTCCGGTGAGATCGAACGAAGCGCGGCGCACCAGCGTTCCAGGTGCGGCCTCCGGCGCCAGCGGACCCTTCTTGGCAACGATGAACGCGTCAATCGGATTCCGTACCGCTCCCTTCGCTTGGGGCACCGCGGGGCGCACGGGCGGGCGGAACGCCCAGAACTCGCGGTCTTTCGGTTGAATCGCCGGATCGTTCGCCACCGGCGGATCGAGCGGTTGTTCTGTGCCTGCCTTGGCGCCATCGGCGATCCACTGCTTCACTTTGGCCAATTCGTCATCGGTGAGTCCGCGCACCGAATACTGTTCCTGCAAATCCGGAGGCGGCATCTGTTGCGCGGCGATGCGCTTCACCAGCAGGCTCGCTGCGGGATCGCCTGGTACCACAACCGCACCGGACTTGCCGCCCTTCAGTAATGACTCGCGCGTGCGCAAATCGAGCCCGGCGCGCTTCTCGCGCCGCCCGTGACAGACCCAACACTTCGCGCTCAAGATCGCGTGTACGTCACGCTCGGCGACGGGCGGCTTGGCGTTCTCGTTCTCGATCCATTTGCGCACCGCCGCCAGTTCTTCGTCAGAAAGCTTGGCGCCGTTCATCGGCATCTTGCCCGTGGAGATCACGCTCATCAGCAAGCTATCGACGGGACGGCCGGCCACGACGGCTGCGCCCGACTTACCGCCGCGCAAGATGTCGTCGCGCGATTCGAGCGAAAGGCCCCCCGAGCGCGCTTTGGCCGAGTGGCAGGCGAGGCACTTGGCGCGAAAGATCTTCGCGGCAGTGTCGAAGTCCGCACCCATGGCGAGGGCTGACAGCAGCAATAGCGCGAGCAGTCTCATCTGCGAACAGTATATTCGCAATGCGGGCCCGGTTTTCGGCGCGATTCCGCGTTTCTGCGCAACGCATTGATGCTGGCGATGTTGTGCCGAGCCCGGTGGTATACTCGGCGCATCGGGAGGAAGTATGAAGACACATCTTTACCGGCACGCTGCCCCTCTGACGCTCGCCGCGATCACCATTGCGTGCATCGTGCTGCGCGGTGGTCCTCCTCCTAACAAACCATGCGACGGTGAGTGGGTCTGGAAGACGCACGAGTCCGGGGGGGGCAGTTGCGGGGCCAGAGAAGAGTACAGCGACTGGGAATGCGAAAGCAACCGTTCGGCTGTCAACGCCCTTCCGCTTTCGTTCGAGCCCAACAACGGCCAAGCGCCCGCAGCATACCAGTACGTCTCACACTCACGTTCGCTGGCCGTGGCGCTGGACGACGGTGACGCCGACCTCACACTGCGCGGACCCGACGGCGCACCCATCACGGTACGGCTCCATCTCGACGGAGCCTCACAGAGAGCGGACGCCCGCGGAGAGAAGCAACTGCCGGGCGTGGCCAACTATTTCCTGGGCAGCGATCCGAGCCGCTGGCGCACGAACATTCCTTCCTACTCTCGTGTCCGGTTTCGAGACGTGTATCCGGGCATCGACATCGCCTACTACGGCACCGATGGTGAACTGGAGCACGACTTCATCGTGCGCCCCGGCGCCGACCCGGCGCGGATCCGCATGGAGCTTGCGGGAGCAGACGCAGTTCGTGTGGAGAGCGACGGCTCCGTTTCGGCGGTGGTCCGCGGGGTGACGGTCACCTGGCGCAGGCCGGAACTGTATCAGATACGGGGCGGGCAACGCCGCAGCGTTACGGGGCGCTATCGCGGCGATGGTGGAAATCGCCTCGCCTTTGAAGTGGACGGCTACGACAAGGCGGCGGACCTTGTGATCGATCCAGTGGTGGCATACGTTTCCTACTTTGGG
The DNA here is from genome assembly GCA_046331625.1 of Bryobacteraceae bacterium. Taxonomy (GTDB): domain Bacteria; phylum Acidobacteriota; class Terriglobia; order Bryobacterales; family Bryobacteraceae; genus JAXLQL01. The sequence goes on from JAXLQL010000001.1 coordinate 581,000, forward strand.
CGGTCGTCTGCCGACACGGGCGGGCGCGTGGTGGTGGATAGCGCCGGCAACGCCTACACGGCTGGAATCACCTTCGATGGGTCGTTCCCGGTGACTCCCGGAGCGCCTTCCGTTTCGAAAGGAACCTTCGGCGACATCCTGATCACCAAATTCAACCCGTCAGGCTCGGCGGTTCTTTATTCCACGCATATCGGCGGCGCGAACGCGGAAGGCGCCCTGGGGTTGGCCATCGATGGCGCGGGCAACCTATATCTCGCCGGATCGAGCGACAGCGATGACTATCCCGTTACCGCGGGCGCTATCAAGCCTTACCTGCAGCCGCCGGGCGCACCGGACGATCCGCTCGATTGCGTGGTGACCAAGCTCAATGCGGCGGGCAATGCGATCCTCTACTCGACCTATCTCGGCGGCACTGGCGTCGACGCGTGCATGGCTGTCGCGGTGGACTCGCAGAGCAATGCCTATGTCACCGGCCGAACCACGGCCACCAAGTTCCCCGTCAGTGACGACGCGGCGCAGAGGCTTCCGCGGGGCGCGGTGGAGGGGTTCGCCGCCAAGATCAATCCGCAGGCGACCGCACTCGTGTACTCGACTCTGTTCGGCGGCACGCGTGACGAAGCGGGCTATGCCATTGCGGTGGACTCGCAGGGCAATGCCTATGTGGCGGGCTACACCACGAGCTCGTTCGGATTCCCGGTCACTACCGGCGCCCTGCAAACTACTTGGGGCGGCGCGCCCACGCTTCGAGGCCCGGGCGATGGGTTCGTGTTCAAGATCAACCCCACCGGCAGCGCATTCGTCTACTCCACTTACCTGGGCGGCAATCGCGACGACAACGCGCTCGGTATCGCAGTGGATACGCAAGGCAACGCCTATGTCACAGGGCACACAGCGTCACCGAACTTTCGAACGACGGATGGCGCATTCCAAAAAGACATGAAAGGCGCGGGCGGGAACACGACCTACCCAGGCGGTGATGCCTACGTGGTGAAGCTCAACCCGGCCGGTACAGGTCTGCTGTATTCGACTCTGATCGGCGGTGCGAAAGACGACGTGGCCACGGCGATCGCGATTGACGCGGCGGGCAATGCGTATATCGCCGGGTCCACTCTTTCGAGCGATTTCCCGGTTTCGCAGGACGCGATGCAGAAGACATACGGCGGGTTCGAGCCGACGGAATACTTCCCGACAGGAGACGCTTTCCTGGCTCACGTCAACCCCACCGGATCAGCGCTGATTTACTCCACCTACATCGGCGGATCTGGAAGCGATCTCGGACTCGGTGTCGCCGTCGATCGCTTTGGCGGCATCTACGTTTCAGGTTCCACGCTGTCGCAGAAGTTTCCCGTGACGGCCGGCGCGGCGCAGACTACCTATGGCGGGTCGTCGAGGCAGGTGGTTCCTTTTGGGGACGTGTTCATGGCGCGATTCGGAACGCCGATCGTCGATCCGAGCACACCGGCGATTCGCGGATTCGGGAGCGCGGCGAACAACGCGGCTGTCTCGGTGTCGCCGGGCGAGTGGATCGTGATTACGGGGACAAATCTCGGTCCCGCGGCGCGCGTGAATTTCTCGGCTGGGCAGGATGGATCTGTGGCGACAACGCTGGCAGGCACGCGCGTCTACTTCGACGATGTGCCCGCGCCCGTTTTCTACGCTTCGGCGGCTTCGGTGCAGGTGGCTGCGCCGTTCGCACTGGCCGACAAGAGTTCGACGCAGGTGACTGTGGAAGTGAACGGTCGCAAGTCGGCTGCATTGACGGTTCCCGTCACCGCGGCAAAGCCCACTCTGTTCACGGTGAACGGTCAGGGCGCGGGTCAAGCCTCGGCGGTGAATCTCGCCGACGGCAGCGCCAACAATGGCGACGCTCCCGTGCAACCGGGCGGTTGGGTGAGCGTGAGTTTCACCGGCGGCGGAGCCATGTCGCCAGGCGTTGGCGATGGACAGGTGGTTCCGGATGCCGGCGCGGCTCTCGTGAGTACGGCTACGGTCAGCATCGGCGGGCGCGATGCCGAAGTGAGCTACGCGGGAGGCGCAATGGGACAAGTGGCGGGGCTCTCACGCGCGGACTTCAAGATTCCCGAGGATATCGATGCAGGCGATCTGGAAGTGATCGTTACCGTTGCCGGTGCGAAGAGCCAGAGCGGGGTTACGGTTTCGGTACGTGCTCCGGCGCCGGCCGTTGAGGGCGTTGTGAAAGCCACGCGAACCAAGCGCCGCTAGGGATCGCCACAGCCGCTACCCATGCGTCGACGGAGAGGCCGGCGTAGTAGGTCTGGTCGACGCGTAGCGGATCGATGAGCAAGCGGAAGAGCGGGTACACGATCAGAACCAGAGCCGGGTAGAAACCGGGACGGCGCGGCGCGCGATCGAGCCAGCGGAAGAGCGCGGCCATGGCGAACCAGAAGAGCGCTTCGAGCAGGCCGAGGTCCCAGCGCGGAGCTTCGGGGAAGGCGATGGCGAGCGGAGAGCTGCTGATGGCGCCTGGGTGATCGTGGACCGCGGCGCATCCAAGCCGCATCACCGCGGCGCCGAGCGCGGTGGCGTACGCAGCCGCGTCAAAGAGGGCGAGCGCGACCGGGAAGCGAAGCCGTGAGGCGATGGAGAACGCGATCCAGCCGAGAGCGAATCCAATGGTGGCGCCGAGGGCGGAGAGGCCGTTCCAAAGATTCCACCATTGAGAAATGGGCTCGTAGGCGGCATCGAAGAAATGCGCGCCGACGAGAGTGCACGTCGTGATGACGACGCTCATGCGGGCGCCGAGAGCCGAGTCGAGGCCGAGTCGAGTCAAGCGGCGCAGGAATCGATAGTGCATCACGAGTGCGCCCGCGATGATGGCAAGGAGAAATGGACTGAGGATGATGAAGCCGAGGTCGAGCGGGGGGACGCGGTAGTAGGGGATCATCGCACTCGGGACATTTCGATGTCGGCTTTGCGGATTTCGTCTTCGCGCCCGAAGCGGCCGCTGATCAAGCGTACCGATCGAACGGCGAGCGCGGCGGCCTTGCACTTCAATTCCGCGTCGGTGGTTTGCCGCACCACGTCGCGCAGGATGAGGTAGGCGCGCCAGAGCTCCTCCTGGTCATCGCGGAGCTTGCGCTCGAGAGCGATTTGGCGGCGGCGTTCGGCGAGGGTGAAGCGGGTGTCACCGGAGGTCTGAAGAGCGTAGTTCTGAAATCCCTCCCAGAGGCGGTCATTGAAATAGACGCCCTCTGGATTCGCGCTCAGGAGCTCCGCTTTGCGGTATTGAGCGGCTGGAGCATCGGTACCTTCCAGAAGAGTGGCCCGGTGCAGTTCCGCGAGGCGGCGCATTCTCGCGGCCCGGCGCGGCGAGTTCGACTGCGCGTAGAGCGTGGCGGCTTCCTCATATTGTTCTTCGCGAGCGAGGCGCACGGCGAGGCTGTACTTTACCAGGTCGACGCCGGCCGCCTTCGGATATTTCTCGAGGAAGGTGCGCATCGCTGCGATGGGAGCTTCGGCGTCGACGAGCCAGCCGAAGTCCCAACCGGAAACGGCCCAGTAGACCGTCATATCTTCCACACGCGAACCTGCGCCGAGGTAGCGCTGCAACCGGACATTCTGCCATTTGAGCCACGCCGCGTAGCGGATCTGCTCGACGTGGTTGCCGAGTTTCTGGTACACGCCGCAAAGTCCGTAGGCGGCGGCGGACCGCTCGTCGTCCGACGCGCGGCGCGATTCGAACAGCTTCACCAGAGGCGCTTCGGCTGCGGCGTAGCGGCGCGAGAGAAAATTCGCCGAGCCGAGCATCCATAGGAAGTCCGGCTCGTCGCGTATGGGGCTGCGTGGCGGCACCTTGGCGGCGAGCTTGACGCCCGCGGCCGGATCGCCGGCTCTGAGCGCCGTTCTCATGCTCAAGACGGCGAGAGAGTTGGCGCCTTTTCCCGACGCGAGAAGACCGGAGTGTTTTTCGAGCAACTCTTTGATCTGCGTGTAGGTGGGTGGGGCAACCACGGGGTCGCTGGCAATGCCGGACAGCGTTCGCTCTCGATTCCACCTGGGATTGGTCACGAGTTGGATGGCGAATGCAGCGTGCTCCGGAGTATCGAAGTACTCTTCGAGGTGCGTGCGCAACTCCTGGCCGCCGTCGTACTCGAAGGTAACGCGCAGGGAGGTCACCAGAGTCTCGCGGCCCAGCACCGTGTCGGGCCGATTGAGTTCGTCGAGGTAGATCTTACCGGCCGCGGCCTGCTCGCCTGCCAGGTAGTGAGCGCGTCCGAGCCAGCCGCGGGCCTCGCTGAGGAAGTCCGCCGATTTCGCCTTGCCCAAGAAGGCGGTGAGAGCAGTCTTGGCCTCTCGGATACGGCCGGCGTCTCCACTCTCGGCAGTCCGAATAAGCAGCTTGGCCTTCACGAGTTCCGCCTCTTCATGGTCGCGAGCGCTGAGTTGCGGATTCGCCAGGATCTGGTCCGCCAGTTGTTCGGGATCCTCGCGAGGCTCCTTGCCCTGATACGCCGCTCGTAGTTTGGCGACAGCGGATGCGCTTTCCACTTTGCCCATCCCGGCAAACGGGGTCGTGGGTTCCTTCACTTTCGAACGCGCGAACTGGCCAGGACCCTTGACCAAAGGAAGCCAGAAGTAGACGCTCAGATACTCGCGGATAGCGTCATCGGAACCGCAAGCCCACGCGATACCCAGGGCGCACAGGGCAGAACAGAGCAGGCAGAAAATGTTTCGCTTCATCGCCCTTCCTCGATAGTCATGCGGAACGTGACCGGAATCGCGCTCACTGCCCGTCCGATGTATCCGCGTGCGATCCGCATGTACGGCTGTATCGTCAGCTCGATTCGAGTCTCGCCGCTCATGCGTGCCGGCATCCTTTCGTTCGGGACGAAGTACTCGAGCGGCGCTGAGCTATCAATGTGGACGAACTTCGGCCCGGGATTGGGTCGCACTGTGTTCAGCAGATACAAGTCAGTGCAAGTAACCGCTGCACAGCCGCCATCGAGTACCCGCAACTCGCCCGTCGATGGAGCTTCGATGCCGGGGACGCCGGCCGCTGCCAGTGCTTCGTCTGGACGCATCGACGCAGCGTCTTCTTCGCCCGGCCATCGAAAGAAGATCACGCCGCCGCAGTAACCCTTCACTTGCCGCGCTTGCTCCACTGCTGCTCGCACGGACTCCTGAGTTGCCATAGTGTACGCGAATCCTTCGCCCACGGCGAAGTCTGACCACCCGATGCGAGTAGGCCGAGTCGCGCTATAGGAAACGACGATCTCCTGGGCATCTGTGCGTGAGGTTTCGAGATGAAATACCGGGTTCGCCGAGAGTTCGCCTTGATGGGCTTCCGGTCCAAGGCGAAGACCAGCCGAGCCGCCCGTAGAGTCCTGAGGCGAGCGCAGATACTTGACTCTCCCGAAGGTCGAAATCCCGATCCGGAATCGCTTCTTGAATCGATTGAACACCGGACCCCATTTCGCCGCCACGAACGGCGCAGCGATTCCCCCACCGGACTTGCGCTGGCTGGAATTCTCCACGTCATAGAATTGCGGCACGAACTCGTCTACCTGCGCAATCACATCGTTGATCGCAGTGCCGTCGCGAAACCAGTCGAGCAGAGCCGTGATCGAGAGTTCGAATCCGGGCGGCAGGCCTTTGCGCACTTCGCCCAGGAACTTTGCGTACTCGGGAAGCAGGCGGGTGGGACTGTCGATGTCGAGTTGCAGACCGGCAATTTTCAGTTGGCGGCGCCGGCCATCAGGGTAGAATTGCACCCGCTGAAGACTCTGGAGCATGGGTGCAATCGCTTTCGGCGCAGGCACTCCGTGTCCCTCATAGCGGACCACCAACCAAAGCTCTTTCGCTGGGGGCAGATCGCGGAGATCCTCGGCGGCCCACTCACCGACGAGAGGCGAGTCCATGGTGCCCCAGTGATAATAGAGCACGTCCACCGGGACAGACGCCTTCGCGCGCGCCGAACTTCCGTTCCAGAACCAGAACCCGTACTTCCACTCCGGCGGACTCGCCTGCTTGCCGCAACCCGCCGTCACCAGCATCAGCGCCATTGCGCAACTCGCTTTACCGAGCGTCATCGGACCCCACCCATTCCAAGCCCGCTCGCCCAGCCGCACGCCGGATTCGTTCGAGCGTTGCAGCGGAGACTCCCGAGGCTTGGAGCTTCACTTTCGTGTCGCACCGAAACTGACCGAGCTTCCATTCCAGTACCTCGATCGAAGCGATCCCGTTGTACTGTGCCACATCAGCGCGAAAGCCACCGGGGCCTTCGCTCACATGGACACGTATGGGCTCCGCCCAGTGACGAAGATCCTCCTCCACGCCCCGCACACAGTCCGCGGTGACACACAGCGACCGCAGCGTCTTCAGCTCATTCGGCGTCAACAGCCAGTTCGGGCTGTGCGAGAGCGCCTGCTGCAGCTCGACGTCACCGCGATTGCCCTCCCGCTTCTTCCATGTCTCGTGGAACAGGCGCATCGCATCCCACAATCCTTCTCGGGCCGTCTCATGGCCGTACTGACCAAGAGCCCGTGCCGCAGCAGCAGCCACGCTCCCATCACGATGCTTCAGATAGACGACCATGTACTCTTCGAAGACCCAATCCATGGCGAGCGGCGCTGCGGTGCTGAAGTACTCGAGCGTGCATGGAGGCGGCGGTGCGGTCATGTCCCAATCGTGGCTCCGGAAAATATCACGCGCGACTCCCGGATGGACTCGCACGAAGTAGGCGACCAACTCCGGCATGCAGCGCTCGCCGCGCGCATCGAACACGGCTTTCACGCGTTGCCACTGGTCCGATGGCGGATACCTGGCAATGGCGGCCAGGTCAACTGGCGACGACTTGTTGCCTTGCTTTTCCACTCGCTGCAGGATCGACTCGATCCATGCTTCGTCGACGGGGTCCGCAACTCTTCGGCGTTCGGCAATGGCGCTGTCAGCACTCGCAAACAACGCGACGGTCACCGAAGCAGCCTGCGCCAACCATCCGCGCATTCGCCAGCCTCCTCTAATCTGACTCGTTCCTTTCGATCTCGAGCAACCGGTTGTACTTCGCCAACCTCTCCGACCTCGTAATCGACCCCACCTTGATCTGCCCCGCCCCGGTGGCCACCGCCAAGTCCGCCAGGAATGAATCCTCGGTCTCGCCGGAGCGCGCCGAGATCACGGCCTTCCAACCCGCCTCGCGCGCCAGGTCCACCACTTCGAACGTCTCGGTCAGCGTGCCGATCTGGTTCATCTTCACCAGCACGGCATTGCCCGCCTTGTCGCGGATGCCGCGACGCACGCGCTCGGGACTAGTGGTGAAGAAGTCGTCGCCGACCAACTGCGCGCGCTCGCCCAGCCGCTGCGTCAGCGCCTGCCACCCGGACCAATCATCCTCCTCGAGCCCGTCTTCTATCGAAATCACCGGATACCGGTCACACCATTGCTCGAGCAGCGACACCATTCCCGCCGCATCGAGTCGGAGCTTCTCGGTCTTCAGCGTGTACACGCCATCGCGATAGAAATGGGACGAGGCGACATCGATCGCGATCGAAGCCGCTCCTTCCGCGCCGGTTTCGCGGATTGCGTCGTTGAGCAGCGCCAGCGCGCGCTCGTTCGATTCCAGGCGCGGTCCCCAGCCGCCTTCATCGGCGACGCCCGTCATCGCGTACCCGTGCGAATCGAGGATGCGGCGCGCGGCGCCGTGGATCGCCACCACCGCTTCCATCTGTGCCGAGATGCCATCGAATCCATGCGGGATGACGAGAAAATCCTGAAACTCGATGTTGCCGCCGGCGTGCAGGCCGCCCGAGAAAATGTTGACCATCGGAACCGGCATGCGCGGCGAGCGGTGCGCGGCCAAGTGCTTCCAGAGCGGAATTCCCTTTGCTTGCGCGGCGGCTCGGGCCACGGCGCACGACACACCGAGAGTGGCGTTAGCGCCGAGCCGGCCCTTGTTCGGCGTGCCGTCAAGCTCGATCATGCGGCGATCGAGCGCGGCTTGATCCTCTGCGTCCATTCCCGCCACTGCGGCGGCAAGAGGTCCCTCCACATTCGACACCGCTTGCAGCACACCCTTGCCACCGTAGTGGCGCGGATCGCCATCGCGCAGTTCCACCGCTTCATGGCGACCCGTGGAGGCGCCCGATGGAACCTGCGCCACCGCCCGTACGCCGTTATCGAGTGCCGCCTCCACGGCCACGGTAGGGCGACCTCGGGAATCGAGAATCTGCCAAGACTTCAGGCCAGCAATCTTCAATCGAAAATCTCCTTTACGCGGCGCGGAGGGTTGCGGATGAGATCGCGCGCGCGCCCGCGCACCGCTTCGCGTTCCGCGTCAGTCAAATACTCGGCCGGCGACTTGCCATCCACGCGCGCCAGATGCAGGCACCCCAAGTGCGCAATGGTGGACGCTTCGTCCATCACTGACTGTACGCCTTCCCAGAAGACGAGCGCCAACTCGCGGCAACCCTGCACGCCGTGCGCCTGCTTGAGCAACAGGTGATTGAGCAGAAAGGCCGCGTCGAAATTGGGATCGCCGAAGTGGATCACTTCGAAATCGATCACCGTCACCAGGTCGCCATGCACCAGCAGATTCTTCGGACTGAAGTCGCCGTGGACCAGCGCCCGAGCGTCGCGTCGACAGGCTTCGATGCGATCTTCGAAGTACTCGTGTAGGTCGGGATGGCGCGAGGCCGTGAATCGGTAGTAGGGGTCGAGGCGCAGTTGATCGAAGCAGTGCTGATCCTCGAAGCCGGTTCCCGCTTCGGCACGCACCTGCGCCACCAGAATCGCCGCAGCTTGCCGCGCCACCGCCGGATCGCATTCGCCGGAGAGCAGCAGCGACTTCCAATCGCGCGCGGCCGCAGGCGCGGCCTCCATGGCGTAGATGAAGTTGTCGCGGTCTTCGAACAGCACCCTGGGAACCGCACCGGGCGGCAGAGCCGGGCCGAGCGTTCGCAGGGCGGCGCACTCGCGATGGATGCGCTCGCGGTCCGCCAGCCACTCCTCGGCAACGCGCAGGCGGCCCAGAGCCTGCTTCACCACTAATCGATTTCCGTCGCACTCGGCCATGAGCACGGTGTTGGAGACGCCTCCGCCAAGCGAGCGGATCCGCCAGGGGGCACGGGCGATTTCGGGCCTGTGGTCGAGGTAGCGGGCGAGGTTGCTGGTATCGATTTCGAACACGTTGTTCCGATGCGGGCTGCTGTGCTATATCTAGGATCTTACCTACATTTCATGGCCTACGTCATCGCTGAACCCTGCATTGGAACCAAGGATACCGCCTGCGTCGATGCCTGCCCGGTGGATTGCATTCATCCGAAGAAGGACGAAGGGAAATTCGCCGACGCCGAGATGCTGTACATCGATCCGGTGGAGTGCATCGATTGCGGCGCGTGCGTCCCGGTTTGCCCCGTCTCGGCGATCTTCGCGCTCGACGATCTGCCGGAGAAGTGGTCGAATTACGCCAAGTCGAACGCCGACTACTACAGCCGGTGAAGGCTTAGTTCGGCTCACGGCCGGCTGATCGCGCTCCGCGTATGCGCACCAGGACCTTTTCCTCGCGCATGCCATGGGACGCGCCACCCAATGCCATCACTGCCGCATTGGCCCGGGTGCGTGCGGACGGCCGCGAAATTCTCGACCTCAGCGAGTCAAACCCGACTCGCGCGGGAATCGAGTATGATCATGCCGCGATTCTCGAAGCGCTCGGCGATCCGCGCTCGCTCACGTACGAACCTTCCGCGCGCGGTTTAGGCGAAGCTCGCGAAGCCATCGCTGCCTACGAGCGCGTTTCGCCGGACCGCATCCTCCTCACGGCCAGCACCAGCGAAGCCTACGCGTTGCTGTTCAAGTTGTTCTGCAACCCCGGCGACGAAGTGCTCTCGCCGCGCCCGTCGTATCCGCTGTTCGAGTTCCTGGCCGGGCTCGAAGGCGTAACGATGAAGCAGTTCCCCATGCGCTACCACGAGGGCTGGTGGATCGATCTCGACATGCTCGACGCAATGATCGGCGAACGTACGCGGGCGATCGTGACCGTGAGCCCGAACAACCCCACGGGCTCCTACCTGAAGCGGAACGAGTGGGAGCGGCTCGCGAGGACGGGGCTGCCGGTGATCGTCGACGAAGTCTTCCGCGACTACGCATTCGGGCCAGATCCCGAGCGCATCGTCAGGCCCGAGGGCGCGTTCGTGTTGAGCGGATTCTCGAAGTTGCTCGGCCTTCCTCAGATGAAGCTTGCCTGGATCGTGGTTCCTGACGAAGAAGCCGGAGGGCGGCTCGAGCTGATCGCCGACACCTATCTTTCGGTGAGCGCGCCGGTGCAATGGGCCACGCCGAAGTGGCTACTGCTGCAAGAACATTTTCATCGGGTTATGATGGATCGGCTGCGCGGCAATTTCGCTGAATTGCGCCGCCGCACCGAGCCGTTGCGCATCGAGGGCGGATGGTATGCGGTGTTGCGGTTGCCGCGTACGGAAACCGAAGAGTCGTGGGCGCTGACGCTGCTCGAAGAAGACGGCGTGCTGGTGCAACCCGGCTACTTCTACGACTTCGAAAACGAAGCGTGGGCCATCGTGAGCCTGTTGACGCGTCCCGATATCTTCAAAGAAGGATTAGACCGCATATGCCGAAGAGCGTTCTGACCAAGGGACTGCTGCGCCGTTTTCTCGACGGCGAAGCCACCTTGGCGATGGTGGAAGACTGCTATCGCCAGCGTGAACCCGAGATTCAAGCATTCTGCGAATGGGCGCCGCAGCCGAGCACGGGTACCGGTTTGCTGGCTGGAGTTCCGGTAGCCGTCAAGGACATTTTCGACGTTGCCGGCATGCGCACCGAGTGGGGTTCGAAGATCTTCGCCGGGCGAACGGCTAGTGGCGACGCGGGCGTCGTGCGTATGTTTCGCGAGCGCGGCGCGGTGATGCTGGGCAAGACGCACACCACGTCGTTCGCCTATTTCGACGCCGCGCCCACGCGCAATCCCCGCGATTTGGCACACTCACCCGGCGGCAGTTCCAGCGGATCGGCGGCAGCAGTTGCCGTGGGAATGGCTCCGGTGGCGATCGGCTCGCAGACCCAGGGCTCGGTGCTGCGGCCGGCTTCGTACTGCGGCGTGGTGGGCCTGAAGCCGAGCTTCGGGATCCTGCCGCTGGATGGCACGATGGCGTTCGCTCCTTCGCTCGACACGGCGGGATTGTTTACGCAAACGGCCGAGGATATGCGATTGCTGTGGTCTCGGCTGGGATTCGCGACAGGCGGCTCGAGCCGGATCCGCATGGCCGCCCTACCGATTCCCGAGGAAGTGGAGGGCCCGATGCGCGCGGCGTTCTGGCAAGCGCGGGAAGCGCTGGATGCGCACTGGGTGCATCCGCCGGATTCGCTGGCCGATCTGCACCTCACCGTGAAGTTGATTCAGGATTACGAGGGCGCACGCACGCACCAGGAAACCTTCGAAAAGCATGGCGAAGCGGTGGGCGCCAAGCTGGCCGAGATGATCCGGCGTGGGTTGGCGACGCCGGATGCGCAGTATCACGCGGCCAAAGAGAAGCTGGTTTCGGCTAAGGGTGACATGGCGCGCCTGCTGGTGAACTATGACGTGTTGCTGACGCCGGCAGCGCTCGGTCCGCCGCCGCGCGATCTTACGTACACCGGCGATCCGCGGATGAACGCACCCTGGACCGGGCTCGGCCTTCCGGCGATCTCGATCCCGATGCATGTGGAGGAAGGCTTGCCATTGGGACTGCAAATGGTGGCCGGACCAAGAGGCGAAGCGCTGCTGCTCGACGCTGCCTGTCAAGCCGAAGCCTGTATATTGGAAGGATGACCAAAATCGCCAAACTTGCATTGCTCGGCTTGGCCACGGTAACCCTCATGAGCGCGGAAGTCTACGAACTGAGAACCTATCACACGCTGCCTGGACGCCTGCCGGCGCTCGAGGCTCGCTTCAAGAATCACACCGTCAAGATCTTCGAACGGCACGGAATGCACAACGTCGCCTACTGGATCCCGTCGGATGAACCGCAGAAGAGCAACACGCTCATCTACGTGCTGCGGCACGAGAGCCGTGACGCCGCGAAGGCCTCATGGGACGCGTTCCGCAAGGACCCGGAGTGGGTGAAGGTGCGCGACGCTTCCGAGAAAGACGGCAAGATCGTGGAGAAGGTCGACTCGGTCTTCATGGACGCCGTGCCGTGGTTCAAGAAGCACTGAAAGATCCAAGCACCAGAAATTCGCGGCCTTACTCGAGTAGCGGGACTGAAGTCCCGCGCAGGCTGAAGCCTGCCCCACGTTGGGCCGGCCTGAAAATCTTCGTGGCCGGCGAAGAAGCCGAACGATAGCAGTACAAACGGCAGTTTCTGGAGAGGCCTTCTGAACCCAGTGCAAACTCTTGTTCTGTTTCTCGCAATGGCGGCCGCTTCGGCGGCCGCTGACTTAGTGGTACGCAACGCCCGCATTTGGACCGGCGATCCCAAGAACCCTTGGGCCGATTCTCTCGCCGTGACCCGCGACATTATTACGGCGGTGGGCAACGTCAAGGAAGACGGTGCTCGCGTGATCGACGCGCAGGGACGGCTAATCACCCCGGGCTTCATCGACAGCCACGTGCACCTGGTGGAAGGCGGCATGCGCCTCAACTCGGTGCAATTGCGCGACGCCAAGACGAAGAAGGAATTCATCGACCGCATCGCGGCCTTCGCCAAGACGGTTCCGCCGGGCACATGGATCCTGGGCGGCGATTGGGACCATCAAAACTGGGGCGGTGAGCTGCCGAGCAGGCATTGGATCGATGCTGTAACTCCGCAGCACCCGGTGTGGCTCCATCGTCTGGACGGACACATGGCTTTGGCCAATTCGCTCGCGCTGAAAAAAGCCGAGTTGGACCGCGACACCCGCGACGTGAGCGGTGGCGCCATCGTGCGAGACGCCAAGGGTGAACTGACCGGGCTGCTCAAAGACAACGCCATGGAGGTGATGGCGGAGGCAGTGCCGCTACCCGACGATGTGGCTCTACGAAAAGCTCTCGACGCGGCGATCGCTCACCTCAATCGCTTCGGCATCACGTCGGTACACAACGTAGGCCCGCTGGGGATCGAAGTGATTCGAGCCGTACAGCACACGGGCGGCATTCCGCTTCGGATCTATCAGGCCCGTCCTCTGGCGGAGTGGCGTCCGCTCTTCGACTTCATCGACGCCAACGGGCGCGGCGACCGCTGGCTGAAGATGGGGCTCGTCAAGATCTTCTTCGACGGCTCACTCGGCTCGCACACGGCGGCCTTCGAAAAGCCCTACACGGATGCTCCGAGCGACAACGGCTTGCTGCTACTGACTCCCGAGTCGGTGTATGATTCGCTGTTTGCGATTTATCCCAACGGGCTGCAGCCGGCGATCCACGCCATCGGCGACCGTGCCAATCATCAGTTGCTCGATGTGGTGGAACGCGCGTCGAAGGTGCTCGGTCCGCGGCTGACGCGCGTGCGTGTGGAGCACGCCCAGCATCTGCTGCGCGAGGATATTGCGCGCTTCGCCAAGTTCCAACTCATCGCGAGCATGCAGCCATATCATCTCATCGACGACGGGCGCTGGGCGGAAAAGGTGATCGGCGCCGAGCGCGCCAAAACGAGTTGGGCCATGAAGTCACTGCTCGACGCCGGCGTGACGCTCGCTTTCGGCAGCGATTGGTTCGTGGCGCCGCCGAATCCGATGGAAGGGATCTACGCCGCGGTGACTCGCCAGACTTTGGATGGCAAACATCCCGGAGGCTGGACTCCATCCGAAAGGATCAGCGTCGAGCAGGCTCTGCGCGCCTATACGCAGGGCGGCGCCTATGCGTCAATGGACGAGAACGACAAGGGCGTGATCGCCGTGGGCAAGTTGGCCGATTTCGCCATGCTCGACCAGGACATCACCAAGATCGCTCCCGAAAAGATTCGCAACGCGAAGGTGCTGCTCACCGTAGTGGGCGGCAAGCCTGTTTTCGAGCACAAGTCCGAGTAGAATCAGAGTCTGGGGATCATGTGACTCGTGCGCGGGCGGCCAGTATCGGAGCCGGCATGGCGGTGTCGTTGGCACTGCTCCAAGCCCAGCGGCCGTTTCGCGTGTACCGCCCGCTCGAAGGGGCGGATTCCGACATGGGCCTACCAGCGGACTATCAGGCGAAGACGGAGTTCGTGGTGGGCCGGCTGATGTATCCTTCCGGCGGCGGCCGTGGTTTTCGCGGCGGGTGGGGGAACTGGCTGGAAGGCGGCACCACCTGGACCATCGACTATCCCAAGGGCGACCGCACGTTCGCCGCGGCCATTCGCAGGCTCACTCGAGTGGAGGTTCGCTCGGTGGAGCAACCGGTGAATCCAGATGATGGCGACGACATCTACTTCTGGCCGTATCTGCATGTGGCGATGCCCGGCACTTGGAACTTGACGGACTCGCAGGCGAAGAAGATCCGCGATTATCTTCTCCGCGGCGGCTTCATGCTGTGCGACAGCTATTTCGGCGAAGCGGAGTGGGAAGGGTTCACGCAAGGGATGAAGAAGATTTTCCCTGATCGCGAAATCGAAGACCTGCCGGACAACGATTCGATCTTCCACACGATCTTCGATCTCGACAAGCGGTACCAGGTGGGCAACTATCGCAGCATGATCCGCGATGGCAGGCCGTATCGCGCCGGAGGCAGCATCGCGTATTGGCGCGGCTTGCGCGATACCAAGGGCCGGGTGGTGGTGGCGATGGCGTTCAACAACGATCTAGGCGACTCATGGCAGTGGGCCGATAATCCGAAGTATCCGGAGAAGTACTCGGCCTTGGGGTTGCGGATCGGGGTGAATTATGTGGTGTACGCGATGACGCATTAGAGGTCCGCGGGTTGGGAGCTCCCCGGAGTGCGTGCGAATTTCCTTCATGGGTGAGGGGAAATTGCCGATATGCTCTTGGGCCCCTTCGAGCGGCTGGTGACGATGCTTGCCGCCAGGCGGTAAAATGGAGACAGAGGGGGAGGGTTTACATTCATGGCCACACCGGCAGCGGCAATCACCGCATTGGAGCGGGCGGAACGCCAAAAAGACATCGATCAATCGTTGGCTTCGGTTCGTCTCGAGGGCCTGGAGCCCACCGATGACGCGAAGGTCATCTTTCAGCGTTACGTGGACGGCAAGATCGACATTGACGGCATGATCGAAGAGATTCGGATACTGAATGCCCGAAAATACGGACCCGTACCTGTATCCGGGCACTGACGTCCTGCGGAACCTGCCCGGGATTGTCGACGAAACAGCACTCGGGGAATTCGAGGCGGCGTCTGCAACGGCCCGGATCGCCAAACTACGGCGAAATCCTGTAAAGGGCAAGTTTGACGCCGCCCACCTCCGCGCCATTCACAAATACGTCTTCCAGGACGTCTATGCCTGGGCCGGCGAATTCCGCAGCGTCAACATCTCCAAAGGCGGAAACCTGTTCGCGGCAGCAGCGTTCATCGAACCCGCGATTGCTCACGCGTTCCGGAATCTGCCGACTGAGAACTACCTCACCGGCGCTGACACTGAAACCTTCATCGCCCGTAGCGCCTACTATCTCTCCGAGCTGAATGCCGTCCACCCGTTCCGCGAAGGCAACGGACGCACGCAACGGGAGTTTATCCGCACTCTCGGTCTCCATGCGGGCCGCGAACTCGACTGGAGCCGAGTCACACGCGAGGAAATGATCGAGGCGTCGCGCCAGAGCTTCCAGTCCGGCGCGAGGCCCATGATCACCGTGATCCGTTCTTGTCTCGTCTGAGCACTGCTCAGAACTGCAACCGCAGCGCCAACTGCAACTGGCGCGGATTTCCCACCGTCGACGTGATGGTTCCTGCCGACGACGTTCCAATGGTGGCGTTCGGCTGTCCGAACTGGGGATGGTTGAACAGATTGAACGCCTCGGCCCGGAACTGCAGAACCAGCGGTTCACGAATGCGGAAGTCCTTGAACAGCGACGCGTCCACATTCCAGCGTCCCGGCCCGTACAGCGTGTTCCGGCCCACGTTGCCGAACGTATAAATCGCGGGCGTGAGGAAAGCCGCCGGATCGAACCAGCGTTGCAGCGTCCGCTGATCAGAGGGCAGCGCCGGATCGCGCAAGAAATCAGGACGGCTTCCACCCGCGCCACCAGTGTTGGCGCCAGCATGGCCGACCGTGAACGGAAGTCCGGTCTGCATGATCACGATTCCGTTGAGCTGCCATCCACCCACGATCCAATCCGCTGGACCGGTGACATTGAACTTCTGCCCTTTCCCGAACGGCAGCCGGTGGGTGACGCTCAGCGTAGCGCGATGGCGGATATCGTAGGCGGCATTGCCGCGGTCCGCGCGGCGGTTGCGGATATCCTGCGGTGTTCCCGTGCCGCCTCCGAACTCGGTACCCACGTCATCGATGGCATGGCCCAGCGTGTATCCGAACATGATGTTGGTTCCGCTCGCCATGCGCTTGATCACTTCGAGTTGCCCCGAGACATACGAGCTGAGACCGTCGGAGACCGCGTACGTGATGCCCGCGATGGCGGGCCGAATCCCGAAGAATGGGCGGCGGTTGTTCACCGCGCCTGGCCCAGGCAGCGGTTGATTGAGATCGATCGTAGTGCCGAGCCGGCGTCCCAGGTTGCCGACCATCGACGCCTTCACCAGCACGCCGAACACTTCCTGCTGCAAGCCGAGGTTGAACTGCTGCGCGTAGGAGCTCTTGTAATTGGGAGCGATTCCAATCACGCCGCCAGTCGGGTTCTTGGCGGAGTCGAAGTTGATGGTGGGAGGCGCTGCGAAACCCTGGCTCATCCGAGTTCCGAGCGCAACGTCATTGTTCGCTTGAGTAATGATCGGTCCGAACGGAATGTGCCGTTCCAGGCGGAGGAGGGCTCCGCCGTTTCCGTTCGGGTTGTAGAAGAGACCGAACCCGCCACGAAGCACCGTTCGCGGTCCTAGTTGATAAGCGAAGCCGAAGCGCGGCGCCCAGTTGCTGAAATCGCGAGCGATGCCGGCGCGGCTATCCACGCCGTCGCGCCCCGCCACCTTCACGGTAGCCGTGGCGGCATCGAAGTTGGCCCAGCGGTTGGCCACCTCGCTGAAGGGGCTGTAGTAGTCCCAGCGCAAGCCGAGATTGAGGGTGAGCTTGCGGGTGACGCGCCAGTCGTCGGCGCCGTAGAAACCGAGTTCGATCCCACGGGCGCCGATCCAAGCGAGCGTGAAATCCTGCTCGACGAAGTTGGCGTAGCCGGTGATGAAGCTGGCGAGTTCATTGCCGGTAGTGGCGCCGGATCCGATCTCGGTGGTGTATCCACGGGTGAAATTGAAGCGCCCGTTACCGCGGTTGGTCTGGTACTCGGTGATCTGACGCCGCCGGACGTCGCCTCCGAACTTGAGCGTGTGCGACCCGTGCGTGAGCGTCGCGTTGTCGACGTACTGGAATGTGTTCGAGCGCCGGAAAATCGGTAGCGACCGCGAGTGGCCCACGCCGGTGTACTGGCCGAGGTTGATGATCGGCAGCACGGTGTGGAGTGGATGGGAATTCGCATTCGGAATGCCCACCAGGTTGCCTAAGTTCGGACCGCCCGCTTCGTAGCCGTCGCCGGTGTAGTCGAGCTTGAAGCGATTGAAGCCGATGCGAAAATCATTCACCAGACGCGGGCCGATCACCTTGGTGTAGCTCAGCACCGCATGCTGCACGGGATTCTGCGCGGGGCCGGCGAAGGAGTCTTCGTTGCCCACGCCGACCGGCTTCGGCAACCCCTCGATCTGGACCGCCGGAAACGTGTGCGGCGCGATCGTGGTGGTGTCCTGAATCGACCAGCGGAAGAAGATGTTGTCGTTCGACGAGATCTGGTGATCCACGCGGATGTCACCCTGATCCCAGTTCTGCACCAGATTCAGGTTGGCCAGGTAGTTGTTGACTTTGCCGCCGTTTGTGGGCAGCGGAAAAGCTGTCAACAACCGAGCGGCGGGAAGGTCCCAGCGGTTGCGAGGAATGACGTTGCCCGGGAACTGCGTGCGGCGGATCCCGGTGGCGCTCGTCGTGTCGGCGCGATTGGAAAGCGGATCGTAGATGGGCACTTCGTCGCTGAAGTCGCCACCGCGGATCTTGGAGGTGGCCACCGAGCGAAGAGAGCTGGCCACCGTGTTGCGCCGATAGCCTTCGAAATCGCCGAAGAAAAACGTCTTGTTCTTGCCGTTGTAGAGTTTCGGGATGACCACGGGACCGCCGATCGAAAAGCCGTACTGGTTGTAGCGGAAGGGCGGGAACGTGGTGCCCTTGGTGTTGTAGTAGCTGCGTGCGTCGAGTCCCGAGTTGCGCAGGAACTCGAACGCACTCCCGTGCAGCGAGTTCGTGCCGGACTTTGTTACCACGTCCACCACGGCGCCCGAATTGCGGCCCACGTCCGCCGAGTACATGTTGGTCTGCACCTTGAACTCGCGGATGCCTTCGATCGCCGGCCGCAGCACGATGAGCTGGATGAGGCGCTCGTTGTTGTCGACGCCGTCATAGAGGAAGTTGTTGGAGCCCTCGCGGTTGCCATTCGAGAAGATCTCGGTCCCAGGGCGGCGGTCATCTGGGCGGGTGCCGCTCTGGATGGTTCCGCCGACAGAGAATCCGGTGCCGTTGACTCCCGGCGTGAGGATCGCCAGTTGCACGAAGTTGCGGCCGTTGAGGGGCAGTTCGCTGACGAACTGCTGATTGATCACGCTGCCCACCGATGACGATTGGCTTTCCAGCAGCGGAGGAGCGGCGCTGACTTCGACGGTCTCGCTCACTTGGCCGACTTGCAGCGCGAAGTCGAGACGAAGGCGCTGGTTGATCTGCAGGCCGATCTCGTTCTGCACTACTTTGCGGAATCCCGAGGCTTCCACGGAGATCGAGTAGGTGCCCGGCGGCAGGAGAGTGAGGATGTAGTCGCCAGTGGATGAAGTGGTGGTCTCGCGCGAGAGTCCGGTGGCGGCATTGCTCGCCGTGATCTTGGCGTTCGAAACGACTGCGCCGGTGGAGTCCGTGATCGTTCCGATGATTTCGCCGGTGGAGACTTGGGCTACCGCGGCGATAGAGGACAGAAGAAATGCGAGGGCAAACTTGGCACGTTGCATCTGGCTTGAAACCCCTTCTTTGCGTACTACGGCCAGTATATCCCGGCGGGATCCGGCGCATGGATCAGGACTGTGGGGAGAGGGCGGGCAGCAGTTCAGAGAGGCGTACTTCAAACCCGGGGAGCAAGGCTGGCGCAGTCAAGGTCTCGTTCTCGCGGACCACCCGCGCGAACTCTCCCGCTTCCCACACTTCCGCATCACGATTCTCCGGGTCAATCACCCAAGCAGCCTTCGTTCCGGCCGCGAAAAACTGGCGGATCTTGCGGCGCGTGGCCGACATCGAATCGTTTGGCGACAGCACTTCTACGGCGAGGTCGGGACCACCCTGGATTTCCTCTCGCAAGTCCTGCCGGTTCCAGCGCTCGGCGGAAACAAAGGAAACATCGGGAGATCGTTTGATGTTCGGAGCAAGCACGTACATGTGATCGGGGTTGAGAACGACACCGATCGGGCGTGTCTGTAGATAGAGGTAAATTCTCACCCACAGATTCTGCGAGACAGCGTTGTGCAGTGGCGGGGGCTTTGGCATGACGACGAGTTCTCCCTCGTCCAATTCGTACGACTCGTGGTCGGGAGGTTCGAGCATGTCGAACTCTTCGGCGGTGAGCAGCGTCTTGGTCGCCACAACTGGATTATAGAGTCGGCACGCCCACGGCTACATGCCCCAGACGGTCACGGGCTTGTCCGCTGCCGTTTTCGCATCGCGACGGAACACCTTCTCGTCCCAAGAAACCTCTTTGCGCGGGTCGAAGATGATCAAGTGCGCGTCTTCGCAGCCGGTCTTGTCCATGTATGTAGCGATCTGTTCCAGGCCGCTCGCGATCGTCGCCTCGAGCGACTTCCGCAAGACCTTCGTCTCGAGCACCACGCGCTGCGTTCCCGCCGGATGCGTCCACTTCACCAGCAGGTCGGTCCGGTGCAGCCCGAGCGCGTACTCCCGATCCAAAGACCCGCCGCCATTGATGATCCGCTGCAGGAACGCCTGCAGGATCAGATGCGGCCCGGCCTCCTTGTACTCGTAACGTCCCAGCCAACTCTCGGAGTTCTCGCGATAGAACTGTTGGAAGTTGGTCAGCATCTTTCCCATGTCGAGCCGCCCATCGGAGAGGACGTACCAGGTGGTCCGTTCCCGAGTCAGGAACGCATCCTGCATCAAGTGATTCAGCTCGCGCGGAATCACTTCCTTGTAGATGCCGTTGGCGATCTCCAGCCCAGTGCGCGTCCTGCGGATCAAACCCAGATCGATGACATATCGAACGTGATCGCTCTCCACCAGTTGCAGCGTGGTTTCCTCGTCGCCGGCTACCATCGGCTCGATCACAGCCTGCACGCGTGGTTCCTTCAGCTTGTCGGTCAACTGGTCGAGATGCGTTACTCGCTTCAGGATCAGGCTTTCCTTGGCCTGCTCGATCAGTCCGGGCGTGATCGGCTGCGTCCGGTCCTTCTGGATTTGGAAGCAGGCTTCATCGGCGAGGGCATTCACCAGCCAAGGCTGGCCTCGGGTGTAGGTCCACACCAGGTCGTAGACCGCTTCCTCGAATACCTGCCCCGTCTCCGCCGTATGCTGCTCATACAGATTCCGGACATCGGCGGGAGTAAAGTCGCCGATGCGTAACGACGCGGCCTTTACGTTGAAGGCGCTGCCGCCCGTGATCACTTCCTTCGTTCCGTGAATGCGGTAGTCCTGCAGATCGCGCACTCCGCACAGGATGATGCTCTGAGGAAAACTCTCGGGCCGGTCGGCGTAGCCGGCCCGCAACTGTCGCAGCACCGAAATGAGGTTGTCGCCAACCAGCGCATCGATCTCGTCGATCATAAGAACGATCGGTTGGGGCGAGTGTGCCGCCCATTCCTGAAGCATCAGGCGCAGTGCGTCCGTGCCCCCACCTTGCTCGAGCACGCGGGCGCGGATTTCGTCCGGATACGGATCACCAATGAAACCCTTGGCCCGGCTGGCGATCACCGACAAGATCGCCCTCATCGCGCCGGCAGCGTCGTCGCGGTTGGCTTGGGCACCCTCGATGTTGATGTAGAGAGCCTTGTAGCGGCCGGCTTCGTTCAGCGCTTTCATCAAGGACAGCAAGGCCGACGTCTTCCCCGTCTGACGCGGCGCGTGCATGATGAAGTACCGCTGCGCGTCGATTAGACCCTCCACCTCGGCGCGGTCTATGCGCCCAAGAGGCGGAATGTTGTAGTGGATGTCTGCCTTTATCGGGCCAGCCGTGCAGAAGTGCTTCACGTTCCCATCAATGGTAGCGAGTTGATGGAGGCGGCTACATGCCCCAGACGGTCACGGGCTTGTCCGCTGCCGTTTTCGCCCGCGACGGAACACCTTCTCGTCCCACGAAACCTCTTTGCGCGGGTCGAAGATGATCAAGTGCGCGTCTTCGCAGCCGGTCTTGTCCATGTATGTAGCGATCTGTTCCAGGCCGCTCGCGATCGTCGCCTCGAGCGACTTCCGCAAGACCTTCGTCTCGAGCACCACGCTGCGTTCCGCCGGATGCGTCCACTTCACCAGCAGGTCGGTCCGGTGCAGCCCGAGCGCGTACTCCCGATCCAAAGACCCGCCGCCATTGATGATCCGCTGCAGGAAAGCCTGCAGGATCAAATGCGGTCCGGCCTCCTTGTACTCGTAACGTCCCAGCCAACTCTCGGAGTTCTCGCGATAGAACTGTTGGAAGTTGGTCAGCATCTTTCCCATGTCCAGCCGTCCGTCGGAGAGGACGTACCAGGTGGTCCGTTCCCGAGTCAGGAACGCATCCTGCATCAAGTGATTCAGCTCGCGCGGAATCACTTCCTTGTAGATGCCGTTGGCGATCTCCAGCCCAGTGCGCGTCCGGCGGATCAAGCCCAGATCGATGACATATCGAACGTGATCGCTCTCCACCAGTTGCAGCGTGGTTTCCTCGTCGCCGGCGACCATCGGCTCGATCACAGCCTGCACGCGTGGTTCCTTCAGCTTGTCGGTCAACTGGTCGAGATGCGTTACACGCTTCAGGATCAGGTTTTCCTTGGCCTGCTCGATCAGAGCAGGGGTGATGGGCTGAGTCCGGTCCTTCTGGATTTGGAAGCAGGCTTCATCGGCGAGAGCGTTCACGAGCCAAGGCTGGCCGCGAGTGTAGGTCCACACAAGGTCGTAGACAGCCTCCTCGAATACCTGCCCCGTCTCCGCCGTATGCTGCTCATACAGATTCCGGACATCGGCGGGAGTAAAGTCGCCGATGCGTAACGACGCGGCCTTTACGTTGAAGGCCGAGCCGCCGGTGATCACCTCTTTCGTTCCGTGAATGCGATAGTCCTGGAGATCGCGCACACCGCACAGAATGATGCTCTGTGGAAAACGGCCTGGCCGCGTCAGGTAACCAGCCCGCAGTTGACGCAAGAGGGAAATCAGCGTGTCGCCCACCAGTGAGTCAACCTCGTCGAGCATCAGGACAATCGGCTTGTCGGAGTGCGCGGACCATTCCGACAACAATGCCCGAAGGGCATCCGTGCCGCCCCCGCGCGCGAGCATGCTCTCGCGGATTTCCTCGGGATAGGGATCGTTCAAGTAGGCCCGAGCAAACTCGGCTAGGGATGAGAGAATCGCGCGCATTGCGCCCGCGGTGTCCTCACGATTCGCCTGGCCGACTTCGATATTGACGTAGAGCGCTTTGTATCGGCCCTGGCGGTTCAACTCATGCATGAGCGCCCACAGCGCCGACGTCTTCCCGGTTTGGCGGGGAGCGTGCATGATGAAGTAGCGCTGGGCGTCAATCAGACTCTCCACCTCGACGCGGTCAATACGCCCAAGAGGCGGAATGTTGTAGTGGATGTCTGCCTTTATCGGGCCAGCCGTGCAGAAGTGCTTCACGTTCCCATCAATGGTAGCGAGTTGATGGAGGCGGCTACATGCCCCAGACGGTCACGGGCTTTTCCGCTGCCGTTTTCGCATCGCGACGGAACACCTTCTCGTCCCAAGAAACCTCTTTGCGCGGGTCGAAGATGATCAAGTGCGCGTCTTCGCAGCCGGTCTTGTCCATGTATGTAGCGATTTGTTCCAGGCCGCTCGCGATCGTCGCCTCCAGCGACTTTCGCAAGACCTTCGTCTCGAGCACCACGCGCTGCGTTCCCGCCGGATGCGTCCACTTCACCAGCAGGTCGGTGCGGTGCAGCCCGAGCGCGTACTCCCGATCCAAAGACCCGCCGCCATTGATGATCCGCTGCAGGAACGCCTGCAGGATCAGATGCGGCCCGGCTTCCTTGTACTCGTAACGTCCCAACCAACTCTCGGAGTTCTCGCGATAGAACTGCTGGAAGTTGGTCATCATCTTCCCCATGTCGAGCCGCCCATCGGGGAGGACGTACCACGTGGTCCGCTCCCGAGTCAGGAACGCATCCTGCATCAAGTGATTCAGCTCGCGCGGAATCACTTCCTTGTAGATGCCGTTGGCGATCTCCAGCCCAGTGCGCGTCCGGCGGATCAAGCCTAGATCGATGACATATCGAACGTGATCGCTCTCCACCAGTTGCAGCGTGGTTTCCTCGTCGCCGGCGACCATCGGCTCGATCACAGCCTGCACGCGTGGTTCCTTCAGCTTGTCGGTCAACTGGTCGAGATGCGTTACTCGCTTCAGGATCAGGTTTTCCTTGGCCTGTTCGATCAGAGCAGGGGTGATCGGCTGTGTCCGGTCCTTCTGGATTTGGAAGCAGGCTTCATCGGCGAGGGCATTCACCAGCCAAGGCTGGCCTCGGGTGTAAGTCCACACGAGGTCGTAGACAGCTTCCTCGAAGACCTGCCCCGTCTCCGCGGTGTGCTGCTCGTACAACTTCCGGACATCGGCGGGAGTAAAGTCGCCGATGCGTAGCGACGCGGCCTTTACGTTGAAGGCCGAGCCGCCGGTGATCACCTCTTTCGTTCCGTGAATCCGATAGTCCTGCAGATCGCGCACACCGCAGAGGATGATGCTCTGTGGAAATCCCTCTGGACGGTCCGCATAGCCGGCGCGTAACTGACGCAGCACCGAAATGAGGCTATCGCCAACCAGTGCATCGATCTCGTCGATCATCAGAACAATCGGCTTTTCCGAATGCAGGGACCATTCCGACAAGAGCCGCCGCAGTGCATCCGTTCCGCCGCCGCGCTCCAGGACGTCTTCACTGATTTGCTCGGGATAGGGATCCCGGAGATACACTCGTGCCCGCTGAGAAATCACGGAGACAATCGCCCGCATCGCTCCTGCGGCGTCATCACGGTTGGCTTGAGCGCCTTCGATGTTGGCGTATAGGGCTTTGTAGCGCCCAGCGTCGTTCAGTGCCTTCATCAAGGCAAGCAAGGCCGACGTCTTCCCCGTCTGGCGCGGAGCGTGCATGATGAAGTAGCGGCGGTCGTCGATGAGACCCTCGATCTCGGCGCGATTGACACGCTGGAGCGGCGGAATGCTGTAGTGGATGTCGGGTTGAATGGGGCCAGCCGTGCAGAAGTGCTTCACGTTCCCATCAATGGTAGCGATTTATGCCGGGAGCCGACATGCCCACACAATGACGCGCAAACTCCGCGCAGCCGAGACCGCAATTCAGTCGCCGAGTAGCGGCCGCTACCAACTCAGCCGGACCAGCGACACCCCTTGGCGGGGCAGCGAAAAGTCGAGCTTCGCCACGCCACCATCGGTTGTCTTCCACGCCGGCGAGTCGAGCATCTCGAGCCGCCCCGACTCCTCGAGCTTCTTGTATTGCTCCGCTGTCGGAGACTGCGGCGAGCCCATCTCCTTCCACACGCGATACGCATTGCTGTGCTGCCCATCCATGCGGAAATGCTCCACCCGCACACGCCCACGCATCGGAAGCGACTCCACAGCCAGCGACACCGGCGATGCTTCCGCTGGAAGATCGTCATCGTGGTAGTTCCACACGAGCACGGACACCGTGTTGCCATCGCGAGTTGCCAGTGCCGAGATCTCGGGCTTCTCACGAACACCCGACTCGAGAATCGCCGACACCGGAATCCGCCCCGAACTCTCCACCGCCACGTGCGACCCGCCCATCTGCCCGAGCATCCGGAACACATTGAGCACCGGTTTGTCGACGCCATTCGACGCCAGCGTCCGGAAGCCATCGAAGTAGGGCTGGTCCTCGAACAGGAACGCCCACGTCACCATGCCTTCGAGATTCACGCCGTGCTTGCGCGCCAACTCCATCGTGCGATCGGTGCTTACCGCCGAATAGACGCCATACAGCGGACCATTGCGATATCCGTTCTGCGGATGCGTCCGCACGCCACACGCGGCGCAACCCTCGGGATCGGACTCGCCCAGAATGATCGGCGTCGACTTGAACTCGGGGAATGACGCGACGATCTCGAATCCGCGATCGATCGATTTCAACTGCCGCGCGATGCCCATGCGCACGTGGCCCTCGACAACCTGCGGCTGGCCCTTCGGATGGAACGCGATGTAATCGATCGGCGAACCCTTCTTTCCCGTTGCATGGTTGGTTCCGCGCGCGCAGTGCTCGAGGAACTCGCGCAAGAACGCCGCCGCTTTATCGCCCACCGGACCCGTGGTATGCGGCCCGCCAATGCGAGCCGTCGGCAACGCGCGTTTCAGAGCATCGGAAGCGTAGTCGTAGAGCTTCTCGTACTCTTCGCGCGTGGACTGCCAGTACATGATGTCCGGCTCGTTCCACACTTCCCAATACCAGCCTTCCACGGTCTGCTGTCCATAGCGCTCCACGCAATGGCGAACCCACGCGTGTACGAGATCGGCCCACTTCTTGTAATCCTTCGGTGGATACGCCCAGCCCGCCTGGATCGGAGTCTTGGGAAATTGATGCTGATAGGGCTCGGGCTTGGTGGAGAGCGCCTTCGGCATGAATCCGATCTCGACCAGCGGCTTCACGCCGGTGTCGCGAAACGTGTCGAAGATCTGATCGAGAATCTTCCAGTCATATACGGGATTTCCCGACGCATCTTCCGTGTACGCATTCGTCGATCCCCACTTCAGCGCGTGCGTTCCATCGCCCGTAGTCAGCAGGTTGTGTGCACGGATGAACACGGGCACCGGACTCAGCGTGGAAAGCTCTCGCAACAGCTTCTGGCCGTTCTTCGTGTAGGTGTAGTTCGGCTCGTCATAGCCGAAGAACGCCCACGAGTGGCGGAACGGCGGTCCGGGTGCGCCGGCGTCCACACGAATGCGCACTGCGTCTTGCGCCATCGCGACGGCGCAGCCAAGTACCAAGATGAATCGGATCATGTTAGAAGCTGAACTTCAGGCCGAACTGGATCTGCCGCGGCGCGTTCGCGGTCGAAGTCACGCGGCCGCCGTTAGCCGTATCGACATCGGTGCTGGGCGCCACGAAGCTCGCGGTGTTTGAGAAGTTGAAGAACTCGGCCCGGAACTCCACCTTCGCCTTCTCGCGCACGCGGAACACCTTGAACATCGAAAAGTCGAAGAAGCGCTGCGCGTCTTCGCGCAGAATGCGCCCGCCCGAGTTTCCATAGGTGAAGTTGGCCGGAACCACGAAGGCCGTCTTGTCGAACCACAGGTCGAGCGTCGGGTTCGAGGCCACACCCGATCCGATGCGGTTCGGACGCTGCCCGCCGCGACCGATATTGGCGACGTCGCGTGACACGGTCGGCGTGAAGGGACGACCGCTCCGCCGGTCCAGAATGCCCTGAGTCTGCCACCCGCCGATGAACGCGTTCAGTACAGAATTCGCGCTGCCCGCAAACGGCTTGCCCTTCCCGAACGGCAACTCGTATCCGAAGCTCAGCGCGATGTTGTGCGAAACGTCGAAGTCGGCGAGCGCCTTCTCGAACGCGTAGGAGTTGTAGCCCTTCACCGGCATGTTCTGGTGGTCCATCGTCTTTGACCACGTGTAAGCAACCAGGTACCACAGACCGGACGACAACCGCTTCTCGCTCTTGAACTGCAGCGAGTGGTAGCTGTTGGAAAGATCCTGCGCATTGAACTGGCTCGATCCAAACCGCGGATACGGTCGCCGCGCCTGCACGTTGCCCGCTCCCGCGAGCGGATCGTTGAACACGTTCGCCGAATTCAGGAACGCGCCGCGATTGGCCACGTAGTCCGCTTCCAGAAGCAGGTTGTTGCGCATCTGATGCTGGATGCCGAAGTTCCAGTGCTGGTCATAACCCATGCGCATCTTCGTGTAGGTGGGATTGATGCCGGGTTGCGCGGAAAGCGAGAGCGGCCGGCCCAGGAAGAAGTCGCCCATGGTGCGGGTGGGGCGGGTGCCGCGATCGTTGAACGCGGTCTCGTCGAGTTTGAACGGAACCATGTTGAGGTTCACGCGGCCGTCGCTATTCTCGGTCTCGTAGAAGATCCCGTAGCCGCCGCGGAAAACCGTACGATCGCCGATCGGCCGCCACGCGAAGCCCATTCGCGGCGACCACTGCCGCTTGTCGGGAGACGTGATCGTGATCGGCAAGCCGGCTTGGCTGCTCGTTTGGATCACATCTTGAAACAGCGGATACGCCGTCGGCGCGGCGAACTGGGCGCTCAAGTCGATCTTGTCGGTTGCGCTCGCGATGATCACGGGCTTCGCCTTCGTACCGTCGAACGTGCCCACCTGGTTCTTGTATCCCTTGAGCCAAGGCGTGTACTCGTAGCGGATGCCCGCGTTGAGCGTGAAGGTCCGCGAGACCTTGATGTCGTCTTGGAAGAAGAACTGCCAATACGTGTTCACGCCGCCGAACACATCGCCCGGATACGCGCGCGTAGCCGAGGCCGGATAGCCGAGCATGTAGTCCGCAAACGCGTTGCCCGTGCCATTGGGGCTGCCCGGATTCTCGGTGTTGATGCCGCTGTAGTTCCACTGGCCCACGAACTGCTTGCTGTCGGTGAACAGCGGGCGGAAGTAGCGGACCTTGCCGCCGAACTTGAAGATGTTCTTGCCGTGGATGAAGGTGAGGTTGTCGTTGAACTCCTCCACGTAGCGGTCTTGAGTCTTGGGGCGCTGGTCGAATGCCGAGCCCTGCATCGTCGAATAGCCCGACCACGAAAAATCGGGAAACGCGCCTGCCACTCCCGGCCGCCGCGTGTCGTCGAAGCCCTTGATGGCCGCCTGCGAGTTGATGTCGGTGCCTTGGAAGAACGCCTTCAGGTTCACGTCAGAAGCCATGTGGCTTTAGCGGAACTCGTGCACCCAACGCGTTCCCAGGTTGCTGGTGAGGCTGGCGGCGATGTTGGTGGCGCGCGTGGTCAATGGCGCGATTCCCAGAGCGGGATGCGCGTTGGGATCGTTCTGGCGGTTGTCGTGGAAGCTCCAACGCACGAACAGCTTGTGCGCGTCGCTCAAGTTGCGGTCCACGCGGAGCGTGAATTGATCCTGGTCGAGTTGGCGCGAAGGAGCCAATGACGCGGTACCCGCAGCCGTGTTCGGCTCGGCGATGTACTTGTTGAAGTAAAGCGCTTGGGGCGCGAGTTGGCTGGTGGGGATGATATTGCCGGGGAACGGAGTGCGCGTAGTCCCCGACGTAGTGAGCGGATCGAAAATCGCGGCCGTCCCAGCGAAGTTGCCTTGCCGGTTGGCCATGGTGGGCACCAGGTTGTTGAAGACCAAGCCCTGCCGTTCGCGCATGCCTTCGTAGCTCAGCAGGAAGAACATCTTGTCCTTGCCGCTGGGCACACCGGGGATCCACAGCGGACCGCTCAGCACGCCGCCGAACTGGTTGCGCTTGAGGATCTCGCGGTTGCGCGCGAAGAAGTTGCGCGCATCCAGCTTGTCGTTCCGCAGAAAGTCGAACGCTGCACCGTGGAAATCGTTTGTGCCGGCTTTGGTGGTGGCGTTGAGCATTCCGCCCGCGCGGCTGAACTCGGCTGAGTAGCCGTTCTGCTGCACCTTGAACTCCTGCAGCGCGTCGATCGATGTCTGGATGAAAGTACCGCCCTGGTGCTGCTCGGAGATGTCGACGCCATCCATGAGGAACGTGATCGAGCGTCCGCGAACGCCGCTGATCGCGGTCCCGTTGATGAACTCGGGGCGGATGCGCAGCACATTGCCGCTGCCCGGCAGGAGCGCGGCGCCCGGAGTCAGCCGCGCCAGTTCGTAGAATCCGCGGCCATTGAGCGGCAGGCTGACGATCTGCTGGTTGTTGATCACCTGCCCCAGAGTGCCGGAGTCCGTATCGAGCACGGGCACATCGGCGTTGACTTCGAGCTTGGTGACGGTCTCGCCCACCACCAGATCCACGTCGACACGAGCCACCTGGCCAACTTGGAGTTCAATTCGGTTCTTGACGATGGTTTGGAACCCGGGCGAACTGACCGAAACGCTGTAGAGGCCCGGCAGAAGCGGTGTAACGACATAGTCACCGGTAGCGTTCGCGGTTACGCGATGGACGGCGTTGGTGTTGACCTCGGTGACCGTGACCGAAGCGCCGGGAACGGCGGCCTTGGAGGCGTCAAATACGGTTCCGACAATGCGGCCCGCCTGTACTTGAGCAAAGGCGGCGGATACAAAAAGAGGGATGGCGGCGAGAAAGCGAAGCAATGGGCGACTCCTTTAGACCCACGAACTATAGCACGCCATCGCGCCATCGCGAACGAATGCCGCACGAACGAGGGTCGCTATCGATCGCCGGCAGCCGCGGCGGGCACTCGAGAGGCCCCCGGCTCGCCCACCCCGAGTTCCACGGGCGGCGGAAACTCGCCTTTGACGGATTCGAGGATCAACGGAACCAGAACTGGAATCGCGGAGGCCCAATAGCGAATCTCCCACCAGAACGACACCGTAATGAGCAGCGCGCCGTAGCAGAAGAACGAGAGAAGAAAGGCAATGAGCAAGGGAGGGGCATGCCGGATGCCTCGGGCTAGCCAAAACCACATCGGGCCGAGCAGCAATGCCGTGAGCAGGAGGGTGTAGGGCAACGCCTGGGCGTTTTGCCGCCACAGGTACGGAAAATAGTCTGCCGGCGGTCCTTGAAAGCCGACGCCGAGCCTCACCGCAGCGAACACCGCGGCCCAAGCCGCCAGCGCCACAATCGCGGCACGATCGGGCCGGCGGTGACGCAGAATTCCAAAAATCACCAGTCCCAACGGGAGGAACACCGTGGTTTCGCGCACCAGAGCCGCCATCGCGCACAGCGCGATGAACACGACATGCCGCCCCCTATGAACGAGATACATGCCGAACGCGAAGATCCCTGGCTCCCAGAGCGACCACGGATGATAGTACTGATCGCGAAACGTGAACCAAAGGAAACAGGCCGACAACGTTACCGCGAACATGGCTAGGATCCGGCCGTAAAGCGCCTCGGCCAGCAATCGCATGAAATGGAGAAGTAATAGTATTCCCAGTCCGTTCAGAATTATGTAACTCAGATGAAACGCTCTGCTGCTGTAAGGGCGGCCGGGAACGGGAGCAAACCCGGCCCCCTTGGGAAGGTTCTCGATGGCGCGGGCGCCGAACTCCGCCAGCCACGGCACCAGGACGCGGGCGCGGGTCTCCGATGGGGCCGAGCCGCCGATCACCGACTGATGGTAGGCAATTCGCTCTTTCTCGCGGACTCGTTCCACGCGGTCCCAATATTCCCAAGTCAGGATCAGTGTCAGGTAAACGGCGAGCGCCCGGCCGAACATGGTCTAAACATAGTAACTCGAGTTGCTCTGTCTCGACCCGGTTCCTCCCCGGTTAATCATTGAGATGATCGAGCACCTCGCGAATCGCGTGATAGCGAGCCTTCGCCGCTGGCGTAAACGGGACTGCGAGCGCGGCATCCGCTTCGAGCGCCGCGTCACGCGCGTTCGTCAGAGACGGTACGTGCTTGTCATGAACAGGGCTCTCGGCGTTGATCCGCCGCGTGGCAAGATTCAGGTAGAACGCGAACAGTTCGCGCCGCAGCATCTCTGGGCGATCGCGCTGGAAGAGGTAGACATCGAGCGGGGGCCTGCCTGACGCCACTCTCGCTTCGTCACTCGATAGCGCACCGTCGGACGCCGCATTGTCGTAGCGCTGATCGGTCGCCTGGATTCGCGCCAGGATTTCGCCGGACTGCTCCTTGACGTGCCTGTGCCAGTAGAAGGTCCCGTGCGGTTCGCGTTCGGGGTTCAGAGCTACGACCGTAATGGTAGTGGACGAATTGGCGGTGACCGGTGGATACGAGCAACCACCGGTGCTGCCGAAGGTCACTGAGGCTGTCGCCGGCAACGCAGTGCCTCCGGTGGCGAGCAACGTTGGCCGCGCCGTGAATTGGATCGTGGCGAGACCAGACCCGGCCGCCACGGTTCCGATGTTCCAAACAAGCGTCCGCGTACCGCCAGGATTCAGCGTGACCGTGTTCGGCTTCGGGCCAGCGCCGAGATCGAGCCCGGTGCTGTAGTAGACTCCCGCGGGTAACACCATGCTCACGGTCACGCCCGTGGCGGCGCCACTGCCCGTGTTGCGATAGGTGATGTCGTAGGTAATGGCTTCACCCGCGTTCACCGATGCCGTTGCGCTCAGATTGGTGACCAGCACGGGAGCCTGCACGGTGGTCATTGCCAGCGCAGTGATCGAGAGCTCATTCGCTGCAAGGTCATGTCCGGTTGCCTGAGCCTTGTCCGCGAGCGCTGTTCCGTCGGTGGCGGAACACGCAACGTGGAATGGAATCGCTTGATCTCTGACGCCTCCGGCGGGGACCGTACCGAGCGAGAACGTTTGGACCGCGCCATCCGGTGTGGTGTTGGCCAGGTTCACGCCGAGAGCAGGGCCGCGCGCCCCGTCGGCGAGCCGGTTGGTCACCTGCACCTGATAGGTGATCGAGTCTCCCGGCGTGGCGGCCGCCGGGCCATTTACCGAGATGAGCAGCTTCGGACCCGCCACGGCCAGCAGCCGCGCCCGTGCCCGTGCGATCGTCTCAGGATCGGGCTCATCGCGTACCGGCGTGCCCGCCTTCGTGTAATCCGGGATGGTGCGGAAATTGTAGACCAGCGCGTTCCAGTCATTGAATCCGTTGAGCACGCCCAACGTCGCGGGTTCACTGGGATCTTGTGTCCCGTTGCCGTTGGTGTCGGTGAAGTCGCCATTGAGATTGAACGCGATGTTCGCGTTGTTGGGCGGCTGGCAGTTGGTCACGCCTTGAAACACGCCGCTCGCGTTGAAGTCCGACGGCCCCAGTCCGAACGCACCGCTATCCACTCCGCGGCATTCGTCCAGGCTGTTCTCGTTGAGCGCGGGCCATGCGGCGCGGGAGTAGTCGCAACCACCGGGGAATCCGGCGCCGGCGATGGCGGGTACCGAACACGCTTGAAACGCGTAGTTCATCACGCTCTGGTAGTTCGGTTTCGTGTTCAATGGATCGCCGCCGCCATGGTCCAGCCCGAGCGTATGTCCGAACTCGTGCATCAGGGTCCCGGCTTGCTGCGGGCGGGTTCCCACGGAGTTGCCGGCGGCATCGATCCCCCAGCAGGGGTTGTTGGCTGGAGGTCCGCTCGTGCCACCGAGGGAAACCAGAAAGTTGACACCCGGTGAACCCTTTGACCAGCCGGTGGTGCAATCGTTCGAAGCCGCGCGCCCGTTGGTTTGGTGCACGAATATGGCGTAGCGAAAGAAGTCGTTGCGGGCGGCGTTCAAGTTTTTCAGCGTGAAGAAGTCGGTGCCGGGATTTCCGGTGGCGCCATCCCAGTCGACAATCGTGTTGCCGGCCTCGTTGAATGAATCGCCTCCACCGCCGTAGTCGCCGATGGTTCCCGTCACGCCGCCCGTACCCACCACTTTGGTGACGGCACCCGCGCCATAGAGGGCTCCGATGTCGATGTGCAGTTGGATCCCGCGCGTACCATCCGGGTTCGTCACGGGCGCATTCGCGAATGCTTGCACCACATCCTGAAGTGCGGTCTGGAGCGGAGCATGCGTGTGTCCCGCGGCAGCCAGAAAGTCGATCTCCAGAAACAGATCGCGGCGGGAAGCATCCGCTCCCATCGCCGGCAGATTGACATCAATGGTCCCGTCACCGTCGGCGTCGAATCCGTTCTTCTCCCACCCATCGAGCAGCCCGTCTCCGTCGGAGTCCTGGCAGTTGGGATGCGTGGAATTGATGATGAACTCGATCTTCGCCGAGTCTTTGCCACTGCCTTGCGAAGTCCCGGGCCGGCCGATGTGACCGGAGACGCCGCCGCCGGACCACGTGCAAGTGTCCGTGTTCACGACGATGTCCAGTGGGCTCGGTCCGTTCGCGATGTCGAGAAGGTCGTCCGCAGACAAGTCATCCTGATCCCAAAGCTCGACATGGATCGGAAACGCAGCATGGGTCGAATCTACAGTGGCCGTGAATACCCAGTTGGGGTTGAAGTCCGTACCGTGAGCGCAGCAGAACCGGCTCTTGCCATCGTCGAGGCCTTGGGAATCGATTTCGACCTTGGGATAGTAGTCGTTCGGGCACGACTCGCCGAAGCCCTCGTCGCATTGGAGCTCGACGACGCGAGTGAAGGTAAAAGTGACTGTGGTGGGAGCAGCCATCAGGCGAACCGCGAGTCCAGTGGTGAGCGCCACTCCGGCGCTGGCAAGAATCAGGGCGCGTTTGGGCATATGTGTGTATCCTCCTCCGGCTCGCACACTTCGCCTCTCGAGAGTTCGAGAGGGCTGCCGCTATTGGATTGGGCTTTTGTTACGGCGAGGCGAGCACGAATCTGATGAGTAGTGACACTCGGGCCTGAAAGCGTTTCACCGGCCTGCCCCATGGGGACTACGTGTACTCCCCACCACATCGGGAAACGCACCTGAGAATGGTCCGTTTTAGCTGGTTTTGCCGTACTGTGGGTCGTGGGCAAAACGATTCATGGATTCACACTCGCGTTGGCGCTTGCCGGCGCTCTTGGAGCACAGTCCATCACGGTCTATCCGGGGCCGGCGAATATCCCCAAAGGCACTACGCGGCAGATGTCCGCGTACGTTCCGCTGTCGCCGAATACGGTGACGTGGGCGGTGAATGGGGTGGTGGGCGGAAGCGCCAAATACGGTACTATCTCGCAGACCGGCCTATACTCGGCGCCTGGCGATGTCCCCATGGACAACACCGTTACCATCACGGTGACGAGTACTGCATTCCCTGCGAAATTCGGCACCGCGCAGGTCAACATCACCCAACCCCAAACCTACGTTTGGAGTGTCTACCCATCCACCTTTGCGGTGGGTCCGGCGAACTTCAGCATCAATGGCGCGGGCTTCATCGCGGGGGCTTGGATAACCATCAACAATCAGGCGGTGCCCACCACTTTCGTCTCGCCAACAAGCCTCAAGGTGACCACGAACATTCCCGCTTCCATGGTGGGGACTGCGCAGATTCGCGCGGTCAATCCCGGACCGGGCTCCACCACCAGTGATCCGGTCAACGTGACCGTGAAGATGACCTCAGTGACGGTCAGCGTTTCGCCAGCGAGCGCATCCGTTGCCGTAGGCAAGACACTGCAATTGACGGCCACCGTGGGCGGCTCGGCCAACACGGCGGTGACTTGGTCGGCGACGGGCGGCAGCGTTTCATCGAGCGGGCTGTTCACGGCGCCGGCATCGGTTCCGAGCCCAGCCACCATCACAGTGAAGGCAACGAGCGCGGCAGACCCGCTGGTTTCGGCATCGGCGGTCATCACCGTCACCGCGGCTCCGGTGACCGTCAGTGTCAGCCCGGCGTCGGCGAGCGTGACCATCGGCGCCACGCAGCAATTCACGGCAACAGTGGGAGGCTCGGCGAACACGGGAGTCACCTGGAGCGCTACAGCGGGAAGCATCTCGGCCTCCGGCTTGTTCACTGCTCCGGCATCGGTGCCGAATCCGGCCACGGTGACCGTGAAGGCGACGAGCATGGCTGATCCGAATGTCTCCGCAACCGCCTCGGTGACCATCAAGGCCAGTGCGGTTACGGTGAGCGTAAGCCCAGCCTCGGTGAGCGTGCAAACCAGCGCGACGCAGCAGTTCGCGGCAACGGTGGGCGGTACGGCGAACACGGCGGTGACTTGGACAGCGACGGGAGGAACCATCTCCGCAGCGGGACTCTTCACTGCCCCGGCTTCGATTCCGAGCCCCGCAACCGTAACGGTGAAAGCTACCAGCGCCGCGGACCCGACGGTGTTCGCCCAAGCGCTCGTCACAGTGACCGCGCCGCCCGTCTCAGCGATCCCGGTGTCGCAAGGGCGCTTCCTCGAACAGGCGGCGTTCGGCCCAACCACCGCCGACCTCGCCGCACTCAATCAAGCTGGAAACCAGGGCTGGCTCAACGCGCAATTTGCCTTGGCGGAGACGCCGATCCTGATGCCGGCCACCACCAGTGACGCCCAGCAACAGTACCTCTCGCGGATGGTCCACGCACCGGATCAGTTGCGCCAGCGCATGGTGAACGCGCTCGCCAAGATCATCGTGATCTCCACGAACAAGAACATCTATCCACCGGAGTTCGTGCCCTATTGGCAGATCCTTTCGAAGAACGCGTTCGGGAACTATCGCCAACTGCTGAGCGACATCACCACCAGCCCGCAGATGGGCAAGTATCTCGACCTCGCTAATTCCAACAAGCCAGGCGTTGGCGGCGGAGCCAACGAGAATTACGCCCGCGAGTTGATGCAGCTGTTCACTGTGGGGCTGGTGGCCCTCAACCCCGACGGCACCGTGCAGATCGACGGGCAAGGCAATCCCATTCAGACCTACAACCACACGACGGTGGCGCAGACCGCACGCGCGCTCACCGGCTGGACGTATCCGACGGCGCCGGGCGCAACGCCCCAGTCGAACAACTGGGAATCGTTCAATGGTCCGATGGAGAC
Source organism: Bryobacteraceae bacterium (assembly GCA_046331625.1). Taxonomy (GTDB): domain Bacteria; phylum Acidobacteriota; class Terriglobia; order Bryobacterales; family Bryobacteraceae; genus JAXLQL01. The sequence continues at coordinate 616,778 of JAXLQL010000001.1, forward strand.
GCGCGACGCCAACCACGACACCACCGCAAAGACGCTGGTGGGCGGATGCGCGATTCCCGCCGGAAAGACGGTGGCCGTCGAGACGCAAATGGTACTCGACTGCGTGTTCAATCATCCCAATACCGGTCCGTTCGTGGTCACCAGGCTGATCCGCGATCTGGTCACCAGCAATCCCTCGCCTGCCTACGTCCAGCGTGTGGTCAACGTCTGGAACGCCGGCGCGAAGGGAGACTTGAAGGCGGTCTTGACGGCGATTCTGCTCGATCCCGAAGCACGGCAGGACAACGCCACGCCCAATCAGGGCCGCCTCAAGGATTCGACTTACCACGCGATTTCGTTCCTCCGCGCGATGAATGGATCGTTGGCGCCGGTGAACATCCGCCCATGGGAGTTCGGCCAACTCGGCATGTATCCGATGGGTCCGCCTTCGGTGTTCGGGTTCTATCCGATGTTGTTCCGGATTCCGGCAACGCAGCTCTTCGGACCCGAGTTCCAGATCTACGCGCCCACCGAGGCGATGCAACGCGGTAATTGGCTTTACGGTTTGCTGACCACGCCAAACGGCGGCGACATGACCATTGACCTTTCGCCATACATCGCAGTGGCGGGCGACACGACCGCGTTGATCGAGACCATCAATTCGCGCCTGCTTTACGGACGCATGCCGGCGTCGATGAAGTCGAGCCTGTCGACCGCGATCACGGCCAGCTACGACAACAACCAGCGTATGATCACGGCGCTCTACCTGACCGTGCTCAGCGGCCAATACACGGTGCAGTACTGAGGAGGAATTCATGAAAGAGACGACTTCGATTTCGCGCCGGGGATTGCTCCGGCTGGCAACGGGAGCGGCCGCGCCCCTGGCTGGTTTCGCGCGCTTCGGCATGATGAACGCCTTCGCGCAGCCCGCCAATGACTACAAAGCGCTGGTGTGCGTTTTCCTCTTCGGCGGAAACGACGGCCACAACCTGCTGATCCCGCAGGCCACGGCGCAGTTCAACGCGTATAAGTCCGCGCGCGGCACGCTCGCGCTGCCGGATACGAACACCAAGCTGATGCCGGTGACAGCGAAAAACGGGACGCCGTATGCGTTGAACGATGGATTCTCTTCGATCCAACCGCTGTGGGCGCAAGGGAGGCTCGCCGCGGTGGCCAATGTCGGCAACATCGTACAACCCACTTCACGCACCCAGTACCTCTCGGGCGCGCCCGTCCCCACCAACCTGTTCTCGCACTCCGATCAAGTCCTGCAGATGCAGACCGCGACGCCCGGCGGATCGGGCGGAACAGGTTGGGCGGGGCGCGTTTCCGATCAGGTGCAGAACCTCAACGGAGCCGCAACCTTCCCGGCTTCGGTGTCACTTTCCGGACAGCAGATCTTTTGTTCCGGAAACGTGGTGCAGTCGGCGAGCCTCATTCCTGGCTACGACATGCTTCCCTACGGGATGAATATCTGGCCGGCCACGGCGGGCACGGCGCGCCTGCAGTCGCTGCAGTCGATCCTTACCATGGATAGCGGACTCGCCATGGTGCAGAAGGCGAACAAGGTGCGCCAGGATGCGCTGGACCTTTCGGCAATGCTCGCGAGCGCGGCCAGCGGGACTCCGCTGCAGACAGTGTTCCCTGGAACCAGCATCGGCAACCAATTGAAGCAGGTGGCGCAGATTCTGCAACTACGTAACACGCTCGGCATGAAGCGGCAGGTGTTCTTCTGTTCGCTCGGCGGCTTCGACACCCACGGCTCGCAAAGCTGGCAGCAGTGGGACCTCTTCAAGCAGGTGGGCGCGGCGATGCTCTCGTTCTATCAGGCTACGCAGGAGTTGGGGATCGCCGACAAGGTGACCACGTTCCTCGAATCCGAATTCGGCCGCACGCTGCAGCCGAGCGGCACGGGCAGCGACCACGGTTGGGGCAATCACTTCCTGGTGCTGGGCGGCGCGGTGAACGGCGGCGACGTGTATGGCAAGTTCCCCGATCTTTCGCTCGGTGGTCCGGATGACACGGGGTCGCGGGGAGCGCTGTTACCTTCCACGGCGCTCGATCAGTACGGCGCGACGATGGCGCAGTGGTTCGGCGTGCCCGATGCGTCACTCGATGCGGTGTTCCCGAGCTTGAAGAACTTCTCGGTGCGCAATCTCGGGTTCGTGTAGGGCGGGTGTCACGAAAAATCGATCTTGTGATCCGCGTTGATCCGCGAGAACAATACCGCTGCGAGCACGCACGCCGCTGCCGCAACGAAGAACGGAACGTTCCACCCATAGGCCTTCGTCAGGTAGCCGAGAGCTAGCGTGGAAATCGCGCCGCCGATGTTGCCGCACATGTTCATCACCGCCGACACCGATCCGGCGAAGTCGCCACCGATGTCGAGCGGAATCGCCCACGAAACGCCAACCGTGAACTCGAGCCCCAAGACACCCAGGCAGGTCCACGCCACGCACTGTTCCGCGCTCGATGCCAAGGTCGCCGGGATGATCCCAGCCGCCGCCAGCAGAAAGCCGAACATCGCCACCGCACGCCGCGCGAACGTGAGGTTTTGCCGCTCGCCAATGCGATCGGAAACCCAACCTCCCAGAAAATCGCCGAGGGTGCCGGCAAACAGCGGCAGGGACGCGAACAACCCCATGCGCTTCAGGTCCATGTGGCGCGACTCGTTCAAGTACGTGGGGAACCAGTCGAGATAGACAGCCAGACACCACGCGTAGAAGAAGTACATCACCGAGAGGTTCCACACCACTGGATTCGAGAGGATCTTCCCCCACGGCACGGAAACCTTCGCTCTTGTCTTCGCCGTGCCCAGCGAGCTCCGGATCAACTCGCGTTCGGCCTCGTTCACTCCCGCGTGATCTTCAGGATGGTCGCGATAGTAAGAGAACCACAGCGCTGCCCACAGCACGCCGATGCATCCGAACACGTAGAACGGCACGTGCCAGCCGTAGGCCGTCATCATCCACACCACCAGCGGAGGCGTCACCGCCGCGCCCAGCCGCGAGCCCGCGTGCGTAATGCCCTGCGCGTAACCGCGCTCGGTAGGCAGCATCCAGCGCGAGAGCGACCGCGTAGCCGTAGGAAACGCGCCCGATTCGCCCACGCCGAACAAGAACCGGAACACCGCCATCGAAGTCGCGCTCCACGCCATCGCCGTGAGCGACGTGAACGCGCTCCACCAGATCACGATCCAGGTCAGCGCTTTCCGCGGACCATACAAATCCCCGAGCCACCCGCCTGGAATCTGAAACAACGCATAGCCCCAGCGAAATGAGCTCAGGATCCAGCCCTTGGTGATCGTGTCGAGATGGAGATCCTTCTCGATCAGCGGCATCGTATTCGAGATCACCACGCGGTCCATGTAGGTGATCATGTAGGCGAGCACCGTCAGCCACAGCACGATGTGGCGCGTCTTGGTAGGCCTCATGAGCTACAGGCCGCCCGCACGGCGCGCGGTGAAGCTGTCGGCCGGTAGTTTCAGTTTGTCGCGAAGATAGTTGAAGCTGATGCGAGCGCTTTCCTTCGGAGGCCGCCACGGCGAGGTATCAAGTTCGACAGTGAGGAACCCCTGCCAGCCGATCGAATCGAGGTGCGCCTTGATCGCAGTGAAGTCGACGCCGCCGTTGCCCAGCGGAAAGAACGGCGGATCGCCCATCATGTCGGGCCGGTCAAGCCTGGTCTTGGCGCCGCCCCTGACCTCGGGCTTGGTGTCTTTCATGTGGAACTCGAGAATGCGGTGGCCCAGCCGCTTGGTCAGCGCCACGGGATCCATGCCCGCCATCGTGACGTGGCCGGTGTCGAGCACGAAGTAGACGTGATCGGGGCTGGTGTGCGCCATCACGTAGTCCACTTCTTTCTGGTTTTCGAACTGCGCCCACATGTGCGCGTGAACGGCCAAGCGGATGCCCTCGGCTTTGAGTTTCGTCCCGAGTTCTTCGAGCACTTTCGAGATGTGTACCAGATCCTCATCGGTGGTGCCGTTTGGGCGGCGCGGACCGAGATTGATCTTCATGTGCGTGCAGCCGAGTTCGCGAATCAGCCGGCCCAGGCGGAGGTGATCCTCGAGGATCTTGGCGTGCTTGGAGGCATCCTCGAAATGCATCTCCATCTTGCCGCCGTTGGAGATCGTGGTGAATTTCACGCCGATATCATCCACGCGCTTGGCGAGTTCCTTGGGCTTGTCCCAGTAGTCGACGAAGTAGTGGATGAAGCTCTCTACGTTGCGATAACCGACCTCATGCGCCTCGCGGAACGAGAGCCAGACGTCGTTCTCCCACCCGCCGCGCGTGTTGGTGGTGTTGCCTACCCTGTAGCGAGCCTTGGGTGCAGCCACCGCAAGGGCCGCGAGCCCTGCGCCGATTGCTTCACGGCGAGTGAGAGCCATGACGGGACCTCCTGACGGATCAGTTGACCTTGCTGCCGGCGATCCAGACCGATTCGATCGTCTGCGTGTTCTTGATGTCCTCGACCGGGTTCTTGCCGAGCACCACGAAGTCGGCCCAGTGGCCGCTCTCGACGGTTCCCAAGTCCTTGGATGCACCGATAAACTCAGCCGAGTTCTTGCTGAACGACTCGATCACTTGCATCGGCGTCAACCCCGCCTCGACCATGTGCTCCATCTCCTTGTGCTCGTAGTAGCCGGAGAAGCGAAGCGGCGGGCCGGTATCGGTTCCGAAGGAGAACTTCACGCCGGAGTCGACCAGCTTCTTCAGGTTCTTCTTCGCCGTGGCCAGGAACGCAGGGAACACCTGCGCGTCGTGGGTCGCCCCCTGCTTGGCCTGGAACTCTTTGCTCTTGAGCGTGGTGAGCACGTCCGTGGCGATGGAGCGAGTGAAGAACGGATCTTCGAGCATCGGGTCGGGCTTGGCGAAGCAGAACACTGAGTACTCGCGCATGAAGGTCGCGGCGGATTGCCAGGCGCCCTTCTCTTTCATCAGCTTGATCAACTCGTCGTCCACTGGCTTGTCGCGAACGCTGTGAGCGATGCCGTCGAGTCCGGCGGCCACAAGCTTCTTCGCATCGTCGAGGTAGAAGACGTGAGCGGCTACTTTGAGTCCGCGTTTGTGCGCGTTCTCGATGATCGCCTTCGACAGATCCATCGGGATCTTGCGCTCTTTGCCCAAGTGGTCATCCACCCAGATCTTCACGAGATCCACCTTCTTCGCGGCCAGTTCCTCGACGTCCTTTTCCACCTGCTCTACCGTTTCCACTTCGTACGGCACGCCCTTCATTCCCTGGGCCGTCGTCGGGTATCCACCTTTACCCGTGAATCCACGCAGAGCGGTGAACACGCGCGCGACATTGGGCCGCCCGGCGCGTTGCTTGTCGCGCACCTCGAGGATGAGTGGCTGCTCGCTGCCCATGCTCACCACCGTGGTCACACCGTAGCGAGCGTAGGTGCCGAGCTGCGCGTTCACGTTCTCGGGCGTGAAATTCTTCGGATCCTGGGCGATGCCGATTGTGTTGCCAACGTGCCCGTGCGTGTTGATGATGCCGGGCATCACGAACTTGCCGCTAAGATCGACCTTGGCGGCGCCCGCGGGAGCCGCAGGCATCCCGGCCTTGGGTCCGGCATATTGAATACGACCCGCCGACACGATGATGGCCGCATCGGCCACGGGCGCGCGGCCGGTGCCATCGATGAGCGTCACGTTTTCGAGCACCGTCGCGTCGGCGTTGGAGGCCGACTTCTCGCTGGGAGCGGGCGACTGGGAACATCCGGCGAGCCACAGAAGGCCCGCCGCGAGTACAGTTTTCTTCATTACGGGGAAAGAACTCCTAGAGCGGGAATTGTATCATGCAGGCGAGCAGGGGAGCGCTGGGCGGATGGCGCGCTCCACCGTTTGGCGGTGTGTTTTGGTGATCTCGTGGTCGAAAACAGGGCTTCGGCGCTTCGGATGGCCTCGATTTTCGACGATGGTCACTTCCGCCTGGCTTTTCGCGGCCAGCACCGGCATTCATTAGGTGGCCCACCGAGAGTGATTCGAGCGTTTCCGGGTTCTCGATTGGATCGATCTCCAGCAAGTCTTCGAGGTCAGGGAACCGCCCCCGCAAGGCGAGCCGCTGCAACTGGCGGGCCCCCCTCGATCCGCACTTGGTCCTGCTCCCGTGCGCCCGCCACGTGATGTCTTTCACCGGCTTCGAGGCTTCCAGAATCGCTTCGACGATGGCTACTCCCGCCTCGCTTGCTCGCTCACGCAGATCGCTGTGCGGCGGTCCGAATGGCGCGTTCGACGCTGTCGCGCTCAGCGCCCGCAATCATTACGTGCCCGAACAAGAGCGATTCGAGAGTTTCGCGCTCTCGATCTGATCGATCTCCGGCAAGTCCTCGAGGTCAGGGAACTTCTGGTGCAATCCGGTGCGCAGCACGTGACGTGCCCCCTCGATCCGTCCATCGTGCTTCCCTTCCGCCCGGCCTTGCTCCCGCTCCAGTGAGCCCGCCCGCCGCGTGATATCTTTCACCAGGCTCGAGGCTTCCAGTATCGCTTCGACGATGGCTACTCCCGCCTCGCTTGCTCGCTCACGCAGATCGCTGTGCGGCGGTCCGAATGGCGCGTTCGACGCTGTCGCGCTCAGCGCCCGCAATCATTACGTGCCCGAACAAGAGCGATTCGAGAGTTTCCGCGCTCTCGATCTGATCGATCTCCGGCAAGTCCTCGAGGTCAGGGAACTTCTGGTGCAATCCGGTGCGCAGCACGTGACGTGCCCCCTCGATCCGTCCATCGTGCTTCCCTTCCGCCCGGCCTTCCGCCCGGCCTTGCTCCCGTTCCAGTGCACCCGCCTCGCTCACCGCGCGGCGCGTGATGTCTTTCACCAGGCTCGAGCCTTCCAGTATCGCTTCCACCAGTCCCACTCGTAATCCTCCCAGCGTGGCTTCCAGCCAAGTCCTATCATACCGGAGACTACCCAGCGCAATGAATCGCCAGAACGACTCCTCGTCGCCCTCCCGCCCGAGCATTTCCCCCATTTTCCGCACTTCTTCATCGGTCGAATCCATCAGGACGGCCCACGGAAAGAGCCGCGGATCATTCGAATCCACGATCAACCCGGGCTTCACCTTCCACATCCGGACCGTACGGAACGGATGCTCCGTCCTCGTGCGCCCAATCGAATACTCGCCGATCTCTGGAATGAACTCGGGAACCCTATCCGGTTGCAGCAGAATCAGCACCGTTACCACTTCTTCCATGTGCTGCCACGCCAAGCTCCCGCCGTATCGCGCCAACCTGCCCGGCAGGTCCTCTTTGTACTCCAACTGGAACTCCACGTGGAAGATGTAGCGCCGCCCGCCACTATGCACTTCCACCACCGCCGCATGGTCCGGAAACTTTGCCGCCGGCGCAGTCTCGGGCCGTAACGGCACCACCTCGATTTCGGCATCCAGCGCCTCCACGCCCATCAGGTGCATGAACAGCCGCGGAGCCTCGTCGGCGAACGCCTTCATGATCCGGTCAAACCGATTGTGGATCTCCGGAGGGGAAGAATTGCTCACATGATGTTAGTGCGTTTCGCCGGCGATTCCTCTCGAGCGATTACGCCGCGCCGCCCGCGAACGCACGCGGGATCAGCCGCTGCTCGAATGCCTGCGGCGCGAGCTCATGAATCTCGAGGAAACTCGGTGGCCGGGCGCGACTGCTTTCCCGGTAACCATCCGGCAGCATTCCTGCGCTATCCATCTGATCGATCTCTCGCCGCGAGATCTCCTACACAAAGCCGGAGCCTTCGAGGATGGCTCCGGCGATGGCGTTTGCCGCCTCGCTTGCTGGCTTACTCGGGCAGGTGTGCGGCAGCGCGAATCGCGCGTTCCACGCTGTCCCGGATTCCACCGCTCAGGACGTGGTCCACGAGCGACTCGAGTTTTCCCATCTCGTCAATCCGATCAATCTCCGGAGAGTTTTCGAGTTCAGGGAACCTCCGGCGCAAGGCGACTCGCAGCACGTGGCGAGCCCCCTCGATCCGTCCTTGGTCCCGCTCCCGTGCGCCGGCCTCGCTCACCGCCCGCCGCGTGATGTCTTTCACCAGGCTCGAGCCTTCCAGTATCGCTTCCACCAGTCCCACTCGTAATCCTCCCAGTGTGGCTTCCAGCCAAGTCCTATCATACCGGAGACTCCCCAGCGCAATGAACCGCCAGATCGACTCCTCGTCGCCCTCCCGCCCGAGCATTTCCCCCATTTTCCGCACTTCTTCATCGGTCGAATCCATCAGGACGGCCCACGGAAAGAGCCGCGGATCATTCGAATCCACGATCAACCCGGGCTTCACCTTCCACATCCGGACCGTACGGAACGGATGCTCCGTCCTCGTGCGCCCAATCGAATACTCGCCGATCTCTGGAATGAACTCGGGAACCCTATCCGGTTGCAGCAGAATCAGCACCGTTACCACTTCTTCCATGTGCTGCCACGCCAAGCTCCCGCCGTATCGCGCCAACCTCCCCGGCAGGTCCTCTTTGTACTCCAACTGGAACTCCACGTGGAAGATGTAGCGCCGCCACTGTGCACTTCCACCACCGCTGCATGATCTGGAAACTTTGCGGCAGGCGCAGTTTCGGGCCGCAACGGCAATACCTCGATTTCGGCGCCCACCGCCTCCACGCCCATCAGATGCATGAACAGCCGCGGTGCCTCGTCGGCGAACGCCTTCATGATCCGGTCAAACCGATTGTGGATGTCGGGCGGGACCGAAGTGCTCACATGATGTTAGTGCGTTTCGCCGCCGATTCCTCTCGAGCAATTACGCAGTTCCGCCCGCGAACGCACGCGGGATCAACCGCTGCTCGAACGCCTGCCGCTCCAGATCCGCGCGAAAATCCGGATGCGTGATCGAAATCAGCGCCTTCGCCCGCTCGGCCACCGACTTGCCCTTCAGATTCACCATCCCGTACTCGGTCACCACGTACATCACGTCTGACCGCGGCGTGGTCACCACATTGCCTGCCGTCAAATCGAGCACGATGCGGCTTCGGCGCGCGCCGCGCTTCTCATAGGTCGACGAAAGGCAGATGAATGACTTGCCGTCTTTCGACGAATACGCGCCCCGCACAAACTGCAACTGCCCGCCAGTGCCGCTGATGTGCCGGTGACCGTCTGACTCCGACGCCGCTTGCCCCTGCAAGTCGATCTGCGTCGTGTTGTTGATCGAAACCACGCGGTCATTTCGCATGATGAAATGCGGCGAGTTCGTGTAGTCAACCGGACAGCAGTGAAAATCCGGATTGCGCTCGGCCGCAGCGTACATTCCGGCCGAGCCCAGCGCGAATGTATAAACCACCTTGCCCGCATCGAGCGCTTTGCGCGAACCCGTCACGCGACCCGTCCGGTACAAATCCACGAGCCCGTCGGTCAGCATCTCGGTGTGGATCCCGAGATCGCGCACTCCGCTCTCGATGATCGCCGTACACACCGCGTTCGGCATGCCTCCGATTCCGATCTGCAAGCACGCCCCATCCTCGATTTCGGCTGCGATCTGCCGGGCCACGGCCCGGTCGATCTCCGTCGGCGCGGGATTCGGCAGTTCCGGGGCAGGCTGGTGGTCGCCTTCGATCACCCAGTCCACTTCACTCACATGGATTCCGTTCTGTTCCCCGTGGACCCATGGCTGACTGCGGTTTACTTCGACGATCACGGTCCGCGCACGCTCCACCACCGCGCGATGCCAGAGATTCCCGAGGCTGAAGTTGAAGTAGCCGTGCTCGTCCATCGGGCACGTCTTGATGATGGCGATGTCCACCGGATCGAGAAAGCGCCGGTAGTAGTCGGGCACTTCGCCGAGGTTGAGCGGCATGTAGTTGCACAAGCCGGCGTCGTGCTTCTTGCGGTCATAGCCGGAGAAATGCCAACTCAGCCAGCAGAAATGCTCGCCCTCGGGATCGCACTCCACCACCGCCCGCGGCCGCATGGTCAAACAAGATCGGATCTTTACGTTTCGGAGCTCGTCTCGCCGCGCCGCCAGCGCCGTGTCGAAAACGTCGGGCTGGCAGAGCGCCACGCCGTAGTCGAGCCACATTCCGGATTCAACGAGCGACGCCGCCTCAGCCGGGGAAATCGGTTGTGCCTTGCGCATTTCACACCGCCAAGTCACGATACCGCGCCAGCCGAACTCCCGACAACTCGACCGCCTCGCGAACCTCGGGCGCCGTCAGCGCGCGCAATTCGGCCTCGCGACTCTCCTTCAACCGCGTGCGCGCCTCACGCAACTGCTCGCCGAGCCTACCGGGATGGCACATGAACTCGGTCGACCCCTCGGGCAGCCGCCGAATCAGCGCGGCCAACTGCGCCCCATCGTAACGCCCCGTCATCTGGAACCCCGCGAACCAATCGGTGGAGCGGCAGCCATGCGCCTTCAGCACACGCGCAAACCGCCGCCGCATCACGCCGAGCCCCGCGTTGGCGAATCGCACCGCCAGCGGAGCTTTGGTCATGCTGGCGGGCATCGAAATGTCGAAAGGCCGCCGCACCCAACGAATGCCGTACTTCTCTGAAAGCCGCGCCACGGCGTCAAGCACGGAAGGAAGCAGGTGCGTATGCTTGTGCGTGTCGAGATGCGTGGGCCGAATGCCCGCGTCGAGCACGCGGCGAATCTGGGCATCCAGTTCCTTCTCCACGTCGAGATCGCGCCGCGCCAAGGCCGACACGAGCCCTGACACCGTGCGCGGCAACGCTCGCCCCGGACGCGTCAGCGCCCGCTCACCTACCAGCACGAGATGCACGCCGACGTCGAGCGAAGGATTGTCCTTGGCGAGCAGCACGGCGTGATGGAACTCGGGTCCGTTCGCCATTAGGGTGGTCGCGGTGAGGATGCCGTGTCGATGCGCCTCCACGATGCCTTCGTTCACGTCGCGCGTGAATCCGAAATCGTCGGCGTTCACCACGAGGACGCGCTCGCGCGGATTGCTTTCCGCCAACGCCGCGATCACCATACCACACTCCAGAAACTCATTCTGGCATCTGGCAATGCAACCGGCTTGTGGGGCAGGCTCGAGCCTGCGCGGGACACATCAGCACTTGCCTTGCCGTGTAGGGCGGGCTTTAGCCAGCGCGGGACTTCAGTCCCGCTGCCGACACCCGCGCCAACGTCCTCCCCGCCGAGATTCAGCCGCCTCGATGGAGCAATTGTGGGGCAGGCTTCAGCCTGCGCGGGACTCGAGTCCCGCTGCCCGCGCCCGCACCAAGCCCAGCGCGCACAGCAGGCAAGGAGCTCGACCAGAGTCCCGAAATTTCCCATCCCACTAGAACAACCCGAGTTTGATACTCAAGAACTTCTTCGGGTTCGCCCGGAAATCCTTCATGAACGAGTGCATCTCTCGCGTTGCCCCATTGATCGAATCATAGAGTTGCTGATTCACGACGAGTTGCCCGAGCGTTCCCTGCCCCGTGTTGATCTTGTCGAGCAGCGTATCGATCCGGCCCATCGTCGCCTGGATCTGCTTCACCGTTGCCTCGTCCTTCAGGAACTTGCCCGCCGACCCCTTACCCGCGTTCAAGTCCGCGGCAAGCACTCGATACTCGTTCAGCGTCTTCCGCAAATCGTCGTGCAGCGCCGTATCCTTCAGCAGCCGACCCATCGTACCCTGCCCCTGCTGCAGATCGTCGAGCAACGAATTCACCCGCGCCAGCGTTCCGCGGATATCGTCAAGCATCGCCTCTTCATAGAACAGCTTGCTGATCGTGCCTTTGCCCGAATTGATCTGCGCCGTGATCTTGCGAGCTTCGAGCGCCGTGCCGCTCAGGTTGTCGTAGAGCTTCTGATCGTAGATCAGCTTTCCGATACTCCCACGGCCGCTCTCCACCTCGGCCACGATCGCGTCCACCCGCTTCAGCATCGCCTGCATTGATTGCAGCAGGTTGTAGCTGCTCTGCACCACCTCATCGTAAGCCGTCGTATCCTTCGCCTTCAACTCCGCGCCCGGCTTCACCATCTGCGAACTGTCGCCGCGATTGATGTTGATGTACTTGCTACCCAGGAGGTTCTCGGCGCTGATGGTGGCCTCGGAGTTATCGGGTATGTTCTTCCGGTACTGCTCGTAGATCTCCATCTCAACCTGGATGATGCGGCCCTTCTCGGTCTGGCCCGAAAGCCCCACGTTCTTTACCTGTCCGATCAGGTACCCGTTCAACCGCACGTTGGCGCCCTTGGCCAACGCCGCCGAATCTTGCAGGTAGGTGTAGAGCTTGATCTTGGGATTGAAGAAGCTGGTCTCGCCCGTGATCAGGAACACGAGGATCGCCAGCAACACCAGCGCGATGATCGCGACAATGCCGACGCGAAGCTGCGCCCACCCGACCTTCTTACCCGAGGCCATAGTTCAATCCTCTATTGTCACAAACGTTTGGCGAACTTGGATACATACGGGTCCAGCGAGTCCTCCAGTTCCAATTGCGAGCCTTCGAAAACGATCCGCCCTTCCTGCATCACCAGGAAACGCGTGCGTCCGGCGGCTTCGCTTGCCGTAGCCTGCTCGAGGCGCGACGTCTTTGGATTGTACCGGTAGTTGGCAAGCAAATGCCCGTCCTGGTAGCGATGTGTCACCAACACCGTGGTGGTTCCCCGCGTTTCGCGCTCCTTGGCGATCAGCGCCATGATCGTGTTGGCCGTGATCGGATCCAGCCCGGCCGTTGGCGAATCGTAGAGTAGCAACTCGGGCTGCGTTACGATCGCCCGCGCGATGCCCACTCTGCGCCGCATGCCGCCCGAGAGCTCGCTCGGGAACTTCTCGAGCGTGTGTTCCAACTCCACGAAACGCAGCGCTTCTACCACGCGCGGCCGCACTTCTTCTTTCGGGCATCGCAGAGATGTCTGGTTGAGCAGCGGATAGCCGACGTTGTCTTCGATGTTCAGCGAATCGAAGAGCCCGCCTTCCTGGAACAGAATCCCCATCCGGCTTCGCAGATCGCGCAACTGGCTCTCGCGCATCTTGCCCGTATCCAGATCGAACAGCACCACGCGCCCCTCGTCCGGCCGCACCAGCGCGAGCGCCGTCTTCAGCAGCACCGTCTTTCCGCTGCCCGCGGCGCCCAGGATCACCACGGTCTCATTCTCGCGGACCACCAGATTGATATGGTCGATCACCGGCCGGTTCTCGAAGCGCACCGTCACATCGTCGAACTCGAGCAGCACCTTCGAGGTTTCCGCCATGGCGCTCTAGAGATTGACGAACATCTTCCCGATGAAGAAATCCACCACGATGATCCACACCGAGCTCACCACCACCGCGCGCGTAGTCGACCGGCCCACGCCCTGCGTTCCCCCCGTTGTCCCCATCCCTTGATGGCACCCCACCAGCGAGATGATCACCGCGAACACCACCGGCTTGATCAGCCCCTGCAGCACGTCCATGTAGTCGAGCGCCTGGTAGCCCGTGTTCCAGAACTGCGACGCCGTGGTCAGCCGCAGCAGGATGCAACCGACTACGTACCCACCCACCAGCCCCGCGAAGTCGGAAATGATCGTGAGCAAAGGCAGCATCCCCGCGGTCGCGAGCAGCCGTGGCGTCACCAGCTTCTGCACCGGATCGGTTCCGAGCGCGCGCATCGCGTCGATCTGCTCGGTCACCTTCATGGACCCCAACTCGCTCGCGATGCCCGAAGCGTTCCGGCCCGCCACCAGTATCGCCGAGAACACCGGGCCGAGCTCGGTGATCAGAGACACCGCCACGATCGTCCCGATTTGCCCGCTCGCGCCGTACTGATTCAACGTCTTCGCCATCTGTAGCGTGATCACGCCGCCGGTGAAGAATCCGATGATCACGATGACTGGAATGCTGCCTACACCGATGGTGTCAGCCTGAAGGAAAATATCGTCCCAGTAATGCGGCGATCGGAAGATGTTCAGCAGGGCGCGGCCGGCGAGCTGAACAAACGTCTGGAGGCCGAGAATGGGAGCCTTGAGGAATTCAAGCACGCGCTACGGTCGATGCTACCATAAACCCGTACTTTTACCCACATGAAGGGCCTCACCGACATCGAGGGCATCCTCGTTGGACACGCAACCGACCGCGCCGCCATCACCGGATGCACCGCCATCGTCTGCCCGCGTGGAGCCGCCGCCGGAGTCGACATTCGCGGCTCGGCCACCGGATCGGTGCAGACCGACGTGCTCTCCTCGCTCCATCACGCCGACCAGATCCACGGGCTCATGCTTTCCGGCGGCTCCGCCTACGGCCTGGAAACCGCCTTCGGCCTGATGCGATTCCTCGAGAAGAAAGGCATCGGGTTCCCCACCTCGGCGGGAGTGGTTCCGCTGGTCCCCTGCGCGATCATCTTTGACCTGCCCATCGCCAAAGCGCGACCCGGCCGCGAGATGGGGCTCCGCGCCGGCGAAGCCGCCTCCGATGCGCCAGTGGCGGAAGGCTGCGTGGGCGCGGGCACGGGCGCTACGGTCGGCAAGCTCTTCGGGATGAAGCACGCGATGAAGTCCGGCGTGGGATCGTACACGGTGTGGCTCGATGGTCCTTATGCGGGCGTGCGCGTGGCGGCGCTCGCCGTGGTGAACGCGTTCGGCGATGTACGCGAAGCCGAAAGTGGCCACATCCTCGCCGGCGCCAGGACCACGGCCGAAGGCTCCGAGTTCGCCGACATGGCGTATCAGTTGAAGCGCGGGGCGCAGAGTCCCGGATTTCGCAAGGAGAACACGACGCTCGTCGTGGTCGCCACCAACGCCAGGCTCGACAAAGCGGGCGCTACCAAGCTCGCCCAATTCGGATCGATCGGCGTGGCGAAAACCATCACGCCTGTCTGGACCCCCTATGACGGCGACATCACGTTCGGCCTTTCCTGCGGTGACGAGAAAGCCGATATTGTCGCGCTTGGGGTTGCGGCGGCGGAGGCGGTGGAGCAGGCGATTCTGAGGTCCGTGCGGCGGGCGGAGTCGTTGGGCGGGATCCCGGGGTTGGGGTAGGGGCCGGCGCGGCGTTCCGTGAGGACGGTATTCTGGTGGAAGCCGTCATGAGCCGTGTAGAGCAAGTCGAACAACGCATCGCCGAACTGGACGCTACGGAGCTGAAAGAACTTCGTGCTTGGTTCGAACGCTACGACGCGGAGGTCTGGGACCGCCAGATTGAAAGCGATTCCAAGAGCGGCAAGCTGCGTCAGCTTGTCGACCGGGCCCTCGCCGATGATCGCGCCGGCCGTTCGACAGAGTTGTGAGCCATCGCGCGTCGCCGCACTTCTGGGCCAGTTTCAGGCGGCTTCCGGCAGAGATTCGGCGGACGGCGGAAAAGGCGTTCGAACTCCTCAGGCGCGACCCACGGCATCCTTCGCTGCAGTTCAAGAAACTCGATGACGTCTGGCCGGCGCGAGTTGGATTGCATCATCGCGCACTTGCGGTCGAAGTCTCGGACGGATTTCCGTGGTTCTGGATCGGCACGCACGCGGAGTATGATCCCATCGCGGGGTAGGCTGAGCGACCCTTAACCTTTCGCTACGCCAACACGCCCTGTGGCTTCGCAGGGGTCCTGGTGGCTCGTACAAGGACCATGGGTCAGAAGGAATGCGCAATGCTTCCGCTGCCTGGCTCGGCTTGTCCCAAGGCTGGATCAGCGTTCAGCCCGCAATCGCAAAATATGCCGGCGTTCGCGCGTACGATCGCGCTGCCTCTATGGCTGGAGCATCGCCAAGCCGGAAGAACGGAAAGCTCTCCTCGAGCCTGCCGACCTACGCCAAACAATCTTAAAAGCGACAGGCCCTCAGGAGCGTCGCCGCCCCTCCAACCAAAACCTGACGCGCGACGGCAACTTCGTCATCACAGCGGACCCCAGCCGGTAATGCCACCCCGGGATCACGAACACCTCTCCGCGGTCGAACCCTTTGAGCGACCGCGCCACCACTTGCTCCGCCGTCATCCACAGCCACTTCGGAGCCAGCTTCGCCCGGTCGAGATGCATCGTGTCGTGGAACTCGCTCATCGTGAACCCTGGGCACAGCACCTGCACGCTCACGCCGCATCGCAGCGCCTTCATCTCGAGCGCAAGCCCTTCGCTGAACGCGTACATCCATGATTTGGTCGCGTTGTAGCTCGCAGTTTGCGGAGTCCGGCCGAATGCCGACACCGACGCCACGTTGATGATCCCGCCCGAGCACCGTTTCACCATCGGACCCAGCGCCGCATGCGTCAGCCGCAACGTCGCTGTCACGTGGACCTCGTGCATCCGCCACTCATGCTCGATCGGCAGTTGGTGAAAATAACCCAACGATCCGAAGCCTGCGTTGTTCACCAGCAGATCCACGTCGCGCTCGGCGAGCCGCCGCACCAGCTTGCTCACATCCGCGCCATCGGAAAGGTCAGCAGGCGCAATCTGGCACACCACGGGCAACGAGTCCGCCAACTCGCGCAGCTTGTCCTCGCGCCGCGCCACCAGGATCAGGTCATAGTCGCGCCGCGCCAACTGCCGCGCAAACTCGGCGCCGATTCCCGATGAGGCACCCGTGATCATCGCTACAGGCATCGAGCCTATTGTCGCGCGGCCTCGCGATCGATCCACCAGGCCCATACCGGCATCACCCACAGCGCGAGCGACGCCCAGGCAACGGCTGCGGGGCTCGGCGGAGGCGGTCCCAGGATATTTCCCAGATAGATGGCGCCCAGGAATACCGCGTATGGAAGCACTCTCTTGCTCCGTCCACGCGCCCGCCTGTACAATGCAACTGCGCCCACAAACATTGCGATCTCGATAGCCACCGTCGCTGGGACCGAGTTCCATAGACCGAGCCCATGGAGCGCGCCCCCGGGATACAGCGGCAGGTCCGGACGATGCGTCACCCAATCGAGCACCCAGTGGCTGAACACCGCCCCTCCAGTGATCAGCGCCACGCGCGTCCTCCGAACGAAGCCCCAGCACGCCACTGCGAACAACCCGGCCCACACCACCGCGACTAGCGCGCTATGCGTCCATGGATAGGAGACGAATTCCAGCGGTGTGAACGCCGTATCGCCTGGTGACACGCGCACCTGCTCCCAACCCGCGAGCAGAAACAGCGGCCAAATCAAGTCGAGCCACTGCGCCGCCAAAGTCAGCATCCCCAGCGATGCCCTCGGCTCAGCGGACCGCGCAGCCAGCGCAACCGCGAAGTGCCCGATGAACATCAGCGCCGCCGGTCGATCCAGCCGCTGCCGAAGTACACTCGCTCGAGCACCGGACCCACCGGCACCGCAGCCTCATCCACGCCCTTCACCAATCCGAGCCGCAGTTCCCGCAGCTTCGGCATTCCGTTCAACGCTCGCAGCGCCTCTGCGGTCACCGGCTGCCGCGTGAGATCCAGGAACTCGAGATCGCGCAAGCTGCGCAAGGCCGACAAATCCGGCAACACCGACCGCTCCGCTTCCGGATGCCCGGGCTTGTCCACGCCACGATCGTTCAACGTGGCACCCGAGAAATTCAACCGCCGCAACTGCGTCAACTCGCCGATGCGAGCCAGGTTCTTCTCCGAAAGCGGCAATCCCCAAAGCCCCGAGTCCACACGCTGGATTCCGCCCACGTCCAAATCGCGCAGCGACGGAATCAGCTTCAACATCGTCAGGCAATGCCCGCTCAACCGATTTCCGCCGATCGCCAGGCGCTCGAGCTTCGTCAGCGACGTCAAGTGTTCGAAGCCCTCATCATCGATCTGCGTGAACGCGAGGTCCAGCACGCGCAGGTTCGTCATCTGCGCCACATGTTCGAACACCTTGCTGGTCACCCGCGTTCCCCTCAGGTTCAGCACTTCGAGTTGCTTCCATCCGCGCAGGTGCGCGATGCCGTCTTCGCTCATGTACTCGGCATAGTGCAGATGCAACTCTCGCACGGCGGGAAGGTTCTTCAGATGTTCGAGCCCAGCGTCGGTAATCTTGGTCTGGGAAAGATCGATCTTGCGCAACGCGGTCATCTGCCCTACGCGCGCCAGGTCGGCGTCGGTGACCCATTGCGACGTGAGGTCGATCTCAGCGGTTGTGGCGGCGAACAGGAACAATGCGAGCATGTTCGGTCAACTCCTGCGGCGGTTCGGGAGATTCGACTGCGCGTCCCAAACGATCTTGCATTTCGGCAGCGCGGACTTCAATTGCGCATGCGCGGGCGCGGTGACCAGCGTGTGATAGAGGTTGAGCTCGGCGAGATTCGCGAAGCCCTTCAGCCGTGACACCGCACCGTCGCCGATGTGCGTGCTATCCAGGCTGAGCGCCTCGAGCGACCGCAAGCCCGCCAGCGCATCGAGGCCGGCGTCATTGATTTCGCCATAGTCGAGGCTCAGCGCGCGCAGTCCGGTCAGGCTTCCCAGTGCAGGCAAGCCTTTGTCGGAAATGCGGGTGCGCACCAGGTCGAGCGAGCGCAATCCGGCCAGCCCCGACAGGTGCGCCAACCCGGCATCGGTGAGGCGCGCCTCGCGAAGTGACAGCTCTTTCAAACCCTGTAGCGACGCCAGCGGCTTCAGTCCGGCGTCAGTCAAGTCCGTACTCGCGAGATCAAGCGACTCCACTTGTTGCAGGGCATCAAGGGCCGCGCCATCGGAGATATCCGTGGATGCCAGCGAAAGCCTGCGCAAGGCAGCCAGCTTTCCGAGGGCCGCGACCGCCGAGTTCGTCACGGGCGACCCATGCAGATCGAGCTCCGCCACCGAGCCGAGCCCACCCAGGCCCTCGCCTTCTATATAAGTGTTGGCCGCAACCAATCGGCGAAGCTTCTTCAGACCCGCCAGATGCGCCAAGCCCGCATCCGTCACGGAGGTGCCAGTCAAATTCAGTTCTTCGAGCGAAGCCACCTGCCCCACGAACCGTAGTCCCGCATCGCCGATCTCCGTGCCCTCGAGGTTGAGTTTCTTCAGTTGCCGCAGCGCGCGCAACCCTTCGAGTTGCACATCCGTCACCGGCGACCCCGCCAGCGACAACTCCGTCGTCCCCGGATCCCACGCCTTGGCCGCGCCCGTCGCCGGCCGGGCGGTGCGTTCGAGGTACAGCACCCGGACCGAAGGCAGCGCCGCGCGGATCGCGTTCACACCTCCGGCCGTTACGCGGCTGTAGCGCAGGTCGAGATCCGTGAGCTTGCCGAGCGATGCCAGCACCTGCGCGCCCGTGTTCGAAACTCGCGTGCGATAGAGGTTCACCTCTTCGAGCTGCTTCAGTCCACGCAACGCCTCGATTCCCGCGTCGCTGATCGAGGTGCCCATCAGGTCGAGCTTGCGGAGCTTCGTGAGGCCCTTCAAGTGGGCCATGGCCGCGTCGGTGATCGCCGTGCCATGCAGGTCCAGTTCTTCGAGCTCGGTCATGCCATCGAGCGAATCCATCGCGGCGTCAGTGATCACGGTGTCGCCCAAGCGAAGGCGCCGCATCTGGCGAAGGCCGGCCAGCCGCTTCATGCCGTCGTCGTCAAACGGCGTCAGCACCAAGTCAAGCGCACGCAGATTCTGAAACGCGTCGAGCGCGTGGCCCTTCACGGCCGACTGCCGCACCACCAATTCGCGAAGGTTCTTCAGGCCGCGAATCTCTTCGAGTCCGGAATCGCGAAAACGGATGCTGTCGAGAAAGTGGTAGCTGAATGTCAGCACCTCGAGGGATTCCACTGGCGCCAGATACTTCAGATCCTTTGAACCATCGCGTCCACCATCGGCGTTCCGGTTCCAGAGCGGACCCGGCAAGTGCAACTCCTTCAGATGCCGCAAGCCGCCCAACCGCTCGAGGTCGGGCGGGTCGACGTTCATGCCCACCCAGTCGAGCACTTCCACGTGCAGATCTCCCGGCGGCAGTTCAGCGATGTCCTGGATACGGCGCGTTTCGCCTGCCAGCCGGACCCGGCCGCCCATCTGCAGAGTCCACTCGGCTGCCTTGCGATCGGGACTCTGGGCGCACAGCAACGGCGCAATCACGCTCATCAGAAGGAAGCGGCGCATTTCGGTCTGAGGTCATTATAGACTCGGCGCAGTGCCACCGAGTGTGGAGCAGTCTTCGGCATGCAGGCAGGAGTTGGCCCCTGCCGTGCACCAAAAGCAGTGAGGGAGGACGAGTGCTCGAAATCTGGAGCCGAAGCACGATGCAAGCCACACAAAGTGTGTCGTTTCGGCGCGCAGTGTGTTTTTCGGAACACATCTGCCGATGGAGACGGTGTGCCGAAATGGTTGGCGCGGTTTCAAATCGGGTCTCTCCGCAACTCACCAACGCCATTCAACATCTATGTACACTAGAAGTGGGGAAGTTTTGACGTACAAATGGAGCTAGAGCAAGGCGCCCCCGGGCCAACGTTCTTATTGCCTGACTCGCCCGGCCTGCTGCAACGGTTGTTCAGCCCCTTCTCAGCAGTCGGCCGGTTCGGATCCAAGTTCGGGCGCAGAGCCGCAATTATCGCCACGCTTATCGTGCTGAGTCTCCTCGGCATGACCGAGGTGCGCACGTCGTGGTTGCAGTCGCGCGTGTTCGCCGCGATGGCCCGCCGCATGACGTACAAGGTTGAGCCCGGCCAGACCTCTCGCGTCGCGGTCTCTCCGGGGCCCTACGATACTCGCCTCGGCTACGCATTGCTCGACGGCTTGGAGGGCAAGCTCTCCACCAGCGGCTTCCGCATCGACGCACAGGCTCGCACTTCGCCATGGATGCAGAAGTTGAGCTGGTTCGGCGTCTTTCCCACCTATCGGGAAAAGCAACAGGCCGGGCTCGAGATCTTTGACGCCGCCGGCCGGCCGCTCTATCAAACCAAGTATCCCAACCGCGTCTACCCTGAATTCGAAAGTGTACCGGCGCTCGTCGTGCACAGTCTCTTGTTCGTGGAAAACCGGGAAATTCTCGACACCACTACGCCCTATCGCAACCCGGCAGTCGAGTGGGACCGGCTGCTCAAGGCTTTCGTCGACCAAGGCAAGAAGCCTTTCTCCGGCGGCGGCACCAGTGGCGGCAGCACCCTCGCCACGCAGCTCGAAAAGATCCGCCATTCGCCCGAAGGCCGCACATCGAGCATCGTCGATAAGTTCCGGCAGATGCTTTCCGCGTCATTGCGCGCCTACCAGGACGGCGAGAAAACGCTCGGGGTGCGGCGGCAGATCACGCGCGATTACCTCAATTCCCTGCCCCTGTCGTCATTGCCCGGATATGGCGAAGTACACGGGCTGGGCGATGGGCTCTGGGCTTGGTTCGACGCCGACTTCGACGAAGTGAACCACTTGCTCTCGCTCAACGAGGCCGACATCCACAGCATTCAGGTGGAGCGCAAACGGGCGATGGCGTTTCGTCAGATCCTGAGCCTGCTGCTCGCCGTCAATCGGCCCTCGCATCACCTTCAGAAAGACCGCCCCTCGCTGCACAATCGCGTCGACAGCTATCTGAGGATGCTCGCCGAGGCCGGAGCCATTTCGCCGCGTCTCCGCGACCTCGCCCTCTCGCAGCGCCCGTCGCTCCGCGATCATGCCCCGGACACGGTAGTAGCGTCGTTCGCCGACCGCAAGGCCACCGACAGCATCCGCGCCGGCCTGCTGAACCTGCTCGGCGTGGAAAGCACCTATCAACTCGACCGGCTCGATCTCCGCGTGCAGACGACGATTGACGCCAAGGCCAGCCAGGACGCCACGCAATTGCTCAAGAAGCTGACCGATCAGGAGTACGCCGCCTCGGCCGGCATCGTGGGCAAGCAGATGATCGAGGATGGGCCAGCCGATTCGGTCATCTACAGCTTCAACCTCTATGAGGTGGGTGAAGGCACCAACTTCCTCCGCGTGCAGGCCGACAACTACGACAAGCCGCTCAACATCAACCAGGGCACGCGCATCGAACTCGGCTCCACATCGAAGTTGCGCACCCTGGCGACATACCTCGAACTGATCGCCGAGATCCACGCCAGGTATTCGAAGATGTCCGCCGAAGAACTCGCCAAGGTGGAGCCGCGCGAAGACGACGGGCTCACCAAGTGGGTGGTGGATACGCTCCGTGAACCCGGCGACCATTCCCTGCCCGGCATTCTCGAAGCGGCGATGAGCCGCGAGTACTCGGCGGTACCGTGGGAGCCATTTTTCACCGGAGGCGGCCTCCACTACTTCGCCAATTTCAATAAAGACGATAACGGCAAATTGAAACTGCCGTTGCGGCAGGCGTTCCGCAACTCCACCAATCTCGTGTTCATTCGCGTGATGCGGGACATCGTGCATTACTTCTACTACTCGCGGCCCGGGCTCTCGCCCGAGATCCTCGAGAATCCCGAGCACCCGCTCCGCGCCGACTACCTAAAGCGGTTCGTCGACAAAGAGAGCCGCGATTTCATCACCAAGTACTACAACAAGTACAAGGGCAAGTCGGTGGACGAATCGCTCGGCTTGCTCGCGCGCAAGATGCGCCCCACGCCGTACCGCCTGGCCGTGGCCTACCGGTCCGTGAACCCGGACGGCGGTCTCGACGGCTTGCTCGAATTCCTCGAGTCGCGGCTGCCGGAAGAGGCGTTGGCCAAGGTGGATGTCGAGAGCCTATACCGCAAGTACGGTCCCGAGCACTTCGATCTCGGCGACCGCGGCTATCTCGCTCGTGTGCATCCGCTCGAACTCTGGTTGCTCGAATTCCTCAACCAGCGGCCCGATGCGGAGCTCGAGGAAGTGCTCGACCGCAGCAAAGAGGTTCGCCAAGACGTCTACCGCTGGCTCTACAAGCCGCGCCATCGCCACGCGCAAAATCTCCGTATCCGGATTCTGCTCGAGGTGGACGCATTCACCGAGATCCACAAGATCTGGAAGCGCCACGGCTATCCGTTCCCATCGCTCACGCCTTCTTACGCCAGCGCCATCGGCAGCTCCGGCGACAATCCCGCCGCCCTCGCCGAACTCGCCGGAATCATTCAGAACGGCGGCATCCGCTACCCTACCACGCGCGTGCAGAGGCTCCACTTCGCTCGCGGCACACCGATGGAAACCGCTTTCGGCACCAAGCCCGCCGAGCCCGAGCGCGTGATGCCCGCTGCCGTTGCCGCCGTGCTGCGGCAGGAGATGATGGGCGTGGTCGAGTTCGGCACCGCCCGCCGAGCCTTCGAGTCCATCCGCAAACCCGACGGAGTGTTCTGGTCCGTCGGCGGCAAGACCGGAACCGGCGATAACCGGCTCGACAGTTATGACTCCAACGGCTGGCTGATCCGCTCCAAAGTCATGAGCCGGACCGCCGCCTTCGTCTTCCTCATCGGCGACCGCTTCTACGGCACCGTCATCGCCTATGTTCCAGGGCAGAAGGCCGCCGCGCACAGCTTCACCAGCGCCCTGGCCGTGCAGATCTTCCGCAAGCTCACGCCGACGTTCGAGCCCATCCTCGCGCGCGAACGCGAGGGGTCGGCGAACAACCGCCTCGCCCACGCGGTCCCGGACAGCGGACAGGTCCCGCAACTCGAACTGATCCGCCCCGCGGCCCACCAGTAGGGCGTCGCTCTGACTGGGCAGTCGTATCGCCGTGTGGGGCAGGTTTCAGCCTGCGCGGGACTTCAGTCCCGCCAGCTACTGCGAACTCACCGCCAGCGTGTTGTACCGGTTAATCACCTTGCGCACATAGTGCCGTGTCTCGCTATACGGCGGCACCCCACCGTACCGCTACCGCATTCCCCAGCGTTATACGCCGCCAGCGCCAACGCAACGCCATTCGGCTTCCCCTCGTACTCCTTCAGCAACTGCCGCAACAGCCGGACCCCGGCGTCCACGTTATCCGCCGCGTCATACGGGTTCGCTTTCAGCCCCGCGGCCGTATCCGGCATCAGTTGCATGATCCCGATCGCACCCGCATGCGAAATCGCCTGCTGCTGGTAGTTCGACTCGGTCTGCGCCACCGCATGCACGAAGTCCGGATCCAGCCCGTGCTTCACCGAGGCCTGCTCGATCAGCTTCCGCGCCTTGTCGCGATACTGCGGCCGTGCGGGCGCGGGCTTCGGCGCAGCCCGAGGCGGCTCCACACCTGGCGGCAAGATCTCCTCGAAGCGGGCAATCGAGGCCGCGCTCACGAACTGGATATCGTTGGCGCGGTACAGCACCACATCGCCGCCCTCGCGCTCGTGCCGGTCCACTTGCAGCTTCACGCCGTTGCGAAAATGCACGAACTCCGCGCCGAATGCGAGCGGACACAGCGCCAGCAGCGCGACTCCTTTTCGTCCAAGCATGGTGTCTCCTCCAACATGCCCCACACCGCCCGCGCCGGCAATCCGTGCTTTGCCTTATCATGACAGCGGAATGCCCCCCTTGGACAACCTTCGGGTAGATGACTTAGCACGAGACACGCTCGAGTACGTCCGCGTCCCCAGCGAGACCGGATCGGAGGGGCCGGGCAGCCTCTTCCTCGCCGATCTCCTGCGCCGCGAAGGCTTCGAACCCGAGCTCGATCCCGTCGAGCCCGGCCGCCCCAACGTCTACGCCTGCTGGCGCGGAACCGATCCCACCGCCCCGGCCATCGTCTTCAACGGACACACCGATACCATCCCCATCGGCAACTCGCGTCCACCGGCACTCGACGGCGAATGGATCGTCGGCCGCGGCGCCGAGGACATGAAGGGCGGACTCGTCGCCATGGTCCACGCCGCATCCGCGTTGAAGCAATCCGGCGTCCGCCTGCGTGGCGACGTCTGGCTCACCGGCGTCATCGATCACGAGACTCCCCGCGGCCGCAAGACCGGACCGCGCCGCCTCATCGAGCACCTTCGCTCGGGCCGCATCGGCGCACAGGGGCTCGTGATCGTCGAAGGTCCCGCCAACGTGTGGTCGGCCAGCCTCGGGTCGACGATTTTCCACGTCAGCATCTCGAGTCCACGCGGCATTCTCCACACTATCCATGTACCCTATCGAGACAACCCGGTGTTCTGGCTCGGGCGCTTGCTGAACGAACTCGAACACAAAGAGTCAGCGTTCCAAACCGAGCCGCCCCACGCCCTCTGCGGTCACGAGCGCCTCAACATCGGCATCGTTCAAGGCGGCGACTATCCCAACCGCTTGCCTACCCCGATCACCGTCACGGGGACCTGGCGCTGGAAGCCCGGCAGGACCCACGCCGATGTCCGCGCCGAACTCGACTCTCTCTGCGCCCGCCTCTCCGCCGAGTCCGGACTCGCCTTCGAAGCCCGCTACGAAGCCGCTCGAGAGCCGTTCGAAACGCCCGCCGAGCATCCGCTGGTGGACGCGGTCCTGGGCGCAACGCGCGACGCAGGCTGTCCCGCCGAACGCATCGGCATGGCCCTCGTCTGCGACGCCAACCTCTACGCCAACGAAGCCGGCATCGCCACGGTCTGCTACGGACCCGCCTACCAGACCGCGCACTCCGACGACGAGCGCATCTCCGTGCATCGTCTCCTCGACGCGGCACGCGTCTACGCCGGCGCCATGCTCCGCTTCTGCGCTTGAGAAGGGCCAATCGGTGCTACCATGGCGAAGAAAAGGAGAATCATTGTCCCCTTCGCTCTTCGACCCCAACGCCACTCCCGCATTCTCCCTCGTCCCCAAGCGCGACGTCGAAGCCGCCATCGCCCGCTTCCGCGAGCTCTCACAAAACCCCGATTCTCCCATCCGCCATCTGCTCCACTCGCCAGCCCGCACGGCCAAGCTGACGCCCGTTCCGGATTCCGTTCACCCCACCCTCTCCGACGCGCTCGCCCGCCGCGGCATTGCTCAGCTCTACAGCCATCAGGCGGCCGCCTTCCAAGCCACGCAGTCCGGCGCCAACACCGTAGTCGTCACGCCCACCGCCAGCGGCAAGACCCTCTGCTACAACCTGCCCGTCTGGAATCGCCTGCTCTCTGACCCGAAGGCCCGAGCCTTCTACCTCTTCCCCACCAAGGCACTCGCCGAAGATCAACTCGCCGAGTTCAACGCGAGCGTCGACGCCATGGGCGCGGGCATCCGAGCCTTCACCTATGACGGCGACACGCCGCAAGACGCGCGCAAAGCCATCCGCGAACGCGCCAACGTCGTGTTCACCAATCCGGACATGCTGCACAGCGGCATTCTTCCGCATCACACTAAGTGGGCCAAGGCCTTCGAGCACCTCGAGTTCATCGTGCTCGATGAGCTCCACTACTACCGCGGCGTCTACGGCAGCCACCTCGCCAACATCCTGCGCCGCATGCGGCGCGTGTGCGAGTTCTACGGTTCGAAGCCGAAGTTCATCTGCAGCTCGGCCACCATCGCCAATCCGCGCGAACTGGCTGAGGCTCTCACTGGCGAGCCATTCACGCTCGTCGACGACAACGGCGCGCCCGCCGGCGAAAAGTACTTCATCTTCTACAATCCGCCCGTCGTCAATCGCCAACTCGGCATCCGCCGCAGCTACATTTCGGAAACCCGCCGCATCGCCATGGAGTTCATCGAGCGCGGCCAGCAGACGCTCGTGTTCGCGAACAATCGCCTGGCCACCGAGATCCTAGTGACCTACCTCAAAGACGCCGCGGCCAAGCTTCCCATCGGCGCAGAAGGCGTGCGCGGCTATCGCGGCGGATATCTGCCCAAGGAGCGCCGCGAAATCGAGCGCAAGCTCCGCGATGGCGATATCCGCGCCGTGGTCTCCACCAACGCCCTCGAACTCGGCATCGATATCGGATCGCTCGATGGCGTGGTGATGGCCGGCTATCCCGGCACCATCGCGTCCACGTGGCAACGTGCCGGCCGCGCAGGACGCCGGCAGACCACCTCGGTCGCCGTGCTCGTCGCCTCGAGCAATCCGCTCGACCAGTTCATCATCGAGCACCCCGACTACTTCTTCGGCAAGGCGCCCGAACACGCGCAGATCAATCCGAACAACCTCGAGGTGCTGATCAATCACTTGAAGTGCGCCAGCTTCGAACTGCCACTGCGCGATGGCGAGAAGTTCGGTCCGTATCCGGTGGATCAGCTCTGCCCCATGCTCTCCGAACTCGGCCTGGTGCATCACTCGGGCGATGCCTGGCACTGGACCTCGGAGACTTATCCCGCCGACGCCATCAGCCTGCGCAGCGTGTCGAGCGATAACTTCGTAGTGATCGATGAGACGAGCGAGCCCAAGGTAATTGCCGAGGTCGCCTACACGGCCGCGCCCTCGGAGCTCCACGAGAAGGCGATCTATCTCCACGAAGCGCGCCAGTTCCAAGTGGAGCGGCTCGACTTCGAGAATCGCAAAGCCTACGTGCGCCGCGTCGAGTGCGACTACTTCACTGACGCCATCGATTACACGCAGGTGAAAGAGCTCGAGCAATTCGCCGACGCGCCGCTTGGCGATGCGTTCGCGCGACATGGCGAGGTCCGCGTCAACACGCAGATCGTGGGATTCAAGAAGGTGAAGTTCTACACCAACGAGAACGTCGGCGCCGGGCAGTTGTCCATGCCCGAGCAGGAGATCCACACCACGGCTTTCTGGTTCCACTTCCCGCAGCAGTTCCTCGCGCAGTTCCCCGAGTACTCGCCGACTGAGAAGCAGGCGGGACTCGTCGGGCTCGGCAACGCCTTGCGCGCCGTCTCTTCTCTGCTGCTCATGTGCGATCCGCGCGACCTCGGCGTCGCCCTCACCGAAGACATCGCCGGAAGCCTCCAGGCGTGGGAGCCGAATCTTTATCTCTATGAGCGCTATCCCGGCGGTGTGGGCCTCAGCGCGCCGCTGCATTCGCTTTCGCAGAAGCTGGTGGCGATGACGGCGCAGTTGATCCGCGATTGCCGCTGCGGAGACGGCTGCCCGAGCTGCGTCGGACCGCTGGGTGAGGTCGGCGAGCGTGGCAAGGAAGTGGCGGTGCGGGTGCTCGAAAAAATGGTCCCGTTACCGCAAGCGGCGTAGCGCCCACTCGGCGTGCTCGCGGATCACTTCGTCCGGGTTCTCGGCCAGGCGTTCGAGGGCCGGCCGGTACTCGGCGCGGGCGGCGTTGCCCATCGCGATGATCACGTTGCGCAGAAATCCCCGATAGCGCGCTCGCAGGACCGGCGATCCCCGAAACATTTCGCGGAACTCTTGTTCCGTGAGTTCCGCCATCCGCTCGAGTTGTAGGGGCTCGAGTTGTGGGGCAGGCTTCAGCCTGCGCGGGACTTCAGTCCCGCTTTCCGCGGAGCCGTGCACGCTAGCTGGCGGGACTGAAGTCCCGCGCTGGCTAAAGCCCGCCCTACACGGCAGAGCGACTGCCAACCTTGGATCGACAGGTTGATTCTCAGGTTCTGAACGTGGCTGGAACGACGCATCCCCCGTCACCGGAGCCCCCCGATTCCACGGGCACACATCCTGGCAAATATCGCACCCTAACACATGCCGGCCCATCCCCTCCCGCATCTCCTCCGGCACCGCCCCACGCAGTTCGATGGTCAGGTACGAAATACACGCCCGAGCATCCAGCGTCCACCGCCCGTCGCCCGCCGGAACCAGCGCCGCCGTCGGACAAGCGTCGATACACCGCCGACACGTCCCGCATCGATCCGGCGGCGGCGAATCCGGTTCGAGCTCCAGCGACACCAGAACCTCGCCCAAGAAGTACCAGCTTCCCGTCCGCTCATGGATCAGGCACGTGTTCTTCCCAATCCAACCCAACCCCGCCTGCCGCGCATACGATCGTTCGAGCAATGGCGCCGTATCCACGCAGATCTTCCACTCGAACGGACCAGCCTCCTCCTCCAATCGCTCCACCAGCCGCCCGAGATCCTGTCGGATTGTGTCGTGATAGTCGTCACCCCAAGAATATCGAGAGATCCATGCAACATCATCGCCATCGCATTCAATCGAATACGGATAGCTCGTATTGTAGAGCTTCCCTACACAGATGATGGACCGTGCCGAAGGCAGCAGCGATCGCGGATCCATCCGCCGCTCAGCACGATAGTCCGCCAAATATCCCATGGCACCTTGAAATCCGTTCGCAAGCCACTGTGAAAAAAGGGATTTGTCTTCCACTGGCAGCGCCCTCGCCACGCCTGACAATTCGAACCCAACGTCGGCAGCTAGGGCTTTCACGCGGGCGCTGGTCAGCGGCACCGGTCCAGCATAGCACCGAACGGGCGAAGTTCGGGAAAGCGGCAGCGCAGCAATTGCAGATCCATCTTTTAATCAGTATTTTAGCCTCAAAAACATCTCCTTACACCTTGAATTCTGTTCGCAAGGCATTGTTCCAAAGTGCGCTTCTCCGCAGCGAGATGCGAAAGCCAGAGCCCCCCCCATCGTCGCGAACCCAAAGGCGATCGCGGATCCATCCTGCGCTCAGCACGTTAGCCAGCCACACATCTCCTCAAACCTTGAATTCTGCTTGCAATGCATTGTTCCAAAGCGCACATCTCCGCGACGAAACTAGAGGGCCAGCGCTACCGCTCGTCGCGAACCCAAAGGCGATCACAGATCCATCCTGTGCTCAGCACGTTAGTGCGCAAAATATGCCACTCCACCTTGGAATCCGCTCGCAAGCTATTGCTCCCAAGAGAATTTCACCTCCGCAGGTAGCGTCGGCCAAGGCTTTCGAGCAGACGTGCATCAGTGGCACCGGTCCAGAATAGGATCGGGTAGAGCCAAACCCCTGCCGCTTGTGTCGTTTACCTCGGAACTTGGCCGTGCACTTCGCCCCCCGATTTCGACCGGTGAAATGGCGAATACGCCCCTTCAACTGATTCTGGTACCCCCGCAGTACCCCTTACCTCTATCGTGTATGGAGGAGCACTGTAGTCCGGCTCCCAGAAGGCTCCAGGAGAGACGAATGCACAAACCGATCAAGTATGTCGAGAAGGCGATCACTTTCGCCGCCAAGGGCGCGTGGGCCGTTTTCGACACTTTGAATCAGTTCAACCAGAACCCGAGCTTCACGCCCAAGTGGAGCGAGAAGCCGCTGCTGAAGTCCTGGCAAAAGACCAAGCCTCCCCTGGGCTGGCCTCGTAGCACCGATTCGCTGTGCCCCAAGTGCGTCCAGGCCGCGCGCAAGCAGATCCTCGACGGCGAAGTCGACTACACGATCCTCCTCAAGGAAAAGGTGGGCGAGATCAAGGCCCAGATCGTCGAGAAAGACGGCAAGATCATGATGATCAAGGACTGCCCCAAGCACGGGCACTTCGAAGACGTCATGTCGATCGACCCGGCCTTCTTCAAGCACCTGGAAGAAGTCTTCCCCGGACGCGACATCCGCGCCCACAATGACGAGCGCCTCCACAACCACGGCAGTTCCACTGTTACGCACGGCCGTGGCGCTGTGTTGACCATCGACCTCACCAACCGCTGCAACATGATGTGCGACCCGTGCTTCATGGATGCCAACCAAGTCGGCTTCGTACACGAGTTGAGCTGGGAAGACGTGAAGACCCTGCTCGATAATGCCGTCTCGATCAAGCCCCGCCGCCAGCTCTCGGTGCAGTTCTCCGGTGGCGAGCCCACGCTTTCGCCCTACTTCCTCGACGCGGTTCGGTACGCCCGCAAAGTCGGATACAACTCGGTGCAGGCGGCCACCAACGGAATCGAGTTCGCCAAGTCGGCCGAGTTCGCGCGCCAAGCCGCCGAAGCCGGTCTGCGCTACGTGTACCTCCAGTTCGATGGCATCGGGAACGAAGCCAACTCGCACCGCCTCGTCGGCAACCTGTTCGATGTGAAAATGCGCGCCATCGAGAACCTCCACTCCTCCGGCGTCGAAATCATCCCGGTCACCACCATCGTCAACGGCATCAACAATGAGCAGGTGGGCCACATCGTCCAGTTCGCTCTCGACAATCCCAAGAAGATTCCGTTCCTCGCCTTCCAGCCCGTCAGCTTCACCGGCCGCGACGAAGACGTAACGCCCGAGCGCCGCATGGCGCAGCGCTACACGCTCTCCCATCTGGCGCATGACGTGAAGAATCAGGTGGGCATCGGCGAACCTGCGCGCGACTGGTTCCCGATCTCGTTTGTCTCGACGTTCGCTGACTGGGCCGATATCGTGAAGGGTCCGGAAGCCGCCTGGGGACAGGTGAGCTGCGGATGCCATCCCAATTGCGGCATCGGCATGGCCGTGATGGTCGACAAAGAGACCAAGGAAGCCGTTCCCGTCACCGCATTCCTCTACGCTGACGGCTTGGCGAACGATCTCAAGCGCGTCAATGATGCCGCCCGCAGCCGCACGCTTTCGATCATCGGCATGGCGCTCGCGCTGATGAAGAACTACGATCCGTTCAAGTCGCCTACGCACTTCAAGCTGATGGACCTGCTCAAGAAGTTCGACAAGAGCTTCGGCGCCACCGGGCGCAACTACGGCGCCGTGAGCGGCGAAAAGCGCCTGGAAGACATCGAGAAGCGCCGCCAGGACCGTTGGAACTTCCTCTTCATCGCCGGCATGTGGTTCCAGGATCTGTTCAACTACGACTTCCGCCGTACCGAACAGTGCATCATCCCCTACGCCACGCAAGAAGGCGAGATCAGCTTCTGCGCCTACAACACCGGCATCGGCTGGCGCAACATCATCGAGAAGATGCACATGACGGCCACGCTCACCAAGTGGTATGAGGAGCACGGCCGCCATGAGATCTTCGCAGGCGGCAAGGCAGTGAAGCTCGGCACCACGGCCCACTCGATGACGCTCAACGCCGAGCACGTCGCCTACAAGAAGCAAACCGACCTCGACAAAGCCGGCATCGCCAAGAACGCGCGCGAGGAAAAAGTGCGCGCCCGCGACCAGAAGCTCAAGATCCAGCAGGACGCCGAGAACGCTCGCATGGCCGAGCTCTATCGCAAGGTGGTGCTCAAGGAACAGAAGCCCGAGGGCTTTGTTTCTCTCAATTCGATCAAGCCTGCCGAAAAGCAAGAAGAGGTCGGATCCTTCGGCGACTGAGTTTTTCGTTCGTCTCCTTCCTTTCTGGGGCCGCCGGTCGATCCGGCGGCCTTTCTCATTTCGACTAGAGGAGTAAGCTGGAATCATGACGAAGCAGATCAGTGAAATGACCGACGAGGAGCATGCGGCGTTCATCGCGGAACTGGCCTCGCAGCGGCCCGAGCCGATGCCACCGACGATTCTGAAGAATGGGAGCCGCTACGAAGTCGACAGGTCTCTCGGGGCAACCGTCGAAGTCACGCCCGAAGGCCGCCGTTTTATCGTCAAGCTAACCGCAGAAGGTCTCGTTCGAGCACAGGAGCAACGAAGCGAAAATGCCCAAGCCGCATCTGTGGCTTCTGGCGGGTCCAAACGGGTCCGGTAAGTCCACCTACTTCACCCGCTATCTGAAGGACCGCATTGCGGACTTCGTCAACGCAGATCTGATCGCAGCCGAGAAAGGCGTCGCGGTCACCAACGAGGTCGCCTGGGCAGCGAAGCTGGCGGCGGACCGGAAACGCTGGCAGCTACTCGAAGCCGGAGTCTCGTTTTGCAGCGAAACCGTATTCAGTCATCAGTCTTGGCTCAGATTCATCGCCACCGCGTCGGAACGCGGATACCACGTCACACTCGTGTTCGTCTGCCTGGACAACCCGGAATTGAACGCAGCGCGCGTACAGTATCGCGTGGAGCACGGCGGACACTCCGTCCCGATGGATAAGATTGAAGGCCGCTATCGGCGCGCACTCGAGTACTGTAAGCAGGCCGTGACGATGGTCGACTCTGCCCTGCTCTTCGACAACTCAGACTCAGACCGCCCGTATCGGCTAGTTGCCTGCTTCGGCAACGGTGCGCTTCTGCACGCGGCGTCCGCACCGCTTCCTGCATGGGCAAAGGACATCGTGGCTCCTACTTCCCCTTGAAGAAATAGAAGAACCCGTCCTCCGCCCCGATCAGCAAATCGAGCTTCCCGTCCCCATCCCAGTCCGCCGCGTTCGGCGTCGGGTTGTGCCCCGGCAGCTTCGCCTCGAGTACCCTGCCCCGCTCCTTCATCACCGGCCTCGCCTGCGACCCCACGTTCTCCCACCACACTGGCCCCTCATCGCCATCCAGGATCAGATCCAAGTCCCCATCGCGATCCCAGTCCACCGTCTCGATCTTGCGCCGCCCGCTGCGTCCGGCCCGGCCCAACGCCAAGTTCAAGAACCGCCCATTCGTATCGACGAAGATCCGCTCGGGCGGTAGCAGCACCAGCTTGCCATCGCGCCGCGCGCGCCGGAACAGTGCAAGATAGCCCTGGTGATTCAGCATTACCAAATCCGGCAGCCCATCGCGATCCCAATCCACCACGCGAGGCGTCGTGCGCCACTGCGTCACCAGTTGCTTGCCCTTCGGCTCCCACCAGACCCAGTCCGGCTTCGGCGCCCTCCCGGCCCACTCCACCTCGATATCCGCCGCCGCTTCCAACACCGGCTTCGTCCGCGTCCCGGCGTTGCGATACCACACCACCGATCCCCAGATGTCGTTGACCAGCAGATCGAGATCGCCATCGAGATCCCAATCGGCCACCCACGGATTCGAGTAACCCCACTTCTCCTCGGCTGGCCCCTGCACCGATCCGTTCGGACCCGCCACCCGCCGTATCGCCCGGCCGCCTGCTTCGAGATATCCGCGATCTTCGAACGCCGGCGCCCGCACCGTTCCCACGTTCTCGAACCACTGGATGTAGCCCGCCGAGTTCCCCGCCACTATGTCGAGCTTGCCGTCGCCGTTCCAATCCACCGACACGGGCCGCGACAGCGCCCCGCTCTTCAGATACGGATCCACTTGCATGAGGTACTGCGGCGGAGCCAGATCCGGTTCCGCGCCGCGCCCGGCGCGATTGCGCAGCAGCACCACGCGCCCGTCTTCTTCGCTCACCAGCAATGACGGTCCGCGCTCGCGATCCCACTGCACCACACGCGGCTGGATCATGCACAAGTCCATGTGGAAGGTCTTGCCGCCAACGGCAAGCGGCTTCCCAGCGTCGAGCACTGAGCCGTCTCGCCGGAACACGGTGAGCGTGTCGACGAAGCTGCCGCCGACGAGATCGAGCCGGCCCTTGCCGAACCAATCCACCGGATTCGGGGCCGGACTCCCATAGAGATCGAGCGATTTGCCTCCCGCAGTGAGCAGCACCGGATCCGCATAGCGCGGGAGCTCGTTCGTGCCCACGTTCCGATGGAGCCACACATACCCATGCAGCGGACCGCGTTGCCACCGCCCCTCCGCGTCGAACGCATCGTCCCAGCCATAGTCGCGCCAATCGCTCACGCCGTTCAGCACGTCAATGCGGCCATCGCCATCCCAGTCGGCCGGATACCACAGGTCGTCGCGACCCACCCAGTAGTCGCGCTTCACTGCGACCGGCACCCAGCGCGTCAGCCGATTGCGCCGCACGTCGCTGAAGTAGCCGCCAGAGATCACCAGGTCGGGCGCTCCGTCACCGTTGAAGTCGGCGATGACCAGATCCTTGCGGCTCGGCCCCAGCCATTCGGCGCGATCGAACAGCGGCGCGTCGTTCGAGCCGATGTTCAGGAACAGGTAGATGCCGTTGTAAGGCCGGTCATTGCAGCCGATGATGAGATCGAGATCGCCGTCTTCGTCCCAATCGATCGCGCCCGGATGCGGCCAGAGGCCTACCGAAAGCTTGCCCCGCACCCGCGGCCGGCCATACGTGACGCGATCGCCTGCACCGATCATCGCGGGAGGCGTCTGCCGCTCCCACTTGGTGGCGCGATCACGCTCGGCGTAGCGCACCTCGTAGCGCGGCGATCCCGTCGAGATCCACGCGAGCCGCGCATCCGGTACGCGCCATTCGAGCTTGGGAACAACACTGACGCCAGCAGCATCGGACACGCGCACCGAGTCGGGATCGAGATTGGCCGGCAGCGTGAGCTGAGCAGACACCGGATCCCCGGCGGGCACGGTCGATGCGATGACGATGGAAACCAGTGCGGCGAGCATATGCTCTTGGAATTGTCGCACCGCCGGTGACTCGAACTCGTGAGGCGGGCTGCGCACCCACAATCAGCAACGCCATACACACACTAATGACCACCGGCTCAAAGCTGTTAAGCATTGGCGACGACTGAAAGTCGGGTCACGGCTGAAGCCGCCGGTTGCGGTTGGCAGCTACATCGAAGCCTCGACTGCTTCGCATGCGGAGGAGACCCGGCGCGAGCCGATGCACGTGCGCTGCTCCTTGGTTGTCAGCAACACGTCTGAAGGGCGGTGGGTTTTAGACGTTGAAGCTGGAACTAAGAGGAAAGCGCTGCGATCACCGCGGCCACGGCACCCGCATCCGGCAAGCTTCCTTGGGCGATTTGCGGATTCCCACCACCGCGGCCACCGTACTTCTCGAGCAGCGGCTTCAGTCGCGCGCCAGCCGCAATACCCGAATCCGTTGACGTCGCGTACAGCACGGCAGGCGGATCCTTCGCCGCGGCGATGAACACCGCGCCACCGCCCGCTAGGAAATTCTGCGCCTCCGCCCGAAGCTCCTCCTCCAAAGCGCCAGGAACCTCGCACACATGCACCCTCAATCCGTTCGCACCCGGCGCAGCGGACGCCCATAGTTCCCTGCCCCGAACCGCAGCGAGCTCGAGCGCCAACTTCCGGCGCAGCTTTTCCGAATCCGCCAGCTTGGCCGTTGCCGCCTCGCGAGCATCTTCGCTCGCACGATAGTCGGCGCGCGCGCGATTCATCGCTCGCAGCCCACAAGCGAATTCGAGGCGAACGTTCCCACGAACCTTGTCGAGCTTGCGCAACACGATCGGACCAATCTCCGCGGTGGACCGCACGTGCGTCCCGCCGCATGCGCTACGATCCAGATCTTCGATCGTGACCACGCGAAGCCTGCCCTCGCGATCGGGCGGCTTGCGCAATCCCAAGCCCTCGGCCGACTCGTGGTAAGACACCGTGACAGGCCTGCACTCGGCTGCGAAGTCGTTGGCGCGGCGTTCCGCCTCTGCCATCTGAGCCGCAGACAATGACGGTGTGGCCAGGTCAATCGTCACCGCTTCCGAACCCAAGTGGAAGCTCACCGTCGACATGCCGTACGCCTCTTCGAAAACAGCCGAGAGCAAGTGCTGCCCCGTGTGCTGCTGCATGTGATCGAACCGCCGCGGCCAATCGATCGCACACTCGTATGCGCCTGGCGCCAACTCCCGATCGAGCACGTGCCGGATCCGGTCGCCTTCATCGATCACCTCCACTACCCGCGCTTCACCGATCGAGCCCATGTCGAACGGCTGCCCACCGGATGCCGGATAGAACGTAGTGGCGTCGAGGTAGACGCCCGTTCCGTCAACGGAAGTCACCGCCGCCGCGAACGTGCGGCGATAAGAGTCGTCGTAGTAAAGCCGGCCGGTCATTCCACGGCGATGAACGCGTACTCGCTGGCGGCTTGATCGAGCTGAATGCGGACCGCAACGTCGCCCGTTGGGGAATCCTCCGGGATCTGCACGTTCACCTGATACAGGCCCACCAAGCCGGGCGTGAGTCCGGCGAAGAGAGCGTCGGTCTGGGCTCCGGTCGACAGAGCTTGCGCCCCGAAGAACACGCGCA
Source organism: Bryobacteraceae bacterium (assembly GCA_046331625.1). Lineage (GTDB taxonomy): Bacteria > Acidobacteriota > Terriglobia > Bryobacterales > Bryobacteraceae > JAXLQL01. The sequence continues at coordinate 653,019 of JAXLQL010000001.1, forward strand.
GCAGGTCAGAGGCAACGCGAGCCGGAGTGTTCGGAGCCGCTTCGCCTTCGCGCACCGGCGGAATCGTGGGTCCCATGCCGAGGCCATAGAGCACGATCACTTCGCCCTTCTTGCTCGGCCTGCTGTTGGGAATCCCGAATTCCTTGGGCAGCGAGAACGTGCCGTCGCTGGCGTTGACTGCGATTCCGAAGAAGTCGCGATCCTCTGAGATATTGATTCCCGCCGCGCGCAACTGCAGCCGCAGGAACTTCGGCGCTGAGCTCACCACCTTCACGGTGACGGTGTTGCCGCGCTGGCTGCCGCGATCCACGCGCACGCGCGCTTCACCCGGAGGCGTGTCGTAGGGAATCTGGAAGTTGATTTGGTTGTACGAGGTGAAGAACAGAGGCGCCTGTTTGTCATTCACGAAGACCTTGGCTCCGCCCATTTCCACCGGCAACGGGAGTGCTTTGTTGCTCTGCGCCTGTTCATAGGAAAGCTGCTCGCCGAACGCAGCGACAATTCCACCATTCGCCACGGCATCGCCTTCCTGGAACGCAGCATTCTCGATGATGCCCCGGTAGCGGACGAAAGGCGCTCCCTGCGGCACTACTTCGAGCTCCACGGGCAGGTTCACGGGACTGTTCACCGCGTTCGAAGCAACCGCGACATTGCCCTTGTAGATGCCCGGCGCCACCGATGCGGTATCGAACGTGAGCGTGGCAAAGGGAAGGTTCTGGAACTGCTCGGCGGCCAACCATCCGGTTCCCGTGGCCATCGTGGACGTCACGCCGGAAACCGTGAGAGTCCCCAACCCGCGATTGCCGATCCGCAGCGTCTGCGAAAGCTTGGTGCTGTCTTTGGCCAGCCGAATGCGAAGCGTGTCGCGACCCCACGCCGCGATGGGCTGCGAGGTCACCCGCATGCTCACGCTGACATTCTTGTTATCGCCAGCGAACTTGGCGTTCTGCACGCGAACCGTGCCGTTGTACGTGGCCTCGGCCATGCCATCGAGATGCTTCACGCGAATGCTGCTGGGCACTACGAAGTCATAGCTGCCAGCCCCCAACTGCACCAGGCTGAGCCAGTCACCACCACTCTGTGTATTCCAGGTGGCGGTCAGCGGTCCGTTGGTGGAGAATTTCACTTCGTCGCTAGATCCGTTCGGAGCCACGAAAAACGCCGCCGAGCCAGGAACGTTGCTTCCCACAGTGAGCATCACCAGCACCGGCTGCGGAGCATCGAGTGCGTTGGCATCTGTGATGGTCACCGTAGCCGAGTAGGTTCCCGCTTGGAGCTGTTGTGAGGCGAACGAGAAGCGCACAGGGATGCACTGCCCCTCGCGTTTGGTGCAGTTGCGCACGGGGCTTGCCGCCGCTGAGACCCACGGCGCAGTGGAGCTGAACGTGGGCCGTAAACTGGCGGTCTCGGCGTTGACACCCGCGTCATCCACCGAGAGGACTTCGATTTCCTGCGCCTCGGGCGAACCACCCTGGGCCACCGAAATGGGTCCAATGACAGTCTGGCTCAGCCTTAGCCGCGGTACGGCAAACAGGGGTGAAGCCAACATGGCGAAGGCAACGAGGTAATGGAACCGAACGGCCATTCAGAGAACTCCAAAGGTAGGATTTTCGGGCGACGTAAGGTGGGACAGCATCCGTCGTATTCCCAATGATAACAGTTCGGGACTTCCGCTACGCGATAATGGAAAGAGTCATGTTCGCCGCCATTCGGGAGCAGTTCGATACGATCTTCCGCGAAGATCCAGCCGCCAAAGGTGTGATCGAGATCGTGCTCTGCTACCCCGGTTTTCACGCCATCTTGTTGCATCGCGTGGCGCACCGGCTTTATCGCGGCGGGTTCACTACGGTGGCGCGCGTGGTTTCGCAGATTAGCCGCACGTTCACCGGAATCGAGATTCATCCGGGCGCGAAGATCGGCCGCCGCTTCTTCATCGATCACGGCATGGGCGTGGTGATCGGGGAAACAGCCGAGATCGGTGACGACGTGCTGCTCTACCAAGGCGTGACCTTGGGTGGAACCGGCAAGGATTGCGGGAAACGCCACCCCACTATCGGCAACAGCGTCGTGATCGGTACCGGAGCCAAGGTCCTGGGTAATATCACCATCGGCGACCACTGCAAGATCGGCGCAGGCAGTGTCGTCGTGCGCGCCGTACCGCCTCACTCGACCGTCGTCGGGATCCCGGGCCGCGTCGTGCGGCGACACGGCGTCACGGGCGCCGAGATGCTGGAACACGGGAATCTTCCGGATCCCGAAGGGCAGGAGTTGGCCGAGCTGCGCAACCGCGTGCAGCAACTCGAAGAGACGATCCAGCACCTTTCGCGCTCTCTCGAGCAGCCCCGGTAGGTTCAGTTTCACCGTACAGAGACAAGACCCATGAATACATGCCGGGCCCGACCTGGGGTACTGGCTCGCCGTGCGGGGCAAGCTTCAGGCTTCAGCCTGCGCGGGACTTCAGTCCCGCTTCCGATGCGACCACTTGCACTCGTAGAAGGCTCCGCATGTCACATTCCCGTCACGCCGGCGCCCCTCTACCCTTGAGCTCCCGGTAAAGCCACGCCCGCACGAACTTCACATCGCGTTCCACCGTAGCCCGCGAAATTCCCAGCACCTCGGCGGCTTCGTCATTGGTCAGAGCAAGAAAGAACCGCAACTCCACCAATCGTGCTTTGCGCGAATCCATCTGCTCGAGCTGCGCTAGCTTCACCTCGAGGTCGAGCAAGCCCTCGTCGGTGGTGTCCACCCAAGCGAGATCGTCCGCGATCGGCAGCTTCCGCCCCGCCCCGCCGCGCCGGGCAGCCTTGTTCGCCCGCGCGTGATCGATGAGGATGTTGCGCATCACTCGCGCCGCGAACGTAAAGAAGTGCTCGCGGTCATTCCATCCGATCGAGCGTTGATTCAGCAGCCTGACGTAGAGCTCGTTGACCAGCGCCGTGGCCTGGAGCGTATGGTCCAGCCGCTCGCGCCGCATCGCGCCAATGGCGATGCGGTGTAGCTGGTCATAGACCAGAGGCACCAGTTCCTCGAACGCCTGTGGCGCGCCCGACCTCCACTCAGCGAGAAGGCGCGTCACCTCTCCCGGTTTCATCTACGCAAGAAAAATATAGCAGGACGTGAGGGACTTCGCCCGCCGTTTCCGCCGTATCGGTCAGCAGCTCATGGAGGCTCCATGCCACTCGAACGGCGAGAACTGATCGAATCCCACCGGCCATACGCCCGCGCGTTGGCGGCGGAAATCGTCCGAACCCTGCCCCCGCACGCCTCACGAGAGGATCTCGACGCAGCCGCGGAACTGGGTCTGGTGGAAGCAGCGATGGCGTTCGACCCATCCCGCGGAATCCAGTTCAAGACGTTCGCATACTATCGGATTCGAGGCTCGGTCTATGACGCCATCCGCAAGATGACTTGGTTTTCGAAGAGCCTCTATGACCAGTACCGGTTCGCCATAGCGGCCAATGACGTGATGACCGGCTACTCGGAAACCGCCGAACCCGTTCCGGCCTGGCAGGCCGAGACCGAAGCCCGCCGGATCACCGGCACGATCGCCAGTTGCTACCTGCTCTCGCTCGAGGCCGAGCGCCTGGACTACGCAGACCCGAGCGCCATTTCCGCCGAGACACTGGTGATCGACGACGAGCAGCAGGCGCTCGTCCGCCAGGCCCTCGGGGCTTTGCCCGAACGAAACCGCGCGGTGCTCGAAGGCTACTACTTCGAGGGGCTGAACCTGGAAGAGGTGGGCGAGCGGATGGGGTTGTCGAAATCCTGGGTTTGCCGCATGCACGCGCGCAGCATCGAAATGCTGCGGGATGCCATGGCGGACCTGGTCAGTGCCCCTGAACTGGCGCTGGCAGCCGCGCGCTGATTTGCTAAACTGGGATTTCCTCCCAAACACGCATGCGCAGTTTTGTTTCCGCAATCACGCCCGAAATCGAGAACGAGTTGCAGTCGCGCCGTCAGTCGCGGGGGCTCCAACCGGTGGCCTCCGAGCTCGAAGGCACGCCGCTCGGGTCGCTCCCCGATTGCGTCTACGGATACACCTACTCGCCGGTGAATGACTCGACACCCCTCTACGCCAAGCGGCTGTTCCAGTGCTTCGAAGTGCATCGCCTGCCTGGCGGCGTGGTGCATGTTTTGGGCTTCGCGACGCCGCAGGAAGCGCAGTCGCTCGCCGCACGGGCGGCGCTCGACTTCAACCTCTACCCGGAACCGAACGGGAATTCGACCACGCTCGTCGAAATTTCGATGGAGCGCGTCTTGAAGGCCAAGCCGGTGTCGCGCTCTGACGGCAACTACATGCCGCTGAGCCTGGACGCGTAGTTCGATCCGCCTTACAATAACCAAACGGAAGGCAATCTGGGCTGGTGCCTGGCACGGTCTTCAAAACCGCTGAGCGGTTCTCAGAATCGCTGGTGTGTTCGATTCGCACTGCCTTCCGCCACACGCGGCCTGCCGTAGAAGAAGTAGATCCCGAGGCCGATCACCAGCCACACCACGAATCGGATCCACGTCTCGAGCGGCAAGCTCGTCATCAACGCCAGGCAAAGTACGATCGAAATCACCGGAAGCACCGGCACCAGCGGGACTCGGAATCCACGCTTGCGTGACGGGTCGCGGCGGCGCAGCATGATCACGCCCGCCGACACGATGATGAAGGCGAACAGCGTGCCGATGTTCGAGAGGTCGGCAAAGGTCCCGATGTCCCAGACTCCGGCCGGGATGCCGACCGCGAAACCCGCCACCCACGTGCTCAAGTGCGGAGTCTGGAACCGCGGGTGCACCCGTGAGAACGCGTCGGGCAACAGCCGGTCCCGCGACATCGCGAACCACACGCGCGCCTGCCCGTACTGAAACACGAGCAACGAGCTGATCATGCCCACCAGCGCTCCGAAATCCACCCAACGGCGAACGCCATCGTAGCCGAGCGTCTTGAGCGCATTCGCCACCGGCGCTGCGTTGTTCAGCGACTTCCAATCGGCGATGCCCGTAAGCGTCAGCGCCACGCTCACGTAGAGTAGCGTGCAAATGACGAGCGAGAGGATGATGCCGAAAGGCAGGTCGCGCTGCGGCGTGCGGCATTCCTCGGCAGCCGTGGACACCGAATCGAAGCCGATGTAGGTGAAGAACACGATCGCCGCCCCGGTCATCACGCCCGAGAATCCGTTCGGCATGAACGGATGCCAGTTCTCGCTCTTTACCGCCCCCGCCGCGCCGAAGACAAAGATCAGAATCGCCACGATCTTCACGATCACCATGGCGTTGTTCGCGCTGGCCGACTCCTTCACGCCGCGCACCAGCAGCGCCGTCAAAGCCATCACGATCAAGAACGCCGGCAGATTGAACAGGCTTCCCGTGAGCACGCCTCCCACCACCGCCGGCTCCGATAGCGACTTCGGTAACGTGACGCCGAACAGGACGTTGAGCGCGTCATTGAAATACGCCGAGAACCCCACCGCCACCGCCATGTTCGAGACGGCGTACTCGAGAATGAGATCCCAGCCGATGATCCACGCGACGATTTCGCCGAGCGTGGCATACGCGTACGTGTAGGCGCTGCCGGCGATCGGGATCATCGAGGCAAGCTCGGCGTAGCACAAAGCCGCAAAGCTGCACGCGAACGCCACCAGCAGGAACGAAAGGGCAATGCCCGGACCGGCACCCGGACGCCCCACCTTCGACGCCGGATCGAAGCCGTTGAACAGCAGATCGATTACCGGAGCGTGGAAGATCGACTCGAAGCTGCGCACCTCACCCGCGGCAGCGGTTCCGGTGAGCACAAAAATCCCCGAGCCGATCACCGCCCCCACCCCGAGCGCCGCCAGCGACCACGGCCCGAGCCTTTTGGCGAGGCGTCTCGACGGATCCTCGGAATCGGCGACCAACTGGTCGATATCTTTGGTACGGAACAGCGAGCTCATGCGTGACCGTGTCCGATCACTGTACCAGTTTCCGAGCGCTTAATAAAAGAGGTACTTGCGCCACTGGTCTTCGCTGTTGGCGAGCAGCCGCATCAGGTGGCGGCTCGTGTGCATCGAGAAGGGCTGCGGAGAACGCGTCAAGCGCATTCCAGCTTCCTCGGGCGTGCGATTCCCCTTGCGGTTGTTGCACTCGTGGCAACAGGCAACGAGGTTCTCCCACGTCGTCTCGCCACCGCGCGAGCGCGGCACTACGTGATCGAGCGTCAGGTTCGCGGTTTGTCCGCTCTTGTAGCAATACTGGCACGTGTGGCGATCGCGCATGAGGATGTTCTTGCGCGAGAGGGCACGGCTCTGGTGCGGGATGCGGCGGTACTCGAGCAGCCGGATCACGCTGGGCACGGGGAAGTGATGGCGCGCAGCGTGGAAGTGCTGCGAAGACACCTCTTCCGCCGATGCGATGCCCTTCAGGATCAGGACCATGGCCCGCCGGGCCGCACAGATATTGATCGGCTCGTAGCTGGCATTGAGCACGAGCACCGGTTGGTGCAGACGATGCGCGCTGTTCATGACGAGACCTCGGTTCCGCTCGAAGAAGCCGCCGCCGGAATCGCTGCGTCGCCGGAGTGAACCTCAGCGGTCCAGTAGCGGCGATCCGCGCGAGCCAGCGTGAGCACGGTGACACGCGCCGCCCCGGCTCGCTTCAAAGCGCGAGCGCAAACGGCGGCGGTAGTTCCAGTAGTCAACACGTCATCCACCAGAAGCACATGCTTACCAGCGACTTTCTTGGGATCGGAAACTCGAAAAGCGCCCGCCAGGTTGCGGCGGCGAGCAGCGCTGGTCAGTCCGGCTTGCGACGGCGTATTGCGCCCTCTGCGGAGCGCCGGCTTCACGGGAACCGAAATGCGGCGGCCGATTTCTCGCGCCAGCAATTCAGCCTGGTTGAAGCCACGGCTCCAGCGTCTGCGCCAGTGCATCGGCGCGGGGACCACCAGATCGAACTCGATATCTCGCGGCAGCGCCCGAGCCAGCAGCCGCCCCAGCGGCTCGGCCAGCGTCGTGACACCGTCGTACTTGAACACGTGAATGAGCCGGCGCAAAGCACCTTCATAACCGCCGTACGTGTAGGCGGCATCGAAGCCCGTTAGCCCGTCGCGGCACAATGGACACAGCCCATCCGGCGCGAGCGGCGCTTCATTCACAAAAGGAGCATGACAAGCCCTGCATTCGAACTCGGCCCGAATCGGCTCGGCCGAAGCAAGACAAGCGGAACAGACCGGATAGCGAAACAGCTCTGCGAGCGGCGCTTCGCACACCCGGCACGTGTCGGGGAATAACAGCCCAGCCAGTGTTCCAGCCCAGCGCCTGAAGGCGCGCATCCTTACAGGGCGCTCATCGAAACGCCCGTGGACAGTGCAGGACACAGGACTGCTGAAGATCCACCTCCTGGGACAACCGATATTATAGCGGAAAAATGTGACGAAAATACCATAGGCGGTGTGGTTCCGCAGTTCCAGCCCTATTGCTTGTTCCCGCGCCAGGCGCGTGAGACAATGCCGGGGTGCGCAACCTATTGATCTTCGCTGCCCTCGCGGCATTTGCCGCCGAGCCTCGCTCCACCGTCTTCGAATGGGAGAAGATGGCGCACAAGACCACCGCCAATGGCGAGCGCCGCAACATCGTGGATCGAGCCACGGCAACCATGAAGCGGTTCGAGAGTCACGTGACTACGCTCGACGAAGGCAAGGCGTCGCACGCGCCGCATCGCCATGCCGATGAGGAGGTGGTGATCGTGAAGGAAGGCACGCTCGAGGTGACCATCGAAGGCAAGCCGCAATTGGCCAGCACGGGATCGATGGTGATCTTCTCGTCGAACGAACTGCACGGCATTCGCAACGGCGGCAAGGGGCGGGCATCGTACTACGTGCTGCGGATCGAAACCGGAACCGCACCAAAGTGACGGGGCTGCACGCCGGTGTGGAGTGTGGTTAGATGAATGTCGATAGAGTGCTTTTGCTCCAGGGGTTGATATGAAACTGAACCGATTACTGTCCAGCGGTATGCTCGCCGCCGTTTTGTGTTCCCAAGCGTTTGCCCAAACAGCTACGGGGACCCTGCAGGGAAGCGTTACCGACGCAACGGGAGCCGTCATCCCGGGCGCCAAGGTGACCATCGAAAACGTGCGGACGGGCGAACGTCAAGCCACGTCCACGGCGAGCAGCGGCAGCTTCCTGCAGCCGTATCTCAAGCCCGGCGACTACACCGTTACCGTGGAACAAACCGGCTTCGAGAAGCACGTAACCTCGAACGTGCGCATCAGCGTTCAGCAGACGGTAGCGCTCGAGATCTCCATGAAGGTCGGCGAAGTGTCCACGGCCGTGGAGGTGAACGCCAACGCCGCCCAGTTGTCCACCACCACCTCTACCGTGTCGACGGTGCTGACCAACAAAGCGATGATTGACTTGCCCCTGAACGGGCGCAATCCGTTCTCGCTGGCAACGCTCGTGCCGGGCGTGTTTCCCGGCGGCGGCTCCACGCCGTGGCTGAGCGGCGGCCGCAACGCCTCGAGCGAGATCACGATCGACGGCACGTCGATCATCGTGCCGGAGAACAACGTCAGCATCCAAGACACGGGCTATCAACCGATCGTCGACACGGTGCAGGAAGTAGCGGTGATCACAAACGCGTTGGCGGCGGAGTTCGGACGGACGGGCGGCGGCGTGATTACCGTGGCCACGCGATCCGGCACCAATGACTTTCACGGGTCACTGTTCGAGTTCCTCCGCAATTCCAAGCTCGAAGCGAACTCGTGGGGTAACAACCGCAACGGCGTCAAACTCGGCGCCTTCCAGCGCAACCAGTTCGGTGGAACGATCGGCGGCCCCATCCGGATCCCGAAATTCTATGACGGCAAGAACAAGAGCTTCTTCTTCTTCGCCGAACAGAGCACACGCACGCGTAGCGCCGCGAGCAACACGGCCAGCATGCCGCTCGATCCATGGAAGCAGGGCGACTTCTCGAACTTCCGCAACGGCGGTGGCGTCCCCATCGTCATCTACGATCCCACCACCGCGGCGCTCGGAGCCGGTGGCGTGTACTTCCGCAATCCGTTCCCGGGCAACGTAATTCCGCGTGGCCGCATGGATCCGATCGCGCTCAACATGCTGCAGTACTTCCCTGCCCCGAACGCCGTGGCAACGAACCAGTTCACCGGGCAGAACAATTTCTTTCTCGCGGGCAAGGCCAAGAGCAGCGATGATCGCTTCGACGCGCGCATCGATCACAACTTCACCGACAAGCTCAAGCTCTGGGCCCGCGGATCGTACTCGAACGGACCGAACTTTCCGTTCAACGGCATGGGCAACATCGGTACGTCGTCGGGCGACGGTCCGACGTACAGCACCAACTACAACACGGCGGTGAACACCGTCTACACGTTCAACCCCACCACGATCTTGAACCTCAGCTACGGATTCGCACGCAAGATTTCGCACCGCGATCCGTTCTCGCAAGGAATCGACCTGCGCGCGCTGGGATTTCCCGCGGCGGTGGTGCAAGCCGCGTCGGAGCAGAACTTCGAATTTCCACGAGTCGACATCGGCGGCAACAACGGCGTGGCTTCCCTCGGACAAGCGACGTTCACCACGCTCCGGATCCAATCGTACTCGCATGACCTGCGCGGCGACATGACCAAGGTGCACGGCGCGCACACGTTGAAATTCGGCGCCGAGTTCCGCAAGCTGTTCATGAACTTCCGCCAGCACGGGCAACCCTCCGGTTCATACTCCTTCGGCAACAACTGGACACAGCGCCAAGTGGGCGGAGCCAATTCCGCTACCGAAGGCGCGGGATTCGCGTCGTTCCTGTTGGGCATGCTGAACGGAGGACAGATCGAACATACGTTCGCCATCGCCACGTCTAGCAACTACTTCGGCACGTACTTCCAAGACGATTGGCGCGTCACCAAACGGTTGACGCTCAACATCGGCATGCGCTGGGACGTGGATCAGCCGCGCACGGAACGCTTCAACCGGCTGAGCTATTTCGATATCACTGCGCCTTCGCCCATCGCAGGCAAGGTTCCGGGCTTCAACAATCTCGTGGGCCAGATGAACTTCGTCGCCGACGGGCACCGGCGGCAGACGCCGACCGATCGGAACAACTGGGGTCCGCGTTTCGGCTTCGCCTTCCAGATCAATCAGAAGACCGTATTCCGCGGCGCGTATGGAATTCTCTACTCGCCTTCCGTGCTGCAAGCGTCGGGAACGTCCGGCAGCTCCGGTACGCAGGGCTTCACCAGCACCACCGGAATCAACTTCACGTTCGACGGCGGCGTCACGGCGGCAGCTTCATTGCGCGATCCGTTCCCGAGCGGCTTCAACCGGCCGCTGGGCGTAGCGGGTGGTCCCTCGACGCAGTTGGGACTCGGCATCGGCGACAGCTTTTTCAACGACTATGTGAATCCGATCGTGCAGGAGTGGAACGCAACGCTGCAGCGCGACCTGGGCAAGGGATTCCTTGTCGAGGCGGGCTATCTCGCCAACAAGGGCAACCACTTGATCGACGGAGAGAGCAACATGACGTACAACCAATTGCCGGCTTCGTACTTCTCGCTCGGCAATCAACTGCTCGGATCGAACACCGTCCCCAATCCCTTCGCAGCCGTCATCACCAACCCGACCTCGTCCCTTTCGCAGCCTCGCGTGGCCTATTCGCAATTACTGCGGCCGTATCCGCAGTACACGAGCGTGAACGGATTCCGCAAGCCGCAAGGCAACTCGATCTACCACGCCTTCACGCTCGGCGTGACCAAGCGCTACTCGCACGGCCTGAACCTGCAGGTGAGCTACACGGCCGGCAAGCTGATTGACGACGTGTCACAAACGGTCACGTTCCTCGGCGCGGCGGGCACCAAGCAGGACTTCTACAACCGCAAAGGCGAGCGCTCCATCTCGGCGCAAGACGTCTCACAGCGGTTCGTGATGAGCGCCAATTACGAACTGCCGTTCGGCAAGGGACGCATGCTGCTGAACCACATGCCAAAGGCGGCCGAATATGTTTTGGGCGGATGGCAGGTGAACGGCATCGTCACGTTCCAGACCGGGCTTCCGCTCCAGATCGGGAACAACGGCAACTTCACCAATCTCGGCTCGCCGGGCCAGCGACCGAACAACAACGGCACTTCGGCCAAGAAGACGGGTCCCGTCGAGGACCGGCTGAACAACTACTTCGACCAGTCAGTGTTCTCGCAAGCCGGTAACTTCACGTTCGGCAACACCTCGCGCACTTCGCCTGACCTCCGAGGTCTTGGAAATCGCGACTTCGACGCGTCGCTGTTCAAGCGCTTCTTCTTCAAGGAAACCGCGAACGTCGAGTTCCGCGCCGAAGCGTTCAACGCGTTCAATCACCCGGTTTGGAATGGTCCGGGAACGACGGTGAACACGCCGGGCTCGTTCGGTGTAGTGAACTCGAAGGGCGGCCAGCGACGGCAGTATCAGTTGGCGTTGCGAGTCCAGTTCTGAGGCGAAAGCACTGCGCCGAGCCGCGGTCGCGAGGATGCTATGACTTGCTCGTGTGTGGCGCGATGCGGGCTGGAAGCTGAGGCGAGCGCAGCAAATCGCATGGAGTTTGTAGGTCGATTCAAGAGTGGCGATATCCAGCCCGTGACGGCAACTTCGTGCTGCCTTGATGAGGAATGCCTAATTTCCCTCGAGAGCGGCTCACTCATCGCCTTCTTCGACCTCGGAGCGGTTGCCGATTAGAATCCGAGGCTACAGAATTCTCAGGCGGAAGCTGTGACAAGGCCACTCGAGGCGAGCGGTCTTGCCGCTACTCCGCGCAGAACCTCAATCCCGCGCTACGGCACGAACAACCGGCACACCTGACTCTCGGAATCGAAGATCCCCAGTTCCCGAAACAGGAGGTGTGCCATGGCGACATGACCCACGTTGTTCGGATGGATGCTTCCATCGTTGAGCAGATACAGCACGTCCTTGCGGCCGGTCCGCGTCTCTGCCCAGTGCTTGTAGTGATCCACCAGCGGCAACCCGTGCTTGGCCGCCAACTCGCGAATGATCGCGACGTAGGCGGGCAGGTCTTTCCGCGAAGCGCCCGAGTTGATCTCCACGATCGTGTTCATCGTATGCAGAATCAACTTCGACCCAGTCGCGCTGATCTTCGATACCAGTTCCTCGAGATTCGCGCGGAACATCTCGCGCCCACCCGGACCCTTGCCGCAATCGTTCATCCCCATCATCAGTGAAACCACGCTTGGCTGAAAACGAGCCACGCGCCAGCCGAACCGCTTCAGCAATCCAGCCGTCGTGTCTCCGCTGATGCCCGTGTTGATCACGATATCTTGCGGCCTCGCCATCTCGAATCGGATCCGCTCGCTGAAGTGCTCCACATAGCTGCGCCATCCGAAGGTGTGGAGCGCGCCATGCGTGATGCTGTCGCCCGTAAAGACCCAGGTCAGCGGTTCTTTTCCCGTGAGCAGCGCACGAACCGGCGCGAAAGAGTCAGCCGCTGGTGACTGCGCCAGCGCGGGAATCGTGCCCAAGAAAGCTCTTCTCTGCATCTGCCCATGATAGACGCCGGCTACTGCCGCAGTTTGCTATCGATGTCAGCCGTGATATGCGCGAACGTCGACGGATCCTGCAGCAAGCTCCGCAATCCCGCCGCCCCATGGTGCTGGATCAGCAGATCCGCCGCCATGTACGCCGCCGCATAAGCCGCGCGCGCATTGGTTTCGCTCATCATCGCGAACGTCTGGCTCATCTTGTCGAGCGGCGGCAGCCCGCCCGTACGAGCCAGTTCCTTCACGAATGCCCGATCCCTCGGATCGATTCCTCCACCCGAGAATTTCTGCGCCAACCCCTCGTGCAGCCATGCCGGCCACCGGCCCACTTTCGCCAGACATGCATGAACCACCTCATGTGCAAGCGTACGCTCGGTCTCGGCGCCCGGCTTGGCTTCGAGCAACGCCACCCGGATCTTGCCGTCGAACAACCCGCCGCTCCACTCCGCCGCGCCAGTCGTGCGCATGTAGTCTTCCCTGGTCTGCACCACCGCAGTCAAGCGGCCCTTCGCCTCACACCCGATCTGTTCGGAGACGCGCGCATATTCGCGGTCCAGCACGGACAGCAGATCGCGCGCCTGCTCGGGCCGGATCACGCTCTCGTCATAGCGCAGAATGAACCGCGCACCGGTCGCCTGGCGAGCACTGCGGTCGCCGGCCAATTCCCGGCGCGCCCGATCCGCCAATGACTGCGCTCCGGGGTCGCGTTCGGAGGCTGGAATGCGATCCCAGTACTCCACCGCTTCCTTCGCGCGATCGGCATAGTAGGCCGCCGCGATGCCGAGCTTCAAGAGGGACGCATTGGCGGGCTGGCGCGACAGCTTCTCTTCGATCAGTCTCAACGCATCCGCAGCTTCTCCCTGGGCGATCATCTTGCTCACCTTCGCGCCGAAGTCGCCGAGCGCAACATCGGAGAGCTGCAACTGGACCTTCGGCGGACCCGCTCCGGCCAGGCCGGCGGAACTCCCTCCGCCGGTCATTCCGGCATTGCGCCGCCCTTGTTCGAAGTCCTCCGTCCGGCCCACTACGCGCGCCGGCAGGTATCCCTCGACCGTCTGGCCACCCGACGTGACCGCGACCTTGAAACAAGTTCCTGACTCTCCGTTGAACGCGAATCGGACCTCGGCTTGGTCCCCGCGATTCACCGTGGCAAGCTGCCGTGCTGAAGGGTCGCACGCCGAACGCAGCGCCGCGCCGTCTTCGAGAATCGTCTGCACCGCCAACAGAACAGGCAGAAAGCCCATACTGGCACTCTACGCAATCTCTCGCTTTCGGTCTCTCGGGCGAATCGCCTGTTCCCGGCTTGTTCTTTGCTTACCGCGATTGCTAGCATGGTTCGGTCATGAGAGGAAAACTCGTCCTCGCTGCGTGCGCTGCCGCCGCGTTCGGGCAGCAAATCGTGGAGCAAGAAGGCCTCGAATACTGGAATGTGGAGGGCCACCGTCTGGCTCTCGACGTCGCCCGGCCAGCCGCCGAAGGGCGCTATCCCGGCATCGTCCTCGTGCATGGAGGTGGATTTTCGGCGGGCAATCGCGAAGGCATGATGCCCATGGCGCGCAAGCTGGCCGCCCGCGGATACGTCGCAGCCAGCATGTCGTACCGGCTCACGCCCGCGGCGCAATTTCCCGCCCAGATCTACGATGCCAAGGCCGCCGTCCGCTTCCTCCGAGCCAACGCGGCGCGGCTGGCGCTCGACCCCGATCACATCGGAACCGTAGGCGTTTCCGCCGGTGGAACCATCTCGCTCCTACTCGGCGTCATGCGCGGCATTCCAGCGATGGAAGGTCCCGGCCCATGGCGCGAGTTCTCGAGTGACGTGCAATGCGTGGTGAACCTCTATGGCCGCTCCGACCTCACCGCCTCCTACGGTGGCAGCCGAAACGCCGCCACCGCCCTTCCTCCCCTCGTCGGCGGCGAACTGCCCTGGGCTCGCGACGCGCACCTGCGGGCCAGCCCGCTTTCTTGGATCACGCCGCTTTCCTCTCCCATCCTCACCATTCACGGAACGCTCGATCTCAATGTCCCGTACCCGCAGTCAGTCGTCTTCCATGAACGGCTGCGCGCCGTAGGAGTAGAGTCGGAACTCGAGACCATCGAAGGCGCCGGGCACGGCTTCGCGGGTGCGAACCAGGAACGCGCCGACCGGCGCATGTACGAGTACTTTGACCGCATGCTGAAGCCGAAACAAGACCGGCGGAAATTGCTTTTGACCACCGTCGAGGGCGAACGTCTCACCGTCGGATGGCCGTCTGGCCGCATCCTCGAACGCGCTGGCGGCGTTTCCAGGAGCGCTACGTTGCCTGCCGAGATGCAGGCTCCAGCCGGAACGACGTTGCGAATCCAACCGCGGGAGATCATCGAGACCGATGCTTCGGGGAAAGTGATTCGAACGGTGGGGGGCGAGAAAGGGCCGGTGCGGCTGGCGTCGATTTCCGCCCTGGCAACATCGGGTACGGGCTTGTGGATCGCCGACGCGGGCGCGCACCGCATCATCGAAGTCGACCGTCTCGGCCGTGTCATCGCCGAAACACGCGAGTTCGCCCATCGGATCATGTCCATCGAGGTGCTTCCTTGAGACTTCGGTTCGCTTTCTGCCTGCTGGGAGCAGTGGCCTTTTCCGCCGCCCCGCCCGAGCCCGTGGCCGCCAAGATCGGATCGTTCGAAGGAACGGTCAGCCTCTACGCCAAGAACCTCGATACGGGCAAGGCCATCGGCGTTCGAGAAGACGAACCCGTGCGCACGGCGAGCACCATCAAGCTTCCGATTCTTTGTGCTCTGTATTCGGCCGTGCAGCAAGGCAAGGTCCGCTGGACCGAGTTGCTCACGCTCTACGAACCGGAGAAAGTCAGCGGATCGGGAGTGATCCGCGAATTCTCGCACGGACTCAAGTTCCCCGTTCGAGATCTCGCCTCGATGATGATCGTGGTGAGTGACAACACTGCCACCAACATGATCCTCGATCGCATTTCCACTGACTTCGTCAACGCGGAGATGGAGCAACTGGGCTTGCGCCGCACGCGTAGCCTGCGCAAGATCCTCGGAGATGGAACTGATCTCAAGTCCACCGTGAGCGGCGTGAGCAAAGAGGGCGCGCTCGAAGAGAACCAGAAGTACGGCATCGGCGTCTCCACGCCGGCCGAAATGGTGATGTTGCTCGAGAAGATCGAGCGCGGGCAGATGGTCAGTCCGGCCGCCTCTCGCGAAATGATCGCGATGCTCAAGCGCCAGCAGTACAAAGACGGCATCGGCCGCCGCACGCGCCACGCAGTGGCTAGCAAATCGGGCGCGCTCGACGCGCTCCGCAGCGACGTCGGCATCGTCTACTCGCCCGGCGGCCGCATCGCGATGGCGATCACGGTCGACGGCATGCCGAAGATCGATTACAGCGCCGACAACGCCGGAAACATCCTGATTGCCGATCTGGCAACGATGCTGGTGGATTTGCTGCGCAGGTAGGGATGGACGAAGTTCACTCGAGCTCCCGACGAAGCTTCGTTGCCCAAGCTGCGGTTGCCGCCGCCTCGGCGGGAGCCGGCCCGCCGCGCCGGCCGAATATCCTGCTTCTGTTTCCCGACCAACTCCGAGGAGACTGGATCGGGAATCCAGCGATCCCGGTCAGGACGCCGAATCTCGACGCGCTCGGGCGCCGGGGGATGCGTTTCACGCGAGCCGTGGTGGGCTCCCCCGTCTGCGCACCTTCGCGCGCGTGCCTGGCATCGGGTCGCGAGTATGACGGCTGTGGCGTGATCAACAACGCCTATGACTATCCGACCGGGCAGAGCACCTACTATCGCATCCTGCGCGATCACGGGTATCACACGATGGCGTGCGGCAAAATCGATCTCCACAAGAAGACTCTCTACTGGGGCCTCGACGGAAAGCACCGGCTCGACGAGTGGGGATTCTCCGGCGGCGTCGACAACGCTGGAAAGCGAGACGCCACGCGCAGCGGTGCCGTGGAGCCCAAGGATCCGTTCATGGCGTTCCTGCATGGGCGCGGCCTCGCCGCCCGACATGTGGCCGACTACTCCAGCCGCAAGGACTATTCCGCCACTTTCCCCACTCCCCTGCCCGACGACGCATATTGCGACAACTGGCTCGCCAACAACGGGCTCGAACTGCTGCGGCGGTCTCCCCGAGGCAAGCCGTGGCACCTGGCGGTGAACTTCTGCGGTCCGCATGAACCGATGGACATCACCGCCGGTATGGAGAAGCGCGTTCGCGGGCGGGAGTTCCCGCAGCCGAACCGCAACACGCAGTTTCCCGCATCCACGCACACCGCGATTCGACAGAACTATGCGGCCATGATCGAAAACATCGACCGTTGGGTGGGTATCTACATGGCCGAACTTCGCCGGCGCGGCGAACTCGACAACACGATCGTCGTCTTCAGCAGCGACCACGGGGAGATGCTCGGCGATCATGATCGCTGGGAGAAGCCGGTGCCGTATCAGGCGTCCGTTGGCGTGCCGTTGATCGTAGCCGGGCCGGGCGAAACCAGCGACGCGCTGGTCAGCGTGGTGGATTTCGCGGCCACATTTCTCGACTACGCCGGAGTGGGCGTGCCCCGGGATATGGACAGCCGCTCACTGCGTGCGGTACTCGAGCGCCGCACCCGCAGCCATCGCGAGTACGTGTTGTCAGGGCTGAACCATTGGCGCATGGTTCAGGATGGCCGCTATAAGTTGATCACAGGCTTCGACGACACGAAGCCACGAGATCAGCAGGGACCTGAAGCCAAGAACCGGCCGCCGATTCTCTTTGACCATTCGAGTGACCCACTCGAAAACGAGAATGCCGCCGCGCGGAACGAAGAACAGGTCAACCGGTTATCGAAGCTTTTGCGCGGATAGTTCTACTGCGCCAGCGGACTATCGAAGGAGAAGCCGAACAGCCGCGGATTTTCCCCAATCACCGCCGCCGACACGATATAGAACACGTAGTCGTATGTCTCCCGCGGCAGCTTGTCTCGATGGTTCGCGAGCAGCTTCCAGAAGTTGCGCTCCCTCGGATTGGCCGGCATGCTCCGCACCAACGGCAGCACCTGATCCTCGCCCCAGTTGTAACAGGCCATCACCAGCAGCCCCGATGCCTGTGCGTCGGTACTGTAGAGGTCCTTGATGTAGCGCGCGGCGGCCTGCGTCGCCTTCAGCCAATCGTGTCTCCCATCGGCCGGGTCCGGCCGCGGCAGATCCACCAAAGGACCAGCTTTGAGCCCGTACTCCACCCCCGTCTTCGGGATGAACTGCCACATCCCCTTCGCGATCCCGTAGCGCGTCTTCGGGCCGCTTGCGAACGGATCGAAATTGCTTTCCTGCATCGCCAGATACAAGAACTGCGGCGGCAGTTGATGCGAGAGAAATTCCGAGGAAATCGGACGCACGTAGCCCTTGTCGAGGGCTAGCTTCAGGTCGGCTTCATATCGCCCCGTGGAGCGCCACTTGGCGATGTAGGCCTCCACTTCATTCAGGAACGCAGGCGGCATGTCCAGTTCTCATTCGCCGAAGATGCGGGCTACGCGCACAATCAGGCGCTGCGGCTCGGTGAGGTTCTTGTCGCGAGCGCGAATCGCGTCCAGGAACTTGTCGTAGCTCTTGGTGATCTCGGTGCGGCGTTTGCGTTGTTCGAGCGCTCGCTTGCGGCCCTCGGCATTTGCCGAGTCATCCACCAGCCGCTCGAGCTGTGCGATTTCCACGTCCATCGCCTTCATCGAATAGAAGAGGTCGCGCGCCAGTTGGATCTGGTCTTTGGTCTGATAGTGGATGTACCCGGCGTAGGCAGCGATCGCCGCTACCGCCACGCCCAGGACGGCAATGATGCTGCCGTACTTGCGTTTGTGCTTCAGCGTCTCGGTCTTTTGCACCTGAGAGAACGCCTTGCGGATCATCATCGTGTGTTCGCCCACGGGCTCCCCGCTGGCGCTCTCGCTGAAGTAGCGTTCGATGTAGGAGTCGAGGTTTTTGGCTGGTTCCGGCGCTATCGGCGGTGGAGCCACCAATTCGAAGGCGAGAAAAGGACCGCCGCTACCCAAGCGAAGCCTCAGCCCGGTCTCGATTCGCGCCTGTGGCACGCGCACTCCGCCGGCCAGGATGCCGTTGGTGCTGCCCAGGTCGCGAATCCACCATTCGCCGTTTTCGAACACGACCTCGGCGTGCTGGCGGCTGACGAAATCATCCACGATGCGGAGTCCGCACTCGATCGCTCGCCCAATCCGGAAAGGAGCCGAGTAGGTAGACTCCGAAGAGGATCCCGGCATCTCCACCCGAACCCGCACTGTCGGCCACTGTCGCATCACCTGAACTTCAAATTATACGGAGCGCTCCGTACCCGCCTGCATGGAGGCCCGCAAAACCCCGTCCGATATTTGTCTCCAGCAATGCGGCTGCGCGTTTTCCGCCTGCCAGGCCGGCGCCTCACGCAGGAGCCAAACCGATGATGCCCACAACTGCCGCGCCGCGCTTGCGGCAAGCTTTCGCCACGCCACTCGGGTACCGCAGCGAGTCTCGCGCGTTCGGTTCGAAGGGCCGGTGGCTCATCCTCAGTTCCGCTTGCCTCCTATGTAGCCAAGCGAGCGGAGCCGCTCGAGTGTCTGCGAGTCCATCGTGGTCTGGCCGGTGCTTCCCAGATACTGCCGGATCTTGGCCTGCGCGTCGAGCCACTGGCGCACCTCGGCCATCTGCTTCTCGACAACGTCAGCGTGCTGCGCGGCCACATTGCGGCGGTCGCCTGGGTCGGCGGTGCGGTCGAACAACTCCACCATTGGCAGCCCCGCCAGTTGCGCCTGATCGCGATAGACGAGCCTCCACTTCGAATCGATTCGGGCAACCGTTCCGGTCAGGTTCTCCGGAACTGCGCCCGTGGAACGCACGTTCGGATAGCGAAAGCGCGAACTCATCACCGGCTGCTGACGCCGGAACGGCTGGCCCTTCAGCAGCGGAGCCACGCTAACGCCCTGCAGAATACCGCCGGCCGGGACTCCGGCCAGGTCGAGCAGCGTCGGCATCACGTCGATCAACTGCACCGGCTCTTTGATGCGCTTGCCTTGCGGGATCCACTTGGGATTCCACAGCGCCCATATGACGTGAGTGAGTTCCTCGTAGAGCGAGTGGCCGTGGCCGGTCCAGCCGTGATCGAGGAACTCCTCCCCATGATCGGAGACGAAGACGACGAGCGTGTCATCGAGAATCCGCAGTTGCCGAAGCTTGTCGATCAGCAGTTCGAAGCTGCGGTCATTGTGCTCCACTTCGGCGTCATAGCGATCGATCGCGCGCCGGATCCACGCATCGGCATTCACGCCCTTCGCGGTGAACTCCTGCCGGCCGACCACCGCCCCGCCTCCGTATTGGCGCCGATCACGCATGATTCCGTACTCGCGATTGAACGCGGGCGTGTCGGCGGGGTTCGCGTACTTCCTCTCGAACTCGGCCGGCGGACGGTACGGCGCGTGCGGGTCGGTCGCGTGCAGGTAGAGAAAGAACGGCTCGGCGCGATGGCGTTCGAGCCACGGGAAGACGGCGCGGTTGATGGCTGCCGAGTCCGTTCCGCGATCCGCGGCATCGGTGCGGAAGCGATCGATCACTGGGTACTCCATCAGATAGTCGAAGCCGCGTTCGAGCCCTGTAACGCGGCCCGCGAACGGATTCGCGACGGCACTCGCGGTGACATAACCTGCTCCGCGCAACTGCTGCGCTAGCGTCTCGGCACGCGCCGGGATGGTGTCGGTGTCCATGTTGATGCCGTGCGCGTAGGTGTAGAGCGAAGTCATCAGGGACGCGACCGATGGCTTGGTCCAGGTGGCTTGCGCGTGGCAATCATCGAAGACCGTGCCAGAGGCCGCGAGCTTGCTCAGGAATGGCGTGGTTGTGCGTTGGTATCCGTGCAAGCTCGTGTGGCTGGCGCGCAGAGTGTCCACCATATAGACGAGGATGTTGGGGCGAGTCGCACGTTGCGCGGGCACGATCAGCGGATTCGCCCACAGCCCCACGGCTCCGCGCGCGGTGGACTCTGTAGAGAGCGTGAGACGGATCGTCCTGCCTGCGTACGCCGCCAGATCTGCTTCGGCCTCGGCCCAGGCTCTCGCATCGCTCACCGTCCGCGAGAACAGTGGCGCTGCGGTTCCTGCGACGGCAACCCGAAACGCCACCGGCTGATCGACGATGCCCATGCCGAAGCTCATGCGCGCTCCGCCAGCGGGTACTTTCACTGGAAACGAGATCGAAGACGGTGCCGCCGCGTAGACAGTGTTGCGATACTCCTCCTGCTTGCCGGCGTTCTGGCGTCCGCTGCCGCCAGCGAAGCGAAGCCTGCGCGGCACGATTTCGATGGAGCCGATGGAGACCAGTTGATCGATGCTGTCGGTGGGCATGATCGCAAGTGGGCGGCCATACGTGGGCTTGGCGAGGCCTACCTGGAATTCGTACACCTGATACTCGCCGCGGGGCGCGAGCTTGTCTTTGAGTTCGTAGTCGCCGATCTTGATCTTGATCTCGCTGCCACCCTGGGCCATCATGCGGATCCGAACGGCTTCGTAGCGGCTCCAGTCGATGGAGAGCTTCTGCGGCGCGAGAATCACGGGAGAACTGCCCGCCCCTTTGGCGATGAGTTCGCCGTTGCGGATGCCGAGACGCCCGCGGACGGACTGCCACTCGGTGTCTTCGGTGAAGCGCTTCCACTCGAGGGGCGGTGCGAGTTGCGCAGACTGCGAGGTTTGCGGAGCGGTGATGCTTGCGTCGATGAGATGGTCGTCGAGGCGGTAGACTTGCGCAGCCAGTTGCGTCGTGCAGAGCAGGAGGATCTGCAGGGCGGACTTCAGGCAGCGCGGGACTTTGGTCCCGCTACTCGACAATACGCTGGGTTGAGTGGCGGGCCTGATGTCCCGCGCAGGCTGAAGCCTGCCCCACACGTCTACCACTGGAAGCGAGCGGAGAACTGGATGATCCTCGGAGCGTTCGGCTGCGTACTCAAATCCTGCAGGCCAGTTGTCGCGTTGGGCTCGTTGTCGAGCGGGTGATTGAAGGCGTTGAAGAAGTCCGCCGTGAGGCGGATCTTGTAGCGCTGCTTCTCGCCGAAGTAGAAGTGCTTGAACAGCGATGCGTCGACGTTCCATTGTCCGGGTCCGCGGAAGAAGTTGCGCGCGTTCCAGCTCACGTTATCGGCAACGTTGGTCAGGCGCACGGTTCCATTGGCGAGCAACATCGGCAGCTGATTGTTGAAAGCGGTTCCGAGCGGATGCATCACGCGGGCGTTTCGGTCAACCGGAACCAGTGCTTGCAAGGCGGAGGCATCCACGTTGCTGGCGAGCCGCGGATCGAAATCGCCGCGGAACCACAGGCGTTGACGGCGGCCAGCGAAGGTCATTTCCAGGCGCTGGTCCGCACTCAGCGTCGGGTCGCCGAAGAGCCAACTACCCGGCGCCACACCCAACCACCGGCCACTGCGCCATTCGCCGATCGAGGCGAGCTCCCATCCACCCACCACGGCGTTCACTGCGCGATTCGAAGTGTTGGCGAACTTCTTGCCTTTGCCGAACGGCAGCGAATAGATCATGTTGTATCGAACGCGCTGCGCGGGAACCTCGCGAGCGTTGTAGTAGACGAGCTTGAGCCGGTCATCGTAGCTGATGTTCGGAGCGCCGATGATGTTGATGCGCTCGGGCACCGCGTTGCCGCCGTCGGTGTTGTTGATTCCGCCGTTGCCGCTGGTGAAGCCGCCCGCGTCTGTCGTGTTCAATGCGCGGGTGAATGTGTAGAAGACTTGGTACGCCAAGCCGCCCGAGTAGCGCCGCTCGAGTTCCGCCTGGACGGAATGGTTGTTCGAGTAGCCGGTGTGATTGGCGGCAAGGAAATTCCAATTGCGGTTTACGCGGCGCAAGTCAGCGGTGGATGGCCGCGCGAGTCCGGTACGCGCTTGGTAGTTGTACTCGGACTCGATCGAATTGATGTTGAAGCGCTGCTCGAGGTCGCGTCCGAGGTTGCCCGTGTAGCTGAGCCGCAGCGCCGTCTCACGCATCACCTCGCGTTCGATGGTGAAGTGCCAGGAGTGCGAATGGTTGTCTTTCCAATCGCGATAGTCCCAAGGCATCATCTGCTGCGCGTTCGAGCTAAGAATGATGGTGCCGTTGGTGTCGACCGCGGCGCGGCCGATGACGTCGTTGGCCGCAGGAGCGCTCTTCAGCGCGTAGAACGGAGAGCGGCCGTTCTGATCGGCTAGGCTGTTTGCGAAACGCAAGTTCAGTGGCGGATTCGTGCGAGAGGTCTGTAGAATCTGCGAGAGCGGCATCGTCCAGAAATATTGGCCGTATCCGGCGCGCAGAATGAAACCGCGGCCCATTCGCACGGCGGCGCCAATCCGCGGACCGAAGTTGTTGTTGTCGGAAGGAATCAAGTTGTCGGGCAGGCCAGCCTCGCGCGCGGTCTTCCAGCTCAAGCCGCGCCCGGCCCACGAAGCGAGCACGGCGGGCGGGATTCCCTGGATGCTTTCGAGCTTGACATTCTTCGGTGTCACCACCTCGAACTTGTTTGCAAAAGTGTTGAGATCGACGTTCACCAGGCGGTTGTACTTCTCGCTGTACGGGGACCACTTGTCCCAACGAACGCCGAGCTCGAGCGTCACGCGCTGATTCAATTTCCAACTATCGTGCGCATAGAGCCCGATCTCTTTCTGCTGGAAGTAGAAGTAGCCGCGGTTGTACTGATTGGAGAGGAACGTCGGCAGGCCCATCAACACGCTGGCCAAGCCGGTGCCCGTGTAGGGTAGAAAATCGTCGTTGGCTGCGTCGTAGCGGGCTGTCCAGTCACTGTAGAATTCATGCGAGCCCTGCGCCTGTTGCAGTTCGCGAATGTTGTTGTACTCCTGGCGAATCTTGCCGCCGAACTTGATCGTATGCTTGCCCTTGATCCAAGTGACGTTGTCTTCGATCTGGTGCGCCGTGAGGTTTTCGTCCTTGCGATTGTCGCCGTCCCAGCATCCGAAATAGAAGAACGGACCGTCGGTACAAATGGTGGGCCAGCCGGTAACACCGAACGGATTCGGAAGGCCGAGCTTGCTCGCCCACGGCACATCGTTCGCCAGGGTGCCGGAAGCTTTGGGCGCGCGATTGGATGAGACTTGCAGCTCGTTCAAGAAGGTGGGCGTGAACGTGCGATTCCAGCGCACGAATGCCGAATAGATCCGCGCGTCGGTGAGTCCGGTGCCGCCGGCGTCGCTCGAGCCTGGTTTGGGATAGCCAAACCGTCCGCCGAATTGTTTGTTCGTATAGTGCGTGCGCGTGAACCGGCCCGAGAGCGTATCTTTCGAACTCAAGATGTGATCGCCTTTCAGCGTCAACATGTCGCCGTTATCCTGATTCGGATAGAACGTCTCGAAGTTCGAACCGAGGAACGGATTCAATGTGGAGTTCGGGCCCGCCGGGTCTGGGGAGACCCCTTGCATCGTCTTGGCGAACGATGTGATGCGGGCGCTCGGCATGCGATTGGCGGGGAACGGCGTACGCGTTCCGTCGGCTGTGCTCGAGTAGGGGTCGTAGATCGAGTACCGGTTGCTGTTGTTGTCGGTGAGCAGGCTGAAGTCGCCGTTCCACATTTCGGGAGTGGGCACTGGCGCCCTCGCAAACGTGGCTTGCCGGAGCCGGTTGCCTTCATACGAGACGAACCAGAATGTCTTGTTGCGAATCACAGGACCGCCGGCGCTCACGCCGTACTCATTGCGGATCAACTGCGCGGGGGTGTTGCCGTCTTGCTTGGCGCGAGCACGCAATCCGCCGAAATTGTTTCGGTGTGTTTCGAAGACCGAGCCATGCAACTCGTTGGTGCCGCTCTTGGTCACCAACGTCACCGTGGCGGGACGCGAGTTGGCAGCGTTCGATCCAACTGTTTCGATGCGGTATTCCTGCACCGTGTCGAGGCCTGGCGAAACCCCGCCGCGCAATCCGCCACCGAAACGGTCCACCAAGGAGATGCCATCGAGCGTGATCTCGGCCGAGCCCACCTTCATTCCGTTGATCCGAGGAACGCCACCGCCTTCCACCCCGGGCGTGAGGTTGAACAGGTTACGGACGTCGCGCCCGTTGAGCGGCAGTTGGCTGATCCGGAGCGCATCTTTGACGTCATTTATCTCCATGCCGATCGTGGTGATCGGCGACGCGACATCGGAGACCTCCACCACCGAATCGACCGAGCCCACTTCCAGGCGTGCGTCGATTGCCGCGGTTTGCCCGGCCTCGAGAGTGAACGAGCCCGACCATTTCTTGAAGCCCGTCACTTCCACCGCGACCATGTGCGGCGCGGGCTGAACCGACGCAAAGTAGTAGGCTCCGACGGAATTGCTCTCGGTCGATCGGGCGACGCCGGTGCTCTTGTTGGTGAGCGTAACTTTGGCGTTGGGAATGACGGAGCCGGTGGCATCGAGCACGGTGCCCCGCACCACGCCGAGACCCGTCTGAGCAATCGCGGGCGCCACGAGTAGACACCCGGCGAAACTAACCACTGCAAAGCGCATGTAGACCTCCAATTGGTCCTACAACCCGGTAGTGAATTGACGTTAGCGAATGCGCGGGGCCATGTCAAGCAGCTAAGCTTGATCTCTGCATGCAGATTCGCTTCGCCGATGCCCGGATGATGCTCGCGATTCTGCTGCTGGCGAACTCGAGCGCCTGTAGCCGCGCGAAGCCGCACGCGCCGCGTGTGATCGTGCTCGGAATCGATGGCATGGATCCTGGATTTCTCGAGCGCCACTGGAACCGCCTACCCAACCTTGCGCGGTTGCGGGATCAGGGTGGATTCCGGCGGTTGGCGACCACGATGCCAGCCCAGAGTCCGGTCGCATGGTCCTCGTTCATTACGGGGCTCGGCCCAGACGGCCACGGCATCTACGACTTCCTCCATCGCGATCCGGCGACGCGCATGCCGCGCACATCAATGAGCGAGATCCGGCCGGGGCGGCGGCTTGCAGTGGGTCCTTATCTGCTGCCGCTGACCGCCGATCGAATCGAAAACCAGCGCCGCGGCACTCCGTTCTGGCAAACCCTGGCGGATGCGGGCATCGCGGCGACGATGCTTCGGATGCCAACCGACTTTCCACCGGTGGAGTGCGAGGCGCATTCGCTTGCCGGCATGAGTACGCCAGACCTGCTGGGGACCACCGGAACATTCTCGTTCTTCACGGACCGGCCTGAGTGGAGGGGGCGGAAGGTTACGGGGGGTGTAGTGGCGCCGGTGGAGGTGAAGGGCAATCGAGCGGTGCTACGGCTGAACGGCCCGATGAATCCGCTGCGCCTGTCCTCGGAACCCACCGCCGTGGAGATCGCGGTAGCGATCGATCCGGAAAATCCAGTTGCACGCTTCGACGTGGGTGGGCGTCCGCTGGTGTTGCAGCAAGGCGAGACGTCAGACTGGGTGCCGGTGCGGTTCCCGCTGCTCGGCGGCAGCTTCGTGGAAGCGCGCGGGATGGTACGCATCTACGCGAAAGAGCTCCGCCCGCATTTGAGCATTTATGTTTCGCCGGTGAACCTCGATCCGCGTGCGCCGGAGATGCCGATCAGTCAGCCGAAATCGTTCGCTCGCGAGTTGGCCGCGCAGGCTGGCGTCTACTATACGCAGGGTATGCCATACGACACAGCGGCTTTTCGGCACGGCGTGCTCACGCGTGGGGAGTATCGCGCGCACAGCCGGGAAGTTTCGCGGCAGAGCATCGCGCTGTTGCGTGCCGGACTTGACCGCTTCCGCGTTGGGCTCCTGTTCTTTCACTTCTTCGGCGTGGATCAAGACGCGCACATGCTCTGGGGCCGCTATGAGGACGAGTTACTCGAAACGTATCGCATGGCGGACGATGCGTTGGGCATGGTGCTCGAGCGTGCGCCGGATGCCACGGTGATCGTGCTCTCCGATCATGGGTTCGCACGGTTCGATCGCGCCGTGCATCTCAACACATGGCTACTGCGCGAGGGCTTTCTGCGCCTGAAGCGACCCGAACTCGGCGGGAGTGCCGAGCTATTCGCCAACGTGGATTGGGATCGCACGCGGGCCTACGCGTTAGGCCTCAACAGCCTGTATCGCAACCGGCGCGAGGACGACACGAGCGACTCGCTGGACGAGATCGAGACGCGATTGGCCGAGTTGCGCGATCCGGCCAACGGCACTCGTGTAGTGACGAAGATGGTGCGGCCAAAGGCCGGCACACCGATGGCGCCGGATCTGATTGTCGGTTACGCGCCGGGGTATCGCGGATCATGGCAGACGGCGCTCGGCGCTGTGCCAGGCGTGATCGTGGAGGACAACACCGACGAGTGGCGCGGCGACCACTGTATCGATCCGGATGCGGTGCCTGGCGTTCTGCTGAGCAACCAGAGGATCGTCGCGGACTCGCCTCGGTTGGAGGATCTCACCGTCACTGTGCTCGAGTTCTACGGCTTGGCACGCGGCGCGAACATGAAGGGCCGGACCGTCTTTCGCTGAGGTGGCTCATTCTTCCAAGCGCGCTTCGCCCAAGCCCTTCACTGGCACGTTGTGCGCCTTGGCGTAGGTTTGGATGACGCCACTCAGCGAGTTCAACCACTGCTTCAACCCGATGCTCTCTTCGGGAACATACATGTAGCGTAGATCGGGAGTGCGGTCGGCGAAGTGGTCCTTTGTATCGTCGAGTACGTGAACGAAGGTCTTGCCATCGACCGAGCGACCCTTCGGAAATCGGCTCTTCTCGAACGCTCCCGTCAGCCGGAGGTAAGTCTCCGCGCCTTCGGCATGGAGCCGTGCAACGCGGTTGTGAGCCTCCACGAGCCGGCCTACGGCCTCTGCTGCTTTGCCAGCACGCGCTGACTCCG
Organism: Bryobacteraceae bacterium; assembly: GCA_046331625.1. Classification (GTDB taxonomy): domain Bacteria; phylum Acidobacteriota; class Terriglobia; order Bryobacterales; family Bryobacteraceae; genus JAXLQL01. Next base: position 680,326 of record JAXLQL010000001.1, read on the forward strand.
CTGCCACGATGAACGACCGTTCCGCGCCGGCCAAGCCGGCAACCAAGCGGAAGTGATGTCCAGCGAAGCGTGAGAGCGCCAGAAACAATTCCAGGTTGTACCGGTTCCGTTCCACCGCTCCCATTTGCACTTGAAGCGACTGCATCAGGCGGTCACTCTCGGCGATGCGTTGGCGCGACTCGCCGATGAACTTCTGATAGCGCACTCCGAACGCGGGAGTCACCGCGAGGTCAGAGGCTCGAGGCAATGGCGGCGGCGTGAGCGTGAGGTCATGGCGCTCGGTTCCCCGCCCCTTTCCGTATGAGTTGCCGTAGCCCGGCTTGCGCACGCGAGAAGTCACGCGGTCCCAGAGGCGCTGCCAGGCTCGGGTCTGCGCCTGCAGCATCCGGTAGATCTCGACGAGCGCATCGCCGGATTCGACTCCATAATAGAGGCGCATGAACTCCGCCACGTGCTGCTCTACCGAAGGCGTTCCGGCTTTCCACGCATACTGCGCCACCGCCGACCAGCCGAGCCAGAACGTCTCCGCATGCAGCCCCGAGTCTCCCCACGCGGCGCCGAAGGCTCCGATGGGATTTGCGGCCCACACGCGACTCGAAGAAAATGTTTGAAACACACCGCGAAGCCGGCCCTGGGGTTGACCGCGCTCGAACTCGCCGGTGGGGGCGTCGCTCGTGTCGGGTAAATGGTCAGGAAACAGATATTCGGCGCCTTGCACGGATGTGTAGATCAACTGACGCATCCCCATCTGCTTCTCGTGCGGCGCGTATTCGTCCTCGCCCATCACGCCATCGATGATTCCGGCGGGGAGCATCGGTATGTGCTTGGCGAGCACGGGGTATTCGACCCAAGCAAGCATGCGGCGGCCGCGCGAAGCCAAGTGATCGTGAGCGCGCTTGGCGAATTCGATCCAGCGCAGACTGCGATTCTCGTCGTTGTATGGCTCGGTACACTTGGCGCCCATCCCGGCGTAGTAGACTTCGTCGGTGGAGGCGAAGAAGTACTCGACACCCTTGGTGGCGGCGATGACGTCATCATACATGCGGAAGATCAGCCGGTAGGTTTCTTCATTGCACATGTCGGCCTGGTAGTTGTTGCCGTCGGCTTTGAGATGCGCGTACTGCGGATGCTTGAGCACGTAGGCTAGATGCGCCGGCGCTTGGATCACGGGGACTACCTGGATGTAGCGCTCCCGCGCGTAGTCGACAATGTGCTGCAACTCGGCTGTGGTGAAAGCGCCCGGCGCGGCAATGCCCGGAACCGATGGATACTCGAACTTGTCTTCGAGTTCGAAGCCGATCATGTTGATCTTCATGCGGGCTGACCAGTCGAGGTACTGCTCGAGGGTGGCGATGCGGTCTTGGTGATGTTTGGTATCCCAGTGGAGGAAGCGGAGCGGGAGGCGCGGCCAGTCTTGGATGGTTCCCACGGGGAGGCGGTGGTCTTTGCGCACGAGTTGGAGTAGTGTCTGGACGCCGTAGTAGAGGCCGTGGTCGCCATTACCGGTGATTTCAATGAGGCGCGGCGCGATCGAGATGCGATAGGCCTGCGGCGCGACTTCGGCGTTCGCCTCAGGTACTGTGACGGTCAGCGCGCGCACCGAGAGCCGCACCACTTGCGATGCGCCAGTCTTCCACTCAACTCCGTGGAACTCCGCCATACCTCGGTTGAGATCACGGAGGGCCGGGTGGCTGACTGGCAAGTCAGTGGAATCAACTCGCCAGTCACCTTCGAGCCTGATGTCGGAGTCCGCCAGTGTCACGTGTTGGGGGGTGGGGATGACAGAGTATCCGCGGAGCCAGAGAGGTGTCGCGAGGGGTTGTGCGAAGGCGAGGCTGTGGAAGAGGAGCGCGAGCGAGAGGCGGGATCTCATGTCGCACATTAGAGCATAGGGGCGACCTGGCGCATCACGGCACGGTGATGCGGAACGCCAACTCGCGTTCGTTCGCCCTGACGTACTTTCCCTTGCGAGCCTGCAGCGGGATGGGCACGGTGAGCCGACCCACTGCATACTCGATCGCCGTTTCGGGTGCATCCGCGTAGGGGTTGTGCGGGTGCACGGGCCAAGAGAGCGAGGCACCCTCGGGAAGCTCGAGCGTCCAGCCATGATGGCGGATGCGGCGGCCGAGTTGCGCAGGTCCGAGCTCCACGTGTTCTGCGCCGATCTTCACGCGCTCGCTCGAGGCCATCACCAAGTCCTCTCCGGCTCTGAGGCACAACTGCAGATTGAGCCGCGTATCCGGACCCGGAGTTCCGCGACCGCTGATGACGAATCGCACGGGTAGCGCGTCCCCTTGAACAGGACCCACGAAGAGGTCAGCGAAGAAGGTGTTGTAGGCGAGCGATAGGCGGTCCTGCTCAGGCGTCATCTGCAAGCGGCTGCTCAGCGGCATGTGCACCAGCGCGCCGTTCACGGTTTCGTTGAACGTGGCGAGTTCCGGTTGGCGTTTGGAATTCGCGCCCGTGACGATGAGCCCGGTATCGCGATGAAAAATGCTCGCGTGCGATTGACGGTCGAGGTAGAAGCGGCTGTTGATGGCCTGTGTGTCGATGACTCCCGAGAGCGCCCACTGCCACGGACCGCTCTTGCGGATCCCCGCGGGCGCCTGCTTCATCCGGAGCGAATAGCTATCTCGCAGAGCCGGTGGAGGCTCGGCTGGGCCTTCGTGGAAGTAGAGCGCGTCTTGCGCGAGCCTTCCGAGCGCATCGATGGTCAGCGTCTCCGGCTTGAAGAAGCTGGCGAGCCAGGCGGCGTATCCGCGCCCGTCGGCGAAATGTGTGAAGGCGAACTGGCTCCACGCGCTCACGTTCCAGTGGCGATTGCGGTCATTCACCACATCGACGGGAGTTCCGTCGAGAAACGTGAAGTGCTCATGGAAGTCGAGCGCGCGGCGGAGTGCGGGCAGAATCACCGGATCTCCACTGTGCTCGTAGTAAACCGCCAACGCCGAGAGCGTCAAGTGGTTGTATCCGGCAGTGGGACCGTTGCGGCTGTGCTCTCCCCAATAGCCATCCTCGGTCTGCTCCACGGTGGCGAAGCGTTTCAGGATCCTCGAGCCCAAGGCTTCCCACTCGGCGTTGCCGAACAGCTTGCCGCCGAGATAGAGATTCGCGGCCCACAGCGCGTAGTGATTCGGCGAGGTGCCCGTGTAGGGCGAGTTGTACCAGGGGAAGTCCACACGATCTCGCGCATCTTGCTCGAGCAGCGCGATGTTCTTCTCGATCTCGCGACGCCAACGCGCGCGCCGTTCGTCGCCGAGCGCGGGTCCGAGGAGACGCCATGCTTCGAGCCACATGTAGTCATCCCAATCGCTGTCGCCTCGCGGCTCGTAGGCGCCGCTCGCGCTTTCGCGCGCGAGCAGATCGCCGATGCGGAGGGCGAGGTCGCGCATCTTCGTGTTCGCTGGGTCTCGAGAGTACAGCACGGCAGGAGCGAGGATCGCGTAGGGAAAATGCCGCCACCCGGGCGTGGCTTCGATTGTTTTCAGGTCCGCGTTGGGTTCGGCGTCGAGGCGCGCTTGCACTTTGGCCGACCCGGCTTCGAGCAAGCGTTGATAGTGCAGCGGCAGTTCCGCGGCCGTAACGAAGAGAGCGAAAAGCGGTGCGATCATGGCAGCGTCCATTCGTAGAGATGCAGGTGGCGGCGATGGCGTTGGAATGCCCGATCTGCGCGAAATTCGCAGCGGATCTGCCGCCCGCCGGGCACAGCTTCGAGTGCTTCCAGGTCTGCGTTACGTTCGGCGTCGAGGCGCGCTTGCACTTTGGCCGACCCGGCTTCGAGCAAGCGTTCATAGTGCAGCGGCAGTTCCGCGGCTGTAACGAAGAGAGCGAAAAGCGGTGCGATCATGGCAGCGTCCATTCGTAGCGATACAGGTGGCGGCGATGGCGTTGAAACGCCTGATAGAGCGGCTGCGCGCCGTAGCGGACATCTGGGGTGAAGTGGAAGGTCCAGCTTTCGTGGTCAAGCAAGAGGCTCGTGCTTGCGCCAGCGGGAGGCTTGGCGCGCATGCGGACAAGGCTGGTTCGTTCTTGCGCACCGGTCCACTCGAGTTGCTTCTGCTCTTGGATGTCGGCGGCTTCCTCGATCCACGGGTCCTGCGAATAGACCTTGGCGCGATACCAGTTATTCTTGTCGAAGGCGTCGATGCCTTGCGCGAGCTTGACCCAGAAGGTCGCCTCTTCGCCGGGCTCGAGGATTCCGTTGCCGTTGCCTTTTCCTTCGGTCACCGTTCTGCGCACGGAACCGCCTCCGCCCTGATTGCCCTTCTGGCGAAACACGTCGAGCGTGACGGTGCGGCCATCGAGGATTTCGAGAGCCGCGGGTCGCGGTACGTTCTCGGGGATCACGGAGATGTCCACGTCGTGATGCGATTGATGCCAGCCATCGAATGTCAACGAGATGCGGAGCCGCGCGTGCTCGAGATATCCAGCGCCTGCGGTGAGCCGCACGCGCAAGGAGTTCGTGAGGCCGGCGATGGCGCCTGACTCGAGCCGCTCGATACGCGCTTCGCCTTGTAGCACTCGCACAGTCGGATAGTCGCTCGCGACCTTCACCGTCACATCTGTCATCGCCTCCGCACGTGGGTTGTACACGCGCACGGGAAACGCCATATCGGCGCCGGCAGGCAATCGCAGCCGATCGCTCGTAGTGACGGGCAGCAGCACCGGCGGCTGTGCGCCCGCTCCTGGACCCGAGATGCTCCACTGGTGGCCCGCGCCGTTGGTCGCGATCGTGAGCCGGCCGTGCGAGTCCGCCGTCACGGACTTGCGCGCGGTTTCGCCGGTGAGCAGGTTCAGATCGAGAAGGCGATATTCGGCGCCGGGCGAGTACAGCGGCGGAGTGCGCAGCGTGATCGCTGTCTCCGCATCCGGCGGACCATCCGGAGCCCAGCGGCGCGTGCGAATTCGAAGACCCGTCTGCGACACATCTTCGAGGTACTTCAGCCCGCGACCTTCGATACGCCAGCCATGCACGTCCGCGTTGTCATAGGCTTCGGTGTGGCTCCAGGTCTCGTGCGTGTTGTCGAGATTCGGAGCCGCGAAGGCTCGGGCGTGGAAGTCAAATGTCTCGGCGATCGAAGTAGCCCAGTGGCGATGGTACTCGTCTTGGCGAAACTCGAAATCCACAGCCGCATCACGCGCGAAGGCGTCGCGAGTCTCTTCGTGATATTGGCTGATGTAGTCGCCGCTGGCGCGAATCAACCGAACCATCGTGCCGCGCAAGTTCGGCACTTGATCTTTCGGACGCCAGAGAAATCGCCGGCCTTTCGGACCCACGTAGAATTCCGGACCGGGATTGAACGATGACGCGCTGCCGATCAGATCCGGATAGCGCGCGCTCAGCCAAAGGCTCATGAAGCCGCCCATGCTCAGTCCCGACGTGGCTCGGTAACGGCGGCTGGTCAGCGTTCGGTACGAGGAATCGACGTGCGCCGCCAGTTCGTGGAAGTATGCGCCGAAATCGAAGTCGCCGCCGTCAATGCGAACGTCCCACGGCGAGCCGCCGTAGAAACCCGTGTAGTCGCGAGCCACGTAGCCATCGACTGCAACCACGATGGCAGGATGCGATGCCACCCAGGCGGCGATCTTCGGGACGGTATCGGTTCCGTTGTCGTAGCGTTCGAGCGTGTAGCGATCGCTGTGGCCATGAAAGTAGTAGATCACGGGGTAGCGATCGGAATTCGCGTCATAACCGGGCGGCAAGAAGATGCGGTAGTTGCGTTCGGCGCCGAAGACTTTCGAGTGGTGCGTACGATCGAGGAACGGTCGAGCCGCGGCCGCTGGGCCGCTGACGAGATCGACGTAACCGCGGCGGGCGAGGAAGCGGAAGTAGCCTTTGTAGTCGAACTTCGCGGCTCCGATTTCGCCTTCGGTCAATCGCACCACTTCACTCAGCGGGCGGCGACCATCACACCAGTAGAGTGCGATGGAAGGCGGCAGAGTCCATGCGCCGGAGGGAAAACCTTCGCGTTGATCCGGCGCGAGGTCATCGAGCGGGATGGTGCCGAATCGCTTGCGCCGCACCACGATGCCGGAGCCGGCCGGGGGTGCCTGCGTGGACTGGAGCAAAGGCCGCAATGATTCTCGCACGGCATCCCGTCGCGCTTCCGGAACGAGCCGGAGCACGGAGAGCACCGCTTGATTCGAGCGCTCGCGGCGATAGTCGCTGGCAGCGCCTTCGGCCCAGTGCTTCGCCATCAGGTCCGCGAGCCACGCTGCCTCCGCCTCGCCGGCGCTGGCCATGGTGTAGAGGAAGGCGGCGTTAACGATGATGAGGTCGCGCAGGGAGCGTGTGTCCACGCGGTCCGGCGTGTCTTCACTATTGTGGTGCGTCTCGACGCCGGTGCCGCTGTAGGCCCATGTGGTGGGGATGCCGACGCTGGGTTCGCCGAGGTAGCTGTCGGTGCCCGGCATGAACGGCTTCCAATACCAGGGCCGCTTCACACGAGGAAAATAGACGCGCGCGATTTCCTTGATGAGGCCGTCTGTGTACGCGGTGCCTGAGTGCGGGTTCATGTAGAAGCTGTACTCGGTGCCTTTCAACTCGTAGGGAGAAGCCGGAGTGTCGACGCACATGGCGGCTATCGTGCGTTTCACGCGGTCCGGGTTGGTGGCGATGTAGTGGAGCGCGGCGTACATCTCGCCCATGAGCAGGACTCGGATACTGCGCTGGGGTCTCGCAAGCTTTCCAGTCTTGATCAACCGATTGAGCGTGGCGAGAGATTCGAGCATGGTCGAAACACCCGTCGCGTTGTCTTGCGCGCCCTGTTCGGACGTGTGGCCGAGCGTGAGCACTTCTTCGGCGCCGCTCGCGCCCGGGATGACTCCGGTGACGTAAGGATACGAGCCTTCGTAGTGGCGCGCGTCGACCTTCGCGCGCACTTGAACGCGGCCTTGCTTCAGGCGCGCGCGCACAATCGCGGCCTGGCGGGGCGAGATGGAGAAGCACAGCAGCGGCGTGTCGCCCTTGTTGAACGCCCACCCGCGGTCGCCCCAGGCGTTGATCCACTGGCGGCCATCGAGGAGTTCCGGATTTTCTGTGAAGGCGTTGATGGCTCCGAGCGCGCCCGCTTTCACGAGGTCAAACTTCCACTCGGCAGGATTGCGTGCCGTCAGCACAAGCTTGCCTTTCACGTCAGCCCGTGCGAGATCCTGCAGGGACTGGATTTCGACGACGTCCGCCACGACTCCTTCGGGCTTGGTCGAGCCGCTCCACATTCCGAGCGATGTCGGGATTTTGCGATAGTCTGCGAGCAGCACGGGCGGAGCGTTGCCGTTCAGCAGTTCGAGTGTGGCAGAGCGCGCGTCCCATGCCATGGGCATGGTCCAGAAGCCGAATTGGGTTTTGCCGTCGGCGGGCGGCCTCACGATCTCCACGCGTTCGAGCCCGATCGACTCGAGCGTTCGGCGCAGGAATTCGGCGGTCTCGTCGAACTTGGGGAAAGTGAACCAGCGGTCAGTCGCGTAGACTTGGCGGACCCATGCCATGGCTTCCTGTGGGCGTACTTCGCGTTCGAGAGTATCGAGGCGTTTGGAGAGGTCGTCCGCGGGAGCGGCATGGAGGGCGGCGAGGAAGAGGAGAAGTCCGATCGGGAGACGCATGGCGAACTTCTACAGCGTACCTCCGGCGCCGACTGACTCCAACACTCTTCACTTTGTCGTTCAGATTCGGTGGGAGCGGGCATTGAAGTGCCCGCTCGGGCAGCGGGACTGAAGTCCCGCGCAGGCTAAAGCCTGCCCCACATGGGAACGCATATGCCAGATCGGGTGCGTTCAAGCGGCATAATGAGACAAATGCGCGGCGAGCCGTTCCACAACTACGTCCTGGTGGTGCTCGACAGTTGCCGCTATGATTCGTTCCTGGCCGCGCGGCCGAAGACGATGCGAAAGCTCGGCAAGGTGGAGAAGCGCTGGTCATACGCATCGTGGACCGCGCCTTCGCACTACAACCTGCTGATGGGTTTGATGCCGCATTCGAGTCCGCGACACGTGTTCGCGTCGGACTACTACAAGAAGGACTTCCTCAAGTTCAACGAGCGGCTCGGCGGCAAGCCGGGGCAGATCGAGTTCCGCTCATTCGTGCCGAGGCTCTCATTGCCGGTGTTGTTGCAGAAGCTCGGTTATCGCACACACGCGATGGTGTCACTGCCGGTGTTGAATCCGGCGACGATCCTCAATTCGGGGTTCGATGAGTACCGGCTGATGGAGCAGCACAACGACATGCGTGCGATGGTGAGCCGCATGCGATTTTCGCCTTCGCATCCATCTTTCTATCTGCTCAACGTAGGCGAGACGCATTATCCGTACGCGCTGCCCGGCGAGCCGGAGGACGAATGGCCGCGGATCAGCGGCGTCCATGGCGTGTTCAAGCACCTGGATGATCACGTGGTGGGCGGGAAGCTTTCGCGCACACGCGTGAAGCCGTTCGCTCAGCGCCAACTCGATGAGTTGCGGGCGCGGCAAGTGGCTGCGGTGAAGTATCTTGACACGGTGATCGAGGAGATGTTCGATCTTCTGCCGGCGAACACCTACGTGACGATCACATCGGACCACGGAGAGTTGTTCGGCGAGGATGGCTACTTCGGGCACGGTCCGATTGTTCACGACAAAGTGCTCGAGGTCTTCTTCGTGGAAGGGAAGTTGCGGTGAGTGTTCTGATTGCGGCGGCCCTACTGGCGGAGTGGTGGGGGAACCCGGGCGATTCGAAGTTGGCCTACATCGGTCCGGGCGCGGGATTCGCATTCGCGGGTTCGTTCTTGGCGCTGTCTTTGTCGCTGGTTTTGAGTCTGCTTTCGCTCGCGGCGTGGCCGTTCCGGATGATGTGGCGCGCGGTGGTTCGCCGCCAGGGTTACCGGAATGCGCAGGTCAAGAAACTCGTGTTCCTGGGGCTCGATGGGCTCGACCCGAAACTGACCGAGCGCTACATGTCCGAAGGGAAGCTGCCTAATCTCGCGTGCCTTGCCGAGACTGGGACTTATCGGCGCTTGCGGACGACGTTTCCGGCTCTGTCGCCAGTGGCGTGGTCGACGTTCGCGACCGGCGTCAATCCGGCGCGTCACAACATCTTCGATTTTCTAAATCGCGACTTGCGTACGTACTTGCCCGAGTTGTCGTCCGCACGCGTGCGTCCCGCGGAGCGCGTGTTGCGCGTGGGTCCGATCACGATCCCGCTTTCGCGGCCCACTGTCGAGATGCGGCGCAAGAGCGAGCCGTTCTGGAAGATTCTGGGCCGGCATGCAGTGGGTTGCACGGTGCTGCGGGTGCCGGTGACGTTTCCGCCGGACGAGTTCGACGGGCGCTTGCTTTCCGCGATGTCGACGCCAGATTTGCAGGGGACGCAGGGGAGCTTCACTTGGTTCACGGCCTCTGCGGGCGATGAGGCGCGGGCTTGCGAGGGGGGCAATCGGCGGGCGCTCTCGCGCACGGATGATGGATGGGCGGGCGAGTTGACCGGTCCGGCGAATGCGACGGTGCGCTTTCGGCTCACTTCCGCGTGGCAACTCGAAGCGGGCGGCGAACGGCACGGGCTTACGGTGGGGAGCTACTCGCCGTGGATCCGGTTGAAGTTCGGGCGGGTGTCTGGGATCGCGCGGTTCCTCCTCACTGCGGCGGGTGAACTGCCCGCACTTTACGTGACTCCGATTCAGATCGATCCGGAAAAGCCGGCGCTGCCGATCAGCCATCCGCCCTACTACGCGGCGTACCTGGCGAAGCTACTGGGGACGTTCTCGACGCTCGGGATGGCCGAGGACACGTGGGCGCTGAACGAAGGCGCGATCGACGAAGCTGCGTTTCTCGAGCAGGCCGAATCCATCAAACAAGAACGCGAAGCCATGTTTTTTGCCGCGCTCGAGCGGACGCGGCGCGGCGTGGTGGCGTGCGTGTTCGACACGAGCGATCGCGTGCAGCACATGTTCTTCCGGCACTTGGACGCAGCGGGTCCGCACGGCGGGGTGATCGAGGGTCTGTATCGCGACATGGACAGGCTTGTGGGCGAGACGGTGCGGCGCGCGGGTGGCGATGCGGCCCTCATCGTGCTTTCCGATCATGGGTTCTGTGCGTTTCGGCGTGGGGTGAATCTGAATTCCTGGCTGCATCAGAACGGCTTCCTGGCCTTGCGCGATGACAATGCTTGCGAGTGCGGAGCCTACTTCGCGGGCGTGGACTGGAGCCGCACGCGCGCGTACGCGCTGGGGCTCGGCGGGATCTATCTCAATCTCGAAGGCCGCGAGGCACAGGGCATTGTGAAGCGATCCGAGGCCGCGGCGCTGCGCGAGGAACTCTCGGTGCGGCTGAGCGGACTGCGCGACGCCGCAAGCGGCGAAGTCGCAATTCGGACAATGTACTCCACGGCGAAGATCTATCGCGGTCCGTACCTTGACGCCGCGCCCGACCTGATCGCGGGCTACGCCGACGGCTATCGCATCTCGTGGGACGCGGCGGTGGGCAAGGTGAGCACGGAAATCTTCGAAGACAACGGCAAGGCCTGGAGCGGCGATCACTGCGTGGATCCGCCACTGGTGCCTGGCGTGTTGTTCTCGAATCGGAAATTCGAGGCCGCGGATCCGGGGATCGAGGACATGGCTCCCACTGCGCTCGCGTTGTTCGGAGTTCCGGCGCCTGCTTGGATGGAGGGGAAGCCACTGGTCCAGTCTCTGGTCCAGGCTCGGGTGGTGTGAAAGGAAATCGATCTTGCTTGGTAAGACGTCAGTCAAGTTGAACAAGAGCCTGTGCCAGCGTGCCGCGAAGTGTGCCGAACAACTGGGATACAGTTCGCTCGAAGAGTTCGTGGAGCACGTGTTGGAGCGCGCGGTGTCCGGCGCCGAGAACTCGGATTCGGCGGATGAAGTGGAGAAAAAGCTGAAGGGGCTCGGCTACCTGGCGTGAGTGACACCGACCTAGGTTGGCCCGCGCTGGCAATGCTGGTGCCGCTCGCGGCGGTGTGCGGGCTGGCGACTGGGTGGGTGATGAAGCGGTTCTCCGATCGCGCCGAAGTGGATCGCACCAAGCGGCGGATCGTGGCTCATCTGCTCGAGTTCCGGTTGTTCGGCGAAGAGCCGGCGTTGGTGGTCCGGGCGCAGTGGGAGGTGGCGCGGCAGTGCTTGCGAATGGTCCGCTTGTTGTTGCTGCCGGCAGTGGTCGTCGCGGCGCCGATGCTCGTGTTGTTTCCGTTCCTCGAGGGCGTGTTCGGGCACGCGCCGGTGTCGCGCGGGCAATCGACGGTGATTACGGTGCGGGCGGACGGTGCTCGAGCGGTTCGGCTTGTTGTGGGTGGCGGGGCGGTGGTGGAGACTGCAGAGGTGCGGTCAGGCGATGAGTGGAGTTGGCGGGTGCGGATTCGCGACAGTGGCGACGCGACTTTGCGTGTGATTGGCGCGGGCAGGTTTCCGTCTGCGTTGGTGCGGCGGATGCGGACGGGGCTGGTGTCGGGTGCGCTGGCTCGGCCCGGGGGGATTGACGTGTACTATGAGCCGGCGTCGATACTGGGGGTCCGGTGGGAGGTTTGGTTTGTGATTGTTTCGTTTGTGGCGTTTCTGCTGATTTGAGGCAGCGGGACTGAAGTCCCGCGCAGGCTAAAGCCTGCCCCACAAGTCGAAGTCAGAGGCGGCGGAGGAACTCGATGCCTTCCCAGGCGATGGCGGCTGGAGAAGAAGCGAGGTCGCGCCAGATGCAGGCCGCGGCGGCGAGTTCCTTGATGGCGTAGCCAAAGCTTTCGATGACGAGATAGCCGTCATAGCCGATGGCGCGGAGGGCCGTCATCACTTCGGTCCATTCGACGTGGCCCGATCCGGGAGCGCCGCGATCGTTCTCGCAGGAATGGACGTGGAAGATATGGCTGCCCAGAGTGCGAATCGCGCCGGCCTGGGCCTTCTCCTCGATGTTGGCGTGGAAGGTGTCGTAGAGCACGCCGACGTTCGCGTGGGCCACTTCGTCGCAGAGCCGAGCGGCGTCGGCGGCGGTGTTGAGGAAGTACGACTCGAAGCGGTTCAGTGGCTCCACGGCGAGAACCACGCCGTGCTTGGCGGCATGGTCGCCGAGTTCACGCAAGGCGTCGACCTCCCACTTCCACTCGTCCTCAGTACGGCGGCGGCCGGGGAGATGGCCGACGGGAGAATGGAACGGTCCGGCGAGCACGCGGCCACCCATGGCGGCCGTGGCTTCGATCGACTCTTTCATGTACGCGCGAGTGGCCGAGCGGATCGCGGCGTCATCGCAAACGAGGCTCCGATCTTTGCTCCCGAATGCAGTGCACACCGTGACGTCAAGCCCGAGGCGCTTGGCCTCTTTGCCTACATCGCCAGCGGGGAATCCGGACCAATCGAACCGCGCGACTTCGATGGCGTCAAAGCCATGGAGCTTGATCTCGGCCATCAGCGGGATGTGCTCGGCGCCGAAACCGGCGCTCCAGATGAGTGTGTTGACTCCGATTTTCATGTGTAGCCCTCCGGGTTACTTGCGGACCAACGGCGCGGCGTCCGGATTTCCCGGGCCGAAGTGCTTGAGCATGACGAGGTCATCGACATCGCTCGTGTTGACGATGCGCACGCCGGCTTTGGCGGCATCCGCGGTGACGAACAGTTCGTCTTTGGTCATCTGCCCGTAGCGGATCATGGCCGGGGTAGCCACTTCGTGCTTGCCGATCTGGCCGTAGCCTTGGGTGAGGATGAGTCCGTGGGCGGCTGAGTCTTTGATGACGACGGAGCGGCCGGGGAAGACGGTGAGTTCCTTGGCGGAGTAGTGCTTGGTGGAGTAGACCACCCAGTTCTCGCGATAGCCGGCATCGGCCATGGCCTTGACTTCACGCACGGGCTTGGGATGGAACAGCCGGTTCTTCATGAACTCGGGGTCAGTGTTCGCGTCCCAGTCCATCATGTCGAGGATGTAGTCGAGATCGTGGTGATGGGCTTCGGGCACGTCTTTGACGAGGAGTTCCCAGCCGACAGCGCGGCCTTCCACCATGGACTGGAACATGGCGAAGACGTCAGAGTTCACTTGCGGCTCATAGGTTACCAGCGAGCCGGGCGCGTGCAGGATTCCCGCGTCGATCTGCCAGCCGGTGCCGGGCTTGAGCCGATAGGCGCGCGAAAGGTCGAGGATGCCGTTGTCGCCTTCGTTCCAGCGCTCGAGGCAGCGGCGGATGTCGGCGCGCGTGGTGCCGGGTTCCAGACCCATGAACGTGTAGGGGAAGTTGTTGCCCTTGAAGTTGTATTGCGGCGGGAAGTAGTACGCCTCGGGCTTTCCGTTCTGGCCGACGCGCTTGGCGAACTCGTCATTCTGGTGGAGGTGGTGGGGGATGGGGCCGAGGTTGTCAAAGAACTTGCAGAGCAGGTTGAAACCGCCGTACTTCGACATGACGTCTTTGCCGAGGAATCGGTCGCCCACGGTGTCGATCGCTTCTTTGAGCAGGACGCGCTTGCCCTGGAAGTCGATGTAGGAGAGGCCTTCGTCGTCGGCGGTGAGAGGTCCGTTGGCGGCCTTGGTGGTGGAGGAGAACCAGCGCTCGTCGATACCGCCGCGGTGGGCGCCGAGCACGTAGAGGTCGCGGGGGTCGAGCTTGAGGCGGCCGCCCGGCATGAGGAAGGCGCGAGGCACCCAGCAGGGGGCGAGGCGAACAATGCCATCACCGGCGGTGAGTGCGTCTTGAATGAGGGAAGCAGAGGCGGTGGCGCCGCGCGGCTTGGCGGCGGATTTGGAGGGGGCAGGCTTCGAGGCTGCGGTCTTTGCTTTGGCCATACTTCTATTTCACTTGGCCCCGGAGCCTTTTGTCTAGTGCTCGAGGACCAGGAAGAAGAAATTACCTGCGACTTTAGGACCCGGAAAAAAGTACTGAAACGTCCGGGCCCTGTATGCCCGCTGATGTGGGTCGAGGCGGGACTAAATCCCCACTGGCGAGGGATGTAGAGACTGGCAGGACAATTGCAACCGTGTCGTTACCGGCGGAGAGCGATCTCGCCGGTGGTGCAAATCGAAGCAGCCGGAGGATGGAGCAATGCTGGGCATCATTGCAGTCGAACGAACCGCGGCAGTGGAGCGGACCCTGACTACCGTGCCGGAACGGCGCGGAAGCGAGCGGGGTGCTGTGAGAAGGAAGGGCGGCAGTGCTTATCGTCCGGGACCGTTTTGGCGGAGATTTGCGCTCTGGTGGCACCGGCGGGATCTGGAATGCGCCTGTGCCATGACCACCGAAGTTTTGAAGCAGAAGGGCCGGCTCGACACGGAGATTACGGCGTTTTTGGAAGAAGTTCCGGCGCCACCGTTCGTGGAGACGATGGCGGTGTTGTTCTTGGAACGGATGACGGCCGATCGGGATCCGGAAGTATTGCAGACGGCTGTGGCCGAGTTGGAGCTCTTCAGCGTGCCCTGGAAGGCAGCCTAGGCTGCGGGGAAGGCGGCGTAAGAGCCGGGGCTGGCGTCACCAAACCTCGGAAGTGGTGACCTCGTTCTGGTGCGCTCGTACGCCGCTTTCCTCAGCGTCATGCTGGGCTTGTTCCTGGCAGCGGACGCAGTATCTGGCCCACGGGATAGCGCGAAGGCGTTTTTCAGAGATGGGCTCTTCGCAGGACTCGCAAACTCCGAAGTCTCCGGATTGGATGCGGTCAAGCGCGGTTTGGACAAGGCGGAGCGCCTGATAATCCATACTGTTGCGGCGCAGGGAGATGAACTCTTCGTGGGAGATCTGGGCTTGATCTTCCTCGGCGACGCGGCCCAGGCGAGCGAGCGTATCGAACTTCGATTCTTCCAGGCTGCCGAGCAGTTCCCTCTTTTTGCTCAACAAGATGCCGTGAAACTCGGCGTGAGGACCCGCAATGGGCGTTGGTTCGGCCCGGCGTGCGATGAAGGGGGCGGGCGCGGCGGCCACGGGCTTCGGCCGGGGTTGTACGGCCATTGCCGCGGGTTTGGCCTGCGTCTTGACGAGCACGGGTTTCGCCTTGGCGGGCGAAACCGCAGGGGCTGAAGCCCGTCGAACGCCAGCTTCGAGCTTTCTGATGGCCGTAGCTTTCTTCATGTGTTCCCTCACGACTGCCGGACTGCTGTAGCGCCGGGTCCTCCGCCCGGTGCATGTCACACCTATCGGCAGCGGCAGGAAATCACTTAAGGTTGGTCGCGAAAAATCTGTGTGAACCTACGAATGCGGGGGACGAATCCGCGCGTTGGTTCTCAGAACTCGCCGCTTTCCCATTCGCGTAACAGGCCGGCCAGAGCGGCTTCAACGTCGGCGGTCGCTGCGCCCCTCCGGAGCTTGTCCAGTTGGCGTAGATCTGCCGCGCATCGCTGCAAACGCGAGGCGATTCTGAACTGACGAGTACGGTAGATCACCAACTGCTCGCGGTTGAGGCGGAGTCTGTCCAACGTGTACAGCCCGCACGGAGTGAGCGGCGTCAGAGTGCCGTCATCGTGCACCGCGAGGTGGACTTCGTAAGGGTCTTCCTGGCAGGGGTCCGCGAAGACAAAACCGGCAGAGGCTTCCTCGTCCGAGGGCCAAGAGTCACCTTTGAAGCTGTTGCAACGATTGCAGCAATAGTAGAGATTCGCGTAGTGGCAGGCCAACTCGGGAAACAATCTGCGGGGACGGAAGTGATCGGCACCGAACGCGTCATCGCCGCGGCGGTAGACTTCGGTAATGCCACAGTAAGCACATCGGTACCGGAAGTCGATCCGCAGGAATTGCTTGTACCGGGCCGGATTCCGATAGCGAGGAACGTTCGCGGTCCGTACGAACTTCGCCATTAGCGCTTTCGTCGAGGATTGGCTTTCGCAATTGCAACAGCATCCTCGAGCCGGTCCAGCGCTTTTTCAATTCTGTCGAAGGGACCTTCCCCGGCCATGCCGGTACGATCTTCGGAAGCCTCGAGCCGGTCGAGTTGGCGGTCGACGTTCGCAAGCTTGGCTGCCTCGCTGCGAGACAGGCCCTCGCGGAATTTCTTGTCCACCAGCCGTCTGCGCTCACTCATGAGATCCTCATGACGACGGTTCGCCTCGGACTCCTGAGCCTGAACCATGGCCCGAGAAAGGGCAGGCCGCCGGCGCAACTCCCGAATCATCACGCGGCGGAAAGCGGTCCTGACCAAAACAGGCACTCGCGATGGAGCGGGCAGTGCCTGCGCCTTCTGCAACTCACCGAGTACGATTTCCATCGTCGATCGGATGGCCTGATCGTACATCTCCGCGACGAGGCGGCTCTTTTGAAATTCAGGAAGGAGTCGCCCCTTGACCGCCGCCGAGAAATCGGACGTTACGGCCGGATCGCCGGCAAGAAGTGCGTTGAGCGCTTCTCGATCAAGAGCGATGTCCCGCATGGCACCATCTTACCAGCGTCGTCACTCCACTTCCGCCCAGACTATCAACTGCACGCACGCATCGAGCGGCATGTCGGGGATTCCCACAGCGCTGCGCACATGCAACCCGCGATCGCCGAACACGGCCACGAACAACTCCGAGGCGCCGTCGAGCACTTTCGGATGGTCGCGGAAGCCCGCCGCGCAGTGGACATTGCCTTCCAGCCGAACGATACGCCGGACCTTGGACAAGTCTCCCGTGGCAGCCTTCAACTGCGCGAGGGCGTTGATGCCAGCCCGCCGGGCGGCGCGATAGCCGTCTTCCACGTTCACTTCCGCTCCCAGGCGGCCTGGCCATAGCATCGTCTTCCCTTCCCACGGAAGCTGGCCCGACGTGATTACGAGGTTGCCGGTGCGAACCCACGTCACGTAGGCTCCCACGGGCGATGGAGGCGTGGGCAATTCGATGCCGAGTTCGGCGAGTTTCTGTTCAGGCGTCATAGGCACGTGATTGTACACCGGGCGCGGTCTCGTGTGGTAAATTCATCCATGCTATGGACCCTTTGATCCCCTGGTGGCTGTGGACCGTGCTCGGACTGGCTCTCATGGGGCTGGAAATTCTGGCTCCGACCGGCTTCTTCCTCTTCTTCTTCGGCGTGGGGGCCGTGGTGACGGGATTCCTCGCGGCGATGGGGTTCGCCGATTCGCTGGTCGTCCAAGGACTCGCGCTGCTGGCGGTCTCGGCCGGCACGCTCTACCTGTTCCGCAAACCGCTGATGGCGACCTTCCATTTGCGAGCGCTGCCGGCCGGTGTTGTGGATTCGATGGTCGGCGAGACAGCCATCTCGATCGGCGAGATTCCGGCGGGCGGCTACGGCAAGGTGGAGTTGCGGGGCTCGTCGTGGTCGGCGCAGAATCTGGGGACCGAGCCGATCCCGGCGTCGGCGCGATGCAGAGTAGAAGAAGTGCGGGATCTGACGTTGTTCGTCCGGCTGTAGAGAAGACTCGAACAAGGAGGCTGGCCATGCAAGGTGGCGTAGTCGTAGTGGTCGTATTGATGATCCTGGCGCTGATCATTCTCGCCAAGACGGCCGTGGTGGTTCCGCAGCAATCGGCCTACGTGGTGGAACGGCTAGGGCGCTACTCGGGAACGCTCGAGGCGGGCTTTCACATCCTGACGCCGTTCATCGATGTGGTCCGCTACAAACACTCGCTCAAGGAAGTGGCGATCGACATTCCCGAGCAGATCTGCATCACGCGTGACAACGTGCAGGTTGGCGTGGACGGTGTGCTCTATCTCAAGGTGCTGAATCCGGAGCGGGCCTCATACGGAATCGCCAACTACATTTTCGCGATCACGCAGTTGGCGCAGACCACGCTGCGATCCGAGATCGGCAAGATCGACCTCGACCGCACATTCGAAGAGCGCGCGCACATCAATCTCGAAGTGGTGACGGAGCTCGACAAAGCGAGCGGCCCTTGGGGCGTGAAGGTGTTGCGCTACGAGATCAAGAACATCACGCCACCGCAAGACGTGCTGCAAGCGATGGAGAAGCAGATGCGCGCCGAGCGGGAAAAGCGCGCGGTGATTCTCAATTCCGAAGGCGGCCGTGACGCGGCGATCAACACGGCCGAGGGCGAGAAGCAGAAGGCGATCAAGGCGTCAGAAGCGCGGCGGCAACAGCAGATCAACGAAGCCGAGGGGCAGGCCCAGGCGATTCTTTCGATTGCCAACGCAACCTCGGAAGGCATCCGCCGCGTGGCGGAATCGATCCAGGCGCCGGGCGGGTTCCAGGCGGTGCAGCTTCGCGTAGCTGAGCAGTACATCCAGCAATTCGGGCATCTGGCAAAGGCGGGAACGTCGATCATCATCCCGTCAAACTTGGCGGACGTGAGCTCGCTCATCGCTTCGGCAATGACCGTGATCAAGCAAGGCGACCACAAGTGAGACGCGCTGTGCTATGCCTCGCGCTGGCAGGGCTGGCGCAAGCGGAAGATTTCGGGGTCCGGTTGATTCTCGGATTGGGCGACGCGATCAACACGCGTTGGGACGGGTCAGTGCAAGCATCGGGGGCAACGGTGCGTTCGGTGGAGCCGTGGCGCTTCGAGGGTGATGACCGCATCGATGGAAATTCCTGGAAGTGCGCGATCCATGCCATCCGGTTGTTCGGCGCAGCGCCGCTCGGCGGGCGTCCGGCAGTGGCAAATGGCGTGATGGTTTGGCTGTCGGGCGCGGGGAACGGAACGTCGTTGGAGGTGACTACCGCGCAGGGTAAGCTCACGGTCGCGGCCAGCGAGATTCCGTTCGGTAAGCAAGCGATGCTGCTGGGCGGGCGCGCCATGGCCGAGCGAGTGCCAGCGGTGACGCAGATGACTTCGAGCGCCGATGAGCAGGACTATCCGGCGGCTGCGGTTGGCCCGAACGGCGACGTCTGGGTGGCGTATCTCGAGTTCAAGCATCATCCGGAACACAACGCGCTTCGGGCGAACCTGAAGACTCCGCCCACAGGCTTCGACCGGTGGACGACAAAGGCGCCGGGCGATCAGGTTTTCGTGAAAAAGTACGCGGCCGGGCGGTGGTGGGAGCCGATCGCGGTGAGCGAGACTGGCGGCGATCTCTATCGTCCGGCGATTGCGGTGGACGGCAAGGGGCGAGCGTGGGTGTTCTGGTCCGCGAACGATGCGTCGAAAGGCGGGGCGAACTTCGATTTGTTCGGTCGCTTGGTAGACGGGGACCGGCCGGGCGCGACGGTGCGGCTTTCGACGGCGGCGGGCTCGGATGTGTTCCCTGTGGCGGCGACGGATTCGACGGGTCGGGTGCACGTCGCGTGGCAGGCGTGGCGCGATGGGCGCGCACAGATTTTGGCGGCGGTGCAGAACGGCGATTCGTTCGGGCATCCGGTGACGGTTTCGGCAACCGGGAGCAACGAATGGAATCCGGCGATCGCGGCGAGCAGGGATGGCCGCGTGACGGTGGCCTACGAGTCGTATCGCAACGGCAGCTACGACATCTTCTTGCGAACCTACGCGAACGGAGCTTGGGGCAAGGAGATCGCGGCCGCGGCCAGCACGACCTACGAGGCGTATCCATCGTTGGCGTATGAGCCCTCGGGTCGATTGTGGCTCGCGTACGAAGAAGGCGGCGAGGGCTGGGGCAAGGATTTCGGTGCGGACGAGTCTTCTGGCGTGGCGTTGTATCAGGGCCGGACGATCCGGCTGCGGGCGTGGGAGCCCGATGGCCGCGTTGTGGAGCCATCGGCCGATATTGGAGCGGTGCTGCCGGGCGTGGCCGATCAGCGGCTGGATGCGAAGGCGCGGCAAACCGGTGCGGAGGATTTCCGCAAGCCGAAGCTCGATGCCTGGAAGACACGCGACCGGAGCCGCCCGACGCCGAACTTCACGGCTCCGCGCAACAACTATCCGCGCGTGGCCGTGGATGCGTCCGGGCGGTTGTGGGTGGCGGTGCGCTCGAATCATCCGGTGGCGTGGAATCCGCTGGGCACGGTGTGGAGCGAGTATGTGGTGAGCTATGACGGCGCGCAGTGGACGGGTCCGGTGTTGCTGGCGCATTCGGACAATCTACTCGACAATCGCCCGGCGGTGGTCTCGACCGCGCCCGGTGAGGCGCTGGTGATCGGCTCGAGCGATCACCGGATGGAGTTTCACCGGATCCGGGGCGTAAACAATGTGGCCGCGATTGTGGACGATCCCTACAACAACGATCTCTACGCGCATTCGATCGCACTGAGCGCGGGATCGGGGAAGTTGGCGGTGAAGGCTTCCACGGCGCCGAGCGGCGGACTGTCACCGGCCGAGTTGGCCGAGAAGCAGAACGTGTTGTTGATGCGCGATGCGCGGGTGGGGAATCGCTACCGGATCGTGCGCGGCGAGTTCCACCGGCACTCGGAGGCTTCCGCGGACGGAGGCAATGACGGGTCGCTGCTCGAGCAGTGGCGCTACATGCTCGACGCGGCGGCGATGGACTGGGTAGGCTGCTGCGATCACGACAACGGCGGCGGGCGCGAGTACTCGTGGTGGACGAATCAAAAGCTGACGGATATGTTTTATACGGCGGGCAAGTTCGTGCCGATGTTCAGCTACGAGCGGAGCGTGCCGTATCCGGAGGGGCATCGCAACGTGGTGTTCGCGCAGCGCGGGGTCCGGACGCTGCCGCGGTTGCCGATCACGAAAGAAGACTTGGCGGGCAAGGCGCCGGACACGCAGATGCTCTATCAATACCTGCGCAAGTTCAACGGTGTCGCGGCGAGCCACACGTCGGGTACGAACATGGGCACGGACTGGCGCGACAACGATCCGTTGACCGAGCCGATGGTGGAGATCTATCAAGGCGACCGGCAGAACTACGAGATGCCGGGCGGGCCGCGTTCGAATAGCGCGGAGGACTCGATCGGCGGATGGCGGCCGAAGGGGTTCGTGAATCTGGCGCTGGAGATGGGCTACAAGCTGGCGTTCCAGGCGAGTTCCGATCACGTGTCGACGCACATGTCGTACTGCAACGTGCTGGCGACCGGGCTGACGCGCGAGGCGCTGCTCGAGGGATTCCAGAAGCGGCACGTGTATGGGGCGACGGACAACATTTCTGCCGAGTTCCGTTCTGGCGGGAACATCATGGGCGATGTCTTCGCCGTGTCGAAACCGCCGGAGTTCAAGGTGAAGCTGCAGGGTACGGCGCCGTTCGCGAAGGTGGTGGTTGTGAAGGACGGGAAGTACGTGTATTCGAGCGAGCCGAAGAAGGCGGTGGTCGATTTCACGTGGCGGGATGGCGAGGCGGCGAAGGGGAAGCAGAGTTACTACTACGTGCGCGGCGAGCAGACCGATGGGGAGGTGGTTTGGGTGTCGCCGATGTGGATCACGTACAAGTGAGAGGTCAAGAGTAATCGAACCTCGGACCGAATCCCCTGAGCGATGGGTAAAGATCCTCAAGTTCCGGTGTGATGATCGGCCAATGCATATCGGGTTTTTCCCGCACCGTTCCAGCCTTGAAGAGGCTAGCAAATGTGAGTTGCCAGAGCGAGATGCTCATCGGCACCGAATCACTGGGATGCTGGCGAAGTTCCGCGTCGAGATCGCGCTGAATGGTTCCAGCGATGTCATCGCGGTCATCACGCCGACCGCAGCGCTCTACCAATCCGTACACGTTCTCGATAAACCGGCTCCAATCCTTGGGGCACAGTTCCTCGGGAATGCGAGATGCCAGAAGCATGCCAGCGAAGTAGTGCCGGAGGGCTTCCTTGGCTTTCGTCGGCGGCCATACGCTTGGCTCGATCACCTTCGCACTGTTGTCAAACGACAGAATGAGGGTATCAAGCTGTTCGACCGTAGCCCTCAACTGGCTTGCCAGTCGCTGCCGTCCCCAACTCAAATCTCCGCTCTTATAGGCAAGCGCGTGTGTGGTCACGCACCACGCATGCTCGAACGCGGAGCGGATCTGGATTTCGAAGGGAAGACTGAACAGCGGCGAAGTCACGCTGGCACTGACGTTGCGTGGTCTACCGAGCCGGGCGATGAACCTTGTCCCATCAAATCGGAAGACGTCGGGCGCTTTCCTGCTGGAGCCGCGCCGATGCAGTTCGTTTCTTTCGAAGGCTCCGGCGAGGAATTCCAGAACCGCTTCCTCGTCTGCCAACGTGGGCACGACAATTGCGAACGCTACAAGATCGTCGATTTGGGCGAAGCTCTTGAACCTGCCTGTTTCGACTTTCTCGGAGACCGACTCGAGGCTCTTGATACGCGCCGCGAGCGCATACCCTTTGGAATCGGCAAACGGGGTCAACACCTCTCGAACACGATTCCGGATTTCTGTGAGATAGCGCTCAACCGACCGGTACTTCAACCTTATCGGAGATGGAGTGATCACGCTGCGAAGCCAGTAGGACCTTCTTGAGGATTTCGTGCCGCTTCAAGCGTTGGCCTTGGTCGTTCGAATTCGACCTTGTGGCCGCGTAGTACGCCGACAATTCGGCGTCATCGGCACGGCGCGACTCGTCCTCGATTGCATCTATGAACTCGAGAAGCGCAACTGACGCAAGCCGGGGCTCGACCTGCTCAGAGCGAATCGATTCCTCAACTGCTGTGAAAAAGGTATAGAAGTCAGTTTGGTTCCGAAGACGCGTCCGCTGGAGCGCGCTGGTGGCGCGAATCATGGCGGCGATGAACGCGATTACCTCTCGGAACCTGATGCCGACTCTCGTGCCAGCTTCCCAACTCGTATCCCGATCGCTGAACTCCGCATCGAGCTCTTCCTGGGAGTAGCTATGAATGGCGCCATCGTCAAGATAAAGGAGCAAGCCCGCTACAAGCTCGACTTCCTTCATCTGGCGTTTCGCTTGACCCTCAACGCGAGGAAAGCCTTCCGGCAGCACTGTTAGCATCTCGATGGCCAGTTCCTCGGCCGCTGAGATGAACACGCCGCTGAGTCTGGCATGGCGCAGTTCCTGACGAGACAGACGAGCGACATTCTTGTTGATTCTCTCGAAGACTTCATTGATGAATGTCTCTTCGTTCGTCGGCAAGTATTCCACAGGGAACTGGTAGGTCCAGAACTCGGTTTTCTCATCCACCGGCAGACTATTGAAATAAGCGCCGCGCAGACGGTCGACCGGCGAGCTTTCGGATACGGGAAACGCTCCACTCGCAAAATCAAATACCGACATAAGGCGCTGCTTGCCGTCGACAACCTGATAGACGGACGCGCCCGCAGGGCTGATCTCCTCATACAAGAAGATCGCTGGGGCCGGATAGTCCATCAGGACCGTGTCGATGAACTCGTCCTTGTAGGACTGGTTCCAAACGCTGCGGCGTTGGTAGGGCGGATTCAAGTTGAGTAATCCGCGTCTGAAGAGATCCCAAAACCATGCAACCGTTTGAGTGTTCTGGCGCCGCGAATGCCGCATCTTGTCCCTTCCTCGATCATACGACACTCAGCCGGTTGTCCGGTCCACTTTCCCCGCGAA
Organism: Bryobacteraceae bacterium; assembly: GCA_046331625.1. Classification (GTDB taxonomy): domain Bacteria; phylum Acidobacteriota; class Terriglobia; order Bryobacterales; family Bryobacteraceae; genus JAXLQL01. The sequence continues at coordinate 703,577 of JAXLQL010000001.1, forward strand.
CCGCCGATACACGAACACCCCATACCCCACCACCAGCGCCATCCCCGGGACCAGCCAATTCAGCCCCACCCGCAACCCGTACTCCGCCGCCGCAGCAGTCTGCACCGTCAGCCCCTGCTCCGGCCGGATGCTCGAAGGCAGCGCATACGGGAACAGTCCGAAAGCTGCGCTCGCCAGCATCCCCGCCAAGTACGCGCACGATCCGAGGAACTGCGCCAACTCGCCTCGCGTCCGCTGCACGGCGACCAATCCGCCCACCGCCAACAATGGAAACACTACGCCCCACGAGCGCGCCGAGAAACTCACGAGCACCAGAGGCTGAATAGCGAAGGTGAACGCCGTCACGGCCGCGGTCAGCGCCACGACCACCCACCACAACCGCCAAACCAACCGTTGCGACCGCCCGTGCACCGGACCCTGCGTCTTGTACCGCACCCACAGCGCGCCATGCATCGCCAGCGCTACGGCGGCGAGGAAAGCGACCGAGACAGTGTACGCGTCCAGAATCCCGACCTGCCCGCGCAAGGAGAAGTCAGTCCAGAGCGGGAGGAAGAACTCGTGCTTGTCGTCGAGCGGCACTCCGCGCACTACGTTGCCGATGCCCGCACCGAAGAACACGGCGAGCAGCACGCTCGCGCCGCTGAAGACCGCGTCCCACAGAGGCTTCCACACCGGACTATCGAATTGATTGCGAAACTCGATCGCGATTCCGCGCAAGATGAGCAGCCACAGCACGATCATCAGGGGCAGGTAGAAGCCCGAGAAGCTCGACGCGTAGAGCGTGGGGAACGCTGCGAACATCGTGCCCCCGGCGGCGAGCAGCCAGACCTCGTTGCCATCCCAATACGGACCGATCGCTGAGAACACCTGCCTGCGCTCGCGCTCGTTTCGCGCGACGAAGAGATGGATCATCCCGGCGCCAATATCGAAGCCATCGAGCACTACGTATCCCGCGAGCATCGCGGCCACGGCCAGGAACCAGACGGCCTCCATCTCAGTGCGCTCCTTCGTGGGCCGCGGAGGGCCCGTGGTCAATCTCGCGATACATCAGGAGCAGGAACAGGATCCCGAGCGCGAGGTAGAGTCCCATGAAGCCGAGGAGCGTGAAGAGTCCGTTGCCCGCCGAAACGTGCGCCGAGGGTCCGTCGGCGGTGCGCATGAGTCCATAGATGAGCCATGGTTGGCGGCCGAGTTCCGCTGTCACCCAGCCGGCCGTGTTGGCGATGTAGGGGAACGGCAACATCAACATCAGGGCCCACAGGAGCGGCTTCGCGCCGAAAAGCCGGCCACGCCACAGCCACACGGAAGCGAGCGCCATGACGGCGATGAAGATGGTCCCCAGGCCGACCATGATGTGGAACGTGTAGAACAGCAGCGGAATGTTGTCGGGCCATTGGTCGCGAGGATATTCGTTGAGTCCTTTGACTTGGGCCTGCCAGTTGTTCGTCGAGATCAGGCTCAGCACTCCGGGAACGGTGATCGGATTATCGAGGCGCTGGCGCTCGGTATCGGGCTGGCCGAGGATCGCCATCGGCGCTCGCGACTCGGTGGCGAAGAGCCCCTCCATCGCGGCGAGTGTCAGAGGCTGATGGCGCGCCACCAGACGGCCCTGGGCGTCTCCTGTGGGGAAAGCCATCACGATGCTGGCAAGCAGTCCGCACGAAACACCGAGGCGCAGAAATGTTTCGGCGTAGCGATGCTCGCGTCCGGCGAGAAGGTAGAACGCGCCGATCGAAGCCATCACCACGGAGGCCGTAACCACGGATCCCGTCATGGTGTGCGCGTACTGCCACCACGCCCAGGGATTGAGCATGAGGGCCCACCAGTCGTCGAGCAGGATTTCGCCTTTGGGTCCGAGGCGGTGGCCCACCGGATGCTGCATCCATGCGCCCGACACGACGATGAAGAAGCCCGAAAGCCACGAGCCCGTGAAGACGGCGACCGCGGCAAGCCAGTGTCCCATGCGCCCGAGCATGCGCTCACCGTAGAGCAGCAGCCCCAAGAACGTGGATTCGAGAAAGAACGAATAGATGCCCTCCATGGCGAGCGTCTGGCCGATCACGCCTCCGGCGGCTTTCGAAAAGCGCGACCAGTTGGTGCCGAACTGGAACTCCATCGGGAGTCCGGTGACCACGCCCATGGCGAAGTTGAGGCCGAAAATGCGGGTCCAGAAGCGGGCCGATTCGCCGTAGTGGTCATCGCCGGTCCAGAGATGCAGGGTCTTGAGGATGACGATGAGCAGGGCGAGCCCCATCGTCAATTGCGGGAACAGGTAGTGATAGGTGATGGTGAAGGCGAAGTGAAGACGATGAACCGCTAACGCGGAGTCCATACCTTCTATTGTGTGATCTCGCCGCGGCTACTTGGCGTACTCGAAGTAGAAGGCATACACGGACTTCTCGAGCGCAGGTCCAGGCTTGGGGGTTTACGAGGAGCAGGCCAAGCCGCCCCGTCAGTTGGCCCGGTGGTTATATGGTGCGCCGTGGGCGGTCATTGAAAGTGCTCGAAGACGCTCGAGCGCAGTGCAGGCCCGGAGTTGACGAGGAGCATGTTTGGCTTTCTCAGTTGCGGGACCGCGCAGTCATCGTATGATGCGCCTCGGGATCACTTCACGTGCTCGAAGGCATACCCTGACTTCTCGAGCGCGCCCTTCAACTCGTCGACATGCACGGGACCACGCGTCTCCATCGTCACGTCAATCACCGTGTCACCGAGGTTGACGCCGTAGTAGGCGCGGTCGTGATTGGTTTCCACGATGTTCGCGTTCTGGGCGGCGATAACGGCGGAGAGCTTCATGAGCGCTCCCGGATGGTCAGGCAGATGGATGCGGAGGCGCACCATGCGGCCGTCTTTTACGAGGCCGCGCTCGATGATGCGCGAGAGCAGGGTAACGTCGATGTTGCCGCCGCAGACGAGCACGGCGACGCGGGCGTCTTTGAGCGAGGTCCGGTGGTGGAGCAGCGCGGCGAGGGCGGCGGCGCCGGCGCCTTCGGCGAGGGTCTTCTCGCGTTCGAGCAGCAGCAGGATAGCGCTCGCGATCTCTTCTTCCTCGACGGTGACCATCTCGTCCACGTAGCGGGCGATGAGCGGGAGCGTACGCTCGCCGGCGCGGCGTACGGCGATACCGTCGGCGATGGTGGTGGCAGAAGGCACCGTGACCGGGTGACCTGCCTTCACCGCTTCGATCATGGAAGGCAACCGCGCGGTCTGGACGCCCACCACGCGAATGCGCGGATTTGTTTCCTTGATGGCGCAGGCGATTCCGCCGAGCAAGCCGCCTCCGCCGATGGGAGCGACGATGGCGTCGATGAACGGATTCTGGTGGAGCAGTTCGAGTCCGATGGTTCCCTGCCCCGCGATCACGAGGTCGTCGTCAAAGGCGTGGACGAAGGTTGCGCCATCGCGCTGGCAGCGAGCGAGTGCTTCGGCACAGGCTTCGTCGTAGTTCGCGCCGTGGAGCACCACTTCAGCGCCATATCCGGCCGTGGCCGAGACCTTGACGAGCGGCGTGTGGAGCGGCATGACGATCTGGGATCGGATGCCGAGCCGCGTGGCGTGGAAGGCGACTCCCTGAGCGTGATTTCCGGCCGAAGCGGCCACCACTCCACGTTCGCGTTCGGCGGGCGTGAGGGAGAGGAGGCGGTTGAGCGCCCCACGCTCCTTGAACGAGCCCGACATCTGGAGGTTCTCGAGCTTGAGGAAAATCTGGTTTCCGGTGACTGCGGAAAGCGTTCGGGAGTGGGCGCAGGGTGACTGGTAGATGGCGTCGCGAATGCGCCCGAGGGCCGCTTCGACGTCTTTGACGTGGAGCAACTTCTGAGAATATCAAACGGGCCGGTGAAGCCCGGACACCATGGTATACTGGAGCAGTTCGACTCTTGCCCCTACATTCGTAGGGAACTCAAGGACAACTCAATGCCGAAGTTGAAGACACACAAAGGGGCATCGAAGCGTTTCAAGAAGACCGCAACGGGCAAGATCAAGCGCCGGCATTCGTTCGCGCGCCACATCTTGACGTCGAAGCCCCGGTCCCGCAAGCGCAAGCTTGGCACAGGGACCACCGCCGATCCGGCCAATGAGCCGGCTTTGCGGAGCATGCTGCCCTACTAGGGGGCGGTGCGGCGCCGGCTGGCTCTCAAGCACGTGCCTGACGGCCCGATTTAGAACCACGATCAAAAGGTGGAAAGGAGAAAAACGTGCCTCGCGTAAAACGCGGTACAAATCGTACCGACAGTCGAAAGAAAGTCCTCAAACAAGCCAAAGGCTACTTCCTCACGAAGGGCAAGCTGCATCGCTCTGCGCAGGAAGCAGTGGAAAAAGCGGGCCGTTACGGATACGTCGGCCGGAAGCTGAAGAAGCGCAGCTACCGCTCGCTGTGGATCGTGCGCATCGGCGCGGCCTGCAAGAATCACGGGATTTCGTACTCGCGATTCATGGACGGGCTGAAGAAGGCCGGGATCGAGCTGAACCGCAAGGTGCTGGCTGACATCGCGGCTACCGATGACAGCGCGTTCGTGGCGTTGATCGACAAGGCCAAAGCCGCCGTCGCGTAATCGTCGCGCGTGGACCTCGAGCGGTTCGCCAAAGCCATCGCGGCCATCAATGCGCGCAACGCGGATGATCCGAACCGGATCACCGTGGCGGGTGAGGTGCGCCCGAAGGAATTGGCGCATGCGGAGATGGTAACGGCGTGGGTTCGCCGGTTGCGTCCCGATGCGTCTGAGGCGCTGCTGTTGGCGGCGCGCGCGCATCATGTGCGGCGATGGGCGATTCCGCGGGCAAGCTATCCCGAGGGCCGGGTCGGCTATCTCGAGTGGCGTAAGGCGCTGCAGCAGATGCATGCGGCGGATTTGCGGAGCGTACTCGAAGGGCTGGGCTACGAGGAGGCGGTGATCGCGCGAGCGTGCGATATCGTGCGCAAGCGGGATTTGACGCGGGATGCCGAGGTCCAGACGCTGGAAGACGCGGTGTGCATGGTGTTTCTCGAGACGCAGTATGAGGAGACGCTCGCGCGCATCGGGGAGGCGAAGATGGCTGAGGTGCTCGAGAAGACGCTGCGGAAGATGAGCGCGGAAGGTCGACGGCTGGCGGCGGAGTGGGTCGCGGCGCGGGGTTGACAAAGGAACATTCGTCCGCTCGTGCCATGCTCCCCTCTGGGCGCGAGAATGTCTTCCGATACCGAGAAACCTATCATCTTCATTAGCTGCGGCCAAAGCACGAACGCTGAACGAGAACTCGGGCGCAAGATTTGCGACAAGGTTCGACAGCTAACTCAGTGTGAACCCTATTTCGCCGAGTATCAGTCGACGGTCGAGGGACTGAGCCGCGAGATCCTCGGGACGCTGCATCGCGCTGCGGGTGTGATCTGCGTTATGCACAAGAGGGGTGTTATTGCTACTCCAACGGGCGACCCCATCATCCGCGGCTCCGTGTGGATCGAGCAAGAGATCGCAATTGTTGCGTTCATGAAGCAAGTTCTTGATCGCCCCAATCTGGAGATCCTGTTCTATGCCGAACGGGGCGTATCTCGCGAAGGCATTCGAACCGTGCTTCATCTGAATCCGAAGCTGGAATTCAATGATGGCGAAGAAGTCTTAGCTCACTTGGAGGAGGCACTCCCGAAGTTCAAGCCGAGCCCCTACTCTGCTTATGACCTCAAACCGTGGTTTGAGGTCGAGACGGTCTCCAATGACCCCTTCTCATCTGAGAGCCGCTTGTGGGCAGGCGTGGAAAACGTCGGCCAAGAGCCAGTGACGGACGTCAAGCTGACAGTCTGGGTTCCGCGTTTTCTCCTTGAAGTGAATCGTATGACGCGCCGCCAGATCGAGGCACAAAACCGTGATGGATTCGGAGATGTGGATCCGAGCCCGCAAACACACAAGGACGAGACCTGGAAGAAACCTGATTCCACACCACTCCGCCCGGGTGGGCGACTCGAGCTCTCCCGCGTCACGCTATATGACTACTATTTTGAGACTGGTTCTCCTCCTCTCAACGGCCGGATGGGTTACGAGCTGATTTCCAGTAGCCTCAGTAAGAGAAAGAAGGACTCCCTGCGGATTCATGAATTGCCAAGGCGAGCGCGCTCGTCGGTAGCTTCACAAGATCGCCTGTACTGAACTCAAGCAGATTGCACTTGATCAGCTAGGCCAGTCAGCGCCGGAAGAGCTTCGCTTTCGGTGTGAAGGTGACGCCTTCATCCAATGGGAACATCGGACGCGCACACCGCGTATGCCCGAGGCTCTTCACATTCGCGCTCGTGGCCCCCGGAGCGTCCACATTCAAATACAGCGCCGCGGGACCCTCGAACATGTGGAACTGGCAGTGCGGCGACTTCACCACCACCGTGTCGAAATCGAGCGGATCCTGGCCGAGCGCATAGAACAACGACCGGTCATACAAACTCACCGCCTTGCTCGTCACGGTCAACATGTAGTTGCCACTTTCGAGCAGCGCCGTGCGACCGCCGTCCCAAATGCTCCCGTGAGACTCGTTGCGGAAGCGCCCATCGGAAAGCATCCGCACCTGGCTCCGCAGCGGGACCTTAGTGAATCGCGGATCGAGTTGTCCGCCCAGTGTGACGTCAATGGTCGCGCCCACTCCCGCTCGGAATGCCGCGTCCACAGCAGCCGGATCGACGAACGGGATCAGCGCGGTGCGGCGGTATCCAGCCGCGATCATCGCCTCGAGGATCGCGCTCGAGTCTCCCGAAGCGCCGGAACTTGTCGCGTCGGCAGCGTCCACCAGCGCCACATGTCCCGTGCATTCGCTCGCAAGCCGGATGCTCTCGGCAAGCGGAGTCAGCGGTTGATACAGACGGTCGCGCATGGCCCAGAACTCGTTCGCAATGGCGATGGCCTCGCGCTCAGCGAGAGCGGCGTCGTCATCGGTGACGATGACCGAGTTCGAGCACAGGTCCGGCACGTCGGTGAACGGATTGCCGATGAACATGCCACCCGAGAGTCCGCGCGGACCATTCTCCACCGCAATCGCGTGCCGCACGCACTCGCCCCAACAGCCGGTTTGAGTGCGCAGTTCGGGGCCGCGGACGATCGCCGGAATGGCCACTCGCGCCGAGACGGGCTTCACCTCACCGCGCAGGATGCGCACCAACACGCGCGCCGAGCGCTCGCCGGTCTCGAAGAAATCGACATGCGGATACGTGTGATAGAGCACCACGGCGTCTGAATGCTCGAGGATCCGGTCGGTCAGGATCCCATGCAGATCGAGCGAAGTGACGATCGGCGTGCGCTCGCCCACGATCTTGCGTGTTTCGGCGAGCAGGTAGCCTTCCACGTCATGCTCGGTTTGCGCCGCCATGGCGCCGTGGAGCGAGAAGTAGATCGCGTCGACGTCTCGGGCGGCGCGCACGGCATCGAGGAATCCCGTGGCGATGCGGGCGAAGTCGGGGTCAGCTACGGTCCCGCCGGATGTAATCGCGCGGGCGCTGAAGCCGGGGACGATGACGAGATCCGGGTGCTGGGCGAAGACGCTCAGCGCGCCGGCCACCTCGGAGCCGACTCCGCGATGCGCCGCCAGAAGGTCGTCGCCGGTGGAGATGGCGAAGTCGTCATAGCGGCCGAGGAACGGGTTGAATGAGGAGATTTCCTGCTTGCACTCGTTGATGAGAATTCGGGGCATGGGGCGATCTTGTAGCCTATCATCCGGCAAGTCACGGCGCTGACGCGCGCGCCAAGTCACGGCACTGACGCGCGGCCAAACGTTCGATTCGAGCAGTTGAAGCTCACAAAGCGCAGTTCCGAACGCCCTACCGCGTGCTGGTGCGTGCATCGACAGCAGGACTGAAGTCCTGCGCTGGCTAAAGCCCGCCCTACACGGCAAGGCAACTGCGGAGGCCGGAGCCGGCGTCGAGCTTCTGCATCCCGGGCGGGCCGAGCGGCGGGACTTTTGCGCCGGAAAGTGGCTATCGCTAGACTATGGAAGTGAGATTTTCCTACCTGTTATTGGCTCTCACGCCCGCCGTCGTTGTCGCCCAGGACCCGGTGAAATGGACCGCCAAGGCCGATCCCGCCAAGGTCGCGCCGGGGGGCCATGTGCTCATAACGATGGAGGCCGCCATCGAACCGGGCTGGCACCTCTATTCCGTCACCACGCCGCCGGGACCGATTCCCACCAAGATCCGATTGATGGAGAACCCGCGTGCCTCGGCGGTGAAGCTGTACCAGCCGAAGCCGAACAAGAAGTTCGATCCCAATTTCCAGGCCGAGTCGGAGACCTACGACGAGAAGGTGGCGTTCGTGATCGAAGCCGAAGTGGCGGGATCGTCACTGCCGGGGCCGCTCGATCTCGTCGCGCAGGCCCGCTATCAGGCGTGCAACGAAAAGACCTGCCTGCGGCAGAAGACCAAGACGGCCACAGCGACCGTAGAAGTGGACGCGGCGGCAAAGGCGGCGGCTCCGAAGATTCCCGATGGCTACATGGAGGCTCCCCTCGCCGCGGCGCCCGCCTCCACGAGTCTGACGCCGGCTCCGGTGGCAAAGTCCGCTCCGGCGAAAGCTGCGGTTCCGAAGGCAAACGATGGGTTGCTCAGCTTTCTCGCGCTCGCGTTCAGCCTCGGCTTGGCCGCGATCTTCACGCCGTGCGTGTTCCCGATGATCCCGTTCACGATGTCGTATTTCCTGAATCGCCAAGGCGGCTCGCGCGGCAATTCGATTCTGCAAGCGGTGACGTTTTGCCTCGGGATCGTGGTGCTGTTCACGGGGATCGGCCTCGTCACAACAGCCCTGCTGGGACCGTTCGGCGTAATCCAACTCGGGTCAAACCCGTGGGTAAACACGTTTATCGGCGGCCTGTTCGTGCTGTTCGGACTGAGCATGCTCGGCGCGTTCGAGATCACGCTGCCTTCGAGCCTGCTCACGCGATTGAACACGGCTTCGGAGCGCGGCGGCATCGGCGGATCGCTCCTGATGGGGCTCACGTTTTCGCTCACTTCATTCGCGTGCGTGGGCCCGTTCATGGGGACGCTGCTCGCTTCCTCGGTGCAAGGCGACCGCACGATGCCCATCCTCGGTATGGCCACCTTCGCATCTGGCCTAGCGACGCCGTTCTTCTTCCTAGCGATGTTCCCGTCGCTGCTAACGCGGCTGCCCAAGAGCGGCGGGTGGCTGCCGCGCGTCAAGGTGACGATGGGATTCGTGGTGCTGGCGATCGCGTTCAAGTACTTCAGCAACGTGGATCAAGTCATGCAGTGGAACCTACTCGGCCGCGGGTTGTTTCTCTCGATCTGGATCGTTCTGTTCGCGCTTCCGGGACTCTATCTACTCGGGCTGATCAAGCTGGAAGGCGTGGATCCGAACGCGCACCTGGGTGTGACGCGCACGCTGTTCGCGGCGGCATTTTTGATTTTCGCTGTGTCGCTGTGGCCGGGCTTGAGCTGCGGGCGCCTGGGCGAGGTCGATGCGTACGTTCCTGCGTGCGCGGAAGGCCCTGGCGGAGTTGCGGGCGTTGCCGCGGGTCCGAAATGGCTGAAAGACGATTTCAAAGGCGCCATCGAGCGCGCCAAGGCGGAAGGCAAGTTCGTGCTGGTCAGTTTCACCGGATACGCCTGCACCAATTGCCACTGGATGAAGGCGAACATGTTCCCGCGGCCCGAAATCGCCGCGGCGCTGGGCGACTTCATCCTGGTGGAGCTTTACACCGACGGGTCCGATGCGGCCTCGCTCGAGAACCAAAAACTACAGGAGACGCGATTCAAGACCGTGGCGATTCCACATTACGTGATCCTCGATGGCAATGAGAATGTGCTGGCGAGTTCGGTAGGCCGCACCACCGATACCAAGGAATTCCTGGGATTCCTGACCACGCCGAAGCAGACGAAGGCGGCGCGGCTATGAGAGCGCTGATCGCGTTCGCAGCGTCCGCGGCCGTGCTCTCGGCGCAGGAGCCGATTCGTGGATTTCCGAAATCGCGCCTCGTGGCGCAGCACGCGCTGGAAGAGAAGGTCCGCTCGTTTCCTGACCCCGTGCGAGCACGCAATGCGATGAAGGTGATGAGCGCCGAACCGCATCACGCAGGCTCACCGGGCTCGAAGACAGTCGCCGAATGGGCGCTCGCCCAGATGCGCTCTTACGGACTCGACGCGAAGATCGAGGAGTTCGAAGCACTGCTTCCCTACCCCACCGTGCGGCGAATCGAGATGACCGCGCCCGTGAAGTTCCGCGCTCGGCTGGCCGAGCCGCCGATGAAGGAAGACCCCGACTCCACCGACAAGAACCAGCTCCCGCTCTACAACTCCTATGCGGCGTCGGGCGACGTGACCGGTCCGCTGCTCTATGTCAACTACGGCATTCCGGACGACTATGAGCGACTGAAGAAAATGGGGATCGACGCCAAGGGCAAGATCGTGATCGCGCGCTACGGGCAGAGCTGGCGCGGCACCAAAGCGAAGACCGCGCAGGAGCATGGTGCGCTCGCGTGCATCATCTATTCGGATCCGCGCGATGACGGCTTTTTCCAGGGCGATGTATTCCCGAAGGGTCCATTCCGGCCGGCGGCGAGCGCGCAGCGTGGCAGCGTGATGGATATGCCGCTCTACGTGGGCGATCCGCTTTCGCCGGGCTTCGCTTCGGAGAAGGGCGGCAAGCGGCTCAAGCGCGAAGAGGCGCAGTCGCTGATGAAGATTCCGGTACTGCCGATTTCGCACTCTGACGCGCAGCCGTTGCTCGCGCAATTGGGTGGTCCGGTGGCGCCGAACGAGTGGCGAGGAGCGTTGCCGATCACGTATCACGTCGGTCCGGGCGAAGCGGTGGTGCACATGACCACTGACTATGACTGGACGACGAAGCCGCTCTACAACGTGATCGCGACCATTCCGGGCAAGGAGCTTCCCGACGAGTGGGTGCTCTACGGCAACCATCACGACGCGTGGGTGAACGGCGCGGCCGATCCGGTGAGTGGCGCGATCGCGCTGCTCGAAACGGCGCGCTCGCTGGCTGAGTTGCGCAAAACGGGCTGGCAGCCGAAGCGGACCATCGTCCTCGCGCTGTGGGATGGCGAGGAGTTCGGGCTCGTCGGTTCCACCGAGTGGGTAGAGAAGCATCGCGACGAGTTGCAGCAGAAGGCCGTGGCGTATCTGAACTCCGACATGAACGCCGGCGGTACCTTCAGCGCCGGCGGATCATTCGTGCTCGAGCGATTCCTGGGCGAGGTGGCGCGCGATGTGAAGGATCCGAAGTCTGGCTCCTCGATCACGCCGGGGAAGAACGAAGCGCTGCTGAGCGAGCCGGGAGCGGGCTCGGACTATGTCGCCTTCGTGCATCATGCGGGGATTCCGATTCTGAATCTCGCGTTCAATGGCGCGGGCAGCAGCGGAACGTATCACTCGATCCACGACTCTTTCGCCTGGTTCACTACGCAAATGGACAAGGACTTCATCTACTCGCGGGCACTGTCTCAGGTGATGGCGACCTCGCTGCTGCGCCTTTCCGAAGCGCCCGTGCATCCGCTGGAATTCGGGGCGGTGGAACGGCATGCTCGCGCGGCGGTGGCTGAGATGAGCAAGCGCGGCAAGGCGCTCGACCTCAAGCGCGCCGAGGCAGCGCTCGATCGGCTGAAGGCGGCGGCGGAGCGATTCGAGACGGCGTACGCGACGGGCAGCGAGGCAGCGGATCGCGCGGCAGCTCCGGCATTGGTGGCGTTGAATCGTGTGCTCTCGGGGTCCGAACGGTCACTCACGCGCGCCGAGGGGTTGCCGGGGCGCCCGTGGTACAAGCACCAGTTGTACGCACCGGGGCTCTACACGGGCTACAGCGCGCGGATGATTCCCGCCGTGCGCGAACCGTTCGACTTGGGTAAAGTAGACGAAGCACAAGCGGGTGTAGGGGAGTTGGAAGCAGCGCTCGACCGGTTGACGGAGCGGGTGTCGCGAGCAGCGGAAATGTTGTCGGGATTGTAGCAGCGAAAGAGGTGCCGAGTGATCGATGGACGCAGTTCCTCGAGGTCAGGTTCGTTGGCGGTTCTGCTGGCGATGGCGGCAGTGCCTGCTTTTTCCGCGGGTCCCAAGACCTTCCAAGTGGTCATGAAAGCACGCGACGCGACGATCAACAAGGATGTCGCGGCGGCGCTCGGTGCGTTCGTGTTCCCGAAGCACACTGGCACAGTGAAGCTGATGACCGCGCTCGCGGGGACGATCGACGGGTTGGATGCCAGCGCCAAGCTCACAATCACGGACCAGTCACTGACATTCGTGCCGAATGGGCTGATGGACGCGATGACGATGTCGGGGCTGAAGACGGTCCAGGTGCCGGCGCGGGATGTCCTCGAGATCTTCGAAGTGACATCGAGCGGCTTCAAGGAGTTGGTGCTGGTGACGCGATCGGGGAATCTCTACTTTCATCTCGATGGCAGCAGTGCACGGCTGTTGCTGACCGACTTTGAGAAGGCGCGAGAGGACTTGACAAGGTCCGTGGTGAATGCTTGCCGCGGCGCGCGGGTGCATTATCAGAACGAGTGAGGCGCCCGGATCTTCGGTACAGTCTACGGCCGAGTGAAGTCAGGCTAGAGCCTGCCCGCTGGAGCAGCCAGATGGGGGATAATCTCTATCCAGGGACTGGATGGTCGGACAAAAGAGACGGGAGATCATGTGCGGAAGATCGTCGCTTTGTCAGGCGCCGGGCTAGTGTGGGCGGGTGCGGCGAGTATCGGGGCGCGGAAACTGCCTCTTGATAAGATCATGCTCGGGCAACTCGCCGAGCCGAGGCCGCGTTGGCCGGCTGGAACCGCTCCATCGCTCCAACCACCTCCCACCAGAGCAACGCGCAAAGAGCAGGCACGCGCGGACCTGCGAGCGCCAGCGCGGGTGGTGACGCCGTGTGGGCGCGGGTGAACGGGTCGGATCGCAACCCCGCCGCGCGATGCTGGCGAGCGAGTTGGGCGGAGCCCGCACCGCGGAGCCCATGCCAGAAGCGGGATTGAGGTCCTGCGCTGGCTGAGTCCGGTAGGCCTAGGCTGGGGCTGAGGCGACGGCCTGGAATCCTCTGGCGGGCTTCGAGTCCCCCCCGCCCATGCGGCGGGTGCGGGACAATTTCTATCCATGAGCCCAGCATGGTCCGATAAGGACATCGGGAATACCGTGCGGAAAATCGTGGTTTGGGCCTTCGCTGGCTTGGTGTGGGCGGGTGCCGTGGGCATTGGAGCACAGAAACTGCTCCTGTATGAGCTGACGCCGGGCCAACTCGCCGAGCCGAGTCCGCGCTGGCCGGCGGACAGCGCCTTGCCCCGCGAACCCGGGCGGTTCACGTTGGTGGTGTTCGCGCACCCGGACTGTCCTTGCACCAAGGCCACACTCGTGGAGCTCGGCAAGCTGGCGGCGCGGCTCGAGGGTCGCATGAGCGCGCTGGTGGAGTTCGCCAAACCGGAAGCGATGGCAGACGAGGTACGCCACTCGTCCCGTTGGCACGAGGCCGGCGCGGTTCCTGGGGTGGTCATCGGGTTCGACACCGGCGATGTGGAGGTGAGGCGATTCGGCGTAGCCACATCGGGCCAAGCCCTGCTCTATGACGGCCATGGAAACCTGGTCTTTTCCGGCGGCATTACCTCGGCGCGCGGACACGAAGGCCCCAACGCCGGGTCAGACGCCGTGGTGGCGCTGGTGAACGGGTCACGCGAGCGATTCCACAACCCCGTCTTCGGATGTTCACTCCGGAATCCGGGCGCGGCCGAACTGGGGGGAAATTCGGGGTGGAAAAGGCCGTGAGCGCCAGCGGCTTACCGTCACCGGAGATCGAAGCGCGGGCGGCGGAGCTGTTCGACGAGCAGTGCCGGACGCTATACCGGCGCACGGGGCGTTTGTTCGCGGTGCTGATGATGTGCCAGTGGGCGGCAGCCATTGCCGCGGCCTGTTGGATCACTCCGCAAACCTGGGCGGGAGCCTACTCGCGGGTCCACATTCACGTCTGGGCGGCGGTGTTCCTGGGCGGAGCGATCACGGTCTTCCCAGTGGGTCTGGCGCTTGCGCGCCCGAACGCGGCGGCGACACGATACACCATCGCCTGTGGCCAGATGCTGATGTCGGCGCTGCTGATTCACCTGACCGGCGGGCGCATCGAAACGCATTTCCACGTCTTCGGCTCGCTCGCCTTTCTGGCCACCTACCGGGATTGGCGGGTATTCGTGCCCGCCACCGTCGTGATCGCGGCCGACCATTTCCTGCGTGGAACCTATTGGCCGCAGTCGGTGTTCGGAGCCTTCACGGTGAGCCAGTGGCGGTGGGCGGAACATGCGGCGTGGGTGGCGTTCGAGGACATCTTTCTGGTTTGGGCTTGCCAGAACAGCGTACGTGGGATGAAAAGCATCGCCATGCAGCGCGCCGAGTTGCATGATGCCCACGCCAAGCTGACGAAGAAGGTGGAAGAACTCGAAGCCAGCCAAGGGGAACTGCACAAGGCCAAGGTGGAGGCCGACTCGGCCAATCAGGCGAAGAGCATGTTCCTCGCCAACATGAGCCATGAGATCCGGACTCCGATGAACGGCATCCTGGGTTTGACCGATCTGGTGCTCGATGGCGAGTTGTCGAGCGATCAACGAGAGTGCCTGGGAATGGTCAAGTTCTCGGCCGAGTCACTGTCGACGGTGATCAATGACATTCTCGATTTCTCAAAGATCGAGATGGGGCGAATTGACTTCGAGGCGATTCCCTTCGACGTGCGCGACGGGGTGGCGAAAACCGTCAGGAACTCGAGCTTTCGGGCCCACCAGAAGGGTCTCGCCGTGGCGCTCGACATCGAGCCGGGAGTTCCGCCGGTGCTGGTCGGAGATCCGTCGCGCCTGTGGCAGGTTCTCGTGAACCTGTTGGGTAATGCGATCAAGTTCACCGACGCCGGACAAATCGCCGTCAGCGTGTCGGTGGCACGCATGGGCGCCGGGACGGCGGAGATTCGCTTCGCGGTTTCCGATACCGGAGTGGGCATCGCGCCGGACAAACTGGGAACCATCTTCGAGGCCTTCGCACAAGCGGACTCCTCGACGGCCCGCAAGTACGGCGGCACGGGCTTGGGCCTGACCATCTCGAGTCAACTGGTGAGAATGATGGGCGGGAGCCTGGCCGTGGAAAGCAAGCCCGGGTCGGGAAGTACGTTCCACTTCACGGCGCAATTCAGCCTGCCGCCGGCCGAGGGGCCGGAACGCGCCAACCTCGGGAACATGCCTGTGCTCCTGGTGGCCGGCGCCAACGATGGCACTGGCGGGATGATCGAAGCGCCGGGAATACCGGTAAGAACAGCGGAGGACGCGGCGGCGGCCCTCTCCGCGCTGGAAGAAGCGGTGGCCGAAAGCCGGCCGTACCGCTTCGTGCTGGTGGACGCCCAGCGGCCCGATGGCCCATCTCTCGCCCGCCAGATGCGAACGCGCGCCGGCCCGGCGAGCCTCACGGTTGCGTTGGTGGGAAAGGACGCACATCCCCGCGAAGGCTGCGAACCGGAGGGGATCCCCTATCTCCCGACACCGGTAACGGAAGCTGGCCTGCTCGCCTTGCTCGCACAGTTGGGAACATCGGGAGCCAGCCCGATACTGGCAGGACCGCGGCAGTCAACCGCGCCGCCTTCGGCAGCATGCCTGCACGTGCTGCTGGCCGAAGACAATCTGGTGAATCAACGGGTGGCGACCCGGCTGCTCGAGCGCATGGGACACCGGGTGACGCTGGTCAACACGGGCGGGTGCGCCGTAACCGCGTACACCGGACGGCAATCGGAATTCGATCTCATTTTGATGGATGTCCAGATGCCGGAAATGGACGGATACGAAGCGACCGCCGCGATCCGGGCCTGGGAACGGAACCATACAGGACACATTCCGATCGTGGCGTTGACCGCGCATGCGATGAAGCAGGACGAAGAGCGGTGCCTCGCGGCCGGCATGGACGCGTATCTCTCGAAACCCATCAACGCGGACGAACTTGCCTCGCGCGTGGCGGGTGCGATGGCCGGGCGGGCGAAACGCTAGAGTCCCGTCAAGACGTGACGCCTGCCCGGCCGCCGAAATCACGACGCCGCGGTGAAATCCCAGCCGAATCCCGGCTTGTCGGAAGGCCGCGTGTAGATGCCCTCGGGGCCCTTGGTGAGGTTGTTGTCCTCGGTGTAGCGGTCGTACACTTCCTTGGGACCACCCGGCGCGGGCATGAACATCTCCGCCCACGGTGAGTTCGGCGCCGCCATGATCCAGTGCACACTGTCGCGCCCACCGCCGCCGTGCGGAATCACCGGAATGTCGTAGGTGGAGGCCAGTGCGCCGATGCGGCGCAGTTCCGTCATGCCGCCGCACCAGTGGATGTCGGGCTGCCAGATCTCGGCGGCGTTGTGCGCCAGCAACTGGCGGAAGCCGTAGCGGGTGTACTCGTGCTCGCCGGTGACGATCTTGATGTTCTTGATCTTCTCGCGCAGGCGGCCGAAGCCCTCGTAGTCATAGGGCTGCAGCACTTCTTCCATCCAGTAGACGTCATAGGGCCCGAGCAGTTCGGCCATTTCGAGGGTGTAACGCTCGGTCCAGGCCATCCAGCAGTCGAGCATGATGTCGCCCTGCTTGCCGAGTAGCTCCCGCGTACGCTTGACGAGTTCGACGTTTTGACGCTGCCCTTCCTTTCCGTCGGCGGGACCGAACGGGATCGCGAGCTTGAGCCGCTTGTATCCGTACTCGATGTGCTGTTCGATGTCGTTGCCGGTGCAATAAGAAGGTATGCGGGCTTTGGTTTCGCCGCCCAGCAGCCGATAGACGGGCATGTCGAGGGCTTTCCCGACGATGTCCCAGAGGGCGATGTCGACGCCGCTGATGGCGTTGATGGCGGCGCCCTTCTGGCCGTAGTACATGGTGGAGCGCCAGAGGATATCCCAGATCTTTTCCACGTCGAAGGGATCTTCGCCGATGAGGAGCTTGGGGAAATGGCCGGTGACGATCTGGCCACCGGCGGGTCCGCCTGCGCCGTATCCTTTGATGCCCTTATCGGTTTCGATTTCAACGGTGAAGCCGCCCATGCCGGGTCCGTCGGCCATGAAGAGCGACCGCATGGGTTTGTACTTGGGGTAAATGGACATCGGGTTGGCGACTTCCACCCCTCCGGTAGACCACGATCCCGCGGCGGGGGTGTAGGAAGGGACGGGGCGCAGGGCCTTGGTCTTCACCAGACGCACACCGGTGATCTTCAACTTGCTCTTCTGCTGGGAGAAAAGCGGAGGAGGAACGGACGATGCGAGCGAGGCCAGGGCAGCCGAGCCGGAGAGGCGGAGCATTTGGCGACGGTTCATTATGGACACCTCGAATATAGAGTACTGCGTACTGAGGCGGAGGATGCACTAAAGCCATCCGCCCCAGAGGCCGATTATTGTCGTGGGTACGCCCATTGTCAAGTTGGCGGCCGCGGCCGGGCTCGAGGTATGGACCCGGAGGAGGCTGCCAGATACGGCAGAAAGGGAAACACATGAAGCGTTTCGCCGTGACCATCGCGCTGGTGGCAAGTGCGGTTTTGTGGCTGGCGCCGGCAGTCAGCGCCCAGCCGAATACGCAGGTGGCCAGCGTGCTGGTGCAAGCCACGTCGAAGCTCGCCAAGTTCCGGGTAGACGGGGTGGAGTACGGGTCGGCAGCAAGTTTCTTGTGGCCGGCGGGCAGCAAGCACACCCTCGAGTTCCAGGGGCTGCGCGACGGACAGCAGTATGCCAACGTAGGGCGTTCGCGCTTCACGTTCGGGTCTTGGGCGGACAACCTCGGCATCATGAACTCGTCGAGCCCGGTGGTGACCGTCACGGCCGATCCGAGAGTGACTGGATACACTCTCACCGTCAACGCGGAGCACGAAGTGCAACTGGTCTGGTATGACGGCCCGGCGCAGCCGGCGTCGGCGACAGGATGCTCGTTGCCGGGAGTAGCGCCTCCGCCCCAGGTGCGCGTGGGGGTGGTGTTCGTCAGCGGGAACTGCTACTGGAACAACACGATTGTTTGGATCACCGAGGGGACCTTCAACTTGCAGGCGGTTCCATATCCGGGTTACGTATTTCTGGGATGGCTAGCCGACACGAGGCCGTCCGACGCTTTCCTGCGTACCTTTACGGTTACGGGCCCGCTCGTATTGGTGCCGCGGTTCGCCCCGGCCAAGCGAGTGAACTTCCGGACGATCCCGGCGGGTCTCTATATCCGCTTGGATCGCGAAGAAGTGCGAACCACCGAAATCGAGCCTTGCGAGCCGAACAATCTGTTGCCGGTCGCCGCGCCTCCGGGGATCAAACAGCCGTGCATCGGCGAGTTCGACCTGATTCCGGGCTCGAGCCACGTGGTGGGGGCGCCCTCGCCGCAAACCGACAAGTTCGGCAAGGTATGGGTGTTCGATGGCTACACCAACGGGTTCCAGAACAATTCCGTGTTCAACGTGCCCAACGAGATCTACCCGGAGATCACGATGGTGGCGAAGTTCGTGCGAGGGATCTCGACCACTGTGATCAGCAAGCCGGTGGGGCTGAAGCTGAGCGTGAACGGGCGTGACAACTGGTCAACCCCCTATTTCGTGTTCGCACCGGGGAACAAGGTAACCATTGCGGCGGCGGCCGAGCAGGTGGACGCCAAGGGGCGCAAATACGTCTTCAAGCGATGGTCCAATGGCGGGGCTGCGGCGCAGGAAGTGGTGGTACCCGAAAATCCCGACAAGACTTTCTATCTGGAAGCCGAGTATGAGCTGCTGAGCCAAGTGGTGGTACGCTCGAATCCTCTTGGTGCGACGATCACCGTGGATGGCACGCCGTGCCTGACGCCGTGCCGGATCGATCGTCAGGATGGCAAAGAAGCGCTGATCGACGCGCCGCCGAACAACCAGCTATCGGACTTGCAACGTTTTGAATGGGATTCGTGGTCCAATGGCGGCCCAAGGGCCCAGACCATCGCGGTGAAGGGTCCTGAACCGGCGTACTTGACCGTGAATATGCGCACGGCCTTCAAGCTCCAGTTGGCCGTGGATCCTCCAGAAGGCGCTCGACTGCGAGTCGAGCCCGAATCTCCGGATGGGTTCTATCCGGCGGACTCCTACGTGACGATCACGGCCGAGGCGAAGCCAGGATTCCGGTTCCGGCGTTGGGACTATGACCTTTCTGGCACCACCGCGTCCGGCACCATCTCGATGGCTCGCTCGCGCAGCGTAGTGGCGCGGCTCGACAAGGTTCCCTACATCTCGCCCACTGGGGTGAGAAACGCCGCCGGCGGCGAGGAAGGCGCCGTGGCTGCCGGGTCTCTGGTCAGCATTTCGGGCGCCAACCTGGCGCCGTACTACGAGGCCGGCCCCAGCGGCCCGATTCTCGCACAGGCCATCGCCGGGGTTTCGGTGACGATCGGCAACCGGATCTTGCCCCTCTTGTTCGTCTCGCCCGAGCAGATCAACGCACAGCTTCCGCGCGACCTCGCGCCGGGCGAATATGAGTTGCGGGTGATCCGCGCTGGGCAGCAGGACACCGCGGCAAAGTTCACTCTGGTCAGGAGTGCGCCCGGCCTGTTCGCCGAGAGAGCAGACGGCCAATCTTTCGCCAAGGCGCTGCATGAAGACGGGTCCGCCATCACGCCCGACAGTCCGGCCAAGCTTGGCGAGACCGTGACCGTGCTCGGAACCGGCTTCGGCGCCTACCAGTTCTCGCATCCGGATGGGTTCATACTGCCAGCGGCTTTCCCTCTGGTCTTGCCGGCGGAAGTCGGCTTGGGCGAAACGACGCTCCAACCGAAGTGGGCGGGCGGCGTAGCCGGTCAGGTGGGTATCGACTCGGCGCGATTCCAGATTCCTGAGCAATTTCCTGAAGGAATCCCTGCCAAAGTCGACATAACCGTCAGAATCGACGGCAGAAAGAGCAACGCCGTATCCTTGCCCCTGGCCTTGCCACCCGCGCCGGCTGACAGCCCTGCTCAGCAGTGAGTCAGGGATCTGGAAATGATTGAAACCGAAGCCCCTTGACTTCCGTCTTCAACAGCGGGAATATGGTCGGGACGAAAGGGGCATCCGCGATGAAGCTAATCGGTCTATTCGCAGCCGCAGCGGGACTGGCTCTGGCACAGGAAGTGGTCAGCACCAAGGCCGGTCTGGTCAATTACGTCGAAGGGACCGTTCTGATCAACGGCGCCCAGGTGCCGCAGGCAGTCAGCACCAAGACTTTTTCCCAGCCGTCCGAGATCAAGAAGGACGCGGTCCTGTCCACCAAAGATGGACGGGCCGAGGTCCTGCTGAGCCCGGGCGCCATCCTTTGGGTGGGCGAGGACGCCGCGGTAAAGATGATTTCGAACAAGCTCGAAGACGTGCGCCTCGAGTTGACCGAAGGCAAAGCGGTGCTGGTGATCGACGAACTGGTGAAGGAGACTTCGATCGCGATCCAAGTCGGGGAGTCGAGCATTTCGCCCAAGCGCACCGGAGTCTACGAACTGAGCGCGGGTAACGAACCAGCGCTTCGCGTTTTCGAGGGCCAAGCCGAGGTCGCGCGCGGAACGCAGAAGCTGAACCTCAAGAAAGGCGCGATGACGCCGCTCGACGATCTGAAGCTCGCCAAGTTCAATGCGGACGAAACGGACCCGCTGGTCCGCTGGAGCCGCCGCCGCGCCGGTTATCTGAGCATGGCGAATGTCTACGCGGCCAAGTCGGCCTATGACAACGGCTCCGATCGCGGCAGGGGCAGTAGCTGGTATTGGAATCCCTACTTCGGGATGTTCACTTTCCTCCCCTACGGCCGCACGATTTGCAGCGCGTGGTTCGGCGGATGCTTCCTGCGCCCGCGCGATGCATACTTCGCCATTTACCGGCCCGCCGTGCCCGTCTACTCCGGCCGCAACCCGGCTTCGACGGCTGGACTGGACGGCGGACCGCGATACAGCTACAACTCGGACTACGGGTACACACAAGCCTCCGGACGCGCATATGGCGGGTACAGCCCGTCGGCGAGCGCCTCAGCCGGAGCCCCTGCCGCTGCCGCGGCGCCAGTTGCAGCTCCTGCGCCCGCGCGAGGAGCCGAATCAGCTGTCGGCCGGGGAGATGGCGGCGGCGGACGCAGCCGCTAACTCGCGAGTCACGCTCTTGGCCGGTGCCAGAGCGCAACCGCTACTTCAGATTCCGCTCGAGAAACGACGTCATCGCTTCCAACATGTGCTTGCGCACGGAGCCGGTGACCCCGTGGGTCTTCTGCGGATACAGCAGCGACTCGTACTGCTTCCCTGCCTTCTGCAGCGCATCCATCATCCGCATCGAGTGCTGAAAGAGCACGTTGTCGTCTTCGAAATTGTGCAGCATCAGAAGCCGCGCCTCGAGCGCACCGGCCTGATGCACCGGTGAGCTCGCCTCATAGCCATCCTCGTTCTCCTGCGGCAGCCCCAGATAGCGCTCGGTGTAGATGGTGTCGTACTGCCGCCAGTCTGTCACCGGCGCGCCCGCAATACCGGCGCGAAACGTATCCGGCGCATTCAACAAGCTGTACAGCGTCATGAACCCTCCGTAGCTCCAACCGTTGATCGCGATGCGTTCGGGATCGACGAATCCCATCGACACCAGATGCTTGACGCCTTCGAGTTGATCGGAGAGTTCCTGCTTCCCGAATCGCCGGTACAGGCGCGATTCCCAGGCGTGCCCGCGCCCGGCGGTTCCCCGGTTGTCCACCTGCCAGATCACGAAACCACGATGGGCGAGGTATTGATCCCAGTCGGGGCCGTGCCACTGGTCTTTGACGTTCTGCGCATGAGGACCGCCATAAACCTGCACCACGGCCGGATACTTGCGCGCGAGATCCCAGCCAGCGGGTTTGATCAGGCGGGCATGGAACAAATCGCCATCGGCCGCTCGAAAGTCGACGAACTCCTCCGGCAGCAGATCGAACTCCGATGCAGCCGGAGCCTGCAGCAGCGCGATCGAACCTCCGTCGGGCCCATGAAGCGACTGCGAGGGCGGATCAGCCAGACTCGAATGCGCATCCACCCAGTGGCCGCACGAATCGGGCATCGAAACAGCGTGCGTCCCGCGAGTCTGCGTCAGCCGCCGCTTGCCGGACCCGTCGAATCCGATCGAGTAGAACTGCCGCTGGCGGGCGTCGGGCTCGGTGGAAACATAGAAGATGCGGCGCGCGGTTTCGTCTACGCACGCGAGATTCGTCACCTCCCACTCTCCTTGCGTGATCGCGCGGGCGGCGCCGCCATCGAGCGGCTGCAGGTACGAGTGCCGGTATCCGGACCGCTCGCTCCCCCAAATCATTTCTCTCGATTTTGTCAGGAAGCGAAAATCGTCGCCGAGATTCACCCACGTCTTGTCGGACTCGCGCACGATCGTGCGCCCCTTGCCGTCGCGCAGCGAGATCATGCGCAACTCGAGTTCCTTCTGCGTGCGCGTGAGCAGGTGCACAGCCAAGGCGGAGCTGTCAGGAAGCCAGGTAACTCGGCCGATCAGCCGCTCTTCCGCGCCCAACTCGAGCCAGCGGACCTTGCCTCCTCCTGCGGCCACCACACCGAGGCGCACCTTCGAATTCGGAGTGCCCGCCTGCGAGTAGCGCTCGGGTTCGAACACGGGCCGCAGCCGCGTCAGGTCGCCGTGAGGGTAGGCGGGTACTGCGCTCGTATCGAACTGCAAAAGCGCGATCCAGCGTGAATCGGGCGACCACCAGTGCGCCGACGGCAAAGCGAGCTCTTCGGGGTAGACCCAGTCGAGTTCGGCGTTGAGCCTGGTGGGCGAGCCGTCGCGCGTGAGCTTCACGATCTTGCCCGATGCGATGTCGAGCGAATGGAGATCGT
>JAXLQL010000002.1:0-708092 GCA_046331625.1 Bryobacteraceae bacterium
CTATCGCTTGCACGTTGCGGTGCGCAGATCGAAAGACAAGATCGAAGTATTGGGCATCCGTGACCTCATCCTTCGTGCGCTCGTCCACGATACGGCGAATTGGCGCGTGGGAGGCGAGAAAGTAATGATTGTCGGCAGCCGAAAGGTTCGCTGTGTTCTGGATCGCCCGCCCGACTCGGTCTGCGGCCCAGCACGCTTCGGCGCGCACTTCAGCAGCAGTACTCGACATAGTCGATCCTCCCAGAGAGCAAGGTCTTGCCGTCATTGTACGGTTGCGCGGCCTCGATACTCCACCCTCGACTGTCTGGGGGGCAGATTAGCCGGATCACGCCGTCGGCATGCAAGTCGATCAAAGCGTGACTCAAGCCCTGTGTGGCGATCCGGCGCTTCCTATCGTAGGCTGCTACAGCCCGGCAGAAGATTTCGCCGCCATCGAGTTCGGCACAGTCGCGCGCTACGCGGCTGAAGAACTCGTCGCCCGAGAGTTTCCGCTCCGTCCCGAAGATCCGGTCCAACCGGCGGCAGACCCGTTCATACGGATTCGGCTGGAACACACCCTCGGAGTCAAACCAGCCGTGCCCCGAATATGGATACCAGCGATTCAGGCCAGTGTACTTCGGTTTGTTGAAGGCATTCTCAGTCCGCGCCGCGGCAGGACAATCGCGTGCGAAGCCAATTGCCCATTGGTCCCCGTCAAGCTTCTGCGCGCCGTCTGCATTAAGACTGAGCAGGTAGGAGTAAAAAGGTGCGTAGAAGAACTCGATCTCAGTGCTGCCTAGAACCTTGTCATCGAGCACCTCAAGCAGCAATTGACGGGTCGAAAGGTCCTTCTCAAACCGACTCAGGCGGACCACTTGGCTCTCCTCCGTGACGATTCCTAGTTCCTTTGCCGCCCGAATAGTCACTTCGGCCTGTTTGCTGTTTGGGCTCAGGTCAGGTAATCCTTTCGGCTGCAATACGCCGACGAGGTCCGCTCGGCTCCACTCCCGTCGGCCGTAATCGCGCAGAACGTCGATCAGCACTTCGAGGCGCGTCGGCGTCACCATGTCATCAGTAAACATTCCCGTCTCCTGCAGCGATCCAGCCTTCCGGTGTGACATACGGGCGAATACCCGCCTGATCAAACCACGCCCGACCACGCTCATCCGCCGGATCACACCCCTGACACAGCCAGTGCGTCACGACGCGCCCGGCCGCAAAGTCCCAAGCCTTCCGATGTACCGGACCCGAGTGAACGACGACGAGTTGCTCTTCCGGCTCTAGCCGAAATGGAGGCTCCCAGCCTGGCACGTCAGCACCGAGAGGGTCAATGCGGTACGGCGCCGGATCCCCACCAAACGCTTCTCTCGCCAACGCCAAGAGTGCCGGTACTGCTTCCTCACGGCAGGTGAAGCGTCGGACTCGCTTTACTTGAGCCGCCCGCCGCATCCACCGCGCCAGCGGATGCGGTGTGCTGGAGGGCCACAGTGCCGGAATTCCTCCCACAACCTCCCGTCGGGGCAGCGATGCTGGCGACGGCGGCACCGGCAACGCCGGACACTCATCAGCAGTCCGATTGTTGGCGCGACAGCCATCGCAACCGCCGCAGACACGCAGCGTTTCTCTCCCATACATTCTCGCGAGCGCCACACAGAGTCGCTCCCCGGCGAATGCATAGCATTTTATGCGTGCTAATCCAGCATCGAGGACGCGCAACTCTTCGTCCCTGACTGCACCAATTAATGCCGTAATATCGGGAGACTCCGGCGGGAACTTCAACTCAAGCCACGCCCATTCAATTTGTTCGTCCTCGCTGGTCTCCCGCCGCAGGTCAATAAGGTCGATCCGGCCGGCGCGATACAACTGCAGCAGCAACCGCTTGTTCCATCGCACATTCTCCTCATACGTCCTCGTGCCTACCAGATCGTCTCGTTTCGTGCGTACGTTGACCCGGTAAACGTGGCGCCGGACGTCAATCGCTTCCCGCGTACGCCAGAGCGCCTCCCAGCGTTTTTGGATCGTTTCCGGACGCAACAGGGTCGGCCCCATCCCGTCGGCAACCGCCTCGTCTCGGGGCGTCGTCGCCAACACACTGATCGCCGAATAGCCGTCACGGCCGGTCCGCCCTACCTCTTGGTAGAAGCGATCAAGATCTTCCGGCAGGCATGCGTGCACGACGCTGCGGATATCCGCCTTGTCAACACCCAAGCCAAACGCCGACGTCGCGACCATAACGTCGATTTCGTCCTGGCGCCACCGTGTCAACAGGCGGCGACGTTCTACGGGAGGTGTTTCGCCGGTGAAGCATTCAATCCGCCGAAAACCCTGGCTGCGGAATCGGTCCCGCCATGATTGCGCGTCATCGACGCGGGTGGTGTATAGGATCGTCGGGCGAGGCAGTCTCCAGAGGCACTCCTGGATCGCGCCGTCTCGTTCCTGCTGGCTCGCGAAGCGTTTGGCATAATATGTTGGCTCAGGACGCAGTCGCTGGCTGATGAGCTCGACCCATTGCTCCGAGGGAAACAACTGCGCCAAACCGGAGCGGCATGCAGCGGTGAACGTGGCAGACAGGAGAACGGTCTTGAACGGCGGTGTCACCCGAATTCGCCACTGCTTCCATAGCGCTGAGAACAACTGGAAGTCGACCCGGAAGTAGATTCCCCAGGTCCCGACCATGTGCGCCTCGTCGATCACGATATTGCTGAGCCGGCCCTCGGCGGCCAACTGGTCCAGGACCAAACGTAACCTGCCCGAGACGCAGGCTTCCGGTGAGCAGAAAACGAGCCTCGTGCTGCCGGTTCGTACCGCCTCGGCAACCGACTGCGGCGAGAAATCTGGGTCATCAGCGGCAAAATATCGCGGTTCCAACGGGCGCATACCAGGCAGCGCCATGGCGCTGCGGTACTGGTCAATCGCGAGCGCCACAGTGGGGACCACAACCAACGTCAGCCCGGCAGAGAACCGCGCCAGAAACTGAAAGCACAAACTCTTGCCCGATCCGGTCGGCAGCGCCACCAGAACGGTAGATCCTGCCGGTGCCTCATGCACCTTCCAACAAGCCTCTTTCAGCGCCTGTGACTTCCAATGCGAATACCCGAAGGACTGTGCAACGTAGCTCTCGGCTGGCACCGCCTCGTTCGGCACACGCAGGTGGGCCGGAGCATCGAGGCCGGCAGCAGTATCAAGACGACTGCGGTCGAGCCACGTTGGTACCCACGGACTCGCCAGCAACCGCGACGCCGCATCGACGCGCAACCCTGCCGACCTCAGTGGAGACATAAGGGCATCGGGCACATCGGGACAAAGCACGTGTGCGCCCGTGTTGCGGACTGCTTGCCGGACCAGAACGGCCTCGTCCGAACCGAAGGACCCACTCCAGGCCTGGCCCAAGCGCCAGACCGGGTAATCAGCACCGAGCGGCGTGGCGGGGCGGGGCAGGTTCTGGAGGACTGCTGGGCTTTGCGTGGCTAACGCTCGGGCAAGCAGATCTAAAGCGTCGCTCACGCATACCTCACAAGATTATGGTTCACGGCAAGGAAACCCGCCGCCTCCTCACTGACCCGCCAGTCCGTGATTGCAGCAATGAGGGCCTCCAAAGTAGCGGCCTCGCCGAGGGACACCGGCGTAGCCTGCTCCCGGAACTTCCGGGCCGACGCGGACCAGCGGGTCTTGATCTCCTCGACCGGAGACAGTCGCTGCCGGAACCGCTCTGTCGCAAGCTCAGTGGCTTTCGTAGACAACTCCAGCACTGTGGTCGTCCAGATACTCCGGGGCAGGAGGGCGTCAAGACCAACCTCACGCTCCTTCCACAAATTGACCCACGCCTTGCCCTTGTTCTGCGGTGTCAACGACTGCCGCAGGGAGTGGAGCGCACTCGCATCGCTCTCTTGGCCATCAACATCGATAAAGATGTGAATTGGTGCTGACGGGAAGAACGACAGGACCAAGTTGGTGAGGTCGGTTCGTCCACCCAGGTGTTCAAGATTGGGCTCGCAGGAAAAGACAAACTCAAAACCAGCCCACGGCGCGCGCCCAGCGGCCCGACACTGCACCGCGTACGTCCGAAACGCGGGGTGACGCTGCGCCGCTCTGGAGATGGCATCGAAAAACGGATTCCCGATTTGGAAGAATGCGCGATCAACTCTGAGTTGCGCAACATCCCGCCGAAATGTGCCGCAAACGGTGCCGCTGGCGTCAGCGGGCAGAATGCCCGGTCGAACCGCATCCAATTGAAATTCCCACAGGCCTGCCGGCGAGCGTTCGTCGGCGTAAGGTCGCGCGGCCTTGGATTTTGCGACGCTCTGGTAGTACTCCACAAAGGTCGCCTCTAGCGCCCGTTCGACTTCTGGTCGGCTACGGACCGACAAGAACCGCTGTGCTCGGTCCTCGTCAAAAGACGCCCAATCAAGCAGGGCGTCGTATTCGTCCCGAGCGCGTTCATTCCGCGCGACTTCACCGAGGCCAGGGATTGCGGCAACCAACCCCTCCACGCCAACCGCAAGCGCGGCACTGACCAGTTGCGATTCCTGTTGCCTCAGCGAGAACTCAAGGCCGCTGACCGATTCTTGATACACATTCAAACCTTCGTCATAGCAGCGGATGAGTGCTTCCTCGACCGTCCCGGAGGGACATATCACGACCGACGTTACATCGCTACGGAACCGCGTTCGGCCAATTCGATCAAGTCGGCCAATACGCTGCTCCACCCGGGAGATCTGCCAAGGGGTGTCATAGTGCACCACGGCGTCCGCAAACTCGAAGTTCCGCCCCTCTCCTCCCGTCTCATCGCTGACGAGAATTCGGGTGGCGGGGTCACGCCGGAATCGGCTTGCGGCTTCCTCTTTCTGTTCCCGGCTCATATCTGCTCGGAACGACGCGACCGAAGCCTCGCCGATCTGTGTGGCGAGAGCCACCGCTACCTCCTCCGCCAGATTCGGGTGTCCGGCGAAGACGAGGAGTTTTGCACTGCGGTCCCGTAACCACCATTGCCGCAGGACCGTGGTCAGCTGTCGATACCGTGCTTCTTGCTCCTTGGACTCGTTCCACAGGGTCAAGGCGTTGATAGCCGTGTCGAGTAGGTATCGATCGAGGATCGAGGTCGCCGCCGTCTGTAGCAGGGCAATGTAGTCCTGCCACTCCTCGTACCCGAGCAGTGGCCCGAGCGATAAGAAGTCGCGGCCCTTTTGGTTCAGCCGCCCTGGCGGCGTCTGGGCAAGTCCGCGCAACAATTCGAGGGCGCAATCGCTGGAAGCCATGCTTTGCCACACTGTTCGCGCCAGTGTAATGAGCAAGTCCGGATCCTTCCGCTCACGCCAAGCTGCAGCAAGAAGCGACTCCACGGCATCGATGGCATTGCGCTCCAAGTCTCCCGGCGGATAGGGCCGTAGGTCGCGGCGGCGGGTCACCGCGTCAATCTTCGCGTCGCGCTGGAGGGGCGCGCGCCGGTTACGCAGAATCCGGCGGTAGACCCGGTATCGGTCGGCCATATAGTCGACGATTTGCTGGCCGATGGCAGCGGGTTCAGGACCAGCGGCGACCAGTTTGTCGTACAACTTCGCCAACTGCCGATCGCTGGCTAAGATTGGTAACTCCAGCAGTCGGCGCGCTTGCCGAACTACGTCCTCTGGCGTGTAGTCTCCGCTCTTGATGCCGTGCAGTCTAATAATAAGCGGTTGCAGGCGCCGACTGAGCGGCGCCTGACTCTCGAACAGGTCCCGAAACGCCGCCACTGCTTGCGGCGAACTCGCGTCGAACTTGTCCGGCTCCAGTAGCGCAAGCAACTTGAAATACTCGTCCTCGCGCTGTTGGGCGGGGATTGCGCTCAGGAGCAGCAGCGATCGGCAGCGGCGAGACACCGAGGCAGCAAACTCGTAGAGTACCGGCGCGGTCAGTAGATGATGGCACTCATCGATCACGACCAGGTCCCAGGGTGCTCGAAGCAACGGTTCTGCCGCGAACTGCAATACCTGCCCCATTGAAACAATCACGTGGCGGATTGTGTCCCAGCGGATGCTCGATTCGGAATGGAGATCGAGGAGTGTGAAGATCTGGCCCCCGAACTTTGAGTAGATTTCGCAGAACCATTGCTGCGTCAAAGTGCCGGGACAGATAACGAGGACGCGTGCGCCGGGATTGCCCGTTAGCAGGTCGTGAATGACTACGCCAGCCTCGATCGTTTTGCCCAGGCCCACTTCGTCAGCCAGAATGTATCGCCGTCGTCGGTCATCCAACACCGTCCCTGCAACAAAGGCTTGATGCGGATGCAGGTCGACTCGTGCGGCCAGTAACGCCGCCAATTTCCCGCCTTGGCGGAGGTTGTGTGCGCAAGTGTTCCGGAAAGCTTCGCGTATCCGGAACTGCAGTAGGTGCTCGATTTCGCGAACCGCTAAACGCGAACTGGGTGTGGGCAACGAGGTCGCCGGAACCGGGTCCAGTTCCGTCTCACTACAGACAGCCGTGGCTCCGCTCTCATAACTGACCTCGTACGCGTACCGTCCGCTCTCGCCGTCCTGCAGGGCCCGGATTACCTGGCATGTGCCAAGCGGGCCCTGGCACCGGCGCCCTTTCTCCAGAAGCACCAGCGTAAGGAAACCCTGCTCGATGGCTGTCCGGGCGAAAACCTGTTCCGCCTCGTCGCCAGTCAACTCAAAAAAAGAGATAGTTAAGGTTCCGTTATTGAGGGCGACGACCCGCCCCTCTCCAAACTGCTCGTGCCGCACCAATCGCTTGACCATGGAAGAGCCGTTCCCATCGGGCGCAAATTTCCAGTGTTCTTTATAACACTAATCGCGGGTTGCGATGATCCTTCAGAGAGGGCGACGTACTACGCGACCGGTGCACCAAAAGCGATACATCGTGCCTGATCCGCTAAGGTTGAATCGATGCCGATCTCCGGCCAGGTCCCGACGTGGCGGGCCAAGGAATCGATCGAACATATCGAACATCGGACGTATCAGTGGGGCGACGCCGCTTGCGTCGAATGACGAAGGCGCCGCTCCAGTTCCCGGCAAACCTCCGCTGCCGGGCCCGCTCGGGTGCCATCGCCCAAGAGCGTGAGCAGTTCAGCCCATGTTAGCACCGCCAATCCCGATGCGACTTCCTCAAGGCGGGCCACTTCGCGGTGTGGCAACGAACGCCTCAGTTCAGTTGCATCTTGGTAGCGTGACATCAATTGAGTGTAGGCCCGCGTCGGTTGGCGGTCGCGAACAAACATCCAGAAAATCGGTCGCTGTTTGCCACAGAACTCCAGAAGGCAGTCGATGTTGCGTGCGATCTGGTTGCGCTCTGGATCGTAGGTCGTACTGAGCGAAACGTCGGAGCCGAGTTTAGCCTCGACGTAGACCGCGTAACCGCGGCCCTCGAAGGAGATATCAATTTCGGACGGGCCCTCAACCGGATTCATGTCCAGGCTCCGCTCGCGCCAGGTGAGAATTTCCGACGCCCGCATCCGTTCGCGGCTTGACGCCTCATATGCTTTAGGCGCGGCGACAACGTTCCAGAGTCGGATGACGGGGTGGTCTGCCGGGTCCACTGAGGTGACGCCGGTCAAGTTCAGGAGCGCAGGCCACCACTTCGAGGCCGGGACGGACTCCAGCAACTGGAAGAAGTTCCAAGTGACGTAGTCCTCGCTGTTCTCCGAGTGAAGAATGCGCTCCATGTCGCCGCGCTTCCGAGCCTTCGGCGAAGCCATTAATTTGGGAAGATCGAGGATCGGGAAGGAGGGAACAACCACATCAGACAGTTGTTTCTGGGCGGTATGAATCGTTGCTGGGGGAACTGGAGACGAGCCTGTTGCAAGGTGCGCGTCATTCTTTGCGCGTATAACGGCGTGCCAGTGATCCAGATCGGTTGTGGGGTGTGCTGGCGCAGGGAAATCATACTCGGCCGCCGCGCGTATTTCTGAGGCCAGCGGAATTCTTCCTGCGGACTCCTGGAAGTCCGTTGCGTAACGCAGTTCGACCGCACCGGGCACGGAGTAGTCTCTGACGCTCCAGGAAGTCTCACTCGGCCCTTTGTGAAAGAAGAACACAAACGTGTTCGGAGCGACGAGTCTGTTATACAGCAGTCGGCGCTTGCTGTCCGGCAGCATGGAGGGAAGCACCAGTTTAACGGATTGCGTTCAGAGATCGGATGGTCCAGGGTTCAACAGGGTTCAACTTTCCGGGTGCCATCAACGGTGCGGCCAGCCTGCACGCCCCGGTAGATGCCTTCTCGACTAAGCCCCTGGAACCGCCGGCGCGACCAGGTGTTAGCCGGTGACTCCACCGTCAATTTCGTCAATTTCGCATCAGCCTCGGGCGACTGTGCCGCTTTGCCGCTGCCTAAAAGGCATTCTCTCGATTGACGACTAACTCCCAAGGTAAGCCACTGGTTTCACCAGTGAGACTGGAACAGGTTTGACCGTCGCGGGAGTGAGCGCGGCGTAGAATCCTCCCTCAAGTGGCTTGATGAACCACGAAAGAGAGGATTCATGTCAGAGATATACAAGAGCCTAGCCCACTCCAAATGGGACTGCAAGTATCACGTAGTGTTCGTTCCGAAACGACGCCGGAAGGCGTTGTTCGGACAGGCACGGCAGCAACTCGGAAAGATCTTCCACGAGTTGGCGCGACAGAAGGAGTGCGAAATTCTGGAAGGGCACCTGATGCCCGACCACGTGCACATGTGCATCGCGATTCCACCCAAACACCCGGTGGCCTCGGTGATCGGATTTCTGAAAGGAAAGAGCGCGATTGCCGTGGCGCGAATGCGCGGAAAGGAGCGGAACTTCACCGGCGAACATTTGTGGGCACGCGGCTACGCCGTGTCCACCGTCGGCTTCGAACTGGAAGCCGTGCGCAAATACATCCGCGAGCAGGAGGCCGCGGATGGTGACAAGGGTCAATTCTGACCAAACACTTTGAGGCGCGCTTGGCGCGACGCCTAGACCAGACACTCAACCGCCTTTGAGGCGGCCCAACTCATCAAGCCACCCGCTACGCGGGGGGTGTCTGACTGATCGTCTACATGGGGACCAGCGCCACTCAGTTCACGACTGCCAACACGGTCCGCGGCCCTGGCCATCGAGGACGAGCTGGCCACGGCGGTCGCGCCGCACTACTTCCTGATCGACGGCGCTTTCAGCGTGACCGGTCTGAAGACCTTCCAGGCCGGCGCGGAGTTCGGTTCAAGGCGGCGGACTGGCCTGGTGCGACTGCCCAACGCCGGTTCGGTGAAGTGGCGAAAGGATGACAACACAGGCGACCTGGGGATCAGAATGCGAACTTGACGCCCACCTTGAGCAGTCGGGGAGCCAAAATGGCCGAAGGCCGTCCCCAGTTTCCTCCACCGTCCAGGCCTACCGTCTCAACAGCGGAAGTGGTTGTGCTGCAATTTGGGACATTGAAGATATCAAGACTCAGGGTCAGCAAACGCCCTTCGCGAATCCGGAGTTCCCTCGACAACCGAAGGTCAATCAGGGTCACATTGGGTAGCCTGGACTTACCCCGCTCTTGTCCGTCGACCGCCTGGACACCTGCCGACAATCCCGGGATCTCGATCACGTACCGCATCGGATAACCGCTGAAGTACTGCGCGAGAGTACTTGCGGACCAACCGCGCACGAATTCCCAAGATAGGGCGGACTTCAATGAAATCGGTGCATCAAGACCCACTGAACCGGTGCGATGAATGTTAAGGTTCGGATTGTTTAAGTCATCAACCCCCATCGCGACATCCCCGCGAAATGCGCCGCGCTCGCGGCCAATAGTCACCGATCCAGACGCGACTATTGACTTCCGGTGCTGCCACGAGGCGCCAAACTCCACGCCGTCATATCCGCTGCGAAGCTGTGCTGAGTTCGCGACGAGAAGTTGCCTGGCGTTCCACAGATTCTCGGGCAGTCGATAGACAGTCAGGATCTTCGTCGTCAACGGATTGACAATGTCTGTCGGAACATAAGCCGCTGTGGGAGCAGCTTCGTTGAATAGGCCTATCCCGTTTCGCTGGAGTCGCTTCCAGTACGCAATATCGACCTTCCACTCTCTGAAGTGCTGCGCATATCCAATGGACGCTTCCCAGCTAAATGGACGACTGAGTCGAGTCGAGAACACCGCGTCAGCCCGCGGGAAAGCTGGAATCGCACCCAATTCCGCAGACTGGGGAATCTTGTCCCCGTTGCTGTCAGTCCAACTGACATCAACGCTGTTTAGCTGGAACGGGTGGCCGAGCAGTGGAAGGTCGGCAGCGATATTTTGGAGATACTTGTTCAGGCTCAGTCGCACGACTTGCGTTCCAGCACGGTTGATTCGCCAAGACACTCCGAGCCGAGGTACTGCGTCTCTGAACGACGGCATACCTCGCACCGCGTCGATCCGCCGCCCAGCCACCCAAGCTCCACCTGGACTATACTGCGCTGGAATTGATGACGTGAATTGCTCGAATCGTACACCGTAGTTGATCTGTAGCCTATCTCCGATCCGCCAGCGGTCTGATATGTAAGCAGCATAGTTGTGAAAGGTAGTAACTTGACCGATCGGGGAATTGTACAATCTCACAAAGAGCGGTACGCCGTTGGCGAAGAACCAGGCTTGGTCGCCATTAATTCGAAACGACTGTTTGAAAACGCTTCCGCTGACCTGAGCGCCCAATTTCACGAGATGTTCGCGATAGACCTTTGAAAGGCCCACATCGGCGACGGTTCGGTACGTCGGATTAACGTAGTCTGCGTTAGCAGCACCGCGCCTTGTCGACAACACGACGTCCTCTTCTGAGATTGTGCTTGGTTGAACGGTTGGCTGATAACGCAACGGAAAAACGATGTTAGTATGGCCTACCCCAAAGTCAAACACAGTGTTCGCGGATCGAACGAATGTGGCGCGAAGCTGGCCGATGTGTCCCGGCTGATCCTGTACCGTCGAGGCGCTTGAGTCGATGAACAGCGGCGGTCCGTCGCGTCTGTGGCCACGGAACTTCTGGCTCCGGTTATAGTATGCTGTTGCCCTCAGTCTGCTGTTTGGCTGCCAGGACAGTTTGCCAGTCGCGCTCCACAAATGATTGTCGTCGACGGCCCTCTCACCATCAGGGTCCTGGAGGCCGGAGACGTAGCTGTTCACCTTCCAGTCGCGAAATGCAGAAGCAAACCACAATTTGCCGGGGACAACCGGCCCACTCAAATTGCCGCTTAGATCGGACATACTCTTGATCGGGTTGCCGGCCTTTGCGCCGGGGCTATACGGCTGGCCAGTAAGGGTCTCGTAGAGTTGCGGGCTGACATTTTCTGACTGCATGTGGCCCGAGGCTCCGCTGAAGGCTGCTTCGCCGTGAAACTGGCCGCCGCCATCCTTGGTAATCATGCTTATGTAGATTCCACCCTGAGAAATCTCGGGCCCATGCCCCCCGGTTACATACGTGACCTCGCTAAAGCTGCCCATGTCGTAATACACGGACGTATATCCACCAGTGGCGCCCGGCCAGTTTACCTCTAAGCCGTCTATTGCGAACCTTTTGTCCGCGTCGCGCGAGCCATGCACAGTCATGGCGTGTTCTTGTGCACTCTCAGTGCCGCCGACGTCAAACCTAGCCGAGAGAATGCCGGGAACCCCCCGCGCCAGGATCCAGGGAGTCCGCGAAGTTGGCATCCGCCCGATCTGATCGCTTGAGATGTTGGACTGCTTCTCAGTTCCCGCCGACGCTTCTGCCGCCACGGCGGCCACAACATCCACCCGCTCGCTTCTGGCTTCAAGAGACATCCGAACCACCACGCTCGTCTCTGAACGCGAGGACACCTCTATGCCGTCGATAGCGCTCTCCTTAAACCCCTGTCGCGTGCAAACGACTCTGTAGTAGCCCGGGGGAATTGAGGCGAAAACGCTGCCTCCTCCCACATCAGATTCGGCGCGTCTTATCGGTACGCTCCCAGTTGTCACGACATCGATCGTGGAGCCCAGGATAGCGACTCCGTCAGGTCCAACAACGGCGACACGAAGTGTGCCGCCGACTATTTGGCCGAATGCGGGCCATATGATTCCGATGGCCGCGAGCAGAATGGCCGAGCGAGAGACGTTTCCGGGGGCGCGAATCACGAGTGCCGATTCCTCACGCAACAGTGAACAACAAATTCCAGTCGACGGTATTCGCCGAAGGCGCCGTCAACCAAGGTGCCAGAGCGGAACGAACCGTAAGGCGTAGTGAGGGCCCCGTGCAAGTCCACGATGCGACCAGAAGCAGTTTCATATAGTCCTCCAGTGTAGTCGACCGCGCGACAGAGCGAAGGGGAGGTGCGGCTATTGGGTCCTTGTGATGTTGAGCGAGCCAGGTCGCGAGGGCAAATCGGATGGGGCTTTGACGCGTGGTCCATGATAAGCTAAGGACTCCCGTATCCCCTTAATCTCAATAGTGGATTGGAGATTGGCATCCCCAAATGGCTGACCCATGGCTGCCGGACTACATCGCTCAGTGGTACGACGACTTTCGCGCGGGCTACCCTTACGGAAGATTGACGGAGTGGGAGGGGCTGGGCTATCCAGCCGAGAAGACATACCTGCGAGGTCTGAAACTTCATCCTCACTCGACAGCAGTCAAGATCGATGCATATATCCATGCTGCGGGCTCTGCGGAAGAAGATGAGCGACGGTTCCACGCGCTCAGGCTCGTATCCAGGGTCTTTGGCGAAGTCGGCTTCCGTATAAGAAAGGAAAACGCTGGGGCTGAATGGAATTCGCTTCGGACCTACTGGATTTCGAACGGGAATCTTTTGAGCTCCGGAATGAATGGTTATCTCTTGCCGCGGGAGAAGGGGCCCTATGACTGGTGTTGGAACCGCGGACTCCCACCACATACCGTTGAAAGCTGGTTTGAGAGTTTCGCGCGCTGGGTACCCTCCGATCACCCCAACTTCAACGTAACGGTGACCGTCTTGGAGTCGACAACCGGCCTTCTGCTCCATGACCGGTCGCTGAAGATTGCGGTGGTTCCGCTCGTCGACTCGATCGGGGACTTCAGTATTGAAAATGTCGACACAAGCCCGGTCAATCCACTCTTCCGAGTGTCCTTGAGGTCGCCCGATGTGATCAGTGAAGCCGCTCGGAATGCGCTGGACACGGCTGCAAGTGCGGAGTGCGATGTCGTTGTCTTCCCGGAACTCTGTCTGACCGAAGCCATTCAGAATGAACTTGGAGAGCACCTCCGCAGCTCTGGCCGGCAGCGTCCGTGCTTAGTAGTTGCTGGTTCAGCGCCGACCCCGGCAGGCGGTGCAGGCACTGCCCCCTATAACCAAGCCGTGGTATTCAACCACCAAGGCAGGCGCGTCCTCGCCCACCACAAACTGCACCCTTACTGGATGTCGGGTGAGGAGGAGAGTCGCTACGGATTGGCCGAGGCTTTTGGGAGAGTGGGTCGTTATGAGGAGATAACCATCGAGCCGTTCGAGATCCAGATTCTCGATACTGAATTGGGCAGGCTGGCCGTTCTAATTTGTGAGGACCTCTCAGCACTGGACCACTTCGGGTCCCTGGTGGTCAAACTCGGTCTCGACTGGTTATTGGTCCCCGTTTTGGACGGTTGCCAGATGCCGAATCGCTGGACAGCGAGATTTGGACAGCGATATGCGGATAAGGGTGCGTGCGTGGTGGTGGCCACTTCCCTGAGTTTCGTGAAGCAGCATCTCTCGGCCATTTCGGCAACCGCTGAACCTCCTGGGGTTGGCGTGTTGGTTGTTCCGACGCAGGCAGGCCCGGACACCAGGATTTTGTACTCGGCGGTCCACGATCAGCCCGCCATTGAGGAACTTCCGTAGACCTGGGCGGATTACGGCAAACGCCACCCACGCGCTAGTGGCAGACGGCACCTTAGCCATCATCTGCGGCCAAAGCAGGATTGATTTCGTGCTTTCATCGGACCTATACTGGACTTGATGTCCACTCCGGTACATGACGAACTTCGTGTGGCCCTCGATCGCAACCCAGAGGGCTTGCGGCCGGCGCAACTGATGGAAGATCTCTTCTGGGAGGCTCTGGAGGTGATTGTGGAGCCGAGCCGAGATCAGTTGGCACATCTGGAGGTTGCCAGCAGCGATCTTGCTCGCCACATCTTCAGTCGCACCGAACCCGGTTCTCGAACTTGGCGACTTTGGTACGCGGGCCAACTTCAAGGCCTTGCCGGACTGCTTCACGCTCGACTCAGTCGGCACCTCACTCTTCCGCTAGAAACCGCTGCCCTGCTTGAAAGCCGGAAGCACGCTAGAGCCATCCTTAACGTATTGATAGACAAGGACTTTTGTCTATCTGATCTAGCAAAGGCGGTATACCTCGACGAGAGCCATCTCCGCCGAGAACTCAAGGTACTGGCCGATCACAATCTGATCGCAACTGTGAAGGAAGGGCGTGAGCGGTGGGTTCGAATCACGGAAGCAGGCAGAGTGGCGGTGACCGGAGGCTTGGAAGATATTGAGCAGAAAGAGGATATCCTGGTGAAGTGCGTCTACATCAACCGAAAGTACAAGAAACCGAAAGAGGAACTGCTCCAGTACAAGGACAACCTGCGCCTCCTACCTATGCCTGCCTGACGAGGAAATTCGTTGCACACCATCACTTTCTATTCGTACAAAGGCGGGACAGGGCGAACGCTAGCCGTCGCGAACACCGCTAGGTTTCTCGCACGATGTGGCTGTCGGGTGTTCGTGCTCGATTTCGATCTGGAGGCGCCCGGGTTGCATTACAAGTTTCCGCCACCAGTGCGACAGGATGGACGCGCACTGTTGGGACTGGTAGACTTCATCCACACCTCCCTTAATTCGGACAGCATTCCGGAACTCCGGTCGTACGTCTATGAGGTAGAGAACCTGCCAACCCGGTTCGAGGGCTCCATCTGCCTAATGCCGGCAGGCGACGCACCCTCCGCGGAGTACTCGCGTCAGATTGCCGACTTGCGGCTTCCAGAGTTGTTCAATGCCGATGAGACGTCGGCATCCGACCTCCCGCCAGCAATACCCTTGTTCCTTGAGCTAAAAGAGCGAATTCAAAGTCAATATGCGCCCGACTACCTTCTGATTGACTCGCGTACGGGCATCACTGAAACCGGGGGTGTCGCAGTACGACTGATGCCGGACACAGTCGTTTGTCTCGTTCACAGTAACCCCGAGAATCTGGCCGGTGCGCGCAAGGTTCTTCGGAATCTGAAGACAGCGTTCCGCCCGTCGGGGAAGGGTCCGATTAAGATCGTCACCGCTTTGGCGCGAATTCCAGAAATGCCCCTCTCTGAAGAACAACGGCTCATCAACCGTGTTCGCGGAGTCCTCAATGAGTCAGCCGAAGCACCCGAAGAGACCCTGAACCTCGCTGACCCGCTCGTCCTCCACTCCGATCCGGATCTTCAGGTCGTTGAAACCTTGCTCTTCGGTTCCAGCACCACAGCCAACGAGTCCATTCTCCTCCGTGACTACTACCGGCTATTCAGAACGCTCAACCTCGACGATGAACTAAAGCTAGGCGAAGAGCGGAGGGTGCTTCAGCAACTCGCCGAGTCGGATAGCAGCAAAGATATTGGCCCGCTCCTTGTGAGCCGCCGTCGGCTAAGTGGAGAGACGACCCAGGCGCCCGTCATAATGCGCGAACGACTTGAAAAACGACCCAGTTCCACTCTGAAGTATGTCCTTCCTACATACCAGACAGGTTCCAACTACAGACAATTTATCAACGATGCGCGCCAACGACTCTCAAACAGTCTGCGCCTAGTGAAGTCCGACTTCATACCTCCATCGGATGTTCGCTGGGACCTGCTGGCCGTACACCTCCGCGAGGGAGTGCTCGATTTCTGCGATGACCTCTACTATTTGACCGAGAATAGAAGTCATTTCGCAGAGATCGTTCAGCTCGGATGGTGTTCGACTTTCAAGGCATTTGTCCGGAAGGGCTCTGGACTCCACAACGCGTTGTTAGCGATCAAGGGGCAAGGTTTTGCGGAAAGCATGACCACTCTGATCCACAGCCATTCGAGTATCGCGCTTGGCGTCCTTGGCGACACGCCGGCCGCAAGTGAGACCAATCGGCGAATTAGTCCCCTACTCGCCGCCAGTAGGCTAGTCTCGAAAGGCAGCGAGCAAGATCTGCTGCGCTGGCTCGACCAGGCCGAGCTGTACTCAGAGGATAGGATAGCCATTTGCGACCACGTGGTGATCGACAGATTGAGGAACCAAGAGAAGTACACCGCAGTGGGAGATTTTCAATTCGAGCAACGCGTGCCGCTGGGGATCGTGTATCCGAGAGAGGATCTCCAATGGCGGAGGGGTCTCTCCAAAGCTATCGCCGACAGTTTGGTCGAATTTAGATTCGGCAAAGACCAGGCGGGACCCCGCGCGGTCTGGGACGCTGTCGCGAAAGATATCAAGGCAAATGGACTCGATGCCCTCAGTTGGACCGAACTGCAAACTAGCCTGTTGTTGGACATGCCCTTCGAACAAGCGGTCGAATGGGATCGAAAGATATACCAGGCTTCGGGGGACAAGGAAGATTGAGAACGCCTAAGGACGTTGCGAGAATGCGCTGACGGGCATCT
Organism: Bryobacteraceae bacterium; assembly: GCA_046331625.1. Classification (GTDB taxonomy): domain Bacteria; phylum Acidobacteriota; class Terriglobia; order Bryobacterales; family Bryobacteraceae; genus JAXLQL01. Next base: position 16,510 of record JAXLQL010000002.1, read on the forward strand.
CGCAGGAGTAGGAGCACACAACATGCCAAACGAACCCATAACGGACGTCACGCGACCCAAGCAGAGGGTGAGTGTGTTAGCGGTGATTGCACTCATCGTCGCCATCTCTGGTTTGTTTCTCCCGGTGTCGCGGGAGCGTCCATCTAGCGCAGGATCGCCCGAGGCCAGTGCTCTTCAGGGGATCATGAACACACAGACGCTCCGAGTGGGGTACGAAGGCTATCCACCTTACACCATCAAGGACCCATCCACTGGCAAACTTAGTGGATTGAGCGTGGACCTCGCGGAGTACCTCGCTCGCGAGGCCGGATGGAAGGTTGTTTGGGTCCAAACGTCCCCGGACACGAAGATTCCCGACCTCCAAGCCGGACGGTTTGACGTAATGACCGAGCCCATCTTTCGTACCATCCCGCGCGCGACCCGAGTGACGTTTTCTCGGCCCTACGCCTATTTCGGCGATGCGGTTGGAGTCGTGCGCAAAGGAGAGAAGCGCTTCAGAGTGGTCGATGATCTGAACAAGCCCGGAATTACTGTCGTTGTCCGTCAGGGTTACACAGACCAAACTTTTGCAACGGACAACCTGCCCGCCGCGTCAATCCGTTCCCTCAAGGTCGATGACGTATCGCAGCTTTTCCTGGAAGTCATCACAGGAAAGGCGGACGTGGCTCTCTCCGACCTTGAGCAGGCTAAGGCTTTCGCGGAGAAGCACCGCTCCGAGGTCGAATTGCGGTTCACAGATCCAGCCCCCTCCTATATACCTGCGGGGCTGATGCTCAAACAAGGCGATTTTACCTTTTACAATTTCTTGAACACGTCCCTTGAATACATGGAGGCTAACAGTGTGCTTGCGAGACTGAACAAGAAATACGGCCTTTCACCGGGGTTGCCGGCGGCCAAGTAGTTGCCATGTTTTCGTACGATTGGAATTGGAGTGTTATCTGGCTCTATAGGTTCGTCTTTCTTCAAGGCTTGGTCGTTACTTTTGCCCTTAGCGCTGTCTCGATAGTGGCAGGCACACTTGCGGGCTTGGGCCTTGGCGTCGGACTCAGCGGCCAGTCCCGCTCACTGGTCGTGCTGCGTGCGCCTATTCTGTTCTGTATTGACGCGATCAAGGCGCTGCCACCGCTAATACTGCTACTACTGTTCTACTATTGGCTGCCATATGCTGTCGGAGTCAGATCGTCATTTTGGCTAGCCGCTATCGCGCTTGCGGTTGGCTTGAGTGCGTTTGTTGCGGATGTTTTCCGCCACGCTATTAGTGGTGTTCCGAAGCCCCTCATCGACGCGTGTTACGCGCTCGGCATGACGCGTTCCACAGCCCTTAGACGCCTGGTGGTACCCGAGGCTCTTCGAAGTATCGTGCCGACGCTTGCACTTTTGTATATCGACATATTCAAGCTAACTTCGCTTGCCTCAATCATAGCCGTAGGTGAACTCGTGCATCGGGCATCTGAGGTGAGCACGCATTCTTATCGATTCCTTGAGGTCTACGCGACGTTGGCTGTTATCTATCTTGCGATTCTCTTGCCGTTTTCTTACCTCGCGCGCCGTCTGGAGACATCGGCTCAATTCATTAGGCGTTCGTGAGGGCTGGACCGATTCGTTATGCGCCCGCAAAAGCAATTATCAATGTCTGTAGCACCAGGGGACAGACAGAGTGGCGTCCCTCTGCGCTGCGCAACCGCAGCCAGAGTAGATGACGAATGGGACGACAGCAGGGTTGACTTTCAGAATGGGGTTCAGGCGTGCCGATACTAGAAATCCGTGACGTAAGCAAAGTCTTCGGAACAAGGACAGTGCTGGACGGGGTTTCCTTCGTTGTCGAAGCAGGCGAAGCGTGCGCAATCATTGGATCCAGTGGTGAGGGAAAGACGACTCTTCTCAAGTGCATAAACCTCCTGTTACCTCTGGACCGAGGTGAGGTTCGACTTGACGGCGAGGTGGTGGTGAAGAAGGATGGAGACAACGACTCCATTCAGATAACGATGGATCCCGCCGAACTACGCACACGAGTGGGCATGGTATTCCAAGAATGGAACCTTTGGCCGAACATGACAGTGAGAGAGAACATCGCATTGGCCCCGCTGCATGTTCGCGGTCTTTCAAGGAGTGAAGCCGAAAGCCTCGCCGTTGACTTGAGTAAACGCGTGAAGATTGCTGAAAAGCTGGATGTATATCCAAACAGTCTGTCTGGCGGGCAAAAGCAGCGAGCAGCGATTGCACGCGCTTTGGCAATGAATCCGGAGGTACTCATGCTGGATGAGATCACCTCCGCTTTGGATCCTGTACTGGCTGCCGAAGTGTTAGACGTTATGACCGAGTTGAAGGACGATGGCCGTACACTTCTTTTGGTTACCCACCACATCGATTTTGCCCGGGCAGTTTCGGATCGGGTGATCTTCTTACACGGCGGGAAGGTGCACGAGACCGGACCACCAGAGATCCTAGACGAGCCACAGACAAGCGAACTGCGGTGGTTCTTACAGCAGGTGCGGCGGGTTCATTAGTGACTGGTGCTGAGTGCTTCGAGCGCAGCACGGCGAAGCATCGTGTTTCCGCGGGGCGTTTGTACTATTTCGAAATAGAGTCCTACCAGAATATGAAACGATTTGAAGGAACCATAAGCCGCGATTACGAGTTCGTACCCCAGTCGGTACCCAAATACTATGAACTGCAGGACCTTTTGGCGCGCAGAATCGCATCGCAATACGCAGCCCCGATTGTTGTGGACATCGGTTCGGGGACAGGAATCACGACAGCAGCTATCCTTTCCAGAAGTCCGAATGCCGTGGTCAAGGGTGTGGATAGCGAATCCACCATGCTTGACCAGGCGAGATCTCGTTTGCGGCCTGAATTGGCGACCGGGAGAGTCGAACTCCACCACTGCGACGCCTTGGAGTTCTTGAGCAGCCAGTCGGATGCTTCCGCGGACGTTGTAGCATCGTCGTACACATTCCACAACTGCTTTAGGACTTACAGGGCGCAGATGGAGGTTCAGATTGTTCGGATTTTGAAGCCAGGAGGAATGTTCATCAATAATGACAAATACGCTGCGGATGATCGAGACGAGTACGTGAGGGAACTGGCAGAGCAGATCATTAGGTACGATGTGCTGCGGGATGTTGGCCGCGAGGATTTGAGGCAAATCTGGATAAGGCACGAGATCGAAGACCAAATACCGGAAAGAATAATGTGGACCCTTGAATCCCTGGAGGCGCTGCGGTTGGCGGGCTTTGTCGGTGCGTCTCTGATCGAGCGAATTGGACAATACGCCGTTATGACTGCATTCAAGCCATAGGGCTGAAGTGGCCGATCGGCAAGATCACGGCGTTCGAGGGTCGCTGTGGTGCCGTCCGTCCGGAGTCGGTGTATCAATCCGCCCGTCCAGCAGCGGACGGTTGTTCGCGAAACGTGCGACGCCGCGTGCTGCGCCACGTTGTTGTGTTTTCGTGCGCCATAGCGCCGGAGAATGTTCGAGGAGGGTTGAGAGAGGGGAGCCACACAGCCGTCGTTGATTACATTGCCTTTACACCTCTGTTCGAAGGTACACCCGCCGTGGATTCGAACGGTTCCTTGCGAATATATTTAGATGGATGGCTGCGGAGACTCAGCTAGCTCGTGAATTCCCGAAACTGTACTCGTTCTGCACAGCGAACGAGGCGCTTCGCCCACAACGCGATGAACAGTGGGAAGGTTTGCTGTGTCTCGCTCGGCACAGCAAGCCAATTCTGAGTGACCTTAGAGAACGAGGTCTGGACCTTGTGCAATTGGACCAATACACGCCGCCCGAGGCGGATCGGCAACCGCTCTATGAGACGGTGCTCGATTGGCTCCCGCGGGTGGAAGATCCGCTAACGCTTTCCACGTGCCTCGGCAGACTCATGGAACCTAATGCACGCCCTCTCGTCAAGAAGAATCGCGAACTCCTATTGATGCTAGCTCGAAGGTGGAACAAACCCGAGACCGAGGGGAAGTGGGTGCTGTCGGTACTCGCCCAGTGCGTCATGAGAGCGGCTCTCGAGCGCGATGTTCCGGAGATTGTGAACTGGGCGAACGACATTAGCCTTCCCGCTGACGCACGATCCAGTTACACTCTTGATCTGCAACGTTTCGCGAAGAAGCCCGGTCTCGCCCGAGAGGCACTGGTGAATCTCGTAAGCGATGCCGCCGTAGGGGGCGCTGCTGTCTGGGCGCTTTCCGGAGCTATGAGGGCTGAAGCACTACCGCTTCTCCGGGAACTTCGACATTCTAGCTCGAATGAACTCGTGCGCAGAGCTGCGACGGCTACGGTCAAAAAGATGGAGGCACGACTTGGACGGGTCGCACTGCCCGATGCGAGGCCTGCAGAATTACCGAAGGGCTATTCATCAACTTCGATCGAATTCGACACCGACAGAATTCCAGAGCTTCTATCCTGCTTGGAGCGACAGATGAAGGGGCGCTTTGTGCCGGACGATAGCGCCCAACTAGCGCTCTCGGCAAATCAAATGAAGCGCGGCCGACGGAGATTCTACATCGTTCCGTTTGACTTTTTGGATGGGTCCGCTGGCCAACTAGGTTTCGGCCTCTATGCGGAGGATGACGACGCGATAGTGATGGAACTCTATTTTGACGCGCAGTTGCGCGCCGTAATTGAGGCAGCGGTCAATGGCTTTATGGATAACCCGCAGTCAGACGGCTAGCCTCCGGAGACGTCAGAAAAGTTCGATAACTGTCCACCAGCGGGAGCCATGCGCATAGAGGCGAGCCGCACGCGGCATGACCGGCCCGCGCGATGTTCGCCTGGTGAATGCCGCGGCTCCGATTCGCGCAAGGTATGAGCCTCAGGCGGCCTTCTGCGGCCACATCATCCACGCCGCTGATGGCAGTATCATTGAGTTCGGCCTGAACTACAGCTTTCGATCGGACCGGACCAATGCTGAGACGCTCCTTTGTTGCCATGCTGCCCGCAGTCCGCGCGGCTTCCGGGCCACCCGTTCGCGCCATCACCCGGGGACCCAAGTTCCACTGGTTCGGCTACTACGACAAACTCCAGTTCGATCCCACCGGCCGCTTTGTCCTCGGCAACCAGGTGGATTTCGAACATCGCAGCCCGAAGGCGGATGACGTCATTCAGATCGGCATGGTCGACCTCCAAGACAAGGACCGCTGGATCGAACTCGGCCAGAGCCGAGCCTGGAACTGGCAGCAAGGCTGCATGCTCCAGTGGCTGCCTGGCTCCAAGGAAGAAGTAATCTGGAACGATCGCGTGGACAACCGGTTTGTCTCGCATGTGATGAATGTCCGCACGCGCCAGAAGCGCACGCTCCCCGGGCCGGTGTACGCGATCAGTCCGGATGGAAAATGGGCGGTGTCCCCCGACTTCCGCCGCCTCAATCAAACGCGGCCCGGCTACGGCTACGCGGGCATTCCCGATCCGTTTGAATCCCGACTCGCTCCATCCGAAGCCGGCATCTGGCGCATGGATCTGACGACGGGCAAACAGCAATTGCTGATTTCTTTCGAGCAGGCCGCCAAGGCGCCGAACCTCCATTCCATGTGGGAACCCAGCGCGAAGCATTGGTTCAACCATCTGCTCTATTCGCCGGATGGCGGGCGCTTCATCTTTCTGCACCGTTGGCGCGGCCCTGAGCAAGGGGCGAGCTTCGGAACCAGAATGTTCACCGCCAATCGCGATGGGAAGGATTTGTTTGTGCTCGATCCTCACGGCGGTACCTCGCACTTCATTTGGCGCGACCGCACGCGTGTGTTGGCCTGGGCCAAGCATCCCTCCCACGGCGAGAAATTCTATCTATACGAGGACAAGACGGAGAATGTGGAAGTGGTCGGCGAAGACGTGATGACCGTCAATGGGCATTGCACGTATCTGCCGGGAAACCAGTGGATCCTCAACGACACTTATCCGCAGAAGGATGGCAAGCAACACCTGTACGTCTACGAAGTGGCGTCCGGCCGGAGAGTAGAACTCGGGGCGTTCCCCTCGGGCCCGCCCTATCGCGGCGAGTGGCGCTGCGACTTGCATCCGCGCTTCAGTCCCGATGGAGGTAAGGTGTGCATCGACTCCTCGCACGAAACCGGACGGCAAGTCTATCTCGTGGATCTGGCGGGAATCAACCGCGGCTGAACAGCCGCGCTGCGACAACCTGAGCCAGACCGAACCGTCGAAAGCACCCACCAGCGGCGGCCAAGAGCCGGATTGTGGCCGCTCCGAACAGAAGTCTCGGCGGCATATTCCCGTCGATCGCCAGGTCTGGTTCGGCGCGAAGAGCCGGCCGGCCCCGGCCGACAAACTAATCGGTCACTTGCGTGAGTCGATAAGCTGGAGGAGATGGCATTGTTTTCTCGTGCCGTTCCGGCGTGGACGTTTGTGTTCCTGGCCGCGGCTCCGAGCCTCGCACAGCGCTGGGGGTTTCAAAGTTATGGCCCTGATCAGGGGTTGACGAATCTCGCGGTTGTCGGGATGATGCAAGACCAGCAGGGTTTTATCTGGGCCTCAACCATCGGGGGCGTTTTTCGTTACGATGGCGATCGATTCGAGAAAGTACCGTTTCGTCCGCCCGGCCCGGCCGTGAATACGCTCCACGTTTCGGCGGATGGACAGATTTGGGCTGGCGCCACGGCAGGCCTGTTCCGATGGACAGGAACGATATTCGAGATGATTCCTGGAACCGAGAAGTGGGCCTTCCGGCTTTCAGGCTCGCTGACCAGCGACGGGACAACCCTGTACAGTGCGACTGCGGATATGATTCGTGGCCTGCGGCTGGGCGCGAAAGATGCCAGCGGCAGCTGGCTGGTCAGCTCGCGGCCATCGTGGTCATTGGCGGTGACATCAAGCGGAACGCTCTGGTATTCGTGCGGTCCGGATTTGTGTTCTCACGGCCGGGCTGGTGACCGGGTTTGGGGCGCGCGGCAAGGGCTTGGTCCCGGCCGGTGGCACGGGATTGTCGAGGACCGGCATGGCGCGGTGTGGGTTCGTTCGCAAAGTGGCCAAGTGGCGAAACTCGAGAAGCAGGTTTGCAGTCCGGCGATGACTCGCTTCTGCAGTTGAGTCGAGACGGCTCGGTGCTGATCCCCCACGCGAAGGGCGTCGCCAAATGTGCCGATAACGAATGTGTCAACTATGGACTGGACCGGGGCCTGCGTCAAGCAGAAGTGACGGCGGCGCTCGTGGACCATGAAGGTTCCTTGTGGGTGGGCTACGACGGGCAAGGTATCGCCCGGTTGGCTGGATTGGGCAATTGGGAGAGCTTTGGAGAACCAGAAGGGCTGACCAATCCAGTGGTCTGGCGGATTGTTCGTGGGGCGGAGGGCAGCCTTTGGATAGGAACCACGCAAGGGCTCTTTCGGGGCACGGAGAGAAACGGCCGCTGGAATTTCGTTCGCGATCCCTCCTTGGGGACACGCACCGTCTATGGGCTGGCGGCAGGCAGCGACGGCGCGATCTGGGCGGGCACACTGCAAACGGGCAGCGGGGGGGGACGCTGGGCCGGCGGGGCTGCTGCGATACGAGCCGGGTACGGGGCGAAAACGGCAGTTCCCCTTCCCAAACGGGGCCGCGGAATCCGTGCGTGTGCTGATGCGGGACGACGATGGAACAATCTGGATCGGAACCTCTACGGGACTGTACCGGCTGGCGCCGGGCCGGGAGCGGATCGAACCCTACATCACTCCTCTTCATGAAGTTCGGGTACGTACAATCAGGCGGCGAGGCGAGGTGTTTGCCGCCTGCGGCCGCAAAGGAGTCTACCTCGAGCGTCGCGGCAGCCGGCGGCACTTGACGGCGGCGGATGGCCTGCTGACGAACGACGTGATGAATGTCGCGCTGGGGCCGCAGGATCAGGTCTGGGTGACGTACTTGGGCCAGTCGAAGTTCACGCACCTGGATTGGACGGCTGAGACGGTGAGAGCCCAGCACTTCGATGTGGCTGACCTCAACGGCGGCAACGTGGCCTATTCGCTCTTCTTCGATAGCAGGGAAAGGCTTTGGGTAACCACAGAAAATGGGGTGCTGGTGCGGGAGGGTAGCCGGTGGGTCACCTATGACCAGTCGGACGGCATGGCCTGGAACAACTGCAATCAACAGGCAGCCTTGGCCGAAGCGGGTGGCGTGGTGTGGATCGGTACAAGCAATGGATTGACCCGTTTTACTCCGGGGCCGCATGTGGCATTACCCTTGCCGGCGGCGCTGATCACCGGTGTGCTCCGCAACGATCAGCCGGCGGGCGGCGCTGTATTCGAGCCAGACACGCGGGCGCTGACGTTTCGATTTTCGCTGTTGTCGTTCCTGCGGCAGAACACACGCTTCCGGTATCGCTGCGGGTCCTCAGAGGACTCGTGGACGGAACTGCGGGGCCATGAGGTCCGGCTGGCGGAGCCGCCACCGGGCGACTACCGCTTCGAAGTGCAGGGGGCGACAGCGGGCGGAGGTTGGAGCAAGCCGGCCGTGATGACGTTCCAGGTGAAGCCGCCCTGGTACCGCTCGTGGGCGTTCGAGGGGTTCGCGGCAGCCGCCTGGGCGATGGTGGCTTGGATGTGGTGGCGCAGACGGGAGTCCCGCCAAATCGCTGTCCGGCGGCAGTTGGAGGCGGCCGTTGACGCACGGACCGTGGAATTGGCGGCGGCCACCAAACGCGCCGAGGAAGCGGCCCGGGCGAAGAGCGTGTTCCTAGCCAACATGAGTCACGAGATCCGGACGCCGATGAACGCGGTGACAGGCATGAGCAGCCTGCTGCTGGACATGGAACTGCAACCCGAAGCACGGGATTTTGTCGAAACGATCGTTACGTCATCCGATGCCCTGCTGGCGATCCTCAACGACATTTTGGATTTCTCGAAGATCGAGTCGGGGAAGCTCGATCTCGAACGAGTGCCATTCGAACTCCGCACCCCGCTGGAAGACGCAGTGGAATTATTGGCCGCCAAGGCAGCGGAGAAATCCGTGGAACTGATCGTCGATATTGACCCCGCCTTACCGCGGACCGTGTCAGGCGACGCAACGAGGTTCCGGCAGATTGCGGTGAATCTGATTTCGAACGCGGTCAAGTTCACCGAGCGCGGTGAGGTTCTGGTGACCGCCAAGCCGGCCATGGACGCGCCCGGGGTTCACGTCTCGGTGCGCGATACGGGGATCGGTATCCCCGCCGAGACGGTCACCCGCTTGTTTCAGTCGTTCAGCCAGGCCGATGTGTCGACCTCCCGGCGCTTTGGCGGAACCGGACTTGGCCTAGCCATCAGCAGGCGTCTGGTCGAAATGATGGGTGGAAGAATTTGGGTGGAATCGGGGGAGGGGAAGGGCTCGGATTTCCAGTTTGTGCTGCCGTTCGAAGCCGTGGAGACGCAGGATGCGGATCAGCCGAGGCTAACGGGAACGGCCGGAATTGCCGCCACCCGGTCCAACCTGACCCGGGCGCTGGCCCGGCAACTCGAAAGCCTCGGCCTGAAGGCGTGCCTGCTCGAGGATGTCGTGGGAGATGCCCCGGTGGACTACGTGCTGGCCGATTGTGTCGAGCGCGCGCAACAGGCGCGGCGGGCCCGGCCTCAGGCGAAGATCGTGTTCCTCACCAACCGGGGCCAGGGCCTGCGGCAGCAGTTGGCTTCACTTCAGCATGGCGGAAACCGGCAGCATTGGGACGCGTTCTTGGCCAAGCCGGTGCGGCGCGGACAACTTCTGCAGTTGCTCCAACGGTTTGCCTGTCAGGATCCCGAAGGCAAGACGGCCGATATCGGAGGAACGCGTGGCGAAATCAATCGCGGGTTGAGTCAACAGCACCCGCTGCGGATCCTGGTGGCCGAGGACAACAAGGTGAATCAGAAACTGATTCTGGCACTGCTGAGCCGCATGGGGTACGCAGCGCACTTGGCCGACAACGGACGCCAGGCGATCGGCCGAATGCGGCAGGCCGATTACGACGTTCTGCTGCTCGACGTGCAGATGCCGGAAATGGATGGCTACCAGACGGCGGAAGCCATCCGCGCTTGGACAAACCGGCCGCACGTGGTAGGTCTTTCCGCGAACGCCATGCATGGCGATCGGGAAACAGCGCTCGCGGCGGGAATGGATGACTATCTCACCAAACCAATTTCGATTCTGGCACTCCAGGCGGCGCTGTCAAGAGTGAGGCGCCTTGAAGCCGCCCACTCCGGAGGCGCTCCGGCTTCAGCCCAAGCTGACGAACCCGATGCATCGCTGGCCAAGCAGGCCTCGAGCCTCGATCGACAACCTGGCGCGTAGTGCGCGTGACCTTAGGAGACGCCCGGCCTTCCCGGTTCCGATCCACCCTGGCAACCTGCTCAAAACGGCAGCCGCCACGCGATGCCCGGAGCCAGGCAAGAGGTTCGAAAAACATCCGCCAACGGGTGCCACTCTTCTTCCTGGCCCCACACACGGCCGCCGTGGAGGCCGTGACACCTACTACGGAGTACGGAATGACTCGACAACTCGCAGCGGGCTCGTGATATCTTGCCGTTATTCCCGCAACTTTTTCGGATCTGAGGGGTTCGCCAAAATATGGGGTGTTGCCTTCGGCGCCTTGCTGTGCCGTTTGCGATCGTTCAGGGTGCAATCTCCGCCGTGGGAGCACCGGTTTTCACCACGATTCTGGGCCAGCCGACCGGCAGCTCGATCACGATGGGTGTCCGTTGTGACACGGCTGTCGAGGTGTACTTCGAATACGGATTGAAGTCTGGCGTCTATGCCGGGCAGACCAAGCCAGTGGCGTTGACCGCGGATCCGAACGCGACAGGGTTCTTCCTATCGCAGATCCCGATCTCGGGCCTCGAAGCAAACACGCGCTACTACTATCGAATGCAGTTCCGCGCCGCCGGATCGAGCGCCGCATTCACGCCAGGCCAGGAAGGCTTGTTCCACATGCAACGCGCGCCGGGCAGCACGTTCGTCTTCGCCGCGCAGGGCGATTCGCATCCCGAGCGCGAGCGCAACATGTTCCATCCGGCGCTCTACTCGCAGACGCTGAAGGCGGTGGCAGCCGAGCAGCCGGACTTCTACATCACCAGCGGCGACGACTTCAGCGTCGACACGCTGCCCACTCCTTACACGCGCGCCTCGGTCACGGGCCGCTACACGCTGCAGTTGCCCTACTTCCACTTGCTCGGCGCGCCGTTGTTCCTCGGCACGGGCAACCACGAAGAGACTTCGCTTTCGAACTACAATCTGCCGCGCGACGCGGCCAACAGTAACCAGGTGCCGATCTGGGCCCAGAACGCGCGCAACCTTTACTATCCGTCGCCGGGTCCGAACGACGCCGCGAGCGGCCGATTCTACAGTGGTAACGCGACCGCGCTCGAAGGCATCGGCCTGTTGCGTGACTACTACGCCTGGGAATGGGGCGACGCGCTGTTCGTGGTGATCGATCCCTACTGGTCATCGCCCGTGCAAGTAGACACCGGGCTCGGGGGCCAGAACGGCAGCGGCGGCAGGACCAATGACAAGTGGGCGATCACGCACGGAGACGCGCAGTATCAGTGGCTGAAGCAAACGCTCGAGCAGAGCAAGGCGAAGTGGAAGTTCGTCTTCGCGCATCACGTGATGGGCACCGGGCGCGGTGGCATCGAAATCGCGGACCAGTTCGAGTGGGGAGGCCGCAGTAACAACGGCGCCTTCGCGTTCCCGCAGAATCGGCCTGGGTGGGCCATGCCGATCCATCAGTTGATGGCAGCCAATCACGTGACGATCTTCTTTCAGGCTCACGACCATCTGTTCGCGCATCAGGTGCGCGACGGCGTAACGTATCAATCGCTACCCAACCCGGCCGACAACACCTACACGGCGTTCAATGCGGACGCCTACACGGGCGACGTCTTTCCGAACGCCGGATACACCAAGGTGACGGTGAACCCGTCGTCTGTGAAGGTGGACTACGTGCGCCAGTGGCTGCCAGCCGACGAGAAGCCGCCGACGCAGGTGAGCGGAGCGGTCCAGTTCAGCTACACGATACCGGCTGGAGCGTCGGCGACACCGGCCATCTCGAGCATTGCGGCGGCGGGCGGGCGCGACGGCATCATACCGAACATCGCGCCGAATACGTGGATCGAGATCAAGGGTTCGAACCTGGCTCCGGCCACGAGTTCCCGCATCTGGCAATCGGCCGACTTCAGTGACAATCGCATGCCCACGCGGCTCGACGGTGTGAGCGTCACGGTGAATGGCAAGCCTGCCTATGTCTACTATGTGAGTCCCACGCAGGTGAACGCGCTGACACCTCCGGACGCATTGCCTGCTACTGCAGCGATACAGATCACCGTTGGAAGCGCCACGAGCGCGGCCTTCAGCGCGCCTGCCGCGGCGGTGGCTCCGGCGTTGTTCACCTTCAACGGCACGCCGTACGTGGCGGCGACGCATCTTGATGGATCGCTGGTGGGTCCGGCTTCGCTCTATCCCGGATCCAGTTCGCCGGCGAAGCCGGGCGAGACCGTGGTGGTCTACGGCAATGGCTTCGGCCCCACTTCGATCCCGGTGGTCTCGGGATCCACGGTGCAATCCGGATCGCTTACGCCAGCGCCGGCAATCACCATCGGCGGCGCTGCCGCCAGCGTGCCGTTCGCAGGACTCGTTTCTCCTGGCGAATATCAATTCAATATCGTGGTTCCCGCGAACGCTCCCGATGGCGACCTGCCCATCGGGGCACAGCAGAGCGGCACAGCCACGGCTTCGGGCGTCTTGTTGACGATCCGGCGCTAGAGGGGAGCATCGAATCATGACTCGCGCGATTGGCGCATGGATACTAGCCGCAACGGCGGCGTTGGCTCAGGTGACGTTTCCGTCGTTGAACAGCAGCCCTTGGCTCGGTCAGGAACTGGTGGGCCGCGTAGCCGCGACTTCGGCAGTGGTCAATGTCGTGCTCGACAAAGACGCGCGAGTGTATGTGGAATTCGGTGCCGCGCCAGCCTCGTATGAGTCGAAGACGGAAACGCAGACCGCGGCCGCGGGTGTTCCGGTGAACGTCACGCTGAGCGGGCTCACGCCCAACACGCGCTACTACTATCGGCTCCAATATGCGATCGGCTCGGGTGCGTTCACGCCGCGCGCCGAGCATACGTTCCTGACGCAGCGGACGCGCGGAGCGGCGTTCACCTTCGCGGTCCAGGCCGATCCGCACCTCGACAACAACTCGTCGGCCGACGTCTACCAGTTGACGCTCGCCAACGAACTCGCCGACAAGCCGGACTTTCTCATCGACCTCGGTGACACCATGATGAGCGACAAGCTCGACGCAGCAGGCGTGCCGGTGAACGGTGGCGCGCGGCCGAACTCGGCGGGGATTTTGACGCGGACGCAACTACTGCGTTCGTACTATGACATCGCCACGCACTCGGTTCCGCTGTTTCTCGCGCTTGGCAATCACGAGGGCGAGTGGGGATCGAACCTCGACGGAACGCCGAACAACATGGCCATCTGGGACACGCGGCATCGAACCGGGTACTTTCCAAATCCGGCGCCAGATGGCTTCTTCACCGGTGACACGCGACAGTACGATTCGAATGGAAGCGAATGCGCGGGCGGAGCGAACTGCGCATTGGGCCAGCGCCGCAGTTACTACGCGTGGGAGTGGGGCGACGCGTTGTTCCTCGTGCTGGATCCGTTCTGGAGCCAAACCGCGGGCGTTGCGCAGCCCGGTAGCGGCCAGGATTGCTGCCGGCGCAATGCGGGCTACTGGTCTTTGACTCTCGGCTCCGCGCAGTACGAGTGGTTGAAGCAGACGCTCGAGAAAAGCACGGCCACGTACAAGTTCGTCTTCTCACACAATCTGGTTGGCGGCGTGAATCCGAGCGTGAACGGCGTGGACCAGGGACCGATGCGCGGCGGCGTGGAAGCGGCCCGGTATCTGGAATGGGGCGGCGACAATCTCGATGGCACCTACGGCTTCTCGACGTACCGGCCGAGCTGGGCGATGCCGATTCACCGGCTGCTGGTGGCCAACCATGTAACCGCGTTCTTCCACGGGCACGATCATCTCTATGCGCACCAGACGCTCGATGGCATCTCGTATCAAGCAGTGCCGCAGCCGAGCGCGGTGAACGCGAACCTCGGATCGCGTGCGCGTGACTACGGCTACACGCAAGGCACGCTGCTAGGCGGTCGCGGGTATCTGCGCGTCTCGGTGGCGCCGGCGGGAGTGAAGGTGGAGTATGTGGAAACGTGGCTGCCTTCGGAGCAGCGCGGGAACCAGACCAACCGGATGGTGGCCGATTCCTACACGTTGACGCCGCCCACCGCGGAACAGGCTCCGGCGATTTCGAGCGTCTACAACGCAGCTGGCGGCGCCGCTATCGCGCCGAATGCCTGGGTGGAGATAAAGGGCGCGGGGCTCGCCACAACTACGCGAACCTGGCAAGGCTCCGACTTCAACGGCGGCCAAATGCCCACGCAACTCGATGGCGTCTCCGTCACTATCGGGGGCAAGCCGGCTTACGTCTACTACATCAGCCCAGCGCAGGTGAACGTGCTGGCGCCGCCGGATCCATTGCCTGTGTTGGCTCCAGCGGTGGTGACGGTGAATGGCACTTCGAGCCAACCGTTCAACGCGCCCGCGCAAGCAGCCTCTCCGGCGTTTTTCACGTTCGATGGAACGAACGCCGCCGCGACGCACATCGACGGGAGCTTGGTGGGTCCGGCAACGCTGTATCCTGGCTCGAGCACGCCGGCGCGGCCCGGCGAGACGATCGTGCTCTATGGGACTCGGTTCGGCGCAACCTCCACGCCTGTGGTTCCTGGCTCGGCGCAGCAATCGGGAGCGCTGTCGCCCTTGCCCACGATCTCCGTCGGCGGCGTGCAGGCCACAGTGCAGTTCGGGGGCTTGGTCTTTCCGGGCGAGTATCAATTCAATGTCGTGGTTCCGCCGGGGACGCCGAACGGCAACCAGCCCGTGACGGCCACGATCGGTGGACGGTCCACACCGGCGGGCGTGGTGATCGCCGTGCAGCAGACGGGCCCGGTGAGCACGTTCACGCTGACGAGTCCCGCGGGCTCGAACGGCGGCGCGATGTCTGCTGACTACACGTGCGATGGCACGGGCTCCACGCCGGCGCTCGCCTGGACGAACCCGCCGGCCGGAACGAAGGAGTTCGCGCTTTTGATGACGACGCTGCCAGGCGACGGGACCACCAAGTGGAACTGGGTGCTCTACAACATTCCGGGCTCACTGCGGAATCTTGCCAAAGACAGCTTCCTGATCGGGACGGCGGGAGTGGGCAGCGATGGTCCGGGCACGGTGTACAATCCGCCATGTTCGCAAGGTCCGGGCGCGAAGGTCTACACACTCACGCTCTATGCGCTGTCGTCTGCGCCGGCGTTTTCCGTGCCCGCTGAGCAGGTGACTGGCAAGATGGTGTCCGATGCGATCGAGGGCGTGACATTGGGGAAAGCAACGCTCAACCTTTCCTATACGCGAACCAATACGGGATCGAGCGCGGCGTGCGTGATGGTTCGCGACTCGACTCGCGCGTCGAAATCCGGCACGGCCACGGTGAACTGCGACAACACCTACGCGTACGTCGGCTCCATCGGCATTCCCACCGGACCGAATCTTCCGATCATGATGAACGGCATCACGTCGACCAATCTGCAGATTCCAATTCCGCAGAACTTCCAAGGAGCCAACGGTTGGAAGATTCCGCTGGCGCCGGCTCTTGCCGCGACGCCCACCAATGTCGTAGATGGGCCGATCGGGGTGGCCATCAACGGCGTTCCCATATTCAATCCATGCACACAGGGCGGGCAGAACTGCGCCACCACTGGCGACACCAAAGCGATCGGCCAACTCGATGTCTGCAACGGTCACGCGGGCCGCGCGGACGATTACCACTATCACGCCGCTCCGATCTGCATGATGGCCGATCAGCCGGCCAACTACTGGAACACGCATCCGCTCGGATGGGCGCTCGACGGATTCGCGATCTTCGGCTACAACGATGCCGATGGCAGCGTGGCCGCGCGCGACTCGGTTTGCGGCGGCAACAGCAAAGCGGCCCCGAATGCGCCTGCCGGATACGCCTATCACGTGATCGATTCCTATCCCTACGTGACGAACTGCCTGGCAGGCACACCGAGTCCTGATCTGCCCAACCAAGCGTCGAAGTATCGTCCGCTTCGCCAACCGCCGGTGACGCCGTTCAACGTTTCCGGCATGACGCTGAGTACCGATGCCGATGGCTATCGAGTGCTGCAGTTCAGTTCGAGCATCGCTTTCACGAGCACGGAGAACGGCAACGACCAATACCGGAATCCGGCGGGGACCTACCGCATCCGCTACAAGCAGGTGACGGGTGACGCGCTCGCTGCGCTGCTTGCGCAACGGCCCAATACCTCGGCCTGCTGGAGCTTCCAGTTCCTCAATTCGAACAATGCGGAGTCCCAACCGCCGGTGAACTACTGCAGGTAGCGCGATGCTGAGGGCTCTCGTCTTTCTACTCGCGGCGATCACCGCTTATGCGCATGATCTCGGGGAGAATCGCGCCACGCTGGTACTGCACGACCGGAACCACCTCTCCGTCACGCTGTACATCAACTACTGCGAAGCGCTGCACAAGGCTCTGATGCCGCAGCGCGAGTACGGTGCGTTCCTGGTGATGTATTCCACAATGAAGGCCGAAGATCTCGCCAAGGACTTGACCCGCGCGCAAGTGAAGTTCGAGTCTGCGATTCAGATCGCGACCAAGGCTCCGGCCAAGCGGATCGAGATCAAGAACTGGAACTGGCCCACGGCCGCGCAGGTGAAAACGATGCTGCAGCATCAGGTGATGCAAGCGATGGTGGACAGACACACGCACGAGCCACCTGCGGAGATCCGTGCCGACGCGGTGGCCATGCAGCCGATCGAATCGGTGACGATTCGCTTTCCTGAGGAGTTCCAGCGCGTGCTGGTGGTCTCGTACCGGCCGAATCAAGTGTGGGTGGACGGGAAGTCACCGCTGCCGGAAATCAAGTTCTGATTCTTCGAGCCGCTGCGGGGGCGGATGTGCCATACTCTCCATGATGTGGCGGGCCGGATAGGCGCGCCTTTGCTCAGGAGCGAAACATGTGCGATCAGAAGCATTTTGACGATGACTTGCGGGATTTCGAAGCACGCGGGTTGGTGACCCGCAAGCAGTTCGGCGTGCTGCTAGGAGCAGGCGTTTCGATGATGCTGCCGCGGGTGGATGGCGCCGTGGCGGTGAGCGAATCCGAAGTGACTGTGACCACTCCGGACGGCACGGCCGATTGCTACTTTGTTCATCCGGTCAAGGGCAAGGCTCCGGGCGTGCTCGTGTGGCCCGACATCTTCGGACTGCGCCCGGCGTTCCGCCAAATGGGCAAGCGGCTTGCGGAATCCGGCTACTCGGTGCTGGTGGTGAATCCGTTCTACCGGAAACAAAAAGCGCCCACCGCGCCGCAGGGCGGAGGAACGCCGATCGATCAGGTGCGGCCGCTCGCGGCGACGCTCAATGCGACCACGCACATGACCGACGCGAAGGCGTTCATCGAGTGGCTCGACAAGCAGAAGTCCGTGGCGAAGAATCACAAGATCGGCACGCAAGGCTACTGCATGGGTGGTCCGATCGCGTTCCGGACCGCGGCTGCGATGCCGGGTCGCGTGGGCGCGGTAGCGTCGTTCCACGGCGGTGGACTGGTGCGGGACGGCGCCGATAGTCCGCACACGCAAGCTTCGAAGACGAAGGCGCGGTTCCTCGTCGCGATCGCGGCCAATGATGATCAGCGCGCTCCCAAAGAGAAGGACGTGCTCAAGGAAACGTTCGCCACTGCGAAGCTCTCGGCGGAGATTGAAGTGTACACGGATGCGGCGCACGGGTGGTGTCCGCCGGATTCGCGGGTCTACAACGAGCCGCAGGCGGAGAAGGCGTGGGGCCGGTTGCTGGCGCTCTACAGTAAGCTGTAGCTTCTACAGCAAGCTGAAGGGTTATCGGCGGGACTGAAGTCCCGCGCAGGCTGAAGCCTGCCCCACACGCGGGCTAGAATCTTCGCGACCGGCGAAGAAACTGGAGCGTAGTTGTACAAGCTCGAGCTGCAAAGCAACTATACGCTTTTCGGCGTGGACCAGTGAGCGCGGTATGCGCGCTTGACGTACTTCGCCGCAGCCGCATCGCCGATGACGGTCTCGGCGCGCGGATCGTAGCGAAACGCGCGGCCCGTGCGCGCCACGATGTTCCCGAGGTGCGCAAGACTCGTGGCCCAGTGCCCTTCTTCGATATCGACGTTCGGTCGCTTGCGGCTGCGAACGCATTCGAGGAAGTTGCGCGCGTGCGGCGTATCGATCGACGTCTTGTCGTGCTGATCTTCGTGTACGAGGCGGTTCTCTTCGCCTTCGAAGACGCGGAATCCCCAGTTGCGTCCTGTGAAGTGTCCGAACTGCGCCACAGCCTTGTCGCCGTAGATTGCTACGCCGTTCTCGCAGCCCTCGAGTCCGTAAGGAGTCCACAGGCGCTGCTCGTAGAACAAGACCTTCTCGCCGAACATGTAGGTGATGTTCATCGTGTCTGGCGTTTGCTGGTCATCGTCGAAGTAGAGCTTGCGCCCCATGCCGGAGACTTCGCCGGGCAGTTCCACGCCGAGGGCCCAGCGCGCCAAGTCGAGCTCATGCACGCCGTCATTGGCGATGTCGCCCGCGCCGTAGTGCCAGTGCCAATTCACCGTGCTGTGAAAGCGGTTGCGATTGAACGGCATCTTCGGCAGAGGGCCGGTCCAGATCTCGTAATCGATTCCGGCCGGCACGGGCTCATCCTCTTTGTGCCCGATGTTGCGGCGCAGTTGCGCGTTCCACACCTTGCCGCCGGTGATCTTGCCGAGCTTGCCCGACCGCACATATTCGTAGAAGCGCTGCGTCACGGGCAGCGTGCGGAGTTGCGTTCCCACCTGCACGATCCGCTTGTTGCGCCGCGCGGCTTCCACCATGAGGCGTCCCTCGCGGATGTTGTGCGAGATCGGCTTTTCCACGTAAACGTCTTTGCCGGCGTCGCAGGCGAGGATGGTTCCGGGTGCGTGCCAATGGAGCGGAGTCCCCATCACGATGGCGTCGACGCTCTTGTCGTCGAGGCAGCGGCGGAGGTCGGCAACGAGCGGCGGGCGGTGGCGTCCAGAGGCTTCGATGATTTTGTAAGCGTCGGAGACCACGTTCTGATCGACGTCACAAACGTAGGCGACGTTCACATCAGGCTGCGCGCAGAAGGCGCTGGTGAGGCTGCGGCCGCGTCCGCGAACGCCCATGAGCGCGATCGTGATCTTGTCTGACGCCGCCACGGCGCGGCGCGCGGTTTGCAGGGCTCCGAAGGCTGCGGGGAAGAAGTATCGCCGGTGCATCACTGGAGCACATCATATTCGCGGGGTGGTGTCAAATGGGCACTCGAGCCTGGGCCGGTCTCCGGCGCGAAGGGTTGATTTTTCGCGCCTTTGCTACAATCGTGATTCCCGGATGGCGAAGACCGAACGAGAGCTGCGCGACGACATCATCAAAATCGGGCAACTCGTGTATCAGAAGGGCTGGGTGGCGGCCAACGATGGCAACATCTCCATCCGGCTTGACCAGGATCGCGTGCTCTGTACACCCACGGGAGTGAGCAAGGGCATGATGCACGCCGATGACTTGATCATCTGCGACATGAAGGGCAGAAAGCTCGAGGGCAAGCGCGAGCGCACGAGCGAGATCCTGATGCACTTGACGATCTACGAAATGCGGCCGGACGCGAAGGCAGTGGTACACACGCATCCGCCGGTTTCGACGGGTTTCGCGGCAGCGGGCCGTGCGTTGAATCAAGCGCTGCTGCCCGAAGTGGTGATCGGGCTGGGGTGCGTTCCGCTGGCAACGCATATGGACTGCCGGGCACCGAGTTGACTGAGCCGATGCTGCCGTACATCCCCAAGTACGACGCGATTCTTTGGCCAATCAGAGCCGTGTGTTACGGCGACGACGTGTGGCGCGCGTTCTTCAAGATGGAGACCGTGGAACATTATGCGCGG
Source organism: Bryobacteraceae bacterium (assembly GCA_046331625.1). Taxonomy (GTDB): domain Bacteria; phylum Acidobacteriota; class Terriglobia; order Bryobacterales; family Bryobacteraceae; genus JAXLQL01. Next base: position 36,476 of record JAXLQL010000002.1, read on the forward strand.
ATCTCGTTGGTGAGCGGAACTGCTGGGGGCGAAGACGTGCTTCCGCGCGAGGAGGTACAGAAGCTGCTCGATTCGCGAAGCCGCTATGGGGTGAAGGCGAAGTCGAGCGGCGAGGCCGAGGTGCTTGCGGTGACGGCGAAGACGCTGGCGCCGCGCAGGGCTCGGGCAACAGACCTACACCGTGACACGCGATGAGTTGATCGCGCTGGTGGACGAAGCGCTGAAGGCTCGCGGGGTCGTGTGAACTCGCGGCGTCGTGTAAACTAAAGAGTTCCGTTACTCACTCGAAGAGGATCTGAATGGGCGAAGCACTGGGAATGAATCGAAACGCGCGGCTTGGTGCCGATGATCGAAGCAGTAGATGCGATGGTGAAGGCAGCCAAGGTGACGCTGGTGGGCTGGCAAACCATCGGATCCGGCTACGGTGACTTCTAGCTGGTGCGCGCGGAGACGTGGCGGCGGTGCGCGCGGCTACCGATGCAGGCGCCGCGGCGGCTCGGCGCGTGGGCGAGTTGCTCTCGGTGCACGTGATTCCACGTCCGCATCCGAGCCTGGAAGACGTGCTGCCGATCGGCAAGGTGCTCGCCGACGGGACCATCCTCACGATCAAGGAACAGATCGCGGCCGGTAAGGCGCAAACGGGCAAAGAGAGCCCCAAGTAAGCCGCGGCCATGATCCTCGCGCGAGTGTCCGGCACTGTAGTAGCAACCCGCAAGGACCCGCGCCTCGAAGGCAAGAAGCTGCTGATCCTGCAGCCGGTGAGTCCCGAGGGCAAGCCGGAAGGCAACTACGTCATCGCCGTGGATACGGTGAGCGCGGGCAATCGCGAGTTGGTGATTGCGGTGTCAGGCAGTTCGGCGCGCATGGCCGAAGGTTGCAAAGACACGCCGGTGGATACGAGCATCGTGGGCATCGTGGACTCGGTGAGTCTCGACGAGATTCCCGACAAGCGGAAGTGAACCGGCGATGCAATTGGGTCGCGTGGTGGGCCGTGTTTGGTCGACGGTGAAGAGTCCTGACCTCGAAGGTCAGCGGCTGCTGCTCGTGCAGCCTCTCACCGCGGAGTTGAAACCGACGGGCAAGACGCTGATTTGCACGGACTCGGTTGGCGCCGGCGCGGGCGAGTTGATCTACTGGTGCCGCGGGAAGGAATCGAGCTTTCCTTTCCTGCCGAAAGAAGTACCGGCCGACAACACGATTGTGGGAATCATCGACGAGTTGCACGTGGACCGCGAAGCGCAAAGATCGAGGAGCGAGTAGCATGCTCATCGGGCGTGTGATCGGCGAAGTGGTGGCGACCCAGAAACACGAGAGCCACGAAGGCCGCAAGGCGCTGTTGGTGCAACCGCTGCATCTCGACGGAAGCGACCGGGGGGATGCGGTGGTGGCTCTCGATGCCGTGGATGCGGGCATTGGCGATCGAGTGCTGCTGGTGACCGAAGGCTTCAGTGCGATGACGAGCGTGGGCCGCCCGAACTCGCCGATCGACATGGCGGTGGTGGGCGTGATCGACCGCATCGACCTCACCTGAGCGCTCGAATTTTCGACCTGTAAAAGAAGATGTAAAAGCTCGGCGAAGCTCTGGAGTTTCGCCGGCGCGGGCCTTACGCTGGGTACCAAGCCGCTCATTGAAAGCGGCACCCATCGAAAGGAAACGCCCAATGCCCCGAAACATTTGCAAAGGCCTGTGTTTGATGGCCGTCTCGTCCGTTCTGGTTGCCGATAGCAACTCGAACGTGAAGCTGCGCGCTGCGATGTCGCCGTACAACGAAGTGCCAGCCGTCTCCACCACTGGGTCTGGAGAAGCGGAGGTCCGCGTCGCGAAAGACGGCAAGAGCCTGGAAGTAGCCGTTACCTATGAGAACATCTCCGGGAATCCGACCCAGTCGCACATTCACTTCGCGCAGAAGGGAGTGAACGGCTCGATCATGCTGTGGCTGTGTGGGTCGGCCACGAATCCAGGGCCGGCAGGGACTCCGCTGTGTCCTGCGTCGACGAGCGGATCATACTCGCGGACGCTGACGAGCGCCGAAGTGCAGGCGATCGCGGCGCAAGGGATCGCGGCGAACGATATCGACGCGGCGGTGAAGGCGTTGCGGCTGGGGCGCACATACGCGAACCTGCACACGGCGAAGTTTCCGGCGGGTGAGTTGCGTGGGCAACTCGGTACGGGCGACGAACGCGACTGAGCAATCGGCGCGTCAGTTGTTGCGAAAGTTGGCGGCGCGAGCTTCCCAGGGTCCGTGATAGACGCGGACCTTGGGCTTCGCCGCCTGCAGCGCAGTGACTCCCTTCGCAGTCACAGCGGTACCTTTGAGATCGACCTCGGTGAGTGCGGGGAACGCGGCCAGCACGCGCACCGCATCATCATTGACGCGGTCGCAACCTTGGAGCGTGAGGCGTTGGAGCTTCGGCAAAGACTTCATTTGTTCGAGCCAACGCACCGTGACGCTCATCGCGGCGACCGTGGCGAAGCGCGTGCCCTCGATGCCGACTCCGAGCGAAGTGCAGCCGAAGCGGAGCTCGCGCAGTTCTTTCAAGGTGAGGATGGCTTCGAGGCCGGTGTCGGACATGCTGATGGTCCAGACGTTGGAGTCCGTGCCTTGGCGTCCGCTGAGATCGAGGTAGGTGAGTCCGGGGAGTTGACGTAACGCTTGCAATCCGGCATCGCCCATCTCGTTGCCGCCGATGGTGAGGGCTTTCAAGTTCGACAGCGAGCTCAGCCGTTCGAGGCCGACGTCGGTGAGCATCACCGAACCCGCGTCAAGCGACTCGATGGCAGTGAGTCCGGAGATGTGTTCGAGTGTGGTGTCGCTGGCTTTGGTGCCGTGAATGTCGAGCCGCTTCAGCTTCTTCCAATTCTTCAAGACGGCGAGGCCTTCGTCGGTGACGTATTCGGTGAAGCGGAGGTTGAGGTCCACCACGCCGGTCATGCTCTTGATCTCCTGCATTCCCTGGTCGGTGATGTGAGTGAGCGAAAGATTGAGAGCGGTCAGTGCCGGGAACTTGGCGAGCTTGCGTAGGTCCGTGTCCGTGACCCATGTGGCGCGGAGATCGACGCCGGTCACCTTGCCCGCGGCATCGCGCGTTACAGAGCCGCCGAGTGAGTCGATCCAATCGGTGTCGGCGGCCGAAGCCACTACGGCGATTCCGAGCAACAATGCGAGTCTCATCTGCTCCTCCGGGTGGGTAGCGCCGAATCGCGATCGAACACGATCTGGCAGGTAGGCAGCGCAGCCTTGATTTCGTCGAAGCCTTTTTGCGTGACGAGCGTGTGATATAGGTTGAGCGATTTGAGCGAGGCCATCGTCTTCAACACGCTCGCTCCAGTATCAGTGACGTTGGTGGTATCGATGCTGAGCTCACGCATTTTTGGTAGGGCTCGCAGCGAATCGAGCGCCTTGTCGTCGATGGATGTGTAGTCGAGCTTGACGGCGCTGAGATTCTTCAGCTTCGCAAGCGATTCGGCGCCGGTGTTGGTGACGCGCGTGCGGAACATTTCGATGCGTTCGAGGTTTTGGAGCGGCTCGAGCGCGGCCAAGCCTTGGTCTCCAAAGCGCGCGTGGCTGATGATGAGCTCGCGCAGGTTGGCGAACGCGGCGACTTGCTTGAGTCCGGCGTCTGCGATATCGGTACCGGTAAGGTCGAGCATGCGGAGATTGGTCAAGCCCGCGAGTTGTTTGAAGCCGGGGTCGGTGATGTCGGTGTGCGCGAGCTTCAGGCGTTCAAGCGACGTCATCTTGCCGATGGGCCCGAGGATTTCATCATCGACCTTCGTTCCGCCCAAATAGAGCTCGCGCAGGGAGCCGAGGGTCGAGAGCACACCGAATGTCTTGCCTTCCACGAGCGTTCCGTCGAGGCGAAGCGACTCGAGATTGCGCATGCGGCCAAGCTTGGCCAAGCCGGCGTCGGAAACAGTGGTGTGGCTAAGGTCGAGTTGCTTGAGTCCTGTGAGTCCTTCGAGCGCGGCCAAGCCGAGGTCGCCGACTTGCGTGACTTGGAGGTCGAGCTTGTCGAGGCTCGCGAGTCCCGAGAGATGCGAAAGCTGGGCGTCACTGACCGAGGTAGAAGACAGGTCGACCGCGGTGAGGTGAGTTCCGCTGAAGACGGCGCGACCGCCGAGGGCAGTGATCCAGGCGCCGATGGCTTGCTCGGTTGCCGCTGCGGGCCGCGCGGCTGCCGCGGATTTCGGGCGTACAGTAGCTGCTCCGGCGAACTGCACCTTGGCGGCGGGCAGGGCCGCACGCAAGGAGTCGATGCCGTTGGAAGTGACGCGGCTGTAGCGGAGGTCCACGTCGTAGAGCTCTTTGAGAGGATGTAGCCGCGCGACTCCGGCGTTGGTGACGCGGGTGCGGTAGAGGACCAGCGTTTCGAGCTGCTTCATCCCACCGAGCACATCCATGGCGGCGTCAGACGCGCGGGCGCCGAGCAGGTTGAGCTTGCGCATTTTCGTCAGGCCGCGCAGGTACTCGATGCCGCGATCGGTGATGCGCGTACCGGAGAGGTCGAGTTCCTCGAGATTCACGAGTCCGGATAAATGTTTCAAACCTTCGTCGGTGACCATGGTGTCGCGCAGAATGAGGCGGCGCAGGTCTTTCAATCCAGCAAGGCCGGCCATGGCCTTGTCGCTGAACGGACTGTAGCTGAGGTCGAGGCTGCGGAGTTTGGTGAAGGGCGAAAGATCGATGTCGGTGAGGCGGCACTGCGTGCAGCGGATATCGCGTAGCTCCGTGAGGCCCAGCAAATGTTTAAAACCTTTGTCCTGAATATTGATTTGGGCGGCGAAGTGCCAGCCGAAGCCGATCCGCTCGAGGTTCTTCAGCGTTCCGAGGGCTTTGAAGGCTTCGTTGGCGTCTTCATTTCCGCCACCTGGATTCCAGACGGGGCCGGGCAGGTAGAGTTCGCGCAACGAAGTGAGTGAACTCAAATGGGTGAGCTCTTCGGGACGCATCACTGATCCCGTGAGGTCGATTCCAGTGATATGGAAATCGCCCGCAGGGATCTGCGCCAGATCCGTGATGGGCTTGCGGCTGCCCTCGGCGAACACGCGGCCTTCCCAGCGAAGGACCCACTCGGCGATCTCTCGATCCGTGGCGGCATGCGCGGCTGCAGCAGCAGAAATCAGGACGAAAATGCGATAGATGGTGCGACTCACGCGGATTGTGTTCGCAGTATATCAAGCAGCGAGCGCAGCCTGTACCGAATGGTATACGATGATGCCAGAGGTCACATTTGAAACGTCTGGCGATAGCTGTGTGTCTTCTTGGCGCGTGGTCCGTGCCAGCGCAGGAGACTCCGTTCGGCTCGGGCTTGTTCCAGGTGCTCGAGAAGGCGGATTGCCGTTCTTGCCACAGCGCCGACGGAGTGGCTTCGCCGACGCGTCTGCATTTTCCCGATCCCGGCGCAGCACCGGAAAAGGTAGAGGCGTTTGGACGCTCGTTGGTGGTTTTCGTGGATCGCGAGAAGCCCGAGTCGTCGCTCCTGCTGAACAAGCCAACCAATCGCACAGCGCACGCGGGCGGAGAGCGAATCAAGCGCGGCAGTAGCGATGAGACCGCGATTCACGAGTGGGTCATGCGACTGACCAAGCTTTCGGGCGTGGAGTTGGCGGCTGCTCTGAAGTATCGAGAAGAGGAGTCGCGCGGCGGCGGGCAGCAAGCGCCGCGGATCGAACTGCGGCGGTTGACGCATAGCCAGTACAATCACACCGTCCGCGATTTGTTGGGTGACCAGACTTCGCCCGCGAATCAGTTCCCGCCAGAAGATTTCGTGAACGGGTTCCGAAATCAGGCGCAGGCGCAGAACCTGTCGCCGTTGCTAATCGAGAATTACAGTGCGGCCGCGGAGAAGTTGGCGCGCAACGCGTTTCGTGGCGGCGACACGCATGGCCTGATCGCGTGCAAGGCGGCAACGGCGGCGTGCCGTTCGCGGTTCGTGCGTGAGTTCGGGCTGAAGGCTTTCCGGCGTCCGCTCGATGCGGCGGAGCAGAAGCGCTATGAATCGCTGATGGCGAAGGAAGCGGACCTGATCCGCGGTGCACAACTGGTGGTGGAAGCGATGCTACAATCCACCAGCTTTTTGTTTCGGCTCGAGGATACGTCTGACGCGAAGTGGAAGCCCTGGGTAGCGGCGAGCCGGCTTTCTTACACCATTCAAGACACGATGCCCGATGCGGAGACGTTCGCAGCCGCGACGCGTGGCGATCTGAGCACTCCGCAAGGCGTGGCGAAAGCGGCGCGGCGCATGCAGGATCATCCGCGTGCGAAGGAAGCGCTGAGCGAGTTCGTGAGCCAATGGATGCGCTTCGATCGGATTCTGACGGCGAGCAAAGACCGGCGTAAGTATCCGCAGTTCACGCGTGAGACCGCGGTGGCGATGACCGAAGAAGCGCGGCTGTTCATCGGCGACTTGGTTTGGAACGATCGCAACTTCATGGATCTCTTCACGGCGGGGTATGGATACGCGAATGGCGACCTCGCCGCGATCTACGGCGTGAAGGCTCCTGAGAAGGAATTCGACCGGGTGGCGTTTCCGCGGGCGTCAGAGCGCGCCGGGATCCTGGGACAAGCTCTGTTCCTGGCGATCACGGCGAAGCCCGAGGACTCGGCTCCGACGGCGCGCGGACTCTTCGTGCGCGAGCAGTTTCTTTGCCAGCACGTGCCCGAGCCGCCTGCGGGTGTGAACACGAACTTGCCACCCGTAACCGAAGCGCGTCCGCAGACCAATCGCGACCGGATGTCAGAGCACGCCACGAATCCGAGCTGCGCGACATGTCACCGGCTCATCGACCCGATCGGGTTCGGATTCGAACGCTTCGATTCGATTGGCGCGCGGCGGGAGAAGTTCCAGTTGCAGTTCGCATCACAGCGGAAAAGCGAGGGCGGGAGCCGCCGGGGTCCACTGAAGACGATCGATCTGGAGATCGATCCATCCGGATACGTGGCTGGCCTGCCCGAATCGAAGTTCACGTCGCCCGCGCAGTTGGGGAGCGTGATGGCCCAGAGCGTGCAATGCCAGGAGTGCATGGTGAAGCAGTATTTTCGCTATGCGATGGGGCGGATGGAAGCGCCGGGGGATCGCGCGTTGCTGCGCAAAGTAACCGATGAGTTCCGCAGTTCGAATTTCCGGTTCAAAGAGATGATGGTCGCGCTGATGCGCGAAAGAGCAAATGCCGAGGGAGTGACACATGCCGCAAGTAATCACCAAGCGCGTTAGACTGTCGCGACGAACGTTGTTGGGCGCCATTGGGCTGCCGCCGCTGGTATCGATGTTCAACTCGTCCGGCACTGCGTATGCCGCACCGGGCGCGCTCGAGAAGGCGCCCGAGAGCCGCTTCGTGCTCTGGTTCAACGGAAACGGAATTCCGGAGCGCTACTGGATTCCGGCCGAGGAAGGCTCGGACTTCGCGATCACGCCCTGCCTTTCCCCGCTGGCTCCGTTCCGCGGGGACATCCACGTGTTGAGCGGTGTGGACAACGCGGCTGCCAAGGGCATGGGCAACGGCCACACGAATTCGATGAGCGGCCTCATGACGGGCACGATGTTCACTGGCCGCGGACCGAGCGGTCCGTCGATCGATCAGGTGATCGCGGGCAAGGTGGGCGACGAGTCGCGCTTCCGCTCGCTGCAGATCGGCGTGTCGCAAGAGAGCTTCGGCGAGAGCATGCAGCGCAACATGAGCTGGTCCGGTTATGAGCGCGCGCTGCCGCCGGAGATGATCCCGCACCGGCTGTTCGATCGCTTGTTCGGCGAGCGCGAAGAAGGCTGGGTGAATCGGAAGAAGAGCATTCTCGATGCAGTGCGAAGCGATGCGACGCTGCTCAAGAAGAAGCTGCCGAAGGACGATCAGGCGCGTGTGGACGAGCACCTTTCGGGGATCCGCGATCTCGAGCGGTCGATCGCGGCGCTGCCGCCGGAGTATCGCAAGGTGGATCCGCCGGATTTCGACGGCGACATGAAGGATTGGCCACGGATCGCGAAGCTGCAAAGCGATCTGCTGGTGAAGGCGCTGGCGACGCATCAGACGCGCGTGGCGTCATATATGTTGACGAAGTGCCAGGGGCTGTCGCGGTTCCCGTGGCTCGGGTACACGTCGGCGCGTCACCACGACTACACGCACGCGGATGGCAAGGCTCCGGGCGCCGACGGCGTGGAAGGTCAGCGTGTGTTGCGCGACATTTGCCGCTGGCACGTAGAAGAGTTCGCGTATCTGGTAGCGAAGCTGAAGTCTGTGCCAGAAGGCGATGGGACGCTATTCGATCGGACGTGCTTGCTGTTCGTGCATGAGCACGCCGAGGCAAATCCGCACAAGAATAGCGGGTTGGCGATGATCGTGGCCGGCGGCATGAGTCGACTGGCGCGCGGCAAGCACACGCGGATCACGGGCACGGCGGGCGATGTTTATTTGACGCTCGCGGATGAGGTGCTGGGCGCGGGGATCGGGAAGTTCCCGACGGCGACGAAGAAGCTGGGTGTGTTGGTGGCGTAGGTTAGTAGCGCGGTTCGGCTTCGACGATACTGACGTCGGAGGCGGTCGGTACGACGCGAGTCATCTGGAACCCGGCCTTGTCGAGCAGGGTTCGGTATTCCGAAGCCGTACGCTCTTCGCCGCCGGGAATCGCCAGCATGATCATGTCCGCCAGTTTGCCGAAGTGCGGAACGCCGTCTTCGGGCAAGACGAACTCCACGATCAACAGTTTCGCGCCTGGCCTCATCGCCTTCCGGCAGTTGGCGAGAATCGTGAGGCACTGTGCTTCGGTCCAATCGTGGATGATATGCGAGAGGATGTAGAGGTCCCCACCGGCCGGCACGCTCTCGAAGAAGTTCCCTTGCTGGATGGTCACGCGATCGGCTACACCGTTGGCCGCGAGAAACGCGGGCGCTTCAGTGACCACTACTGGGCGATCGTACAGAACCGCTTTCGGCTGCGGATGGCGCTTCAAGATGTTGACGAGCATGTTGCCGATGGCACCGCCCACATCGACGATCACGCCAGCGGAGGAGAAGTCGTACGCCGCGGCCACAGCCGGAGGCTCGGCGCCGTGGACGCCATTCATCGCTTCGCTGAACTGCGCCGCCAGTTCCGGATGCTGTCCGAGATAGTCGAAGATCCCCATCCCGAAGACTTTCTGCATCGCCGTGTTGCCAGTTTCAACCGAGTGCTGGAACTCGCCCATCGCTTTCCACATCCACGGACCGGCCATCGCGAGAACGGTAGAGCGGGCCGACCCGGGAGCTCCGCGGCGGAGCGCTTCGCCCAACGGCGTAAGGCTGAACTTCTCGCCGGCGCCGTGGGAGAGAATGCCCTGGCTTGCGAGAGTTCGGAGGAAACGGTGCAAGGACCGCGGATCAGTCTTCGTAGGTCCCGCGAGTTCGGCGGCCGATTTCGGACCGTCGGCAAGATGGTCGGCAATCTCGAGCTCTGCGGCGACAGCGACGAGGCGCGAAATCCATGCGCCGATGCTCATCTGGATCAGTTGAACGTGTGGTGGGAGTGTCATCATGAATCCTCAATCGGCGCCCCAGGGATGATCGATGAGGTAGCGCCACGATCCGTCCGATTGGCGGTGCAGCACCTCGACGCTGTTTCCGGAGACTACGTTGGCCGTGGCGTCAGCGCCGGTGCTCGTGAGCTTCCACTTTCCGCGAACCACGGCGATGTCCGCGGATTCGTAAATGTATGGATGCTCGAATCCATGGTGGGTCGCGGGGCAAGGAAGCCGGCGAGGACCTGGCGAATCGCGGCCGTGCCAGTGACAGATGGGGATGTGCCGGGCCCAGTAACGAAGCGGGCTTCAGCGTCGTAGAGCGCCATGAGAGCGTCGAGGTCGGCGGCGTTGACGGCTTTGGCGAACTCGACGGCGAGATGTTTCAAGTCGAATACGGGCACGAGGGGCCTCCCTATAGTGAAGCGGCGGCAAGCGCAGGATTCCGCTGGCCGCCGCTTCAATAATTACGAGCCCAGGCTCATGATGGATTCATGAGCTTGCAAGGAGCCGCAAGCTAGAAGACGAACTTCAACCCGCCTTGCATGGTGCGATTGCCGGAGGCGTTGGTGACCGTACCGAACAGGGAGTTCGACAGGTCGAGACTGGCGGGGTTGCTCCATGTCTTGAGGTTGAACATGTTGTAGATTTCCCACCGAAACTCGACGCGAGCTCGCTCGCGGATTGGGAAATCGCGCGCGATCGTCACGTTCTCGCGGAACCGCCCGGGTGAGCGCGTGACGCCATTGAAGCGAGGCGCGTTGCCGAACGGATCGAGCCGCGGATCGGTCCGGCGCTGGAATGCGGTCCGCGCCAGGTACGGCCCGCTGCTCGGATCGAAGCGGTCTGTGGTGTACGGAGCGCGCCAATCGAGCGAGGTGACGTTGGGCCGCGGAGCTCCCGCTTGCAGGAAGTTCGAGTACGCGTTGTCGACGATACCCAGCGGATATCCGCTCTGGCCATAGATGAACGCGGCCACGTTCCAGTTCCCGACAACGTGACTGAGCGGACCGCTGGAGACGAATTTGCGCTTGTGGCCGAACGGGAGATCGTAGGTGCCGGTGAACTTGAACATGTGCGGCAGGTCAAGCACGCCGTACGATTTCTCGACGCGGCGGTTCTCGTTGTTCTGCGCGGCGCCCGATCCATTGCCCGCGCCGACCACACCTGCGATCCAAGGCTCAGAGGAATCCGCATCGGTCAGCAGCTTGGACCATGTGTAGCTCGCCACCATGCTGAGTCCGCCGGAGAAGCGCTTGGTCGCTTTCACGATCATCGCGTTGTAGGTGGAGTTGCCACTGTGGTTGTTCATGCCGCCAGTGCCGACTCCGGTGTACTGTGGCCACCGCCGAAGCGCCTGCCCGAGCGTCGCACGAGTTCCCAACAATTGCTGGAAGTTCGCGAACGGAGGCCGATAGCCCGCCGCCACCACTTCCGGATCGTCGATCGGCTTGTTGAGCAAGCTGCCGAGCTTGGCGTACTGCGAGGGGATCTGCATGTAGTTCACGCGATCAGAGGCGAGGTGCGTGCCTTTGCTGCCGGTGTAGGTGAGGTCCATCACGATGTTGCCCTTGAGCGTGCGCGACACGGCGACGTTCCAGCTATGCGTGCTCGGGAGCTGCGCAATCTCGGCCGCGGGGTACCAGGAGACACCGAAGCCGGCATTGAAGCCTGCATTGATGAAGGGCGGAGCTTGCCAGGCGGGGAAGCCTTGGTCCCAGTAGAAGGCTGGCGTGATGCCCTGATCCACTGAAGACCAACTCGGCGAACTGGTGAAACCGGCGTTCGAAGGCGTCAAGCCCGGCGCTTTCTCCGAAGCGAAGAACGTCCCGAAGCCTGCGCGGACCACGGTCTTCGAAGTGACCTGGTAGGCGAGGCCGAAGCGTGGTCCCCAACCGGTGGCATTGTTCCAGAGGTTGCGGCGGCCTTCGCGGCCGGCCCCGGTGCCCAGGAATCGGAGTGCTCCGGGATAGTTGCTCGCGGCCGGATTTGGAAGGTTCGGATCGAAGAACGACATCTTGTCGTCTCGTTCGTAGGCGCCGATGTTGAGTTCATAGCGCAACCCGATGTTCATGGTCAGGCGCGAGGTGATCTTCCAGTCGTCTTGCGCGAAGAAGGCGTGATAGGGGAAGCGCAGCATTCCCGTGTTCGGAACCGTGAAGCCGCCGCTCTGCACCGCGCCGAGCAGGAAGCTGGCGAACGCGTTGCCGGAGTTGCCGCTATTATCGGCGGGCACTGACGTGGAGAGGCGATTGAAAGCGAAGTTGCCCGAAGCGTTGTTGCGGTTGTTCGTGTTGAGGAGGAGCTTCTGGAAGCTGTACCCGAACTTGAAGCTGTGGTTGCGCTTCACCCATGAGAGGCTCTCGTCGATGCCGTAGACGGTGTGGTATTCGTCCCAGAGCTTGGAGCTGTCCCAACCATAGTAGTTGTCGTTCTGGAAGCTAACGGGCGGGAAGCTGTAGTTGTAATAAGGATTGTTCCGCACCGCGCCGCCCAGCTTGTCGCCCCAGTTCTGTCCGAAAGGAACGGCAGTGCGATCATGCTCCGGATGCGTGAGGCGATGCGCACCGAGCGTGAGGATGTTGATCACGGTGGGCGAGATCAGGTGCGTGTCGTTGAGGCGGAAGACGTTGCCGTAGTATTGGTCGCCGTTGTAGTATTTGCGGCCGCCGATCGGATACGGGAGCGCGCTCCAGTTTGCCGGATTCGTGGGCTCGTTGTCGTAGGCGTAGCTGAAGTGCTCGCCGTTGCGCGACCATGTGAACGCCAGGCGATTTTTCGATCCGAAGTTCTGGTCGATCTTGAGCATGTGCGCATTCTCGATGCGCTTGTTGGCTTCCGTGCCGATGGTGTTGTAGTTGAGCTGCGTGCCGGCTGCATTGGGTGCGGGGAAGTAGCCGGCAATGGCTTTCGAAAGCGGACTAATGCGCGTTCCTGGAATGATGTTGCCAGCGAACGGTGTGCGCAAGAATCCGCCACGGCCGTCGCTACGGGTGGTGCTGGGATCGTAGATCGGGATGATCGCGCCGGCTCGGGTGGTCCAATCGGTGAAATCACCCTTGACCATGTTGGTGGTGGGGATGGTCAACTGGCTGACACCGGCGGTGGCGGGAAAGCGATAGCCTTCCATGGAGAAGAAGAACCACGTGCGATTCTTGCCGTCGTAGAGCTTGGGAATCCAAACGGGTCCGCCGACATTGGCGCCGTAATCGTTGCGATGGAAGATCGACTTCTGCCGGCCAAGCTTGTTGTTCAACCACGAATTCGCGTTGAGGCGCTGGCTCTGATAGAAGTCGAACACGGCACCGTGGAGCTCATTGGTGCCGCTCTTGGTGGTGACGGAAATGTTGCCTCCGCTGGCGCGGCTGTCTTCGGCTTTGAAGGCCGCGGTTTCGATACGGAACTCTTGCACCGAGTCCACTGGAGGCGTGAGGCGATTCATGTAGCCGACGTGATTGCGCCAACCCATTTCCACCGAGAGTCCGTCGACGCTGACGTTCCAGTCATGCTGCTGGCCACCGCCGACTTGGAAATCATCCCAGGCGCTTTCGCCATTGCCGCTCTTCACCTGCGGCAACATCATCATGATGCTGAAGGCGTTGCGCATGCCGCCGCCGATGCCGGCGATGGGGAGCGGCACTCGGTCGACGAGCTTCTGCTCCATGGTGGTGGAGACTTCGGTGGACTCCGTCTTGAGTGCCGTGGGCTCGGCGGTCACTTCCACGCGTTCGGTCACCTGGCCCACTTCGAGCATGATGTCCACGCGAATGTTGTCGCCGGCCGAGAGAGCGATTCCTGGCCGCGACCATGTCTTGAATCCCGCTTGCGAGACGCGGATTTCGTAAGTGCCGACGGACAGGTTCGGGATGAGATAGTTTCCCGTGGTGGATGTGACCGTGCGCGCTTCGGCGCCGGTGGACGTGTTGCGGGCTATGACAGTGGTGCCGGGCAGCACGGCTTCGCTACGGTCCGTGACGATGCCGGTGATGGTTCCCATGTTGGTTTGGGCGAGGAGGCTGGCGCTCCCGGCCGCGATCAGGGCAATGGCGGTGAGTTTGGGCAAACGGAGGTACATCGTGACTCCTTGGGTTTTCGATTCTATCACCGATTGCGGTGTTGTATACTGAACGCGCCCGGGGATTGGAGACTCGATGATCAAGACGACTTTTCTATTGGCAACCGCGCTTTTCGCAGCCGAGAATGCGCGGCCCGCACTCGACTACGACTTTTTCAAGGAACGTGTGCAGCCGATCTTTCTGGCCAAGCGCGCCGGGCACGCACGATGTGTTTCCTGCCACACGGCGAGAGTTCCGCCGCTGCAGAACCTTTCGCCGGGCGCGGACCAATGGGACGATGCGCAATCGCGCAAGAACTTCACTGCGTGGAAGCAATTCGTGACGGCGGGCGAGCCGATGAAGAGTAAGGCGCTACTGCATCCCTTGGCGGCCAAGGCGGGCGGCGATCACTTCCACGCTGGCGGCAAGCACTGGACATCGACCGATGATCCCGAGTGGCGCACGCTGGCCGAGTGGGTGAACGGAAAGAAGCTCGAGAGCGGCGGCGTGCGCGTGCTGCAATCGAACTCGGCGGGCGACGACATCCACGTGATCGATCCTGCGTCGAATCGGGTGGTGGGCCGTATCGAGGGGATCGAGGTGCCGCACGGGTTGGTGATCGCGCCGGGTGGCAAGCGTGTGTACGTAACGAATGAAGCGCTCACAACGCTGGACGTAGTGGACGCAGCGAGCTACCGGATCCTGAACCGGATTCCGCTGAGCGGGCATCCAAACAATGTCGATGTGTCGGCGGACGACCGGTTCGTGTATGTGGGGATCCGGCAAGCGCCGGGCGCGGTGGACGTGATCGAGACCGCGACGATGACGAACATCAAGACGGTTCCGGTAAAGGGCGAAATCCACAACGTGTACATGACGCCGGATCAAAAATACGTAGTGGCGGGGTCGATTGCGGCGAGCACGATCAGCGTGATCGATGCGGCGAAGAAAGAACTGGATTGGACCTTGACGATGAGCGCGGGCATCCGGCCGATGGCGTTCACCAAGAACGCCGACGGATCGACGAAAGAGATCATCGTGCAGCTTTCCGATTTTCACGGATTCGCGGTAGTGGATTTCGCAACCCGGAAGGAAGTGAAACGCGTGGCGTTGCCCGATCCGCCCGGCGAGCACAAAGAGCTCGAAGGGCTGCAAGGGTCGCCTTCACATGGACTGGCGATCACGCCCGATGGCAAGATCCTATGGGCGACGAGCAAGCACTACGGCGCCGTGGCTGCGTATTCGATCCCGGACTACAAGCTGCTCGCGTTCGTGAAGGTGGGGAGTCACCCGGACTGGTTGACGATCCCGCCTGACGGCAAGACGCTCTACGTTGCCGTGGCTGGCGACGATACGACGGTGGCGGTGGACAACAAGACGTTCAAGGTAGTGAAGACGATTCCAGTGGGTGCGGTTCCGAAGCGAATCACGAGCGGTTTCCTGATGAGGTGAATTCATGGAGCGAAGAACATTTTTCAAGATGCTGCCGGGCGCGGCTGTGCTGGCGGGATGGCAAGTGCGGGGCGACGCGTTGCCGAATCGCCCCAAGGTTCCGGGAGTGCTGACCCTGCGGACACGGCGCCGTTCCAAGAGCGGAGCGGCATCTGAAAAGACGTTGCAGTGGCCTGTGGCCCGAACCGCGATCATCATCTGCGACATGTGGGATACGCACACGTGCAGCATGTCGGCGCAGCGGGTGCAGATGATGGCTCCGCGAATGAACCATGTGGTGAGCGCCGCGCGAAGCCACGGCGTGATGATCATCCACTCGCCGAGCGATACGATGGCGTTCTACGAAGGGACCCCATGGCGGCAGCGCATGAAAGATGCGCCTACGGTCGCATCTCCGTTTCCGATCATCAAGCGGTGTCCGCGCATTCCCGAAGAAGAGAAGGCCTTCCCGATCGACGATTCGGCGGGCGGATGCGACGATCCGGTATCGAAGAAGTTCGAAGGGCCGCCGTATCCGTGGACGCGCGAGAACGCGGCCATCGACATCGTTGGCTACGACGGCGTGAGCGAGAGCGGCCAGGAGATCTACAACTTCTGCAAGCAGGAAGGCATCGACAAGATCGTCCTGATGGGTGTCCACACGAACATCTGCATCCTGAATCGCGGGTTCGGCGCGCGGCAGATGACGCGGCTCGGGTTCGAGGTGGTGCTTGCGCGGGATCTCACCGACGCGATGTACGATCCCCGGACGCGGCCGTTCGTGAGCCACCAACGGGGAACGGAACTGGTGATCGAACACATCGAGACGATGTGGTGCCCGTCTATCTTGGGTGAGGATTTGACACGCGTGGTCCCGGGTTCTGCGGATCCCGGAAAAGCGCAGGGAGTCAGTTCAGCGAGGTTGTAGTCAAGCTGCTATGGACATGGAGAATATCTGTCCAGTGGGCCAACGGCATCTGGCTAGGATCAGGGTTGGAAAATGGGGGCGAGTCGTCTATGGAGCTGTGTCCAATAACATCCTTGAAAGAGAGCAAGGCCGCATTTGACAAACTGCGGGACAGCCTTCAGAAAGGGGCTGAACCCTTCGATCGCACGGTCGGATATCAGGGTGGCAGTGAAGCAGCGAGAGTATTCTGGCACGCGGATCACGGGATTTGGGCGAGCTTCTCTCGAGGCCACAATCGATACTGGTGTGCGTACGGCACCGCAGATCCAGAACCGGATCGGCCCCTGGATATAACATGCGAGATCAATCCGCCGCTTGAGGGAATAAATCGTCGCTGCGCAGGCGTCTTTCTGAAGGATGCGGGTTCGTCTCTTTACTATGCACACTCCGGGAGGGTCAGTGGTGGACGGCCAGGAATCGGCAAGACGAACTTTCTGGAAGTGTGCACGGGTGAATCGATCCCCATACAACGGCCCGACGGAGTCGCTTCGAAAGCGATCTTCTGGGCAAGATTGGGAGTCGTGACTTCATTCGATTGCTTGCGAACTACATTCACGAAATACAAGACTTCAAGGACGACGTTCCGGGGCGTGGTCCTGCTCTGGCGGACAAAGGCAAGCCGGACCTCTGGTTCACTCCCGAGTTCGAGGGCAAGAGGAAGAAATATGCGCTTACTGTTGCAATCGAGAGTCAGTGCGACCACGGTACCGTTGTGAACTCACTCCATGCAGACTTGAAGGGCATGGATCTCAATGGACTGAGAACGAGCGCAATCGACCTCTACTTGACGGATGACCGAGATGAGATCACGCACCTCTTCGAAGTCAAGACGGACCAAAGTACGAGCAGCCTGTACCAGGCCGTAGGTCAGGCGATGCTGCACGGGTCCGTGCAGGACAATGCTCCTCGGCGAATTCTTGTTCTTCCTGGTACAGTCTCCGCGGAGACGGGTTGGCGACTGCAGCGGTTGGGCATCAGCGTTTTGCGCTACGAATGGGAAGGTTCCAGACCGGTGTTCATCGGATTGAACGATGTGTTGTCATAACAATGAGCGTTCCATCCAGCGCCGTACGCAGCTAGCGTTCGAGCACATCGAGACGATGTGGTGTCCGTCGATCTTGGGCGAGGATTTGACGCGGGTTGTGCCGAGGTCAGCGGATCCGGGGAAGGCGCAGGGGGTGAGTTCGGCGAGGCTGTGAGCAGGTACGGTTTGGGGAGTTTGACTACGGACGACTTTCAGTGAAACAATGGTTTTCAGCAAATGCTGAAAACGGTCGATTGGGTGAAATCGGGCAACATGGAACGGAAAGCAATGATGAGCCTGAGAGACGTGCTGGCGGATGTGCCTTTCCTCACCGCTGGAGTGCCCAAGTTTCGCGCTCCGTCACGACGAGACGCCGGCGTGGACTGCATTCTGCCGGTGCGCCAGAGGAACCCGGCTGGGCGAAAGCTCGAACGCAAGCTGCTGTGTCAGATCAGGTCCACTGGCCAACCGAGAGTCGCGCGAGAGGCTTGTCTCGAGCTTCGCGAAGCAGCCCGAGAGGACTCTCGCGCCTATCCGGTATTTCTTGCGCCGTTCATCTCTCCGGATGCAGCGGCGATCTGCAACCGGTTCGGCGCCGGCTACATGGACATGGCCGGAAACTGCCGCCTCGTGTTCGACACCGTGTTCATCAAGAGCGAAGGCCGGCCGAACCCAGCGGTCGAAAAGAGGGACCTGCGTTCGCTCTTCTCGCCCAAGGCGGAACGCGTCCTGCGGGCGCTGGTAGCGTCGGGCAAGCGGGACTGGCGAACCCAGGCTCTCGCCGATGCGGCAGGCGTCAGTCTCGGACAAGTGGCCAACGTCAAGAAACTGCTGGCGGATCGGGAATGGATCGAAGATGCGCGCGGAGGTTTTCGTCTCCGTTCCTTCGATGAGGCAGTGATGCCGCTGCTCGAAGAATGGCCCAAGGCGTTCAGGCGATCGCGCGGCGTTGCTCGTGAATACTATTCGCTCAAGCCGATGGCAGAGTTGGAGGCCAGCTTGACCAAAGCTGCTGAGCGTCGCCGTCAACAACTTGGCTTCACCGCGTTCTCTGGAGGCGCGCGCATGGCTCCGGCCGTACGATTCACAAAGGCCACCGCATACGTAGACGGAGATCCGCAAGCGCTCGCTTCGGATCTCGGCTTGAAGGCCGTGTCTTCCGGTGCCAACCTTTCCCTCATTGAGGCGTCCGACGCCGGCGTCTTCTTCGGTAGCCGCAAAATTGACGGTGCCCCGGTTGTTTCACCGGTGCAGATCTACCTGGATCTGATGGCGATCAAGGGTCGCGGTGAAGAAGCGGCTCAGGCGATTCTCGAACAGGTGATCGAGCCGCAATGGCGATAACCTTTCGCGACTATTCCGGAGATCAGGTCGAAGCGGCTCGATCCGTGCTGCTCGAATTGGTTCGCCTGCTTGGCGAGTATCGCGATGACGTCGTCATTGTCGGAGGCTGGGTCCCTCGACTGATTCTGCCGCACACGCCGCTCGAGCATGTCGGCAGTATCGATGTTGACTTGGCGCTCAACCACACCACTTTGAAGGATCCCGGGCATTTGACGATTCAGGCGGCCCTGCTGAAACGCGGTTACGAACAGAGTCCGAACAGCCGTTCATTTTCTTCAGGACGGTGAACGTGAAGGGCGCCACGATCAAGGTTCAGATCGACTTCCTGGCCGGTGAGTACGGAGGGACGGGCAAGGCGCACCGTACGCAGGCGGTGCATTCCGGCAGGGCGCGCAAAGCCCGTGGCTGCGACTTGGCGTTCACGCTGTTTCAGGATGTCGCGATCCACGGAGAACTCCCGGAGGGCGGGCTGGACCAAACAATGGTGCGAGTTTCCTCCGTGGTGGCGTTCCTGGCGATGAAGGGAATGGCGCTGCATGATCGGCTGAAGGAAAAGGATGCGTGGGACATCTACTTCACGCTGACGAATTTTCCAGGCGGTTTGGATAGTCTGGCTGCCGAGATTGCCCCGCATGTCGACCAGGCCTTGGTGCGCGAGGGGCTGAACAAGATCGGGCAGAAGTTCGCCACGATCGAACACGCGGGCCCGAAGTTCGTCGCGGACTTCGAAGATGTGGACGATCCCGAAAGCAGGGCCGTGCTCATCCGGGATGCATTCGAAAAAGTGGACTACTTGCTGCGCAAACTCGGCATTCGTTGACGCGGCCACTCAGCCGTTGAGCAGCCAATCCGTGAATTCGCCCTCACCGTGGACATCAGTGAGCCGCTGGTCGCGACTCTGGTAACGCCATGTGAGCTTCGTGTGGTCGACTCCAATCAGGCGCAGGATCGTCGCGTTGACATCGTGCGCGTTCTTCGGCTGCTCGACGGCGCGCAGGCCGAATTCGTCGGTGGCTCCGAGTGCGCGACCGCCCTTGATGCCCGCGCCGGCCATCCACATGCTGAAGCCGTAGGGATGATGATCGCGACCGTTCTTGCCCTCGGCGAGCGGCGTGCGGCCGAACTCGCTATTCCAGATGACGAGCGTCGAGTCGAGCAATCCGCGCGTCTGGAGATCGGTGAGCAGCGCCGCGATCGGTTGATCGGAGCGCTTGGTCATGCGGATGTGCGAGCCCCAGAGGTCGTAGTGCGCGTCGTCCCAGTCTTCACCGAGATTGGTCCCGAAGAAGATCTGCACGAAGCGCACGCCGCGCTCGACGAGCCGGCGGGCGAGCAAACATTTCCGGCCGATATTGTCGGTCATCGGATCGTCGATGCCGTAGAGCTTGCGCGTGGCTTCCGATTCCGAAGCGAGGTCGACTGCCACCGGCGCTTCCGACTGCATGCGGAAGGCGAGTTCGTAGGCCTTGATGCGGGCGTCGAGCGTCGAATCCTCTTCGCGCGAGGCGAAGTGACGGCGGTTGAGATCGTTGACGTAGTCGAGTGTTTCCTTCTGCGCCGCAGCCGAAGTGCCTTCGGGAGTAGCGAGATTGAGCACCGGATTCTTGCCGCCGCGGAAAACGGTGCCTTGGAACGATGCCGGAAGGAACCCGGCGCCGTACGCGCCCGCGCCCGACTTCATCGCGCCATCGGACATGACCACATAAGAAGGAAGGTTCTTGTTCTCGCTGCCGAGCCCATAAGCGAGCCAAGAGCCGATGGAAGGCCGGCCTGGGAACTGAGATCCCGAGCAGCGCAGGAAGATCGCGGGTGCGTGATCGAAGGCGTCGCCGTGACAGGAGCGAACCACGCCGAGCTTGTCCGCATGTTTGGACACGTGAGGGAAGAGCTCGGAGATTTCGAGTCCTGAGCCACCGTGGCGCGAAAACTTCCACGGCGACCCGCGCATGATCGCTTTTCGAAAGTCGATGCGCGAAGTCTTGAGCCCCTCGGCTAGGCTACCCGGCACGGTTTGGCCGGAGAGCCGCGCGAGCGTGGGCTTGGGATCGAACGTGTCCACGTGGCTGACGCCGCCGTGATTGAAAATGTAGATCACGTTCTTGGCGCGACCCACCGGTTGCGTGCCGGCGTGCGCCTCATCTTGCAGCATCGAGGCGAGGGCGATGCCTCCGAATCCCTTACCCGCGTTCGAAAACCATTCACGGCGTGTCATGTCTTGGCTACTCCACGTAGAGAAATTCGTTGGTGTTGAACAACGCGCGGGCGAGTTCAATGAGCGCGCCCTGGCGCGAACCGAGATGAGCGGTTTGCTTCTCGAGAAAAGCGTGAGTCCGCTCGCGCTCGGCCCCGACCGGATCGCGCCCGAAGACCTTGCGCCATGCCGCCACTGACGGATCGGATTCCTTTTCTAGCGCGGCCGCGAGCGCCTTCGACTGCGCCATGGTGAACTGCCCGTTGAGCAATGACAGCGATTGTGGCGCCGTGGTGGATGAATCACGCCGCGAGCAACTGAGGACGCCCTCGGGCCGGTCAAACGCTTCGAGCAACGGCATGCGGAAATTGCGGCGCGAGATCATGTAGATGGAACGGCGGCCATGCTCGGATGCGTCATCCGTGAGGATCCACGCGCTCGCTACAGGTTGGCTCATGCCGTAGAGCTCTTCGGCCGCGAGCGGGGGAACCACCGGACGCCCGCCGGTCTTGAGATTCAAAGTTCCGGCCGACAGGAGCACGGCATCGCGTACCTCTTCGGCTTCGAGGCGCCGCCGTGTGAAATGCGAAAGCAGAGCGTTCTCGGGATCGGACTCGAGCGCCTTCACGGCCGGCTTCGAAGCCTGGCGGTACGTGGCTGAGTTCATGATGAGCCGGTGCATCTCTTTGATGGACCATTTGCGCTCCACGAACTCGGTGGCTAGCCAGTCGAGGAGTTCGGGATGCGACGCGGCCTGCGAACGCGATCCGAAATCGCTGGGCGTGGCGACGATTCCACGGCCGAAGTGATACTGCCAAATCCGATTCACCATGACGCGCGCGGTCTGCGGATTCTCGGGCGAAGCGATCCACTCGGCGAGCGCCTTGCGGCGCAGCGTAGTGGGAGAGGCGATGGGAGGATCCGCAATGTCGCCGCCGCCGAGCGCCGTGAGGAACCCGGCTCGCACTTCTTCGCCTTCCGATCCGCTCTTGGCGGGCAAGCGCGTCTTCGGAGACTCGCGGCCTACGTCGGTCAAGCCGGGAGAGAATGGCCCGGGATTGTATGTGCGAAACAGACCCACTAGGCGGCGTTCGATCTTGTGGAGACGGTCGAGTTCGTCTTTGGAGAGCTGCGCATAGACCTCGTCATCGCTCGGTTCGATCTTGCGCTGATTCGCATCGGCGAGCGCTTTTTGCTCGGGCGTCTTGCGCTCATCGGGAGTGCGAATGGCCTCGGCGACGTCTTTCGGCTGCTTGGCGAGCCTCTCCTCGCGCAGGCGGTTGCGATGCGGCCCGAGCAGCGCGGTGAGTTGCGCGCTGACCTCCCAGAGGCGGAAGGTGCGGTTGTTTTCCTGCAGGTCATATCCGCGCGCCATGTCGTAATGGAGGAAAATACGAGTCTTTAGAAATGGTTCGAAGATGGCGCGCATGCGGTAGTAGTCGCGCTGCGGGATGGGATCGAACTTGTGATCGTGGCAGCGGGCGCAGCCTACCGTGAGGCCCAGGAACACGCTCGATGTGGTGTCGACGAAATCGGTGAGTTGCTCTTCGCGATTGACGTCTTCCACTTTGTAGAGCATGTCGCGATTGGTGCCGACGGTGAAGTATCCGGTGCCTTGTTGCGACGGCGGGTCTTCGGGGTAGAGTTCGTCGCCGGCGATTTGCTCCTTCACGAAGCGGTCATAGGGCTTGTCGTCATTGAACGCCTGAATGACCCAATCGCGATAGCGCCATGCATAGAGCAGGTAGGGGTCCTGTTCGAAGCCGGAGGTGTCGCCGTAACGGACGAGGTCGAGCCAATGCTTGCCCCACTTCTCGCCGTAGCGCGGGGAGGCAAGCAAGCGTTCGATCAAGAGGCGATAGGCTTCGGGGCGATCGTCCTCGAGGAAGGCTTTGATTTCGGAGTGCGAAGGCGGGAGCCCATGCAGATCGAAGGTCGCGCGGCGAATGAGCGTGAGCTTGTCCGCTTCGGCGGCCGGCGTGAGCGATTGATCGCGGAGCTTGGCTCGGATGAAGGCGTCAATCGGGTTGGCATTTCCGGCCGGTACAGCCGGGCGAACGGGTTTGCGAAATGAAGGCTGCTTCGTGCTCCGTTCCTGGTTCGAAGTCCACGGTGCGCCTTGCTCGATCCAAGATTTCAGGAGCGCGGCTTCGGCCGCGGCGAGCTGCCCGGTTGGAGGCATCTTGATCTTTCCGGTGTAGGCGATGGCGGCGAGCAGGCGGTCGCGCACAGCGGTGACTTCGCCCGTGGATGTCAACTGCACGCCCGCCATTTTTGTCTGGGCAGAATGGCACTGGAGGCAGCGCTGTTGAACCACAGCGACCGCGCGAGTGGAGTCATCAGCGCCGAAGCACGAAAACACGGAGACGGCGAAAGCCGGCAGGGAGCGACGCATCATCGGATGATCCGATTACAGCACACCGGCGAGGTTGTTCGCGGGAGTGGCGGGACTGAAGTCCCGCGCTGGCCAAATCCCGCCTACACGGAGGTCTGAACTCTTCGCGGCGAACGAAGAACAGTCGTACATGGTCAGTTGACCACGAGCATCGCGGGTTGGCTTTCGACCTTCGGCGAATCGGCGTTCGGGCATGAGGAGAAGATCGGCGCGCAGCTCTGGCGAATCAAGCGCACGGGGTAAGTCGCGGGACCGAGATCGGGCACGACGAAGTTGATCTGATAGACTCCGGCCAAGCCGGGCGTAAGTCCGATATACAGGATCTTGGCAGGCTTGCCGCCCACCATCAACGTGTTTGTGATGTACGGCGAGTTCTCGACGAGAGCCGCGGGAGGCATCAGCGGAGCTGCCGTCCCCGCCGCTACAAGAGGCGTGGTGGATCCGAGTCCAGTCATATAGGCGATGAGGGGTTCGCCGGACTTCGCTCCGCGCGCGAGCCGCACCACCGAGTAATCATCCACATGCTGAAACACTCCCGAGTCTTTCGGATAGAGCTTCGTATCATTGAGCCGGAAAAACTCACCCGGGCTCTCGAGGAACTTCGCGCGCACAGACGACGAGTCCTTGCCTTGTTCCACCGTCACCTCCGCGTCCACCGCGCCGATATTGCCCGCGGAGAACGGGACCTGAAAATTGATCTGCTGATAGCCATCGCCATTGGCGACGAGCATCAAGGGCGCAGCCGTTCCGCCTACTTTCACGCGAACTCCGGCGAGTTCGGTGGGCAGCGGGAACTTGCCCGCCGGGACCACGCCGTCGACGCTCAAGCCTTTGCAAAACACCGACGCGATCGATCCACGCGCCGGCAGGCCAGGCTGAAATGTGGCGCCGTGCAGTACCGCCACATCCCGTATCTGCGCGGATGCGCTCAGTGTCAAGGTGGAAAGCAGGACGGCGTGGCCGATCCGGTAACTGTTCATCGTTATCCTCCGCTCACTAAGACCCGGAGGAGCGCAAATCAGCTACACCCACCCGCTCAGAACTTACGCGACCACTCCGAGGGCCAGCGCTCGATCACCACCTTCTTATCGGTGTAGAACTCCACCGCGTCGCGACCCTGCCCGTGCAGCACGCCGAGGAAGCTGTCTTTCCATCCGCTGAAGGGGAAGTACGCCATCGGCGCCGCCACTCCGATGTTCACGCCGATGTTGCCCGCGTTCGCTTCATAGCGGAACTTGCGCGCGGCCACGCCAGACGTGGTGAAGATGGACGCCGCATTGCCGTATGGGTTGGAGTTGATAATCTCGATGGCATGCTCCACGGTCTCGGCATGCACGAGCGTCAAAACAGGACCGAAGATTTCCGTCTGGCTGAGCTCACCTTCGCCACCATCGAGCACCGTCGGCGCGAGGAAGTTGCCCGCCCCACCCGCCAGAGCATGGTTGCGACCATCGAGCACCGCCGTCGCGCCCGCGCGCGTTCCGCTCTCGATGCAGGCTTCGATGCGCTGCTTGCTCTCACGCGTGATCACCGGCCCCATCTGCGATTGCGGATCGAGTCCATTGCCCACGCGGATGGAAGCGGCCATGTCCACGATCGCATCGCGAAAGCTGCTGCGCGCCTCGCCCACCGTGACGGCGACCGAGACCGCGAGGCACCGTTGTCCCGCGCAGCCGAAAGCGGAATCACTGACGATCTTGGTGGTCATGGGAAGGTCGGCGTCAGGCAGCACCACCACATGATTCTTCGCGCCGCCCTGGCACTGGACGCGCTTGCCGTTGGCGCTGCCGCGCGTGTAGACGTACTTGGCCACGGGCGTGGATCCGACGAAGCTGATGGCGCGCACGCCTGGATGATCGAGCAGCGCATCCACGGCGGCCTTGCCTCCGTTGACGAGGTTGCACACGCCTTTCGGGAACCCGGCGCGTTCGATGAGCGCGAACAGCTTCTGCACGGTGAGCGGCACGCGTTCGCTCGGCTTGACGATCAGCGTGTTGCCGCAGGCGAGCGCGTAGGGCAGGAACCACAGCGGGATCATCGCCGGGAAGTTGAACGGCGTGATGCAGGCGACGACGCCGAGTGGCTGGCGGATCATGATCTCGTCGATGCCTGCGGCGACGTCTTCAAGATTGTAGCCTTGCATGAGCGTGGGAATGCCGCAGGCGACCTCGATGTTTTCGAGTCCGCGCTGAATCTCGGCCTTCGCTTCGGCGAGGGTCTTGCCGTTCTCGAGGACGATGGTGCGGGCGACGTCGTCGAGGCTTTCGATAGAGGAGGGCGCGGAGGCGGAAGAGGTGCTGGATGCGGTCCTGGGCGGGGTGCGCCAGGCAGGAAGGCGGTGGCGGCGGCTTGGACGGCGGAGTCGACGTCGGCGGGGCGCCGGTGGGGTGAGGGGTTGCTCGGCGGTGGCGGGGTTCGAGATGGGGAGAAGTGGGGGAGAGGGAGTCGGTCCAGTGGCCGGCAATGTAGTTGCGAACGCGATCCATATGATTAGTGTAGGGCGGTCATTGGGGTTATTTTGGGGCGGGTGGCTGCCGCGCGGGAGGGGTGGTGTCCGCGCTCGAGGGGTAGTTCGTTTTGAAAATTCGCTATTCGATGGGCGGGCTTTTCGGAAGGGGATGCGGTCTGGGCTCGACGGTCCGGAATTTGCCCTCCTTGGTCAGGGTAGCGGGAGGCGGTAGTCGCGCTGCAAAATCGTTTCGGGCAAGGTGTTGATGAGGAGGAGGTTACGACTTTTTCGTGACACGGGATCGGTGTCCTCGAGTCCCGGAAGCAGCTCGGTGGTGGACTCGAGTTCCGCTTGTTCGGCTTTCGACAGCGCATTGAGGAAGTCGAGTCCGGTGCGGCGCTCCACTTCGGCGATCGAGCATGCGAAGCGAGCAAGCGGCTCGGCGGGATTGTAGCCATTGGGAAGAACCGCGGCGAAGGCGTGGAGGACCTGTCCGCGACCGGCAACGACCACCTTGAAGATCTGGCAGGGCACTGCGACTTGGTTGGCTCCGATGCGGACGTCGTCACGGCAGAAGATGGGTCCGGTGAAGACGAGGGCGAAGTCCGTGGCGGCAGCAAGCTTGCGCACGGCTTTTTCAAGCAAGAGCCATTTTCCCGAGTTGAGCGCGGCGTTTTGCGGAACGGCGTTCGAGAGGAGGAAGGAATCGCGGATCGCGTCGTCGCTCCAAGCCATGACCGCGTGAGTAACCCGAGTTGCGGTAATCGGAATCGGAGGCTCCCGGTTGCGAGAGGGCGGCGTCCCGGCGGAAGTGGCGCGGACGTTGCGCCTCGCCGTCGAGACGCTCAGGAGTGATCTCGTAAGCCGTCCACACGGGGACGCGGAGCGAGGCACTGTGACAGAGGACAAATGCTGAGCGGATGGCCAGTTCCTGTCCGGGGAACTCGCAGGCGGGGAGGCCGAAGCGGTCCGGCTGGGCGAGTAGGGCGTGAGCGGCGAGGACAAGGAGCGTTTGCGTGCGCACACTCATCTATCGGAATGTTTGAAACATTTCTTTAGAGATTTGTTTGAATTAGCCGGCTGAAATCGGATGGTCCACTCAGGGGCTCCGGCAGCCAGCACTGCGCGATTGGCTTACGAACTCTGAGAGGGCTTCGGGGATGAGCTTTGGGCACTTTCGTGTGGAGGGACTGAAGCCCCGCGCTGGCTCATAGCCCACCCTGCATCCGCTCACCACATCACGCCGGACCTGCCATGCACCCCCTTCTGATGCGCCAAATATTCGCCCACCGGACTGTTCTCCACCACATGCATGTTCCCCGAAATTCCCTTCGCCAAATCCCGACGCGTGATCTCGGGATGCAGATCGAGCACGCGCTGAAATTGGTAGCCATCATCCCATCGCGGATCCCGCCGGAATCTTCCGCTCACGAACCTCCTCATCACGAGCGACACGAACCGCCGCCCCCCCTCCCCTCGGAACCCCATCACGCCGGACTCCACCACCGCCCTCTTCGGACTCTTATGAATGAACAGCCGCGCGCGCCCAAACCACGAGCGCACCACCTCCTCATCCACGCGCTTGCGGAAGCGGCAATCGGAATCGAGCCAGATCACCGTGTGATCGTCGCCGAGCGAAGTCGCGTAGTCCACTGCCACCACCTTGCGAAACCAGCGCGACGCGTTCTTGTTCCACCACACGCTGGGGCAGCCCTCGTGATGCCCGCGAAACACGTCTGTCGCAGGACAATCGCACTCGCCCGCTTCGCCGCCGAGTTCCACGGGAATGATGTCGCGATTCGCCGCGAGCCACCGGGCCAGCACGGGGGATTCCTCGAGCTCGAACCGGCGCACGCGCGGGTGGCGGGTCTCGGCGCCTGCTCCGCCTTCAGCGCATAACAGCAGGTCGCCGGTGGAACGGGTCCTGAGGAACGACCGCACCAGGCGCTGCCCCGTGGCCTCATACATGTCCTTGCCGAACGACGTCACCCATAGCAGCTTCATCGGAATGCCAACTCCTGCATCGTCAACACGATCCCCACAGGCCACGCCACGCCGGCGAGGGCGATTACGAAACCGTATGGGGTCCATAAAATAATAAAGTGGCGCGGGCGCTGCCACAAGCGCGGAGTCGCCGGTTATAATCGGTCTTCGGTGGCCGTGCGGACGCGCCCGTCCAGCCCGCCGCCGAATCCGTCCACCTCGACCCAGTAAGGAGATACATGTCGAACGATCTACGCAATTTCCTGGCGCTCCCCTATGAGGAGCTGGAAGAACTGAATCTGAAGGCCAAGGAGCAGCGCAAGTCGCGCGTTGCCGCCGACCAGATCCAGGAAGAGCGGCTGAAGTACCTGACCGACACGAAGGGGATCAAGGCGGTCACCCTCATGTTCAGCGACCTCGAAGGCCGTCTGCACATGCTCGACTACGACAAGAAGTTCCTGTTGGGCTCCTACGGCAACCTTACCTTCGACGGTTCCTCGATCCGCGGATTCACGGCGCAGCGCGAAAGCGACCTGCGCTTGGGGATCGACTGGGGTTCGTTCTACTGGGCGCCGGCCGACTTCTTCGGTCCGGGCAAGGTGCTGGTGTTCGGCGAAGTGATCGACAAAGACGGCTCGGCCTACAATGCCGACATCCGCGGCGTGCTGAAGGCGTACGCGGCTTCGCTCCACGCCAAGGAAGGCTACACGCTGAACGCGGCCAACGAAATCGAAGGGTTCCTGTTCAACGGGAAAGACGCCGAGCGGCGCTATCACGAAACGGGCAAGTTCGAATACGTCAACACGGGCGGCTACTATCACTCGCTGCCGGGCGATCCGCTGCGCACATTCATCGACACGGTGGCCGAGGTGCAGCGCTCGATGGGCTTCCAGAACGAGAAGGACCCACTTTGAAGTTGCGCCTTCGCAGTTCAGAGATCAACTACGGCGGCAGTGGTTTCCGCGGCGGACCAGATCCAGCTCTGGCTGATCTGCCGCCCGCAGGTTGCCACGAGCATGGGCCTGACTGCCAGCTTCCTGCCCAAGCCCGTGGTGGGCGTCAACGGCAGCGGCATGCATACCAACGTTTCGGTGAGCAAGAACGGCAAGAACATCTTCTGGGATCCGAAGGGCGAAGAGAAGCTGAGCAAGTTCGGCTGGTCATTCGTCGATCGCATTCTGACGCACGGCAACGACATTTGCCTGCTGCTCAACGCGAGCGTCAACGCCTATCGCCGTCTGGATCCGCACTTCGAAGCTCCGAACCAGATCATCGCTTCGCCGGTGGATCGCGGTTCGATGGTGCGCATCCCGATCGGCAACGAGCGCAGTTCACGCGTCGAGGTGCGTTCGGTGGGTCCTGACGCCAATCCTTACATGGTTATGCTCTCGGTGTTCAAGACCGGGCTCGAAGGCAGCATCAGCAAGGAAAAGAACCTGCGCCAGGCCAAGCGCTATCTGCCTGACAACATCTATGACGCGCTGGCGAACTTCCGCGGCGCCGAATGGACCACTGCGCTTCTCGGTGAGGATGTGAAGGGCCGCTACGCCGACCTGAAGCAGGGTTCGGCCGATCGCTGTGCGCGCCTGCTCGGCACCATCGTGAAGGCGCAGGAAGTGCAGTTCCACCACGAGGTCTACAACCAGTACCTCTGGAATCAGTTCTAAGAGGGCGCGGAGTCTTCTCCGCCATGGCCCCGGGTCCCTTAAACAGGATCCGGGGCTTTTGTTTTTGCGGCTATCTTGGTAGGGATGAACTTCGCGGGCAAGAAGGCGGTAATCACGGGTGGGGCGAATGGGATCGGAATGGCTTGCGCATCTGAGTTGGCTGCGCGGGGGGCGGAGACTTGGATCTTCGATCTCGAGCGCGAGAATCCGGAGGAGCAGGCAGCTTCGATCGGCGCGCGCGGATGCTCGGCTGACGTGACGAACCGCGCGTCGCTCGAGGCGGCGTTCGCGCAGTCCGGTGCGCCGGACATCGTGGTGGCCAATGCTGGAACCGCGGTGGTGAAGGGACTCGAGGAAACGTCGCGCGCCGAGTGGGATCGGGTGATTGCGATCAACTTGACTGGGCTCTACGAGACCGTGCAGATCGCAGCCGGGCTGATGAAGCCGCGGGGCGCGGGTGCGATCGTGTTGACGGCGTCCACGAATTCGTATGACGGCGAGGCGAACCTGATCGCGTACAACGCGTCAAAGGCAGGCGTGCTCGGGATTCTGCATACGGCGGCGAACGAGCTGGGTCCGCATGGGATTCGCATCAACGCGGTGTGCCCCGGTCTGATTCGGACGCGGCTCACGCGCGGGGCGTTCGAGTCGCCGGCGGTGCTGAAGGATTACTTTCGCGCGATTCCGCTGGGGCGCGGGGGGCGTCCGGAAGAGGTGGCGCAGACGGTGGCGTTTCTCGCGTCCGATTTGGCTTCGTACATCACAGGCGCGACGATTCTGGTGGATGGTGGGCAGATGTGCTGTAAGTTCGGCACGTGGAATGAGGAGTCCGCTGAGTTCGCCGGCGATCACTGGCGGCTGAAGGGCTGACGCTGCCCACGCGTGTTATTCTCGGGCGATGAAACGGCTCTGCCAGTCGCTCGCATTTGCGACGTGTTGCTTCGCTGCGGGTGACTGCGCCAAGCTTACCGCGCTTGCGATTCCGCACGTGACGATCGAATCCGCGGAGATTTCCAAAGCGGGCGCGGTTGAGTCGTGCAAGGTGAAAACGGTGGCGCGCCCGGTAGCGGACTCCGAGATCCACATCGAAGTCTGGATGCCGGCCTCAGGGTGGAACGGGAAATTCCTCGGCACTGGCAACGGCGGATACTCGAGCGCCATGACCACGCCGATGATGACGCGCGCGGTGGAAGACGGCTACGCCACCGCGGGACACGACACCGGACACACGGGCGGCGACCTGCGATTCGGCTTCGGGCATCCCGAGAAGGTGAAAGACTACGCGTTCCGCGCCGTACATACCATGACCGCGGTGGCGAAGCTCGTGGTGCATGCCTACCTGGGCCGCTTTCCGGATCACGCCTACTTTTCGAGTTGCTCGGCGGGCGGACATCAGGCGCTATCGGAAGTGCAGCGATACCCGGAAGATTATGACGGCGTGATCGCCGGTGCGCCCGCGAACAATCGGCTCCGGCAGACGTTCGGATTCATCTGGTCATGGCGCGCGCTGCATGATGACGCGGGTGCGCCGCTCGTGACCGCCGATCAACTGCGGATGGTGACCACGGCCGCCGTGGAAGCCTGCGACGGCGCAGACGGCGTGCGCGACGGGCTCATCGACGATCCGCGCCGATGCGGTTTCGACGCTGGTTCGCTCGCGTGCGACCGGCCCGGTGCACCCGCTGCGCCGCGCTGCCTGTCGCAACCGCAGATCGAAGGGATTCGCAAGGTGTGGGCCGGACTGCGGAGTCCGCGTAACGGCGAGCGGATTTTCGCGGGATTTCCGAAAGGCACCGAAGCGTTCGGCGATGCACCGCAGCAGAGCTGGCGAGCATACCTGCTCGATCCGGCCGAGCCCATGCGCGCCGAAGCGCTCCGCTATTTCCTGTTTCACGATCCCGCGTGGGACTGGCGTACGGTCGACTATGATCGTGATCTCGCGTTCGCCGATCGCGAACTCAGCTTCATGAATGCAACCGCGAAAGACCTGTCGCCGTTCGCGGCGCGCGGTGGCAAGCTCTTGCTGTATGCGGGATGGTCAGACCCGATCGTGCCCGCCGAAGACACGATCGCTTACTACGACGCGGTGACCAAGGCGATGGGCGGCGCGCAGAAGACGCAGGCGTTCGCGCGGCTGTTCGTGGCGCCGGGAATGGCGCATTGCGCGGGTGGTCCGGGACCGAACCAGTTCGACTCGCTGGGCGCGATGGATCGCTGGGTGACTCGTGGTGAAGCGCCGCAGAAACTGATCGCATCGCACACGACCGCGGGCAAGGTGGATCGCACGCGCCCGCTGTGTCCGTATCCGATGGTGGCGCGGTATCGCGGTAGCGGCAGCACCGGCGATGCCGCCAACTTCACCTGTGTTGCGCCGCCCAAATAGTATGGATCACCAAGTGCGCTGGATCTATCGAGTAGGCGGGATGGCCGCGCTGGCTATTGGAGTTGGATACGTGGCGATCATCGGCCTTTACGTTCCGATGGGTGCGCCTCCGCACGGAGCAGAAGCGCGGCTTGCCTACATTGCGGGACACACCAATGCGTGGTGGGCGATCCTCTGGCTGTCTGTGCTGACGGACCTGCTGTTTCTGCCGCTGGCACTGGCGCTGTATGAGGCGCTGCATGCGGTGCACCGGCATGCGATGATGCTCGCGGCAATCGCCATGGCTCTGTTCGTGGTGCTGGACTTGGCGCTCACATGGACGAATTACGCGGTGCTGATCGAGCTTTCTGGGCGCTACGCGGACGCTGGAACGAGGTCCACGGTGGTGGCGATGGCGGCGTATCCGGCGCAGGTTGTCGAGTCAAACCTCTTGTTCGTCTACAACACACTCACGCTCGCGGTTGGGATCCTCATCGCCGGCGCCGTGATGCTCCGCGGTGTGTTTTGCAACGCTGTGGCGTGGGTGGGGGTTGCGACGGGTGTGCTCGGAATCATATCGGTGGTGGGACCCGTCTTTGCGCCGGCGTTGAGTGCTGCCGTGGTGGTGACGTCGACACTGACTACCGTGTGGACCCTGATGATCGGGGTCCGGTTGCTGCGGCTCCAGGCGGCGCCATGATCGGCCTCGACGAGTTGCGCCGCCTCTGGCCGCACCGCGAGCACGAGTCAAACTGGTTTCGGGCCGCGATCTGCCGGCTCGGATTTCATCGCTGGTACCGGCTCGAGGTGCCCGTGCCGAAAGCGATACTCTCGTGTTCCTTCTGCCTGTCGTGTTCCGAGGTGAAGGTCCACGGCTCCAGGCCCGATCAGCGGAGCTTTGGAATCGCATCGAGAGCGCGCTGATCCACCGGACCGAGCCGCAACTGCTCCTGCAACCACGCCACTCGATCAGTGCGCGCTTTGGCATCGAGTTCATGGCCGGCGTCGTAGAACTCGAGCCGCTTGGGCTCTTTAAAATAAGTGAAAGTCTTGCGCACGATGTGCTCGGAAAGCGGCTTGTCGAGCCGGCCGTTCTGTAGGAAGATCGCCGCTGGCGCGGATCTTGCCGCAAAGCCCGAGACCTCGGCGGTGGGGAACTTGTCGAAGTACTCGCCGATCCACGCTTCGCCTTTGGATTTGCGCATCGTTACCATCGTTGGATTCTCGTCGTCGTAGATGTAGTCGCGAAGAGAGTACGTGTTGGCCATGAGCACGAAAGACTGGATGCGTTTCTCGACTGCGGCCAACTGCGCTCCGACGCCGGCGTTGAAGCTGTGCCCGACGTAGGCGACGCGGCGGGAGTCCGTATCGGTGCGCGCCAAGAGCAGATCGAGCGCGCGGCGCCACTCGCGCGCCATTTGGATCGCAGCGGTCACTCCTTGCCCATTCATCGGATCGGCGTCTTCCACCACGCCGGGCCGCACCAATGGGGCATCGAGAAGAAGGCAAACCGAGCCTGCTTTCGCCAGGATCACGGCTTCCTCCAGGAACTCGCCGCGATGCCTCATTGGCGAGCCCGCCATCATCCAGTGTCCGAAAAGAATCACCGGGAACTTGCCCTTGCGCGCGGGCGTGACGAGGGTTCCGGGCACGCGGCCGGCGACGGGACTGGCGAACGAAAAGTCGTAGACTTTGACCTTGGGCTGCGGTGCGTCGGGGCTCACACTCAGCGCGGGTGCGGGGCCGGCGCCGTTTTCGAAGAGCTTCGCGAGGTCCGCGAATGGGACCTCGGCGAGTGCGGCTCCGGCGGCAATGCAGAAGAGGAGCGTCCACTTCACATGGGCATTGTCGCAAAGCGGGAGTTGGGCGCGACTCGCCGAGTGAGACCGAACTTTCTGAGCAACCTGCACGGCTTGCCTCGAGGGACTGATGCGGCATCTGCCGCCCCACGCCCGAGCGGCGATGAACGGCCACACTACTCGGCTCCATTTCCGCCGCCGCCTCATCATTGCCTCCCGGGCCTCCGCAAAACAATCGCCGGATTGAATCCATCCGCCCCCCGCCTCCGTAAGGTCTAACGTCAGCCCGTTCGAAGAAAGGAAACCAATCCCGTGTATCGCTCTGCTATTCGTGTGTCTCTACTGGCCTTGCTCGCCGGCGCCGCCGCCGTGGAGGCGCAAACGTGCACCAACGCCACGTTGAAGAACAACTATTCGTTTACCTCGTCCGGCGTGACGTTCGCCGACTCGGGCCTGCCTGCGCCGCTCATCGGCGAGTTCGCCAGCCAAGGCACGGCCACCTATGACGGCCAAGGCAAAGTGGTGCTCACCGCGGTGGCGAGCTTCAACGGAATTCCCCAACCGATCCCGGCCGTCAACGGCACTTACTCCGTCAACGGAGACTGCACGTTCGTCTCGAAGCTCGACAACGGGGCCACGTTCCACGGCGTGATCGTCAACGCGGCTCGCGAGCTCTTCGTGCAGCAGACCAATGCCGGTACGTCGCTCATCGGCTCGGCGAAGCTCATTGAGCCCAAGGGGACGCTCGAAGCCGGATTCCGCGAAGCACCCTGCCAGGCAAAGAACTTGACTGGCGTCTTCGGAGTTCGCGCTTCCGGCAAGATTGGACCGCCGCTGCCCGGGCGGCCGGAAGTGGTCCCGCAGATCCGCGTGGGTACGGCGGAGTTTTCTGCCGACGGATCGTTCGTGCTCAACTCCCTGGTCAACACGAACGGCGTGGTGGAAAGCGACATTCAGCGCTCCACTGGCACCTACACATTGGACGGGTGCCGCATCAAGGTCTTTCTCAACTTGAGCGTCGGGCTGCCGTTCGAAGGCGTGCTTGCCGACGCCGGACGCGAATTCACGCTCGTCGAAGCGATTCCCGGTACCACGATGCTGGTCACGGGCAAGGTACTGCAGTAACGCGGCGGAACGGAGGCGCTCCATGTCCGCACTTGCAATCCCGGCCGCGCCCTACTGGCTCGAATACGGCGAGCAGACCGAAAGCGCGTACCCTTCGGTCCACGTCGCCCGCGGCGTCACGTTCGATGAGATCTGGCAACTGTTCCGCGACTCGGGCTTTCTGTATCCGGAAAAGATCGCGCGGCTCGAGCCGGTGCTACCGGAGATCCGCCGGTCGGTGCGCGCGCTGTTGGACGCGAACGGGCACCTCGGCGCGACCATCGCTGTGAGGCATGGCGATGCATTGGACGCACAGGTGAGCGTGCTGCGCTGGCCTTCGCGTACATGGTGCGTGCAGCATCTGGCGGCGAGGCCGTTGTCGGCCCGCGCGCTGTACGCTTCCGCGCAAGTGACGCTCGCGATGACCCGATACATGCTGGTGCGGCGCGACGTGGAGTACGTGAAGATCTGCTTTCGTCCCGACAATGCTTGGCCTGCTCGTGTGTTCGGCGATTTCGCCCGGCAGGTGGAAGACGGGGTCACGTCGACACTGCGTGTGTTCCACTACCTGGTGGCGCCGCCGGTTCTCGCCGCCGTTCCCGAAGAGTTCCGCGTTCGCCATGCGAGCTCCGCGGCTGACTTCGAGATGGTGGAGCGGTGGTTCGCCGATCGAGGCCGGCGATTGGAAGCCTCGGCGAACGAGTACGAAGCTTGGCGTGGCGGCAGAGCGGCCTTCGCGGGCGAGTATTTCGCGGCAGGCCTCGAGCGGCGGCGTGAGACCCTGATTGCGGAGCGCAACGGCGCGCCGGCCGGGTTCGCACTGCTCGAGATGGGTTCGCCTGGGCTCAACTTCAGCGAGCTCACCAACGCGTTCACCGTGCATCCGCTCGGCGATGACGACGATGCGGCGCGGCATGCACTCGCTGTAGCGGCGCGGAATCGTTACACCGAAACCGGCCGGCTGCAATGCATCGCGCTCGAAGATAGCGAGCGCTTGGCGGCTTTCGCCGCTGCCGGATTCGAAGCGGTGAAGCAATATTGCTTCTGGACGTTTCATCGCAGTCAGATCGAACCGCTGGAACAATACTTTCTGAATTTGTTCAGTTCGCGCCGGCGGAGACGATGAAGATCGCGCTCCGCCTCTCTGAACTTCGCGTGCCGCTGAAGATGACCTTTCGCCACGCGGCGGCCGAGCGAACTCACGGCGATAGCGTGTGGGTGGAGGCATCGCGCGGCGAGCATCGAGGCTATGGCGAAGGCTGCCCGCGCAGCTACGTCACTGGTGAGACGCGCGACTCCTGCCGCGAGTGGATCGGTGCCTGGCAAGCACCCATCGTGGAGGCTTGCGACAGTCTCGAGGCGCTGGAAGCCTTCGTCCGCGAGCATGAGGAGGCGATCGACGAATCGCCGTCGATGTGGTGCGCCATCGAGTGCGCGCTTCTCGACCTTTTCGCGCGCGAGCGCGGCCAAAGCGTGGAGGCGATGCTCGGGTTGGCGGCGCCTGGTGGTCCGCATTGTTACACCGCAGTGCTCGGCAATGACGAGCCATGGAAGACGCGATTTCTCATCGATCAGTACCTGATTCTCGGCCTGCGGGACTTCAAGGTGAAGCTCGAGGGGAATCTCCAGGCTGACCGCTCGAAGCTCGAGAGCATTGACGAGATCACAGCGGCGCACGGCGTGGAAGGCTACCGCGTGCGTGCCGATGCCAACAATCTGTGGGCTGCGCGGCCTGACGAAGCGATCGGCTACTTGAGCGAACTGGGCGGTGGCCTTGCGGCAATCGAAGAGCCGGTTGCTCCGCGCGATGCCGTGCGGCACTCGGGTATTGGTACCACGCTCGATTGTCCCGTGATTCTCGACGAGAGTCTGCGCACGCCCGGCGATCTGAGCCTTTATGACGGATTGCCCGGCCGCTTCATCGCGAACCTCAAGGTGTCGCGCATTGGCGGCATCCTGCGCGGACTTCGTTTGGCGAAGGCGCTGCGCGAACGCAACTGGCCGATCATCGTGGGAGCGCATGTGGGCGAGACCTCGGTGCTCACTCGCGCGGGCATGCTGATTGCCTCTGCCGCGGGCGACCGCCTGTTTGCGCAGGAAGGCGCATTCGGATCGCGATTGGTGGAGCGCGAGCCCGCGCAACCGTGTCTTCGCTGGGGTCGCGGCGGGTTCCTGGATCTGCGCCGCCTCTACGCCGAGGCCACGAGCGAGGGCATGAAGATCACACAGCCCGAGAACTGGACCTCGTCTGGGTGGGGCCTCGACGGCCGCTTCCCGAATGCCACTTGGAAAGCGACCGAGGATGTGGGTGTCGAGACGATGTCCGATGGATACGTGATCCATTATCGACGGTGGGGCCCCGCACGCGGCGGTGATGCGATTCTGATCCTGCACGGCGGCATGAGTCATTCGTTGTGGCAGCGGCCTTTGGCACAGGCGATTCGCGCTGAGGAGCCGGCGATGACGGTGATCGCGCCGGACCGGCGTGGCTGCGGACTCAACGCGGGTCGCGGAGATCTCGTGAGCGCAGAGCGCACGATTGCCGACGTGGAAGAGCACGTGCGCGCGCTGGCGCGGCGTTTCGACCGCGTACACCTGGCGGGCTGGTGCCAAGGGGCACAGTACGCGGCTGTTGTGGCCGAGCGCATGCAGGGCGATTTGGCTTCGGTGCTACTCATCACGCCGGGGCTGTTCTGGAACGCGCGCTTCCGCTCGGTGATCGACATGACCGAGCGCGTGGTGCATTCGCTGTTGACGCACTTCTCGCTCGCGCCCGATCGCGGTGAAGCCTTCGTTCCGATCCCGCTGCAGGCGGGTGACTTCACGCAATCGCCCGCGGGGCTCGACTTCATCGACGCCGATGATCTGAAGACCACCGAGGTCACGCTGAAGTCAGTGGTGGTGATGGATGAGGTGCAAGAGCGGTCTTGGGAAGCGGTGTTGCGGGTCCGCGTGCCGTTGTTCGCGGTGACGGCGACGCGGGACCGGATTGTGGACAACCACAAGGTCCGGACGTTCATGGCGCCGGTGCTCGAGGCTGAAGGGAATCGATGGATGGAGATCGACGCCGGGCATGCGGTTCAGTTCGAGCAGGCAGAGGCGTTGGCGCGGGCGATGATCGGGTTCATTCGGTTGCGCGTGGCGGGGCTGGTAGGGGCGCGATAGGGCGGCGAGATCGTGCGCCAGATCGGCGCGGCCGCGATGGCGCCGCACGGCTGCTACCCGAGGTGCACAATTGAAACAGATGCACGAGCGCGGATCGCGATCATTGTCCGCATTGGCCATCGGTTTACTGGGCGTGGCCGCCGTTACGTGGACCTTTCTATATTGGATTCCGGCGAACGCGTCCACTGTCGGGTTCTTTCTCCTGATCGCCGTCTTGAGCGTGGCGACCGCGGGCGGCTTCCGGGCCGCGGCTGCGGTGTCGGCCGCCGCGACGCTGTGCTTCAACTACTACTTTCTGCCGCCAGTGGGCACCTTCACCATCGCCGATCCGGCGAATTGGGTGGCGCTCTTCACGTTCCTGCTCACGGCATTGGTGGCGAGCCATCTCTCGGACCGTGCGCAAACAGAAGCGGCCGAAGCGAAGCGGAGCCAATGGGAAGCCGAGCAACTCTACTCGTTGAGCAAGTCCATCTTGTTGACGGAAGGATCGGACCCGATCGGCACGCAAGCCGCGCAGAGCATCGCCGGACTCTTCGGCGCGCAGGCCGTGTCGATTCTCGAGGGAAGTTCGAATACGATGTTTCACGGAGGAGCCCGGGACATCCCGGGCGTCGAAAGCAGACTGCACGAGGCGATGGCGCACGGCAGGCACGAACGCGACGAGAGGCTCGGCGTGGATGTTTGGCCGATCGCGTTGGGTAGCCATGCTGTGGGCGCGCTGGCGGTTGCGGGGTTGGGTATCTCGGAAACCGCCGTTCAGTCGATGCTGAATTTGGTCGCCATCGCGCTCGAACGGGTTCGCACACTCGAAGCCGCCAACCGAGCCGAGGTGGCGCGGCGAAGCGAGGAGTTCAAGTCCACGTTGCTTGACGCGGTGGCGCACGAATTCAAAACGCCGCTGACGTCCATCAAGGCGGCCGCGACGGGGCTTCGGGGCGAGAACACGGCGGCTCCCGGATATCAACAGGAACTGGCGGCCATCATCGAGGAAGAGACGGACCGGCTGAATCGGCTGGTGAGCGCTGCGGTTCGCATGGCCCGGCTCGATGCCGGGAAGGTGGAGTTGCAGCGCGCGCGGACGCCGCTTTCGAGCTTGGTCGAGGGGGCCGTGGCCAGCTTCGATGGGCGGGGCGGGGAACGGATTCACCGGAGCGGCGTGACGTCAGACGAACTTTGGGCGGACCCCGAGTTGATCGTACTGGCATTGCGGCAGGTTCTCGACAATGCGCTGAAGTACAGCGGCCCGGGTACGATGGTGGATTGCCGCATGAGCCGCGAGAATGCAGACGCCGTGATTCGCATCTCGGACCAAGGGCCTGGGATACCCGAGCGAGAGCGTGAGCGCGTGTTCGACAAGTTCTATCGCGTACGAACGGGCTCGGCGGTTGCCGGGACCGGACTGGGGCTGCACATCGCCCGCGAGATTGTTCGCAAGCACGGTGGCGATATGTGGATTGAACCGCAAGACGGCCACGGTGCGTGTTTCGGTATCCGCTTGCCGGTGGGTGAGGAAACGCGATGAATTCGGGCCGGATTCTGGTGGTGGATGACGAGCCGCAAATCCGCCGTGTGCTGCGGACCACTCTTTCCGCGCAGGGCTACGAGGTCTTCGACGCGAAGACAGGCGAAGAGGCCCTGCTTGCGATTCGTGAGCAGCGATTCGATGTCGTGCTGCTTGACGTGAACATGCCGGGCATGGGTGGCATGGCGGCATGCCGGGAGATCCGCGCGGGCGCCGACGCCGCCATCATCATGCTGACCGTGCGCAACTCGGAACAGGACAAGGTAGCCGCGTTGGACGCTGGAGCCGATGACTACGTCACCAAGCCGTTCGGCATGCCCGAGTTGTTGGCGCGGATCCGGGCGGCGTTGCGCCGGTTGCCCGCTTCCCAGGGGAGCGATGCGGTGGTGGCGCTGGGCTCCATCGAGATCGACATGGCCAATCGCCGCGTTCGCAAGGGCTCCGGCGAGGCGCGCCTCACGCCCAAGGAATTCGATCTTCTGCGCTATTTGCTCGCCAACGCCAACACGGCCATTCCTCACACGAAACTGCTGCAGGCCGTTTGGGGTCCTGATTACGGCGACCAAGTAGAATACCTGCGCGTCTTCATCAATCAACTGCGCAAGAAGATCGAGCCGGATCCTTCGAAGCCGCGCTACCTGGTGACCGAGCCGTGGGTGGGCTATCGCTTCGCGTTGCCGGTTGAGCCGTAACTCCCAAGGTAAGCCACTGGTTTCACCAGTGAGACTGGAACAGGTTTGACCGTCGCGGGAGTGAGCGCGGCGTAGAATCCTCCCTCAAGTGGCTCGATGAACCACGAAAGAGAGGATTCATGTCAGAGATATACAAGAGCCTAGCCCACTCCAAATGGGACTGCAAGTATCACGTTGTGTTCGTTCCGAAACGACGCCGGAAGGCGTTGTTCGGACAGGCACGGCAGCAACTCGGAAAGATCTTCCACGAGTTGGCGCGACAGAAGGAGTGCGAAATTCTGGAAGGGCACCTGATGCCCGACCACGTGCACATGTGCATCGCGATTCCACCCCAAACACCCGGTGGCCTCGGTGATCGGATTTCTGAAAGGAAAGAGCGCGATTGCCGTGGCGCGAATGCGCGGAAAAGGAGCGGAACTTCACCGGCGAACATTTGTGGGCACGCGGCTACGCCGTGTCCACCGTCGGCTTCGAACTGGAAGCCGTGCGCAAATACATCCGCGAGCAGGAGTCCGCGGATGGTGACAAGGGTCAATTCTGACCAAACACTTTGAGGCGCGCTTGGCGCGACGCCTAGACCAGACACTCAACCGCCTTTGAGGCGGCCCAACTCATCAAGCCACCCGCTACGCGGGGGGTGTCTGACTGGCCGTATTAACGCAATCCTTAGGCGGCCCTTATGACTTCCTTATGGCTTGCGCCTTACTCTCGCTAGTGGAGGCACGTTCCTCCAGAGAAAGAGAGAAGCGATATGAGCTTGAAAGTTGTTTTGGAACGGGAGCTGCCGCAGGCGAGACCAGTGGATTCTCCCCCCTGGCAAGGGATCGAGATCGTGGTCTTGTACACGGGGCCCCGGTCCACTCGCGCGGCGCTTCGGACGGCCTGCCAATGCGCGGAGGGGCTTTCGGCGCGAATCCGCCTATTGGCGTTCCAGCCAGTGCCTTGGGCGTTGCCGTTGGACCAGCCGCCGGCTGGCAAACAATTCTCCGAGCTGATGTTGCGTGAGTTGCTCGAGGAATGCGCCGCCGAGGCGTCTGGCCATTTGCAGGGCCCCGTGGAGTTTCGCGGCGAGAACAGGCTGTGCCGCGAAACTTGGTTCGCGCTAAGCCGCCTGCTACATCCGCAGTCAGTGGTGGTGATCGGCACGCGCACGCGCTGGTGGCCGAAGCCCGAAGATGGGCTGGCGCGCAGGTTGCGGAGGGCCGGGCATCACGTGGTGCGGGGAACTCTGTGTCGCGAGGTGGCCTATGCTTGATCTCTTCTACGTGGCGCTCGGCATCCTGTTCTTTGCCGCGTGCCAGGGCTTGACCCGGGCATGCGACAAGCTGTGACGGAGGCTCCATGGACTACATATTCGCGGGCATCTGCGCGGCGCTACTGTTGGCCTACCTGGTTTTCGCTCTGCTGAAGCCGGAGCGGTTTTGAGGTTCCTTTCGAGGCTCCAAGATGACACCCAATGGTGTGTTTCAGATTCTGGTTTACTTCGCCGCCATCGCGCTGCTGACCAAGCCGTTGGGCGCGTTCATGGCCCGGCTGTTCGCGGGCCAGCGGACCGTGCTGCATCCGTTGCTGCGTCCGCTCGAACGGCTCTGCTACTTCTTGACGGGAGTCGAGGAGAGCGCCGA
The DNA here is from genome assembly GCA_046331625.1 of Bryobacteraceae bacterium. Lineage (GTDB taxonomy): Bacteria > Acidobacteriota > Terriglobia > Bryobacterales > Bryobacteraceae > JAXLQL01. The sequence continues at coordinate 77,736 of JAXLQL010000002.1, forward strand.
GCAACGTTGGACGCAGTATGCCGCGAGCATGCTGTCGTTCAGTCTGTTCAGCTTCTTGTTCGTGTACTTGCTCCAACGTTTGCAGGGGTTGCTGCCGCTGAATCCTTCCGGGTTCAGCACGGCGCACGCACCCTCGGGCGCAACGGCGATGAGGCCCGATCTGGCGTTCAATACGGCCGCGAGCTTCATCACCAATACGAATTGGCAGTCATACGCGGGCGAAACCACGTTGAGCTACCTGGTGCAGATGTCGGCGCTTACGGTGCAGAACTTCGCCTCCGCCGCCGTGGGCGTGGCCATCGCCGTGGCTCTGGCTCGGGGCTTCTCGCGGCAGAACGCGGATTCCATCGGCAACTTTTGGACTGACTTGACGCGCGCCGTGGTGTACCTGTTCCTGCCAGTGTCGCTGGCCGGTGCGTTGTTCCTGTGCTCGCAAGGAGTGATTCAGAACTACGCCGCGAACACGCAAGTGACCACTCTCGAAGGCAAGGCGCAGACAATCGCGCAAGGTCCGGTAGCGTCGCAAGAGGCGATCAAGATGGTGGGAACGAATGGCGGAGGCTTCTTCAACGCCAACTCGGCTCATCCGTTCGAGAATCCAACGCCGCTCACGAACTTCGTGCAGATGCTGATGATCTTCGCGATACCGGCGGGGCTCACGTACACGTTCGGACTCATGGTGGGTGATCCGCGGCAGGGCTGGGCGATCTTCGCGGCTATGGCGGTGATGTTCCTGATTGGAGCTTTCGTGCTGTATGGCGCCGAGCAGGCGGGCAATCCCGTACTGACGGAACTCGGCTTGGAGCCGCGGGCAACGGAGCTGCATTCCGGCGGCAACATGGAGGGCAAAGAGGTCCGCTTCGGGATTGCCGCCACATCGTTGTTCGCCGCCATTACCACGGCCGCCAGTTGCGGCGCGGTGATCGGCATGCACGACAGTTTCACACCGCTGGGCGGTCTGGTGCCGCTGTTCAACATGCAGGTGGGCGAGGTGATCTTCGGGGGCACGGGCGCGGGGCTCTACGGGATGTTGCTGTTCGCGATTCTCGCCGTGTTCATCGCGGGCTTGATGGTGGGGCGCACGCCGGAGTATCTCGGCAAGAAGATCGAAGGCAAGGAAGTGAAAATGGCGATGCTCGCGTTGATCTCGACCTCGGCCGCGATTCTGCTGTTCACCGGCGCGGCCTCGGTGATTGGCTTCGCGAAGGACACGTATTGGAATGGCGGTTACGGCGCGGCCACCGGAAACCTGAATAACGGCGGTCCGCATGGGTTTGCCGAGATCCTCTACGCATATACGAGCGGCGCAGCCAACAACGGCAGTGCGTTTGCCGGCATCAGCGCGAACACGCCCTGGTACAACCTTTCGATCGGGCTCGACATGCTGATCGGGCGGTTCTTCATCATCATCCCGATGCTCGCCGCCGCCGGAAGCTTGGCCGCGAAGAAGAAGCTCGCGGTCACCAGCGGAACGCTGCCTACGCATGGTCCGCTGTTTGTCAGCTTGCTGGTGGGCACGGTAGTGATTGTCGGCGCTCTGACGTTCTTTCCGGCGCTGTCGCTCGGGCCGATTGTCGAGCATTTCCTCATGAAGCAAGGGAGGTTGTTCTAGCCATGCCTGAACAGGCTTTGTCGTCCTCAGCCGCTTCGGACTCCGGCGATTTGCTGCCGAAGAAGCTCGCCCACACGCGGCCTTTGTTCGACGGCGACATTCTCCACCGGGCACTCGTGGATTCGTTCGTAAAACTGAATCCGTCGACGCTCGTGAAGAATCCGGTGATCTTCGTGGTGGAAGTGGGCGCGGCCATCACGACGATCCTGCTTGCGCGCGACGCCGCCACCGGCGCGGCGGACCGCACATTCAATCTCCAGATCGCTCTGTGGCTGTGGTTCACCGTGCTCTTCGCGAACTTCGCCGAAGCGATGGCGGAGGCTCGCGGTAAGGCGCAGGCCGATTCGCTGCGGAAGACGAAGTCCGATTCGATTGCCAAGCGCGTCACGGGCACTGGGAGCATCGAACGCATTTGGGCATCGCAGTTGCGCGCCGGAGATACGGTGATTTGCGAGGCGGGCGACATCATCCCGGGCGACGGCGAGGTGATCGAAGGGATCGCCACGGTGGACGAGTCGGTGATCACGGGCGAGAGCGCGCCTGTGATTCGCGAGTCCGGCGGCGACCGCAGCGCAGTCACTGGCGGGACCAAGGTGTTGTCTGACGAGATCCGCATCCGGATCACGTCGAACCCCGGCGAAACATTTCTCGACCGTATGATCGCGCTTGTCGAAGGCGCGCAGCGGCAGAAGACGCCGAACGAGATCGCGCTCAACATTCTAATCGCTGGGCTCACGCTGATCTTCTTGCTCGCCGTGGTGACGCTCGCGCCGTTCTCGGCCTATGGCGTCGCGGCAGCGGGTTCGGGCGCGATCCCGAGCGTGGCGGTGTTGGTGTCGCTGCTGGTGTGTTTGATTCCGACGACCATAGGCGGGCTGCTTTCGGCGATCGGCATCGCGGGGATGGACCGCGTGATGCAGCATAACGTGCTGGCCATGAGCGGCAAGGCGGTGGAAGCTTCGGGCGACGTCAACACGCTGCTGCTCGACAAGACAGGCACCATCACGATCGGCAATCGCCAGGCGGTCGAGTTCATTCCCGTGCCGGGTGTCGCGGAAAAGGAACTCGCCGAGGCCGCGCAGTTGTCGAGCTTGGCCGATGAGACTCCCGAAGGCCGCTCGGTGGTGGTGCTGGCAAAGGAAAAGCATGGCCTTCGCGGCCGCACGCTGGCGCATCACGAGGCCTCGTTCATTCCGTTCTCGGCCTACACGCGCATGAGCGGCGTCGACATGAACGGCGACCGCCTGCGCAAAGGCGCAACGGATTCCATTCTGAAGTTTGTCGCCGAGCAAGGCGGCGCAGTGCCGGGCGAATTGAAAGAGATCGCGGAACGTATCTCGCGCCAAGGCGGTACGCCGCTCGCTGTCGCCAGTGGCCGCCGCACGCTCGGCGTGATTCATCTCAAGGACGTAGTGAAGGGCGGGATGAAAGAACGTTTGGCGCAACTTCGCCGCATGGGTATTCGAACCGTGATGATCACCGGCGACAACCCGCTCACCGCCGCCGCGATCGCGGCCGAGGCAGGAGTCGACAATTTCCTCGCCCAAGCCTCGCCCGCAGACAAGCTGAACTACATCAAACGGGAGCAATCGGAAGGCCGCCTGGTGGCGATGACGGGTGACGGCACCAACGACGCGCCGGCGCTGGCGCAAGCCGATGTCGGTCTCGCGATGAACACGGGCACGATGGCCGCCAAGGAGGCCGGCAACATGGTGGACCTCGATTCGAACCCGACGAAGCTGATCGAAGTGGTGGCGATCGGCAAGCAATTACTCATCACGCGCGGCGCACTGACCACATTTTCCATCGCCAACGATGTCGCCAAGTATTTCGCCATCATCCCGGCGATGTTCATGGGCATGTATCCGGCGCTCTCGGCGCTGAACATCATGGGCTTGCATAGTCCCGCAAGTGCGGTGCTCGCGGCGGTGATCTTCAACGCGCTGATTATCGTCGCGCTGGTCCCGCTGGCTTTGCGCGGAGTGAAATACCGGTAGGAGTCCGCTGGGGCGCTGCTGCGGCGCAGCCTGTCCGTCTACGGCTTGGGCGGACTCGGCGTTCCGTTCCCGAATCTGGCTCATCGACCAGATCGTCTTCCATTGGGCCTGGTGTGCTGAGGAGGCATATTGGGACCAACTCATGCCGGGGATTGCGCATGGCGGTGCTGCCGGTACTGACCGGCCTCATCTATCCAGGCGCGGTGACTCTGGTCTGTCAGGCGATTAATTTCCCTGCGCAAGCCAACGGAAGCCTGATCGAGAGGAATGGCAAGATCATGGATCCTCTCTCATCGGGCAGAACTTCACTCGTCCCTGAGTATTTTCATCCCCGTCCCTCCGCGAGTGGAAGCGACGGCTACATTGGCTTGGCGTCGGGCGGATCCAACCTCGGGCCAACCAGCCAGAAAGGCGGCTGATCGCGTGAAAGCCGGCGTTGCAGGATGGAACGCGGAGCAGCCACGCGCGGGCGGTCTTCCGCCCGATCTGCTCACCACCAGCGCTAGCGGCCTCGATCCGCACATCAGTCCGGCTGGTAGAAGTTCGGGTTGACCGCGTCGCGGCCGCCGGAGGTGCAACCCCCGAGGATATCGGGCGGCTGGTAACGAGACACGTGGAAGGCCGTGGCCTCGGTTTTCTCGGCGAGCCACGATCTGGCATGCCATTGCTCAATCTCGCCTTGGACGAGCCGGTTTCCGCTCGAAGTAGGAGGTGAGCGCCATGAGGTGCTTCGCAATGTTCGTTATGTTCTTGATTGCCGCTGCGTGCGCGAGCAGGGACGAGCAGGCCGTGCGGCATTTGGTGATCGCCGAAATGATCGAGCGCTCGCAGGTTCCCGAAGAAAGGGTGCAGATCGCGACCGTACGATTTCCCTCCCCGGATGAGGCTGACGTCGAGGCCGAAGTCTGGCCCGCGTTGAGCCGCGGCCGCGGCGTGCAGAAGGTTCACTGCGTCTTGAAGCGGATAGCTCAACGCTGGACCATCGAGAAGGTCAACGTGAATTGAGGATGCGAGTGGTTCCCCGGAAGCCCAGCCCAGAGGATTTGTTACAGCGTATCGAGGCGAGCCACAGAGCCTCGTCACGAGGAAGGTTGAAGGTGTTTCTCGGCTACGCCTCCGGTGTGGGCAAGTCTTTCCGCATGCTCGACGAGGGCCGCCGCCGCAAGCTTCGTGGCGAAGATGTGGTGGTAGCGGCCACGCAACCACATTCGCCTCCCGAAGTGGAGGCCTTGCTTGGCCAACTGGAAGTGATTCCGCCGCTCGGCGCGGGTCCCGCGATCGATGTGCCCGCGGTCATCCGGCGCCATCCTGGCGTGTGCCTGATCGATGGCCTCGCCTATCGCAACCCGCGGGGTTCGCCGAATGCCGAGCGCTGGCAAGACGTCGAGGAGTTACTCTCGCACGGCATCTCCGTCATCACCACGATCAATCTCCAATACGTGCGGGAGAAGCAGCAGCAAGTGGAGAAAATTCGTGGCCGTGCGGTGAAGGAGTGTGTGCCGGAAGCCTTCCTGCGCTCCGCCGGCGAGATCGAAGTGGTGGACGCTCCGGCGTCTCAGCACTTATGGGAGCTTCGCGAGATTGCATTGCTGCTGGCCGCCGAGGTGGTGGATTCGCAACTCGACGCCTACCTCGAGCTTCACGGCATCGAGCAGACGTATGGGACCCAGGAGCGAATTCTCGTTTGCATCACGTCGCGCTCCAATGCGGACCTGATGATCCGCCGGGGCCGCACGCAGGCAGATCGTTTTCACGGCCGGCTTTTCGCTGTCTATGTGGAGCAAGGGAATCTGCGGGAGGCCGATCGCGCCACGCTGGAGCGCAACCTCGCCATTGCGAGAGAGGCCAAGGCAGAGATCGCGATTCTGCATGGCGACGATGCGGTGGCCGCGATCCTGCGCCATGCCGCCGCGCACGGAATCACGCAGATCTTCGCCGGTCACAGCCAGCGCTCGGGATTCTGGGAACGCTTCCGCTCCAATCCGGTGGAGCGGCTGATTCTCGAATCCGAGGGGATCGACGTTCGCGTGTTCCCGAGCCGGCCGCCTCCAGAAAGCGGAAGTAGCGATGCCCGGTAAACTCACCATCGTGCTGGGCTACGCGGCGGGCGTGGGCAAGACGTACCGGATGCTCGACGAAGGGCAGAAGCTCATCGCCGGTGGACACGATGTGGCGATCGGCTACTTCGAGGCGCATGGCCGCGCCGATACCATCGCAAGAACAGCCGGAATGGAGACCATCCCACGCCGCTCGATTCTCTATCGCGGCAAGCTCTTCGAAGAGATGGACCCCGCGGCGATCATCGCGCGACAGCCCGAAATCTGCCTCGTGGATGAGTTCCCGCATACCAATATCCCCGGCTCCGAGCGCGCCAAGCGCTGGGAGGATGTGCTGGCGCTGCTCGACGCGGGCATCGATGTGATCACGACGATGAACGTGCAGCACATCGAGAGCCTCAATGACCAGGTCCGCGAAGTCAGCGGTGTGCCCGTGCGCGAAACGGTGCCGGATTGGGTGGTGAAGCGCGCCGACGAAGTGGTACTGGTGGATCTTACACCGGAAGCGTTGCTCAACCGGCTGGACCGCGGCGTGGTTTATCCGCTCGAAAAGGCGCGGAGGGCGAAGGAGAACTTCTTCAAGGAGCCTGTGCTCGCCGCCCTTCGCGAAATGGCTCTTCGGCAAACGGCGCACGAAGTGGAGGTGCGGCAGGAGGCGGTGGGTCCCGTGGCGGCCAACACGGAGCGCATCCTGATTCATGTGACGGAGTCGCCGAATTCCGTGGTTCTCATCCGCCGCGGCCGGCGTGTGGCGGACTATTTGAAAGCCGAGTGCTTTGCTGTTGCCATCGTGGCCTCCGCGCCTTCCGATCCGCAGGCACGCGCGCGTCGCGAAGCGCTCGACCGCCACCTGGATTTCGCCCGACGGTTGTTGATCGAGACCCGTGTGCTCGAGGCGGCCAATCCCGCCGAGGCGCTAGCCGCTTTTGCCTATGCGAACAGGATTTCGCAAATTTTCGTCGCCAAGCCGGATTTCGCGCTTCGCAACTATCGTTGGAACCGGCCAACGGCTCTGATGCTGCTGCGGTTGGTTCAGGATATCCAAGTCACGTTCGTCGCGGATCGGGCTAAGCGCCCGGCGCGATAGCAAATCGCACTTGCTGGGCGAGGCTCAACCTCGTTTCCGGCGACGGTGGCCAATGGCAAGGAGCGTCACCGCGCTGAAGGTCAACAAGCCGGTGGATGGTTCTGGAGCGTACTCGACCAAGTATCCCCGCCGCACTTCAAATGGATTGAGATCATTCCAGGTCTTGCCGTAGATGGTGTAGGGCAGGTGCGCGAACTCGATCACGCTTTCGTTGCCGCCAGCGTTATTTGGCTCCTGGTTGGGTGGAGGCGCCCAATTCGTGAAGGTGAAGGGATCGGTGAGGGTCAATGTGGAGCCGGTGACCCAATACCATCCCCCGTCTGGCTCTGGTCCGCCGAATTGGAATCCGCCGAGGAAGATTCCATCGAGGGCGTCGTTGGCGCCAAACGTGTCCGTCAGGAACAGGTTCTCCGCGCCCGAGCCAATCGTGGCGAGTTGCCCGTTCAACCCCAGATAGCTCCTGGATGCAGCCGCTTGCAAAGCGTCGAACCAGTTGGTTTCCACGCGGACCAGCTCATAGTAGTGACCATTCTCCGGCCAATACACGGGTGAAGCAATCGCGGTGGTGGACAAACACAAGGTAAGCCCAAAAACGCTGGAGCAAACTCGGGTCGGGATCAAGAAACACCTCCCGGCGGGCCGCAGCCCACCCAGAAGTATTAGCGCAATTGCCCTGCCGGAGTCGGAGAAGCGAGCCGGCTCATCGTCCGACGTTGAACTGCCAGCCCACTCGGATCTCGCCACGCGGCCCCTGACGGTGGATTCCCGGGTAGTGTTCGAAAGCCACCAAAGGAGCCGTGTAGAAGCCGCGTTGCTTCCAGGGAAACCACTGAACGCCGGCTCCCGGGCGCACGGAGGGTCCTCGAACGGTACGGCCAGGTAGCGTTATCTGATCGATCGACAGGTCCAGTTGCGCGAAGAGATTGCTTCGCTGGCCCACGAGACGGCACCGGGCTCCGCCGCCGGCGCGCCAATCCAATCTCTCGTGCTTGCTCGTGGAGATCTTGCGCGAGGCAAAATCGCCGAGCAGGGTGAAGCGCGAGCCTGGCGACGGCTTCGCTCCCAGGGCGAGCGTCACGCCACGGTCGAAGTACAGATCGGGGTCCAACTCGGCAGTGAACGTTTGGGCATACAGCGCGGAAGCGGAACAAAAGGCGCACACCAGGCTGACGGTGGCAAAGGGGTTTCGGTTCATCGATTGCGGCTCCTTGGATTGAAATACGGTAACGGATTGATATACCTCGAACTGACAGGTATGGGCGATGGACGCAGTCCGCCGCTGCCCCGTTTCGTGATACTATGAGGTTCCAGGTATGGCTCGCTCGAATCCGGACTTTCAAAACGGCGTGCCCGAGATGCTGATCCTGAAGCTTCTGGATCGCCGGGAGATGTACGGCTACGAACTGGTGCGTGAGATCCAAACCACCAGCGGGGAATCGCTAAGGTATGGAGAAGGCAGCGTGTACCCGGTGCTTCACGCATTGGAGGCGAGGAAGCTGGTCAAAACGCGGCACGATCAGGTTTCCGGGCGGGTCCGCACCTACTACAAGCCCACGGCGGCCGGCCGCAAGCGACTGGCGGAGTTGGTGGCCGAGTTCGAGCGCACGGTGGGAGCAGTGCGGTTAGTTCTGGGAGGCGCCGGTGCCGGTGGTTGAAGAGTTGCGATGCGACCTGAGCGGGCGCGGTCTTCCGAAGGGCTACATCGACCGGGTCTGCGGAGAACTGGCCGATCACCTCGAGGAGTGTGAAGGGCAGTTGCGATTGGAAGGGCACGATCCGCTGGAGGCGGGAAGCATTTCCGCTGAGAGGCTGGGCTGTCCGAAGGCGCTAGCGGAAAGGTTCCATGCAGAGCGGCTGGCGATGTCGTTCTCGCTGCGTCACCCGTTGGTTTCGACGGCGGGGATGACGGTAGCGGTCTTTCTAGCCCTCGCCGCGGCGCGGCTGGGTGTAATGGTGGCCTTGTGGGAAGGGCCGGAGGGCTGGCTGATGGCGGCTTCTTCGCTGAGCCGCCCGCTCGCGCCAGCGCTCGGCGGAGCGGTTTTGTACTGGTTTTGCAGGTGCCGGTTCGGGAGTCGCGTTTGGTTCGGATTGGCTGCCGGTATTCTCCTCGCGCTGAGCTTTACTTCGGTGGTTCGCGTGGAAGCAATGCCGAACAATGGCTCCCGAGCCGTGTTGCGGTTGATCCCCTAAACGACCCTACTGCGGAGGGGGTGGAGGCGGCGGAGGAGGCGGTGGGGGAGGTGGCGGTGGCGCACCGCCGCCTTGACTCGGCGGATTCGGAGCCGAGCCGCCGCTGGTATCGCCGACCGTGGTGGTCCCGCCCGCGGGAACCGGAGTCTTACCGCCGCCGGTGCCGCCACGGAGCATGATCGAGTAGAGAATGTCGGCCGCCGTCTCGGCGGTACGCTTCGCGATACTGCCCTTGTCGACGCGGGCCTTGGCGATCGGGACGTTCTTGTACACGCGGAGCTGTTCGCCGCCGTGGAGTTCGCGCGCTTTGTCGGTGACCATCAGCTTGTGGCTCACGGCCACCAAGCCTTCGTCTACTGCGACCAGCGTGCTCTCGTCGTCATCCACTTGCACGTCGAATGTAGTGCCGCGCACGGAGACCACCGCGGTTGGGGTCTGGATCCGGTTGTGATTCGGTTGTCCGCCCCAGCGCTGAATGTGGACCTTGATGCGCCCGAGCCACACATCCACGAGATCCTTCACGTTGTAGGTGGCGCGGAATTGAACTTTGGAATTCGGGAAGACCTGGAATGTGCTGCCGTCGTTCACGCGGAACACAGCGTAGCCATCCGGACCCGTCATGATCATCTGGCGGGGCTGCACGGCATCGCCGACGTTGAGCGCCCAGGGTGTGGTGTCTTTGAGCACCGACACGCGGCCCTGCAGAAATTCAACAGTGGCTGCGGTGTTCGCCGGAGCCTCGCCTTGATCGGCGAAGGGCTGCGGCTTGGGAGCTTGGGCGGAACACACGGCAACCGTGACAGCAGCCAAGGCAATAACAGCCCGCCGCTGGAACGTACCGGCCCGCGAAGACATCAACATCTTTTGGTTCTCGAAACTACCCCTATCGAACCATCGGCGGGACGCACGCGCCCGCGTAGATCCAGTCTACCTCAAAATTGCAGGAGCAACTGGTGGGCCGACTGCCTCAGGGAACGAAATTCCGCCCTACCAGCAAGTTGGCCTGCCCTCCTGCCGATAAAGGACCAGGGGGCCGGTATAGAATGGTCCCAGAGGATGAGTCGGAAAGCCACAACGTGTCGCAGACCGGAGATCGCCGCGATCACCCGTCTGGCGATGCTGGCCGCAGGCTTGGCGTTAGCCGCCAGCGGGCCAGCGTCCGCACAATCCATTTCTCAGATTGACTGGCGGCCCATCGGAGGTACTAGTCTCGAAGCTGGGCTGGCTGCACCGGCAACTGGTCCGGTATCGGAGGTCTGGTACTCGATCGATGGTGCGGCCCTGTACGCCCGAACGCCGTCGGGGCGCGTGTTCGAGACGCGCGACTTCGAACGCTGGGATCGTTCGGCTGCCTCGGGCGGGGCGGTGCAGGCGTCCGCGTTGAGTGCGCCTGAGCCGGGTGCGCGGGTTTATGCTCCGGCGACCGTGTCGGCTCGCCGCTACGCGCTCGGTGCGGCGGTATACCGTTCCGATGACGAGGGGCGCACGTGGCGTGACATGAGCCGCTTCCGTGGGCGCTCGATCTTGGGGGGTGGGTTGACGAGTCTCGCGGTGTCTCCGCTCGATCCGGACGAGGTAACGATAGCAGCGCGCACAGGCGTGTGGCGGTCGCTGGATGGAGGCATCACCTGGAGCGGACTGAACGACGAACTGCCGAACTTGCCGGTGCGCAAGATATTGGCGGTGCGGCCGGTGCGGATCGCGATCGAAGGTGCGGAGGCGGTCCAGCGTGGCGGACGCCGCGCGTGGCAGTTGATAGCTGCCGAGCAATCGCTTGCCGAGGAAAGGCTCCGGGTGCGGGTGGGAACTCTGGCGGGGTTCGCGGCAACGCAGGCGATCGCGCAAGGTGACCAGATCTATGCCGCGGGTGCAGGGCGGATCGCATCGTCGCCCGATGGCGGCCGCACGTGGCGCACGCTCCCCTCGGCTGACAACTCCGTGGCCACGGCGATCTTCGCCGCGCGCACGTTGCCCACGTCCGCGCTGGCTGCTGTCACGCTAGGTGACGGCGCTCGGCTGCTGCGGACGACCAACGGCGGAATCTTCTGGGACGACGTCACGGCCAACCTTTCGGCTGCTCGCATTGGCGGGGTCGCGGCCGATGTCGAGACTGGCTCGATCTACGCGGCTACGGACCAAGGATTGTTCGTTACGTACGGCGATCTGCGAGCGGCCGCCCCGGCCACTCCCTGGCGACGCGTGGACTTGCCCGCCTCAGCACAGGCGGCCGCGCTCGATGTCCGGTTGGACGATGCGGGGAACCAGATCTACGTTGCGATTGAAGGCTACGGCGTGTTCGCGGCGATGGCGCCGCATCGCTTGCGCGCTCCGAAAGTAGTGAACGCCGCCGACCGCACGGAACGCGCCGCTGCTCCCGGGGCCCTGCTGAGTGTGCTCGGCCGTGGTGTGGCTACGGTGAAAGCCGGCGATCTCGATGTGCCCGTGCTCGCTGCGTCTCCTGGCGAGACGCAGATCCAGGTTCCGTTCGAGGCCACCGGTCCCACGCTTTCGCTCGCTCTCGGTGCGGGCGAGGCGCGATCGAATCTCACCATGCCGCTGGTCGACGTGTCTCCAGCCATCTTCCTCGATCGCGATGGCGTGCCCATGATCCTCGATGCCGATACGGGAACGCTTCTCGAACCGGGCCGCGCCGCGCGCGCGGGCTCGCGGATCCAGATTCTCGCCACCGGGCTCGGGCGCGTGACGCCCAACTGGCCCACGGGCTTGGCGGCGCCGCAAACCAACCCGCCGCGAGTGATCGCTCCGGTACGGGTGCTGCTCGACCGGTCGCCGGTAGAAGTAACTCGAGCCACGCTCGCTCCCGGTTTTGCGGGATTCTATCTCGTGGAAGTGCAAATTCCGGACGTCGTGAATGTGGGGCCCGCCGAATTGATTATCGAATCAAACTCGCAGCGATCCACCGCGGTCAGCATCCAACTGGCGCAGTAACATGTCGCCCGCACAGTGGCAGCGCGTGCAGGAGCTGTTCGAGTGCATCACCCAACTGCCGCCCACCGAGCGCCAGGCGTATCTCGAACGCAGTGAGCCGGACGAGACCGTTCGGATGGAAGCGCTCCACCTCGCGGCGTCGTCGGCCGAGGAACAGGAAGCTAGCCGCCAGGTCCGCATTGAGGACCGGCCCGCTTCAAGCTTGCCTGCCTCGGGCCTGCCCGCCTCGATCGGCAGCGTCACCATCTCGTCGATTGTCGGCTCGGGCGGATTTTCCACGGTCTATAGCGGGGTCCGGCACGTCAGCGGCGCCGAGCAGTTGGTCGCGGTCAAGGTATTCCACCAGCACCGGCTCGGTCCTGACGCGCATCGCCGCCTGATGCGCGAGCAGCGCTTGCTTGCTTCGCTGAACCATCCGGGGATCGTGCGTTTTCTCGACGCCGGCGTCACGGCCGAGGAGCAGCCTTATCTCGTGATGGAACTGGTGAGCGGCGTCACCATCACCGATCACTGCGACCGCTACCGCCTCGACCTCGACGAGCGCCTGCGCTTGATCGCCGACGTGTGCCGGGCGCTTCAGTTCGCCCACCGCAGTCTGGTGGTGCATCTCGATCTCAAGCCGTCGAACATCCTGGTCACCGCAGACGGGCAGGTGAAGGTGCTCGACTTCGGCACGGCCAAGCTGATGAACGATACGGGCTCGCCCACGGTCACGCAGCAGATCACGCCGATGTACGCGAGTCCCGAGCGGCTGCGCGGCGAGCCTGGGTCGGTCAGCTCCGATGTCTACAGCTTGGGGTTGGTGCTGTACGAAGTGGTTTCCGGATCGTGGCCGTTTGCCGATGCGGATTCGATCGCGGGCATCGCCGGCCGCGTGAATGGATCGATCGAAGCCACGCCGCTCGGGGCGAATTGCACGGCGGAAGCGGCGGCGGCGCGAGGGGTGACGCTTGACCGGCTGCGGCGCAATCTCGAAGGCGACCTGCGATCGATTGCCACCAAGGCGTTGGCGTTGGCGCCGGCCGAACGCTACGGGTCGATGTCGGAATTGCTCGAGGATTTGCGGCGGCTGAAGGCGGGCGAGCCGGTGCTGGCGCATCCACCCGGACTCGCCTACCGGACTCGCAAATTCCTGACGAGAAATGGGCGCCCTCTGGCCGCGGCCGGTGTCGCCATTGCTATGCTCGGCGCGGCCGGCGGCTATGCATATCGAGAGCGGCTACAGGGAGCGCAACGATTGCAGGAAGCCCGCGGCATGGCGAACTACCTGCTCTTTGACCTATACGATCAGGTGGCCGAGTTGCCGGGTTCGACCGCGGTCCGCGCCCGCATGGCCGCGCAGGCACAGGCGCAGCTCGACAATCTGGCGCGTCTCTCGGGTGCCGACCCGGCATTGCGGATCGAAGCCGCCGCCGGATACGACCGGCTCGCGGAAGTGCAGGCCGTTTCCGGATCGTCGAGCCTCGGTAACATCGACGCGGCGGCCGCCAACCTCTTACGGGCTCGGGTGATTCTCGACGAGACCCTGGCATCGCGTCCCGGGCTTCGCTCTGCCCTCCTCGAACAGGCTCGCAATGCGATGTTCAGCGCCAAGCTCGAAAACTGGAATCGCCGCAATGCGCCCGCCGCACGGCCGCTGATCGAGAAAGCGAGGGTGTTACTCGGCCAGACCCGCGATCTCTCCGATCCGGGTTGGCTGCGGGCCCATGCTTCGCTCGCGTTGCAGCAATCCGACTTGGCGCATAACCTCGGCAACTACGACGAAGAAACCAGTGTAAGCGGCGAGGCGCTGCGTGAGTTGGAGACGTGGCCCGAGTCGATGCGGTCCGGCGCTGACTATGCCTTGTTGCGTGTGGCGATGCTCAAGCGCTCGGGTAACGGAAAGTACGAGCGGAAGATCTTCGCCGACGCGCTGGCCGACTATGGCAAGGCTTACCAGATCGTGCGGCAGTTCGATGCCGCTCATCCGAATCGCCCCGAAATCCTGTACGCGTTGATGGACATGCGCTACCAGATGGCGTACAGTTTCGGTGAATTGAAGCAACCGCAGGCGATGCTCGACGCGACGCGCGAAAGCTTGGCGATCGCCCGCCGGCTGGCCGATGCCGACCGGGAGAATCACGCACTCGAGCGATCGTATTGGAACAAGCGCCAGGCGCTGGCCGAGAGCTTGGCCGGCTTGCGGCGCTTTGGCGAGGCTGCCCGCGAGGGCCAAGCCGTGCTGGAAGCTCGGCTCGCGCGGAGCCAAGCCGAGCCGGCCTCGAACCTTGCCCGCGAAGATGTGCTCGTCGCAGGCACCACTCTCGCCGAAATTCATCTCCAGGCCGGCGATCGGGGCCAGGCCTGTCCTTTGGCCCGCGACTATTGGGACCGGTCCCGCGCGCTTCACGACGCCGGAGCCATGACGCCGCGGCTGTGGGCCGAGCAACAACGTATCCTCGGCCGGATTCTCGGAGCGTGCAAGTAGCGCGGAGGAGAGGCTGGTCTCTCGAGAGGTGCTTGGCGAGCGACGATTGGGACGGCCCGGCGCTCTGCGGGGTTGCGCCGTGCGAGAGCGGGTCCTCGGAGCGACGTGAACGGGTACCACGCGCTACGGCGCCGGAGCGCTACGAATGCGGCTGTGGACCGAGCAGTCGCGATGTCTTCGGACGGGTTCTCGAAGCGTCCAGGCCGCTGCGACGCCCGCCGCGCGCGCGATGAAGGCGGAGCGATGACACTCCAACTCGGGGCCGAGCAGCCAGCGAATCCTCGGGCCTGGTTCTCGAAGGGTGCAGGCGCTGTGACGCGCGACTGCCTCAGACGTTCGCGCTCTTGATCTGCTTGATCAGTACCGCATCGCGAATGGCCGCTTTCCGGGGCGGCGTCTTGTCCATCGCCGCCAGCAGCCGCGCCTTGGCGCCTTCCAGTTGCGGACGGGAGACTCCGGCGGCCGCCGCGGCTTCCTCCGGGCTCTTGCCATGCAGCACGCACAGCGTCACGGCTTCCCGCTCCTGCGGTGGCAGGGCACGCAAGACCTGCTCCATCCGGATGGCCGCTTCCCGTGACCGGGCCGTCGGCGAGGGGCCGCCCGTTCCTGGATTCTCCCGGTGGTGAATGCGAATCTCCTGCTCGGCGAATGCCACCAAGTCATGCATCTCGCGGATCCAACCTCCGCGGACGTCTTCGATTGCTTTTGCGATCACTTCCGCGGCCAGCCGCTCGGCCGAGACCGCGCTCATCCTCCGCCGGATCTTGAGCCGGATCCCTGGACCATACAGCCGGGAGAAGGTGACGCTGGCTTCCGGATCTCCGCGCCGGATAGCGGACGCCAGTTCATGCCATTGGCAGGCTACCTCGTCCGCCGCCACTTCCCACCCGTAACCGGAACGCTCCCAACCCATTGTTACCTCCTGTGCGGACCTGTAGCGGGATGGTGCTGCAGCCAGCAGCCCCCGCCAGGCGCTGTTTGGGGGATTAGTGAATTCCCTTACTGATGTAGTGAGCGCTGGGGGCAAAAGTTCTCACTCGAGGTTGCAGAAAGTTCCACGGGTACTGGGGCCGCACCCCGCGTTTGAGGGTATGACCTCCACAGAATTCCCAATCTGGCGGGGATGATTGTATACAGCCGGCGCTCTGGTGCGTCGATAAGGACAGTGAAAGCCAAATCAGACGGAGTATCGCCGTGGAGTCTGCGGCGCGTCGGGCGGACACCTATCCCTCGTTTCGAGGTGCTATGCTGAAGGTGCCCGCAGGAAGGGGCTTCGTTTTGGAACAAAGACTGAAGGACCTGATGCAGGAACTCGGGAACGCGATCAACGAGTCGCTTTCGGACTCGGACCGGATCGCGGCGGCGATTGGAGATATTCGCCGGTCCGGATACGATGTGTTCCTGGTGCTCGAGGCCACCATCGGATTCAATAAGCGCGACGATGATTCGTCCCCTGTTCGAGAACCGGAGGAGCTTGCCCAAGACCCTCGCGAGTTCCACTGGACTTCGCAGGACCAGAAGTTCCTCAAGGCCCTGAAGATCGCCGTTGACCGCGAAAGCTGAGCCCTCCCGAATTTCTCCGGAAGCCAGATGTTAAACTGGCGGGTTGCCGGAGCCCAAGCGAGTTCTTACCGTTGCCGGAGTCCCCGCGGAGAAGTGTGCTTATGCGCTTGCGCGCTACAGCCGCTCGCCTGATTCCATTACGGATTCGATCGAGTGGGTGCGTACGCATGATTCGTCGAAGTTTCTCGACAGCTTCTACTTCCAGTACGGGCATGCATCGATCGCCGATCTCGGCCATGTAGTACTGTGCCTGGAAGGCATCTCCGAGATCGCCGCTACGGAGGCCGAAGACGAGCAACTCTGGGATGGCCAGGCCCGCTCTTCGCGCTATCAGGAATTCGGCAAGACCGGAGTGGTGGTTCCGCCCGAACTCGACCAAAGTCAGCGGGAACGATACTCCGCCGCCGCCGCCGCGCTGCTCGCGGCTTACCGGGATCTCCATGGGAGCGTTCTCGCTCATTTGACGGAGGTTTTGCAGAAGCCGGAGTCGATGAAGGCCGACGCGTATCAGCGCAACCTTGCCGCGCGAGCCTTCGACGTCGCGCGTTATCTGTTGCCTTTCGGCATTCCGACCGGCGTAGGGCAGATCACGAGCATTCGCACGCTCGAACGGCAGATCCGCCGGCTCCAGGTTTCCGAGTACGCCGAGGTGCGCGAACTGGCCGCGGAAATGGCGGCTGCCTGCGCGCGTCCGCCGGATTGCGCGTGGGATCCGGCCAGCGCGCGCGAAGCGGTTGCTCCTACGCTCGCCAAGTATCTCGACGGCGACCGCCACTTACTCGAATCCGGTAAGGCGCTGGGCTCGTGGGCCGGGCAGAACTTACCGGCCCGAGAGTGGCCGGTTCCGCAAGCCACGGTGGTCGATTTGGTGAAGCCCGCCGATACCGAAGCCGACATCGCCGCGACACTGCTGTATCCGGTTACCGATTGGCCGTTTCGCGAACTGTACGAGTGGTGCCGCGAGCACTCGGCGCTACGCCGGGAAATCATCGACACGGCGCTGGCTTCGCGCACCCGCCACGACGATCTGCTCCGCGGCTTCCGCGGCAATCTTTATGCCTACGAGTTCGCCATGGACGTGGGTGGTTGGCGCGACATGCATCGCCACCGGCGCTGCCAACAGTATCGGCAGGCTTTTTCGGCCAAGCTCGGATACGCAACTCCCAAGGCAGTGCCTGCCTGCGGGCAGACGGCCTTCTACCGGGGCGCAATGGAAGCCGCGCGGCAAGCGGCGGCCGGCCTTCCCGAGCCGGCGTCGCACTACTTGCTTCCGTTCGGTGCGCGATCGCGATTCCTGTTCAAGATGGACTTTGCCGAGGCCGAATACATCTCGCGCCTTCGCAGTGGAGTGAAGGGCCACTTCTCGTATCGGGAAGTGGCATGGGAAATGAAGCGCCGCATGGAAGAACTCGAGCCCGCCTTGGGCCGCTTGATCGAAGCCACCCCTCCGGAAATCGAAGATCCTCTGCAACGCTGAGGATTTTCTTAGAACCACCAGTACGCTCATAATCATCAGTACTCACATTTTACTTTTGCATCGGGTATTCCGCGCTGCGGGAGCGGTTTTCGGTGCTAACATTTGATTCACACCCCCGTTAGGTTTACCGAAGATTTCGTCGTCCTCCGTTCCAACGAAATGCAGTCTGACTCAAGGTTACCCTCCGGGCCGGGCTATCCCTTTGCATCAGCGCCGCCCACGCCGTTGCAATCGCACTTTACGCTACGGGACCCGGCCGATGCCCTATTCCGGCGTCTCCCATTCGTCGTGTGCGCTTCCGTGCTCTTACTCGCTGGCCTCGGCTGGTGGGCACGGCGGCCGATGCCGTATGAGGGCGAGATGACGTTTCTCGTCAAGAACGAGCGGCCGGAAACTGTGATTACTCCGCAACAAACGCAAGGCATGGCGCCTTACGCGCAAGTCTCGGAAGGTCAGCTCGCGGTCGAACTCGAGCTGCTCTCGAGCCGCGCGGTGCTTCGCGCCGTCGCCGTTGCTTGCGGGCTCGACAGCACAGCCGGCGTGCGCGGCACCCCCGATCAACAGATCGAAGCCGCGATTCAGAATCTGCGCAAGAAGGTCCGCGTGCAGCCGGTGCTCAAAGCGAACATGATCCGCGTCAAGTACGCCGCCTACAACCGCACGGAAGCCGAAAGCGTGCTCCGTGAGCTTGCCAAGGCTTACATGGAGCAACACTTGAAGATCCACGGCAACAACGGCGCGGTCTTCTTCGGCCACCAATCGCACGAAGCCGAAGACAAGCTCCGCAAGGCGCAACGCGAGTTGGCCGCGTTTCAGACGCGTAACAACCTGGTCTTGCTCGGCGTGCAGAAAGACCTCGTGCTGCGGCGCTGCGTGGAAGCCGAAGCCGCCCTTCGCGCGGCTGAAGTCGCGCAGGCGGAAAGCGAGCAGCGGGCCATCGAGGCCAAAGGCAACATGAGCGGCCTCGCCGCCCGGATCACCACCCAGGTTCGACGGGTTCCGAATCAGTATTCGGCCGAGCGCCTCAATACGATGCTGGTGGAGCTCGAAAACAAGCGCACGGAGCTGCTCATGAAGTTCCGCGCCGACGACCGCGTGGTGGTTCAGGCCAACCAGCAGATCGCCGATACCCGGCGTGCGCTCGAAGCTGCGCGACAAGCCGCGGCGAACGAAGAAGCCACCGATCTCAATCCGCTCCGGCAGTCACTCGAAACGGAATCGGTTCGCTCGCGCACCGATGCCAACGCCGCCGGGCGCCGGGCCACTGTTCTGCGAGGCCAACTCGCGCACTATCGCGCCGAACTCGCCCGTCTGGAGGCGCTCACCGGCGAACACGATGCGCTGTCGCGCCAGGTGCGGGAACTCGAATCCAACTACACGCTCTACTCGCGAAAATTCGAAGAGTCGCGTGTCGAGGAAGCGCTCGATCGCCAGAAGTTCACCAATGTCTCGCTGGCGCAGCCGCCCGCCGTGCCGGAGTTCCCCATGCCGCGCCCCTGGACCGCTATCGGCGGCCTTGGCCTGGCCGGCTTGGCATCGATTCTCGCCGCGGCCATGATCACCGGGCGCGCCAGCCGCTTCGTCCATACGCCCTCCACGCTCGAGCAATTGACGGGCGTGCCCGTTCTCGGAACGCTGCCGGTCAGTGCACAGTCTCGCGCAGCGGGGCTGCTGGATCAGGCCGAATCACGCGGAGCAAGGGTGCTGGCTGTCCAAGCGCCCCTGTCGAGGGAGAGCCAGTCATGACCGCTATGGCAGCCCGCGAGCGTACGTACTTACAGCCTCTGGTAGACACCGTCGTCCGGCGGGGAGTGGCGACCGGCCGGGGCGCTGTGGTCGCCTTCACCTCGGCGATGCCGAAGGACGGAGTCTCCTACGTGGTGGAATCGCTCGGACGCGAACTCGGCGCCGCTGGCATGCAGCCGGTGCTGGTCGCCTCGAGCACGGGCGTGGCGCGCCTGAGCCCGGCCAAGCTCCGCGCCAACGACGGCGTGTTCGAAGCAGTGGAGCCCAACATCGTCACTCTTCGCGGCGAGGAGTTGCTTCCGTTCGAAGCGGCCGGACATCGCACCGAAGACTCGCTCGAGATGCTCCGCAAATGGTTCCGGTTCATCCTGATCGATTGCCCGTCGCTCGAGGAATCGTCGCAAGCGCTCGGCGTGGCTCCGCTCGCCGACGGAATGGTACTGGTTGTCTCGGCCGGCCGGACGCCGCGGCGCAAGATCGAGCGGGCTCGCAAGCTTTTGCTCTCGTCGCCGGCGCCGCTCCTCGGTTGTGTCCTCAATCGAAGGACTTATCCCGTGCCTGGATTCATCTATGACCGATTGTGAGCCACGTTACTCGACGGAAACACAAAACTTACGGTACTCCTAGCCAAGCCTTTCAATTCACAAACTTGTACTTGACAAATACCTCTTTTCCATCGAAATACTGTTCTATGGTCCGGTACTGCCTGTTCGCCGCCACTGCCTTCTCCGTAGGCGCGCAGACAGTTCCCGGCTTCGCCGAGCGCGATCCCGATTACAAGCTGCGGCCGAGCGACTCGGTGGAAGTCCAGTACCGCTATACACCGGAATTCAACGCCACTGTCACCGTGCAGCCAGACGGGTTCGTTACACTGCCGATGACCGGATCGGTCCGGGTAGGCGGCATGTCCGCGCGGCAGGCGTCGGCCGCCATCGCCGCGAAGGCAGGCGAGCGGCTGAAGGACCCTGAGGTTTCGGTCATTCTCAAGGATTTCGTGAAACCGTACTTCACCGTCGCAGGTGAAGTGACAAAGCCCGGGCGGTACGACCTCCGCGGCGAGGCGACCGTTCTCGAAGGCATTGCCCAAAGCGGTTGGTTCAACAAGGAGAGCGCCAAACACTCGCAGGTGCTCCTCGTGCGCCGGGTCGGCGACGATCTCGGCGAAGTTCGCGTCGTCAATCTCAAAAAGACCGCCACGGCGCGGTACGTTCAGGAGGACCTCAAGCTGAGGGCCGGCGACTTACTCGTAGTTCCCCAGAACTTCATCAGTAAGCTCGACCGCTACTTTCGCTGGTCGTCTCTCTCGAATCTGGGCTTCCTGCTGAAGTAAGCCGTCTAACAGCGGCCGCTTTCGCCGAACAAGGATACACGTGTCAGAATATCGCCCCATTTGGTGGCTTCACCCGGCAGTTCCGCTCGCCATTCCGGCCGGCGCCTCGGCGCTGTTCGCCTGGATGCTGCCGGCGTCTTCATTCGAGACTCATTGGAAAACATGGAAGTTCTTCGACACGCCGCACCTGGCCTTGGTGGCGTTGTCGATCCTCACGTTCCTGATCGGCCTTGCCGCCTCACGCCGCTTCGTCGCCGGAGATTCGGGCCCCGCTGCTTCGGCGGCTTTTGACCGCGCGGCGGCGCAAACACTCATCGGTATTGGCGCCTGGCTCACGCTTGCCGGTTATGCCATTTGGCTCGCCGCTGCGATCTCCCGCGGCATGACGCTCAATGACGTGCTCGGCGTGTTTCGCGGCGACAAGATGGCCGCCTACGACATGAAGGAGATCTACCTCGTTACGGTCAGTGGCCTGTCGACACTCACACAGTTCGGCGTGGCCGCGGTAGTGCTTGCCTCGGTCTCCGCGACGTCGATCGGATGGCGCCGGGTGGCGCTCCCGGTGGCCGCTATCGCCGGATTCGCCGCCGTTCGCTCGGTGCTCAACAGCGAGCGGCTCGCCATGGTGGAACTCGTGGTTCCGGGCGCGATCGGGCTGTTCCTGACGCTGCCGCCGAAATGGCTGACGGGGCGCCGCATCACGTTCCTGCGCATCGCGCCGGCAGTGGCCCCGGTGCTCCTGCTCGCGTTCTTCACGGGATCCGAGTACTTTCGCTCGTGGAAAAACTACTACGCCGCTCAGGGCGGATCGCTCGTCGAATTCGGCGCCACGCGCCTTTCCGGCTACTACCTCACTTCCATCAACAACAGTGCGTACCTCATTGACCGGATCGGGAAGCCCCTCGGTATTCCCTATTTCACCGCATCGTTCCTTTATCGCTTTCCTGGTCTCAGCGATCTCGCCAAAGAGGCTTTTCTCCCCATCCCGGCGTTTGCCGGTTCGGAACTCACACCGGACGAGATGCTCGCCAACGGAGCCAATCCCGAGTTCAACAATCCGGGCGGGCTGCTGGCGCCATACATGGATTTCGGCCTTTGGCTCGGCGCTTTCTATTGGCTTGGGGCCGGGGTGCTCTCGGGAATCCTTTTCCGGCTCGCCTTGGCGCGGCATCCCGTGGGGCTGTGCCTCTACCCGGTCCTTTACTTGAGCCTGCTCGAGGCGCCGCGGATCCTCTACTGGAGCGAAGGGAAGTTCATTCCACCTTTGGCGATGCTGCTTGGCGCCGCGTGGTGGCTCTCACGCCGCCAAGCTGGCCGGCTCGCGCGGATGGCGTGGGAATCGCACAGGGAGGCCCGCGCATGAACAAAGGGATCGCCATCAACGGCCGCTTCCTGTGCCACCGTCCCACCGGTATGCAGCGCTATGCGATCGAAGTCTCGCGCCGCTTCGGACAAGGAGCCGATTGCATTCGCCCCGCTGCCCAATTGATGGGCGTCAAGGGCCACGCCTGGGAGCAGTTCTACCTACCTACAGCGACGCGAGGCCGCCTGCTGTGGAGCCCGAACAACACGGGCCCGCTGGCGGTTCGACGCCAGATCTGCACCTTCCACGACCTCATCCCTCTCGAACATCCGGAGTGGTTCAACCGGCGCTTCGCTTCCTGGTACGGATGGCTGTTGCCTCGCTTGGCTTCTTGGACCTCCCACATCATCGCTATTTCGGAGTTCACCAAGCAGCGCATCGTCGAGTTGTGCCGCGTGCCCGCCGCCAGGATCACCGTGATCCCCAACGGCGTGGATGCGCGCTTTCATCCGCAGCCGGCCGAAGCCATCGAGCATGCGCGCACCGAACTCGCCTTGCCCTCGGCCGCGTATCTTCTCTACGTAGGATCGCTCGAGCCGCGCAAGAACCTGGCTGGCCTGCTGGCCGCTTGGCGCCGCGTCCACCAATCGATTCCGGCCGACGTATGGCTCGTGGTCGCGGGAGCGAAGGGAAAGGCCGGAGTGTTTGCCCAAGCCGGGCTGGGCGAGGCGCCTCCGCGCGTCCACTTCACCGGATATGTCGATGACCGGCTGCTTCCCGCGCTTTACTCGGGCGCGCTGGCCTCCGTCTACCCGTCTTTGTACGAAGGGTTCGGGCTTCCGCCGCTGGAAGCGATGGCGTGCGGAACTCCCGCGATCACATCGAACACCACTTCGCTCCCCGAGGCCACGGGTGGAGCAGCGTTACTGGTGGATCCGCGAGATCCCGGCGCCATCGCCGATGCCATCGAAGCCGTGACCAGCGACGGAGGTCTGCGTGCCAGCCTCCGCCAGCGCGGCCTCGCTTGGGCGGGGCAGTTCTCCTGGGACCACTGCGCGCGGCGGACGTGGGAGGTCTTGGCAAGCCACGCATGACGCCCGCCACCCAAACCCGCGGATTTTCCGATCGCCTCTCGGCGTTACTGCGCGGACACTCCATCCGCGAGATGGCCGCTCTATATTCGGTCCACATCGCCAGCTACGTGCTCCCGTTGCTCACCGTCACCTACGTGGCGCGTGTGCTGGGCCCGCGCGAGTGGGGTTTGCTCTCGTTCTTCCATTCGTTCGGACTCTACGCATCGCTGGCGGTGGAGTATGGCTTCAACTTCTCCGCAACGCGCGAAGTGGCTCGCAACCGCGATGACCGCCATGCGCGATCGGCAACGCTCGGCGATGTGCAAGCCGCAAAGCTCCTGCTGAGTGTGTTGCTCGCGCTCGCTCTGATCCCCGCCTACTTCGCGTTGCCGCTGTTTTCGGAGAACCCGCGCATGTTCGCCGCCGCCGTGCTCTACGCGTTGGCGCAGGGCTTCAGCATGGTTTGGTATTACCAGGGGATCGGCGAGCTGAAGAAGTTGGCTTCGGTGGAGGTCCTCTCTCGCGCCGCTGCCTCCGCCCTGACATTCGCTGTGGTCCGGAGTTCCGGCGACGGCTGGTGGATGATCCTCCTCAATGCAGTTGCTTGCGTAGTGACTGCAGCCATTGGACTGAAGTGGGCGCTGCGCGACACGGAGTTCCGCATGCCTTCGCTCGCGGGTGGCCGCCGTGTTTTGCGCGAAGGGTTCTCGATCTTCCTGTTCCGCGGCGCATCCAGCCTGTACGGGGCGGCCAACGGTTTCCTGCTCGGGCTGATGGCGGCGCCGCAGTTGGTGGGTTACTACGGCGGAGCCGAACGCGCGTATCGCGGCTTCTTGGCGTTGCTGCATCCGCTGACGCAATTCCTCTATGCGCGCGTCAACTACACGATCGGCCGCGCGCAAGAGAGCGGGACAGGGGAAACCAATCGCATTGCCCGCCAAACGATGCTCGCCATGATCGCCGCCGGAGCCGGGCTCGGCACGGTCTGCTGGGCGGCGGCGCCTTGGATCATCCGCATTCTTCTCGGCCCCGGATTCGAGCCCGCCGTTCCCGTGCTGCGGATCTTCGCGCTGTTGCTCGCGGTGGACTCGGTGGGCACCGCACTCGGGATCCAGTGGATGCTGCCGCTCGGTCTTGACCGGCAGTACACCGCCATCATCGTCTCCGCCGGTTTGGCAAATCTCATTCTGGCGGCCTTGCTCGCGCCCAGGTTCGGTCACGTTGGTATGGCGCTGGCGGTTCTTACCGCCGAAGGCATTGTCGCCGCCGGCTGCTTCTTCTACCTCCGCTACCGGAAGCTCGATCCGTTCCGTGTAGCGGAATCCCGACCCGTCGAGGTGGGTTCATGAAAGTCTCCATCATCATTACCAGCTACAACTACGAGCGCTACCTGGCCGCAACCATCGACAGCGCGCTCAGCCAGACATGGAAAGATCTCGAAGTCATCGTGCTCGACGATGGCAGCACGGATTCTTCGCCGGAGATCATGCGCCGCTACGAAGGCCGCGCCAAGCTCATTTTCCAGGAAAACGGGGGCCACGCCGCCGCATTCAACGTCGCGTACATGCACGCCACCGGAGACGCGATCCTCTTCCTCGATTCCGACGACGTACTCGAGCCCCATGCGATCGAACGCATGATGGCGGTGTGGAAGCCCGGCATGTCGAAGATCCACTTCCCGCTCGACATCATCGATGAGACCGGAAAGAAGTCCGGTGGGCGCGTTCCGCGCGCTGCCTTGCCAGAGGGCGACCTTCTGCCCCAAATGCTCGCCACCGGCATGTACGTCAGCCCTCCCAACTCGGGCAATCTCTTCTCGCGTGCGTTTCTCGACGCGGTGCTGCCCATGCCGGCCGAAGAGTGGAACTACGGTCCCGATTGCTATCTGGTCTTTCTCGCGCCATTCTTCGGAGAGGTCGGCGCGGTGCAGGAACCGCTCGGCCTTTACCGCCGCCACGCCGCTTCCATCACCAACATCACTGAAGCCGACAGCGCGCAGCTCATCCGCAAGCTGAGCTCGATGCTCGAGGCCGATCGCCGGCTGCGCGCCCTGCTCGAAGAAGCTTCCCACAAGCGTGGACTCGAGCTGTCGCCCGAGGCGGTGGTCTCGCACTGGCTTCACTTGAAGGTGCGCCTGTCTCTCCACAAGATCGATACTCGCGAGACCGCACTGCCGGAAGGAGGACCTTTCCGCATTGCCGCCCGCCTCATTCGCGCAGTCTGGCGCTCCGATGAGCTTTCCGTGAGGTCACGCATGGAATTCACCGCATGGACCATGCTCGTGGCCACCCTTCCGCCGCGATCCGCGGCGCCACTGATCCGGTTGGCGTTCGCACCGGGAGATCGCGGCCGGGTGCTTCGCCAAATGGTGAAGAGGTGGGCATGAGCCGGCTGCGAAAGATTCTGTTCGTGATCACGCGCGCGGAGATGGGCGGCGCGCAGACGCACGTGGTTGACCTGCTGCGTGGAATGCAGGGCCGCGTGGACGGGCACGTTGCGACGGGCGAACACGGGTACCTCACCGAGACGGCGGCCGCGATGGGCGTTCCGTTTTCCGTCCTGCCGGATCTCGTGCAGCCCACGCACCCGTGGAAAGACAACAAGGCTCTGCTGGCTTTGCGACGCGTAATCGCCGAACTCCGCCCGGACATCGTTCACACGCACACCTCCAAAGCAGGAACACTGGGACGACTGGCCGCCCGCCTCGCCGGAGTTCCCGCGATCTTCACCGCCCATTCGTGGGCGTTTTCAGAAGGAGTGTCGTGGAAGTGGAAGGCCATCGGTATTCCTACCGAGCGGCTCGCCGCCCGCTGGACCAGCCGCATCATCAATGTGTCGGAAGCGAATCGCCGCTTGGCGCTTGCTCACCGTGTTGGTGCCCCCGGGTTGCACGTCACCATCCACAACGGCATCGAGGACTCACCCTTGCGCGCTACACCCGGCGAGGATAGCGCCGAGCCTCGCGTGATCATGGTTGCTCGCTTTGCCGCACAGAAGAACCATCGGCTGCTCCTGGATGCTGCTGCGTCACTGGCTCGGCCGTTTCGTTTGGTGCTGGTGGGCGACGGTCCTCTGCGAACGGAGATGGAAGCCCTCGCACGGACACTCGGAATCGCCTCTCGCGTGGAGTTCACGGGCGAACGAAGAGACGTCGGGCAACTGCTCGCCTCATCGCACGTCTTCGCGTTGGCGACCAACTGGGAGGGGCTCCCGATCAGCATTCTCGAGGCGCTTCGCGCCGGCCTGCCCGTGGTATCGAGCGACGTTGGCGGAGTCAACGAAATGGTCACCGAAGGCGGCAACGGATTTCTGGTGAATCCCGGGGACACCCCGGGATTCGCCGGCGTACTCGACCGTCTGCTGGCGGACTCCGCGATGCGAGCCCACATGGGCCGCGCTTCTCGCACCCGCTTCGAAAACGAATTCACATCCGAGTCAATGATCGAAAAAACATTGACCGTCTATCAAGGCGTCCTTTCCGGAGGAGCGCTCCCTTCGCCCACCGTTCTTGGAGCAGAACGGATTTCGATCCATGAGGTAACACAATGACGACAGTAACTGCCGTAGAGAGGATGGCGCTTTCCACACCCGTTCACCGGCGCCGTCCCGCTCGCATGATCGCTTGTCTGGTAGTGAGTGACGCTGCTGCTTTGTTGGTCTCGGTTGCCGCCGGCCTCGTATTGAAATTGGCCGGCGCCGACGAACCTCAACTGATGGCTTATGCGCGGCTCCTTCCGTTCCTCTTCGTCTTTCTCGCCGTCTACGCGGCGGTAGGTCTGTATTCGGGCATCGCGCTGGAACCGCAGGAAGAACTGCGCCGCACAACTCTCTCCTCGGGCTTGTTGTTCCTCGTGCTGGCCGCGACGACGGTCAGCTTGCGCGGTGCGCATTCGCTATTCACGCCGAGCCTGTTTGCCGCGCTGGCGTTGAGCGTGACCCTCGTTCCACTGTTTCGCGCCGTTGTTCGCCGCAGGTTCGGAGCTCGCGACTGGTGGGGCTATCCCGCCGTGCTGTTCGGCGCCAATGACCGGACGCTGGAGCTGGTGCGCGAGTTCCGGCGCAAACCGAGCATGGGTTTGCACCCCGTCGCCGTTCTCGATGACGGCGTCACCGATCGCGACCGTTCCGAGTTCGAGCGCCTTCGCATTCCGGTGATGAGCGGTCCGCGCGTGGTGGATCACTTTTCCGGATCCGAGCACGACACCTATGCCGTCGTGGTCATGTCCGGCGCACCACATCGCGACCTGCAGCAGATGGTGGACGACTACGCGCCCGCCTTCTCGCACGTACTGGTCATGCCCGATCTGCCTGGATTCTCCACGCAGTGGAGCGGTGCGAAGAATCTTGCCGGCCAATGGGGTCTCGAGGTGCGCCGCCAGGGTTTGCAGCCCTCCGATCAACGAACCAAGCGCGCACTCGACCTCTTCCTCTGCTTGCTGTTCGCTCCGATACTGGCGCCGTTGGCGGCCGCGCTTGCGCTTTCGGTCAAGCTGGGGTCCAAGGGGCCGGTCTTCTACGGGCATGAGCGATTGGGCCGCGAAGGAGCCCGGTTCCGGGCATGGAAGTTCCGCACGATGGTTGTCGACTCCGACGAGGTTTTGCGCAAACATCTCGAACGCGACGCCGCAGCGCGCGCCGAGTGGCACATGACGCACAAGCTGAAGAACGATCCACGCGTCACCGGGATCGGAGCGTTTCTGCGCAAGACGAGTCTCGACGAGTTGCCGCAACTGTGGAACGTGGTCAAGGGCGAGATGAGCCTGGTGGGTCCGCGCCCCATCGTACAGGCCGAAGTGGAGCGCTACGGCGACAACTTCGCTTTGTATGCGCAGGTCCCGGTGGGCATCACGGGCCTATGGCAGGTCTCCGGACGGAACAACACGACCTATCAGGAACGCGTGCTGCTTGATGCGCACTACGCGCGCAACTGGTCGATTTGGTTGGACCTGTGCATTTTGTTTCAAACAATCGAGGCGGTTTTGTTGCGGCGCGGGGCGTATTGAGGGGCGCGTCTGCTTTCCAGACGATCGCTGCTCTTGGCGGGCGTGC
The DNA here is from genome assembly GCA_046331625.1 of Bryobacteraceae bacterium. Lineage (GTDB taxonomy): Bacteria > Acidobacteriota > Terriglobia > Bryobacterales > Bryobacteraceae > JAXLQL01. The sequence continues at coordinate 105,636 of JAXLQL010000002.1, forward strand.
TGCAGAGCGGCCCGATCGTTTCGTCCGCATGGCTCGCCGAGGCAAAGCGCTCGCTGGGCAAGCGGCTCGTGATTGCCGAGGCGAGTTGGACTCCCTCCGGCGAAGCGACTGAGTACGACGCTGGTCACATTCCCGGCGCCATTCACGTGAACACTGACGGTTTCGAGAACGGATCGCCACGCTGGCACCTGCGCCCAGTTCCGGAGCTTCATGCGGTGATCGGTGCACTCGGTATCGCGCCGGATTCGACCGTAGTGGTGTATGGGCACCAGACGATCGCGGCGGCGCGTGTCTGGTGGATCCTCGAGTATGCGGGTGTTCGGCGGGTGCTGTACCTCGATGGCGGAGTGGAAGCTTGGAGGCGGGCCGGGTTTGCTTTGGAGTCGAAACCAAACGCGCTGCCGCGGGTCCACTTCGCGGCGCCCCCGCGCGCAGGCGTGCTCGCGACTACTGAATACGTGCGGGCGCACCGGGAGCAGGCGATCCTCGCCGATGTGCGCAGCGGCCGCGAGTATCTTGGCGAGGTGAGCGGCTACTCGTATCTCGAGGCCAAAGGCCGCATCCCGGGAGCTCGTGCACTGGGTGACGGCAGCGACTCGGCGCACGTCTACCAGAATCCGGACGGGACACTCCGCAGGGTGGGCGAGATTCGCGATCGCTGGCAGGCGGCAGGCATCCTTTCCGGCAACCGCGAGATCGTCTTCTACTGCGGAAGCGGCTGGCGTTCGAGCCTTGCGTTCCTCTACGCGCGCGCAATGGGGCTGCGCCGCATTCGCAACTACTCCGATGGCTGGAGCGGTTGGAGCACGATCTACGAGCAGGTGAACGGGGAATGGCGGCAACGGCCGTCAGCGAACCCGGTGGCGAATGGCGAGCGGTGAAATACTTCTTGCAAAACCGTCTCGCTTGCCCTAGATTGTATTAGCTGTTCATGTTCGAGCGGGAGGTTCCATGTTCAAGGCAACCAGTCTCGCGGTAATCGTGCTTACGGTTACGCCGAGCGTTTTCTCTGCCCCTATCTCTGTTTCAAGCTACGATATCCCGAACGGTTCGGGAGCGGCGAGTGGCGGCAGCTTCAACTACTGGGATCTGGCTTACACTGGCTCGGGTTCCAAGACCACCGACGGCGCTGCACTCACCGGCGGAGTGGGGAATCTTACAGACGGCGTCATCCCGGCGCAGAATTGGAACCTGGTGGAGAACATTGCAGGCACGGGTCCATATGTGGGCTGGCTTACGACAAACGTCCCCAATGTTCTACTGACCTTCCGGTTTGCCTCGGTTGTAACCGTGAACTCCATTACGATCTATGTGGATGATTCCGATTTTGGGGGCGTGGCGCCGCCGCTCGGGTTCGATATCGGAGTCCTCGGCGGCCCGTCAACGAATTTTTCTGTCTCGAACCCGGCCGGAAGTGCTCCCACCTCTTACACCTTCTCGGGATTGAATCTGGTGGGCAATGCGATCCAGATTCATCCCCAATACCGTGCCGGCTGGATCTTCATCAGCGAGGTCGCCTTCGACGGTCCCGCTACCGGCGGCGGCTCTATCCCTGAGCCCACTTCAGGGCTTCTGATTGCTGCGGGAATGCTGGTCGCATTCCATCGCTCGAAGCAGCGGAAGGCAAGCTAATCTCACCGCGGCAGCGCCGCACCCGACGCGATCCGGTTGCGCGCCATCCGGGCTCCGAGTTCGAGCGCCGCTTTCATTGACGTCGATTCGGCGATGTTCTTTCCCGCGATGTCGAACGCCGTCCCATGATCCACTGAGGTCCGGATGATCGGCAGCCCGATCGACACGTTGATCCCGTTGTCGAAATCGAGCAGCTTCATCGGGATGTGGCCTTGGTCGTGGTACATCGCGACAACCAGGTCGTAGTGTCCCTTCACCGCGCGGAGAAAGACCGTGTCGCCCGCGTGGGGACCATCGGCGTCGATCCCACGTTCGCGCGCCGCGCGAATCGCAGGCAGGATGAACTGCTCGTCTTCATCACCGAACAGCCCGTGCTCTCCGGCGTGCGGATTGAGCCCGCACACGGCGATGCGCGGCTTGGCGATTCCGATCAGCGGCATCGCCGCCGCGCCCAACTCGATCGTCTTCAGGATCCTCGCCGTCTCGAGCCGGCACGCGTCGCGGAGCGCGATGTGGGTCGAGACGTGGACCACGCGTAGACGCTCGCTCACCAGCAGCATCCGTGAGTCCGAGTTGTCGCACAGTTCGGCGATGTATTCGGTGTGCCCCGAAAACTGGATGTTGTTGAGCGCTACTGCTTCTTTGTTGAGCGGCGCGGTGACCATCGCGTCCGTTTCCCCGCGCAGGCACATCTCGGTGGCTGTCTTCACGTAGTGGAGCCCGGCCAGTCCGCAGGCCGCGCTCAGCTTGCCGAACGAGAAGCCGTCGAGCGAACCGAGATTCTGTTGCGCCGCCAGTTGCGCGGTGAACGGCGTTCCCGTGAGCCGCTCGGCCAGCCGGACCACGGGCTCGTCGCCCACCACGATCCAGTCGGCCAGGGAGGCGATCGCCGGATCGGCCAGCGCCTTCACCACCACCTCGGGACCAATGCCCGCCGGGTCGCCCAGCGTCACCGCGATTCGCGGTAGTCGATCTTGTTTCAAACATTTCCTCCCACGCGTGTCATTCCCGAAAGTAGCTCCACGGCCCGCGTCAGCGTCTCAGGGCCGCCGAATCCGCCCGACTTGGTGATCACCGCCAGCCCATCGCCCGCGCCGCCCACGATCCGCCCTACAGGAACTCCGGGCGACAGTTCCGCTTCGAGCCGGATCGCTTTCGCGCCCAGCGCCTCGAGCACCAGCAGAGCCGTATCGCCGCCCGAGAGGAACAGCCCGCCGGTCTGGCGCGGACGCACGCAATCGGCGAGCAGCCGCAACTGGCCCGCGCTCGGGTTGCGCGAATCGATTCGCCAGAACTCGTATCCGAGGCGCGAGTGCGCGAGTAGATGGTCCACTTGGGCGACGGTGGCGTCATGTGTAGAGCCGACGCAGAGGATCGGGCATCCCGCGCCCGGCGCTGCCGCAGCGGTCACTGGACCCGCGCCGAGCAATCGCGCTATTTCGCGCGCCAAGCCCGCCGAGCCAACCAGTAGCGGCTTTCGCGCCAAAGCCTCTTCCGCGATGCGGCGCAGGTCGTTAGTGGTCCGCGCGTCGATGGCCGACGCTCCGAACATCGCGCGCAGGTCGATCCCGGCCGGCAGGGCGCGGCCATTCTCCACCGTGCGGCCCTGTTCGGGAAACGCCGGACACACGACAACGTCTTCACGATCAAACGCAGCCACTTCTTCTCGCACGTTGCCGCGCATGATGGAATCGATCTTCTTGTACACGAGATCAGCCTCGGGAAGGCGCGCGCGCAAGGCTCGGATCTTGGCCGCAGCCAAGTCTGCCGCGTCATTGCGCGAGTCCGTGGAGAACACCGTCACCGCCGCCTCGGGAGCTTCGGGCGTCAATGCTACAACCGCGCCGGGAAACGCTACTCCCGTATCGCAAGCACCGGTGATGTCGTCGGCGACGATGTTGACCCGCAAGATATCATCTTAAACATGAATCGTGTACAGGAACTTCTCGGCCTCTCCGCGCCGCCCATCGCAATCGGGTTTCTCGATGCCCCACCGGCCGGAGTGGCCCAATGGACCGGCGGCCCTACGCCCTCCGGCTGCACATTCTGGCGGTATGCGATGCAGGGTCAGTCTTTCTACACCGTGCCCTCCGATCACTACAACTGCGCCGTGGGAGCGCACACGCACGCGGTGTCGCTACCCGCCGAACGCGCCAAGGAACTCGAAGACACTGTCGGATTCATGGTGGCGAACCACTACATCGAGATGAAGGAAGTTCCGGGGATCCCGGTGCTGCCCAAAACTCCCGCCGCGGTTGCCTACGCGCCGGTTGACGATGCGAAGTTCGCAGCGGACGCAGTGCTGCTCGCTGCCGATCCCAATGCCGCCATGCTGCTCTACGAAGCGGCTCTCCGCGCTGGCGCGGGCAACGCTCTCACCAATGTGCTCGGGCGCCCCGGATGCGCGGTTCTTCCGTTGGCTGGGATGACGGGCTCCACCTCGCTCTCATTCGGCTGCAAGGGAAATCGCACCTTCACCGGGCTCCCCGCATCGCAGCTCTACGTAGCAATCCCCGGCAAGCACTGGGGAGCGGTGGCTCAGCAGGTGGAAGTGGTTTGCGCGGCCAATGCCGCGATGGGCCAATACTACGACAACAAGAAGTCGTTGTTTCCCATCGTGAACTAAACTGGGATTATGATCCTGAAACCGAGCCGGCGAGACGTCTGCCTGATGTTGGGAGGCGCAGCCGCGGCCCAAGCGGCGCTCACTCTTCCCAAGCCGTCTCCATCGCTGGTCTTCCGCACTACGACCGGACAGATCGACATCGCGAGCTACAAGGGCAAGGTGCTCGGCATCGAGTTCCTGCTCACCACGTGTCCGCATTGCCAGAACTGCTCGCGCGTCTTGCAGAAGATGCAGACCGAGTTCGGCTCGCGCGGATTCCAGGCGCTCGGCATTGCGGTCAATGACATGTCGAACATGCTGGTGGACGATTACGTGAAGAATCTCGGGCTCAGCTTCCCGGTCGGCTTCGCGCCCAAGGAACTGCCGCATCAGTACCTCGAGCATCCGATCGCGATGATCATGTACTATCCTCAACTCGTGTTCATCGATCGCGCGGGCGTGATTCGCGCGCACTACCCTGGCGGCGACAAGTTCTACCAGGAAGAAGAGAAGAACATGCGCGCGCAGATCGAGACGCTGCTCGGCGCAGCGAAGCCCGCGACTAGCGCCAAGGGTCCGGCAAAGAAGAAGTAGGCTCTCAGATCTGCACGGTTCGACCGGTGCGCGATGCTTCCAGCACCGCGAGCGTGGCGCGAAGCGTCTCGCTCCCACCCCGTGCGTCGAGGAGCGGCTGCACGCGCCCGCGCGCGACATCGCAGAAGTGCCGCATCTGATTCGTGAGCGGATCGGAGCCGAGATCCGCTACGCTGAGGCGCTCGGAGTGGATCGGAGTCCACCAGTGCCCTTCGCCGCTGTGACTCCAGAACTCGAGTCGCGGAACGGAGAGCGCGCCCTCCGATCCGGCGATGAAGTAGCACGACTCTTCCGTGCGCGGGTAGGCAGGGTTCTCGCCGGAGGTGAGCTCCCAACTCCACGGGCTCGGGGCGGCGTCCGACAGCGTCACCGTACCCACCGCGCCATTGCGGAATGCGAGGATCAAGCTGGCCGTGTCTTCCACGGCGAATCCGCGCGCGTGGTTCGACGCGAGAGCTTGCACGGTGGCGATGTCGCCGCACAGATTGCGGAGGTCGTCGATCGTGTGGATCAGGTTGATCATCACGGGTCCGCCACCTGGCTCGCGGCGCCATGAGTTCCGGCCCTCGAAGTATTCGGGCGGCTTGCGGAACCAGCACATGGCATTCACGGCCACGAGCTTGCCCAAGCGGCCCGAGGCGATGATCTGCTTCGCTCCTCTCATCAGTGCGCTGTGGCGGCGATGATGTCCCACGAGCACGGGCACGCCATCGCGCTCCGAGCTTTCGGTTAGCTCTCGTGCCTGCTCCGCCGTCTCGCAGATCGGCTTCTCCATCAACATCGGCACACGCGCGCGAACGGCCGCCATTCCGGCGGCGAAGTGCGCTTGGTTCGGGAGCGCGATCACCACGCCGTCGGGCTTCACACTTGCGAGCATTGATGCGAGATCGCCGCTCCATGGGACGCCCAGAGTCGAGGCCTGCGCGGCCACTGTCTCACTGAGGTCCACTATGCCCACGAGGCGAGCTTCACGCTCGCGCTGTAGGCGCTCAATGTGGGCCTGCCCTATCATACCGGCGCCAGCCACCACGATCCGGGCAGCAGCAGCCGAGCCGCTGTTCATTTCAGTCTGTTCTCGAGTCCGGCCCGTTACTTCAAGCAAGGCGCGTAATTGCGCGTCGCCGTCACCGTACCTTCCGGCGTCTTGAACGTGAACGACAGGGGCTTGGTCCGCCCGTCGATCGCCAGCGCGTAGGTATTGATCGCATACTGCGCCTGGATGATCCCGTTGATCCGGTTCAGCACATCTCCGTATCTGATCGGAGAGCTCTCCTGGAAATACTGGCCGAACGTATCGCGCGTCAACTGCCGTAGGAAGCCCGTCAGGTTCACGTCCGTGCCGCCCGAGCCGATCGCTACCGCGTATACGGTGACGCCGCTGGCGCGCGCCACACCCAGAGCCTGGCTCGCGTCGTTGAAGACTCCGCTCAGATTATCCTTGGCCGTGAACAGCACCACGATCCGGCGCCGCCCTTGCTGCTCTTCATCGCGGAAGCTCGCGGTCGCATTTGCCACTGCATCATACAGAGCGTTGCCCGGATCTACGGGGCGCAACAAGTCGATCAGCGTGTTCACTCTTTCCTTGTCCGCGGTGAACGGCAGCAACGGCCGCGCCTGGTCTTCCAAGTGCACGATGCTGACACGGTCCTGCGCGCCGAGGTTGTTCACGAACCCTTTCGCCGCGGCCTTCAACAGGAGTTGATCCTCCTGGGCTGTGATCCCGTTCATGCCGAACACGAGCGCCACCGAGGCAGGGAAGTCTGCCGCCGCTGGCGCGATCGTGCAGGTCACCGGCTGCCCTTCTTCCATGCACGATGTCGAATCCGCAGTCATGTTCCGCACCGGCGTACCACCGGAACTGAACACCGAGACAAACGACGTCATCGCCGGACACGCACGTGAGTCGAACTGATTCACGATGCCGAATGGCACGCCCGTTTGCTGGAATGCGCGCACGGTGAGGTTCAAGCTGTTCGAAAGTCCGCCCCCCGGCGCAGGCGACCGCACCGCTACCGGCACTTGGCCGACGCTGAGAATGTCACCCGCTTGGACGAACGCGATCAACTGGGCCGAGTGATTGAAGAACGTCGATCGTGGCTTGCCAGCTACTTCTACCACTGAGCCCTTCACGAATCCCGTTCCGTTCACCACCAAGTTGAACGGCGCGCCACCTTGATCCACTTGATCCGGCGACAAAGTCGTGAGAGCCGGCCGCGGATTGTCGGGCGGAGGCAACGTTCCACCTGTGCCGGTTACCGGTACGTTCAGCATCGGCTGTTGGGGGTCGTCGGTCGAAACCGAAATCGTCGTGGCCACGGCGCCGTTCGCCACGGGCGTAAACCGCACGGTCAGCAAGCGAGTCTCACCGGGTTGCAGCGTGCCGACCAGATTCGGCGTCACCGTCACCGACTGCAAGGCCGACGTGATCGAATTCACGTTCAGCGGGAACGTTCCCGCGTTGCCCACGGTCAACGGCAACTCGCGGAACTGGCCGATGATCACGTCGCCGAAGTCGATTCGCGTCGGCGATACGGCGGCCGACGGATTGAGATCGAGCCCACCCGCCACGCGCACGAATGCGGTCGCCGGCGATTGCTCCAGTCCGAAACGGACGCTCAAGGCCAAGTCGCCATTGCGGACATCCTGCGGAATGCGGAACGTGATCTGATAGAGTCCCGTTTGATCGAGCGACAGCCCACAGTAGCTGATCTGATCGCCGGGGATCTGCCGGCCGTCGAGAATCAACACCGGCGGCTCCACGGTTCGCGCGAGTTCGGTGGTCTTCTCGCCGGCAGGAATCGCCGGCCGCGTAGGGCCAAAGCCCGTTCCATAAACCGTGATCACGTCATTCGGGCCCGCCGGGATCGCACGATCCACGCTCGGCGGACCGATCTTCTCGCCACTCTCTTTGATCGCGAAAATCGGATTCCGCGCATTGCCCGATTGCCAGTAGAGGAACTCCGGTGAGAACGCGCGGAGATCCACCGTCGCTGGATCGCTGCGCAACTCGCCTGGTAGGCCGCAGTTCTTGATCACCACCACCGGAACGTTGTCGGCATTCGGAATCTCGGGCACCACGAACTCGATCACCGTAGTGCTCACCGCCGCCAATCGCGCCGCCACCCCGCCAACGGTGAGGCACACCCCGGCCAGGTTCAACGGCAATTTCGGATCGTCCACCTGCGAAGGCCGCACGTCAGTGAAGTCCGGCGCGAACAGCCGGCCGAGCACCGCTCCGCGCGCGCCCACCGAAAGCACTCGCAACGGAGGATTCGAGAATCCGCCGCTGATCACGCCGCCAGGGCTGATCTCTGGCAGTGGCGGACCCACGCGCTGCGCGGTCAACGTGAAGACGGTAGTCAGATCACCGAACTTCGCTGTCACCGATGCCGGACCCGGACGATCGCCGAGCCTCGCCAGCACGCGTGCCTGACCTTGCTGGTCCGTCGTCACTGCGGTTCCCGTGATGGTGGCGTTGGTTGCCGAGAAGTTCACGAGCACGCCGGCAATCGGATTGTTGAATTGGTCACGCACGGCCACCACCAACGGCAGCCGCACCTCCGCTCCCTGATCAGCCGTTTGCTTGTCTCCACTCACGATCACGATCTGCGAAGCCGGGGCGCGCGCCTCTCCGATCCTGGTGATGAACGCCGTGTTCGTGCCGAACCCCGTGGTCGACTGCAGCGCTCCCGGCGAGATCGGGAACGCCGAAGATTGCGTGTAGCCCGCCACGAAGATGTTGCCCGCCGCATCGCGCGTGATCGCGTTTCCGAAGTCAGTGCGCGTACCGCCGAGGTACGTGGAGAATTGCAACTGTTGCCCGTACTGCGTGAACACCGAGAGGAACGCGTCGTAGGGCTCGCCGGTGATTCCCAGTGAGAGGCTGGCTTGCAGTGCGTCGAACGTCACCGGGAAATCGCGGCTGGTGGTGGTTCCGAACACGTAAGCGTTGCCCGCGGCATCGCCGACCACGGCGTTAGCCTGGTCGTCGCCGGAGCCACCCAAGTAGGTGGAGTAGACAATCTGGCCGCTGCCGTTGATCTTCGTCACGAATGCGTCTCGCGGTGGAATCGCCAGATTCGTGCCGCCGTTCAGGAATTGCTGCACCACCTGAGGCGTCGCTGGAAAGCGCGCGCTCAGCGTATCGCCCACTACATAGATGTTGGTCCCGAAAGTGTCCACGTACATGGCGTTCACTGTGTCCACGTTCTCTCCGCCCAGGAAGGTCGAGAACACGATCGCCGTGCCATCGGCTGCGATCTTCGTCACGAACCCGTCCGATTGCCCCAAGTGCGTGGTTTGCGGCGCGCTCGACGTCACCGGAAAATCGCGCAACGTTGTGATACCGGCTACCCAGATTCCTCCGGTCCGATCCACGGCGATCGCGCGACCCGACTCATACGGCACGATGAAGCTGTCGTCTGCGCCACCGAGATAAGTGGAAAAAATCGCGCCGCTCCCGTTTGGCCGAAGTTTGGTTACGAACGCATCGTTGACGCCTTTGCGCTCAGTCTGGATGACGCCTTCGTTCGTCGGATAATCGCTCGACACCGTGTCGCCAGTCACGTAGGCGCTCCCCGAAAAATCGATCGCCACGGCGTTCACCGTGTCGGCGCCCTTGCCGCCGATTCGCGTCGAGTACAGCATGTTCGCGCCCGAGGGATCGAGCTTCACCACGAAGCCGTCTTTGTCACCGTCGCTCGCGCCCTGAATCTTCCATGCCCCCTGCGTGGTCGGAAAATTCACCGAAAGCGTCGTGCCGGCCACGTAGGCGTTGCCGGCCTGATCCACCGCCATGTAGGCGCCGCTTTCCTCGTTGCCTCCGCCGATGAGCGTCGAGTACAGCACCTTGGTTCCGGTCGCATTGAGCTTCACGACGAAGATATCGGTGCCGCCCACTACTTGCCGCTGCACTGCCTCCGCGGTGGAAGGATAATCCGGCGACGTCGCGAGGCCGGCGACATAGAGGTTCCCCGCGCCGTCGAGCGCGATGGAACGAGCCTCTTCGCGGATTCGGCCGCCGTAGAACGTCGAGAACTGAATCACCGGATCAATCACCAACGCGCGGTTCCGGTCATAGCGGTCCACCGCGAAACCGATGCGATTCCCGCTGAGAACCCGGTAGCCTCCGCCGATTTCGCGGCGCTGGCCGTCGATCTCCTGATAAAGGTGCGGACGCCGTTGGCGCACTTCGCCGCTCGCCGCGGTCAGCACCAAGTCGCCCGAAACATCCACGCGGACGCCCGATGCGCCTTCGAACGCGAACGCAATCCGAGTGGGATCGGCTCCCGGCGTCACCACGAAATCGTACTCGAGCTGTGCCGGATTGCCGTAGTAGACCAAGTCGATGCCCGGATACACGCCCGAATAGCGCACGCGGCCGTAGGTGGCCACTCCGGTGCGCCACTGCTTCGGATCGTTGCCGAGGAAGTAGTTGCTGGTGCCTTCGAGGCGATCCTCCGCTCGCCCCGCGGCGTTCGCCGCTGAGCCCGCCAGCCGCATGTGAACCGAACCGCGCGCGTTGCGGAATCGCGCCTCTGTGCTCGTCAACGCCAGCGAGTATCCGTGTCCTCGCGAGACGAACCCCCCGTCAGGCGTAGCCTCGAAACTGAGGGGAAGCGAGGCCAGCGGGGTAGACGCAAACGCGGGCAACGCGGTAAGGAAAACAAAAGTGCTTAGTTTTGTTCGATTCATGGCGCACTCGTTTTTATATTACTGCTAACCGGGCGCTGGCGTACTCAGGCCGTCCGGGAGGCCTCGAGAACCGCTCCTTCGAAGGCGTCCAAAGCGCCGCTGAAGAAGTGATCTCCGGACTCGACCCACACGAGTTGCTTCTCTCCGGCGACCGACTCGAAGAAGCGCTCGAACTCCGGCCGCGGACCGAACTCGTCGCGTGTGCTCTGCACGAATACACGCTGTACGGGAGCTTCCAGATAGTCGCTGTAGTCCTGGTACCGCGCCGGGAATCCCACCGCGATCACACGCGCCGCATCGGGACACTCCTTGGCGAGCCGCAGCACAATCCGCGACCCGAACGAGAACCCGGCGAGCGTATACGGCAGATCCGGATACCGAGAGCGCAACCAGGCGAGCGCGGCCCGTGCATCGTCCACTTCGCCGATCCCATTCGCGTAGCTACCCTCGCTCAGGTTCACACCGCGATAATTGAAGCGCAGCACCACTGCGCCTGCTTTTCGGAGCGCCCGCGCCATGCGGTAGACCACCTTGTTGTGCATCGTGCCGCCGTGCTGCGGATGCGGATGGCAAACCAGCGCCGCATGAATTGGGTCGCGATCCTCGGGCTCTTCGAGCAGCGATTCCAGCCTGCCGGCGGGCCCCGTGAGCAGATGCGTCTCGATCCGCCGCGCCACTACTTCGCCTGCGCCTCGACGATTTCGCTCACCACGCCATCCACTTCTTCCACGCGCACGCGAAATTGTTTGCGGCCCTGCAATGCCGACTCGGGCAATTCGAAGCGCGCCGAGACCATGCGGTCATCGCCCGCGCGCGAGGCGATCTTGTCGCGCACCTTGAGCGTGTCGTTGTACTTCTGCCCCAGCGCCTTCACGGCATCGAACATTTGCTTGGCGTCGCTTTCGGCGATCACGGAGCCCTTCACGCTGGTTCCGTCGGGTTTCTCGAGGATCAACTCGACGTCGCGAACCACGAACGGCAGGTCTGACGGATTCTGGAAGCGGAAGTCGACCACGGCGATGGAACTCACGTTGTCGATACCGTAGGTGCGCACTTTCTTCATCTCGCCGCGCAGTTCCACATGCGCGCCGCGGGTCCAGAAGAGGAAGCCGCCGATGATCGCGGCCACCACTGAGAGTCCGCCGATGATCGGTCCCGGGCGCACTATCGCGCTCCCCGGCAGGCCGGACTGAAGTCCCGCGCAGGCTGAAGCCTGCCCCACATCGCGCAGCATTCCCAGAAGCGTAGGTGCCCGTGTCCGAAGCGGGACTGAAGTCCCGCCCTGGCTAAAGCCCGCACTATACGGAGGCCGAAAGCGGCTGGCGAGGAAACCGCGGAACAGTAGTACAATTCGCGAGCCGCAGCCGTCATCAACTCTCCACGATCCGCAAAATCTCTTTGATCGACTCGTGCGACTTCTGCACCTGGATCTCGCCGAAGATGTGAGTCTCGAGTCCAATCTGACCCTTGTAGCCGTCCTTCTCGAGCCGCCGGAAGATCGCCGCCCAGTCCATCTTCTCAGGACCCTCGAGCACGCTCTTCCCCTTGATCTGCACGTTCCAGATGCGCTTGGCCGGCAGCATCTCATAGCCGTCAGGAAACGCGATTTCCTTGGTGTGTTGCGCGTTCAACGGATCCCAGTTGATGCCCACCCACTTCGACGGAATCTTCTTGAGAAGCGCCGTCAGTTCGCTGTTGTTGCCCACGCTGCATGCCGGTTCGTTCTCGATCAGCAACTGCACCTTTTCGCGCGCCGCCGTCTCGGTGAGGTCATTGATCAGCTCGGCCACGCGATCGCTGATATCCGTCTTCGTGCGCCAGAACGTGAAGATCCGCACCTTCGTTGTTCCGAGAATATGGGCTGCCTGGATTGCCTTGTCGAGCTCTTCCTTCCGCTTTCCAAATCGCGTGGGATCCTGCTTCGCCTTCGGATTCTCCGGCTCGGTCCCCGGTAGCCAATACTTCAGCATGCTCGTGTTGAGGAACGAAATCTTCACGCCGCCGTCGTGGAACTCTTTGGCCGCTTGCTTCAGCTCCGCTTCCGGCAGCATGAAGTACTCCTTGCGAGCACCGGGAACGCTGCGCAGTTCGAGCCACTGCAGCCCGTACTGACGCGCGAACTCGATCGCCGCGGCGGGCGTCCGGGCAATCTCGTCGGTGATCGCGCTGATCCGCGACCGGCCGATCTTGTTCGAAGCCCACGCCGGCGCGCCCAGGGCGGCGCCCATCGAAAACAGCAAGCTCCTACGGCTTGGCAAATGCACTATCCGGTACCCCCACGTTGATCTTGATCTCACTCATCCGCTGTTCCGCCGCGCGTTTGCCCTCTCGCATTCCCACGATCCGGAACGGCATCTTGATGCCTCCCACTTCACGGATGTCCGAATACGACTCTACCACTTCGCCAGGCGGCCCCATCATCGCCTGACCCACGTAGCTTCGCCCTGCCAGCAAATTTGTCACCGGATCTACGAAGAGCTTCACCTCGAGCTTCAGATCATCGTTTGCCACCAACACGCTCTCCACGTCCTTTCCATCGAGCTTCGTCGCGCCGAGCGATTGCACCCGATAGCCCGCCTTGTCGAAATTCCGGAGCACCGAAATCAATTCGCGCGCGCTGGACGTCCGCGCCGCAGCCACCTGGTTGGGCATCTCGCGCGTCCCCTGGGGGGTCTTCAGCCAGACGTTCGCCCCGTCGAACACTTGCGTGATTTCACCCATCGGAGACAGCATCTTCATCGCGCTTTTGCCTTGCATGCTCGATGTCGCCTCTGACTTGAACACCATCTCACCCTGCGGCGTCACCATCGTCATGTCGAGCTTCGCCTGATAATCCTTCGCCGTCATCAGCGCATCGCCACCGTGCGCTGCGCGAACCTTGGTGAGCAGGTCTTTGCCTTTTTGTAACGTGTCCGCGGTGGCTGCCGCCACGGGAGCGGCCTTCGGCTCTGGGATCGAGTAATCCACATCGGTCACCGGACCGAAGCTCGACAACGCCTTGTCGAACTTCGCCGGATTCCCCAGCACCACGGTCAGGAACTTGTCCTCCACGAGGTATTGTTTGGCCACGCGCAACACGTCCGCTTTCGTCACTTTGCCGATCGCTTCGCGGTTTTTCTGGAAGAAGTTCTCCGGATATCCGAAGTATTCGTAGGTCATCAAACGGCCCACTACCTTGCCCACTGAGTCGAAGTCGAATGCCTCGCCTTTGAGCAGTGCGTCTTTGGCCCGCTGCATCTCGGCGTCAGTCACCTCGGCCTCTTTCATCTTGGCGATCTCGCGCTTCATCAAGTCCAGAGCCTGAGCAGTCGTCTCCGATTTCGTCGTCACCATCGCCTGCAGCGAACCCGAGTGATCGAGTTCCGGCGAGTAGCCCGCGCTGGCCGCGTAGGCCAAGCCCGCGTTCGTGCGGACCGCATTGAACATGCGAGACCCGAACCCGCCGCCCAGGATCCGCGTCATCACTGTGAGAGCCGCGTGGTCGGGATGATCGGCGCGGCCCAGCAAAAAGCCCATCGCGATGTTCGTCTGGTTCACGTCGTCTTTCTTGAGCAGATGGATCCCCTTGGCCTGCGCGGAAAGCGGCGCTTCGGGCACCGAAGGCTTCGGCTGGCCGCCGCGCGCCCACTTGCCGAACGTGCCTTCGAGCTGCTGCTTCATCTGAGCGATCTGGAAATCGCCCCACACCGCGAGGATCACGTTCTCGGGCTGGTAGTACTGCTTGTGAAACGTAATCACATCGTCACGCCCGATCGCGCTCAGCGTTGCATACTCGGGCCGGCGGCCGTATGCCGTATCTTTCCCGTAGAGCAACCGGCCTGTTTCGCGGTGGTGGATTCCCGACGCGTTGTCATTGCGGCGCGAGATGCTGGCGCGCATCGTGGTCTTGGCGAGATCGATCTTCTCTTGCGGAAACGCGGGATTCTGCAGGAGGTCGGCGAGAATCGACAGTCCCTTCACTGAGTCTTCTTTCAGCACGAACACCGAGGCTGAAGCTGAGTCGTCGCCCGAGCCGACTTCCACGCCTGCGCCCAACCGGTCGAGTTCCTTGTCGAGATCATCGCCGTTGCGCGTGGGCGTGCCTCCGGTGCGCATCACGTTCGCCGTGATGTCGGAGAGTCCGTTCTTGCCCGCCGGGTCCCAGCGATCGCCCGTGCGGATGAGCGCGCGCGCGTTCACCACAGGCAGTTCGTGGTCTTCCACCAGGAACACCGTCATGCCGTTCGCCATCGTGTAGCGCGTGACATTTGGAATCTTGATCTGGTTCAGCGGGGGAAATTTCAGGTCTTTGTAGCTTGGCGGAACTTTGCCCGCCGGAGCTTGCGCCATGGCGAGCGTAGCGGCAACACAAATGGACTGTGCGATGGTAACGATTCTCATGGTTCGCTTGCTCCTTACTTACCGTTCTCGAGATAGCCCACGGTCCGGTTGGCTGGCCGGAACGTCGCCTTTGCTACGCGCTGGATGTCTTGGGGCGTCACTGCGTTCAGCTTGTTTAGAAACTGGAACAGATTCCGCCAGTCACCCGTCATGACTTGCCACTTGGCCAGTTCATGGCCCATACCCGTATTGCTTGCCAGCAGCGTGATGAGCTCGGCGCGAGCCCGGTTCTTCACGCCGTCGAGTTCTTCCTTGCTTGCCAACTCCGTGGTCATCCGGTCAATCTCGGCGTTCATCTCTTTCTCGAGCTCGGCATTCGTCTTGCCCGGCGCGGGCACTCCCAAGAACAGAAACATTCCGGGATACTTCGACCCCGGATATCCGGTGATGCCACCCGCCTGCACCGCCACCTTCTTCTTCGTCACCAGGCTCTCGTGCAATCGGGACGAGCGTCCATCGCTCAGCAAGCTATTCAACGCTTCGAAGGCGGCGAAGTCCGGACTGTTCATGTCGGACTTGTGATACCCAAAAAGCAAGATCGGCTGCGACTGCGCCTTCAGCGTCACGCGCCGCTCGGCGATCTGGTCCGGCTCCACCGTGCGGATCGGATCCGGCTTGGGTCGCGCCGGAATGCGCCCCATGTACTCCTCAGCCATCGCGCGGATCTTCTTCGGATCCACGTCGCCCACCACAACGCTTGTCAGATTGCTGGGACCATAGTATTTCTGGAAGAACGCCGTGGCGTCGGCACGCGTGAAGCTTTCGAGATCGCTCATGTGGCCTACCACAGGCTCGCCATACGGATGGGCCTTGTAGGCAATACTCAGGAACTCTTCGAGGAGCTTGCCGATGGGGCTGTTCTCGGTCCGCATGCGCCGCTCTTCCCGGACCACGCCCGCTTCCTTGTAGAACTCGCGGAAGACGGGATCGAGAAACCGCTCGGATTCGAGATAGAACCAGAGCTCCGCCGAGTTCGAGGGGAGGCTGAAGAAGTAGTCGGTCTTGTCATAGCTGGTGGACGCGTTCAATCCGCGCCCGCCGGCTTGATCGATCGCCTGCCCGAATTCATTGGGCACTACGAACTTTCCTGCGCCTTCCTGCGCCGCATCGAAGTCTTTCTTGAGCGCCTCGAGCTTCGCCTTGTCGCCGCCGCCCGGCTTCGTCTTTTCGGCGCGCAGGGCTTGGAAGGCTTGGTCCACGCGATCGAGCGCGTTCTTCTCCTCGGCGTAGTTCTTGGTGCCGATGTGCTGGGTTCCCTTGAACGCCATGTGCTCGAACATGTGGGCGAGTCCGGTGATGCCCTTTACCTCCTGCGCCGAGCCGACGTCGGCGTAGGTGTAGAAGGATGCGACGGGCGCCTGGTGGCGTTCGACGACGATGAACTTCCAGCCGTTGGAGAGCGTGAACTCCGAGATGCGGCTCTGCACGTCGCGGAAAGTGTCCTGCGCTGGGGCGGGCCAGACGGTCGCCAGAGCGAATGCAAACAGGGATGGGAACAGGGTTCGGGTGGTCATGGATGGTGAAGCGGGGTGCCTGATTTCGAGGGTAGCGAACGGCGGGGGGCGTTGCAAGGCGGGTGGGGGAGGCTTACATTCCGTGGTGGCCAGTAAAGCGGAGGACGGGGCCGGGCCGCTCAGCATCTGCGCGGCGCGATAAGATGGCACCCGATGAGGCGGAAATGGCGAAGCGAGATTCGCCTGGAGGAGCGGACCGAAGCTCGCGTGGTGTACCGAGAGACTCAAGGCATCGCGCAAGCCACCCTTCTGATCGCGTGCGCCGTCACCGCGATCGTAGTCATGGTTATCGAGGGCTTCGGTTTCTGGGGACTCTTGGCTGGGCTCGTCAGCCTCGTCTGCATCGCCACACTGCCTTATTTCATGGTGGAATCGACCATCTCGCTTTCGAGGGCTGACCAGACGCTTCGCGTGCGCCGCAGAGTATCGCTTCTCGGTTGGGAACACCGTTATCCACTTGCGGAAATTCGATCAGTGAAGACTGAAGATCTGGAAGACGCTTCGAAGCTGTGCATCGTTTGCGAGAAGGTCCACGACCTCACATTCGGGCTCGACCACTGGAGAAGCGATCTCATGACCATCCGTCGAGATCTGAGCGTCGCCATCCATGCGATGCGGAATTCGCGGCGACTCGAGCGGAACAAGCCCCCTCCAGTGGCCCCGCGGCCCACACTGAAGCGCCGACCGCCGTTGCGGAGGAAGAAGCGAAAGACAGCCGGCTGACCAGGCTATCCGGTAACAGGCCGCCCCGCGAGCGCGTGCATCAGCAGAAACGCGAAAAGCCCGCCATACAGGATCGCCACGCCACTCACGAGCATGGGCCTGTTGGGCGCTCCGTAGCGATCGGCCAGCCAGCCCGCGATCGGCAGAACCTGCATCCCATGCAACCCCATCGCGTGAGCGGCTCTCAGGTCGCCGTGCGTCGTGCTCCAGTTGAGCAGTGGCAGTCCTGGACCACCATCCGGCGCGCCCACGGTGTGCGCGTGAATCGCGAGCATCGCTACTGCCTGCACGCTGCCGAGAATGAAGAGCAGCATCCCCCAGCGGATTCCCCACAGCGTTCCCGGCCCGATCTGTGCCTGCTGCGGCTTCCAGAACTTCCAGCCCGTGAAAGCCGCTGCTGTCGTGTTCACCAGGATCAGCAGACCCATGACGTTGAACACGGTCGCGTTGAACGCGGTCGACTCGTTGAAGTGCGACGTCACTCCCCGTGCCGCCTGCAGGTTGAGCAATGCCATTTCGAACGCCATTGCCACTGCCACGATTCTCGCCACGCGTTCGGGCCACCGGAGCTCACGCGATTGCAGGCGAAGGATGGCGCGTAGCGTGAACAGATAGATGAAGACAGACACGGCGAACTTGAACGGCTTCAGCCACACGCTCACACCCAGGAGCTGGCGGGGATCGACAAGCATCCCCACGAGCGCACCGGCGGCAAGCGCGAGTTGCGCGAACATCACGCTAGTGAGCCATGACATCGGCGCTCCTCCTCACGGCGAAGTACAGCAACAACCCGATGGGTCCGAGCAGAAACGTCAGCACCAGGCACGGAGCAACGAACCAGTGCGAGATGCCGCGGCTCCGCGAGTCGCGCACTTCCCAAGATCCGATGAACAGATCGAAGGCGAGGTAGTGGATCCAGCCGGCGAGCAGCGCCATCGGATTCCGGAACAGCGCGGCCACGCCTGCGAGCGAATTGAAGTTGCCCTCGCCGCCCGAACTGAGCGCGATCGATACCGTCACCAGATACACGCAGGCGAGCAGAAGCGGGATCAGCACCGCGGTGATCCGCTGCGTCCAGCGCCATCCGGGCGCGAGCAGCAGTAACGCCCATCCGGGCAACACCATTGGATTGACGATCTGAAAAATCGCGGCGGGCTCCATTCTCGTCAGAATAGCTCCCCGCGCGGGCGCTAGCCCAAGCCCGCTTGGCGCAGTTGCTCCGTCGAATAGCCCATGATCCTGGTAACCGTGTCGCTCACCTCATCGAAGTACGAGAACAGGTCCTCGTCGATACGGTAGGTTCCCGGCCATTCGATCGCGTAGCCGTCGCGATGCTGTTCGAAGGGCCCATCCACGGGGGATCGAATCTGATGAGGCACTCGTGGTGCTCGGAGGCGCGCCGTCGAATGTGCCGGATCTCCTCGCCGAGATTGAATCGCTTCGGTATGCGCCCGCGCCGCAACGAGCGCAGCTTGAATCTCGAGCTGCCCATGATGAGCCTCGTCTATGAATGCGACCGCCGCCTCACTCTCCGCGCAATGCCGCGCTCACGAACCGCTCCGTCATCGCCCAACGCGGCCACGCAATCGACTCGCGCTCCGCATCGTAATCCGATATTCCCGGCACCACGCGCGCAATCGCGCGGCTTCGTTCATTGCCGCCGTCTACGTCCGCCGCCACCGCCACTGCTGAGCGTGCCGTCCCAAGGCCCAGTTTGAGTCTCGTAGTGGCCCAGCTTGTCCCAATCCTCGCGCGTCAAGCCGTTGCGGTCCCACATCACGCGGCCTTCGCGAATCGTGATCTCGGCTGCAAGACGCTTGTTGCCCTTCATGCGCGCGCCGAGCACATCCACGTATCCGAAGTCGCCCTGCTCGAGCCGGATCACCGCGATGTCGGCAACCGCGCCCACCGAGAGATGACCCAACTCCTCGCGATGAATCTGGCGCGCCGGCGCCCACGTCGACTTGGCGATGATGTCATCCATCGTCATTCCGATGTTGAGCAGCTTCGACATCACATTGAGCATGTCTTTCATGCCCGCGTTCATGCTGCTCTTGTGCAAGTCGGTGGAGATGGAATCGGGAACGAAGCCCTGCTTCACCGCCGGAACCGCTTGCCGGAAGACGAAGCTGCCGCCGCCGTGGCCCACATCGAACAGCACGCCGCGCTTGCGTGCGGCCCACAAATACTCGCGGACCTTGCCGTCTTTGTCGAGCATCGGAACCGCCGCGAGGTACATGTGCGTGTACATGTCGCCGGGGCGGAGCTTGTCGGTCACCAACATCTCGAACGGCCGCTCCGCGCTGAATTGTCCGAAGTCCACCATCAGCGGAAGACCGGCGAGCTTGGCGGCTTCGAGTCCGCGATCCACCGAGGTCCAGTTGGCCGGAATATAGTGCGCGCTCTTGATGCCGACGACGTGCTGCGGGAATTCCTTCGCCCGGCGAGCGGTCGCTTCGGCGTCCATGTCGAACGTGTTCTGCTCAGTGTCATTGTTGCCGCCCATGCCCGTGCCCACGATGTTCAGCAGCGCCAGCACACGTGTGCGAGAGCGGTCAATGGTCCGGCGCTTGAACTCGGGGAAGCTCTTCCAGCCAGACGACCCGGCGTCCACCATCGTGGTTACGCCGCTGCGGAACGAGTGATCGTCAGGCGCCACGCTCGATACACCCATGTACTCGGGACCATCGCCGTGGAACACGTGGACATGCAGATCGATGAGGCCAGGCGTGACGTAGAGCCCCGAAACATCAACCGCCTTTTTTGCTTTGGAGGCTGGAATGTTGGGTGCAACCTCTGCGATCTTGCCGCCAGCGATCGCCACATCGCGCCGGGCACTGATGCCGTTCTTGGCGTCGATCACGGTGCCGCCTTGCAGCACCATGTCGTAGGTTTGAGCGAGCGCAGCCGAGGCCGCAACGAGGACGAGCGCGAGCTTTCGCATAGGCGATCATTATATAAGCGATGAGACCTTTGCTGGCGGCTGCCTTTGGATTCTTGCTTGCGTATGCGCAGTGGGAAGAACTCGGCCCGCCCTTGCACTCGGCCAAGTTGAAGCTCGTCACGCGCGGACACATGCCCGCGCGCATTTACGTTTCCCGGAACAAGGCGCCGTTCCGCCTCGCGCCCGTCGACGCCGTCATTCCCATCCGCTCCGACCTCTACTATCGCGACGCCATCTACACACGCAACGCGAATCCCAAGACCTTCGAGGTGGTTGCCAACGACGAGTATCATTACCTGCTCACCGCCGGCGAAGGCCTGTTCTACGTGCCGCCCGGTAGCTACAAAGTGGAAGCCTATCGCGGACTGCTCTACAAGCCGGGCGAAGTGGAGTTCGAACTGAAAGCCGACGAGTCGCGCGAGGTGACCATCGATCTCGTGCCGTGGACCGATCCGGCGCAGTGGGTCTCCGGCGACGACCACATCCACCTCACGCGCGACCGGAAACATGATCCGCTGTTTTTGTCGTGGCTCGCCGCCGAGGACCTCACGGTCGGCAACTTCCTCCAACTCCAGCGACAGATGGATGCGGCCGTGCAGTACGGCTTCGGGCGCGCCGCCCAGCCCCATCGCGAACGCTACACCATCCGCAGTGGGCACGAGTCGCGCAACGAGTTCTGGGGGCACACCAACGTTCTCGGTCCCGAACGGCTCACGCGCCCGATGAGCACCGGCACGATGTACGCCAACTCGGCGCCGTCTGACCCGTTCCCTTACTGGATCTTCGCCGAGGGCCGGAAGGTGGGCGGTCTCGCGGGCTTCGCGCACTTTTTCGAGAAACCGCAGCACAGCACCATCTACATGCAAGCCGCGCTCGGCGATCTCGACTTCGTGGAGGTGTTTCAGTTCGGCGTGCTCAAGCGCGACTCCTGGTACGAGATGCTCAACGCCGGCCTGCGAGTGAATCCGATCGCGGGCAGCGATTTCCCCGTGCCGCTTTCACGCATGAAACCTTGGCCGCGATGGATACCGCTGCTCGGGCCCGAACGCGCGATGGTGAAGGCTAGGCCGGGTGAGGACGCCTGGGACACCTGGTCCCGCGGCGTGAAGGAAGGTCGCGCCATGGTTACGAACGGTCCGCTAGTGGAACTCGACTTCGACGCCAAGACCGGACGAGTTGTTGCGCGCGCGTCATTCTGGCGCAAGCTCGCGCGTGTCGAAATCGTTCGCAACGGCGAAGTGATCGCGAGTGGCACTGGACCCGAAGTGGCGGCGCCCGGCATCGATCCCCTGGAGAGTTGTTGGCTGGCCGCGCGGGCTGAATCCGAGCGCCGCGAGGGAGAACCGGTGATTCAAGGGCACACCTACCCGGTGTATGTAATCCGCAACGGAAAGCCGGTCAATGCCGGTGGAGCGCGGGCGCGCGTGCGGGCCAAGTGGGAAGAGGAACTGCGCTACCTGCGCGGCGCTGGCATCCAGTTCTCCTCTGAAGAACGGAAACGTGAATTCGAGAGCCTCGCCGAGAAGGCGCTGGCCAACTTGAGGTGACCATGCACGAACGCAAAGACTACGACAATGCGCCCTTGCTCGAAGAGAGCATGCTTCCCGATCCCATCGCGCAGTTCGGCCTCTGGTACGCCGACGCGGTCGCAGCGGGGGGCTCTGAGCCGAACGCGATGACGCTCGCCACCGTCGACGAGAACGGCTGGCCTGACGCGCGCACGGTGCTGCTCAAGGCTGCCGATCCGCGCGGGTTCTCGTTCTACACCAACTACGAAAGCGCCAAGGGCAAACAACTCGACGGCCGCCCGCGAGCCGCACTCGTGTTCCATTGGGGCGCGCTGGACCGTCAGGTTCGCGTGGTGGGCCGAGTGGAGCGCGTCAGCCGCGCTGAAAGCGAAGAGTACTTTGCGACGCGCCCCTACGGCAGCCAGATTGGAGCATGGGCATCGAAGCAGAGTGCTCCGCTCGACTCACGCGCCACTCTCGAAGCGCGCATCCGCGAGATGGAGTCGCGCTATGCAGAAGGCTCCGTGCCCCCGCCGCCGCACTGGGGCGGATATCGCGTCATCCCGGACGAAGTGGAGTTCTGGCAGGGGCAATTGAGCCGCTTGCATGACCGTATCCGCTATCGCACCACTGCCGCCGGCTGGATCCGCGAGCGCCTCTATCCGTGAGTCCCGCTTCCGAAGCGGCACATGCGCTCGTAGAACGCTCCGTGTCTCCGGATGGTGGCCCTGCAGAAATGTGGGGCAGGCTTCAGCCTGCGCGGGACTTCAGTCCCGCCGGCCGCGTTGCGAACTCGATCTCCGTAAGTAGAAACACAGCTTCTTCATTCGACGCCCCGCACATCTCCGGATGCGGCCGCAAACTGCGGCACACCTCGGGGCGCTCGGGCATCCCGAACACCAAGCACAAGTTCCCCCCGCTCAACTGCGCACATCGCACGAACGCCGCCTTGCCATGCGGCATCCCTGGGATCGGCGACGAAATCGAAGGCACGATGCAGCACACCCCGCATCCAGCCCGGCACTCGAAGGCCATCTGCTGAACCTATCATGCCTGCTAGCTGCCACGCCTGTTAGATTGACTGGATGCAGAAGAACCGCCTGGAAGCCTTCAGTGACGGCGTGTTGGCGATCATCATCACCATCATGGTGCTGGAGCTCAAGGTGCCGCACGGCGCGGACTGGCACTCGCTCGAGCCGATGATCCCAGTCTTCCTGAGCTACGTTCTGAGCTTCCTCTACGTGGGCATCTACTGGAACAACCACCACCACCTGCTCCACTCCATCGAGCATCCGAGCGCCGGGATTCTTTGGGCGAATCTGCATCTGCTCTTCTGGCTCTCGCTGCTGCCCGTGGGTACGGCTTGGGCCGGCCACAACCACATGGCACCGATTCCGGTTGCCGCTTACGGGTTCGTGCTGCTGATGGCTGGCGTCGCCTACTACGTTCTCCAAATGGCGATCATCGCAAGTCACGGCCCTGACTCGGTCCTTGCCAAGGCGCTCGGTTCGGACTGGAAGGGGAAGCTCTCGCCGCTTCTCTACGTGGTCGCGATTCCCCTGGCGTTCGTCCACACCGCGATCGCCAACGCGATGTACGTGTTGGTGGCGTTGCTCTGGGTCATTCCGGATCGCCGCATCGAGCGCGCGCTGAAAGAGAGAGTGGCGCCGCAAGACTGAGACCGGTTGAAAATCAACCGCTCCTTCGCGGTCATCGAATCACTGAGGGCAGGGCAGCCGTGTTGTGCCTATGGACCCAAAGCAACCACGTCGCGGATGTCACGAACGACAGCTTTTGCAGCGCCGGTAGCGACGCGGTCCCGACTCCGCGGTAGTAGACAAATGCGCTAACCAGCAACAGAGTCAGGCTCGCCACGCCGCCGATCCATTGTTGGAGCCGGCGTTGCCGCCAAAGCCAAACCAGTGTTACGAGGTTGGCAACAACAAAGAACGTCAACGCAATCGAGATCATCAAGTCATGCATGCGCGTGACGGTCAAAGCAGCATAGACCATCGCGGCGATGCCTGAAATTTCCACCCATTTCCCGTGTACTCGTGGCTCCATTCGGGCGGACAACTGCCGGAACAGAACGCCGATGCCGCCACAGAAAATCCACATCCCTCCCACTGCGTAGGGCCTGGCCGCATTCGCCTCGCCATTCGCAGCGACCGGACGAAAGAGTTGCGTCACGTAGTTGCGAGACCAGTCGAACCCGATGGCGGTTGGATCCTCCATTGTGCCCCCCGGATACAGAAGAGTAGATGTAGCCAGAAGGGCCAACCCCAGCAGGACGCCGATTAGTGGAAGCTCACGCAGATTCATGTATCCGCCTTCGTCGTTACAAGACAGGCACAAGCTACTCAGGCTCGCCGCGTTCGTGTGCCGAATCGGGCGCATTCACCCGCGGCAACCACCGCGCCAGATTCTGCTTCACCGTCCCGTACTGCGGCTGCCGCGCGAGATTGTGCCACTCATCTGGATCTTCGACATGATCGTAGAGTTCCTCGCCGCCATCCGAGTAGCGCGTGTAGCGCCAGCGCTCGCTCCGCACCGAATGATTGTTGCGGAAGTACGTCGTCACCACCGCGCGATCGGATTCCATCGCGGGATTCTTCATCAGCGGCACGATACTCTGCCCCTCGAGTTCGGACCGCTTCGCCAGCCCGCACACCTCGTTGAGCGTCGGATACAGGTCGAGCATGCTCACCGTGCGCGAGCAGCGCGTGCCGGGCTTCGTCACACCCGGAACAATTGCGAGGAAAACGTTTCGGGTCGACTCCTCCCATAGCGAGAACTTGCGCCAGTGGAGCTTCTCGCCAAGATGCCAGCCATGGTCGCTCCACAGCACCACGATGGTGTTGTTCGCGATCGGACTCCGGTCGAAGCCATCGATGAGCCGCCCCAGTTGCTCGTCCATGAACGCGATCGAGGCCAGATAGCCCTGCACCGCCTGCTTGTACTTGCCGTGCGACGTGATCGACTTGTGGTCGCCATTCGGCTTGGCGAACTGAACGCCGATCGGTGGCACGTCGGCGAGATCGTCATCCTTCACGCGCGGCAAGTGAATCCTGTCGAGCGGGAACATGTCGAAGTACTTCTCCGGCACGTACCACGGCAGGTGCGGTCGAAAGAGCCCGCACGCCAGGAACAGTGGTTTTTGCTGCGGCGCGTTCATCTCGCGCAACGCCCAATCGACCACCTGGTGGTCACCCATCTGCGAATTCGGCACGCGCAGCGGACCCCAGTCGAGATTGCCCGTCTTCGGAATTCCGTTAGCGGGCTTGACGGTGGGCTCGGGATCATCGGGCTTGTTCTTTTTCTGCGAGGGGAAGTAGTCGTCCCAACTGGCCGCATCCGGAAATGCGCCGTGATAGACCTTGCCGCCGCCCACTACGCGATAGCCGTGTGAGCGGAAGTGCTGCGTCATCGACACTGCGTTGGCCAGCACGGGCGACCTGCGCATGGGCTGGTTGTTGTCGTAGATGCCCGAGGTCGAAGGCCGGATGCCCGTCATGATGGCGGCGCGGGAAGGATTGCACAACGGTGCGGCGCAATGCGCGTTGGTGAAGAGGACGCCGCGCGCAGCCAGCCGGTCGAGGTTCGGAGTGCGGCCATCGGGATGTCCGCCGAGACAACTTACCCAGTCATTCAGATCGTCCACCGCGATCATCAGAACATTCGGCTTCGATTTTGTTTGGGCCAATAGAGGCCCCGCTAGAGACGGTAGGAATTGTCGCCGCAGCATACCGGTTAGGGTACCTCTACAGGCGCCTTCAGCACACGAGCGCGCGCGTCGCCTGACGTCACCGCAAGATCTTGGACGCCCGCCGGCGCATTGGAAGGCACCCGGATCGTCACCTGATACACTCCCGCCAACCCCGGCGCGAGCCCAGCGTAGTTGACCTCGCACGCGACGCCTCCGAGCGTGATGACGGGCGTGGTTCGTGCTCGTGCGAGCGGATTCGCCGGAGCCGGTGCGCCGGTGCGTGGAGTGTTCTCCACCGGACCGAGCCCCGTCATGTAGAAGTAGACGAACTCGCCTCGGCGGAGCGGATTCCGAGCCGTGACAATCGTGTTGTCACTTACGTGGATCATGATTGCGCTGGTTCCGTCGATCGAGAAGACGCCGGGCTGCACCGCCGCCACCGGAATGCGAACCGTGGGGCTCGACACTCCGTTGCGGATCACTGCCATCGATGCGCCGTCCTGCCCTTCGAGTTCGAACGGCGCCTGGAAGTTCACCTGCTCCTGTCCATTTACGTTTGCCACAGCGAGCAGCGGAGCATCCGCTCCGTTCACGGTAACGCGCACTCCGCCGAGATTCATGGGAAGAGGCAGAAAAGATGCGCCTACGACACCGGGCGCAGCGACACCCGAGACGAAGATTGCCGCCAGCGATCCCGGGGTGAGCCCGAGATCGAAACTGGCTGCATTGGCAACCGACCGTGCGGTGAAGATGGGGGCATCGGAGCCTTCGATGCGGTAGATGGCCCCGGCGCCATGACCGGCAACATAGAGCTCGCCGGCCTCGTCTTCGCCGAACGTGGAAATGTTGATCGGCGAATCGAGCAGCAGGCGATTGTTGAACAGCGGACCCTCGCGCCGAGTTCCCCAGATGCGGCCGCTGCCGTAGTCGCCGTAAACGTAGGTGCCTTGGAGCGCCGGCCAACGCGCGCCGCGATAGACGAAGCCGCCGGTGACCGAAACATTTCCCTCGGTGTGCGTGTATTCGAGAACAGGCAACGTGTACTTCGAAGGATCGCAGCCACGCCGGTAGCAGAGCATGCCTTCCATCTCGCCCCAGCCGTAGTTTTCACCGCCCTTGGAAAGGTTCGACTGGAAGTCGATCTCTTCCGCGCGGTCTTGACCCACATCGCCAATCCAGAGGTCGCGTGTCTCGCGGTCGAAAGAGAAGCGCCACGGATTTCGCAGTCCGAGCGCCCAAATCTCGGGCTTGTAAGCTGCGTTCGCCGCAAACGGATTCGACTGCGGCACGCGATAGGGAGATCCGCCGGACTCGGTATCGATGCGAAGGATCTTGCTGAGCCACGTGCCGGTCTTCTGTCCGTTGCCTTGCGGATCGCCGCCAGAGCCGCCGTCGCCGAAGCCGATGTAGAGGAAGCCATCGGGTCCGAAGCGGATTTGGCCGCCGTTGTGATTGGGGAACGGCTGCGGCTGGGTGAGAATCACTTGTTCGCTTGCAGCATCGGCAACGCCACTCGCGCCCACGTTGTAGCGAGCCACGATCGAGTTGCGGCAAGCGGCGTCGGTGTAGTCGACATAGAAGTAGCGCTTGGTTGCGAAGCCCGGAGGGAAGGCAAGGCCGAGCAATCCGCACTCGCTGTCGGCACGGGTCTTCTCGCGAAGGTCGAGCAGCGGCTGGGGACGCACGATTCCGTTTTCGATGACGCGAATGTCTCCGCGCTGGAGCGCGACGAACAAACGACCCGAGCCGTCGCCGGCGTTCTGGATATCGGTGGGGTTGGGCAATCCGCCGGCGGTTTGCACCAGACGGATCTCGGGAGTCTGCGCGAGCATGACAGCCGGTAGAACCAACCAGGCAAGAATGCGCATATACTGGAACAATTTCATCATGAACCGTTTCCTCTTGGTCCCCGCCTTCGCCTTTTGTTTGATCGCCGCCGAGCGGCCCGTACCTGCGCCCGGCGTTGCCGTGGCTGAAGCCGACCGCACGGCGCTGCAGAACGGGCTGAAAAAGCTAGAGTCGAGCATTGCTGCTCTGAGAGCAAAACATGGGCCACGCTCGCTCCTGGTGGCCGACGTTCGCATCTTCTACGATGCCGTCCGCTATGGGCTCGAATACAACGAGTTCCTCAAGGCCGAGGAAGTGTTCCGCGCCAAGGACCTCTTGAAGCTCGGCCAGCAGCGCGCCGACGAACTGGCCGCGGGGCGCGCACCTTGGACCAAGCAAACAGGGCTCGTCGTCCGCGGCTACGTCTCGAAGATCGATGACAGCGTGCAGCCGTACGGACTGGTGATTCCTGAAAGCTTCGGTCCTGAAAAGCCGCACTCATGGCGGCTCGATGCATGGTTCCACGGCCGCAGCGAAACGCTGACCGAAGGGAACTTCCTCTGGGACCGCATCAACAACCCAGGACAATTCACGCCACCCGACACGATCGTGCTCCATCTCTACGGGCGCTTCTGCAACGCCAACAAGTTCGCTGGCGAAGTGGACCTGTTCGAGGCGCTCGACGCGGTGAAGCAGCAGTATCGCATTGACGAGCGCCGCATTTCGATGCGCGGGTTCAGCATGGGCGGCGCCGCAGTGTGGCACATCGCGGCACACTACGCGGGGCTGTGGGCATCGGCGGCTCCTGGCGCGGGATTCTCAGAAACGGCCGAGTTCCTCAACGTTTTCCAGAACGAGAAGGTGCAGCCCAACTGGTGGGAGAAGAAGCTGTGGCGGCTCTATGACGCGACGGTCTACGCCGAGAACTTCTTCAATCTGCCGGTGGTGGCCTACAGCGGCGAGGTGGATCGGCAAATGCAAGCCGCCAAGGTGATGGAGCGCGAGATGGCCAAGGAAGGGATGACGCTGCGGCACATCATCGGTCCGGGCACCCCACATCGCTATCATCCCGATTCGAAGGTGAAGATCGACGAGATTGTGGACGCGCTGGCGGCGAAGGGGCGCGAGGCGTATCCGCGCAAGATCCGGTTCACCACGTACACGCTTGCTTATGACCGGATGAAGTGGGTTCGCGTCGACGCGATGGCGCATCACTGGGAGCGCGCGCATGTGGAAGCCGAAGTGGAGAGCGCCAAGCGCATTCGCGTCGCGACTAGCGGAGTGACGGCGTTCACGCTCGACTTCGGTCCGGGTGGCGCTCCGATGGATGCGGCTTCGAAGGCGACCGTGGCGATCGACGGAACGAACGTGGAAGCTCCGGCTCCTGCATCGGATCGCTCATTCACCGCTTCGTTCGTCAAGAGCGCATCGGGATGGAAGCTGGCCGGGACTGAAGAAGCGGGCCTGCGCAAGCGGCACGGATTGCAAGGTCCGATCGATGACGCATTCATGGACCGGTTCATCATCGTGAAGCCCACCGGCTCGCCGATGCTGAGCGGCTCGGCAGCGTGGGTGGACCAAGAGATGAAGCGGGCGATCACCGAGTGGCGGCGGCATTTCCGCGGCGAGGCCATCGTGAAGAACGACACCGTCGTGACCGACGAGGACATCCGCACCAGCAATCTCGCGCTGTGGGGAGATCCCGGCAGCAATCACGTGCTGGGGCGCCTGGCGGCGAAGCTCCCGGTGGCGTGGAGCGCGGATTCGGTTGCGGTCGGCGCGCGGAAGTTCGCCGCAGCCACGCACGCGCCGGTACTCGTGTATCCGAATCCGCTCAACCCGTCACACTACGTTGTCGTCAACAGCGGCTTCACGTTCCGCGAATACGACTATCTGAACAACGCGCGGCAGATTCCGAAGCTGCCTGACTTCGCGATCATTGACACAACCACTCCACCCGACTCGCGATGGCCCGGCAAGGTGGCCTATGCCGGATTCTTTGGCGAAAAGTGGGAAGTAGTTGAGAATCAGGGGCAGTAGCCTGCCCCAGTTTCAGAAGATGAACTTCAGCCCGAGTTGGACGTTCCGCGAGTCGCGGGAACTCGTGATTGTGCCGAACGTGCCCGACGCATTGCGCCCATTCGCGCCCGCCGAAAAGCCGCCGTTCGGGATCCCGAGATTCACGTGGTTGAAGAAGTTGAAAGCCTCGGCGCGGAACTGCACGTTGTAGCGTTCGGTGATCCGGGTGTTCTTGATGAGCGAAAGGTCCCAGTTCACCGTGCCTGGACCACGCACGTCGGGCAAGACCCGGCCGACATTGCCGTACGTGAACGGATCGGGATTGACGAACTGCGTGGTATCGAACCATCGCAGCGCGCTTCGTCCACTCGAGAGATTCGCTGTCGTGCCGGTGGAGTTCGGCCGGTTCGCAAGGAAATTGCTCGCGCCGGTGACCAACAGCGGCAGGCCGGTTTGCATGATGCCGATGGTGTTCACTTGCCATCCGCCGATCGCTTTGGCGAGCGCGCCCGACTGTCCGCGTCCAAAGGGAAGCTCATACACCACGCTCAGCACGCCGCGTTGCGAAACGTCGGTCGGGTCCACTGAGCGCTCGAGCTTGCGGTTGAACTTGCCGTCCTGATAGCTGATCTGGTTCACCTGCTCGACGGATCCGAAGTTCACGGGGTTGGCCAAGCTGTCGGAGATGATCTTGCCCGCCGTGTAGGAGACGAGCATCGTCAACCCGTGGCTCATCCGCTTCTCCACGCTCGCGAGCAGCAGATGCGAGTTGTACGCGGCGAGTCGTGGATTCCGAATCGAGATTCCCGTGTAGTAGGGATACGGCCGCAGCGATTGCAAGCGCGAGATGGTGGCCGCTCCGAGGGCACCCGGCACGCGGCCGGCGTAGGGATTCGCCACCTGCTGGTTGAGCGCGAGCCCCTGACTCAGATACTGGTCATCGAGTTGGTTGAGGTCATAGCTGCCCGCGGTGAAGCCGCTCCCGATGTTGCCGGAGTACGACACGTCCACCAGCCAGTTTCCGCGAAGCTGTTGCTGCACAGACAGCGAGAACTGTTGCGAGCGCGGGATACTGCCATCCTTCTCGTCGATCGATACGCCTTGCCCGAGGAACGGTTGCGCGCCGAGGTTGCGGCCCAGCGGTTGCACGGGGGCGAACGGGAATCCGATCTTCAAGTCGAACGCGGGGAGGTTCGGATTCGACTGCGCATAGGTGGTGGCCGTCTGCGCGAATCCGGCGGCGTTGCCGTAATTCTCGCGCCACATCTGCGACGGATAGATCATGCCGAAACCGCCGCGCACCACGGTGCGTGCGTTGCCGCGGACATCCCAAGCGAATCCCAGGCGCGGACTGAAATTCGTATAGTCATTGTTGCGGAAGGCGCGGGGCTGCCCTCCCACTCCGGCGTAGATGGTGCAGCCTAGCAACCCGTTTGGAAGCGTGCAGCCGAGATCGAAGTTGGTGGTGCCGTCGCGATTCTCCACTGTCTGCGCTTGAAAATCGTACCGGAGCCCCAGATTGAGCGTGAGCCGCCGCGTGACCTTCCAGTCATCCTGCAAGAACCCGGAAACCGAGTGGCTGCGCTGCGATTCGCCCAGGTGCGTTGTCACCGACGCATTCGTCACAGCGCCCAGCAGGAACGAAGCGTATGCGGAACCGGTGCCCGCGGGAGTGGTGGGATTTCCCGTGAGCCCGGCAGCGAAGTTATAGGACCCCGATGGCGACGAGCGTTGCAGATTGTTGCCCTGCAGCGTGCGGAAATCGAAGCCCGCCTTGAGCGTGTGCGCGCCGCGGATCATCGTCACCGTATCGAGGAACTGCCAGTTCACGCTGCCGCGGACTCCCGCGGTGCCGGTGTTGAATCCCGGGAGCCCGTTGTTGATGGCCGGGAACGTATCGGCCGGAACGATCGAGGGCAGCCCGAGTTTCTGCGGCCATCCGCCGCCGAAGCTGCGCACGATGAACGGGAAGTAGCCGCGGGTCACGCCGAGCCGGAATTCGTTGATCGTGGTGGGCGTGAACGTGTGCGTGTCCGAGATCACTACGTTCCAATTCTTCAGATTGTCGTCGCGCTTGGAAAGCACGTCGTTCGGATAAACCGTGGCGCCGCTCGCGCCGTTGTCGGTCTTGTGATTGAAGAACGAGTAGCGCGCGAAGATCGAGTTGCGGTCGGAGAAGCGGTGGTCGCCCTTGATCGTGTACTGCTGCATGTACCGGGCTTCGGTTCCGAAGCGCCCGTAGTTGTTGGCGTTGGTGAAAGCGTTGGTTGGCGTGCGGTTGGGCAGCGGATAAAAGTCGTTGATCTTCGCCGCCACTGGGTCGATCCGATTCGATGGAATCAAGTTTCCCGGAAACACGCTCCGCGTCGCTTGGCTTGCCGCGTTCGTTCCCGTGGTTGCGGGATCGTAGATCGGAATCAACGCTCCTGTCGTGGTGAGCAGGTCACTGAAATTTCCCCCGTGCTGCAGCGGCGTGGGGAACGTCCCGATCTGTTGCGTGGACCGCCGGAAGTAATAGCGCTCCCAGTTGCCGAAGAAGAACGTCTTGTCGCGAACCACGGGTCCGCCCGCCGACACGCCGAACTGGTTGTAGCGGAACGGAGGCTTGCTGGCTGCGAACGCGTTGCGCGCGTCGAGCTTGTCATTGCGGAAGAACTCGTACGCGGTTCCATGGAATTGGTTGGTGCCGGATTTGGTCACCATATTGATGACGCCGCCGGCGGTGAACCCGTACTCGGCCGAGAGTGACCCTGACTGCACCTTGAACTCTTCCACCGCATCGACGCCCGGGTTGATCGCCACTTCGCCGATGTAGCTCTGGATGTTGTTCGCCCCGTCGAGCAGTTGGCCGTTCATCGAGTTCGGTCCGCCGTTGATCGAAATGGAGGAAAGCTGGATGCCGCGGTCGGCGAAACCGGAGTTCGTAGGCCCGGCGTTCGATTTCACCGCCGGAGTCAGCAGTGTCAACGCGAGCGCGTTGCGGCCGTTGAGAGGAAGCTCGACGATGCGGCGGTTCTCCACCACCTTGCCGACCGATGCTCCGCTCGTGTCGACCAGCGCGCCTTGCGCTTGCACTTCGATCGTCTCGGCCACTTGGCCGACATCGAGTCGCGCGTCCGCTTCCAGGCGCTGATCCACTTGCAGCGTCAATCCGGAGATCAGGGCTTTGCGAAACCCACTCTTTTCGACGGAGACCGTGTACGGGCCGACATTGAGGTTCGGCACGAAGTAGAGGCCTTCGGCGTTGGTCTCGGTGGTGGTGGTTACGTTGGTGGCGGTGTTGGTGATCCGCACGCTGGCCCCTTGAATCGCGGCTGCCGACGTGTCTGTGACCAACCCCTGAATCGCGCCGCGGCCTTGTTGGGCAGAGGCGATGGACGCCGCGAGCGCCGCGGCAAGCAGAGCGCCGAAGATCCTCGGCAAAGCGGACGACTTCGAAAGCATGGACCCCCTTGGTTCCCGATCATGATGGCACAGCCGGATCGCTGGGCGCAAGGGGAATATTTCAGATTTCAGGAACGTCCGGACGCAATCTTTGCGGCGGCTTGCTTGCCCATGCGGATGCAATCGGGGATTCCGATCCCCTGGTAGGCGTTACCCACCAGATGCAGTGACGGGATCGCGGCCGCGCGGTTTTCGATCTCCGCGATGCGCGCGGCATGACCCACCGTGTACTGGGCCATCGCTCGCGGCCACCGGGATGCACGAACGAAATCGGGCTTGACGGTGATGCCCATGAGGCGCGCGAGTTCCTCTTCGACGCGTGACTGGTCAAACTCGGTTCCGGTAAGAAAGCAACGCAGCAGGGCCCAGCCGTCCGGAACACGATGGGAGAACTTTGTTCCCACCCACGTGCAGGCCACCAGCGCGCCGCGCTCTTTCCTCGGCACCAGGAATCCGAAGCCGTTCAGCGGATGAGCGATCCGGGAACGCTTGTATCCGAGCGCCAAGGTGATCGACGACGTGTAATCGATCGATGAGAGCGTAGCCGCCAATTGCCGATCGGCGCCTTCGAGCAGGAGCCCGGCTTCATGAGCCGGGCAGGCGAGCACGATTTGCGATGCCTCGAGCCACTCGCCGTTGACGCGGAGCCGGCCGGGTTCGAACGCTTCGGCTTCCCCGTGAATGACGTTCCGCACGTGAGGCTGTAGCGCCTCCACCAGGCTCGCGAGCCCGCGCTTCAGCGTCTTGAAGAGCGATCCGCTGCCCGGACCGGGGCGAGGTCCGCTGAGGACACCCTTGGTGAGGCTGCCGTACTTCTGTTCGAGTTCGACGAAGCGGGGCAAGGTGGCCGAGACGCTGAGGCGGTCGGGCGAGCCGCCGTAGACTCCGGCGAGCAGCGGCTCGGCGAGATACTCCACCGCTTCCGCTCCGTAGTGATCGGAGACGAAATCGCTCACCGTGCGGTCTTCGGCGGGGGCTGCGGGGGGACTGCGGAAGTACTCGAGGCCCATGCGGATCTTGGTCGAGAGCCCCAGCAAGGGCGTGGTCGCCATCGGCCAGATCTTGGTGGGGACCATCATCATCAGACCATCCGGCATCGGGACCAAGTCGCCGTTGCGGACGATGTAGGTGACGCGCTGATGGTCGTTCGAGCCGATGACTTCGCCTTCGAGCCCGAGTTCGCGGATGAGTTCGAGCGCGGCGGGTTTGGCGGCGAGAAAGCTGTCGGGTCCGCCTTCGATGACGCAGCCTTCGACGGTTTCGGTGGTGATGACGCCGCCGAGTCGCGGATGCCGCTCGACGAGGGTGACTGGGACGCCGGCCTTCGAGAGGTAGTAAGCGGTGGCGAGTCCGGAGATGCCGCCGCCGACGACGAGAACGCGCTCAGCCGACATGGGTGGTCCTGAGCTGTGGGGCAGGCTTCAGCGAGCGCGGGACCTCAGTCCCGCCGCCCTGAGCAACGAAACACGTGAGGCGAGGGGTCCGGGGCCCCTCAGCGGACCACAGGTCCGCCCTACCAGCCCACGCCGGCTTCTCAGGGTTTGAACTCGCGGACAAACTGCAC
This sequence comes from Bryobacteraceae bacterium, assembly GCA_046331625.1. Classification (GTDB taxonomy): domain Bacteria; phylum Acidobacteriota; class Terriglobia; order Bryobacterales; family Bryobacteraceae; genus JAXLQL01. The sequence continues at coordinate 139,790 of JAXLQL010000002.1, forward strand.
GACCGCCTTCACGTTGTCGACCGGAGTTTCCGGCAAGATCCCGTGGCCCAGATTGAAGATATGCCCCGGCCGCGACCCGGTCCGCTTGAGTAACTCGTGGACCCGTAGTTTGAGCTCCGGCAAAGGCGCGAATAGCACCGCCGGATCGAGATTCCCCTGAATCGCCGACCGGTAGCTGATATCCATCCAAGCCTGATCGATATTGATGCGCCAATCCACGCCGAGCACGTCGCCACCGGCGGCATGCAATTCGCGGAAGTAACCCGAGCATCCGGTTCCGAAGTGGATCACCGGAACACCGCCCGAGCGGATGCGTTCGATCAGCGCGCGCGAATACTGGGCGACGTAGCGGACATAGTCGTCCGAGCCGAGCGCGCCGACCCAGCTATCGAACACCTGGATCGCGCGGGCGCCGGCGGCGATCTGCATCAGCCCATACGAGCCGAGCACATCCACCAGCTTGCCCATCAAGCGGCGCCAAAGCGTTTCCTCGCGATACATCATCGTCTTGGTGCGTAGGAAGCTCTTTGACGGCCCACCCTCGATCATGTAACTCGCCATGGTGAACGGCGCGCCGACGAACCCGATGACGGGCACGCGGCCAGCCAGCGCGCGGACCGTGGTCTGAATAGACTCGCCCACATAGCCGAGGTCGTCCGTGTTTGAGATCGACAGCGAGTCAATGTCTGATGACGTGCGAACCGGGTTGTCGATTACGGGCCCTTCGCCTTCGCGGAAATCGAGCTTGAGGCCCATCGGCTCCACGGGCAGAAGCAGGTCGGCGAAGACGATTGCGGCATCGACGTCGAGCGCCTCCACTGGCTGGAGCGTTACCTGAGCGGCGAGATCGGGCCGCTTGCAGATTTCGAGAATATGGTGATGCTTCCGTATCTCACGATACTGCTGCATGTACCGTCCCGCCTGGCGCATGAACCAGACCGGCCGAACATCGGTGGGCCGGCGGCGGCAGGCATCGAGAAAGCGGCTATTCATTGGAGCCACGCGCATGCGATTTCCGTTTTGTCCTCACAAAAGAACGCCCGGAAGCCTCCGGGCAGATTTCGAGACGCCCACTTGCGCCCCAGGATGAAGAGCGGCTTGGTGTACGCTTCGCTATCGAGCGTGCGGGGCGCGATTACCGACACCGACAACATACCCGGCGCGGGATAACCCGTGCGCGGATCGAAAATGTGGCTGTAAGTAACGCCACCGGATACGAAGAATTTCTCGGAAGTTCCGGAAGTGGACATCGACATGTCGCGCAGAGTTACCGTGCCGGCGGTCTCGCCGCGTTTCTTCGGGTGCCGGATGTCTACTTTCCAACCGGATTCGTGGGGGGGGGCTCCCAGGCCGTAAATGCTCGAGCCGCCGGCCGAAACCAGCGCCGAGGAGATCCCGAGCCCGCGAAGAACTTCGACGATGCGATCCACGGCGTAGCCCTTTCCGATGCCGCCGGGGTCGATTTCCATGCCCGGCTTGGCGAAGCGCACCGTTGAATTCTCCTTGTCGAGGATCACGTTTCTGTAGCCGACCTTGGCGAGCGCTGTCCGAATTTCCGCCCGATGAGGCAGCCTGCCCGAGCCTTTGTAAAAGCCCCAGGTTCGCACCAACGGACCGACCGTGATATCGAATGCTCCTTCGGTTTTGCCGCTATAAGAAAGGCAATCTTCCAGCAGCCGGAACAACTCCGGGGTCACCCGCACGGCGCGGCTTCCCGCCTCTCGATTCACCATGCTCCACTCGCTGTGCGGCTTGTAGTTCGAAAGCGCTTCATCGAGCCGGTGAATCTCTTCAAATGATTGATCCACCGCCGCTTGCAGCTTGTTCCGGTCATCACCGTAGGCAACGATCGTGTAGGTGGAGCCCATGGCGTCCACGCTTGACTCGATCCGGAGAGGTTCACCGGCCCGAGCGACCGTAGCCGCCACCCACAACGTTAGCACAGCGGGGCGCATCAAGTCGTTATTCTAGAGCATTTTTTTGCCCAGCGCGAGCAAGTATAAGCGATGCTTATGGGGCGCCGCGGCTCAGTTCGAAGTAAGCCAGGTTACTTTCTTTGGAGCGGAACTTGTGCAAGCGATCGAATCCGTCATCCCGGATGAGATCAGCGCGCAGGCGTTGTCCACGGCGGCTCGCTGGGCTTGCTCCCGCGTGGCGGCTGAAGCGGTCCGGCAGGCTTGGCGTCCGGCGAATTCCATGCAGACCTCGACGCGATGCGCGGTCAGGTTGCGCATCGAGGTGTACATGATGGCGATGAAGGCCAGGATGAAAACAATGACGATGATGGGACCCTTGTTCTTCATGCCGGTTGGGATCCTGCATCGTAGAAGAAAGATCCCATGCGGCGGAACTTGGCGTAGCGATCGTCAATCAACTGCTCGGTGGTGAGCCGGCCGAGTTCGGCAAGAGCCGCGCAGAGCTTGTTCGAGAGCTCGAATGCAGCCGCGTCAGGTTCGGCGTGGGCGCCTTCGCCGGGTTCGTCGACAATGCCATCGATCAAGCCGAGGCGCAGCATGTCGGGCGCAGTGAGCTTGAGAGCCGCGGCGGCTTTCTCGGCCTGCGCTGCATCCCGCCAGATGATGGCGGCGCAGCTTTCCGGCGAGATCACGCTATAGACGGCGTTCTCCATCATGAGGACCCGATTGGCCACGCCGAGCGCGAGGGCGCCGCCGCTGCCGCCTTCGCCGATCACGACGGCAATGATCGGCACCCGGAGACGGGCCATCTCGCGAAGGTTGAGCGCGATCGCTTCGGCTTGGCCGCGTTCCTCGGCGTCGATTCCGGGATAGGCGCCGGGCGTGTCGAGCAGGGTGACGATCGGGCGGCGGAACTTCTCCGCCAGTCGCATCGCACGGAGCGCCTTGCGGTATCCTTCCGGCTTCGGCATCCCGAAATTGCGGTGGAGCTTTTGCTTGGTGTCGCGTCCCTTCTGCTGGCCGATCACCATCACCGGCTGGTCCCTGAGGAAACCCATGCCGCAGACGATCGCCGGATCTTCGGCATAGTGGCGGTCGCCGTGGATCTCGGTGAAATCGGCGATGTTCTTTTGGATATAGTCGAGTGCGTGAGGGCGCTTGGGATGCCGCGCCATTTGCACACGGGCCCACGCGTTGGTGGGAAGAGGAGCGGATGATGGAGACATTACGGTTTCAGCGCGGTCCGGGGTGGCCCGGCTGAGATAAACACTCCTTAATAGAATAGTCGATTCGGACGGCAGTGAGTGCGCGGATGCGGCGTTCTAGCGGAAGGGCTGCACCGAAAGCGCCTCGGGTCGGTCGCAAGTATGAAGCTAATCCTGCCAAGCCTGGCATTGTGCGGCGCCGAATCGAAGAAGGCGCGATTCTCTGGGGTATACGGTGAGGTGCTGCACCACACCAACAGGCCGGTCTAAGCTTCTGGGTTCTCGATCACAAGAAGGCGCTCGACCGCGTGAAGTGAACGGAAGGTCGCTTCGCCGGTAGAATGGGTTGCTTGGATCCACTGTACGTAAGAGTTCACGCTCGCGACAACGTGGCGATTGTCGTCAATCCAGAAGGCCTGCCGGGCGGAACGGCTTTCGCCGGAGGCTTGACGCTGCGAGAGGCTATTCCGCAGTCGCACAAGGTCACGCTTAGCCGGATCGCAAAGGGTGAACCCGTGCGGCGCTATGGCGAGATCATCGGACATACCAATCGCGATCTCGAGCCCGGGTCGTGGGTGCGCGAGGACATGCTCGAGTTGCCGGTCGCGCCACCGCTCGATGAGTTGCCGCTCGCCACCGCAACGCCTGCCCCGTTGCCTCCGCTCGAAGGCTACACGTTCGAGGGCTATCGCAATGCCGATGGATCTGTGGGCACCAAGAACGTGCTCGGCATCACGACCACAGTCCAGTGCGTGGCGCCCACCGTCGAATACGCGGTTAGGCGCATCAAATCGGAACTACTGCCGCGATTCCGCAACGTCGACGACGTAGTGGCGATCACGCATACCTACGGCTGCGGCGTGGCGATCGACGCGCCGGGCGCCGCGGTTCCAATCCGCACCATCGGGCACCTGAGCCGGCACGCCAACATCGGCGGCAATCCACTGATCGTCTCGCTCGGGTGCGAGAAGATGCAGCCTACGCGCTTGTTTCCGGGGCTGACGCTCGAACGGCTGGCGTCGCAGCAGTTGCCGGTGCTCGGCGACGATCCTTATGTGTTGAAGCTGCAGGATCAGGATCTGCGCGGCTTCGGCGAGATCATCGGCGCGATTCTGCGATACGCGGAGAAGCGGCTGGAAGAGCTCGACCGCCGCAGGCGAACGACGGTGCCGGCATCCGAACTCGTGGTCGGCGTGCAGTGTGGCGGCAGCGATGCCTTCTCCGGCGTGACGTGCAATCCTGCGGTGGGCCATTGCGCGGACCTGCTAGTGCGAGCCGGCGCGACGATCCTGTTCTCTGAGGTGACCGAGGTTCGCGATGCGGTCCACTTGCTGACGCCCCGTGCAGTGAACGAGGGTGTGGCGCGTGATTTGATCCGCGAGATGCGCTGGTATGACGAGTACCTGGCGCAGGGCGCGGCGGATCGGAGCGCGAATCCGACTCCGGGCAACAAGCGCGGCGGGTTGGCGAACGTCGTGGAGAAGGCGCTGGGATCGGTGGCGAAGTCGGGTACGAGCGCGCTGATGTCGGTGGCTTCGCACGGCGAGCGAGTTTCGTCGAGGGGCCTGGTGTTCGCGGCGACTCCGGCGAGCGACTTCATCTGCGGTACGCAGCAATTGGCGTCGATGAACATGCACGTGTTCACGACGGGCGAGGGGTCGCCTTACGGACTCGCGCTGGTTCCGGTGGTGAAGGTGTCGTCGCGCACGGCGCTCGCGGAACGGTGGCATGATCTGATCGACGTGGATGCTGGCCGGATCGCGACGGGCGAGGCGACGATCGAGAGCGTGGGCATGGAGTTGTTCCAGTTCCTGCTCGATGCTGCGAGCGGGCGTCGGAAGACGTGGGCGGATCACTGGGGATTGCACAATGCGCTGGCGCCGTTCAATCCGGGTCCGGTGACGTAAGCTCGATACTTGATTACCATCCGCGGGCTTCATCCAGCGCGAGGCTCTCAAAAAGACTCGCTCGCTGTGGAGATCTTCGCTTGTGGGGCAGGCTTCAGCCTGCGCGGGACTTCAGTCCCGCTGCTCGGGTGGCTATCACCGGGACTGAAAGCCTGTTGGCGCAGCGTGCTCACGACTTCAAGTACGCGTTAGGCACGTTTCGCTCGGGTGTAGCAACTCCGTTCCGTGCGCGATAGAGGTACGCGAGATTGTCGTAGATATGGCGCTCCTCGCGGTGAAATTGCCGGTACAAGCCGCACTGGGCGTACGAGAGCGGAGTCACATCGAAGACGATGGTCTCCTACGGCATCGTTTCGCCCCAGAGCAACATCGGCACGCGGATGTCGAGCGAGGCGCCGGCCTCGACGAGCAACTCCATCATCGGCCGGCAGTAGTTGAAGATCGAGTTCACCGCGTGGAAGATGGGCGTTTGCCCGCCAATGCCGTCAGCGCCGATCAGAGAGCGCGCGTTCACGTCGGCTCCATTGGCGATGAGCGCGCGGGCGCACCGCACGGAGTTGAATTCCGCGCACAAGTGGAGCGCCGTCACGTCGCGGCATGAGGTGAACGCCGTCAACGGACTGAGCCGCGATTCGAGCGCCGCCGGAGCCAGCTTCTCGAGCGAGGCAGCGTCATCGAGCAGCACGGCCTCGAGCAGCGGGTCGCCGATTTCCGCGCCGGCGTCGCGCATTACGCGGATGCACTCGGCGAAGCGGGTGGAGCGCAGATAGCCTTCGATCAGGCAATCGACGGGACGCTTGCCGTCGATGGGTTCGGTGGCGCTGACGCCGGCGGCCAGGATGTCGCGAATCTCCTCGGGCGAGTGGACCTCGAATGCTCCGAGGAGATCTGCTGGAGTGGCCATGGCGCGACAGTCCGATGGTAGCGGACAAGCGCGCGCCTACTGCATTGCTGAGAAGACGTAGCCCTTGTCTTTCTGGCCGAGGTGGCAGGCAAAGCACGCGGTTTTGGCGTTGGCTCCCACGGCGCGGTCAGTCTTGCTATCGCCCTTGAACCCTTCGAAGCCCCAGCCGCCGGTCTCTTTGTAACGCGCTACGTTCTTCACCATCACGCCAACCACCTTGCGACTGCCTTCGACAGTGGCGTTGTCAGCGGTCTTCGCCTCCACCAGGTCAAACACGATCACCGCGCCGTCGGGGAACTTGCCCGAGCGATATCCCTGGACGGCCTTCGGATTGGCGTAGATGTGATGCAGTCCGCCGAACGAAGAGTAGAGGCCGTGGCCTTCGTGCAGGATCATCGACTTCACGTGTCGCCAATCGCGGTAGCCTTCCGGATACGCCACCGGCGCTTCGGACGAGCCCGCCATCGTCAAAGCAAAAAGAAGTAGAGATGTTTTGGTCATGGCGGTAGAATACGGTGAAGTTCGCCTCTTGAAAAGCAGGCACAAATCAGTGCCCTGGGTACTTTTCGGTCTCCATAACTGATGCGCAAAGAGAAATCGGTTCCGAGCGTGGCCCACATGATGGAAGACATCGTCGGCTGCAAGTGGTCGCTGGTGGTGCTCGGGCTGATTCGCAAGGGCGTGGCGCGTCCGGGTGCGATGGAACACGCCACAGACGGGCTGAGCAAGAAGGTGCTCAACGAGCGGTTGCGCAAGCTGGTGCGCTTCGGAATCGTGGGCAAAACGATCTATGCCGAAGTGCCGCCGAGGGTGGAGTACGAGCTCACCGATTTCGGCCGCCGCTTCTCGAAACTGCTCGATGGAATCGAGTCTTTGCAGCGCGAGATCGAGCGTGACCGGGAGATATACTAGGGTGTCCATGGAGCTCAAATCGGTACGGCTCGAGATCCCCGAAAACGGCAACATCATCGTCGGCCAATCGCACTTCATCAAGACCGTCGAGGACATCTACGAAGCGATCGTGAATACGGTTCCGCAGATGAAGTTCGGCGTCGCGTTCAACGAGGCCTCGGGCGCGTGTCTCACGCGAGTGGATGGTAATGACGACGCGATGAAGGCGAACGCGCTGGCCAATGCGAGCGCCATCGCCGCCGGACACACCTTCGTGGTGTCGATGCGCGATGGATATCCGATCAACGTGCTCGGCCGCATCAAAGACGTTCCGGAAGTGGTGAACATCTTCTGCGCCACGGCGAATCCGGTGGAGGTGATCGTGGCAGAAAGCGCCCAGGGGCGCGGAGTGCTCGGCGTGATTGACGGTTCCTCGCCCAAGGGCGTGGAAGATGCAGCGGGCGCCGAGTGGCGGCACGGACTGCTGCGCAAGATCGGATATAAGCGGTGAGACTGACGAACGAAGCCGAACTCGACGAGTTCCTCTCGCGGCCCTACGAAGAAGACATCGAGGCCATGCGCGGGCTCGGTGGCGACCTCATGCTGCTCGGCGTGGCCGGCAAAATGGGCGTCACGCTCGCCATTCGCGCCCGCCGCGCGGCCGCTGCTGCCGGAGTGAAGATGCGCGTCATCGGCGCCAGCCGGTTCGGCGACGCGGGAGCTCGCAAGCAACTGGAAGATGCTGGCGTCGAGACGATCCCGGTGGATTTGCTCGACGATGCGCAACTGCGGGAACTCCCTGACGCGGCGAACATCATCCATCTGGCGGCGCGAAAGTTCGGGTCCACCGGAGACGAGCCGTACACGTGGGCAATGAACACCTATCTGCCCGCGCGTGTGGCGGAACGTTTCAAACATTCCCGGATCTGTTTGTTTTCGAGCGGAAACGTGTATCCGCTGGTTCCGGTAACGGGCGGTGGGGCCACCGAGCAAACGCCGCTCGTGCCCGTGGGCGAGTACGCCGTCACCGCGCTCGGGCGTGAGCGCATGTTCACGCACTTCTCCTCGGCGAACGGCACGCGCGTGGCGATCCTGCGGCTGAACTACGCCGTGGAACTGCGCTACGGCGTGCTGCGCGACATCGGCGAGAAGGTGTTCGGCCGCCGCCCGGTGGATCTTGCGATGGGCAACGCCAACGTCATCTGGCAGGGCGACGCCAACTCGGCCATGCTGCGATCGTTCGCGCTCGCGTCGTCGCCCCCGCTGGTGCTGAATCTCACCGGACCCGAGACCATCTCCGTGCGCTGGGTAGCCGAGCGCTTCGGCGAACTGTTCGGAGTGAAGCCCGAGTTCGAAGGCACCGAAGGCAACACGGCGCTTCTCAACAACGCGGCGAAATCGTTCCAGGTGTTCGGATATCCGCGCGTGAGCGTGGTACAGATCATCGAGTGGCTGGCGGCGTGGATCGGCGGGGGCGGCCGTTCGCTCGGCAAGCCGACGCATTTCGAGGCACGGGATGGGAAATTCTAACTGGCGAGAACGGTTGCGAAAAGGATGCGTGATCCCCGCGCATCCACTGGCGCTCACGCCTGATCGCAAGCTCGATGAACGGCGGCAGCGCGCGCTCACGCGATACTACGTGGCGGCGGGAGCAGGCGGGGTAGCGGTGGGGGTCCACACCACGCAGTTCGCGATTCGCGATCCCAAGCACGGGTTGTTTCGGCCCGTGCTCGAGATCGCGGCAGAGGAAATGCACGGGCATGCGGGGCTCGTTAAAGTCGCGGGCGCCATCGGACCCACGGCGCAGGCCGTGAGCGAAGCCGAACTGGCGCGGTCGCTCGGGTACGACTCCGTGCTGTTGAGTCTCGCGGCAATGAAGACCGCGACCGTCGACGAACTCATCGATCACGCGAAAGCCGTTGCCGCGGTGATGCCGGTGTTCGGGTTCTACTTGCAGCCGGCCGTCGGCGGGCGCGTGCTGCCCTATGCCTTCTGGCGCCGATTCGCGGAGATCGAAAACGTGGTCGCCATCAAAATGGCGCCGTTCAATCGATATCAGACGCTCGACGTGATCCGCGCCGTGGCCGAGTCGGGCCGGGCGAGCGACATAGCCCTCTACACCGGCAATGACGACACCATCGTTCACGACCTGCTGACTCCGTTCCGGTTCAGCGGCAAGACGCTTCACGTAGTGGGCGGCCTGCTGGGACACTGGGCCGTATGGACTCGCAAGGCCGTCGAGTTGCTCGAAGGCGTACAAACCGCGGAGACGATCGGACCCGAGTGGCTCACGCTCGCGGCGCAAGTGACCGACGCGAACGCTGCGTTTTTCGACGCTGCCAACAACTTCCACGGATGCATCGCAGGCATCCACGAAGTGCTTCGCCGCCAAGGCCTGTTGGCGGGACGCACTTGTCTGGACGAAAATGAAGAATTGTCCCCGGGACAGATGGAAGAGATCGACCGAGTGCTCGCCGCCTATCCGCACTTGAACGACGACGCATTCGTCCGCGAGCACATCGATGAATGGATGAAGTAAGGAGAAACCACCTACATGGCTGACGACCGCAAATTCGGATTCAACACGCGCGCCTTGCACGAAGGGTACTCGCCCGACCCCACCACCCACGCTCGCGCGGTGCCGATCTATCAATCGACGTCGTTCACGTTCGATAATTCCGACCACGCCGCGAATCTGTTCGCGCTCAAGGAATTCGGCAACATCTACACGCGCATCATGAACCCGACCACGGACGTTCTCGAAAAGCGCGTGGCCTCGCTCGAATCGGGCGCGGCGGCGTTGGCGCTGGCGAGCGGCCAGGCAGCGCAGTTCCTCACCATCAACAGCCTGATGGAAGCGGGCGATGAAATGGTGTCGGCCAGCACGCTCTACGGCGGCACGTACACGCAATTCGACGTCAGCTTCCGCCGTATGGGCCTGGACGTGAAGTTCGTCGATCCCGACAATCCAGAGAACTTCCGCAAGGCGATCACTGGCAAGACCAAGCTCATCTACGCCGAGACGATTTCCAACCCGCGCGGCAACGTGCTCGACATCGAAGCCGTGGCCAAGATCGCGCATGAGCACAATCTGCCGCTGGTGATCGACAACACCTTCGCCACTCCGTATGTGTGCCGGCCGATCGAGCACGGGGCCGACATCGTGGTCCACAGTTTGACGAAATTCATGGGCGGCCACGGCACGTCGATCGGCGGCATCATCGTGGACGGCGCGAAGTTCGACTGGTCAAAGAGCAACCACCCCCTGCTGACCAAGCCTTCACCTGCTTATCACGGACTGGTGTTCTGGGACGTGCTGGGGCCGATCTCGTTCATCATCCGAGCCCGCGTGGAAGGCCTGCGCGATCTCGGTCCATGCATCAGCCCGTTCAATTCATTCCTGTTCCTACAAGGGATCGAGACGCTCGGCATGCGCATGGATCGGCACCTTGCGAACGCCCTCGCCGTGGCGCAGCATCTCGAAGCGCACAAGAATGTCCTGTGGGTGAACTATCCGTCACTCACCTCGAGCCCATATCATGCGCTGGCGAAGAAGTACATGCCCAAGGGCGGCGGAGCGGTGTTCAGTTTCGGGATCAAGGGCGGTTACGATGCGGGCAAGAAGTTCGTCGACAGCTTGAAGATGTTCTCGCACTTGGCCAACGTGGGCGATGCGCGGAGTCTGGTGATCCATCCGCCATCGACGACGCACCAGCAGCTGAGCGGACCGCAGCAGAAGGCCGCGGGCGTGACGCCGGATATGATCCGGTTGTCGGTGGGCATCGAGGATCTCGAGGATATTCTGTGGGATCTCGATCAGGCGCTCGAGGCGAGCCAGAAGAAGTAGCACCGAAGCATGTGTAGACCAATCGGCATTCGGAAGGAGACTGCTGACCCGATGAAATATTTCTCGTATCCCGCAGTTTTCCTTTCCGAAGCCGATGGGAGCGGCTACCACGTCCGATTTCCAGATTTGCCGGAAGCGTTGACCGGCGGCAGCAACATGGCTGACGCTCGCGAGGAGGCTTCCGATTGCCTCGCCGAAGCGCTCGCCGGCCGTATCGCGCGCGGCGACATGATTCCCGCGCCTTCGCGCACCAAGCGGGGACAGCATGCGGTTCCCATCCCGCTGTATTTGGCGCCGAAGTTGGCGCTCTACCTATGCATGCGCGACCGCGGGATCCGCAACACGGAACTCGCGCGCCGGCTCGGCGTGAGCGAGACCGTCGTGCGCCGTATGCTCAATCCCAAGCACGATACCAAGCCGGCCAAGATTCAGGCTGCACTCGCCGAACTCGGATGGCGGATCGTCGTGACGTTCGAGAAGGCTGCCTGACCTCTACCGCTGCGCCGTCACCGCGGGCTTCTTCACGCGAATGATCAACGGCGCACTCCGCGTCACCAACCGCTCGCCGAACGCGGGACAGTTGAGGCACTCGTCGCCGCGCGACTCGAACCACATCGCCGTTTCGAAATAGTCGAGATCATTCAGCGCGTCGCTGTCGCCCTGCCAGTAGTCCTTGTAGTCCGGCGCGAGGAGACGGTAGTGATACTTTGACGGGCCCGACTCGCTCAGCCGCTTCGCCGACCGCATCAGCCGCGTCACGGGACTCGAGAATCCATCGCCAATCTGAATCAGCGGCAGAGCGGCTTTGTAGAGCTTGCCCTTCCAACCGAAGTCCGAGTATGGCCGCACTTGATAGCCGCCCGCCAGCCACTCGCCGCACTCGAAGGCCGGAAACAGCAGTAGCAGGCCTCCGTTCTTCACCACGCGGCGCGCTTCGATGAGCGCGTGTTCGGGATTCGGGACATGCTCGAACACCCAGATGGACCACGCCGCATCGAACGTGCCTTCCGGAAACGGCATCGCCGTGGCCGAAGCCTGCACGAACTTCTTGTGGAAGAAGCGGCGGGCGCTCGGAGCGATGTCGAGGCCGGTGTAGTCGTCCACGAAGTCCTGCAGGTAGCCGCGGCCAGCGCCGATTTCGAGCGCCTTCTTGTCTCGTAAGCCGTACTTCTCCACGAATCGCTTCACGATGCCATCGGTGTCTTGATCCTTGGCTGCCAGCCGTGCGATCCGCGCGTAGTCATTGTTCTCGTCGCCGGCAAGCGATGGGTCTTCCGCCACAGGTGCGGCGTAGACGGCTTTGTAGAACGAGTCACTTGTGTCAGTGGGCCGCCGCGGCATTTCCGGATCGGTTTGATAAGGGAAGCGCCACACCGAGACAGCCACCAGCGCGAGTCCGAACACTCCGGCGACGCGGGAGAAAGGACGGATCAGATCCACCAGGATCGCCGAGGTAGACTTGGCCATTGTTCGTTCTTTCGGCTTCTCTTCACGAGATTTGGATCGGGTGAATACCGTAGTTGGGCCAGCGTTACGGGACTAGACTAGAGCAACGACGTAGCGATCTCGAAATCGAGTCGCCGGTGCGCTTCCCGCAGTGCATCCTCCACGGCTTCCGGCCGTTGACCGCGTGCGAACAGGAATCCCAAGTAACTCTGCCCTTCCGGTAGCGGCCGGAGCAATTGCCCCTCCTTGGCCGTGATGGTCACTTCCTCGATCCCAAGCACAGCTTCAGCCTTCACCAGACCCCGCGCCGTGCGATACACGCCACCGCGCGGGATCGGAATCATCATTACGCCTGCCGCGCCATTTTCGAGACGGATGTTTGAAACATTTTCACCCAAGGCGTGGCGCACGATGAGTTCCTCGAGCGGCATCCCGCCCTGGAAGCGCAGCGCCTTGGCGCACAACCCTCCGATCGGCCGCCCTGCCACTTCGAGCATCCACACGCCTTCTTCGTTCACGCGCATCTCCGCATGCACCGGACCATGCCTGAGCCCGAGCGCCGCAGCCGCACGCTCCGCCGCGCGATGAATTGCTTCCACGCGCGCGGCCGGCTCGCGCGATGGCGTCACGTAGATGGTTTCCTCGAAGTATGGACCCTCGAGCGGATCGGGCTTGTCGAACACCGCCAGCACGCGCAACTTGCCGCGCGTCATCAGTCCCTCCACGGCGAACTCGCGGCCTGGGATGTACCGCTCCACTTGGATGAAGCGGTCAACCTCATCGTGCAGCCGTTCGATTTCCGGCGATTGCAGAATTGCGCGAATGCGATCGAACGCGGCTACGAACTCGCCCGGATCATTGGCGCGGATCACGCCGCGGCTCGCTGAGAGCCCCAACGGCTTGAGTACGCATGGATACTCCGTCGAGGCTGCGGCTTCTGCGGGCGCCACATCGAGCGGCACTCGCCGGAATACCGGCACAGGCAGCCCGCCAACGCGGAACCGCTCGCGCGCCAGGAACTTGTTCCGCGCCGCGGCCATGGATTCCGATGGATGGAACGGCAAGCCGAATCGCTCCGCAATGCGCGAAGCAAGATAGGCCGGGCGATCTCCTACGGCCACGATGCCGTCCACGCCGAGACTCGGACCGAGCATCGCCACCGATTCCTCCGGCGCTTCGAAGCGAACCGGCAGCGCGCGATCGCCCCAAGGATCGTCGAGGACATGGCAGCGGTCGGTTGCAAGCGTGGACTCTACGCCGAGACGGCGCGCAGCCTCGGCGAACCGGCTGGTCTGATATCCGGTGGTCGAGGCAACGATCAGGATCTTCCGCCTATACAAGAGCCACCTGCTCCTGCGTGGGCTCGGCTCAACAGTACCAGGGCTCGGTAAGATACGGGATCGTTGCTCGATCCGGCAAGGCGAAGTCAGGCGGCGCCCCCGCGGCGCGCTCCCAGATCTTTGCGAAAATCGTTGCACGTCCCGAGCCGCGCTTCTGTTCGCGGTCCACCAACGGCAACATGTCCGCCGCCATGCGGTCAAGCTCGGGATCAGAGTGCCGCCATCGATGCACCAAGGCTTCGCCCTCGAACGGATCCACCATCGAGCGGATCTCGTCGAGTTCGAGCAAACGCGAGCCAGCCGGAATCAGCAAACGCAGGGCCAATTGCACCGGACTCACGTTGGCCACCAAGTCCAGATCGGCCAACGTGCGCAGCAGATCGAGATAGCCATTGCGGGTGGTCCACGGAGTGAACGGGATGAAAGTCGGCGAAAGCGCGAGCGCCGTGGCCCTGCACAGCGCGACTGCTTCCACGAAATCGGCGCGCGTGTGTCCCTTGTCGAGCTTCGCGAGCACCGCGTCGTCTACGGATTCGGCAGCGCTCGTCACCAACCGGCATCCGGTAGCCGCAAGCACCGGCAGCAAATCGCGATGCCGCAGCAGATGTTCGACCTTGATCGTCACGTCATAAGTCAGGCCGGGAAACTCGCGGTGCAGCCTCTCGACGATGCGGCGGGCATGCGCCGGCCCGTTGCAGAAATCCGGATCGCCGAACGTTACGTGTTCGGCGCCGGCTTCCACCTGCTGGCGGATGTCGGCGAGTACCACTTCGATCGGAACCACGCGGAACTTGCCTTCATACACCGGAACCACCGGACAATGCCGGCACAGGTGCTTGCACCCGCGCGATGCTTCCGTGTAGCCAGCCACTCGTTCGTTCCCGTTTTCGGCGAACGCGGCGTAACGCGCGAGCGGTGGAAGGCCGGCGCGGTAAGGGGTTGCGAACGGAATGCGCTCGAGCCGCACGCCACCCGGCGAACCGCCACTGGCCAGTTCCACCAGTGCCGCTTCGAACTCGCCCCCCACCACGGTTTGCACGCCTAGCGAGCGCAGGTGAGCTTCGTTGAGCGTCGCGTAGAGGCCGTAGCAGCAGAGACGGGCTTCGGGGTTCGCCGCGCGCGCTTTGCCGATCAAAGGCGCCGCCAAGCGGGTTGCCGTATGCATGGGCAGGTAGAACGCAATCAGCTCCGCGTTCTTCACTGCTGCCAGAGGAATCGAATCAACTGCCGCGTCGGCACACGTCACCTCATGGCCGGCCTGCCGGAGCAATGCGGCCGGCGCGGCGAGCCCGAACGGTTGCCGGCCGGACTCGTAAGTAGAGACGAGCGTGACGCGCAAACTTCGATTATCGCGTGGCGAGCCGCGGCAAGAGGTTCATGCGCGAGAGGCGAGGCCCGACGAGATGGCGAGCCGTGTCAGCGCGGCCGAGCCCGATGTGTTCAGCTTCTTGGCGATGGTCTTCCGATACGTGCGGACACTATCGGGGCTCAACTGCAGCACTTCGGCAATCTGCTTGCTAGTCTTGCCCTCGGCCACCATGCGCAACACTTGCTGTTCGCGCGGCGACAGCCGGTCAAGGGGGCTCGCCGTGTCTCCCACACTGCCCCGGCGGCCGCCCTTCACGTATCGCATCAGCCCGCTCGACACGCTGCTGCTCCAGAAGGCCCCTCCGGCCCCCACTGTGCGGATCGCGTCGAGCCATTCCGAGTAAGGCGAAGTCTTGGATACGAACCCACGAGCGCCCGCGCGGATGGCATTCACCACCGAATGTTCGTCGTCGTGCATCGAAAGAACCAGCACGTGCACCTGCGGAAACTCGCGGCGTAAGCGCGAAATCAACTCCGGTCCGTCGCACTCGCCCAGGCGCATTTCGGTGCAAACCAAGTCCGGCGGGTTCTCACGGCATTTCTCGAGGGCCTCGGATGCGGTGCGCGCGCGGAAACAAATTTCCGCGGAATTGCTTCGCTCGACAATCGCCTCGAGCCCGTCGCAAACAATGACGTAGGGTTCGACGATGCCGATGCGCATCATTTTTCGGATCCATCCTCGTGTCCGTTGATGATGTCCAACAACTCCCTTGACGGTTTGAATACTGCTACCCTCTTGGCGGGAACGTCAATGCTGTTTCCGGTGAGCGGGTGACGCCCGACGCGCGGTCCGCGATTCCGAGAGGAAAAGGTTCCAAAGCGCCGGATCTCGACCCGTTCGCCTTTGCGAATCGCGTCTGTGATCGATTCGAGTATGGTTGTCAGCACCACGTCCGCGTGAACTTGCGGGATCTCGCACACGCGTGCTATCTCCGGAACCAGGTCATTGCGCGTCAAGTTTCCCTCTTTGGCTCGCGCAACGGCCGATCCCTGCTGGTTGGTTGTCACTTAGGGTCTACTGCCCTCCACATGTCGTCAGCGCAAATGCTCGAAATGCGCCGACATTAAAGATTCTCAATTCCGTAACGGCGCCTCTCCCTGAAGGCCCGCCCGAGCGTGGTATCCTGCCCTTCGGAAAGGGCGCATGCCGCAGGAACCGCCAAAATCCGATACCCCGCGGCCAACCGGAGAGTTGCTGCAGTCGTTGTATCCGGAACTGCGGAGGCGTGCCCGGGCGGTGATGCGCAAGGAGCGCGTGGCCCACACGCTCCAACCGACGGCTCTGCTGCATGAAGCGGTGCTGCGCTTGATCGGCGACAACCGCGAGCTCTGGGACAATGACCGTGAATTCCTGATCCGCGCCGCGCAGCACATGGAGAGCGTAGTGGTGGACTACGCGCGCCGCAAACGCGCCCAGAAGCGCAACAGCGGGATCAAGCCCGAGCCGCTCAGCGACGCCCACGCCAGCCAGGATCCGGACCTCGACCGGGTCATCGGCGTGGCCGAGGCGATCGGGAGACTGCGCGCCACAGACGAGCGTGCGGCGCAAGTGGCGGTGATGCGATTTTTTCTCGACCTGTCGGAACGGGAAACGGCCGAAGTGCTGGGGTTGTCGGCCAAAACGGTGGAGCGCGATTGGCAATTTGCACGGGCATGGCTCCGGATGGCCTTAGCCGGTCAGGCAGGGTGACGCGGTGGAGGCGCCTCTCGACGTCAAGGAGTTGTTCAGCCAAGCGGTGGTGTTGCCGCCGGACTTGAGAGCCGAATTTCTCAATCTTGTGGGCACCCGCGACCCGGGCGTCCGCTCGCAGCTAGAGCAACTGCTTGCTTTCAACGAGGGTGACGAGCCGCTGCTCGAAAAGCCGATGGCGTCAATGCTCGCCCTGGCCGGAGATGCGCCGGAGTTCGAACCCGGCGAAACGCTGAAGCGCCGCTACAAGATCGAAGGGGCTCTGGGCCGTGGCGGATTCTCGCACGTCTATCTTGCGCGCGATACGCAAATGCACGGCAAGAAGGTAGTGGTCAAGGTGCTCATCACCGCTCCGAAGACTTGGGACGGCGAGATTCAGGCTCTGGCGCGGATCAACCACCCCTCGGTGCTCGACGCGTTGGATTGGGGAATCGCCGAGAGCGGCCATCCCTATCTGGTGAGCGAATTCATCGAAGGCGTGACGCTACGCGAAGTGCTGGCTCGCGGCCCGATCCCGCTCGACCGCGCGGTCCGCATCGTCACTGAGGTCGCCGAAGGGCTCGAGGCGGCGCACGACCAGGGCGTGCTCCATCTCGACATCAAACCCGAGAACATCGTGATCTCCGGCTCCGGCACGATGGGGGAACGCGCCAGCGTGATCGACTTCGGGATCGCTCACTTGGCCGATACGTCGAGTTCGCCCGACGTAGCCGGATCGCCGGGTTACATGGCGCCGGAGATGCGATCGGGCCAAACGTGGCCCGGCTGCGACGTCTATGCGCTGGGAGCGATGACCTTCGAGATGCTGACCGGGCGCTTGCCGGACCCGTCCGCCCCCATCGCCCGTCAACTCTCCCAAGCAGCTCCCAAAGTGTCTTCGAGCGTGAGCGACGCGATCGTCGACGCGACACTGCTGGACCCGCGCAACCGGACAGGCAGCGCCCGCAAGTTCGCCGGCCAGCTCAACGAAGCTTTCGAGAAATCGCGCCGCGCGCCGGTGGGCAAGATCGCCGTAGCCGTGTTGGCATCGCTGTTCGCGGTAGCCGCGCTGGCGCGCTACAGCTCACGGCAGCCTCCGGTGATGGGAGCCATTCCGGTCACCACACATCCGCTCGCCGAACGGCAGCCGGAATTTTCGCCCGACGGCAAACGGATCTTCTACAGCGGCACCAACCCGGCAACGGGCGACCTCGACATCTATACGCAAGCCGTGGGCCAGCACCGCAGACTGCGGCTCACCATCAGCTCGGCCGACGAAACGTTCCCCGCGTGTTCGCCCGACGGGGAATGGGTCGCGTTCTTGCGCCAGGCCGGCACTCAGACGGCGATTGTCGTGATCCCTGCCATCGGCGGCCAGGAACGAGTGGTCGCCGAAGGTTACTACGACACCATCGCTTGGGGTTCGAACTCCAGCGTCTTGTTAGCGTCGGAGCGGCCGGGCGGCGGGAGCCGCTCGCACATCGTGAAGCACCGGCTCGACACGCGCGACATGTCGGTAGTGCTCGACCCCGGCAATGAAAGCGACTCGCATCCTTCGCTTTCTCCAGACGGCCGTACGCTCGCCTTCATTCGAGAATCGGCGCCGGGCCAATCAGACCTCTATCTGATCAGTGTCGACGGCGAGATCCAACCCGCGGGCGACCCGCGCCGGTTGACGTATCACGAGGAAATGCTGCGCCACCCGAGATGGGTTCCCGACGGCAAGGAGATCGTCTATGCCGCCGGTCCAACCGACAACGGCCGTCTCTGGCGCGTGCGCCGCGACGGCGCCAGCGATCCGCGCGAGATCGTGGAAGCGGGCCACGGCGCCGATCATCCGGCCATTCCGCGCACGGCGTGGCGGTTGGCGTACTCGGTGGACTTGTCGGATTCCAACATCTGGCGAGTGGTGCTCGATGCACCGGGTGGACGCGCCGTGCAAGTCTCGCAGACGGCGAGTTCCTCGATGCGCGAACGCTTTCCCCGGCTGGCGCCGGACGGGCGCGGGCTGGCCCTGATTTCCACTCGATCGGGCGGAGCGCAGTTGTGGGTGGGCCAAGCCGACGGCGGCGATGAACAACAGAAGACGTTTCTCGATCGCGCCGACGCCCTGCTGCCGTTTTGGGTCGATTCCAATTGGCTCGGCCTCGGCCTCACCGCCCGCGGATCGAGCTTCTGCGTGTTGCCCCGTGAGGGCCGCTCCATCAAGAAGTCGCGTGATGGCGTGTTCGCCGTCAACTCCTCGCGAGATGGCAAGTACTTCTACTTCACCGGCCGCGCCGATTCTCCAGGATTGTGGCGCGCTCCGGTGGACGGAGGCGAGGCCACCCAGGTTGGCGGTGACGGCTTGGTCTATGCAGTGGAGTCTCCCGATGGGCGCGATCTCTACGCGTACCAGAGGGATCCGGAAGGCGTATTCAAGCTCGCTCGCGATGGTGGCGCTCCCGAGCAGGTGCTGGGGCGTATCGGCAATCCGTACTCGTTCGCGGCCGGGCCCTGCGGCATCTACTACATCTCGTCTGACCGCCCGCCTTCGCTGCGTCTGAAGCGGCACAACGGAACCGACACCGAACTCTATCGCCTTCGCGGAAGTGCGGCGCCCGGTCTCGACGTATCCGCGAATGAGAAAACCGTGGTGTTCGCTCAGTTCGATACGGAGAACGTCGACATCATGATGATTGACCCGCTGCGATGATGCCCTCGCGGTAGGTGGGGTAGCGCAGTTCCACGCCCAGTTGCTGGCGGATGAATCGGCCGTCTACGCGGCGATTCGACCCGCGCGTGTCGTCTCCACGCTCGCCGGCGGAAGGTGCCGGAACCGGCAGCCCGAGCAGATCCGCGCAGAAGCGTGTGATCTCGATGGCGGTGGCAGGCTCGTTGTCGGCGACCGGATAGGCTCCCGTGATTTCGCTTTCGAGCGCGCGTGCGGTGATCGTGGCCAGATCATCGGCATGAATGCGGCTGATGTGGTTAGAGCCGTCACCCCAGTAGCGATGGCGGCCTTCACGCATCGAGACGTGGACGCCACGGTCGGGTCCATAGATAGCGGCCGGCCGCAGGATCAGTGACTGCCACGGTCCGTTCGCGATGTCGTGCTCTTCGTCGAATCGCAATTGCTCGCGTTGCGTTCGCGGCCGGGGCGGCGTCGCCTCGTCGACGATGGGCGTGGCGCCGTAGACTCCGGTGGTGGAAAGATAGATCACGCGCCGGGCCTTTTCAAGGATCGGCCGAAGCAGCGGCGTGGCCCGGATGCCGCCTTCGAGCACAGGGATCGAATGGAGCGCCACGATGCCGCGCGGCAGGCGCTCGGCCACGCGCGACGACATTCCTGGTTCGAGCACGTCGAGCGCGATCGCTTTGACCGGCAGCCCAGCGAGCGATTCCGGATGCCGGCTGGTGGCGGCTACGTTGCGGCCTTCGAGCAAGCGCGCCACTCTGCGGCCGGTATAGCCGCATCCGAGGATCAGGAAATCGGTCAACTCCGATGATACAATCGGCGCATGGTGGAGGTTCTGCTCCATGATGCCGGTTCGCTGCTCCTGCGGCTGGCCTTGTTCGGCCCGGTTGTCTTTCTGGGCCTGCGGCTGATTGTCGATCCCGGACCCTTCGTTCCGTACCTCGACGAGTTGTCGCGCGCCATCCAGCGATTCAACAGCGCCCTTCGGCGCGAGCCGATCCGCGTGCTCGACTCCGATCCCGATGAAGGCGCGATGCTGCTACGGTTCAGCGGGTTCGTGCTTGCGGCCTTCGGTGTGCTGCTGATTTTCGGTCCGATGCACTAGCTGCTTTCGGGCGCAACATTCCATGAGTCGCTGAGCAGTCTGCTTGGCCAGCGCGATGGCCCTCAGCTCTGCCACGATCCTTCGGTTTCTCCGCCGGCCGCGAAGATTTTGGACCCGGTGCGTGGGGCAGGTTTTCAGCCTCCGCGGGACTTCAGCCCCCTGCCGGCGTTCCGTGCCAAGGACGAGTCTTCACTCGCTCGAACCCCTCCCGCTGCCCGCCAAGCGATATGATGTTACACAAGAGACCAACCTGGAAGTGACTCGACCAGCCGCGGTTGTAGCCGCATTCATCGCCACATTCATAGCAATGGCCTTGCCGATGGTTCTGTCGGGAAAGCAATGGATGGCAGAACAGGAGAGAGCACGCGCGCGCCGGATGGCTGCGCACAGGATGAATGCGAGGCTCCTGAGACTCGACATTTGACAGGTTCTTGCCAGCGGCCGGCCTAGATCCACTTGCCTGAACCCGGCGAGACCCTGGCTTGCGGACGAGGCCGAACCATGGGGCGGATCGCCGTCCTGACTGCACCCGTGGGGTGAAACGCCGAAAGCAGGGGGCGAACCGGCTTGCCTCGGGGGCAACTCTGCGTCAAAGTGAGGAGACCGGATGGTGAAAACGGTCCACTTCATGAGACGGCATTGGCGAACGGGAGCGATTATTTTCAGCGCCTGGCTGCTGGTGGCGCTCTACTCGGCTGCACTCACGGTGTACCGCACGTCCTTCATGCCGAAGCCGTGGTCGTGGAGTTCGGCTCTGCAATCGGAACTCACCTACGCCTACTTGGGCGCCTTGCTGACGCCCCTCGTCATCTGGTTGGCCCGCAGGTATCCGGTGGCGCGCCAATCGTGGATCGGTCCGCTCGCCATCCACTTCTTTGCCTCGGCCGTTTTCGCCATGGTGCTCAAGATGCACTGGGACCTGATGGTTCCCATGTCGCGCGAGCGGTTCTTCACCGGCGGCGTGACGCTCGAGCGGATTCTCCGTTCCATCAGCTACGGCTTCGACACCGGCTTCATCTTCTATTGCCTCATCGTCCTGATCGTTTGGCTTACCGACTACTACCGCCGCTACCAGCGCAGCCAGATCGAAGCCGCCGAACTGCAGACGCAACTGGTGCAAGCGCAACTGCGCGCCCTGCGTGCGCAACTCGATCCGCATTTCCTCTTCAACGCGCTCCACAGCATTTCCGAACTCGTCCATTCCGATCCCGAAGGCGCCGAACGCATGATCGCTTCGCTAAGTGAGTTGCTGCGGCGCTCACTCGAAACCTCCGCTCGCGCGGAAGTGCCCCTGCGCGAGGAACTCGGCTTTTTGCAGTTGTTCCTCGACATCGAGAAAGTGCGCTTCGAAGAGCGGCTTAACGTGCGCCAGGCGATCGATCCGCAGGCCGAAAGCGCGCTCGTGCCCAACCTCGTGCTGCAGCCGCTGGTGGAAAATGCAATCCGCCATGGGCTCTCCAAGCGCGTCAGCGGCGGCTGGATTCGCATCGGAGCCTCGATCGATGCAGGGTGCCTCGTGCTCACAGTCACTGACAACGGTCCTAGCCAGAACGGAGATATGACTGAGGGCGTAGGACTTTCCACCGTCCGCGGCCGCCTCGAGCGGCTCTACGGAGCGGAACAGTCGTTCCAGTTGCGCCGTCTTACCGAAGGAGTGGAAGCCAAAATCGTGATTCCGTTTCGGCCCACCGAACAACCCGTAGCTCAGGAAGCCTATGCAGCAGCAAATTAGCGCCGTAATCGTCGACGACGAAAGGCTGGCCCGTAACCGGATCCGCCGCCTGCTTTCCCTCGACTCCGATATCGACGTGATGGCCGAGTGCGCCAACGGACCCGAAGCGGTGGAGTTTCTCGCCAGTCAAACTCCCGAGTTGTTGTTTCTCGACGTGCAGATGCCTGGAATGGACGGCTTCGGGGTGCTCGATTCGCTCGGACGCGAGCAGCTTCCCGTGGTGGTGTTCGTCACCGCTTACGATACTTACGCCCTGCGCGCCTTCGAGGCCCACGCTTTCGACTACCTGTTGAAGCCGTTCGATCGCAAGCGCTTCAACGACGTGCTGCGCCGGGCCAAGACCCAAGTGGGGCTACGCCGCGGCGGGCAGGTGAATCAACGGCTGCTCGAGCTGCTCGAAGGCATGGAACAGAAACGGACCGACCCCACCCGAATCGCGATTCGCACCGGCGGTCACGTGGTGCTGGTCAAGACGCAGACCATCGATTGGGTGGAAGCCGCCGACAACTACGTCTGCCTCCATTGCGGCGGCGAGACGCACGTGGTGCGCGAGACCATGAACTCATTCGAGCGCCGGCTCGACCCCAATCGCTTCCTGCGAATTCACCGGTCGACTATCGTGAACCTCGACCGCATCAAGGAAATGCAGCCGTGGTTCCGCGGAGATTACCAGGTGATGCTGCACGACGGGACGAAGCTCACCTTGAGCCGCAGCTATCGCGACCGTCTGCGCGGGGTGTTGCTCAAGGCTTTCTGATTTGGCGAGGCCCGCAAGAACACGCAGGTTCGGATAGCAGCGCTTGCCTTGCCGTGTAGGGCGGGCTTCAGCCAGCGCGGGACTTCAGTCCCGCTGCCGGAGCTCCGTGCCCAAAGCCTCCGCATCTGCCGCCTCGCTATTGAATTTCGATCGCCTCCACGCGGATCACTTCGCCATCGAGCGAGCCCGTCACCTTCGCCTTCATGTCCTTGTCTTTGCTCGATGCCTTCAAGAGCGCCAGCGCCTTGGCGTTGCCCGTCTCGTTCAGCTTGAGGAACTTGCCGTCGCCGAGCACCAGCCCATAGCCGCCCTTGGCGCAGTTGATGTTGCATTGACGCGTGTGGCTGGCCAAGTCTTTGCCCTTGCACATGACGTCGACGACGGTTCCGCTCCAGCTCTCGCCGAAAGCGAGCACCGGCCCGAAGATCAGCATTCCCGTGAGCGCGAATTTTCTCATGAGCCGGTTATAGCACGTGGCGCGGCGGTTCAGTTCGATGGCTCAGCGGCTGGCGTCGGCCAGCATCCGCATGAACTCGGCCATGAACAGGTGGTTGTCGTGCCAGGTGCGCCCGCTCACCAGGTTTCCGTCTCGCACGCAGCCTTCGTTGACGAACGTGCCGCCGCTGAACTGCACGTCATAGGCGCACTTGGGAACGGTGGCCACGCGCTTGCCGCGGATCACGTCCGCAGCGGCGATGATCTCCACGCCGTGGCAGACGCTCGCCACGGGCTTGCCCTTCTCGAAGAAGTGCTTCGTGATGGCGATCAGGTGCCCGTCATAGCGCAGGTACTCGGGCGCGCGGCCACCGGTGATGAACAGGCCGATGTACTCCTCGGGGTTCACGTCGCGGAAAGCGATATCGGAGGCGAGGTGGTAGCTGGGACCTTCCCGTGTCAAATCCCAGCCGGGCGGAATCTCGTGCATCACGAGCGAGTACAGGCGCCGCTCCGGCGCCGCGACCACCAGCCGGTAGCCGTCTTCTTTCACCCGAAAGAACGGGTACATCGTGTCGAGCGCTTCGGCGGCGTCGCCGATGACGAGCAGTACTTTTCCCTTGGACATGCGTGGTCTTTGATTGTAGCGTTGGTCCCGGCAGAGTGCCGCCGAATGGGGTGAACGGAGCGCCGCAGCGGGCCGGTCTGCGAACTACCGTGCAGATGCGCATATGAGCCGGGGAGATCTCCTCATCGATCCCTGTGGCTCTAGGTCCAGGGCCCAAAGGCACGAGAGCCGGCGAATAGACGATCTGTCGCGATCTCGCCGACGTACGAACCGGCTGCCGGGTACCAATCTACTGCCAACAGTGGCGTTTGAACGAAGCCGCTTGCGCGGCGGACGCTGACGCGTCGTCAGTGGGTAGCGATCAGCGATCAGCGGGAATATCGTGGGTCACAAGGAAGGGAGGTCCTTGTGACCCAACTACGCAAATTGATGCTGGAGGAACTCCAGCGTCGCAATTACTCTAAGGCTACAACGCGGGTGTACGTGCAGGTGGTTCGTGACTTCACCAAGCACATCCGCAAGGCACCAGAATCAAGCCGGGCTGGACGAGATCCGGCAATACCAACTCCATCTGCTGGAGCACAGGAAACTGGAAGCCCGGACGGTGTGTCATCACACCTCTGCGCTGCGCTTCTTCTTCGTCAAAGTGCTGAAGCGGCCATACCCGGTCGAGGAGTTGCCGTATCCCAGAGCCCGCGGCGGCTGCCGGTCATCCTGAGCCAGGAAGAGGCCGTGGCGCTGATCAACTCTGCCAGCAACCTGATGCACCGGGCCATGCTGATGCTGCTCTACTCCACGGGCATCCGCCGCGCCGAGTTGTGTCAGTTGAAGGTGGAGGACATTGATAGCAAGCGCATGATGATCCATATCCGGCAAGGCAAAGGCCGCAAGGATTGCGATGTTCCGCTCAGCCCGGTCTTGCTGGAGACACTGCGCGAATACTACCGGTGGATGCGGTAGAAGACCTATCTGTTCCCGGGTACGGTAAACAACTGCCGTGCCGACAAGCCGATCACCTCGAAGGTTGTCTGGGAAGATTGCCGGGAGGCGGCGCAGCGGGCAGGGATCACCAAACAGGTCGATCCCGCTGCTGCGTCACGGTTTCGCGACCCATCAGTTGGAGAATGGCGCGGATCTGCCTGCCTTCTGAGCGTTGCTGGGCCACGCCGATCTCAAGCCGACGATCCATCTACTGCATCTATCCGAACGACATCTCAAGGCAGTAGACACCCCTCTGGACAAGGTGGTGCCCACGTCTCTCGATCGAGTGAAACGGCAGCGTAAGCCGATGGACCACATGGGGGCGGCGGAGCGAAATGAAACGGCCACCCTTCGAGGTGGCCGACATCCTTCGAACAATCGGCAAAAGCTTCATTGAGCGCAACCGTTCCCGGTTGACCGGACTGCACCTGAAAGTGCTGTCGGCCATCGAAACGCTGCCGCACGGCGCGCGCTCGGCGGTCACCGGGACCGCTGCACCCGATGCGGCTATGAAACCACCTCGTATTCGTTCAACTCCTGCCGGAACCGCCATTGCGGCAAGTGCCAGACCAATGCTCGTGACAAGTGGTTGGCCGCCCGCCAAACCGAATTGCTACCGGTGCCCTACGTGCATGTCGTATTCACCTTGCCGCACCAATTAGCCAAGCTGGTCTATCACAACCAGCGGATTCTCTATGATCTGCTGTTCCAGACCAGCGCGGCCACTCTGATGGAAGTCGCCGCCGATTCCAAGCACCTCGGCGCCGGGATCGGTCTACTGAGCGTGCTGCACACTTGGGGTCAGACATTGCAGTTTCATCCGCATGTGCATTGTGTGATCCCTCGGGCGGGCTCTCGGCTGATCATCTGGCGCTGGGTTCTTCCCCTATCCCTTCTTCCTGCCTGTACTCGTTCTGGGCGCGGTGTTCCGCGGCAGGTTCATCGCCGGGTTAAAGCGCGCCTTCAAGGCCGGGCAGCTTTGTCTGCCCGGTGAGTTGAAGAGGTTGAAGCAGGACAAGATCTTTCGTGCCTTCGTGCGCTCCTTGCACCGGCAGCGCTGGGTGGTCTGCAAGCCACCCTTCGGCGGGCCACAACATGTGCTCCACTATCTGGCTCGCTACACGCACCGGGTTGCGATCTCCAACCATCGCTTGGTGAACTTCGCCGACGGCAAGGGTCACCTTCCGCTGGAAAAGACATGCTCACGGCAACAAGCGGCGGCTGATGACTCTGGCTGCAGAGGAGTTCCTGCGCCGGTTCCTGTTGCATGTGCTGCCTCACGGGTTCGTGCGCATTCGCTTCTTCGGATTTCTGGCCAATCGCAGGCGGGCCGCCTTGCTGCCTTTGTGCGAAGCAACTGCTTGGCGCTCAACCTCAGCAGCCCACTCAACCTCAGCAGCCCACCGCGGTCTCCGCACCGGTGGCGGCATCGTCCACGGGACCACTGTGGCGGTGTCCGAAATGCGGCGGTCCAATGGCCGTCGTCGAACGGCTCACGCCCCGCCAACTCCAGTGAGAGCCGGCACGCTCCAGTGCGGCTCAAGACTCGTCTTAGTCCGGCGCTCATTCAGGCCTGCTGCGGTGCGCCATGGCGCGCATGGCCGACGTGTGTCCGGAGTGTCCTTGCGGCCCGCTTCGACACCTTCCCATGCCTGCCAAAAACCGGCTTCCGCAACCCCCGCGGGCTTTGGCAGCCCATTCGATCTCGCCCCTTGCCACCGTTCGTCGGCCCCCGCAGCAGTCTTCACCGCGAAACCCCATTCAAAACCCATAACCGGCCGCGTCCGCCGCAACCGCAAGCGGCTTCCTTCAAACGCCGCCATCCGAAGTGACCCGGCATGCGCACCTCCTCTCCACCGATGCTCCCTGCGCCGGGTCACTCCAGATAGCGTCGTAACGTTTATCGTTCTCTATCCAATCTTGAGGCTTCCTGATCGTGATTTTGGGCCCTCGAAAAGCCGAGAAATTGGAAACCCCGATGATCCCGGACCCGGCTGCGAGCAGCAACATGATCGGATCAAAGAAGGTTCGAACGACAACGATGTGAGCTTGGCTTGCAGTGCTCGCAACCATTGCAGTGATCACCCAATGCGAGCCCAATAATAACCAGCCGAATGCTCCAGCCGATAATCAGCTCGAATGCCCGAGCGGATTCGCTTCCACGGCCAGACGCAAGCCGACTTGGTTCGTCCGGCTCAAAAGACCATCGCTTACGCCTACGCGTAGATGCGTGAGTTCCAGCGAGCATGCACAACCTCTTTGCCGGAAACTCGCCGTACAACGATCTTCCGTCGACTTGGTTCTTATGGACTGTCACACGCCTCAGTGTAACGGCCTCTACCACGCGATGCACATTCGGGGTTGCCAGGACCGGTCCGTGCGGTCCCCATCATCGCGCTGGCGTTAAGCGCCGACGCCAACGAACAGTGAACTTTACCGGCATGAACGACCTTCCACGGAGGCCGTTTCGGGTGGACGAGCTGGTTACGGTGCTGGAGCGCTGCCGAGCGGCGCGCTGAAGCGGGGGACGGGAACATTGGCAGAAGCCCATTAAATAGGGCACCAGCAACTATATTCGCGACAACACGTCCAGATATCCTCTACTACGAGCTGATAGTTGCAATCGTAGTAGCTTGTCCGAATCATGTACTCAATGCACGGCGCACACCCTGCACTGCAGAAGATGCAGGCACCATAATAGAATGGTAACGTGTGGGGATAGCCAGTGTTCGTTTCATTCAAAACGAATTTGCCAGAAGGCCCATAGCGACACTGAGGTCCCCCACCAGCGACGCTCGAACAGCCGATGTTGTAACGGGCCGCGATCCTCTCCGGTGCCAAAGGCGGGATCGGTCACGATAATCTCCCCTGCCATCAGTGTGAGGAATCGCCCTTGACGCGTTCCTCTTGCGGCCCATGATCGGCCCAGATTTCTCTGGTGAAGCTCCAGAGCGGAGGCCTTGGGCATCAAACGCGAAGATCGCCCGAAGGGCGCTCCTTGTTCCGTGGTTCGGCGTCATCCCAACTTCACGGAGAAGATCATGAGGACAGAGGAAGACAATTTGAGAAGTTCACCGGAAAAGATCGTGACCCGTTACACGATGTAAAAGCTTTGACATGTCGCATCAGCCACCGGAGCGATCACGAGGGATGCGATGGTCCAAAGCAAGATTGTGTAGAGCCACTTGTGCGTCCGCATAGTCCGCATAACATATCTCCTGCGTGCGATATTTTACGTCCGAATTGAGCATCTCAGACCTTATACCGAATAGGCGAGAACGTCGCCGTCGGAAAATCCTACGTAGAGAGTTCGGTCCATCGACACAATGCAGGTGGGCTTCTTTCCCAACTGGAACTCGCAGAGCTTCGAGGTAAGGTGCTTGCCCGCCTTGTCAAAACCAACGACGTTGAGACCAATTTTCGCGTCCGACGGCAAAACCATAGCCCAGAGAGAACCATCGGGGGCTACCGCCATCGCCGGAACGATTATGAAATGGCGTTGTTGTCCGTCCGCGAGACTCGAGGCTTTTTCGCCGTAGTACTTCTTGGCGGCTTCTATCTCCGGAGAGTTGAAGCGGATAGTGTCTGATTGACCTGTTCTGACGTTGACTGAAGCGCCAACGGCCGCTGTGCCATCAAGGGCCAGCACTCTGGCATCGGGTGAGCTAGAGGTGTAAAGGCGCGTTCCCCGATACGATGTAACGTCTGTCGCAATCCTTCGCCAGGAGCCGTTTCGTTCACCAAGGGGATAGGCATCGAGCGAGAAATCGTGACGCAAGGTTACCAGCATATCTTGGCAGACTTCATGTGCTATTGCTCCCACCACTCCATTTCGGTCTTGGATGTCTCTCAGAGTCGCGCCTTGAGCGTTGTGCTCCGCGAAGGAGTGCCCTGCCGCCGCCTTCCAATTCACGAAGATCGGTTCGCCACTTGGACGGAGTCCGAACCAAGCATGTTTGCCGGGCACGGTAAAGTTACGAATGATACGCCCATCACTGCTAACCACGCGGTACGCAGTGGTGGCGCCATCGTTGAGAAGGCAGTGCAGCATCCCGTTCTGGCCTTGAATGTTCCAAAGACTTTCGCTGGATGCAGAAGAAACTCTTAGCGTCCGCGCTGGCCTCAGAGCGGCTGAACCACGGCGGGAAAACCATGACGTCGTCAGAACTGCGCTAGAGCAACGTATAACCGTCCGTCTCGTCATAAGACAACCTCCTAATCTAGAGGAGCAAAGCTATTCGTCAGTCTCGAGCATTCGAGCCCAAAGGAACTGAAGCGACGGATGCTTCGCCGCCTTTAGGCAAAGTGTATAGACTCTCCATTAGGTGCAATTTTGAAGCCACTTTCTGAATTGCGCGCCAAGATTGTATGGCCTTCCCAATCAATCGCATAGATAGTGCGCCTTCTTCCCGTTTCGGAGCGAAATCTTGAGACGATGCACACCGGTTAAATTTACTTGGTCAAGAATTCAAGGCGATCAAGCGATGATCGCGGACCCCAGTGTTCCTGTGGGAAGCTCTTGCGCCTCCGGCATTCCGTGAACGGCCGGATGTCAGCCTTCGGGCCTGCGGCCAGAAGGAACTCGCGGCCAGCGGTGGAGAGGCTGTACGGCTCCAGGACGCCCTTCACCGGCTCAGCGGCTTGGGCAATGCCTTGGGTGCAAGGCAGTCAATGTCCGTGTGGATGACGGATCAACGCGCAGAATCTTCGATATCGTTCCGGCCGCTGCCACCGTAACGACAAGTCGCGTTTTCGAACGCAAACCAGTACCGAACTTCATTCCGTACCTACTCGCACCGCCTCCATCCGAGCCACCTGGAGTGTCCAAACTCCAGAGCGGGACTAAAGCCCGGCCCACACGGCAAGGCCACTACGACCTTGCCTGGATCAATCTTTCGGACTCAGCACTCCCCGCAGAACCCAGTTCGCCACGCTCAGCACGATCGACCCGAGAAACGCCGCCAGGAACCCGGATACGTGGAATCCCTTCACGAAATACGACACCAACAGCAGCATCAGCGCGTTGATCACCAGCGAGGAAATCCCCAAGGTCAGAATCGTCAACGGCAGCGAGAACAGCTTCAGAATGTTCCCGAGCGTTGCGTTCACGAAACCGATGATAATCGGCGCGGCGAGCGCCGTTTGCCAGTCAGCCACCCGGATTCCCGGAACCACGTACGTGACCACCAGCAATGCCAGAACGCTCGCCACCCAACGGAAAAAGAGTCCCTTCATCGGGCGACCCTACTTCTCCTTGTGCTCGGATCCTTCGATCGCCGCCACGCCCCGGCGCGGACCTTCCGCCATCTTGCCGGTCAACGTTGCCTGCGCGCCCATCCGGATCAGCGCGGTCTCGCCGGGGCCCTGGAAGAAGGTGTAGCCCTCGCGCGTGCCTTTCCACGCCGACGGCCCGCCCAATTTCAGGTTCGCGGTCAGCACCGTGTCTTTGATCTTCGACACCAGCGCTTCGTATTGCGGCTCGCCTTGCTTGAAGCCCGAGAAGCTGCCCAGGTCCGTGCTGGCCACGAACACCACATCCACACCCGGAACCGCCGCGATCTTGTCGGCGATCGCCACGCCCTGCGGGTTCTCGATCATGGCGATGATCATGATATTGTCGTTGGCCGTCTGCCGATAGTCAGTGCCCCACAGCGCCCCGTACTGGCCGCCGCCCTGGCTGCGCATGCCCATTGGCGGATACTTGGCGAACTTCACCGCGTTCTTCACCTTCTCCACCGTGTCCACCATCGGGATGATGATTCCGAGCGCGCCATTGTCGGTAGCCTTCTGGATGTCGCCTTCGGTTGCATCGGGCACGCGGACGAACGGCATCGCCGGCGATCCCTTGCACGCCTTCAGCATGTGCGCCACGTCCATGTGGGTGAGCGGGCTGTGCTGCATCTCGATCCAGGTGAAGTCGAAGCCCGAGCTCGCCATGGCGCAGTACATGTCGGGGTCGGGCGACGAGACCGTGCCCCCTACGACCTGTTTGCCTTCGCGCAGCTTGGTCTTCACGGTGTTGTAGATCCGCGATTCGGCGGCCGCCGGAATGATCACTGCCGCGCCAAGAGCGGCGATGGTGAGTAGCTTTTTCATGTAGGGTCCTCTTTCTTTGCCTGGGGCGTGTCCTCGACCGGGTAGGTTACCACAAGCGCAGGCGCGGGAGGTGCGCCGTTCAGAAGAAGTACCGGAACCGCAGCCCCGCTGCTCGAGGCGGAACCAGCCGCGTTCCCACGAACAACGACTGGAAATTGTACAAAGCGGTACGGTTCAAGGCGTTGGTCACCTGCAGCGACGCTTCCCACCGCTTGCGGCTATCGGAGCGGCGCTCGTAGCCCACCAGCAGATCGGTGATCGTGCGCGGCCGAGTTCGCGGCGTGATGGCGCGCAGGTTCACCCACGGCAGCACATCCGCGTAGTCCGGATCGCCGGCCACCTGCTCGGGATCCGAGGGATTCACCACCAGTCCGCTGTCGTGCCGCATCGACGTGGTGGCGAACCAGCCTCGCCGCGACCATGACACCACTCCGTGCAGAGACAGCTTCTGATCATGGTCAATCACGAACGCTCCCTGACTCAGCGCATCCACGGCGGCATTGCCCACGAACAGCCCCCCGGTGAATGGAGGAGTCGAGATCGCGCGGCCATGCGTTGCACTCAACGAGGCCGAAAATCCGCGCCAGGCCGGAGCCGTTACGCGCGCTTCCACCGCATTCACGGATCCGCGCGAGCGCCGTAAGGAAAATGATCCCCGTGTTGAAGAAGTTGTTGTTGTCCTGCTGGTCGCATCGTCTTTGTGATAGAACGCCAAAGCCAAAGTCGCGCAACCCCTTGCTGCAAACCCGCTTCGTAGAAGTTCTGCCGCTCAGCCAGATCAGCGCCAGCGCGCTGATGTCGCACGCGCGCCAGCGCCACCAGCGCGCTCGACTCCTGCGAGTTCGCCAGCAACGCACGGTCCTCGGTCAGGCTGAACATGCGGTGTACGATAGCACCAGCACCGTGCCCGTCTCGCGGAGATGGAACGCCACGCCCACACGAGGCTGCAACTGCCAGGCTTTCACCAGGAATGCGTAGCGATCTTCACGCAGGCCGAGCGAAAGATGGAAGCGGCCCAGCCGGATATTGTCTTGCACGAACGCCGATCCGAATGGGCCACCGCGCGCCGCGCGAATCAGGCTGGTGCGCCGCCACGACAGATCCGAACGCGGCCAACGTTTCCACGAAGGTATCGCTCGCGGGGATCGTTGAATCGCGGATCGGCGATCGCGAACCGGAACTGCTCGCGTACGGGGAATCGCTGCCAGGCGCCTCCGGTCCGCAATTGATGCCGGCCGCGGACGTGATTCAAGCTCGTGGAGAAGTTGTAGGTGGCCAGCCGCCGTGATTGCCACGCGGTCACCGGAGTGTCGCCACGGCTCGGGAGCAGTTGCGCGCTCGCCGGGCGAATGGATGCGGTGGAGTCTACGGTGGTCCGCGCGTCGAGCACGCGTACCCACCCCATCAAAGCCGCGAAGTCGAGCAGGCGTTGCCGTTGGTCCATGCCGCTGGCATGTTGTGACCGGAGATTCGCAAGCTCGAAATTGGCGTTGCCGGCGAGCAGGGTCCATCGCAGCGAGTCGCGTGAGCTTGCCTGCCAGTCGAGCCGCACGAAGCCGCGTTCGGAGTTGCCGCCGTTGTGTAGATTGTCACGCGAGACAGCGTCGAGATAGCGATTGCTCTTGAACAGGTTCGCCGAGGCCGAGTATCCGAACGCGCCGCGTTGTCCGGACACGTGCGCGATCTCGGAGAGCGTATCGAACGATCCTGCTCCCGTCTCGAACCCGCCGCCGAATGCCCGCCCCGACCCGAGCCCGCTCCGCGTGGTGACGTTCACCACCGCCGAGACCTTGTTGCCGTACTCAGCCGGAATGTTCCCGGTGAACAGTTCCACCGTCTGCACGATGTTCGGATCGATGGCGTTGGCGAACGCACCGGTGAGTTGATCGCCGATCGGCATGCCGTCCACTACGTAGGTCATTTGGTTGTGCGCGCCGCGCGGGTGGATCGCGCCGTTGGCGTTCTGCGCGAACCCGGGGAGCGTGACCAGCACCGACTCGAGTCCGCGCCCTGCACCCGGCAGCCGCTCCATGTCGCTACGGTTGAGCTGCGCGTACGTCGAGGTCTGCTGCGGATCCACCTGTGCCGCGTGGCTTTCCGAATTCACCTCCGCAGCTTCGCGCACCGCCTCGAGCCGCAGCGTCACCGTGAGGCTGACGGGAATGTTCGATCGCAGCTCCACTACTTGTTCGAATGGTCCGAATCCATTGGCGCGCACCGCGAGCCGATACGTTTGCAGAGGCAGGTTCGCGAACCGGAACTCGCCCGCCGCGCCTGACGTTGCCTGCACTTGAAAGCGATGCGCCGCTTGCGAGAGCTCAATGCCGGCGCCGGGCACGGCCGCGCCGGTGGGGTCCACCACGAGCCCCGACAAAAGTGCGGTGGTCTGCCCGAGAAGGAGAGGCGTGAGCAGGAGTATGGCAGGCCACCGCATGGCGAGGTACAACGTAGATTACGATAGCGCTTTATCTATAGTTAAGTCAAGCGGCTATGCTTAGGTTATGGTACCGGTGGACTCACTAGTTCGGCCCACAGCCCCCAATTTCCTGGCACAATGGTAGGCATCGGAGGCGTACGCCAATGCGCAACCTATATTTGTGCCTTGCCTTGGCACTGACAGCCCGAGCCCAAGACGAAGTTCGCCTTACGCTATTTGCGCAGGGCGTTACCGCTCCCACCGATATTCAGCACGCGGGGGACGGAAGCGGGCGCATGTTCTTCGTCCAGCAGACAGGCCAAATCCGCGTCTTCAAGAACGGCGCTCTGCTGAGCACGCCCTTTCTCGACATTGCCACCAAGGTGTTCGCCAACGGCGAGTGCGGATTGGTGGGGCTGGCTTTCCCGCCGGGATACGCAACCAAACGCTACTTCTACGTCCTGTACTCGGACCCTACCTGCCACACGCGGACCCTCTCGCGGTACAACGTGAGCGCCAATCCGGACGTAGCGGACCCTGCGAGCGAACGCGTGGTGATGACGATCGCGCAGACCGACCCCGTTCACCTCGGCGGCCAAATGCGGTTCGGGCGCGATGGCTACCTCTATGTTTCGTCCGGCGATGGCGCCGACGTCCAAGGCCCCGGGTTCAACGCGCAGAACCGGTTCAGCCTGCTCGGTAAGATCCTGCGGATCGACACCGAGAGCGATCTCTCACAGTACCGCATCCCGCCGGGCAACCCCTTTGTCGCGGGCGGCGGACTCCCTGAGATCTGGGCCTACGGCTTCCGCAACCCGTGGCGATTCTCCTTTGACCGCGACAACGGCGACATGTGGATCGGCGAGGTCGGTGGCGATGCGATGGAGGAAGTGGACTACCTGCCGGCCGGCGCGAGCGGCCAGAACTTCGGCTGGAACGTGGTGGAGGGGACGCAGTGCTATCCGCCGGCGATCCTGGCCTGCGATACCACTGGAATGACGCCTCCCATTCGCACGTACGCACACGGGCCTGATGGCGAAGCCATCATCGGCGGATTCGTCTATCGCGGTACGCGTTACCCCGCGTTGCGCGGAACCTACGTCTA
Source organism: Bryobacteraceae bacterium (assembly GCA_046331625.1). Taxonomy (GTDB): domain Bacteria; phylum Acidobacteriota; class Terriglobia; order Bryobacterales; family Bryobacteraceae; genus JAXLQL01. The sequence goes on from JAXLQL010000002.1 coordinate 174,155, forward strand.
CGGCGACTTCGAATCGGGCCGCATCTGGGGTATCGTCAAGAACGGTTCTACGTTTACCAACCGGCTGTTGGTGGTGACCCCCTATGAGCTCAGCGTATTCGGGGAAGACGAACAAGGTGAGCTCTACGTGGGGCAGTACTTTACGAATGACGGCAACATCTATCGCATTGAGAGCCTGGTGTCGCTGCCTTCGCTCGGCACACCCACCATCACTGCGCCCACGGCGAACCAGGTGTTGCAGGTTTCGGGCGTCACTTTCCAGTGGAGCGCCGTGGCCAACGCCACCGGCTACGATCTGCGAATCATGCAGGGCGCCACGACGGTGTTCCAGAACACGGTGGCCGGCGGAAACACGGTATCCACCGTCGTCACTCTCAACGATGGCGCCTACACTTTCCAGGTCCGCGCCTGCGCCGGCGGATTCACCGATGCCCAGTGCGGTTCGTTCGCGTCGGTGGCTTTCTCCGTCGCCATGCCCCCCACACTCGGCACGCCCACCATCACCGCGCCTGTCGCGAACCAAGTAGTGCTGGTCTCGGGAGTCACGTTCCAATGGAGCCCGGTCACGAACGCCACTGGCTATGATCTCCGAGTCAGACAAGGCGCTTCCACCTTGTTCCAGGGAACGCTCGCCGGAGGCAACGCCACTTCCACGCTGGTAACCCTCAATGACGGCTCTTACACCTTTCTTGTGCGCGCGTGCGCGGGAGGATTCACCGATCCGCAGTGCGGTTCGTTCGCTTCGGTGGCATTTTCCGTTGCCCAGCCCGTTTCCGGATCCCGCCCCGTCATCACTTCGCCCGCCAACGCCCAGGAGTTCACTACTTCGACGCAAACATTTTCCTGGGCCTCCGTTGCTGGCGCGGCGAGCTACGAGATCCAGTTGAGCGACATGGCCAACGGTGGCGCCGTGGAGCTTTCCATGTCGGTAGCCGGCTCGCCGCCTCCTACCAGCACCATCTTCTCTATGCGCGGATCCACAGACTATCGCCTGTTGGTGCGAGCCTGTACGGCCGCCTGTGGCGACTGGTCTGACCCGGTGCGATTCAAAGTCACGCTGCCGCCTGTTCCCACGCAAGCGCCCGCTGCCCCCTCGTGTACGCTCACCGGATCGGTAGCATCGTGCTCGTGGAACGCCGTCTCCGGTGCCGACTACTTCACGCTCCAAGCCGTGCAGCCCACTGCCGGTCCCGGTGGCGGAGCTCTCACGGTCGCTGGGCTTCGCACCACGCAACAGAACGGTGCGGTCACGCTTCCTCCGGGTGCCACCAGCATGTTCGTGGCCGGATGCAACGGCAACGGTTGCGGACCCTACAGCGCACCAACTCCCCTCACTCCGGCCGGAAGCAGCCCGGCTTCGCCACTGATCGGGAACCCCGTGAACGGATCCGCGCTCGACGGTCCAGACGTGTTCTTCTCGTGGAATCGCGTGTCTGGCGACAACGGATCGAACACCGTGTACCGGCTCTACGTACAGGATTTCTCACGCGCCGCTCCGGCACTCGACGTCTTGACGCGCGCAAATTTCTGGTCGGCGAAGTTCCGTGGCGGAGGCAATCGATACGACGTCGTGGTGGTGGCCAATCCCGGAACGCCCGGCGCCGTCACCGGACCCGCCTCGGCGTTCCTCGTCCGCGGAGCCAGCGCCGCGTCACCCACCATGGCCCAGCCGCGGCATCAGGCGCAAAACGTCACGCTCTCAGTCGCCGCGGGCAACGTGCAACTCGGCTGGACCCCGGTACCCGGAGCCACGCTCTACGAGTATCTGGTCTCCGTGCAAGGCCAACCTCAACCCGCGGTACGAGGAATCACTCCGGGCTTGATCGTGCAGGTGCCGCTCGCGGCCAACGCAACATTCTATAGTGGAATTGTTCGGGCGTGTCCGGCTGGCCAGACCTGCAACTTCGGCTCCGACGCCGGCTGGGGACCTTGGTCCTCCGCGCCCGGCCAAGGCGGCGTCACGAATTTTCTGGTGCAGTAACCGTCACGTCGCGAGTTTCGCCTGCTCTATTACAGCATGCCCATCGTTTTGCGCAGGGTTGTCCTGTGCCTGCTGTCTGTGTTCCTGCTGCGGGCGCAAGACGAGATTCAGTTCGTTCCCGTTGCCACCGGGATCACGCTGCCCACCGACATTCAAAGCCCGCGTGATGGATCGGGGCGTCTGTTTTTCACGCAGCAAGACGGCGTCATTCGCGCCTTCCGCAGCGGCAGCCTGCTCGCCGTGCCTTTCCTGACGCTGGGCGCCAAGACCTTCCCGTTCAATGAGTGCGGCCTGTTGGGCTTGGCCTTCCCTCCGGGATTTTCGACAAAACAGTACTTCTATGTCTTGTACACGAACGCTTCCTGCTCGACGCGGATTCTGTCACGCTATCGCGTGAGCTCCAACAATCCGGATGTGGCCGATCCAGCCAGCGAGCAAGTGCTGCTCACGCTGAGCCAGCCGGCGTCGAACCACTTCGGCGGCCAACTGCGTTTCGGCCCCGATGGATATCTGTATGTCTCGTCGGGCGATGGATCGGCCGGCGGAGATCCGCCCGGCAACGCTCAGAACAAGAGCAGTCTGTTCGGCAAGATCTGGCGGATCGATACCGAAAGCGATCTCTCCCAATACCGGATTCCCCTGGGCAATCCCTTCGCTGGACTACCCGGAACGCGCGGCGAGATCTGGCATTTCGGGCTGCGCAACCCGTGGCGCTTCTCCTTCGATCGCCAGACTGGCGACATGTGGATCGGCGACGTGGGCCAAGACCGCGCCGAAGAAGTCGACTTCGCCCCTGCCGGTTCGAGCGGACTCAATTTCGGATGGCGCACCATGGAGGGCTTGCAGTGCTACCCGCCGGGCACCGCCACCTGCAACCAAGCCGGCCTCACCGCGCCGGTGCTCGAATATGCCCATGACACTGGAAGCAGATCCATCATCGGCGGGTTCGTCTATCGCGGCGCTCGATTTCCGGGGCTCCAAGGAACCTATATCTACGGCGACTTCATTTCCAGCCGCTTCTGGGGAATCTCCCGCACCGGATCCACTTTCAACAACCGGCTCGTCGCCCAATCGCTCTTCTCGCCCACCACGTTCGGCGAAGACGAACAAGGCGAGCTGTACGTCGCCGGATACAGCAGTGGCGCCGTCTACAACATCCAGCCCACCTTTCCAGCCGGGCCGCCCGTGATCGTAGCGCCCACCCCGAATCAATTGATCTCCGTGGCGGGTGTGACGTTTCAATGGAACGCCGTCACCTTCGCCACCGGCTACGATCTGCGAATTCTCCAGGGCGCCTCTACCGTCTTTCGAGGAACGCTCTCGGGCCCTGGCGCGCTTTCCACGCTCGTCAGCCTTCCCGACGGAGCCTACACGTTTCAGGTGCGCGGCTGCACCTCCGGCTTCCTTGATTCGCAATGCGCCGGCTTTGCTTCGGTCAACTTCAGTGTTTCGCAGACCAAGCCCGCGGCGCGGCCTACCGTCACCGCGCCCGCCAACACGCAGACCTTCACCACCTCGACCCAAACATTTACTTGGACTTCTGTTTCCGGCGCGAGCAGCTACGAAATCCTGCTTACCGACATGGCCGCCGGCGGCGTGCCTGAGCTCTCGATGTCGATCGGCGGCTTGCCCCCGGCCACCAGTACGGTGTTCTCGATGCGCAGTTCCACTGACTACCGCCTTCAGGTTCGCGCCTGTACCGTGGCATGCGGACCGTGGTCGGACACCGTAGCCTTTCGCGTCACTTTACCGCCTGTGCCCACGCAAGCGCTGCCTCCCCCGGCCTGTTCGCTCACCGGCGCAGTGGCCACGTGCGGCTGGAATCCCCAAACTGGAGCCGACTACTATACTCTGCTCGCTGTGCAACCGTCCTCCGGACCAGGCGGTGGCGCGTTGACCGTGGCTGGCCTGCGGACACCTCAGGTTTCGGGTGCGCTCACACTGCCTCCCGGGGCGGTGAGTATCTTCGTGGCCGGATGCAACGGCAACGGCTGCGGACCCTACAGCACCGCTGCCAACATGACTCCGGCCGCGGCCAGTTCGGCGGCGCCTTTCATCGGTAGCCCCGTGCCCGGCGCCACCATCGATGGTCCCGATGTGTTCCTTTCCTGGAATCGTGTCGCCGGCGACAACGGCTCCAACACCGTGTACCGTCTCTACGTGCAGGACTTTTCCCGCGGAGCGCCCGCGCTTGACGTACTCACTACCGGCAACTACTGGTCCGCGAAGTTCCGCGGCGGCGGCAGCCGGTATGACGCTCTGGTAGTGGTGAATGGCGTCAACGGCCCGGCCGCTCCGTTCCTCGTTCGCTCCACCAGCCCAGCTTCGCCGACCATGGCCCAGCCGCGCCACCAGACGCAAGACGTCACGCTTTCGATCGCTGCGGGCAACGTGCAACTCGGCTGGACCGCGCTGCCCGGCGCGACCCTTTACGAGTACCTCGTCTCGGTGCAGGGCCAATCGCAGCCAGTGGTCCACGGCGTCACGCCGGGGCAGATCGTGCAGGTGCCGCTTGCCGCGAGTTCGACATTCTATAGCGGAATTGTTCGGGCGTGCCCGGCAGGGCAGACGTGCGCGTTCGGGTCCGATGCCGGATGGGGACCTTGGTCATCGGCGCCTGGGCAGGGAGGCGTGACGAACTTCAAGGTGCAGTAGGCGGGCTCAGGAGCCGCGTGGCAGCCACCGGCGCACGGCTTCGAAGCGGTGAGCCAGCCAACTGCGGCGACGCTGTCTCCATGCGTGGAGCCGCTCGCGAATCGCTCGCATCTTCATCGTCATCCACCGGCCGGCAGCCGAATCGCGCCACATCGCGTAGGCCGCTGCTCGCACTCCGAGCACGAACGCCTCGCAGCGGGCGAACCACGCGAGCGTCAGCAGCGCGGGCCGGGTCAGGTGGTAGATCCGCGCCACCAGCGCCGTGCCCGCCACTTTCGCCGTCATGATAGTTCCCACTCCCAGCGCCGGATGTCCTCCGCTCAGCCAATATACGGCCAGTAACTTGATGGGAGCCAGCGCGATCGCGGGAACGCCGAAGACGCAGAGCGCGCCGAATGGCCCTAGGTTTCGCACGCGGTCTTCGATCCACCGGAATGGCCCGAGCTTCCCGAGCAGGGCGAACAGCGCCGACAATCGCCACAGCGTTTCCTCGACGAGGATCACCACTGCGGCTACCAGCAGCAGCGGCGGCGTGACGATCCGTTTCAGAAGGCGGCGCAAAATGCCAAGATATCAACATGCCGGACCTTCTGGTGGAACGCTCGGGCGACATCGCCATCCTCACGTTAAATCGGTCCGATCGGCGCAATGCGCTTTCGCTCGCGCTGATGCGGTCACTGATTGCCGCGCTCGGCGAAGCATCATCGGCGCGCGCTGTGATCCTGGCAGCCGCGGGCAGGGTGTTCTCGGCCGGTCACGACCTCAGCGAGATGTCAGCGGGCTCGATCACGCACTATCGCGAGATCTTCGACGTGTGCACGGAGCTAATGGCGAAGATCCAGTCGATCGCGCCTCCGGTGATCGCCGAAGTGCAAGGCCTCGCCACCGCGGCGGGCTGCCAACTCGCGGCCACGTGCGACCTCGTCATCGCGTCTGAGGCCGCCGCGTTCGCCACGCCCGGCGTCAAGATCGGGCTCTTCTGCACTACGCCCATGGTTGCGCTCACGCGCGCCATCGGACGCAAACGCGCCATGGAAATGCTGCTCACCGGACGTGCGATCGATGCGGCTACGGCTACCGAATGGGGCTTGGCGAATCGCGTGGTGAAGGCGGATGAACTCCGCTCTGCGACGCTCGAGCTGGCGGGGCAGGTGGCCGCGGCGTCGAGCCTGACGATCGCGCTGGGAAAGCAGGCATTCTACAGCCAGATCGATCTCGACCAGCCCAAGGCGTACGCGTACGCCAAGGAAGTGATGTCAATGAACGCGATGGCGGCCGATGCGCGTGAAGGCATCTCGGCGTTTCTCGAGAAGCGGCCGGCGTGCTGGAAAGGCGAGTGATTCAGCGGATCGTCGCTCGCGCGTCGTGGCGCCAACGGTTGAGGAAGTGTTCGTGAGTCGCGATCACGGGGTGGTCTGGCCGGTAGGTACGCTTCGCCTTCTCGAGCGACCACGATAGGAGCGTGTAAGACTGGTCGAGCCTTCGCATCTGTCTCATTGCTTCTCCGCGCCACATCGCAACCGCGGCGAACCAATGGTGATCCTCGGGAAGCTCGGCGGCAAGCAGGCGGCCAGCGGCCGCTAGATTCGCGAGCGCGGCGTGCGGTTCCTGCAGTATGGCTTGGATCGCGCCGAGCGTGAAGTGACGCTTGCCTATGCCAAGGCGCCGCCCGGGACCCTGCACCTGCAGAGCGAGTGTCATGGCGTCGCGCGCAACGGCTAGGGCCGTCTTGGGGTATCCCCAGTAGAGCAATGCGCGGGCGAATGCGTCGTACCGAATCGAAAGGACCGAGCCATTGTCTGGGCGAAACTTCTTCTCGACTGCCAGGCCCAGCGCAGCGAGAAGCAGGCCGCGCTCAGGTATTCCGGCATCCACGCACGAACGGCCCAGGTTCGAAATCGAGATCGCGAATTGTGGATCGCGTGGCAGGCACCCGGCAAGAACTCTTGGCAGCCCCTTCGCCCGCACCCGGAAGGAGGCCGCAAAGCGTCCGTGGAAGCGATGCTGCCGGCCAGCGCAATCGAGCAAGTTGATCGCGCGCCGGTCATCGCGCTCACGATCCGCGACATATTCTGCGATGGGCGCGACGGATTCGAGGTCGCTCAGAGCGCGAGTGTCCCGGTCGTCGAGCGTTCGCCGCATCTCGCCTTCCACAACATCGCTGGCGTTACCGCTCGAGAAGACCGCTCCTCGCTGCTTCTCGACGAAGTCCAGCGTGGCCGGCTCCACAATGACGTTCTCGCGGTCGCCCCACTGGATGAACCCGGCCCGCTCGCATTCGACGAGTACGCTGTCCAAGCTAGCGCAGGGCCGAACCAAGGGCTGGACCAAAGGCTCCAACAATCGGACCGGTACCGGAAAAGGTCCGAATCTCGCAATGTACATCATCATCCGCCGAGAATGGCCCGATAACGCGGACCATGCCTCCACGAAATGCTCCTGCCGGTTACTTCGCAACATCCACCTCCAGATAGTCGAGCGTTGCGCTCTCCCCTCCGTCCGGGGTCCCCTCGACCAACACAACATCACCAGGCCGCAGAAACACGCCACTGACCACCCGCCGCGCCGACGTGGACCCATCGAGCTTCGCCGACGGCGCCTGATCCGCCGCAACCCACTGCTCGATCTGCCTGCCGTTGATCCGCACCGAGAATCGGGCTCGGCCGTTGTTCTGGTCGAAGTAGCGCACCTTCACATCGAACCACCCCGCACTGCCGCGCCACTCGAACGATGCCTCGCACGCCCGCGCGCGGCAAGCCACGGCCTTTCCGCCAGACGCGGTTTCCCACGGAGTCACGTCCACAGGCTCGTACCCTGCGAGCTTCATCGACTCGGCTTCGACTCGCGACGGATGATTCGCCACGCGGCCCTTCGCATCCGCGATCCCCGAAGCGCGATGGAACCAGCCCGCCACTGCATCGCGCCAGAGCTCGGCTTGCCCGGCCTGATACTCGAGCTGCGCCAGGATTTCTCCGTAACGCTGTTCGTCCACGCGCCCTTGCACGCTCCGCCATTGCGTCACGAAGCGTTCTACCGCCGCCGCGCCTTCATAGTGCGAATCGTAGAGATGCTGGATCACCGTCTTGCCGGAATGCAGCCGGTGCGTGTACGGCACGTGGTGCAGGAACAGCAGCAACTCGTCCGGCGTCGATCCGAGCGACTCCCACTTGCTCGCCACCGGCGCGCGATATTGGCCGATGAAACCGGTACCGGTCGCAACGGTGCGATCCATGCCGGCGCCTTCGTGATCGGACCGGTGCCATTGCCCCCACCCGTTGCGCTCTGACGCCTCGACGGATACGCCGTAGTGATTGCCCACGATGTCGGTGAGCGTCTGTAAGCCAAGCGGTCCGGTGTAGTTCTCATAGGTCCGGTACGACTGCATCTGGATCGAGCTCACGGCCGCATTCACCGCGGCGTCGGAGCCGAAGGTCAGCCGCGTCCACTCCTCACTGATGCGCGACGCCGTCAGATCAGGGTTCCACGCCAGCCGCCCGAACGCGTAGAGGTTTGCTTGCGAGAGATGATTGCCGAGCCAGCTCTCGCTCGAGCCCACGTTCGAAACGCCCACCATGCCGCCAACCGGACGCGCGAAGACTTTGCCCGCGGCGAGCGCCTTCACCGGCGTGCCCGCGCCCTTCGCATGCAGATCGAAATCGAGCGCGTCTTTCCACATCGACGCCAGAAACACGGTGTGACGCGCTTGTCCGAAATACTCTTGCGTGATCTGCAGCTCGATCGCCTGATTGGTCTTCTCGAGCGTTCCGAACAGCGGCGAGGCCGGCTCGCGCACCTGGAAGTCGATCGGACCATGTTTGATTTGGATGACCACGTTGTCGTCGAACTGCCCGTCGAGCGCGCGGAAGTTGTCGTCCGCGGCGCGGGCGCGGTCGTTCTTCAAGTTGCGCCAATCCATGTGGTGGTCATAAACGAAGCCGCGATAGAAGATCGGGCCACCGTGCGGCATCAAGGCGCGTGCCACTACATTGGCGGCGTCGGCATGCGTGCGCCCATAAGCCGAGGGTCCCACGCGGCCCTCCGAATCCGCCTTCATGACGAAGCCCGCGAGATCCGGCACGGCCGCGTAGACTTCGCTCACCTTCGCCTTCCACCACGCGATGACGCGCGGATCGAGCGGGTCGAACGAGTCGAGCCCGCCCACCGTGCGCGGACTGCCGAAATCCACCGAGATCGCCACGCGCACGCCCCAAGGCCGGAACACCGCGGCAACGCGCGCGATATCGGGGAGGAAAGTCGAGTTGAGCACGAGCGGGTCGGCGTTGACGTTGTTGATCGAGCAGCCGTTGATACCGAGCGAGGCGAGCAGCCGGCCGTATTCGCTGACGCGCGAGAGATCTCCGCGAGCCGCCAACGCTTCCCAGAAAATGGAGCTACCGCCGTAGCCACGCTCGATGGTTCCGTTGAGGTTGTCCCAGTGATTGAGCCAGCGGATGCGGGCATAGGGAGACTGCGTTTCGTCGAGCCGCTCGAGTGGCTCACCGAGCGCGAGCTTGCGCAGTAGCGCGAACGCGCCGTAGAGCACGCCTCGATTGTCGCCGCCCGCTACGATCAGGGTCTTCGCTGCCGAACGATGTGCGAACGACTCGGGCGCGAGTTCTTCCCGAAAATGCAAACCCAGTGCTCGGATCTCGCTGGGAGTCCCGAGCACGATCGCGCCTTCGGCGGGCACAGTCGGCTCGACGCGCAGATGCTTGCCAGTCATCGCATACACCGCGCGCAGCATCTCGTCACGCGCCGTAGTTCCGATCGCCGAGTTGCCAAGCGCCACCAGCACCGGTGGCAAGGCGGGAGCGTTCGCCAACCGCGAGTATCGCAACCAAGCGTCTCGGCCGGTTTCGGCGAACACTGCGGACGCCAGCAGCCAGCAAAGGAAGAAGGGACCGAGTCGATGAGCCTTCAGATCACTATCATAGTCGAGTATGTTGCTGCTCATCGCCGCGTTGGCGTGCATCGACATTCGAAGCATCGACTTCCAGACTCGCGACTATCCCGCCTTCGATCGCGGGCCGGATGATCGCCCCGCGTTTCGCATTGCTCCCCGGCAAGCCGAGAAGCCGATCCGGCTGATCGACGGCAAGCGCCGCATGCCATTGGGCGATGACGAGCCTTATCCACTGGCCGAACTCCGATGGGTTCACTTCGGAGATGTAACCGGCCACGGTAAGCCGGAAGCGCTCGTAGCGATCGACGCCTCAGGCGGCGGGACGCAATTCTGGGGCTCCCTGTACGTCTTCTCGTGTGTGCGCGGCAATCTACGGCTGCTCTCTTGGTTCACCACGGGCGACCGCTCCGATCGCGGTCTGATCAATGCCTTCCCTGAGCGCGGCAATTTGGTGATCGAGCTCAACGATCCCGATCGCGCGACTGCGGACTGCTGCTCGGATGGTGTTCTCCGCCAGCGATGCCGATGGCGGTTGTCAAACATCACGATCTCGGATTTCACTTTCAACGGAAACGGTGCTGTCGGCAGCACCACTCCGAACAACCTGGACATAGCTGCGAGTGCAGGCAACATTCGGATCGGCAACAACATCTTCAAAAACGCTCCTCTGAGCTCTATCGCACTGCATCCTGAGTCCGGCCAGACACAACCGATCACTGGCGTCACCATCGAAAACAACATGTTCTTCGGGTCCCGTCGCGCGCCAATTCACATTGACTCCGGAGCGTTTGCCAACAAGGAATCGAAAGCTTGTGACGAGATGGGCAACTATGACACGGAACCTCGAATCGTACGCAACGTTACCATCAGACGGAACTTCTTCGAGGGTAACCATACGGGAGCGTTCGGGTTGAATGGTCAGAACATCTGGATCCAGGAAAATCTCATGATCAACAACTACGACTCTGGCAGCCAAGACTGCGCTGGCGGAGTCGTGGCTGTCGCCTCGTGCTCCCGTACAGTTCAGGTCTTGCGGAACCATATCTACAACGCAGGAATCGGATTCCGGACTATACTTTGCCCCGAACCGGGCAGCACCAGCAATGGGCGCAATCCGAACCAGGGCACCAACATGGTCATGGCGGGAGGGCTTGAGCTGTGGGGTCGCGACATACACGTCGAGAATAACGTAGTTCGCTATTTCCCTGATGAGGGCATCTTTGCCGGTTCCGTGAAGGACCTCTTCGTCCAAAACTACAATGTCATCGAAAACACCAGCCGCTCCTTTGTCAATCCACCGCCGAACTCCACTGATCCACAAAGCCGCAACGCCGCCGATCAAAGTGATCGGTCCGCGATCAGAGTCCTGAACAAGCAGGTAACCTGCACATGTATCAGTTCCAACCCCAACGACTGCAACCAGGCGTGCAACTGCGCCAATACTGCGGTGTTTTTCTGCCAGCACCTGTTCCGGGGAACGAACGGGGTCACGATCAATCAAAGCAACACTGTTCGGAACGTAGGGACCCGCTTCCAGCGCTTTGGTATCGAATTTCTCTACCGCGACAGCGAAGTCTTCGGTAATGTAACCGAGGCCGAAGCGAACACGTATCGGAACATTTTGATTCCATCCGGTGCCAACACACTGGACCCAAATCGCGCCGGGGCCTTTTGTTACGACTTCCGAAACATCTTTGAAAACTCGACAACGCCTCCCATCTCGGCGGCTTGCCCTACCCACTGACACGAGGACCAACCGTATGCGCACTATTGTAATTCTGGCGCTAACAGCCTCCACACAACTGCCCCTTTGGGGCCAACACCTGAGCGTTGCCTCCACTGCAGACGGAGCGATCGTCTTCTTTGCAAGCGCGCTTGATCAACGGCAGGCAGACCGGGTTCCCCACGGGAAAGTGTTTAGGTGGGATGCCACGACCGGAGTGCGACTGGTGTACGAACGACCGCGGGTCGTCAGCCAAGTCAACCTTCCGCCGCCGGGATTCCGGGCCTTGAACCCGTCCTCCGTACGGGCGATCTCGGTTTCTCGAGACGGAAGCCGCATGGCGGTCACCCTTGAGGGAATTCAATGTTCCACCTTATACTCGTGCACCGAACTGGTTTCCGGCGAGCTCATTGAGGACGCGCGTGTACTTCTTCAGACCACCGGGCCTTCCCAAGTAAGCCCGAATGGCCGCTTCGTCTTCACGGTTCCATCCCTTCCGCAAGTTGCTCCAACTCTAACCGATCTCGAGGGCGAATCCAAACCGTTCTTTGGTCCGAACGCAAGATTCATAACAGCCCTCAGCCGCACGCAGGCGGTTTCCGATGACGGAACTGTCGTCTACGGCGACTCCGGTGCGCCATTCCTTGTCAGGAACGGCTTGAGGCCTACGGCCCTCAACCGCGAAGGGCTTCAGGTGATTTCGATCCTCGCGATAGACCGTAACGCCTCCCAAATCGTCGCGCAATCTGCCGCCAACATGTTTCGATCACTGTACGCCCTCGGCCCCGCCGGGGGGCTTGGCACTCCCCTCTTCGCGATCCCCGACGACGGCATCGGCATGCAACCCGTCCTCCAAGACGACGGCAAACGCGTCCTCATCGGCGTCCGCGAATTCCCCGACCTCCCCCGCCAATGGCTCGTCCTCGTCAACACCGACGGTTCCGGATCCCAGTGGCTTGGCTACCTCCCCGAAGGCTATCGCGAATTCACCCTCTCCGGTGACGGCCGCGTCGCCTACGGTGTCACTACCTCCAACCGCATCGTTCGCATCGAAACCGAAACGGACCAACTGCGCGAAATCATTCCTGCCTCACCGTGGATGTCGCGCCTCATCGGACCCAACCGCCCGGGTTCTGAGAACCGCATTCTCGGTGGCCTGCTTGCCTCCTGCACCTTCACGCCTTCCCAGTTTCCAGCGCCCACCGAACTCGGCGGCGTCCGCGTCGAGTACGCCGGCCGCCTCATGCCGTTGCTGAAGGTCTCGCCAGACGAGATCGTCTACCAAATCCCATGGGACATGCCGGCGAAGCCCGACAATCCTCTCGTGCGTGTGCTCGTCGAAAACCCCGATAGCCCGTTCGAAGGCCCGGCCACCATGCATGATTTCTGGATCAATCCGCTCTTCGACGAACCAGCTACGTTCCACAAAGACGGAAAACCGGTGACGTTCGACAACCGGGCGAAACCGGGCGAAGAGTTTGATGCTTTTGCAGCCGGCTTCCAGGTGCCGGGTTTGCGCACCGGTGTCCCCGCCGCTGCCAACTCGCCAAACCTCGGCGGAATGGCCTGCCAGATCGACCAACTGGCCGGCGTACCCGCACAGCCCCTCGACGTTCGCTTCTTCGGCCAGGCGCCAGGCCGCGCCGGCATGTTCAAGATCAGCATCAAGCTCCCGGACCGGTTACCTACCACCACTCTTCCCGTTCGATGCACCCACTCGAGTGGCGAAGTCGGGACCTTCCTTCTCGCAATGCCCTGACCGCCGGCATGCCGGTCACGAGTCGTTTCGATTTTTCTCAATCCCCGCAACCCGATCTCTTTCCGCGACATACGCGTTGCGCACCCTCTCGCGATTTTGCGTGACCCCCTTGACAGGAAGCCATCCTGAAACCGAGTAGGGGCGATCTCCGCCCAACCGAATTTCATCAAGGAAGGAAGGGGCCGCAATGCCCGTTCGCAAAACCGCCGTCGCACCGCGCGAAGAATCGGATTCTGCCAAACGAAGCCAATCCCGATTCACCAGCAGGAGCGGAGAATCCGCGCTGGAAAGAACGAACCCAACTGCCAACGCACGATCAATCCATACATCGTCGGGCGGCGAAAAACGAACCGACAGCCCCGTTCACTCCCGCCCGCCATCGCCGTCGCGGTACGTCGACTGGGATTCTGCCAAACGAAGCCAATCCCGATTCACCAGCGAGGAGCGGCCGCGCTGGAAAGAACGAACCCAACGTCCCACCCACGATCAATCCATACAACGTCGAGCGGCGAAAACGAACCCACAACCCCTGCGTTTCGAGCGCCGACGTCACCGCTTCGGCGCGACCCGACCCCCATTCCACGTGTCCGGCTTCGGCGTATCCGGCGGCCAGTATCCCTTCGGATCTTCCTTCCACGGCTTCCCGCACACGCTCGAAATCACGCTCCACTCCGCCGCCCCCAGGTTCACATCCGGATGGAAAATGAACCGCTTCAACCCAGCCCGGTGCGACTCCGTCAAGATATGATGCAAATCCCGCGCCGGCATCGGATCCCCAGCGTGCGGATTGCGACCCGTCGACACCCACGCAATCACCTTGTCCGGATTCCCGATCGCCGCGAGCGCCCGCCGCGTCTGCGAGTACACCACCTTCGTGAAGAACTCCTCCGGGAATCCCATCTCCATGTCGGCCAACGAATGCACGCCCGGCAGTTCGAGCCCGAACCACGACTTCACCACTGCGAAGCAATCGCGCTCGCTCAGACTCGAATTCCACTCGCCGATCGTCTTCACCCATCGCGCGATCGATCCGTACATCCCGTCGAACCCGCGATGCCAGAAGTAGTGTTTCGGGAACATCAGGTCGAAGTAGCCGTGCGTCTTCTGATAGTCCTGCGTCGTCAGCACAGAGAACGTGGCCGCGCGCGGAATGGTGCCCAGCTTCGGCTTCGGCGAAATCTTGTCGATCTCGCCACGCATCGCCTGCATCGTGCGCAGCGTCAGCTCCTGCCGCATGCGAAGCCAGTAGAGCGAGTCCTCGTTCATGTCGAACAGCGAGAGCCCGCCCAGCATTCCGCCGTCGGCGTGATAGCGCACCAGCGAGGGCGTCAGGCTATGGAAGCGCTGGCGCATGTGCTCCATCCCGCGCTCCATGCGAGCCACGTCGAATCCCAACTGCTGCATCAGCGCCTTGTGATGATCGCGAATCTCGAACAACTCGCCGCCATGATGGAAGTCGAGTTCGTAGTGCTGCTCGCCCGCGCCGTCCACGATCACGCCATCGGCCTGCGGAAACGCGCGCATCGTGTCACGCACGCCGGCCCCCAGCGCCAGCGCGCCGAACGGATCCTGTTGCGCCGACTTGCGCACGCCGTAGTATCCGGGCCCGAACAGCATCAGCTCCCAACCGCGCCGCTTGATCGAGTCCATCAGCCCGCGCAGCTTCTTCTCCTTCGCCGCGTCGAGCGGCATCGCCGCCGGCGGATCCACGCCCATCTCGCGATAGATCTTCGCATCGGGCGCGAACGTGCCGAAGCGCGCACCCGCGCGGCGATACGTGAAGTCGAACGACGGCGGACCGTCCCAGAATCGCAGCGGTCCGATCACGATTCCGCGCACGCCGCCCTCGCCCCACGCATCGAGCGTGCGCTCGTAATCATCCAGCCATTGCTCGAGCGGGAAGATCATGTACATCCACGCCACCAGCTTCTGGCGATCCTGTGCCTGCGCGAGCATCGATCCGCCGAGCCCGCCCAGGAGCGTTGTTGCAAATTCGCGTCTGTGCATCGCTTGACTCTATCAGCAAGATGATATAGCGTCTACTCCATGCTGGCGACAAAACGAATATTATCCATAGTCCTCTTCACGGGTCTCTCTACGTCGAGCATCCTGGCCCAAACTACGGCCACCGAAATCCTCGGTCTTGTCAAAGACACATCCGGCGCCGTGGTCAGCGGCGCGAAAATCACCATCACCCGCGCTGCCACTGGTCAAACCCTCAGCAAGACCACCAACGTCACGGGTGAGTACACCTTCCCTCTCATCGAAATCGGCGAGTGGAGCGTTCGCGTCGAAATGCAAGGCTTCCGCTCGCAAACAGTCACCAACCTGAAAGTGGAAACGCAACAGAAGGCGCGCGTGGACTTCATCCTCGAGGTCGGCTCGGTCGCCGAGACCGTCGAGGTCACCGCCACCGGCGCCGTGCTCGAAACCGAAAACGCCGCCGTTGGCCAAGTCATCGAGAACAAGCGCGTGGCTGACTTGCCGCTCAACGGGCGCAACCTCATCCACCTCGCGGCCATGGTGCCGGGCGCGCAGTACGGAAGCCGCAGCGGCGGCGCCGATGGCCAGGGCGGATTCCCCATCCCCGGTGGCGGCATGTCGATCATCGCCAACGGCCAACGCGAAGTGCATCAGAGCATCTCGCTCGATGGCGTCGAATCCATCACGCCGCTCTACAACATCTCGAGCTTCTCTCCGTCCATCGACGCCGTGGAAGAGTTCAAGGTGCAGACCGGATCGTACTCGGCCGAGTTCGGCCAGAGCTCCGGCGCGCGCGTCGAAGTGTCGATGAAATCGGGCGGCAATCAGATCCACGGCACCGCGTGGGAGTTCCTCCGCAACGATGCCTTCGACGCCGAGAACTACTTCCTCAACTTCCAGCGCCCCGCCGGCGCCGGCCGCTTGAACAAAGACCGCCTCCGCCGCAATCAGTTCGGCGGCTTCGTCAGCGGACCCGTCATCAAGAACCGAACCTTCTGGTCATTCAACTACGAAGAGCGCAGACAGACGCAGGAGTCCGTCATCACGGCGTGGTGGCCCAATCAGGACTTCCGCCGCGGCGACTTTTCGATTCTCGCCAATCCGCCGATCAATCCGGCCACCGGCCGCCAGGTGCGGGCGCCCATCGTACTGTTCGATGCGGCCAACAACGGGCTGCCGTATCCCAATGACGTTCTGCCGGCTTCGAAGCTCCACAAGGGCGCGCTGAGCGTGGTGGAGAAGTATCTGCCGCAGCCCGATTTCCAGCAGATCGATCCGCTCGACTTCACTGTGCGCCGCGCCATTCCCGGCATCATCGGAGCCCGCCAGTATTTCGGCCGGCTCGACCACAACTTCTCGAGCAAAGACAAAGTCTTCGGCCGCTTCGCGCTCGACAAGTCGAAGTGGACGGCCAATCAGGTCAATCCCAACTTCCCCGAAGATCGCTACTCTGACGCCTACAACGTCGCCACCCAGTGGCTGCACACGTTCAGTTCGAACGTGCTGCATGAGTTTCGCTTCGGCATCAACAACTGGGGCGACAACTATCTCAACCCGCGGTCGAACTCCAACTTCGACGTCGATTCGCTCGGCATCGGCAAGTTCCGCGTGGCCGGAGACGGCAATCGCAAGTTCACGCCAGCCGAAACAGGAATCCCCGGAATTGGTTTTACCATCGGTGACCTCAACGGCCGTACGGACGACACCTACAGCTATCAGGTGGCCGACAACCTCTCCGTCATCCGCGGCAAGCACACGTTGAAGACCGGCGTTCTCATCGTCCACGCCGCCATGGATCGGCGCGCGGCGAACCTCACGCGCGGAGCGCTCGCGTTCTCGCCCAATGAGAGCGGGCTCGACTTCTCGTCGTTCCTGCTCGGCTATCCCACCCGCACGCAGACCGCGGAAGGCTATCCGTCAGTGAACATGCGTTCGCGCCGCGTGGGCGCCTACATTTCCGACGAGTGGAAGGTGAAGCCGAACCTGAGCGTGACCATGGGCTTCCGCTTCGACTACATGGGCAACCCCTACGACAAGCTCGGCCACGTGCGTACGGTGGCGCTCGAACGCCCCTACACCACTGCCGACGGCCAGAAGATTCCCACGCTTTATCCCCCGGTGCAGAGCGAAGAAGCCAAGCAGAAATTCTGGAAGCAGGTAGCGCCGTTCTGGCAGCCGCGCCTCGGCATTGCCTACCGGCCCACCAACAAGTGGGTAGTGCGCATGGGCGCCGGACAGTACACCAGCCCGCAGCACTTCGTACAGATCTCCACCGCGAACCTGATGCCGCCGCTGTCGGGCTTCCAGCAATACGACAACATCACTGACCCGATCGCTGGAACAGCCACGCGCCGCTTCCGCCCCGGCACGCCGATCATCACGCTCGACGATCCCTTCAGCGGCACCACGCAGAGCCCGCCGGTCAGCGTGTGGCGGCTCGAACCCGATCGCCGCGAGCGCGACAACTGGCAATGGAGTCTCGACATCCAACGCGAGCTCCCCGGTCAGCTATCGCTCACGGTCGGCTACGTCGGCAGCAAGACATCGCACTCGGCCAACTCATATGAGAACTACAATGGCGCGTTGCCTTCGCTCAATTCGAACTTCCAGTCGCGACGGCCGGTCCAGCAATTCTTCGATCCGTCGCAGCCGGAAAAGGGCGTGCAAACGCTCGGCCGCATCTTCGCCTTTGACTCATACTCGAACCAGCACTACCACGGCTTGCAGACCAAGCTCGAACGGCGCTACTCGAAAGGCCTGACGTTCGGTGTCTCCTACACCTACAGCAAGGCCAACGGCGATGGTGAAGACGGCGGTAACGAAGGCGCCATGCGCCAGGTAGCGCTCGATCGCGCTGGCTCTCGCGCCCGCACCGCCTTCGATCTCACGCACAACGCGGTCATCCACTACGTGTGGGAAATCCCGTGGGGCAAGAACCTCAAAGGACCTGCCGGATTCGTGATCGGCGGTTGGCAGACCAACGGCATCTTCTCGATCCGCACTGGATTCCCGTGGACTCCAACAGTCGGCGGCAACGACCTCAACACCGGCGGCGACGGCACTCCCGTTCGTCCCGACCGCCTCCGCGACGGCCGCTTGCAGGACACCCGCAGCCGCGATCTCTGGTACGATCCCACCGCCTTCCAGCGCGTGACCTGCCAGAACCCGAATCGTCCGGACCTCTGCCACTACGGCAGCGCCGGCCGCAACATCCTCGACTCGCCGGGCCAACGCAACCTCGACTTCTCGATGTTCAAGAACTTCTCCGTCACCGAGCAGGTGAAGGTGCAGTTCCGCGCCGAAGCCTTCAACACGTTCAACACACCCTACTTCGGCCAGCCGAACAACATCGGTTTCGTCGGAGCCAATTCGGTCACTCCCGATGCACCGCGCGTGGGCGAAATCCGCGGCCTCCGCGCTTCCATGCGCGTACTGCAAATGGGCCTCAAGGTGAGTTTCTAGGTCAAATGCAATCGACACTCAAAGGGCTGCTCTTCGGAGCAGCCCTTGCTTTTTCTCAGGGCACTGAATACCCCGCTGTCAAGTATCGCAGCAACTACCTGGCGAGCTACTATCTCTCCCACTCGCCGACCACCACGCCGTGGTGGCCCGCATGGTCGCCTGACGGCAAGTGGATCGCCGTCTCGCTCCACGGCTCCATCTGGAAGGTCGACCCCGCAACCGGAGAAGCTTGGGAGCTCACGCACTCATCCAAGCTCCACTCTTCGCCCGCGTGGTCGCCCGATGGCAAGTGGATCGTGTACACGGCCGACGACGAGTGGCGCTCCATTCAACTCGAAGCCGTCAACGTAGCCTCGGGCGAAGTGCGCGTGCTCACGCACGATGATCAAGTCTACGCCGATCCCGTCTTCTCGCCCGACGGCGCGCGCCTCGCCTACGTGACCACCAAAGGCACCGGCAACTTCCACCTCGCCGTGCGCGCCATCCGCGATGGCGACTGGGCTGGCAACGAGTTCACGCTCACCCGCGACAACAGCTTCGGCCGCGCCCGTCAATACTTCAGCGAGTACGATCTCCACATCGATCCAGCGTGGTCACGCGATGGAAAGGAATTGTTTGTGGTCTCGAACCGCGGCGTCGCCCTCGGATCGGGCCACTTGTGGCGCGTCCCCATCGAAGCCGACGCGATGCGCAGGGCGCGCCCCGTCCTCACCGAGCAATCGCTCTATCGCACGCGCGCCGATGTGTCGCCTGACGGCAAGCGGCTGATCTACGCGTCCACTGCGGGCGCGGCCGATCAGTTCAACCACCTCTACGTGCTCCCGGTCAACGGCGGGCAGCCCTACAAGATGACCTTCGGTGACTTCGACGACTTCCATCCTCGCTGGTCGCCCGATGGCGACTCGATCGCTTACATCTCGAACGAAGGCGGCCTGCCGCAGTTGTGCGTGCTCGACGTCAACGGCGGAGGCAAGAGGATGGTTACCATCCTGAAGCGCCACTGGCGGCAGCCGATGGGGCTCGTGCAGGTATCCGTTGTCGACGGCAACGGCAACCCGGTTCCGGCACGGATCTCGGGCGCCGCCTCCGATGGACGCCTCTACGCACCTGGCGGAGCCTACGTTTTCAATGCCCGCCTGGCCTCGGGCCTGAAGCGGATCTTCTACGCCGACGGCGCGTACCACGTAGAGGTGCCGCCGGGAAGATTGGTGATCGAAGCCACCAAGGGATTCGAATACCAGCCCGCTCGGTCCGAGTTCGAAGTAAAGCCTGGCCCTGCTCAGCAAGTCCGGCTCGTTTTGCGCCGCGTCTCCGACACGACAGCGAAGGGCTGGTTCAACGGATCGACTCATGTCCACATGAACTACGGCGGCACTATCCACAACACGCCCGAGTTTCTGATGCTCCAGGCTCGGGCCCAGGGAATGCACATCGTCAGCTCGCTGGTGGCGAACAAAGACAACCGCATCCTCGACTGGCAGTACTTCCAGAAAGGCGGAAGCCCGCACCCGGCTTCGAATGTAGCCGCGCGCGAACTGCTCCTTTTCGGCGAAGAGAACCGGCCGCCCTTCTGGGGCCACACCTTCTACATCGGCCTACGCGAACATCTCATCTCGCCGTTCCTGACCGGCTACGAAGGAACCGCGCTCGACAGCTTGTATCCGAGCAACACAGACCTCTTCCGCAAAGCGCGAGCCCAAGGCGCGGCCACCGGATACGTGCACGCCTTCGGCGGCGAAGGCGATCCGCTTCAGGGCGGTCTCGGCGGTGCCAAAGCATTTCCGGTGGATGTTGCTTTGGGCACCGTCGATGCGCTCGAATGGTCCGCGGCCTCGCGCGGATCGCTCATCCCTCTGTTCCATGCCTGGAACAACGACTTTCACATCGCGCCCGTCGGCGGCGAGGACGCGCTCGCCAACATGCAGGACCATCGCCCCGTCGGCATCATCCGCACCTTCGTCCACCTCGGTTCGAACTTCAGCGTGAGCGGCTGGGTGGACGCAATCAAGAAGGGGCACACGTATCTGAGCAGCGGTCCAGTGGTGGAGTTTCGCGTCAATGGCGCGATTCCAGGGGACGAGGTTCGTCTGCCCGCCTCCGGCGGCGAGGTCACCATCGAAGGCTCTGCGTCGGCGCTCGCGCCGGTGCGCAAGGTCCTCATCTATCGCGACGGCAAGGTGTGGAAGCAAGTGAGCCCGCAGTTCCGCGAGCGGACCCAGGTGACCGCAAGCACGTGGTTCTCCCTGATCGTGGAAGCGGACGAGATTCCGCAGACCTCGCCCGAGGTCTACTCACAGGCGGTCACCAACTGTGTCCGCGTCTATGTTGGCGACGGCAAGATCCGCAGCGCCGATTCAGCCCGCTATTTCCTGAACTGGATCGATAAGCTGCGCCAAACCACGTCCCCGGCGAATCTGTGGCGTACCGATGCCGAGCGCGCACATGTGCACGCGCAGTTCGACGAAGCTGCTGCCGTCTATCGCGAGCGGCTCGCGACAGCAGGCGATAGACGATGATCCCGGACCACCGTCACACTAGCCAACCATCGCCATGTGAGCATCGTGATTTGATCGGCGCCTCGCTCTGGCCGGGCCTGGCGAGTACTTCCCTACTCGGCGAAGCTGCGCCATCGATCGCGGAAGCTCGCTACAGCAGCGATACATGATGACCGCGGCCAGCACCGTGACCCAGAGGCAAGCATCGCCCATGTGAGCGTCGGTGGCTCGAAGGGCGCCTTCGCTGTTGGCCGGGCCAGCCAAGTACGGCCCACGTCAGCGAAGCCGCCCCGTCGATCGCGGACGCTCGCTACAGCAGGCGATACACGATGACCGCGGCCAGCACCGTCACCCCGATGGCCAACCATTGCCACGCGGGCATCGGTTGCTCGGGCGGAGCTTCCGAGATCGCCAGATTCGGGAACAACGCCGCAGCGCCTTCCTCGGGAATGGTCATCGCAACCGTGAGGGTCGGCGTCTTGATGCAATCCATCCGGACCTCCACGGCCTTCCACAACCGCGTCGCTTCGAGCTTCGCCTCGCTCCACGGGACAAACACCGCATTGCCGTAGGAGAGCGTCACCACCCGCACGCCATCGGCTCCCGAGGAGAAGCGCGACGGGAAGTCCGTGCGGCCGGTCATCATCTCGGCGATCGTCTGGCTTCGATGCTCGATTCGCACCGATCCGAAGACGGGCTTCGTTTCGTTCTCGGGCAGCTTGTCGGGATAGTGCAGCAGCAGCGGTTCGGCAACGTGTGAGAAGTTGTCGCGATCGAACGCCGGCTGCTGGATCAAGAGCACGATGCCGAAGACCATCACGCCCACCAGTCCCGCGAATGGCATGCCGCGCAGAGCCACCGCGAACGCTTCGCCGGCGGGCATCTGCGAGAACGCGGTGAACGCAGCCACCAGTGAATACGCGATCCACGCCATGAGACCCGCCCAGATCGCGGCTCGGGTCTTGCTGCTGATTCGGCGCTTCTTCATTTCCCTCTGCCCATACTATCGGCAGGATGCGGCATGGATGATACCGGGTGTCGCGCCGAGGGAATCGCCCGTAGCCTCGGGCCCAAAACGCCTTAGAACCCACCAAAACAAAATCGGGAGAGCCCGTGAGCCCTCCCGACCAATTTTGACCAGGAGATATCTTTTCCTGATCCCGAGAGACTGTTTAGGTTAACACAAGCCGGGCGCGTCTATTTGGGTCCGAAGAAGACGATGAATCCGACCAGCAGCGTGCTCTGGTTCTTGTGGTTGGCGGTCTGGTTGCCGCGGTCGAAGAACGCTTGGTTCGACCAATCGCGCCGGTATTCGAATCGGGTCAGGAAGCCCTTCTTCATCTTGGCCTCGGCGGTCATGGTGAATTCCTGCAAATGCTGCTTGGTTCCCGTGATCAGCCCGCCGATGTCGTTGTAGAACTCGTAGCGCGGGGCGAGCGCAAACCACGAGTTGATCTGGCGGCGCGCGGCGAGAGCGATTCCGTTGAAGTAGTTGTTCGACCCGAGGCCCTTCGGCGTCTTGTCTACTCCGAAGTCGTAGTTGATGTAGAACGCCGTGTTGTCGTTCGGGTTGAGGTTGAGCACGGTGTCGAAGAAGTGGCGGTAGCCTTGATTGGTACCGGTCTTCTCCGGACCCACGTAGTAGTTGTTGAACAGCGATACCTTCTTGCCGGTGAGCGCGCTGGTCAGCCCGACCGTCTTGCCGCTGTTGTTGTCTTCGACGTTGTTCCAGCCGTTGACGAGTTGGAACCCGGCGGTCCAGTAGCTGGTAACCGGCTTCGAGACACGGGCTCCGAAGTGATAGTACGGTCCGTTGGCGTAGAGCAGCGCGCGCGAATATTGCCAGCCGAGATGAGTCTCGGTGAGCTCGGCGCCGGCGCTCGTATAGAATTTGCCGAAGTCGAACTGGAAGCCCTTCCACTTTTCGGGCTTCACGCTCAAGTACGCCTGTGGAATGTGGCGCATGATCGACGATCCGTCTTTCAATGGCTCGGTGGCGTGGAAGATGTCGAAGGCGCGGCCGAAGCCCAAGTCGATGCGGAAGCCGACCGGATCGGGCGAGTGTTCCATCACGAGCTTGGCCATGTTCAGGCTGAACGAATCGGCTCGCACGTCGAAGTTGCGGGTCGCGTTGGTGCGCGACGCCGGATGGTTGAAGTTCGCACTATAGTAGCCGTCAATCAGTCCGCTGAAGTCGATCGGACCTGCGGACCAGGCAGGCGGAGCCGACGGAGCGGGAGCAGGTTGAGAAGCCGGCGGTGTTTGCGGATCTTGGGCTGCGGCGGCGGAGGCCAAGGCAGCAGACAGGAGTAAGGCCCGCAAGCTCGTGACTGGGTTCATCAGGTGTCTCCCGAGAGAATTGGAATCGGGAGAAGCATCTCCCGCCTTCTGAGTATTCACTTGCCGGGCTGGTGAGCGCCAATAGAAATTTTTTTGGCACTCCATAGAAACAAAGAGTTTCCCTTCAGGCGTTTGGGCGGGCATGATGGAAAAGTCCCGCCACCGCGTTGTCGCGGGTTTCCCTGCTCCCAAGGAGATCGAAATGACCATGCGTCACAATTTGAAGCGGTGCGGCCTAGCACTTCCGTTCCTGGCAGGCCTCGCCACTGCCCAGACCCCAGCGCCTGACAAGATCGCGGCTCTCGAGAGCGCCGTGCAGTCGGCTCAGACGTCGGGCGACAACGCCTGGATGCTGACGAGTTCCGCGCTCGTGTTGCTGATGACCGGCCCGGCACTGGCCCTGTTCTACAGCGGCTTGGTGCGGCGTAAGAACGTGCTCGGCACCATGATGCAGAGCTTCATTCTGATGGCCGTAGTGACGGTACTGTGGGCACTGGTTGGTTACAGCTTGGCTTTCGGCGAAGCCACGCCTTTCATCGGCGACTTTCGCTATGTCTTCCTCAACGGAGTGGAAGGGGCGCCTATGCCCGACTATGCCGCCACGATCCCGCACCAGAGCTTCATGGTCTTTCAATTGATGTTCGCCATCATCACGCCCGCCTTGATCTCGGGCGCATTCGCCGAGCGGATGAAGTTCAGCGGCATGCTGGTGTTCTGTTCGCTGTGGCTGTTGTTGATCTACTGTCCCATGGCGCACATGGTGTGGGGTAAGGGCGGGTTGTTCAATGCGTTTCTCGGCGGCAAGATTCCGGCGTTCGATTTCGCCGGTGGAACAGTGGTCCACATCACGTCGGGCGTGTCGGCGCTGATCTGCGCCCTCTATCTCAAGCCGCGGGCTGGCTACAACACCATCCCGATGCGGCCGCACAGCCTGGTGCTGAGTTTCATTGGCGCGTGTCTGCTGTGGGTGGGCTGGTTCGGATTCAACGCCGGTTCGGCGCTCGGTTCGGGCTCGCTGGCCACCAGCGCGTTCGTGGCGACGCACTTCGGCGCAGCGGCGGCGACGCTCGGTTGGTTGCTCATCGAGTGGATCAAGTCCGGCAAGCCGAGCGTGCTCGGCGGAATCTCAGGAGCGGTCGCGGGACTGGTGGCAATCACTCCAGCGTCTGGCTTCGTGAAGCCGATGCCGGCATTGGTGATCGGATTCGCGGCAGGCATCGTCTGCTACCTGATGGTGACTGTCGTCAAGTCGAAGTTCGGTTATGACGACTCACTCGACGCATTCGGCGTCCATGGCGCGGGCGGAACGCTGGGTGCGATCCTGACCGGCGTTTTCGCCACCAACGCGATCAACAATGCGCTGAAGGACGCCGCGGGCAAGCCGCAAGCACTCGGCTTGGTGGATGGCAACGGCGGACAGATCGTGAACCAGTTGATCGCCACCGCGGCGGCATGGGGGCTGGCGATCGTGGGCACTTTGATTATCCTGAAAGTTACCGATGCGATCGTGGGCCTGCGAGTGTCGCCCGAAGATGAGACGGCCGGTCTCGATCTGGCCATGCACGGTGAGGAAGGCTACAATCTCGAAGGCTAGCGTCTAGCAGGAGGCTCCGGCCTTTCCTGCGGAATGGAGATCCCATGAAAAAGATCGAAGCGATTATCCAGCCCTACAAACTCGAAGAAGTGAAAGAAGCGCTCAAGAGCATCGGGGTCGACGGCATGACCGTCACCGACGTTCGCGGCCACGGCCGCCAGAAAGGACACAAGGAAGTGTATCGGGGCCAGGAGTACCTGGTCGACCTGCTGCCGAAGGTGAAGCTCGAAATGGTGGTTGCTTCGTCCCGGGCCGAGGAGGTGATCAAGACCCTGAGTACGGCCGCGCGTACCGGAAAGATCGGCGACGGCAAGATCTTCGTCTACGAGGTTGCCGAAGCCATTCGCATCCGCAATGACGACCGCGGAGAGTCCGCGCTCTGAGTCTTCGGCGTTAGGCAGTGGTCAAGCAGCCTTCGAAATCCAAGCAAAGTCCCGCCCCGGCCTTGGCTGTCAGCGTCAAGGCCGAGAGCGAGGCGATTCGCGATGCATTCCTGGCCGGCGGGGGAGCTTCCGAGGTCCGCCGCCGCCGTACTGCTTCCGCCGATCGCGCGATCTCGGCTGCTTTCGAACAATTTCTGGCTCCCGCGTTTGCGAGCGGAATGGCGCTGGTGGCCGTGGGCGGTTATGGACGCCAAGATCTGTTCCCACACTCCGACATCGACCTGATGTTCCTCATCGCCGGTGAGGCGCCGGTGGGGCCTGCGAAAGAAGCGCTGGCCCGGTTCCTGCAGCACCTGTGGGACGAAGGCTTGCGGATGAGCCACTCCGCGCACACGGTGCGCGAGTGCTGCGAGATGCATGACGGCAATCTCGAGCTGACCATCAGTCTGCTCGATCAGCGGTTCCTGACCGGCGACCGCAAGCTTTACGACGAACTCGCGGCGAAGCTGCCTCGCTTCCTGCAATCGCAGCGCACCAACATCGGCCGCCAGTTGTGCAAGATGGCGCGTCAGCGCCACTCGAAGTTCCAGGGCACGATCTATCACCTGGAGCCGAACATCAAGGAAGGTCCCGGCGGCTTTCGCGACCTGCACGTGCTCGGCTGGCTCGACAAGCTGGGCGTTGCTCAGGCCGCCGAGGGCCTGGCCGAATCCGGCGCCGCGGGCGACTTCCTCGGCGGCATCCGGTGCTTGCTGCACTACCGGTCGAATCGCGACGACAACAAGCTGAGCTTCGAAGCGCAAGAGGAGTGCGCGGAGTTCGCGCCGTTGGGCGCGGCGACGCCCGAGATCTTCATGCGCGAGTTCTTTCGCCATGCGCGCGCCATTCACCGGCACGTGATCCAGGTGATGGACGCGTTCGAGTCGAAGGGCAGTTCCCTGCTGGATGGCTTCCGCGACTGGCGATCGCGCCTTTCGAACGCCGAGTTCACCATCTCGCGGGACCGCATTCTGTTCCGCGCCCACGAGCAACTGACGCGCGACCCGGCTCTCGCCCTGCGGCTGTTCCAGTTCGCAGGACGTCACAAAGTGGCGCTGCACCCGGAGACCGAGCGCCGCGTGCGCGAGAACTTGCCGGCGATCTCGACGTATCTTGGCTCCGCGCCCGATCTGTGGTCAGCGCTCCGCGATTTGCTCACGCTTCCGCACGCTGCATTCGCGCTACGGGCGATGCACGATACGGGAGTGCTGGGTGCGCTGTTTCCGGCGTGGCAGGAGATCGAATGCTACGTGGTGCGCGACTTCAATCATCGCTACACGGTGGATGAGCACACGCTGATCGCGCTCGAGAGCATCGATCAGTTGAAAGAGACCAAGGAGCCCGAGCGCAAGCGCTTCGCGGCCTTGCTCGATGAGATGCCGAACGTGGCGGTGTTGCGGCTGGCGCTCGTCTTCCACGACACGGGCAAGGGCGGCGAGACGGATTCACACAGCATCGAGTCAGCGAACCTGGCTGATGAAGCGGCAACCCGCATCGGCATGCCTGCCGCAGAGCGGCAGATGCTCCGCACGCTGATCGAGCAGCATCTCACGCTGTCGGCAGCCATGAGCCGCGACCTGGAAGATCCGGCAACAGCGCGATGGCTCGCCGAGCGCGTGGGTACGATCGAGACGCTGCGAGCGCTGACGCTTCTGACGATGGCCGATATCGGGGCCGTGCATCCGAGCGCGTTGTCGCAGTGGCGGTCCGATCAACTCTGGCGCGTGTTTCTGGCTGCCAATCGCGAACTGACGCGCGAACTGGAAGACTCGCGCATCACGGAGTTCTCGGCGGCCGACGGGTCGCTGCAGGAGTTTCTGAAAGGCTTCCCGACGCGCTACCTCCGCATTCACACGCGCGAGGAGATCGACTATCACTTCGAGCTCGAACAGCAGCGCAAGGTGAGTGGGATCGCGCTCGATATTCGTAAGCGCGGCGGCGCCTACGAACTGACCGTGCTGGCGAAGGACCGGTTGTTCCTGTTCGCTTCCGTGGCCGGGGCGCTGGCGAGCTTTGGGCTGAACATCCTCAAGGCCGAGGCGTTCGCCAACCAGCAGGGCACGATTCTCGATACGTTCACATTCGCCGATCCGCAGCGCAACCTCGAGTTGAATCCGCAAGAGATGGAGCGGCTGCGGCAGACAGTGGAGAGGGTGCTGCTCGGGAGGGTGGAAGTGAAGGCGCTGTTGAAGAATCGCCCGAAGCCGCAGTTGCCCACGAGCAAGACGCGACTCGATTCGCGCGTGGGTTTCGACTCGGAAGCATCGGCGGCAGCGACACTGGTGGAAGTGGTGGCGCAGGACCGGCCGGGACTGCTGTACGACCTCGCGTCGGCTTTCTCGGAAGCAGGATGCAATATCGACGTGGTGCTGATCGACACCGAGGCGCACAAGGCGCTCGACGTGTTCTATGTCACGGCGAATGGGCGAAAGCTCGATGAGGACGAGCAGGCGAAGTTGCGGGAGCGGTTATTGTCGGTCTGCGCGGCTTGATTGCTCACTGAAGGCGTGACTTCGCGAAGCGCGGCGTATCGCCCTCGGCGACGAATTTCCCGCGGCGCCTCTCGGTGTGTCTACCTTGAAAGCAAGAATGCCAGCCTGCTTCCTCTGAGGAATGCTGCCGTCTTCGGCATCGAAGGTGTAAAGGTTACTGCGGGCCGACACGATCAGGGGAAGGTCCGCGGGCACAAGCACTTCGTACCGATTGGTTCCGGCCGTGGAAGTGAGCCTCATGGGTAAGAATCCGATGACGGGCGATTCCACTCCAACGCGGACAGACGACGATGCCGTGGCCGCGCTGGCAGCCGTGCGTTCCGCCCAGACGCCGCCCGGGTCACTGACGGTCACCGAGAGAGAATGCCCCCGTTCGGCGCGGAGGCCCGTGAGCACTTTGCGGTCCGCATCACGAAGTATGACGGCGTTGGCCTGAGGCTTCCAGATACAGGGGTCAATGTAGCCAGCAGCGGGAAGTGAGGCGCAGACCTGAACGAGTCCGGGAGGCACGTTGTCGAGGCTGAAGCTGCCGTTTGGCGAGGTGGCGAGTTCGCGGTAAAAAGGGGTGGATTCACCCACTGGCCCGCCAATTCGCGCAGGGAGCAGTGACGTTGGTATTGTCTGAATGGTCACTCTGGCGTTGGCGAGCGTACGGCCGGAGTCGTCAACTATGGTCCCAGCGACCGTTGCGGCGCCCACCGGCAGCGCGGCGAGCGCTGAAAAGATAGCGGTTATTCCCCAAATTTCTTTTTTTGGGGGGGGATTGGTACTCATTTCTTCTGGCTTCAGCTTAGATCCAACTTCGAGAGCTGTCAACGAAATTAATGCAGAAATCGCGCCATTACGCGGCCGGTCGGCGATTTGAAAGGATGGAGCTTCGACTGCATAAGTAGTTGGGTTTACTCGCAGACGCGGCGGGCTCTCGAGGCGATCGGGAATCCGGACAAAGTGATTGCATGGGTGTCGACGGGCCGCAATCCGCATGCGGGAGATCCGATGCCGGCGCGGAATTTGCATCGTATCTTGACGGAGTCGCACCGGGCGGTGTTGAAGCGGTTCATCTTCCATCCGGATGTGAACCTGGGCGCGGCCGAGTGGAGCGTGATTTGGAGTGTGTGCGGGAAGCCGTGGAAGGAGGATCCGAAGGGATACTGGCCGCCGGATACGCCGAAGCCGGATACGTGGAATGGGGGCCTGGTCGCGCCGAAGCGGTGACGTCGGCGCTCGAAACGCAGGGGTTGTGGGTTCGTTTTCGCCGCTCGATGTTGTATGGATCGATCGTGGGTGAGCCGTTGGCTTCGTTTGGCAGAATCCAATTTCTTGGCGGCGCGCGACGGCCGTGGGCCCACCGCCTCGTATGGCGGGTGAGTTCGTTTTGCAAACAGGCATTGGCGGCCCTTCCTTCCTTATTGAATTCGGTTGGGCGGAGATCGCCCTACCGGTTCCAGGATGGCGGGTTGTCAAGGGGATCGCGCAAAATCGCGGGACCGGTCACGAGGCGTATCGCGCTGAGGAAGCGCAGGTTGCGAGGATTCAAAAAAAGTGAAACGGCTCGTGACCGGCCCTAGTTCCCTCCTCTGGGAGCGGGCATGGCGGCAACGGCGATCCCGACTTCGCCACTCGCGTGTGTGCAGCGAATCGGGAGCGTCGTACCGCCCAGAACGCTCGGAAGTTTGAAACTGATCTTGAACACACCAGCGCGTCCAGGGGCTTGGCCGAAGTAGCGGACGTCGAGGGGCTGTGCGGGCACGCCGGCGAGTTGGTCGATCTGGCAGGCGAGTCCGCCGAGGTTCGGGGGGTCTTCCGCAGCCGGAACGCCTGTGCGCAAGCCGGGTACCTGGAATCCGATGGCGAAGGCGTCGAATTCCTCGCCAGGCTTGACGGGACTGTCGAATCTGACCGGTGTTCCGTCTTTGTGGCGCGCGCCGGGTTCTTCGAAGAGCGGATTGATCCAGAAGTCATGCATGGTGGCGGGACCTTCGAACGGGCTGTCGGGGTTTTCGACGAGCACGCGCACGAGAGGGCTGTCGGGCTTCGCCGACATGTCCCATGGGATTTGGTAAACGATCTCTTCTGGCGAGACCTTCAGCAACGGCATGAGGCGACCGGCGTACTCGACGCGGACGCCGCCGAGTTCGGTGGGCGCTGGAAACTGGGAAGGCGTGAAGGTGCAGGAGGCAAGCAGGCCGCCGAGAATGCGGTTTTCCGAGCCGGGGCGGCTGGGTCCGATGAGGCGCGACATCCATGGCGAGGCAGGAATGATTTCGCGCAGTTGGTCCGTTTCGGTTTCGATGCGGATGATGCGGTTGGAGGTAGTGACGCCGTAGGCGACGCGGCCGTCGCCGGAAAGCGTGAACTCGCGATAGCCTTCGGGGAGGTAGCCGAGCCACTGGGAGCCGGAGCCGTCGGTGTTGACGAGGACGAGCCATTGGCGGGGGAGGTCGGGGGATTCGCGGACGCCGATGAGCACGCGCTTGCCGTCGTCTTGGAGGACGGGTTGCATACCGAGGCTGTCGTTGGGGATAGCGAAGATGAGCGACCGTTTGGCGGTGACGGGTTCGAGGATGTAGAGGCCTCGCATCACGCCTTCTTCCGCTTGGGCAATGAGGGTGGTTCCGGTTCGGTTGGTGATGAGCAGCAGCCCGAGAAGCGCGGTTCCAATCGCGGTGCCTCGTTCTCCATTGCGTTGGAGGATAGGGAAGCCGGAGTCGCTATACACGACGGTCCCGTCGTCAGTCAGAGCTTGGCTCTTGTTAATCTCGAGAAAGCGGGAGGCTCTACCAACATAGGGCGCGGTTTCGCCGGTAAGGTCGATGAAGCTGGCTGACGCCTCGCCTCGCGGGAAGGGAATGCTTACGACAAATCGACCGTTCGCACTGATCTGGCCCAACCCGAACAAATTGGTAATCGAACTGCCGCGTTCGATCACCTGAGAGCTGTACAGGTCCGAACAGAAGTAGATGGAGGAACAGAGAGTTCCTTGGAGGGTCAATGCGAGCCGCGAGCCATCCCTGGCTGCGGAGACGCCCTCGACGCTATGGGGCGGCAGTTGGCGGAACTGGAACGGGAGATTGACCTGTTCGACGGTCCGCGAGGGTTGGTAGACGAGTTGCGTGCCGTTCGCAAGAGACCATGAGAAGGCTTTCGAGTGGGGCGCCTGCCCGGAGCTTCTTTGGGTGAGAGCGGCAGCGAAATACAGCACCGAGCCCTCGGTGGTGGTCGCGGGCGAGAGGATTTGCGCGCGCGCAGTCAAAGCAAGCGAGGTTAGCGCGAATAACCATTCGAACTTCATCGCCGGCATCGCGTTTGTCGCTCTCTGCTTACAGCCTAGATCCAACCTGGAAGTCTGTCAACGACATTCAACGGGACAGTTTCCCAAGAACTGGCGCGCAAATGTGTGTCGGGAGTATCCTGGGTTAGAGGAGCAAAGCGTTCGTGGCCACACAGGGCGTGCTCAGCCTTGACGAGTACTTCGATCTGCCAGAGAAGCCCGGCCATATCCACGAATTGGTTCGCGGACGACTCGTACAGACTCCCCTTCCGGAATTCCTGCACGGCAAGATCCAAACGCGAATCGGCTATGTGCTGACGACCCTGACCGAACCGTTTCCGGATCTCGAGGTTGCATCGAACACCGGATTTCTCCTGGACTCGGATACTGAACAAGGTCCGGATGTGCTGGTCATCAGTCGCGAGGCGCGCGAGAAGATGCAGGTGTATCTCTGAGAGGTGCTCCGGACTTGGCGGTGGAGGTCGTGTCGCCGAGCGAGAGCGCCGAAGACGTGGATGAAAAGGTAGACACCTACCTCGCGGCCGGCACGAAGACTGTGCTGGTGGTGTGGCCGAAGACGAGGCACGTGATGGTGCATCACCGCGATGGCATGGTGGTGAAAGCGGGACCGGGCCAGTACGTCGAGGCGCCCGAAGTGCTGCCGGGGATCCGGATGGCGGTGGACTCGCTGTTCCCGGCCCGGTGACGGCGAAGTCAGATCGCCACTACCGAGGGGGCTCCTCTACCGGAGCCGCCTGTGCCAGGCGGCACGCTTCCAAGACTGAAGCTCGAACGCGCTGTTCATAGTCGCGGTATTCGTCGTCCATGACGGCGAGCGCGTGTGCGGACCACTCTTGCCGCACCTTACCCGTTGGCATCCCGTCAATCTCGCCCGCAACTGCGCGGAAGACTCGTAAGGCGTCCCCCAGAGTTCCCTGCGTCTCGAGTGTGGCTGCGACGGATGCCGCTGCGGCGCTCCCAGCAAGGGGAGAGATCTGTTCCGCGAGAATTGCCCGAACCACACCGAGAAGGACCATTCGTGCTTTGCCGCTGTGGTCGCCGGAGTAAAAAGTGAACGCGTCCGATCGTGGGACTTCTTCCAGCCGTGGGGCTCGAACGTCGTTCACGCACGCGAGCTCGGCGGCGCCGTGGTCGATGTAGTTTCTGCGCGCTTCGTTCAGACTCTCGCGATTCGCGCCTCCGGCGAAGGAGGGATCTTCATTCTGGACGGGATCATCTTCCCAGAAGCACACCGCGCAGATTTCGAATGTTCCGAAGCCCGGCTCGGACAGCGTCAGGAAGCCGCAGCAGTGGCAAGGAAAAGTTCGTTTCAACGCGAGCCTCCCACGGCGGAGCGGGACTGAAGCGTGTACGGCGAGGCGCCGATCCAAGGGCCTGAAATTCGCTGCGCCGCTCGGACAGCGGGACTGGAAGTCCCTCTGCAGGCTGATAGCCTGCCCCACAAGCCGAATGCAGTGAGTAGCGCCGGCAGCGAGTTTCTGGAGAGTCCCGCGCTGGCTAAAGCCTGCCCCACATATCGCCATTGCGTCATCGCGGAATCCTTATCTCCGGCTCACGCATGCATTCTCTCGCAGAAAGAATCGCAGCGGCCAATCCTTGCAGTGCGTGATCCCGATGCGCGCACTCACCGCGATCTCTTCCCCGCTGCTCGGCCACGCTCGCACGGTCAGCGACCCTCGTGTCACATCGCGACCATAATGCTCGCGCGTGATCCCCATCGCACGCGTCAACTTCCCCGGACCCGAAGACAGATCCTCCACTCGCCGCACCGCTCCCCGCGCCGTGCGCATCGCCTCGATCCCGGTAACCGGCTCGAGCGCGCGGATCAGCACGCACCCCGGCGATCCAGCGGGCTCCGCCACCAGGTTCAAGCACTCGTACATTCCATAGATCAGGTACACGTACGCATGCCCCGGTTCGCCGAACAGCACGCGCGTTCGCCCGGTTTCTCCACGCCACGCATGCGCGGCGCGGTCCTCGCGGCCGAGGTACGCCTCCACTTCCACGATCCGCGCTGCGCGCTCCGCGTGTACCAGCAACTTTCCGAGCAGCCCGCGCGCTACGTCCACCGTGTCCCGCATGTAAAAACTTCGCGGCAGGATCGCGGCTTTGCGCACTTCGCCGGACCGGGCCGGATCGGGCCATGGCACAATAGGCATTCGGTCCATGCGCTTGTTCACGGGCATCGATATTCCTGACGACCTCGCCGCGCCCATCGGCAAACTGGTGGCGCAGTGGAAGCCCCTCGCGGCCATCCGCTGGTCAAAGATCGAGAACCTGCACGTTACCACGAAATTCATCGGCGAGTGGCCGGAAGAGCGGCTCGACGAGATGAAGCAGAGCCTCGCCGCGATCGAACCACGCGAGCCCTTCCCCATCTCGTTCCGGGGGCTCGGCTGGTTTCCGAACCCGCATCGTCCGCGCCTGTTCTGGATCGCCGTGCACGGCGGCGCCGCGCTCGCCGGGCTTGCGCGCGAAATCGAAGAGAGGCTCGCCACGATCGGCGTCGCCCAAGAGGACCGCGAATTTCGCCCGCACCTCACGCTCGCACGCGTGGAACCTCGCGGAGGCGGCCCCACGCCGGACCTCGGCGCTGTACGGCGCGCCATCGCGCAGCTCGATTCCGATGAGTTCGGATCGTTCATCGCGCACGCTTTCCATCTTTATCTGAGCGAGCCCGGGTCGGGCGGATCGAAGTACACCAAGCTCGCTACCTTTCCGATGCGAGGCGCCGCATGACTGTCTCCGCCGATTGGATCGCTTATGCACGCCGCTTCGGATTCGCGGCGGTGTGGCTCATCGCTTTGTCGATTCTCGCGCCCGCACTCGGCCTGGGGTTGCTGGTTCTCATCGTGGCCTCAGCGCTCCTCTCGCGAAGCTTCGTGCTCGGCATCGGACTCGCCGCTACGGCTGCTCCGTTCGGACTCTGGCTGCTGGAACATCCCGGCGCGGTCGCGCTCGCCGCTTGCGCCGCGATCAGTTGGGCGCTAGTGTGGTTTCATCGCCAAGAGATTCGCCGCAGTCTTTAGCCCAGAACTGGCTCCGCCGCGAGCGTCACGAATCCAAGCGTCATCAATCTCGAGATCAGGAGACCGCCCATGCCCATCAACTTCATTCCGAACGACCCGAAAGCCGGCGCAGCCGCGCCTGCCATTCGCGTGAAATCGAGCCGCCCGAATCGCCCCGCCTCGCGATCGGGGTTCACGTTTACGAACACCGCACCCGATGGCGCCTTTGCTCCCGGCACGCCGCAGTTCCTCTTCTGGCAGTGCCGCGAGGCTGCAATCGCCGCCTTGGGTGCGTGGGAAACTTCGGCGGGAAATCACACCCGCTGGCAGGGCAACCGCAAGAAACTCCCGCTCCGCCAGGATGCCGGAGTGGACCTCAACGCCTTCTACAATCGCCAAACCTTTTCGTTCTTTCACGACACGGTCGGCGGTCAGACATTCTTCTCCGGTGCAAGCACGGATGTGGTGGCGCACGAGGTCGGGCACGGATTGCTCGATTCGGTGCGGCCCGACTTCTTCAGCGTGAACTTCCTAGAAGTGGGTGCATTCCACGAAGCGTTCGGTGATTGCATGGCACTGCTGACCGCGTTGAGCGATTCGGAGACGCAGCAGAAGTTGCTGGCCGCTGCTCCTGGTCTGCGCAAGCGGAACTTTGTCGAAAGCACGGCGGAGGATCTCTCCTTCGCGATCGGTTTGGCAATCCCTGGGCACAATGCCGCCGAACCGCGTCACGCGTTCAACAAGTTCCAGTATCAGCTCCCGAACACGCTGCCTTCGAATGGCGGCCCGGGTGCGCTCATCAACGAGGAACACAGCTTCGGGATGTTGTTCACGGGCTGCTTCTGGGAACTGCTCGCGAATTTGTTCGCGGCCGCTCCGTCGCAGACAGAGGTGACGCTCGCCTCGTCCGCGGCGTTGGCGGGCAAGATTCTCATCGCAGGCGCGCGCCAGGCGCTGATCACGCCGCGCTTTCTGCAATCGGTGGGCCGCGCGATGGTGCTCGCGGACCAGTCGCTCAACGGCGGCGCCAATCGCACGCACATCAGCAACGCATTCCAGGCTCACAACATTCTGCTGGGAAGCAACGCGTTGGTGGCGCCTTCGGCTTCGCTCGCGGGTGGAGCTCCGAAGGGCGCGGCCGTTTCCACGGCGACCAAGAAGGACCTCGCTTCGCGCATGGGTGCGACCCGAGGCGCGAAGCTGGCCACCACCGCTGCTGGAGCGATGGTGGACGTGGCGCATGCGCGCGAGATCTCGCTCACCGGACTCGACAAGAGCCTGAAGGGCGTGGTGTGCCTGGGGCACGACGTTGCGCGCGTGGGCGAATCCGGCGGACGCGCCGCGGTGATGGGCGCGATGCCGCATCGTGACGAGACGGACCTCGAGGTCCGCGCGTATGTGCAGACGCTGCTCGAACATGATCGCATCGAGATGGAAGCGCCGAAGTCCGCGGTGAGGTCGCGCGCGGTGGCTGCGAAGGCGAAGCCGAAGTCGCATGCGATCAAGGCGGTGCGTGGGAAGAAGATGTTGGTGCGGGTGTGCTATCAGTGCGGCTGATGTTGTGACCGGGGGCGGGACTGAAGCGTGTACGCGGGGCGCCGATCCAAGGGCCTGAAACTCGCTGCGCTACCCGGATAGCGGGACTGAACGTCCCGCCGCAGGCTGAAGCCTGCCCCACAATCTGAACTATGGGATTTGCGGCGGAAAGTGGTTTATTAAGACCCGCCCTACACGCCTTAGAACCCAAGTACGCCTTTCTCAGGGAGGCGGTTCCATACTGCGCGGTTCTGGGCGGCGCGGGCATCGGGCCGCTACCGTTGCGAGTGTGGTGAAGTTTGCCGCCGCGCTGGTGCTCTGGGTAGCAGCGTCCGCGTTGGCGTTCCCGGTGCCCACGGAGGTCGACTCGCCGCGCGCGCAGAGGGAGCCAGAGCAATCGTGCGAGCCGCGCGATGCCGTGCTGGTGGGAGCGTATCCGCTGCTGACCGGGCTCAGCGCCGATGGTTCGGCTTCGGTCCACGTGGAGTGGCTGGCGAGCGCAGCAGCCACCGCTGAGGAGCCGCAGCCGCAGGAAGGGATGCCCGTGAGTCTGGCGGGCCTCGCATTCGCCGCGCCCGTGCTCGGGGTGCTGATGGCGGTCCGGCGCAAAGGGCTGGCAGTGCTCGTGCTGCTGCTTTCGCCGGCAGCTTGCCGAAATGCCGGTGGCTTGGCGGAAGCGGTGGCGCTCGGGAACTCTTGCCTGCGCTCCTACCTGATGGATCCACGCAGGCCGCAGCATCTCCATGACCGGATCCGAGACATTGCCGGCGAGCTCGTGGCGCGCAATGCGAACTCGGCGGATGGGCTGCGGCTGCAAGGGCACTTGGCTCGGTTGGACGGGAAGCCCGCCGAAGCAGTGGAGCTGTTGCGGAAGGCCGATGCCTTGCGGCCGTTCGATCCGGCCGTGAGCGCTGTGCTGATGCAGAGCTTGCTCGAGCACGGCCAGATAGCCGATGCCGAGGCGTACGCGAGCGGCGCTATCGCTGCACAGAAGGATACGGCCGCTCTCTACGATGTCTTCTACCTGCATCGGATCTCGAAGGGCGACATCGCTGGCGCCGAGGAAGTGGTGCGGGCGAAGGTGGCGAACCTTCCGAAGGTCGCGAGCGGTCCGCTGCAGAAGGCGCGCCATTTGCAGGCCGCGGCACGCGTGGCCTCGGATGCGAAGGAACTCGAACTCGGCTGGGCCGCGTTCGGCGAGAAGAGATACCGGGATGCTGAGCGCATCTTCCGCCGCCTGCACACACCAGGTGCGACAGACTTGACGGCGCTCGAAGGTCTGATCGAGAGCCTTTTTGCGCGGAACCAGTTTCGGAGCGCGCTGGCGCTGCTCGAAGAGGAGGCGCAGCGGTCGTCCGGGGCGCGAGGGATCCGGATGTTGCTCGCGGCGGCGGAGGTGCGCGCGGGTCAGTACGAGTCCGCACTCGCCGAATATCGCCGCCTCGCGGAGGAGCACGCGGACGACGCCGAGATTCAGCGGCGTTTGGGCCGCGTGTATCAACTCACCGGCGATCCGGTTGCGGCTGCATCGAACGCACGCAAGGCAGTGGAGCTGAAGCCGGACGATGCGGCCGCACTCGCTTTCCTCGCGCAGGTGCTTGCTTCGGCTGGCCACGCGAACGAAGCAGTGGATGCGTATCGGCGGAGCATCCGCCTGCGTCCCAGCAATCCCGAAGCGTTGAACAACCTCGCCTATCTTTTGGCAGATACCGGAGGCGACCTCAACGAGGCGCAGAACCTGGCGGAGAAGGCGCTGCGGATTTCTCCGGACAGTGCGGCGGCAGCCGACACCTTGGGCTTCGTGTATCTGCAAAAGGGAATGACAGACCGCGCGCTCGCGGTCTTCGCGGACTTGGTTGCGAAGTTCCCGGATCAGGCGAGGTTCCACTATCGCCATGCGATGGCGCTGCTAGCCAAGGGCGACCGCACCGCGGCGCAGAAGGAACTGCTGAGAGCGTTGTCAGCCAATCCGGAGAAGCCCGATGAGCCGCGCATTCGCAGGCTGCTCGACCGTACCAGTTGAGACGCTGGTGGCCTTTGCGCGCGGTGGTCCGGGCGTGCGAAGATGGCCCCGATGACGCGTCTCACCGTTCTGCTCGCCGCCTTGGGGTTGATGATGTCCGCGCCCGCGCAACAGCGCAAGAGAGTGCTCGCGATCGGCGCCGTAAAAGGCTTCCAACACGATGCCACGTCGCACGGGTTGGCCACGCTGTGGAAGATCGGGCAAGAGTCGGGATTGTGGGACACCTACATCCGCACCGACACGCAACTGATCACGAAGAAGAGGCTGCAGAACAACGCCAAGAACCTCGACTACTTCGACGCCATCGTCTTCTACACGACGGGCGAGCTCGAGCTGGATGCACAGCAGAAGGCAGACCTGCTCGCGTTCGTGAAGGACGACGGCAAGGCGTTCCTGGGAGCGCACTCGGCGATCGACACGCTCTACGAGTGGCCCGAGTACGGCGACATGACCGGCGGCTACTTCGACATGCACCCGTGGAACCAGTTCCAGGCGCCGGTGATCGTGGAGGATCGGGACAATCCGATCGTGCGGCATTTTCCGCAGTCGTTCACGATCATGGATGAGATTTATCAGGCCAAGAACTTTTCGCGAGAAAAAGTGCGGGTGCTGATGTCGCTCGACGAGAACAAGATCGACCTGAAGAATAAGAACGTGCGGCGCACGGACAAGGACTTCGCGGTGGCCTGGATTCGAAACTACGGCAAAGGCCGCGTCTTTTATACGACGTTCGGACATCGCGAGGACGCGTGGAATCGTCCGGACGTACAGAAGATGTGGCTCGAAGCGATGAAGTGGGGCTTGGGGATGAGCCAAGTGGACGCGACGCCGCGCCCGAAGCCGGCGCGGTAAGTTCTCGATCCGGGCGTCACTTGTGGGTGTTCCCCTGTTTCCTCGTCGAGCAGAGGCGAATACAATGGAAGCGGAACCATGAGCCTTCGTCTCTCTGGCCGCATTCTATTCACTGCTTGCGCGCTCGTGCTCGCCGCAAACGCGTGGGTCGATAAAGACGACGTCTGGGTGGCTTCGAAGAAGAACTGGTGGGCATTCCAACCAGTGAAGCGGCCAGCCGTTCCCGAGATCTCCGATCCGCGCGTCAACACTCCGGTGGACTCATTCCTGCTCGAAGCGCTACGAGCCAAATCAATCGAACCGAACCCGCAACTGGGCAAGGAAGCGCTGATCCGCCGCGTCACGCTCGACCTCACCGGGCTCCCGCCGACGCCCGCCGAAGTGGCGCGCTTCGTCGCGGACCGCTCGCCGCGCGCATGGGAAACGCTGGTCGATCGCCTGATGCAATCGCCGCACTACGGCGAACGCTGGGCCACGAAGTGGCTCGACGTGGTTCGCTACTCCGATACGAACGGCTATGAATCCGATGCCGAGCGTCCGCACGCATGGCGTTATCGCGACTACGTGGTGGCCGCGTTCAACAACGACAAGCCCTTCGACCGGTTCATTCAGGAGCAGATCGCCGGCGACGAGCTGTTCCCAGGCGACCGTGAAGCGCTCATCGCAACCGGGTTCCATCGCTGCGGTCCGATTCACCTCGTGGGCGGCATGCAGGACGAAGAGATGAACCGGCAGGAAGTGCTGACCGAGGTGACCAACGCGATCGGCACCACGTTCCTGGGGCTCAGCGTGGGCTGCGCGCGCTGCCACAACCACAAATTCGATCCCATTCCGCAAGCCGACTACTATCGCCTGCAAGCCGTGTTCGCGGCCACCGAGTTCAAAGACGTGCCGCTCGCTTCGGATGCCGAGAAGAAGCAATTCGAAGAGGCGAAGAAGGCGCACGAGGAGAAGCTGAAGCCGATCAAAGACGAGATCGCCGCGATTGAGAAACCATATCGCGAGCGCATTCAGGCCGAGAAGAAAGCGCGTCTCGAGCCCGAGTACGCCGCAGCCCTCGCCGTTCCCAAAGACCAGCGCAATGAAGAGCAAAAGCGGATGGCCAAAGAGGCCGAAACGCAGATCAAGGTCTCGTGGGATGACGTGGTGGCGGTGCTTTCGCAACCTGACCGCGAGCGCCGAGCCGGGCTCCGCCGCCAAATGCACCGGCTCGACTATGACGCGCCGCAGCCGCTGATCGCGGCCTTCGGTGTCTCGAACATGGACGTGAAGGAAGCGCCCGCCACGCACGTGCTCAAGGTGGGCAACCACAAGATGAAGCTCGATCGCGTGGGTCCGGGTCTGCTGCGCGTGATGTCACCGGAGCCGGTAGGCGAATCGGTAGCGGGCCGCAGGTCCGCGCTGGCGCGATGGCTCTCGTCGCCCGAGCATCCGCTCACCGCGCGCGTGATGGTGAATCGCATTTGGCAGCTCCGCATGGGCAAGGGCTTGGTGCCGACCCCGAACGACTACGGCGTGCTGGGCTCGCGGGCGGCGAATCCGAAGCTGCTCGACTGGCTGGCTGCGGAGTTCGTGGCGTCGGGCTGGAGCGTGAAGAAGCTCGACCGGCTGATCCTGCTCTCGAGCGCCTATCGCCAGACCACCGATTTCGACGAGGCGAAAGCCAAGGCGGATCCCGACAACAAGCTCTTCTGGCGCGCCGAGCGCAGGCGTTTGGAAGCCGAGTTCCTGCGCGATTCCGTGCTGGCAGTGTCAGGCGCGTTGAATCCGCGCATGGGTGGGCGCGGAGTGCGCGCGCCGATCGAGCCCGAGATCTACGACCTCATCTTCACCGAAGGCGAGCCCGACAACTTGTGGCCGGTGGCGCTCGACAAGTCAGAACATAATCGCCGCACTATGTATTTGCTGAACAAGCGCACGGTGCGGCTGCCGATGCTCGCCAACTTTGACCAGCCGGATAACATGACCTCGTGCCCGGTGCGGCCAACCTCCACTCATGCCCTGCAGGCGCTCTCGATGTTGAATAGCGATCTGATGCACGAGCAATCGGCCCGCTTCGCCTCGCGCCTGGAAGGCGAATGCGGCAAGGGCCGCGATTGCCAGGTGCGGCTCGCGTATGAGCTGGCCTTGGCGCGCAAACCGAAGCCGGTGGAGCAAGAGATGGCGCGGGAGTTCTTCGCGAAGGGCGGTCCGCTGGCGGATTTTTGCTTGGCGCTGATGAACCGCCACGAGTTCGCTTACTTGCCGTGATTGCCCCGGCGTCTATCGCACCGTGACCGTCACCTGCGTCTGCGACGCGAGGAACAACGCGCTCCCGGTGAAGCGCGCCGTGATCGTGCGTGTTCCCACCGGCCGGATCACGTTCGTCAAGGTCACCGGCACCTGAATGGTGTCGGATATCAGCACGGTGTTGCTGGTGCCGTCGGTGATGCCTCCGCCGCCCTGCGACACGGTAGGAACCGGTAGCGTGCCGATCAGCGTGTCGCCGTCGCGAAACTCGATGCTCCCGCCGATCGAAGTGCCCGCGGGGATCGGCACGCCCCGATTCGAAAAAGAGAGCGTCACTGGAATCGAAAACGGATTCGTCACCGTCGCCGCAACCAAAGTACTCACCGCCGTGGAGACCGCGGCCATTGCAATCGGAGACGAGGTTTGCGATGCCGCCAGATCTCCGCTTGCATCGTACACGTAGCTCAGATTCCGCGTATTGAACGGCAGAACGATGTTGGATGTACCGTCGGCGATGCCGAGGCCCGTCCGATCTGGCACGAGCGGAATCGTACCGGCCGATCGCCCGTCGGCGAGCACGGTGACATTTCGGCTGACAATTCCCACCGAGTTCGGCCAGGTGAGCCGCACGGAGATGGGAGTGGCCGCACCAATGGCGTAAGTGGCTGGCGGCGCCAGCACGCGCAAGACCGACGGAGCCGGGCCCACCGCTGAGCAGCCGATGGTCCGCACGGAACCGTCTCCGAAGGTAACCGTGCCGCCACTCGTAACGGGTGCGAGGGGAAGCGCCAGGTAGCGCGAATCTCCCGAGTAATTGACGCTGACACACACCGATCCCGCGCGCCGGTCCAGGATTGTCGGCGTGTAGCTCAGCGTCGCTTGCGCGGAAGGATACGTGGGCACCGCGGTCACCACCAACGTGGAAGGCCCTTGTAGGGTTGCACTGCCCACGGCGTTATTGTTCAGCGTCAGAGTTACGGTGCCCGTGGGCCGCAAGCCAGGATCGATGCCGCCGGGCACTTGCGCAGGAATCGCCGGACCCGAAGGCGTCACGGTTACTGGAATCGAAACGGGCGTGGCCAACTGCAGCGGCGGAGTGCTGAACGCGAGCAGTGGAGCCTTGCCCACCACCAGGTGAGATCCTGTTGCCGACGAAGGCTCGAGTAGCAAACTGCCTCCGTAACTCGCGCTGATCACCGCCGTGCCGCCGGCTTCCGGCCGGCCGACCGCGGGGCAGCAAACGGATGCGTCGATGTTCACAATGGCAGTAGTCTGCGAGATCGGTTGGCTGACCGTAGCGCCACCCAGCGTCACCGACCAAGGTCCGGCGAACGTCACCGGCGAGCCATCGGCCGTCAGGATCGTCCGTACCGGGGCCGGTTGACCCGACACGGTTGCTCCCGTCAGCGTGAACGCTTGCAGAGCCGTTCGCAACTTGGCCGAAAACCGCACCTGCACCGACACTGTTTGCGTAGAAGAAATCGCCGCCTTGATCGTGAGCACGAAGTCGCTTCCGATGTCATCGCGAAACACATCCACGATCGGAGTGGCTGGGAGGTTCCCATTCGTGATCGCTGCAGTCGCGGACAGCAAGCGGTTGTTGACGTTCGTGGATTTCCCCGCGGCGTCCACGCGCACCAGCTCGAACGATACCCGTGTGTTGATGCCGGAGATGCCCAGACTGCCCGACACAACGGCGCGCTCGAGTGGATGATACACAGCTTGTGTGAATCGGAACGACGGGCTCGGGAGAAGACCACACGCCACGCTCGGCCCCTGGGCATCGCGGCCGCCGGTCGCAAGGATGGTGCCGTCCTCGAGCAGAACACTCGCGATTCCGCTACGCGCCACAGTCAGCGATCCCGCATCGAGGATGCTGTCATCCGCCGAGTTGAACAATTCCGAAGTGGCAATCGGCGACTGTCCGGCGAGGCCACCAGCCAGCAGTACTTGACCGTTTCCAGGAACGAGGAGCGCAACGTGGTTTTGACGAGCGTCCTTCAACGCCGCTGCCAACACCTGAAACCGATTCGAATCGGGCAGGTACACCTCGAGGCTCTTCACTTCGGTCTGCCCGTTCGAACCGCCGGCAATCAGCACGCGTCCATCCAGCAGTCGCGTTGCCGAATGCCCCATGCGCGGCGCGGACATCGGAGCCACCGGTGTGACTTCTCCCGACGCTGGGTCGAAGACCTCCGCGGTGTTGAGCGGATCCTGCGGGCTCACGCCGCCCGCAAAGAGCACGCGTCCGTCGCGCAGCATCGTTACCGAATGACGATCGCGCAAGGTCACCGTTGCACTGAGCAGCGTCAAAGTGGAAGTCTCGGGCTCGAAGATCTCGAGCTCGATCACTTGTCCACCGGCGATCAGCACGCGGCCGTCCGCCAGTGGCAGCACCGCTGTGCCAGCCTTGCGGAGTACGCGGCTCTCCACGGTTGTCCATGCATCGAGTGACGGCTCGTAGAGCTCCACGCTCGCGGCGCCGCCTCCAGCCACGAGTACGCGGCCGTCTCTCAGTAGCGCGCATCCGTGACCCGAGCGCGGCGAACTCATCGGCGCAGCGGGCTGGAACGTTTCGGCGGGCGGTGGTCCGTAGATCTCGACGGAGGACAATGCCTCCGCTCCAGTCCCGCCGCTCACCACAACTCGTCCGTCCGCCAGCATTACCGGGCACGCATTCGAACGGCCCTCATTCAAGGCGCCCGTTGCGCGCCAATTCCAATTCTGCGCAAGACAAGCCGAAACGAGGAGCGTCTGCGCCGCCAGTCGCATAGACCCCTAGGATACTCTTCGCTTATCCCAGCGCGGACCGGCAGAACGCTACGCACTTCTTCACTTCACTCACCACATCGGACCCCTGCGGAGTCTCGTACTCGTACTCGATGCTCGCTGGGAACTTGAACTTCTTCTTCTTGAGCGTCTGCAGGATCTCTTTCAGCGGCGTTTCGCCTTGCCCCCACGGCATGTTCCCGCCACCGTTTCCTGGACCCTTGCGATCCTTCAAGTGGAGGCTCGAAATGCGGTCGTGATATTTCTCGATCACCGGCACTGGCGACTGCCCATTCACTCCGAAGTAGTGGCCCACGTCGAGATTGAGCG
Source organism: Bryobacteraceae bacterium (assembly GCA_046331625.1). Taxonomy (GTDB): domain Bacteria; phylum Acidobacteriota; class Terriglobia; order Bryobacterales; family Bryobacteraceae; genus JAXLQL01. Next base: position 218,003 of record JAXLQL010000002.1, read on the forward strand.
CCGTGTACGCCGAAGCGCCGAGGGCGCGATCGAATCCGCTCGATCCGCCTTGGCCGTGCGTGTGAAACGCGATCCGCAGTTTCCGTTTCGCCGCGTACTCGGCCACGCGTTTCAGTAGCGCGTCGTCTTCGGGCAACTCCATCGTGAGGTGATTCGCGCCCAGCGTCTCGCCCACGTTCCAGATGTACTCGTACTCGGCGTCGGACATCGCCATGGTCGGCGGCAACTTGAACGCGTAGATCTTCACGCCCGCGTCTTCGTACATGCGGCGCAGCGCTTTGTACTTGTCCATGGAAGCCGCCAGGCGCCACGTCTTCATCTCTTCGGCGGCTTTGCGCATGGCCTCACGCTGCTCGGGCGTCATCTGCGGACGTCCGCCGCCTTTGCCCTTGGGACCGCCGGGACCTCCGGGGCCGAATCGCGGCATCGGCGGCAGCGGCGCGCCCGCATAGCTCTCGGCGACGTTGCTCATCATCTCGATCCCGCTGAGTCCGCACTCGGTGATGTACTTCAGCGTCTCTTCCGCGCTGCCAGGCAGCGCGCGAAAGCTATAGGTGATCACGCCGATTTGGACGCCCCCGAAGTTCGATCGCGGCTTGGCGGCGAAGGCCGAAGAGGCGCTGGCGGCGACAGCCAGCTTGCCGAAATCCCGTCTGTTCATAGAACCAGTCTAGTGTCTCCTTCGCGGCGCGTCACGCGCTCGCGGTCGAGGAACTCGAGCAGCGGGATCGCGTATTTGCGGCTGATACCGGTCCAATCTTTGAATGCAGGAACAGCGAAGCGTTCGCCCTTGTGCGAGGCGAGCAGTTCTTTCAGGGCGCCGATCGCGACCGGATGGAACACCAGATCATCGCTGATGCGGACGAGGCGCTTCTGCCGCAGCAGGATCTGGAGCAGGTTCCGTGCGCGCCCGGCTTCCACGCCGCATCCGGCGAGCACTTCGGCGAGCGAGGGCACGGTGAGTCCGGCGCGCTCGAATGCGCCTTCGATCTTGGCAAGCGCCTGCTCTTCGTCTTGCTTCAAGTGCAACTGATGCGACTTGAGCCGCAACGCTTCGCCGTCGGCCACCACGGTGGGCGAGAGCTTCACTAGCGCGTCAATCAGGAACGCCGGCGCATCGCCGAGTTCCTTGCTTCGGAACTCTTCCTTTGCGACGCCCGGCAGCAGCGGCTGGGCGCGATGAAACGCGGCCACCGTTTGATGCAGCTTGTCGAGAAACGCCTGGAGCCACGCGCGATCGAGCAGCCAGGGCTGCGGCTCCGTGAGCGCGAGGATGCCCGGCTGCTTCGCGGCGGTGTCAATGGCAGTGCGATCAACACCCGTCCGTCGCGTCAACACATCGACCGGTAAACCATAGTCCGACTCTTGCACGTAGAGCGCAATGCGATCAGACAGACTCGCGGAACCGAGCTTCGCAGCACGCGCCGCCCCTTCGGCGCGTTTGATGCGCTCGGGCGGGTCGAGGTCGATCACAGTTCCGCCGCCGATGGTGATCACCGGCGAGAACATGCGCACGATGAACCGGTCCCCGGGCAACAGCATCACCGGATCGCGCAACAGGAACCGCACCAGCGCGCGCTGGCCAGGCGCAATGGCGTCAGCCGCGCCCAAAACACGGACCTCGGCTTCTGTTTCGGCCGTCCAGGCGTGGAAATGCACGGGAGCCCGATGCTTGAGCGGCTTGGCGGAAGGGAGCAGATCGAACTCGCAGTCGATGACACGCGATGCCGCCAGTCGCCCGGGCTCGACGAGCGTCATACCGCGGCCGAGTTGATCGGGTTCGAGTCCGGCGAGATTCAAAGCGGTGCGCTGGCCCGCGGTGGCTTTGTTGGCGGCGGCCCCATGCACCTGAACGCCGCGAACGCGCGCGCGCGCTCCACCGGGCTGCACCTCCACTTCCTGTTCCACGCGGACCGCGCCTGAGACGAGCGTACCCGTAACCACGGTTCCGAAACCACGCATCGAAAACGAGCGGTCGATGGGAAGCCGCAGCGGTCCGCTGGCTGTTTTCGCTGCCACCTTGCGAGCCATTGCCGCGAGTTCGCGCTTCAACTCTTCGATGCCAGCGCCCGTCTTGGAACTGACCGCTACCACAGTCGCGCCCTCGAGGAACGAGCCCGCCACGAACTCCTCGGCTTCCAGCCGCACCAAGCCGAGGATATCCGGATCGACGAGATCGGCCTTGGTCAACACGACGATGCCCGAGCGAATCCCGAGCAGCCGGCAAATGTCGAAGTGTTCCCTCGTTTGCGGCTTGATCGATTCGTCGGCGGCGATCACGAGCAGCACCAGATCGATGCCGCCCGCGCCGGCGAGCATGTTCCGCACGAAACGCTCGTGACCAGGCACGTCAATGAAGCCGAGCCGCAGGTCGGGCGCGAGATCGAGATGGGCGAATCCGAGGTCGATCGAAATGCCGCGGCGCTTCTCTTCTTCCAGGCGATCGGGCTCGATCCCAGTGAGCGCGCGAACGAGCGCGGACTTGCCGTGATCGATGTGGCCGGCGGTACCGACGATAATGTTGATCATGAGGCTGCGGCTGACGAGTGGTCTTCTTATCTTCGCGTCGATGGCGGTGGGCCAGCAACAACAGGCCGAGGAACAGCCCGTGTTTCGCACTGGCGTTGCCTACGTTCGGCTCGACGTGCAGGTGTCGGAAGCGAAGCGCCTCATTCCTGGTTTGACGAAAGACGACTTCGCCGTTTTCGACGAAGGCGCTCCACAAAAGATCGAATACTTCGGCCGTGAGACCGATCCGCTCTGGGCGCTGCTGTTGCTCGATGTGAGCGGAAGCATGCGGCCGCGCGTGCAGGAGATGGGGCAGGCAGCGCGCGAGGCATTGCGTGTGTTGGGCGCGGAAGATCACATGGCGGTGATGCTCTTCGGCGCCAAGACGAAACTCACCCAGGACTTTACCTCGAGCTACGACCAGGCTTCCGGTGCGATCCTCGCCGCGTCTCGCGATGGCAGCCTCACGGCCGGCAGTTCGATCAATCCGGCGATTCTCGATGCGGCGAAGCTGATGAAAGAGAAAGCAGCGAACCAACCGGGCCGTCGCGCGATCATCGTGCTCACCGACAACGAAGGGCTCAACTACCAGGCGAGCGATGAAGAAACGATCGCGGCGTTGCAAGCGGCCGACTCGGTGTTGAACGGCATCCTGACGGCGAAGGCGAAGCCGCCCAAGCCGTGGGGAAACGGGAATCCGGATTTCTGTCCGAACGACGTGTTCAAGCTGGCCAAGGCCACCGGAGGCGAGACGCTGCAGGGAGACAAGTCGGGCATGGTGTTTCGCGAGATGATGGAGCGCATTCGCACTCGCTACAGCTTGCACTATCGCGCGCCGGAAGCAGCCGCGGGCTCACAGCGGCGAATTCGCGTGGAGCTTTCCGCCGATGCGCGGCGCCGTTATCCGAAGGCGGAAGTGCGCACGCGATCCGGGTACACGGCACAGTGATCTTGCGGCTATCCTGGAGGCTGTGAGTTTTCTCGACAACCTGGAGAACTCGGTGAAGGCGATGGAGTCGCGAACCGAGGTGGACCCGGAGGAGGTCCGGCGCGAACGTGCTTCGCGCAAGAAGGCGATCGAAGACGCGCGGGCGGCGGAACCGTTCGCGGAGGCTTTGAAGACAGGCGCGTTTGGGCAGGGTTTGCTCAAGCATGCGCGCGCAGTGGGACACTCGATGCGCATGCTGGTGCGATTCACCTGGCTCGATTCGACGCTGCGGCTGGAAGCGAAGGAGCGGCGCGTGGACCTGACGCCGACGCCGAAAGGCATCGAAGCTGTGTTTCACGAAGATGATGCGGAGACGGCGCGCGAGATGGTGGATGTGAAGGCCGATCCGGAGAAGTTCGTGCGGCGGTGGCTATCGTAACGTAGGGTGACGCGCTATGCGGCCATGGGATCCCAGACCGGAGCGAGGTCGAGGACGAAGCCTTCCACGGGTCCAGTGCCGCGAAGCTCAGTGGCGTTGGAGACGATCTCGCGCGCGGATCCGGGGCGATAGATCTCGACGGTGCGCGTCTCGGGATCGATGAGCCATGCGAGTTCGGCGCCGTTGGCGATCCACTCGGCCATCTTCTCGCGCAGTGTCTGAGGCACATCGAATGGCGATGGCCACTCGATGACGAAGTTCGGGCAGAGCCGCCAGAACTTCTTGAAGTATGCGGGGTCCATCGCGTCCACCCGGTCGTATGAAACCCACGACAGATCGGCGCAGCGGCGAGCTCCGTTCGGCAGCACCCATCCAGCGGTCGCCGACAGGCAGTATCCGTTCTGGTGTTGACGCGCCTACAGACCGAGTTCGCAGGTAATGATACTGTTTCGCATGCCCATCAAGGGCGTGTTTGGCAGGGAGACGATCAACTCGCCTGCGGCGGACATCTCGAACCAGAGGTGTTCGTTTTCGTTGCAGAGGTCGAGGTACTCTTCATCCGTCATCGGTCCGGCGGGCAAGACCGCAGGCAGGTCCGCGTCGTCGATCGTGAGCGTCATCTTTCACAGCATACGTCAGGGGCCTTGCGCCGGACCGCATAATCAGAGTAAAGGAAATAGACATGAGCCAACTCTCTGACCGTCTCGAATCCTGCAAATCCTCACCCGACCCCTGGACCGCCGCTCTCCAAGTCATCATCGCCGCCACCGCTACCGAAAGCGGAACCATCCACCTCATGGGGGGCGACGGCGCGCTCCATATCAAGACCAGCATCAACATCCCGGCCATCGTGCTCGACAAAGTGCAGATCGTCCCCGTCGGCAAGGGCATGGCCGGGCTCGCCGCCGAGCGCCACCAGCCCGTCACCATCTGCAACATCCAGACCGATACGAGCGGCGATGTCCGCCCCGGCGCGCGAGCCACGGGCATGGAAGGCGCCATCGCACTGCCGATGTTCGCGGGCGATCGCGTAGCCGGAGTGCTCGGTGTCGCCAATCGCAGCGAGCGGACGTTCACTGACGTCGAGCAACAACTCCTGCTCGAGGCCGGTCGCCAATTGGCAGGCTGGATCGCGTAAAGGTGGCCCGCATGAAGATCGATCGCGTCACGCTCACCTGGGTCCGCATCCCGCTCGTCGAGCCCTTCCGCATCTCGAATGGCTCGGTCGCCGAGAAAGACGGCATCGTAGTCGCGCTCCATTCGGATGGGCTCACCGGTTACGGCGAGTCGTCTCCGATGTCGGGGAGCTTCTACTCGTCCGATACGCCAGAGTCCTGCTGGCGGCAACTCACCGAAGCGCTCGTGCCGGCCCTCATCGGACAGAAATTCGCCTCGCTCGAAGGAGCCTGCGCGTGGATCGACGCGCAAGCCGGCAGCAACTTCGCCAAGGTCGGCATCGAGACCGCGTTCTGGGATCTCGAAGCGCAGCGCCGCGGGCTTCCGCTCCATCGCCTGCTCGGCGGCGAGCGCGATCGCGTCGACTCAGGACTCGCGGTGGGGCTCTACGATACCGAGTCCGCGTTGCTCGCGACGATCGAGCGCTATCTCGCCGATGGATACAAGCGCGTAAAGATCAAGATCCATCGCGGCGGAGACGTGGAACTGGTGCGCGCGGTGCGAGCCCGCTTCGGCGCGATTCCGCTCATGACTGACGCCAATGCCGACTACACTCTCGAACACCGCCCCGTCTTCGAGAAGCTCGACGAGTTCGGGCTGATGATGTTCGAACAGCCGCTAGGCGGCGCGATGATCGCCGAATCCGCCGAATTGCAGAAGCACGTAAAGACGCCGATTTGTTTCGACGAAAGCCTCGAACAGCCCTCTGACGTGATCCGCTCGGGCGAGCTCGGCGGATGCCGCATCGCCAACATCAAGATCCAGCGCGTGGGCGGATTCGCCAATGCGCTGCGTGTGTATGAGCTCGCGCGCCGCCACGGCATGGGGATCTGGGTGGGCACCATGCCCGAGCTCGGAATCGGCCAAGCGCAAGGAGCAGCGTTGGCTTCGCTCGCGGCATGCAACTATCCCACTGACGTCGAGGCGAGCCTGCGCTGGTTCCGTGACGACATCGTGTCGCCGATGATCGAAGTACACGGTGGCGAGATCGCGATGCCGCAGACGCCGGGGCTCGGATACGAAGTGAGCGCGGCCAAGCTCGAACGTTATCAAGTGGCGCGACAGGAGATTCGATGAAACCCGACTGGCAGCGGCTCGGCCGCGGAGAGACATTGCTCGGTGCATTCGTGAGCACGGGCTCCACGATCAGCGCGGAAGTGCTCGGCTCCGCGGGCTTCGATTTCCTGGTACTCGATCTCGAGCACGGCATGAGTTCCGAGCGCGACATACTCCAGCAACTGCAGGCGATGGAGCATACCGGAGCGGGCGCAGTGGTCCGCGTGGAGAGCCATGAACGGCAGCGTGTGCACCGGATCCTCGACGTGGGCGCGCATGGCATCATGTTCCCGCGCGTGAACACAGCCGAAGAAGCGCGCGCCTGCGTCGCGGCGATGCGCTATCCGCCCGATGGAACCCGCGGCGTCGCGGTACTGGTGCGCGCCAGCGGATTCGGGCGCGATTTTCCGGCGTACCGCGACGCTTCGAAAACCGCGCTCTTGACGATGCTGCAGATCGAAACAGAGGAAGCGGTGCAGAACGTGGACGAGATCGCGGCGGTGGATGGGGCGGATGTGCTGTTCGTGGGTCCCATGGATCTGAGCACCAGCCTCGGCGTGTTCCGCCAGTACGATCATCCGAAGTTCACCGCTGCCATCGCGCGCACGCTGGAAGCAGCCAAGCGCCACGGGCGCACACCCGGCATTCTCATCTCGTCGCCGGCCGATTTCCGGCGTTACTGGGATCTCGGATTTCGGGTGATCACCTGTGGCACCGATGTGTCGTTTCTCCAGTCAGCCGCGCAGCGCACGCATCGCGAGATGCGCGACCAGGTTCGCTGACGGGAATAAACTTCCCTCGGAGAGTAATTTCTTCCGTGCCGTGCGCAATGCGCCCTGCGGAATCAACGCGCGGCGGAATGGCATTCAGCGTGCAACAAAAGAACACAATGACTGCAACTCTCCTCGAACCAGTACTAGCGAGTGCGCCCACCTCGCGGGCGACTGAGCCGGTTGTCGTCGTCGCCAGTTCGGACCGCGAAGACTGGTCCACCGTGCGGACCATGCTCGCCGGGTCGGGCTACGGCGTGATCCCCGCGCCGAATTTCCGCGAGCTCGAGCGCGCTCTCTACGAACTGCCCGTGGCGGCCGTGGTCACTAGCGACCGCCCATTCGGGCGCAGTTGGCGTGACATCGCCTTGCGTCTGGAAAGCGAGCGGCGCCGGCCCTCGCTGATTGTTTGCTCCCACCAGGCCGACGAAAGCCTGTGGCTCGACGTGCTCGATAGCGGCGGATACGATGTTTTCGCCAAACCTTTGCCACCCAGCTTGTTTCGTGATCGCGTCGATAGCGCCGTCGCGGATTGGCTCTGGCTCCGGTAAACGGCGGCGGCGTACAATGCGAGTTTGATGCTCGCACCGGTGGTGATCGTCTTCGCGAAAGCCCCGATCGCGGGTCATGTGAAGACGCGGCTGGGCCTTCCGCCCCAGCAGGCGCTCGCATTGCACGAACGCTTTGTGGAAGCCACGCTCGCCACCTGTGCTGAGCTCGCCCTCTGTACCGAACTTCACACGGACCAGCCCACCGATGCTTGGCCTGCGTTCACCGGACGGCGATCGCTGCAATCTGACGGCGACCTCGGCCAGCGCATGCGCACCGCGCTCGAGTCGCATCCACTTGAGTCGCACTCGGGCGGAGTCATGATCGTGGGCAGCGACGCGCCTACGCTCCCACCGGACCACCTGCGGCGGCTGCTCTCTGCGGCATCGGATGTTGCGCTCGGACCCGCGGAAGACGGCGGCTACTACGCGATCTTCGCCCGCAAGACGCATCCGGCGATGTTCGCCGGCGTAGAGTGGTCCAGCGGGCGTGAGCTCCGGCAAACGGTGACTGCTTGTGAAGCCTGCGGACTCACCGTCGAACTCGGCGAGCCCTGGTTCGACATCGACACGCTGGAAGACCTGCGCCGCTTGCCCGCCGAATTCCTGGATCGCGCGGGCGTCAAGCTGCATCTATAGTGTTCCTATGGCACTGAAAATCGGATCTACCGCACCCGAGATTTCCCAAGCAGCAGACGACGGCTCGCAGTTTCAGCTTTCGAGCATGAAGGGCCAGCGCGTCGTCTTGTTCTTCTACCCGAAGGCAGACACGCCTGGTTGAACGAAAGAGGCCTGCGGATTCCGTGACGAATCCGCGAAGTTCGGCAAGAAGAAGGTAGCGATCATTGGCATCTCCGCCGACGCCGTGAATGCGCAAGCGAAGTTCAAGACGAAATACGGACTGCCGTACACGTTGGTCGCCGATCCGGAGCACAAAGTGGCCGAGGACTACGGCGTCTGGCAAGAAAAGAGTATGTACGGCAAGAAGTACTGGGGCGTGGCGCGGACCACGTTCGTCATCGGCGCCGATGGCAAGATCGAGAAAATCTACGAGAAGGTGAAGCCCGAAGGCCACGCCGAGGAAGTATTGGCCAGTCTCTGACGCTGTGGCGCGGCGCTGGCTGGACAATCTGTCCGGCTCGCCCGGGCCGCTGCTCCTAACGCGATGAAAACAGGAGCACCGTAACCTGGCATACGAAATGCTTCTTCCATGGCGTGCTTCGTAAGTCTTCCTCTCAATCCTGTTCAGAAGCCTTTGACTGGCAGCGGATCGCCCATTACTACCAGCCCCTCAGCACTCCCATGTGCGATGGAGGCTGGCCGGTCCAATTAGCCGCTGCCAGCGTGCGGAAAGAGGAAGGTCCCGATGGGACGGTGTTCATCTTCGAGCCAGCGTTTGCGGTATTGATTGACCGGCGCGATGGCATTGGTCGCGTGGCCGCTCCGAGCGTCTGTGAGGAGCCCCGCCCGGCTGCCAATCGTTCTTACGTGTGCTAATACACCCGCGAATCCCACTCGCCTTCGAACGCCTGGCACCCGAGGAGCAATCCGAGTCGATCGTCGAATCTCTCCGGCGCGTGGGCCAGCGCCGCAGTGTACGTTCGTTTTCACCGGGACCCGTTCCAGCCGCTTTGATTGAGGCTGCGGTTCGCGTGGCTGCGGAGGCACCTTCGGGAGCGAGTCAGCAACGGTGGGGATTCGTTGCCTTGTCTGATCCCGTGCTCAAGCGTAAGATCCGCGAGAGGCGCTTTCCGGTCGAATGACGAAGTGATCGCCCCGATGGGGACCTGTTTGGCACCAGACTCTAGAACAACCCTACAGTGGACAAGCCAAAATACTGCATCACCTGAACGAGATTACACGCGAAGGTCGCCCCAGTTCCAGGACGGTCCGAGCCGGCGAAGACAATGCCGGTTGATGGATGTGGGTCGCCACCATCGTCGTAAATCACGATTGACCCGGAATCACCAGGCTGCGCGAATCTGGAGTCCAAACCCTCGATCTTGAAGACCGAATTACCTTGCCCGATAGTTCCGTATGCGGGTGCTGCTGCGGTGCCATAGTTCAACGTGACGCTGACATCGAGTTCCGTGATCCGACCGCGACTCACGTAGGTTTCGATTCCACGCTTCACAACGTCCACGGTTAGGATCCAATATGGCATCGGATCGACTACGGCGCCGACCGAGTAAAAGCGGTCGTTTGCGGTACCAAGATCGATGACGCGAGAGCTTATGCTGCCAGCCAGAATGCCGTTCACATAGCCCACGTCGAACCGGTTCACTGGGGCTCGTAAACGATTCGGATCTGTCCGCAGTGGAGCAATCCTTCCGAACGATCCAATGTCGCTTCCACCCGGTGATCGCGTCGGCTGCCAAACTCGCCTTGCACCAGGGGCTTGATTCGGTTTTCCGGGATCGGTTAGCACGTGATTCGCGGTGAGAGCAACGTGTCCTCCATTTAGGAGACAGACGCCGCCCAACGAGCCAATGCCTCCTTTGCTGTCATTCTGAATCGCTGCGCCGGGGCGGGCTGGCCGATATGCAGCCAGATCAGTCGTCGGCGCCGCCGGACCTGTCTCGACGACATCGGTGGAAACTTTGGTGCCGTCGCTTAGTTCCAGAATCGGCGGAATGACTTCCGACGCGGCCAGTTTCCGCAACGGAAGCTTCTTCTCCACGGAGAAACAGAAGCAAAGCTCCTTCGTTGCCACGCCATTCTTTCTCTTCACCCCGATGCCTACCGCTACGACGTTCGGATACTGGAATAGTTGGGACAAAACGCGCTTCTTGTGGCGGCCCATTTTCGCCAACCGCGCGGATAGGTCTGGTGTCATAGATTTAGCTGTCGATTGTATACCATTCGACACCCGATGGCTGACTTGATCGCATGGAGGCGATAGCAGGCAGTCACTCGGATTCCTGCAGCGGGTGCTCAAGCGGCCTGGCAACGAGCGGCCGTTTCTGCTGATCCCGGTGGGATACCCGGCGGCGGGTGCCGAGGTCCCGCGACTCTCGAAGAAGGATCTGGAAGAGGTATTGGTGGTTCGCTAAGCAAAATCGCGCTGGAGAACGATGTCTCCAGCGCGAAGGGGTGGGATGCACCCTGGGGAAAGCTGTAGAGCGTAACGGAGCGAGTGTGTCGCGCCCACAAAGACACATATCGGGCGAGCAGCCGCCGCCGTGAGCCGCATTGCCAAGAATCGCGGACCTCGATTCACTTACGCTGAACGGTACTCGCCTACTATTCCTCGTCGCCGGTGATCCAGCGCATCTTCAGGCCCTTCCGAAGCTTCGGTTGCTTGGCGTCCCAATGCAGCACGCCCTCGCCTCTCGGCTTCTCGCGCACCAGGATGTCAAAACGAGTCGTGCGGCGTTTGGTGAAGACGGGGTCCATTGATTTGGTCTGGCGCAGCAGGCCGGGCGCCGGACCCGCATCCGCCATCGTCATGCGGATGTCGGCGCGATGTTCGCCAATTTCGAGCGTGTGCATCTCCAGGCCGAGCACCCAGTGATCGAACGGACGATTGTCGCGCTCGATCCGCACCAGGCGCCCATGGATCACCGCGCCTTCGGGGATAACGATCGTCTCGCCTTTGCGCGCAGGCTTGGACACGACAGCGCGAACCGCGTCTCCGAGAGAGGAGTTCGCGGCGTCGACTTCGTGATCGAGCGTCATCTCGACGGAGAGTCGCTCGGGGATCTCCTTGGGCGCTTGCGCCGATTCCGTGACCGGCGCCGTAGGTGCGGAATCCTCGGCGTCGAAACGGACCTTTGACTCGGCGTGAAACTGGCGGCAAGCTCCGAAGCGAGTAGAGTTGCGATGCTCCTCGCCAGAGACGTCGACCATCGAGAAGACCGCGGAGGAGGGAAGGAGAAAGATCTCGTCACCCAGCTTGGCGCGCGAGTAATCGATGGTCTCGGTGAGGCGATCAATGCCGAGCTCGCGCGGGATCTCGTCAGCCTTCACTTCGAGCCGCAGCAGATCGAGCGACTCTGGATCCATCCAAATCGAGCCCTTGGCTCCGACCTCGGTCTCCTCCGGCGGAACGGAAATCTTGAAAGAGGAGTGCTCCACCGGGATTTCGAAATCGAAGCGCGCCGCGTCACGGCCGTTCGCCTTCTCGGTTCCCTTCGCGGCGAACTCGGTGGCTGGCGAAAGCAGCACGTGTTGGATGTGCGCCGCGTAGCTGCCCGTGTTGATCACGCCCTTGCCGATGATGTCGCGCAGTTCGCGCTCTTCGAACTTCGGCGCGTCCGCCCACGAATAGCGTTCCTTGCGGCCGATCAGCGCCACTTGCAGACGCAGCGTATCCAGCTTGCGCGCGGCTGCGGTCTTCGCCTCGCGGCGCGTACGCTCAGTGGTTTGCAGGCACGTGTAGTCCGGCAGGCGGCGGAGCGTTTCTTTGACATGCGCCCGGAAGCGAGGGAGCAGGTCCGATTGCGGGTCTTGGGCCGTCAACGCGGCGGCAAGCACCAGCGGCAGCGAGACTCGAAGCATGGTGAGGAATTATAGACGTCGCAGCGGCCGGTGAAAAGGGGGGTATCCGGAGTGACGGTACGCGAGTAGAATGAGTGTACGATGCTGCGCAGAGATTTCCTGCTTACAGGACTCGGTGCGTCCGCGCTCGCGCCGTTGCGCGCGGCCACTGAGAAAGCCAAAGCCCTCAACCTGAAGATCACCGATCTCAAGACCTTCGTGGTCAACATGGGCAGCGTCAACTGGGTCTTCTGCAAGGTCTACACGAACCAGGGGCTCACCGGACTCGGCGAAGGTTCGATCACCAGCAAGGAAGCGACGCTCTCGCAGGCGATTCTCGAACACGAGCGCTACCTCATCGGCCAGGACCCTACCGACATCGAGATGCACTGGCAAGCGATGTTCCGGTGGCCGCGGTGGCGCGGCGGTCCCGTGCTGAACAGCGCCATTAGCGCCGTGGAGATTGCTCTGTGGGACATTCTCGGCAAGGCGCTCGGCGTGCCGATCTACAAGCTCCTGGGCGGCAAGGCGCGCGAGCGCGTCCGCTTGTACAAGGATGTGGGCTCCACGGTGGACGCCTTCCTGCAGGCCAAGCAGGAAGGCTACACGGCGGCGAAATCGGGCTTCGTTCGCGTGGACAATGACTTGGTGATCCCGAGCTTCGCGGTGCGCGAGGGCGCCAAGCGCCTCGCCGACGTGCGCAAGGCCGTCGGCGATGATTTCGATATCGCGATCGACGCGCACGGCATCCTCACCACCGTGATGGCCGTGGATTTCTGCACCCGCATCGAGGAACTGCGGCCGCTGTTCGTCGAGGAGCCGACGCAGCTCGAAGATCTGGGCGAGCTCGAGCTGCTCCGCCAGAAGACCAAGGTCCCCCTAGCCACCGGAGAGCGCTCGTTCACTAAGTACGGATTCGCCGAGTTTTGTTCGAAACATTTGGTGAACTACGTGCAACCGGATGTTTGCCATGCCGGCGGCATCCTCGAGATGAAAAAGATCGGGACCATCGCGGAAACCTACCGCGTGGAAATGGCGCCGCATAATCCGCAGAGCGAGGTGTCGACGTTAGCGTCGCTGCACGTGGACGCGACGACGCCCGCCTCGACGATCCAGGAGTTCAATCCCAACCGCCAGCAGTGGGTGCTCGACCTCTTTGGCGGCGGAGCCGTCAAGGTGGCGAATGGGTTCGCCGAGTTGCCGGATCGCCCGGGCCTCGGCGTCGATCTCGACGAGAAGGTGGCCGCCGCGCACCCATACAAGCCCGTGACGCGGCTCGAAGTACCGGTTTTCCGATGGAGGCGTTGCGGATCATTGATCGGAGGATGGACGAAAGTTGTTGTTCCTGGTTGCTCGGTGGCGCTCGCGCAAGAGAGCGAACGCGCGATCGCCGAATGGATCATCCGCATGGGCGGTGGCGTCACGCCGCTCGGCGCGACGGCTCCCGTGCGCGAACTGTGGCGGTTGCCGGAAGGTGAGTTCCGCATTGCCGGCGCCGACTTCACCGGGACCCTGCTCACGCCCGAAGAGCTGCGCCGCATCCGCCACCTGACCGAGCTGCGCGAGCTCTTCCTGCCCGCTCCGATGTGGAATGAGGGCGCGGGCAGCCGGCGCGACTCGAACGAAACGCTCGAATATCTCACGAATCTGAAAAAGCTCGAGCGGCTTCACGTGAGCGTGCACTTTCTCACGACAATCAACCTGCAGGACAAAGGTATCGCGCTGCTTGCCCCGCTGACAAACCTGCGCGAGTTGCGCCTCGGCCAGAGCAAGGTGAAGGGCGTTCCACTGGCGGCCTTCGTCAACATGCGCTCACTCGACATGAGCTACACCACGTTCGACGATGACGGCATGAAGTCCGTGGCCGCGATGAAGCATCTCGAACGGCTGATCGCCAAAGACACCCTCGTGACGGATGCCGGAATGTCGGCGCTCGAACGGTTGAACGATCTCACCGAGCTGAGCCTCTACGGCTGCCGCATCACCGATGCCGGCATGTCGTCGTTGAAGGGCTTGACCAAGGTGCGAAAGCTGAACCTGCTTGGTGCGAAGGTCACCGACGAAGGCTTGAAGAGCATCGCGCAAATGAAGGATCTCGAGGAGCTGAACCTCTATCGCAGCCATGTCACGAATGCGGGAATCGAAATCGTGAAGCAATTTCCGAAGCTCCGTTCGCTCGATCTCCGCTATTCGCGCGTGACGCGCGCCGGGCTCGACGGACTCCGCGCCGCGAATCCGAGCGTGCGCGTGAGCTTCCTCGACGCGGCTCCCGGCCGGCAGGAGCAGGTTGCCGAACTGCGCGGTTCCGGTGACGCTGCGGTAGCGGATTGGGTCCGCAAGATGGGCGGCAAGGCCGTGATGAAGAACGAAAAGCTAGTGGAGATCTCCCTCGCCCAGACAGCGGTGACGGACGCGCAGGTGAAAGGGCTCGCGGGGCTCGCGTCACTCGAGCGGCTGCACCTGGAGGCAACCGAAGTGGGAGATGTCGGGTTGCGTGCTCTTGCGGGGCTCGGCACGCTCGAAGAGCTCGACGTGAGCCACACGACGGTGACCGATACGGGGCTCGAATCGTTGCAGAGGCTCGTTGCGCTGCGCCGCTTGCATGCCAACCACACCGGCGTTCACGGTTTGGCGTTATCACGATTCGCGGCGCTCCGTGAGCTCGAGGTTTCGGGCTCGCCAGTGGGGGATGAAGGACTGGATGCAATCGCCAAGATCGCCGGCCTCGAACGGCTCCGCGTTTCCTACACCGACGTTTCGAACTCCGGGCTCGCGGCGCTGAAGGCGCTCACGCACCTGCGTTCGCTCGACCTCTCGAGCAACGACGTGGACGACGCCGGACTCGAACCGCTGGCGGCCGTTACGTCGCTCGAGGATCTGAACTTGAACTACGGCCGTTTCAGCGACAAAGGTCTGCCCGCGTTGAAGGCGCTGACCTCGCTGCGCCACTTGCAGCTCGCGCGCACGCGGATTACCGACAAGGGCATCGCCGAGCTCATGGCGCTCCCGAGGCTCGAATCCCTGAACCTCAATTACACCGGCGCAACCGAAGCGCTGCTGCCGAAGCTGGGCGCGATGCCCGCGCTCACCGAGCTCTACCTCGATACGGCGATGATCACCGACAAAGGCGTGGATGGTCTCGCCGCGATGAAGCGGCTGAAGCACCTCAACCTCTATCACACGCTCGTCACCGATCAGGGCCAGAAGAAGCTGCAGCAAGCGCTGCCCGATTGCCGGATCGTGTACGACCGCGAGTCCGCGTTGCCCACCAGGAGAGGAAGCTGAGATGATCGCACTGGCGTTCTTGTTGGCGGTGGATTGGGTGGCGGGGCTCGGCGGCCGCAGCGCGGCCAACGCGAAAGGCGAAGTGACCGCGCTCGAACTGCGCGGAGCCTGGGTGGCTGATTCCGACCTCGACGAAGTCGGCTCGCTCGCGGTGCTCGAAAAGCTCGACCTTTCCCTCACCCGGGTCACCGATCTCGGGTTGCTCCGGCTGCGCGGACTCAAGAATGTCCGCGAGTTCAAGCTATTCTTCGCCGAGCTCGTCACCGACGAAGGGCTCGCCGTGGTGAAGAGCTGGCCCAAGATCGAGCGCCTGGATTTCCGCGGTACCAAGGTTACCGACAATACGTTGGCAACTCTCGCGGGCAAGGATTCGATCGCGGCGCTCGACATCGGCTATGCCGAGGTCACCGACAGCGGCCTGCAACATCTCACACGCTTCAAAGGCCTCCGCGAGCTCTCCTTCGGCGGCAACAAGATGACCGAAGTCGGCCTCGAGGTGCTCCGCTCGCTCCCGAACCTGACCAAGCTCGACATCAGCGGCAAGCAACGCACGGACTCCGGACTGTGGTTCGTCGGCATCACCGACATCGGGCTCGACCCCGTGTCCACTCTGCGCGAACTGCGCGACCTGAATCTCTCGGGCACGCAGATCACGTCGAAAGGCATCGCACGCCTCGAAGGCCTGAAGAAGCTCGAGCGCCTCAATCTGTTCGGCGTCAAGCGCGTGAACGACGATGCCATGCGCGCGCTCGCGGCCCTGCCCGCGCTGCGCTGGGTGGACCTCAAAGACACCGGCGTCTCCTCGAAAGGCTTCGAGGAGTTGAAGCGCTTGCGGCCCGAGTTGAAGATCGGCGGCGACCCGGCGCTCGAAAAGACGCAGCACTACACGCTCGAGTACGAGAATGACTTCGTGCGCGCCGTGCGCGTCCGCTACGGGCCGAAGGAGAAGGCCCCCATGCACGATCACCCCGAAACAGCGAGCGTCATTTATGTTTATTTGACTGACTCGGGCGAAATGCGCTTCGTGCACGGAGACGGGCGCAACCTGGTGCGAGCTCCGGTGCGCGCGGGCGCGCTCCGCATAGCTCGCGGCGGCAAGGAAACCCACTCCGCCGAGAACCTCTCCGATCAGCTCACTGATTACGTGCGCGTGGAATTGGTTCGCGACCCCAAAGAGCCGCTGAAGAAAGACGAGCGCTTCGATCCCGTCACGCCATCTTCGGCCGACGGCTATCAAAAGGTGGTGCTCGAAAATGCGGACATGCGCGTGACTCGCCTCACCTGCCTGGCGCGGGCGGTGTGTCCCGTAAACCAGAGTCCGGCGCTTGATGTGGATCTCGGTTCAGGTGCGGTGACGTGGCTCGCGGCGGGAACCGCGGGCCGCTTCAACGAGGCGACCGTGGGGATGGACTTGGTCCGCGTGGAAGTGAAGCGGCAGGGCCGACAACGGGAGTAGCGCACCGGTCCGAGTGCTACCGGCGGAGGGGCACAATTGCTCCGTAGCGGTGTGCTGTCCTCGGCCCAATCGGGGATCGCTGAACATATATGGAGCGGAAGCGCGGATCGGACTTTCCTCGCGAGTTGCTGGATCTGTTCGACCTGTACGTGCATGGCGACCTCGGGCGCCGTGATTTTCTCGACGGGGCGAAGAAGTTCGCCACCGGCGGCGTGACAGCGGGAATGCTGCTCGACAGCTTGGCGCCAATCACGGGTTCCACAACGACACGACGCCGCGATATGACGAGGCGGCAAAGCTCGCCTGGAAGCGGACGCTCGATTTCTTCGCGAAGTATCCGCGGGGCTAAGGCCTCCGCCTACTGCGCTCCGACTACGGCTTCGAGTGGGGGCAACTCTGGCAGTTCCACGCCCGTCTCACGCAGGCCGGGAATCTTCTGCACTTGTAGCCAGGTGTCGTAACGTTCGCGGAGAATCTCCCGAAAGGCCGAGTCGGTCCGTAACTGTGCGAGAGCGGGCGTGCCGATTAACGCTCGATAGCTGAAACGAACCGGGGCCGAGCGCAGCATCGCCACGATGTCCGCCGGTTCTCCGCACTGCATCACCAGTTCCCGGTAGGCGTCTCCCCAGATCACGCCATTGACCCAAGGTTCCTGCCGATATCGCCGGAGGATCGCTCGGGCCGATTCCAATGGGCCGGATGAGGAGCAACCGGCAGCCGCACGATGAAGCTCTCGCACCCCATCGGCCTGCGCAGGAGGCGCCGCCATTGCGCTCTTCTCGAATGCGGGCCGTGCCTCGCCGAGGTTCCCCGCCTCGAGCAGCGCTTTGCCCAACGCAGCCCAGGCGACGGCGGATCCCGGTTCAGTGTCGGTCCCGTTCTTGGCAGCCGCCACCGCTTCTGCAGGTCGCCGCAGCAGGCGTAAAACCCAGCTCGAGTTGAGGTGCGCCGACAATGACAGTGGATCGAGATGGGCGGCCTCTCGCAGTTCCCGCGCTGCAGCTTCATAGAGGCCCAACGACATGTAGCTGATTCCGAGCGCGAGCCGGGCATGCGAGGAGCCAGGATTGCACTGCGAAGCCTTTTGTGCCTGATCGAGGGCGCCGATCAGGTCACCCTTGTCTCCTTGAATATTCGCCATCACGGGCGCAGCCTCAGGATGGCAAGGCTGGCGATCGAGCGCACGGCGAAAGGCTTCTTCGGCGAGCGTGCGCCAGTGAGCGTCGCCGGTATGCTGATACTTGCGGCCGTAGAGCAAACCCATTTCGGCGATGGCATCCACATACCCGGGATCGCGATCGAGCGCACTCTCGAGGAGTTTCCTCGAGTCTTCGAAATACTCGTCCTTGCCGAGAAACAGGTACTGCTTCGAGGCTTTCCGCGCCCTCAGCAACGCTTCGTAGGCCTCGACGCTCCGCGACGGAGGCTCGCCGATCGCCGCCTGCTCGCTGGGCGAAATGGAGGCGTGAACGCCGCGGGCAATTGCGGCCACAGTATCGCGTTGCAACGCCAGAATTCCGCTGAACTTCAGCTCGTAGGCTTCCGACCACACATGCACATCGTCGGCAGTGCGAATCAATTGAACGGTGACACGGCACCGGTCGCTGCTGCGCTGCAGCGATCCTTCCACCACGTGGCTGACGTGGAGCAACGCGGCGATCTCCCGGAGAGACTGCCGCGTTCCTTTGAACCGCTGTGACGAGGTTCGCGAAATTACCTGCAAACCCCGGATCTTCGCCAGATCGGTGGTCAGGGCTTCGGTCAGTCCGTCGGCGTAGATCTCATCCGCTGAATCAGACCCGAGGTTCTGAAATGGCATTACCGCAATGCGAACGGGACCGGTGGGTGTAGTCTCCGGCGTTCGCGATCGAAAGAACAGGACAGCTCCGGCCGCGCCGCAAAGAAGCAGGACTACGGCAGCTACTCTCCAAGCACGTATCGGTGCACCGCTAGCGGCCGGAGCCTCGACACCAGTGGCGGGCTTTCCTGGCCCGAAGATCGGTATGTAGCTACCCGCCGGTATGTCGATGCGAACGGGGTCGGCGGCGCCCGCGGAAGCATAGTAGTCCGCGAGCTTTGCCCTCAACCGGCGAGCTTCCACCCGGACGATCGTGTCGACCTTGGGATCGTATTCCGGAGTGCGGTCAAACACCTCAACCGCCAGCACGGCCTCTTTGATACCACCGGAGCTGCCGGCCAGGGTCTGCTCGACGACGTAGGTCAGAAACCGCCTGTGGCGCTCTGACTTCCGGAAGGCCTTACTTGTCGCAGAGGCGCTGGAGTTGCTCCCGCACCGATTCCGCTGCAAGTGCTTGATCTTCCGGGGGTACACGGGCGTCGTCACGCCGTGACGTCACTCCGTTCCAAGAGTTCTCCGACCCACTCCCCACACCGACCCATTCTTACACACTCGCTTCGGAAGCAGAGGGTGGCGAACCGGGGCCGGCGGAGAAACTGGAATGGCTACAGCCGCCGAACGGGCGCGCGACCGCTACTTCGCGGAGATCCGTTTGCCAGCAAAGGGAACCGTCTGCGGCCGTCCCACGGACTGTCCCTTTGCATCCACGCAGGCCTGAGTCGCCGTGCCGCTGAAGTTGTCGCGGTCAGTCAATTCGATGGACATGGTGAGTGTGCAACCTCCGAACGACGATCCGTCAGGGCCCGCGACAAGCTGCACCGTCTTGAACGAATAGCCGTTGTCCTTGCGCTCCCAGGCGCCGAAGTACGGAGTCTGGTAGATGATATCGTTCGCCCCTGGTCCGATCTTGGCAGGGATCGCCTGGCTCGTGTCGCTGTAAAGCGCGGTGTGGTCCTTGTGCACGTTCATGACGCCGACAATGGGTCCGGCTGGGCGGCCTGAGATCGTGAGCGTCGTCGCCCAGGCTCCGGCGACCTTGTGGCCGCCCTCATCGGCTTGGATTGGCAGAGCTCCGATCCCGGCCAAAGCAACCAGTACTGTCAGGGTGTGTGTCTTGATCATGTTGTCCTTTCCTCGGTGCGGCGAATTCGCCGGTCATGCCCAATATGGAGGAAATGGGGCAAAACGAAGAGAGACAGGGCGTGACGTCACGGTCCAGGTAACGATCAGATCAATCGGTCCGCAGCGCCTCAGCCGGATTGACCCTCTCGATCGCGCGCGCCGGAAGATAGCTCGCGACCAGCACCACCGCAGCCATCAGCACGATCACGGCCCCGTACGTAACCGGGTCCGCGCCGCCCACGCCCACCAGTAGCTTCTCCACGCCCTTTCGAGCAAGCGGCGCTCCGGAAGCGCCGAGCGCCGTGCCCAGCGCGGCTATCCGCAGCGCCTCACCAAGCACCATCCGCCGGATCGCGGAGTGCTCGGCTCCGAGTGCGATGCGCACACCGAATTCGCGCTCGCGGCGCGTCACCCCGTAGCCGGCCAGTCCATAGGCTCCTACTGGGCGCGCTTATTGGTTCATCGACTCAGTCGGGGATGTGGATCTCGGTTCAGGTGCGGTGACGTGGCTCGCGGCGGGAACCGCGGGCCGCTTCAACGAGGCGACGGTGGGGATGGATTTGGTCCGGGTGGAAGTGAAGCGGCAGGGCCGACAACGGGAGTAGCGCACCGGCCCGAGTGCACCCGTCTGGTCCGCATGTCCACTTCCCGGTGCCCAGCACATCCCCTCGCCTTCTCGATACGGCGATCCCTTCCAAGTGCATCCGCGAATCGGAGTTCCTGGCTTTTGCGCCAAAACACGAACGGGCCGCTTCGTGTCCCCGTACTGCCGCCCCCAGTCCTGCTTGTCTTCCACGTCTTCGAAGATGAGGATCCGGTAGGCCGCAAGCGCGGCGAACATCTGCTTGTCGGAATAGCCGCCGCCCACCGGACGGACATGCGCCGTGTCCGCGTGGCAGCCTTCGATCAGGATCACGCCGCCGGGCTTCAGTGATTGGTAGATCCTCGGCAAAGCCTCTTGCGGGAAGAAGTATGAGAAGACGATGAGGTCCCACTTCTCTTTGCCCCCAATCGAAACGATCGAACGGCGAGACGACAGCGTCGATCTGCAGCTTGCGCCGGCTGGCTTCGCCCCGAGCCTGCTCCACCGCAACCGGCGAGATGTAGAAGCCCGAAACTTTCCAGCCGTGCTCGGCGAGCCACACTGCGTTCCTGCCTTGCCCCATCCCCGCGTCGAGAGCCACGCCGGGCTTTCGCCTCAAGATCACGCGAGTGAGAAACGCATTCGGCAGCGAGGAAAAGGTCTCCGGTTGCGAAGCGTAGATGTCGTCGTACGCCTTTCTGGTCTGCTCGTCCGACTGCTGCGCCGCGCAGATCGCAGTGGCTGCGAGAAGTGCGTGCCGAAGGTGGTTCATCGCCATTCGAGTTGGACGCAACGCGCGCACGTTTTCTTCGCGAGCGGTGTGCTATCCTCGCCTCAATAGGGGATCACTGAATTCATGGAGCGGAAACGCGCATCGGACTTTCCCCGCGAACTGCTTGACCTGTTCGATTTGTACGTTCACGGCGATATCGCCCGCCGTGATTTTCTCGACGGGGCAAAGAAGTTTGCCACAGGCGGTGTGACGGCGGCCATGCTGCTCGACAGCTTGGCTCCGCACTACGCTTGGGCGCAGCAGGTAGCGAAGGACGATGCGCGCATCCGCACCGAATCTGTGACAGTAGCGTCACCCGAGGGCAACGGGAACATCCGCGGTTATCTGGCGCGTCCCGCCAAGGCCGCTGGCAAGGTTCCCGCTGTCCTGGTGGTGCATGAGAATCGCGGATTGAATCCGTACATCGAAGACGTGGCGCGCCGGCTGGCCACTGAGAACTACATCGCGTTCGCGCCAGACGGGTTGACGAGCGTGGGCGGCTTCCCGGGTGACAACGAAAAGGGCGGCCAGTTGTTCCAGAAGGTGGACCGCGCCAAGATGACCGAAGACTTCGTCGCTTCGGCGCGATGGTTGAAGGCTCGCTCCGATTGCACGGGCAAAATCGGAGTCGTAGGATTTTGTTTCGGAGGCGGAATCTCCAACGCGCTCGCCGTGCGCCTCGGAAGCGATCTCGCAGCAGCCGTTCCCTTCTACGGCGGGCAGCCTCCGGCGGATCAAGTGTCGAAGATCAAGGCGCCGCTTCTGCTCCACTACGCAGGGCTTGACCAGCGCGTCAACGGCGGCTGGCCTGCCTACGAAGAGGCACTCAAGGCGAACCACGTTACGTACACCGCGCATGTCTACGAGGGCGCCAATCACGGCTTCCACAACGACACCACGCCGCGATACGACGAGGCGGCGGCGAAGCTCGCCTGGAAGCGCACGCTCGATTTCTTCGCGAAGTATCTGCGGGGATAGCATTGTGGGGCAGGCTCCAGCCTGCGCGGGACTTTAGTCCCGCGGCCATCAATCCGTCCGCAGCGCTTCCGCCGGATTCACCCTCTCGACTGCGCGCGCCGGAATGTAGCTCGCCACCAGCACCACCGCCGCCATCAGCGCGATCACTGCCAAATAAGTCACCGGATCCGCACCGCCCACGCCCACCAGCAACCTCTCCACACCCTTGCGCGCGACGAGCGCCCCACCCGCTCCGAGCGCCACCCCCAACGCGACCATTCGCACCGCCTCCCCAAGCACCATCCGCCGGATCGAACAATGCTCTGCCCCCAGCGCAATGCGCACCCCGAATTCCCGCTCCCGCCGCGTGACTCCGTACGCCGCCAACCCGTAGGCTCCGATCATCGCAACCCCAGCCCAAGCAGCCCGATCACACCCGGTGAGCGAAGCCGCCATCCGGAGCAGAAACAACCCCGCCGGAGCTTGGGTAATCTGCTCGAGCGTCAGCAAGTTGTTCACCAGCAGATCGGGCGCCTGTTCCCGCACCGCCGTTTTCGCCGTCTCCGCCGGACCCGTCATCCGCACCACCAACCCGCGTGCCGTCGGCGACGCAAGCGATAGCGGCACGTAGAAGAATGGTTGCGGCTCGGAACTCAGGGGGCGACATGTAAGGGCAGGCAGGCTAACGGACTCGCCATCGAGTTGTCAAAACAGCAACGGCGACGCGAGCCAGCCTCCATGCCCCATGCCGGGAGGGCTTCAGCCGCGCGGGAACTCAGTCGCGCTTCCGGAGCTCCGGCCGAAGGCTCCCCAGCGGGTTTCAACCGTCGCGATCCTCACAATCCCGTGTACTGAAAAATTCGTAACTGGATTCCCCTCAACCACATCCCGGGATCGATTTTGCAGCCGAAAAACCGCCTCGAGCTAACTTGAGACCGTGGACCCGCTCCACATGGCTCTTCGACAACCGAATAACTCCCCATGCCGCCAGGCCAGCCGCTCGAGGGGCTCGTCTGAGGAAGGTCCCGAATTTCCCGGTGTCTCACCGAACGCCGCAATCCACCCCAAAATGCGGGGGTAAATCCGACACTTTCCGACACTTACTGCCGTCTGGAGCGATTTTTCGCGGCAACCGCGGGGGGAGCTCTGTGGGGGTCGGAACACCCCCTTCGCGATGCCAATCTCGACCTGCTACCTCAAACCTTCGGCTTCGGCGGCGGCAACTCCCGCGCTTCCACCTGCGACTGGAACCCCTGCCTTGCGTGCGCGCCATCGCAGAACGGCTTGTTCTCCGAAAGCCCGCAGCGGCACAGCGAAATTGCCTGCCGGCCACCCAGGCCGAACGCCGCTCCCGCCGCATCGCACAATGTGAATTCGCCCTCGATCTTGATCGGGCCGTTGTTGAAAATCGTTGCTTTGACGGACATCACAGGATGGTAACAAATCACCTGAACGTTCGGTCTCCGTCCTCTTGCGCTCACGAACGCCAGCCGCGCCTATAATAGGGAATCTCCATGCACCGGCGATCTGCGCTGCTCGTGGCCGCCTGCTCCGTCGCGCAACTGGCCGCCCAGCAAGTCAGCTCCCCGAAGCTCTCGCCGGACCTCATCCGCATCTCGCGCATCAAATATCACATGTCGCAGACACTCGGCCGCATGCCGAACTATACCTGCACCCAGACCATCGAACGCTCGCGCCGCCCCGCCAAATCCCGCAAGTTCCAACTCCTCGACACCATTCGGCTCGAGGTCGCCCTCGTCGATGGCAAGGAGCTCTTCGCCTGGCCCGGAGCTACCCGCTTCGAAGACCGCGAAATCTCGGAGCTCGTCGGCGGAGGCGCCATCGGCAACGGTAACTTCGCACTCCATGCCAAGTCCGTCTTGATGTCCAACTTCCCCACCTACCAGTATCTCGGCACGTTTGGCGAGCCCGGCGCACAGCGCTTCCGCTACTCCTATGACGTGCCGCAAATTCGCAGCGGCTTCATGCTCCGCGACGGCGTCTCCCAAGCGGTCACCGGCTACAAAGGAACCTTCGACGTCGATGCCGAATCGCTCGACCTCATCCGTCTCGAAGTCCTCGCCGAAGAGATTCCGTCGCCGCTCCTCATCTCCCGCGCTCAGGACATCATGTTCTACGAGCGCACCCGCATCGGCGAGGCTGACTTCCTCCTCCCCAAATCCTCGGAGATGACCATCTCGACCGTGGATGGAACCGAAGGCCGCAATCGCGTCTCGTTCGCCGGATGCCGCCAGTATAGCGGCGAATCCACCATCTCCTTCGCCGATGCGCCCGATCTTTCCTCCGCGCCGCCACCCGCCGCGCCGGTCATCGTCGAGATCCCGCTCGATCTCGTGCTCGATGTTCGCCTCACCAGCGAACTCGCCGTGCAGCCCGCGATCATCGGAACCGTCATCGAAGGCGAGGTCGCCTCCAACGCAAAGCACCATGGGTCCACCATGGTCCCCAAGGGCGCGAAGCTTCGCGGACGGCTCATCGGAGCCAAGCCCTGGACCCGCGGCCAAGCCATCTCGCTCGAGTTCTTCGACCTCGAATTTCCGGGCGCGCGAGCCGAGATCTTCGCTACGCCAGACGAGGCCACGGGCTTCCCCGGCGGCCCCGGCACTCGCACCGCCGTCGGCCGCGATGGCGTCATCTATTTCACCGGCAACAACGCCACTCATTTGCGAAAAGGTACCCGCATGCTCTGGAGGACTCGACAAAAGCCCCCCGAATCGAGCAACAATACACAGAGGCACTCACAGTGATCCGATTCGAACTAGAGTCCGACAAAGCACTCTTCCACGACGCCATGAAGTTCGCGCAGAAGCAGGTGAAGCACGTTATCGAGCGTCACCCGGACTTCTACCCCATGTACACCAAGGGCGGCAAGTGGAAGCACGACGGTCCCAAGTGGACCCATTGGTGCGACGGCTTCCTCCCCGGCATGATGTGGCTCTTCCGCCGTTACCACAATCACAACGGCAGTGAAGCCGACGCCCGCTGGTGGATGGATCAAGCCGTCCGCTACACCAAGCCCCTCGAGCACCGCAAGCTCGATCGCGACGTGCATGACCTCGGTTTCATCTTCATGAACACCTATCACCGCTGGTATCAGGTGACCGGGCAGAAGGAACTGAACGACGTCGTCATCCAAGCCGGCAAGACGCTCGCGATGCGCTTCAAGGAGAAGGGCCAGTATCTGCGCTCGTTCGTCTCCGATGACTCCATCTTCATCGACATCATGATGAACGTCGGAATCATCTTCTACGCCGCGCATGCCACCGGCGATGCGCACCTGCGCGAAGTCGCCTTCCGCCACACGCTCACCTCGCGGCGCGTGCTGGTTCGCGGCGACGGATCCACTGCGCACGAAGGCTTGTTCGATCTCGCCTCCGGCGAGTTCCTGCGCCAGACCACGCACCAGGGCTTCCGGGGCGACTCCTGCTGGTCGCGTGGACTCACCTGGGCGCTCTACGGATTCTCCACTTGCTACGAGTTCAGCCGCGATCCCAAGTTTCTGCGCACATCCGAAGATTGCGCCGACTACTACATCTCGCAGACGCCCGCCGATGGCGTTCCGCCGTGGGACTACAACGCCGCCGCCGATAGCCGCAAGCAAGTGGACACCTCGGCCGCCGCGATCGCAGCCGCGGGTTTGTTGCGCCTGTGCCGCCTTACCGCGGACCCCATCAAAGGCCACTTCTACTGGACCACCGCCATCCGCATCCTGCGCACGCTGTGCGAGAAGTACCTCGGCAAGTCGAAAGGCTACGAGGGCGTGCTCAAGGGCGGCGTCTATCACATTCACAAGAACCTCGGCGTCAACGAGTCCGTGATGTGGGGCGAACATTTCTTCGTCGAAGCGCTCGAGCGCGCCCTCCGCAACCTGTAGCATGTAGAGTGGACTTCAGTCAGCGCGGGACTCTGCAGAAACTCCCTCTCGTCATGAGGCAATGCAACCGGCTTGTGGGGCAGGCTTCAGCCTGCGCGGGACTTCAGTCCCGCAACGTCCGAGTCTCGCAATGACTTCGCAAAACATATCTCCGAAATCTCGTTGTTGCCACGGCTCCCGTTACCGAGCCGCGCGCGTAAGCAAGCGGCACTGTACCCGACTCTTGACCGTCGAGTCACGTGAGTCCAGGCGTCACAAGCCCCATGGCGGCCTACAGGTCCACCCCACCCTATGAAACCCCAGTACGCCCTAGGCATCGACTTCGGCACCGAGTCCGGCCGAGTCATGCTCGCCAAACTCGACGGCGGCGAAGCCGCCTGGAGCGATAGGGAGGAAGCCGCATGGAGCGTCGTCCCCTACACCCATGGCGCCATGGACACCGCGCTCCCAGACGGCACCCGCCTCGCTCACGACTGGGCCGTGCAGGACCCGCTCGATTGGATCAAGGTCCTTCGCGAAGGCATCCCCGACGTGCTGCGCAAGTCCGGCGTCAGCGCTGACCAAATCGTAGGCGTCGGTACGGACTTCACCGCCTGCACCATGCTCCCCACGCTCGCCGATGGTACACCGCTCTCCACGCTGCCGCGGTTCGCGAGCAATCCGCACGCGTGGGCCAAGCTCTGGAAGCACCATGCCGCGCAGCCCGAAGCAACGAAGATCGAACAGACCGCAGCCGAGCTCGGCGAAGAGTGCCTCAAACCCTACAACGGCAAGTTCTCCTCCGAGTGGTTCTTCTCGAAGGTGCTCGAGATCCTGAATGACGCGCCCGAAGTCTACACAGCCGCGGCGCGCATGATCGAAGCGGCTGACTGGATCACGTGGCGCATGACCGGCAACGAGCGGCGCAACGAGTGCTGCGCCGGATACAAAGACATGTGGATCAAGGGCCGCGGCTACGCCTCGCGAGCCTTCTTCCGCGCGCTTCATCCCGGCCTCGAAAACGTTGCCGAAGAGAAGCTCTCGACCACCATGTATCCGCTCGGCTCCGCTGCCGGCGGACTCACTCCCGAGATGGCCGCGCTCACCGGACTCCGCCCCGGAACGCCGGTCGCTGTTGGCGTGATCGATGCGCACGCAGGCGTCCCCGGATGCGGCGTCACGAGGCCCGGTGAACTCGTCATGATCATGGGAACGTCGCTGTGCCACATGCTGCTCGCCGAGAAGGGCCGCTACATCGAAGGCGTGGCAGGCGTGGTGGAAGACGGGATCTTGCCCGGATACTGGGGCTACGAAGCGGGCCAAGCCGCCGTGGGCGATCTCTACGGCTGGTTCTTCCGCGCCTTCGGCGTCAACGCTGACGACGTCACCGCCGAGGCCGCGAAGCTGAAGCCCGGAGCCACTGGACTCGTCGCGCTCGATTGGTGGAACGGCAATCGGTCCGTGCTCATGAATGCCGACCTCACCGGAGTCCTGCTCGGCGCAACGCTCAACACCACGCCCGCCGACATCTATCGCGCGCTCGTCGAAGCCACGGCTTTCGGAACCTACACCGTCATCCGAGCCTTCGAGCAGGAAGGCGTGCCCATCGACAAGCTGGTCGCCTGCGGCGGACTCGCGCAGAAGAGCCCGCTCGTGATGCAGGTCTTCGCCGACGTCACCAATCGCGAGATCTTCCTGCCTCGCTCGCTTCAGGCGTCAGGCTTGGGAGCTGCGATGCACGGCGCTGTCGCCGCCGGAGCCTTTACCGGATTCGATGAAGCCGCCCGGGCAATGTCCGGCGGCTTCACGCAAACCTACCGTCCGAACGGAGCCGCTCACGCCGTCTACGAGCGCGTCTACTCCGAGTATCTGCGGCTGCACGACTGGTTCGGCCGCGGCGGCAATGACGCCATGCAACGCTTGAAGTCGCTGAAGCTCGAAGTCTCCGCTGGTTAACGTGTGGGGCAGGCTTTCAGCCATCGCGGGACTTTAGTCCCGCTGCCGGCTCGCGCTCAAAGCCCCCGCTACGCGACCATCCGCCGCTGCAGCGCGTCAAGATCCAGCGCACTCCCACCCTCGCGAACCGCGCCACTCACTGCCCGTTGAATCCGGAGCTTCGCGAACTTCGCCGTCCGCACTCCGCCCACTTCCGCTGTCACCGGATAGTCGCCATCGGCAAGATCGGGCACGAGGATGTTGAACTGATACAAGCCCGCGCTGATCAGCCCGGCAAACGCCACCGGCACGAGTTGATTATGGATCTGCACCCGAACCGAGTTCACCGCCGGCAATGGCGACGCGATGACCTGCCCCGGCACGTGCGACGGGCTCGTCGGCCCGAAGCCCGTACCGAAGAGCAGAAGCGTGTCGCCGGGCTTGGCCGCCACCGTCGTCACGCCTTGCATCAACCCGCTCGGACCAACATACGTCCCATCCGCGCGCACCGCGGCCACGTTCTGATCGGGGAACTGGAAGAAGCCGGGATTGAGCTTATTGAACGCCACGCTCACCACATCCGACGTCGCCGAGCCATTCGTCACGGTCACCTGCACGTTGCCATCGGTGAGCGCTTCGGGAGCCAGCACGTTGATCTGCGTCGGGCTTACGTAGTAAACCGAAGCCGCCTGCCCGTTGATCTTCACGCTCACGCCATCGAGCGACTCGGGAAGCTTGCCGTTGACGATCTCCGCGTCGCGCCACGTGCGTGTGCTTGATGAGAGCGCGGAGCCGTGCAGCGTCACCCAACCTCCCGATGCAGCGCCGGGCCGTAGCGTTGCGCCGTGCGTCACGCCGCCCACTGCTACGAGCGTTGGCCGCGATGCGGCCGCCGTATCGCTGGGAGTGAAGTCCATCACCACGTCCCAGCTCACGGCGAGCGCCCCAACCGCGGATCCGGGAACCGCGCTCCAAGGCCGGATCACCGATGCCCGTTGCGCCGCGTTCGTGATGCCGTTGAGCACGCCGTCATTGCCTGTCTCGCCTTCCACGTAGAGCTGCGTGGTGAGGCTCGAGCCTCCGGGCAACGTGATCTTGGCGTGAACGTGACGCACGCGGCCCGGATAGAGACCTGGCTTGATGGTGCGGAACAAGTAGGCGCCGTCTGACGCGGTGACGAAAGTGCCGTAGCCTTGAAAGTTGGAGTCGCGCTGGCCGTTGAGCGCGCCGCTCGTGTGAATGTACGACCCGACGTTGTCGGCCTGCCAGATCTCGATGCGCGCATTGCGCACCGGTTGCCCATTGCGGTCGAGAATGCGGCCGCTCAACCACGCAACCGTACCCACGCCGGGCGTGATGTTGTCGTTGATGATGAGCAGGTCATTGTCTTGATCGAGCGGCAGGCGATTCGGATAGTAGGGCCCTTCGGTCTGCGCCGGTGTCAGTGTCAGCGCTTGCGCAAACGCGCCGCGCTGCGTGAAGAATGCGCCACTGGCCGCCATCGCGGCCAGGAAATGCCTCCGCGTGGATGCGGTGGGGCGAAATGAATTGGTCATCACTTGGTTCCTCTCGATTGTGATTCAGTACAAGGCCGGTTGCGCGGGTGCCGCCGCCTGGGCCATCCGTGTTCGATACTCCGACACCTGAGCGGTAGTCCAGGCGCATAGCGCCGCTGTCTCATCCGCTGATAGCCGCGCTTCCGAATGCATCATCCGATAGGGCTTCGGCGGCATGCGATCCGTCCGCACGGCCGCGCAGGCAGCCGTGAGCGCACCCATCGCAGCGCGCGGCTTCTCCGCTACGCGCGACCATTGCGAAAGATTCAAAGCCTTGCGGCCAGCCTCGACATCGGCGTTGATCATCCAACTCGCCGGGGCGATCCGCGCGTACCACGGCCACTCGGTGTCGTTCGAGTGGCAGTTCTTGCACGCCCGATCGAGGATGCCGGTCACATGGAGCGGCATATCGAGCGAAGCTTCGATCGTCTCGCCGGGGACCACGGGCGGGTTCTCGCGCGGCCCCATCGGCATCAGTTGCATCAGGCCCGTCGCGCTCACTCCGGCGAGCAGGCACACGTAGAGCGTCTTGCTGTTCGGCATGGCATTCTCCGGTTGTCTGTTCGGATCTACTTCTGCACGGTCACGAAGCAGCAGCTCGCATCCTTCGGCGAGCTATTGCCGAGCATCTGCGCGGAGATGGCGTGATCCCCATCGGCCAACTGAGCCGGAACCTGCACGTTGAATTGGTAGAGCTGCGCGTAGGGCGGAACCAGTCCCGCGAACGAGACCGCTGCGTCCACTCCGCCGATCGTGATCGTGAAAGGATTGCTCACGTTGGCGATGCGATCGGTGAGTTGGCCCGAAGTGATCGCCGGATCCGTTGCGCCGAATCCCGACCCGTAGAGAATGATCGTCTCACCCGGCTTGGCCGGCGTAGTCAAGTTCGGTGCGCTCGTGAACAGGCCCGTCTTTCCGATGAACGTGTTGTCGACGTGCGTGGCCGCAACGAACTTGCCATCGAACGTGAAGAACGCGGGCGCCACCTTCTGCAGCGTCACGAACGCGGCGTCGCTCGTCTGGCCGTTGCTCGTGACCTTCACTTCCACCGGACCCACGGAATCATCCGCCGGCGCCACCACGTTGATCTGCGTCGGGCTAATGTACTGCACGAAGGCCGGCTTGTTGTTGATGGTCACACTCACGCCGTCGAGCGAGGTGGGGAGCTTTCCGCTCGCCACTTCCTCCGCTGTCCAGGTGCGCGTGGTCGAGGCGAGATTGGTTCCCTTGATCGTAGTCCAACCTCCGGGAGCCGTGTTCGCCTGGAAGCTCGCGCCATTCACCACGCCGGTGTCTGAGCTGATGGTGGGCTTGGGAGCGCTCGCGGCCGCTTCGAGTTGCACGTTGGTGGTGTAGATGTGGTCGCCCGTGTTGCGTCCATCGCCGTTGGCCGCGTTGCCAGAAGCGTAGAGCGTGATCGTGCCCACGCTCGCCGAGGGTGGCGTCCAGTTGAACTCGAAGGTGGCGCTGCCGGTGGTGCCGAGGCGTGTTCCCGTCTGCGTATGCGTTACGTACTGCAGCACCTGCGCGTTGGCGCACGGCTTCGAACGGCCGTTCGCGCAGATGGCTTTGACGAACGTGTCCACCGAGGCGAGATCGCCTGCTTGCGCCGTGCCGGCGCGCGCGGAAAGCTCGAAGCCCCAACGGCGCTGCGCGGTGTCTGCCACCACCACTTTGATTCGCTGTGTCACGCCGGGCGTATAGGTGCGGTCACCGGGAAGCTGAATCTGAACCGATCCGCCGCCGCTGTTGACCGCGGTTCCAGTGTGGCAACCGGTGCATGTGGATTCGCCCGGAGCTCCTGAAAGTCCAGGATCGGCGCCGGGAAGATCGGCGCGAGATACGGCGGCGAAGGCCGTCAGTGCCAACAGGGAAGAAAAGAGAAAGGAATGCTTGTTCGAATGATGTCCCATGTGAGCTTAGACCCGGCACACCCGGGTACGGGTACGGAAACGGCCCGACGTTTAACTTTCTTAACTGCGAATTTGCAATCGGGGTCACTCGGGCTTGTGCGTGGGCCGTTCGCGCGCCTGACGCCTAACTTCTTCAGAAAGACTCTTGTTGAACGATGCACCATAGCCCGTGGTCTGGTGATACACGTAATCTTTCCACGGATCTTGTCCCGCCATGCGCGGATCGCCCGTCTGCCGCAGGTAGCCTTCGAGGTCGCCCCGCAGCTTCGCCATAGTGGCGCTATGCTTCGGATCCTGCGCGACGTTGCGCACCTGATCCGGATCGTCGGCCACGACATAGAGCTCCTCGGCCGGACGCCGCGCGATGCAGAGCTCAGCACGCGCGGAAAGCACTTCGTCTTTCGATGGTCCGGCATCGATGTCGCCATGCGTGGTGCGATTCGACGAGAGGAACTCGCCACCCGTGGGCCAGCGATCAGGCGCGAAGTTGCGGATGTAGAGATACTCTGCGGTGCGCAACGCGCGCATCGGATATCCGGCGCCGTCGGGTCGGCACATGGTGTGCCGCTCCATGCTTGTAAACGCGCGGTCCCGCGCTGGGCCGGCCTTGCCATCGAGCAGCGGAAGCAGGCTGCGCCCCGACATGCCCTGCGGCGCGTTAACGCCAGCGGCTTCGAGGAATGTCGGCGCGAAGTCGACGTGACTGGCGAACTCATTGGCGACACGACCGCCTTTGATGCGGTCGCCCCATCGAATCGCGAGCGGCATGCGGACGCCCCAGTCGTAGAGATTCACTTTGGCGCGGGGAAACGGCATGCCGTTGTCGCTGGTGACGACGACCAGCGTTCGGTCGAGCTCACCCGTCGCTTCGAGCGCGGTGAGCGCGCGACCGAGTTGCCTGTCGAACCATTCGATCTCGGCGTAGTAATCGAGCAGGTCAGAGCGCACGGCGTCGGTTTGCGGGAGGAAGCTCGGGACCGCCGCGTCAGTCAGCTTCTTGCCCATGCGGAGCCCGATGCCGGGATCGTAGAGGCGATGCGGCTCGGTGGAGCCAAACCAAAAACAGAAAGGCGTGTTTTGGGGCCGGTCGCGGAGGAAGTCTTGGAAGTTCGCCGCATAGTCACGGACATCGATCCCCGGAGGCGGCGCCTCGCCGTACTTGCGCTGGTTGTACTCGCGACCGCAGGGATTGCGCTTCAAGCCGAGCGCGCCGAAGTTCCCCGGACCCCATCCCTTTCCCGTGAACCCGGTGAAGTAGCCGGAGTCTTCGAGCAGGTGCGTGTAAAGGGGCAGGTCCGGCGGCATGGAGCCGTAGAGGACACCGGCTTCGCGCTGCTGCCACTGGTGGCGTCCGCTCAGGATCGCGCTACGCGAAGGCGTGCAGGATGGGCTGGCGCAGAAGGAATGCGTGAATCGGACGCCCTCGCGCGCCACGCGATCAAAGTGCGGTGTCTGGACGGCGTGGCTTCCGTAGGCGCTCGCGTGCGCCCACGATTGGTCATCGGCTACAACCAGCAGGATGTTGGGACGGACTTGCGGCTGCGGGCGGGAGCAGGAGACGGCTGCGGCTGCGGAGGCTGCGAGGAACGAGCGTCGATGCATCGGCGCTCGATTGTATCAAGTCGCGACAGGAAAGGCCGCGATAAATCGGGTCCGTGCCGCAAACCCGCGCCACGGCACGAACCTCCTGGCAGTGTATTTTGGCGCGGGCCTCTTCTCTAGACTGATTTGCGTGGACCAGTGGGCGAGCGGGTCATTAAACCCGCTTCATGATGCCGGGCCGGGAACGGGGGAACGGCCATGGCCTTCCTCGCTGGGAGCCACGCCGCGTGTCGCCGCCTCAGCACCCAGCCGCGCGGACGGCCCGCGTTTCGAGGCTCTTCAGCTTCGCGGTGAGCGTAGTGCGCTTGAGGCCGAGCAACTCCGCGGCGAGCTTCTTGTTTCCGCGCGTGCGGAGCAGGGCTTGTTCGAGCAGGGCGCGTTCGAGCGTTCCGACCGTGGCCTCGAAGTCGATCCCTTCTTCCGGAAGCGTCATCGGCGTAGCGGATGCAGGCGATGCGGAAGCCGCAGCCGCGAGCGCCGTCAAGGGCTGCGCCATGGGCCGCGGAGGAGCCAGCGAGGGCAGCGCGAAATCGCTCGGATAGAGCGCGCTTCGCTCGCCGCTCATGGCCACCGCCATCTCGATCGAGTTCTCGAGCTGGCGCACGTTCCCTGGCCACGAATAGCGAGCCAGGCGTTCGAGCGTCTCCGGAGCAACGCGCTTGAGCGGAATCTCTTCGAGCGCACAGATCTTCTCGAGAAAGTGCCGCGCGAGCAAGGTGAGGTCTCCCGAGCGATCACGCAATGCGGGCATACGGATGGGCACCACGTTGAGGCGATAGTACAGGTCTTCACGAAACTTGCCCTGGCGGATGCGCTCTTCGAGATCGACATTGCAAGCCGCGATCACGCGAACATCCACCTTCACGGTCTCAGAACTGCCGAGCCGTTGGAACTCGCGCTCCTGCAGTACGCGCAACAGCTTCGATTGCAACTCGAGCGGCATCTCGGCCACTTCGTCAAGGAAGATGGTTCCTTGGTGCGCTTGCTCGAACCGCCCCGTGCGCGATTGCACGGCGCCCGTAAACGCTCCGCGCACGTGCCCGAAGAGTTCCGCCTCGAGCAGGTTCTCGGGAAGGGCACTGCAGTTCACGGCCACCATCGGCTTGTGGGCGCGATTGCCGGCAGCGTGGACCGCCCGCGCCGCCATTTCCTTGCCGGTGCCGGTTTCGCCGGTGATCAGCACCGTGGAGCGGCGATTGGCGATCAACTGGATCGTCTTCCGCACGGCGATCATCGCGGCACTCTCGCCGACGAGAAACTTCTGCCATGGCTCGGCTTGCCCGGCTGCCGCCACCGTGTGCGTGCGCTGCGCCATTGCCTGACGAACCGCGTTGCGGATCTCAGCCACCGGCGCGGTATCCGGCAAGCATGCGAAGGCGCCCAACCGGACCAGCTTCGGCGCTTCAGCTAGAGGACCCAGGAAGATGCACGGCAGCCCAGGATCGGCACGCAAGAGTTCGTCGAGAATCGCCTCGCCGGCCCAATTCTCGAGCGGCAATTCCACCAGCGCTGCCCCGTAGAGGTTGCGCGCTCGGTTGACTGCTTCCCACCCATCGGAAACTGCTTCCCATAGGATCTCGCCGTTGACCTCATCCACAACCGGATGACTGCCGCTACCGGCCAGGACGAGGCAGGTAGAGGCCAGGGTTGAAAGATCGTTCGCCAAGACACTCTTCCATCGGAAAGAGGGAAGAAACGGAACATTGGCGCGACACCAATTTGGCAGTGAGAGATTGCTTATACTGTGGGCATGCGAAGGCTATTTCTGAAGGTAGGCCTCGGCGCAGTCGGTGTGGCGTTGACGTCTGTCGCGCAACAAGACGACAGCTCCAAGGTCAAGAAGATCTCCGCCGAAGAGCTCAAGAAGATGATCGACGAGAAGAAGAAGTTCTTCTTCCTCGACGTGCGCGAGCCAAAGGAAATCGAAGAACTGGGCACGATGAAGGGATACGTCAACATTCCGCTCTCGCAACTCGAGAAGCGGATGAGTGAGATCCCGAAAGACGCGCTGGTTCTCACCGCTTGAAACCGCGGAGGAAGGGCCGTCCGTGCGGCGGCCATGCTCGAGAAAGCCGGATACAAAGTTGCCGGCGCCTGCGGTTTGGCGGAGTGGAAGGAAAAAGGTTGGGAGTTGATTTATCCGAAGGAGGAGTCGAGTAAGAAGAAGTAGTGCATCGCCTCGGAGCCTGGCTCGACGCATCGTTCTACAAGGTGGAATTGGTCGAGCGGACCCGTGACTGCGTGGAAGTGGTGGAACATCGCTTCCTGATCGGGAGCGCGCTGTGCGCGTTCTTCGCGGTCGTGGCCGCCGGCATGGTTCTCTGGCCGAAGCGGCCGGGGGAAGCGATTGTCGGGGCGTGCTTCACCGCCTTCTTGGTTTTCGCGGGACTCTATTGCGCGGTCGAGTCCCGCTTCATTGTGGAGCGCGGCGAGCGCTGTTTGCGAGTGGAGCGGTACATTGGCCCCATTCGCTGGGTGCGACGGTTTCCCGTGACCCCGGAGCTCTCGGTCGTCATCAAGCATCCCGAGGGACGCGCGCACGGCTTGGCGGTGCGGCTACCGGATGGGAAGCGCCACACTCTGACCATGAGCTCGCATGGTCAGTCGCTTGACCGCTGTCAGGCAGCCTTGGATCACGCCATTCGCGTCGAACGCCGCTTCCACGCGTAGATCGCCGCGATGCCTGAGAGCAGCAGCGCTCCGGTCGCGGGTTCGGGAGTTACCCAGACCTTGATGTTATCAACGGCAAACGGCGCCACTGGATCGTTGTCGCCCGGGAAATGGCAAGTTGCGTTGCTGTCGAGATTCCGGCATGCGGTCATGTAGATCGTGTCGAACAGAGCCCCTTGCATGGAGAGCGTTCCTTCGGGCCACCCTCCGGCCGTCAAGACAATTCCTTGAGCATGAATCAGGCCGGTAGCCGCTCCCCCGTTGACGAGAATCATTTCCACCCACGGGCCAGGGTCTAGTTGGGCGAAATCCAGGGAAATTGCGTCGTATGGTTGGGAAAACCGGATCCTGAAACTGTAGTTCACCAGGCCCCTGTCGTCCCGAAGAACGTTCCCCAGCATTAGAACTGGCAGAGGTGTGAGTCCGCCGACATAGAAGCCTCCGCCGTCCGAAGAGGACTCGATGACGGTCCCGTCTGGAAATGTGATCGGCGTCCGGGTCCCAATCGGAGTCGTATCGAAATCATAGACGGTCGCCGCCGAAACAGGAGCGATCGCCAAGGCACACGCCAGCACCACGCGGTGCAGAGACATGAGGCACCTCCTCCAAACTTGTCGATGGTGAAGCTGAAATGTAGGCTGCACGTCACTGCCCACGAGTGAATCGCCCTCGAATCACTGCGTGCGAGCGACACTGGGCGGCTGGCGGGATCGAGATGGGGTCAATTGCCCCAGATTTGGTCTGCCTCGCAAGCCTTCGGGCTCGCCGAAAAGGCGATTGACCCGTCGAGCGGAGTTGGTGCCTCTGCCGGGCGTCAGCCCCTCGTCCACCACAAAATCGGACCGAACCTGCAATTTGGAACATCCGCCATCGACGATCATCACGCGCAGGTTGAACCACCGTCCACTGAGGCCCAGCGAACGATGTTCAGTTTGAAAGATCAGAGGCCCGTGAAGATCGAGATGGGATCGACGTATGGCGCCTCGCGTCACGCATGTGCGAACGCCGGGTCTCGGGCCGGCTCCAGTTCCATCGCCCCAGGCGGCGCAGATCGATGTTCTGTACCGTGCTGGCCGCAATCGGAACTGCCGCGCCACCATCGGCGCTGCGTCGCCCTCACCGGCTTGCCCCAACCGCATCTTCGAACCGCTGAACGGCGCTGTTCTCGGCAGTCGGCCAACCCGTTCGGTCTTCACCCCGCAGTCTGAGCAGCGCGGCCGATAGATCCACTACCACGTGGTCTTGAAGCCAAAGCACGGTAGATCACGGACTCCCGCTGGTAGACCTCGTGGATCGCACTCACTCGCCCGACCCCACCCGGAGCACACCAGCTTCCGATGAGGGGCATCGTGATGCGGCCGGATTGGACTTCGAAGCAAGTGAGGTAGTAGACCACTTCGGGCGCCCCCCGGAGCCAGGTTCCTGATCCGGAGCCGGGGACGCTCGCCTTCCTGGGTGGAGACCTCTAGCTATTTTCCGGCGCCAAATTCGACTGGTACTTGCCGGCCATCACCCGCCAGGACGGAAACCGAAGTGGAAGCCCCCCAAGCACCCTTCGAGAGAGGTCAAGGTTCGCTGCCAGGGCCTGGGCGCTGGGCATCGAGAGCGGGACTGAAGTCCCGCGCAGGCTGAAGCCTGCCCTACAATCTGAACCATGGAATTTTGGGCCGGAAAGTAGCTAGATTCTTCTCCGTTGTTCAGCCAGAGATATGTAAACCGCCATCCTGACTGCCCAGGTTGAGAGCCATACCGTGGACCACGTTGTTTTGCTTTTCCCATCCGCGGTAGAACTCAGTCTTTCTCAATTATTCCACCGGAATAACCGCATCCGTCCTCACCACTCCCACAGGGGCCACAAGGAGCCTTTCTCGAACCTACAGGGGAATCCTTACTGCTGACCGGCCATACCCTTGGAGTTGCATCCGGCCGCCGAACGCACCCGTCGGCGGGAGACAAGCGCCACAGCGACCCAGGGGTGCCGCTAGACCTTCAACCACCCATGGACCATTCGCCCCGACTGTGATCTAATTGGCGCATGACCAGCCGCCGCTTCTTCTTCCAAAACGCCGCCGCCTGGTGGCCGTTCTCTTCGCTTTCCTTCGCCGCCAAGCGGACCACCCCTGGCATCTACGCGCAACTCGGCATCCGGCCCCTCATCAATTTCCAAGGCACCATGACCACCATCGGCGCATCGAAGATGCCCGAAGAGGTCCACGCGGCCATGGCCGAAGCATCGCGCGACTACGTCTTCCTCGAAGAAGTGAAAGATCGCGTCGGCGAGCGCATCGCCAAGCTCTGCGGCACCGAGGCCGGCATGGTCAGCTCGGGCGCGGCCGGCGCGATCGCCATCGGAACCTATGCGTGCCTCACGGGCGAAGACAACGCCAAGGTGCGGCAGTTGCCGGATCTCACGG
Source organism: Bryobacteraceae bacterium (assembly GCA_046331625.1). Classification (GTDB taxonomy): domain Bacteria; phylum Acidobacteriota; class Terriglobia; order Bryobacterales; family Bryobacteraceae; genus JAXLQL01. The sequence continues at coordinate 255,904 of JAXLQL010000002.1, forward strand.
GCATGAAGTCCGAGGTGATCATCCAGAAGCGGCATCGCAACGGCTACGATCACGCGGTTCGCAGCGCCGGCGTCAAGATCATCGACATCGAAACGCGGGAGCAATTGGCGAACGCGATCAACTCGAAGACCGCGATGATGTACTTCCTCGGCGGCACGAGTCATGACTGGGAATGGGAGACGCCGATCTCGCTCGAGCAGTGCCTGGAAGTGACCAAGAAGGCCGGCGTGCCGGTGCTCATCGACGCCGCAAACATGCTGCCGCCGTGGAGCAACATCCACAAAGTGTCGGCAACCGGTGTGGACCTCATCGCCGTCAGCGGAGGCAAACACATCCGCGGTCCGCAGAGCGCGGGGATCCTCGCTGGGCGCAAGGATCTGATCCGCGCGGCGTGGCTGAACTCGAGTCCACACTCGGATTCACAGGGGCGCGGGATGAAGGTGAACCGCGAGGAGATGGTCGGACTGTGGGTGGCGCTCGAGCGCTACGCCAAGCTCGACTTCGACGCGATCGACAAGGAATGCGAGCGCCAGGCTTCGTTTCTCATGGATCAGTTCCGCAAGATCGGGCTGACGGTGGAGAAGCTTCCGTTCGATCGCTCGCGCCGCGTGCATCGCGTGCATGTGACTTGGGACGAGGCGAAGCTGAAGCTGACGGCGGGCGAGGTGGAGAAGCAATTGCGCGATGGCGAACCGCGGATCGTGGTGCTGCGGGGCAAGGGCGGGCTCGAGTTCACGGTGTTCATGAATGATCCCGGGGATGAGAAGATCGCGGCGCGGCGGATGAAGGAGATTTTCGCGAAGGGGTGATGGTTACTTCGTTGGCGAGGCGTTGTCGCCTCGGATCACCGGGACGCCTCTAGCCTCCACACCGTAGCCACCGCCAACGATTTCAGTCAGGGCGGAGTCAAGGTCGAGTATTTCGCCGTCCAGGCCCGTATTCGAGGAGAAGATGTAGCACGTGTTCGGGGCAGCGAGTTGTCGCAATAGGCTCGCGATTTGCTCCGGAGTCTGCAGATCCGGCGAAATCCTGTGGCAGCGCGATGGATCGAGGTCGCCAAAATGGTCGAGCGCGTTCAGCACTTTCTTTCGGCCCTTGGGCGATCCGAGGAGTTCTATGTAGCGTTCGCGCTTGGCGGGAGCTGCGAACGTTCCCAGAAGCTGTTGTTCGCGCCTTCTTTCGTCCATCGTGACGCCTACTCCCCCCAGAAAATCGCCTGCCAGTTCCACCCCGATCGCGTGACCACCGCTGCCAGCAACGCGAGCATGCCGTCCTGATCCAACCCGCGCGCAAATGCGGCAGGCACATCCACACTTCGGCCGCTGATGTTGGCTTGGGCCGCGCGCAAGCGCTCCGGCTCGATGAACGAAGTCTGCGCCGTCTTCCCGTACACGCGCTGCGCATTGGGCCGGCCGGGTTGCAGGATCGGATCCCCCACCCTGCGCATGTTCGCTTCATCGGCATCCTTGGGCGCCGCGCCGTCCGCGGACACGCGCTCCTTCACGCGCACCTGTTTCGCGGCCTCGTCCATTCCGATGATCACGGCGTGGCTGCGAGCATCGCCCTCGCGGAAGCGGTACCAGGCGACTAGCTCCGCGCCCGAGTCCACCACCTCGAACGGCGCCGCGGCCGAGTTGAGCGAAAGCAGCCGTGCCTTGAGCGTTGCCGCATCGACAGGAGTTGCTTGCGCCTCGGCAGGCACTCGCGTAACCGTGGTTCCGGTCCAATAGATCGTCGCCACGAAAGCCGCCGCATGCATCAGGGCCGCGCCCACTCCAAATGGCCACGTGGGTTTCGCAACCGCAGCGTCCGTGCTCCAGAACAGCAGCAGGATCGGCGTGAACACCATACAGGCGAGCACGCGCGCGATGTACTGCGTGACGTCCGCTGTGGATGTGAACGCGAGCACCAGGCCCGCGATTCCTGGCAGAAAGCAGATGGCCGCCGATAGCGCCGAGCCCTCCCAACCGCCGCGCCGCAGCCACACCAAATTCGCTGCGCCGAAAGCAGCCAGGTAAACGGCTGCGAGAATGCCGATGAAGCGTATCATCCCTTGGACCCTCCGGATCTCGTTGTGCAAAGCACTGCCGTTGCAGCACCACGGCCAGTGACTGCGGCATTCAACCATGGTAGAAGCATCGTCCGCGTTCCGCCAGGAGGGCGTATCGCACAAGCAGCCCAAGTGCGAAATGGTGTTTCGCGCGAATCGAGATGCGGGCCATGTCAAGAATCGTCATGACTCGCGCCGGACGCTTCCCGAAACCGGCCACTCAAGGTAGAGTCGAAAGGTGGGCAAGCTTTGGCAAGAGCGGGCAATCGTCGCCCTGTTGCTGGCAGCCTGTCTGGTGCTAGCGTTCCTGCAATACCGCTGGACCGGCGAACTCAGCCGGGCCGAAGGCGAACGGCTCATGGCGAGCGCGGGCAGCCGTTTGCAGCAGTTCACGCGCGCCTTCGACACCGAGTTGCGCCGGAGCGTCTTGGATTTCGTTCCGCCGGGTGAGGACGTGCAGAACCGGGGAGTGACGCGCGCGAACGAAGAACGGCTGCAAGGCGCTCTGGCGCGGCTCGACCGGCCGATCTTCGTCCGCATCGCGGCTGCCGTGCCCGATCGCTCCGGCCGCTTGACGTACTTCGAGGCGGATCAAAGCTCGGGGAAGTTCGCCCCTGCCGCGTGGCCCGATCAGGCCGCGTGGCAACGGCTGAGAGAACGTTTGGAAGACGTAGCCCAGCGCGGTTCCCCTCCCGGGAACATGATCGATCCGGCGTCGGCTTTGATGGAGATACCGGTTTTCAGTGAAGAGCGTGAGCTCGAGTGGATGCTCTTCGAGATCGACACCGAATACGCCGCCCGGACTTGGCTTCCGGAACTGGCCCGGGCGTACTTGGACTCGGATGGCGACCAGCTATTTCGCGCGAGTGTCGAGTGGTCCGGCCAAACCGGGCGGATGGTATTCGGCGATTCGAAAGCTCCGGCGGTGGCGCAGGCGGCCTTCTTTCCGGTTCGATTCGGGCGAGGCGGCCGCAGCGGGCGCGAGGCGCAAGGGCGTTGGATCGCGAAGGTCACGCATGAGGCGGGTTTTGTTCCGGCCGCGGTGGAGGCAGCGCGCCGGCGCAACTTCGGCTTGGCTCTGGTGCTGCTGGCTCTGATTGCGGCGGCGGGGTTCGCGCTGCTCCGCAACACCCGGCAAGCGCGGCGCCTGGCGGCGGCCCAATACCAGTTCTTCGCGGGCATCTCGCACGAACTGCGTACACCGTTGACCGTGATCCAAGGATCGGCCCACAACCTCTCGAGCGGGGTGGTGAAAGACGACGTGCAGCGCCAAAGCTACTTGCGCGCCATCGTGAAACAGTCGGCGCAGCTCAACGAAATGGTGGACCAGGTGCTGGCGTACGGATCCGCCAGCAATGCCTCTGCCGGAACGGGCTCGGCGCCTCTGGATGTCGCGGTGAGCGAAGCCATCGAAGCTGCAGCCGTCGAACTGGAGCAAAGCGGGCGTTCGGTGGATGTGGACATGCCGCCGGACTTGCCCGAGTTGCGCGGCGATCCGCTTACTCTGCGGCGGGTATTGTCGAACCTGATTCTCAATGCGATCCGGCACGGCGGCGGTGAAGTGCGCGTAAGCGCGAGACGCTCGGGTGGCGTGGTGGAGATCACGGTCTCCGATAGCGGCGACGGCATTCCGCCGGATGAGTTGAAGCAAATCTTCGAGCCGTTCTTCCGGGGCGAGCAAGCGCGGAACGGGCGGTCGCGTGGCACGGGACTCGGCCTCAGTCTCGTGAAAGAGTCGGTGGAAAGTCTGGGAGGAAACGTGACCGTGGAATCTTTCCCTGGCAAGGGAACCGCGATTACCTTGCGGTGGCCGGTGGCTTCGGTATGACGCCCAGAATTCTGATCGTCGAAGACGAGCCCGCGGTGCGGATGATCGTGGCGGACCTGCTCCGCGATGCCGGTTACGCCGTGGAGGAGTGCGCTGAGGCGGGAGCAGCGCTGCCTCGGCTCGGCGAAAGCTTTGACCTGCTGGTGGTGGACGTGATGATGCCCGGCCTCGATGGCTTCGGCTTCTGTCATCGGGCGCGCGAGCAAGGCTTCGATGGCGCGATCCTGATGCTGACGGCGCGGACGGCGCTCGAAGATCGCGTCACGGGCTTGCGCACCGGCGCCGATGACTACGTGACCAAGCCTTTTGAGCCGCCGGAACTACTGGCGCGCGTAGCGGCACTGCTGCGCCGCGTGCGTAAAGTGGAGTTGACGCCGGTGATGCTGTTCGAGTTCGGCGCGGTGAAGGCCGACTTCGTCCAAGGAGTGGTCACCAGGAACGGCGAGCGCGTGAATCTTGCCGCGAAAGAGCTGCAGTTATTGCGGTATCTGGTGGATCATCGCGGCCAAGTCGTGAGTCGCGACCGGCTTCTTCGCGATGTCTGGAGCCAGCAACCCTACATCACGCCGCGTACCGTGGATACCCACATCTCCTGGCTGCGGCAAAAGCTCGAGCCCAATCCGCAAACGCCGCAACACATCTTGACTGTCCGCGGCGAAGGCTACCGCTTCGAGCGGTGAATCACGCCTTGACACTCCTTGACACAACCCGGCTCGTGGACGCCGCGTTCAACCTGATGTAGGCGATTATGAGACTTTCTTTGATCCTTCTTTTGACGCCCATCGCGGTGTTGGCGCAGCGTGGCGGAGGTGGCCCCGGCGGTGGTGGCCCAGGTGGAGGAGGCGCTGGCCAGAATCCGCCTCTGGCCTCGCTCAAGACGGTGACCCCACCGAAGCCAACCGGCCTCGACCGCTATGTCCAGGACGAAGTCGCGCTCGTTGCGCTCGGCAAGGTGTTCTTCTGGGACATGCAGGCAGGCAGCGACGGCCGCACCGCCTGCGCGACCTGTCACTTTCACGCCGGCGCCGATCATCGATCGCAGAATCAGCTCTCCGGCGCCGATGCCGTAGCGAACCAGTCGCTAACCGCGGCCGACTTCCCCTTTCGCAAACTCACCAACCCCGGCAACAATCGTTCGGCGGTAGCCAGCGACAAGCGGCAAGTGGCGGGCTCGATGGGAGTGGTGATGCGCGAGTTTGTCGATGTCGAGCCCGGTAGCGGCACTGACCTTTCGCGAGACGTGGCGTTCGCCTCGCCGTTCCTGCCGAACGGCATCCACGTGCGTCAGGTGACCGGGCGCAACTCGCCTTCGGTGATCAACGCCGTCTTCAACGTCCGCAATTTCTGGGACGGGCGCGCGAGCAACATTTTTACCGGCAGCACTCCCTTTGGTGACTCCGATACGGGACTTCGCGCGGCCGTTGTGCGCAACGGGAAGCTCGAGCGGGAGGCCGTGCGGATCGACAACGCGAGTCTGGCGTCGCAAGCGGTGGGTCCGGCGTTGAGCTCCGTGGAGATGTCTTGGGCAGGACGCGGCTGGCCCGCCCTGGGCCGCAAGCTGCTCAATTTGGCGCCCCTCGCACGGCAGAAGGTTTCTCCTGACGACAGCGTTCTCGGCGTCATGGCGAATGCCGGGGGCAATGGCCTGCGCTCCGAGTTCAGTTATGCCGCGTTGATCCAAGCGGCGTTCCGGCCCGAGTATGTGAACTCGACGGAACTGCTCGACGGTTACTCCCAAGCCGAGCAGAACTTCGCGCTGTTCTGGGGCTTGGCGATTCAAGCCTACGAGTCGACGCTGGTTGCGAACGACTCGCGCGTGGACCAGTTTCTGGAAGGCCGCACCGCTGCGCTCACTGCGCTCGAGCAGCAAGGACTGAACGAGTTCCGCAATGGCGGTTCGCAGTGCATCAATTGCCACAACGGCGCGGAGACGACTGCCGCCGGATGGAGCGTAGTGCAGCGCCGCGCCACATTGGCCACGACGCCGGCCAATCTTGGCTTCTTCCGGATCGGTGTCAGTCCGATCACCGAGGATATCGGCTTCGGCGGCAAAGATGACTTCGGATCGCCTCTGTTCAATCTTGCCACTCCCAATGCGGCGGGGACTTTCAAGGCGCCTTCGCTCCGGAACGTGGAGTTCACCGGCCCCTATTTTCACAACGGCGGGCAAGCGACGCTCGAACAAGTGCTCGACTTCTACGCCCGCAACGGCGACTTTCCCGATGGCGGCAACCTCGGGCCTGGCATCGGCAACATTCGGCTGACCCAAGCCGAGCGCACTTCGATTGTCGCTTTCCTGAAAGCTCTCTCCGATGACCGCGTGCGATTCCAGCGCGCGCCGTTCGATCACCCATCGCTGTGTGTGCCGAATGGGCATGTCGAGTCCGCTCCAGGACAACTCGCCCTCGATCCCGAGCAGGCGGGCTCGGTAGCGGCTGACAAGTGGGCGCTGGTGCCCGAGGTGGGCAAGGATGGGCTCAGTGTTCCCTTGCAAACGTTCGATGAGTTGTTACGCGGAGCCGGCAATGATGGTAGCCGCGCCAACACGATGACCGCGGCGTGCAAGCCGTAACAGACGAACCCACAGCACGGCAGCTTCGACGGCCGCGGGAACGTGATATCGTCGCTATTCTATGGACCGGCGAACTATCCTTCAAGGCGCGGCCTTGACCGCGCTCTCCTACAAGCGAGTGCTCGGCGCCAATGACCGAGTCGGCATCGGACTCATCGGATGCGGCAACCGCGGCATCCAAGCGTTGCTCAAGGGCGCGCTCGAGTTTCAGGAGTCCACTAACATCGAGTTCCGCGCTGTTTGCGACATCTGGAAGCAGCATCGCGAAGAAGCCGCGGATGTGGTGAAGAAGTCCGCTGGGAACGATCCTCGCCAGATGAAGGCGTATCGCGAGTTGCTCGCCTCGAAAGACATCGACGCGGTCATCATCGCCACGCCGGACCATCAGCACGCCACCATGCTCACCGATGCCGTGCGTGCGGGCAAAGACGCATACTGCGAGAAGCCGCTGGCGATGGAGATGAAGGAACTCATCACCTGTCACGACACGGTGAAGAAGTCCGATCGCGTGGTGCAGATGGGCACGCAGATTCGCAGTTTGCCCAGTTCCATGGCGGCGAAGAAGTGGATCGCCGCGGGCGGGCTCGGGCAGGTGTTCAAAGTGGAGCAGGAGCGCAACGGCGTCAAGCCCTACTGGCATCGCTATGCCGAACGCACGCTCGCGCCGGAAGACACCGATTGGAAGGCGTTCCTGTTCAATCGCAAGGACCGTGGCTTCGACGCCAAGCAACAGGCCGGCTGGTTCGGCTACCGCGACTTCTCGCGCGGGCCGCATTCGAACCTCGCGGTGCATTTCTTCGACTTGGTGCATCACATCATGGGCGTGCAGCATCCCAAGCGCGCCGTGTCGCTCGGCGGATCGTACCGCTATCGCGAAGACTTCACCGCCCCGGATTCGGTGGAGGTGATCCTCGAGTACGACAACTTCCTGCTGCGTTACAGCTCGGCGTTCGGAACGGGCGCGGGGAACTACCTGAAGTTCTTCGGGCCCAAAGGGACGCTCGATGCTTCCAACTGGTCCGGTGCGCCGTTCGCGGTGGTGGGCAAGGGAGCGGAAACGCCGGTCCCCGAGGACACGAAGATTCCCGAAGAGCAGAGCGATCCGCACATGTTGAATTGGCTGAAATGCCTGCGCTCGCGGCAACAGCCGAATGCGCCGATCGAGGCTGGATACGGGCATGCGGTGGCGGTGATCCTGGCGGACGAGGCGCTGATTCGCGGGCGGCGGATGGTCTACGACGCGTCGAAGCGGTCGATCAAGGAAGGGTAGCCCCCGGCTGTTACAGGAGCGCTGTCGTACTGGCACTCGGGTCATTTGATGCCAACTTCGCAGTTTGCGAAGATGAAGAGCTGCGGGAATTCATTTCCGCCGCTGCGAAACATCCAGAAACTCTGCGGGTCGCGGGGGGACCTCTATCGACACGCCAGCGAGCGGAATGGAAGAGCTTGGTTGATGTGCGCCGGCAGTACGCGTAAGTGGACTTGGTTGGCAGTGCTCGTCAGTGATGTCTCGGTAAGGATTCAACCAGGAGGATCTATGCCCGCGCTGAGCGCCAACCGTTACGCCACTGTAATTGCGGAACATCGTTACGTCCCCAAGCTGATCACCTCGGCTTCCGAGTACAGCCGGGCCAGGACTGTTCTCGAAAACCTACTCTTTCCCGAGCGCCGCCTCAGCCAGGAAGAGGACGCGCTCGCCCAACTTCTGCTGCACCTGATCGACGTCTACGAGACCCAGGCGTTTCCCGCTCCCGATTCTTCGCCTCGCGACGCTCTCCGCCACCTGATGGATCAGCGCGGCCTCAAGCAGGTGGACCTCATCGCTCCCCTCGGCGCCGCGTCGATCGTCTCGGAAATCCTCAGCGGCAAGCGCGACATCAACGCCCGGCAAGCGCGCCGGCTAGCGGACTTCTTCGGCATCAGCGCCGGCGTGTTCGTCTGACCCGCGCCAAATCTGATAGATTCTCCACATGAACCGCAGATCGTTCCTCACCTCCGCTCCGGCCGCGGCAGCAGTTCCTTTGGCAGCAGCCGAGTGCCCCGACTTCGGCAAAAGCTCTCTCAAGATCACCGGGATCAAGATTGTGCGTACCCGGGACCGCACCTACAAGCCCACCTATTCAACGCCTCCCGGTACCTGGAGCACCCAAGGCGTCGAAGTGGCGAACCCGATGTCGATCTATCCGAAGTACAAGCCGCAGCGTTCGTTGTTCAATCCCGATCCGGGCAAGCTCGACGACTTCACGGTGGAGATCTCGACGGACAAGGGCATCAAGGGATACGGAAATGGCGGGCGCGCGGGCGCGGCGATCGTGGAAGGGCACTTGACGAAGCTGTTGATGGGTGAGGATCCGTTCGACATCGAGCGCTTGTGGGACACTATGTGGCGCTCCACGATGAGCTACGGCCGTATGGGCGTGACCATGAACGCGATCAGCGGCATCGACATCGCGCTCTGGGACATCATCGGCAAAGCGGTGAACATGCCGCTGTACAAGCTCCTTGGCGGCAAGTGCAAAGATCGCATCCCCACCTACTGCACTGGCAACGACATCGAACAGCACGTGGAGTTCGGTTTCAAGCGGCTGAAGCTCGCCATCCCGCACGGCCCCGCCGATGGCCGCGAGGGAATGAAAAAGAATGTCGAGTTGGTGAAGCGCGCGCGCCAGGCCCTGGGCCCCGAAGGCGACATCATGCTCGATTGCTGGATGGCCTGGACCGAGCGCTACACGCTCGAAATCGCCGAGATGATGGAGCCGTATCGCATCTACTGGATGGAAGAAGTGCTGCAGCCGCACGACTACGCGGGCTTCGGGCGCCTGCGAGAGAAGATCAAGTCGACGCGCATCGTCACTGGTGAGCACGAATACGGACGCTACGGATTCCGGATGCTGCTCGAGCATCGGTCGGCCGAGATCTGGCAGGCCGACGCCCAATGGTGCGGTGGCATCACCGAGTTGCGCAAGATCGCCGCGCTCGCCGCTGCCTACGACATCCCGGTGATTCCGCACGCGGGCGGACTGTCGCCGGAGACGGTCGCTTTCTCGATGGCGACGACGAACGCGCCCTGGTGCGAGCTGTTCCTGCCGCCGCCGGGTGGACCGAAGGAAGTGTATCAGCGGTTCGAAGAGAAGATGCGGATCACGCGCGGTCCCGAGGGCATCTACATGCAGCCGCACGATGTTCCGGGCGTGGGCTGGGAACAATCATTTCTGTGAGCGGCGCTTGGGTCGCTTGTTCTTTTCGAACGCGGTGACCCATGTTCCGAAGCCTTCGTTCCACCATGTGATCCGGTCGCCGAAGAGCGAACGATATCGCTGCCCCACTTCGCTCTCGGTGAGCTTCTTGCCGGGATCGTACTGCACCACGGTGATCTTTGCTTTGCTGCCGGCGAGCCCGCGCTTCAGCAGGTAGATCACTTCCACGTCGTCGGCGGGCAAGCTGTATCCGATCAGGAAGACGTCAGTGGCCTCGCGGAGCACTTGCTCGGCGCGATACCACACGCGGGCGATGTGCGGATTGCGGTAGTCCTTGCGATGGGTCGGCGTGATCAGCACGGGGCGCACATCGGTTCCGCACCGCACGCAGGGGGCTCCGCGGCATGAATAGCGATCGTGCAGGTTGACCTCGCGATAAAGATCATCGAGTACCTTGCGTGTCTGCAATCGCGACCCTTCGGCCGAGAGCCCGATGTCGAGCCTCTGGCAGTCCGGGCAGTAGAGCCAGTTGAGCGAACCGTGGAGCTTCAGCAGCAATCCGTAGTCGTGCGGGCGCTTGGCGTAAGCCTCGGTGGCGATTTCGCAATCGTAGTCAGGCAGACGGTGCAGGCCGCCGCGCTTGCTGGCCTGTACGGCCATGTCGAAGAGTACGCCGTCGGCGATGAGATCGTAGTTGAGCGTGATCACCCGAGGCGCGATGTCGAACCTGCGCGCCAGGGCAACCAGAAAGCGGCCGTACGAGTTGTTCGCCGGCAGTCCCCGCAAGTGCTCTTGAAGCACGGCGAACATGAGATACTCGATGGCGCCGCGAACTTCGCGTAGCTGCTCGGGCGATCTTCCGCCCAAGGGCTGTCCGCGATCGATGGCCGTGTCGATGAGACTCAGCAGCAGCGGAAGCGATGGGAAGTGGTGCTTCTCGAGCTTCTCCCGGTAGGGCGGCAGGTGGAAGCTCTCCGTGAGGAAGTGTTCCACTGTACCGAAGAAATCCTCACGCTCATAAGCGTGCGGGCGCGGTACTGACCGGAACCCCTGAAGTCCGTGGAGCAGAATCTCGTCCGTCAGCGGACCGCCGCAGTCCTTCGTAGCACCAGCGCCGAAGACGACGACGGGGCGCGGACGATCGGGCATCTGCCGATTATATCTTCGTGGGAAGACGTGAGGCGAATGGTGCGTCTAACATAAGGACAGCCGTGCTGGTGGCAGAACCGACCGATCGCGAACTCGTCTCCGCCTGTCAAGCGGGAGACCGGGATGCCTTCCGCGCCCTCTTCGAGGCGCACCGCGACCGCGTGTACTCGATTGCGCTCCGCTACACAGCCGATCCGGCGGCGGCCATGGACATCGCGCAAGACGTGTTCGTGAAACTGCTCGGCCGCATCGGCGAGTTCCGCGGAGAGGCGCGATTCGAGACGTGGCTCTACCGGCTTACGGCGAACGCTTGCATCGACTACAAGCGGCGCTGGCGAAGGCTGATCCCGCTCGGGGAGTTGTTCACGAAAGAGCGGCTGACCCAGAGCGCCGCGCGCAACCAGGTGGGCGAGCGGGTACAGGAGGCGGTGTCGAAGCTTTCGCCCGAGTTGCGGCTCACGGTGATTCTCCGGTACACACAAGGGCTCGCCTATGACGAGATCGCCGGCGTGCTCGGGATCAGCAAAGGCACGGTTGCCTCGCGGCTCAACCGCGCCCACAAGGAACTGGAACGGCGGTTGGCGCCGCTCGAATTGGAGGTTTGGGATGTCTGAAAAGGTCCATTTGGCGGATCACCTGGGGCCGGTATCGGCGCCGGGGGAGTTGTGGTCCCGGGTGACTGCGGACCGTTTGGCACAGCGCCCGCGACGGCTGGTCCCGGCATGGGTGCTCGCGACTGCGTGCTTCCTGATGGCTGGGGCGGCGATGCTCTCAGGCGGACTGATGCCTTCGGGGACCTCGCTCGAGGCGGCGCTCATCGGAGCCGAGCCGGGCGCGCTTGACCTGCACGCGACGGATTCCGAACGGCTCACCGGCTGGCTCGCGAGGCAGGGGCTCTTCGACTCGCGGCTCGGACACAAGAACGGACCGTTCCGTTTCCTCGGAGCTCGTCGAATGGAGACGCCCCGTGGCGGAATGGCTCTGGTCTTTTACCGGCAAGGTACCCGGACGGTGAAACTGGCCATGCTTGCGGACGGCGCAGGGGATTCCGGAGCCAAGCGGATCCTTTCGCGGACGCTGGGCTCGGGGGCGCGCTTGTTCGATTGGCACGACAACGGGCAACATTATATGATGCTGACCTCGCGAACCGAAGCGGCTGAGACGGCCTGTCAAGTCTGCCATGGGGCTTGACAACCACATCTTTACCGAGCTTGCTCACTTCAAGGAGTTACTCTTCGACGCGCTCATGCGATTCCCCGATGCCCGAGCGTCCGTCAACGCCGCAATCGCCAAGATGCGGCAGGCGCTGGAGTCCAGCCAGGGAATGCTCGCCCGCGTGAGACGAGTCGCGATAGGTCTTGGCTGGCCCCTGATCTTTCAGAACTGAGTATTGCTGGGTGCACCGTCGATGAGCCGTGGTTCAGCCTGCGCGCGATGATCATCGACTGCGCCAGCGGCCGCGATCGGTCTCGCTGGCGTCGTTTCGTCGGTCACGACTCGCGCGAAGCGATCGAACTGCTTACGCGTTGCGGCCTCCAGGCTTGACCGCACGGGCTTCGCGTTTCGAAGCTCGGTGTTATCGAAAGATGAGGAGTTCGTCGATGGCGATGTCGGCGCCTTTGGATCCGGGGTAGGGTTCGCCGAGCACGACGATTCGCACGGTGTGGCGCGTGTTGGCGAGGGAGAAGGCGTGCCACACGCTTTCGCCGCGCTTGGCGTTGTCCTCGTCTGGATAGACGTCGACGATGCCTTGCGACTTGCCGTCGAGGAAGACTTCGGCTTTGCCGCCGGTGGGCAGATAGCCGCCGACGATGGCGACTCCGGTGCCTTCGAACGCGATGGTCGCTTCGGCGCCCTTGGTGGCGGAGGTCTTGCGCGCGATGTTGCGGCGCGCTTGCGGAGCTTCGGTTTTCCACTCGCCTTGGAAGCTCCAGCGAGCGTCATCGGTGGAGATGCGCTCGACGGGCGATCCGTAGTCATCCCACAGCGGCAGCGTCGTGACCTTCGCGCGTTGCGTCTGGACGATGAGCGTGTCGCCGTTGACGCGTCCGCCGTTGCGTTCGGCGAGCGCGATGGCGCGCTTCAAGTTGCTGTCGACGATTGTGTGGAAGGAGAAGTCCGTGTAGTTGAACTTCTCGTCGGCTAGCTTCGGGATGCCGCCCTTCCAGTGATCCGGGATCTTGGCGTAGCCGGTCATGACGCCAACGATGCCAGCGGCGCTCGACGGGTTGCAATCAGAGTCCTGACCGCAGCGGGCGCTGATGCGAAGGGTGTCGCCGATGTTGCCTTTGCCGTAGAGGAGCCCGATGGCGATGTAGGCGCCGTTGAGCTTGGCGTCGATGTTGAAGGGCACGCGTGCGCCCTCGGGGCACGGCTCGCGCTTGTTCCACTTCTGCTCGACGCGGTTCCATACTTCGATCCAGTCGGACGTTTGCTTCGACCATGCGAGTACGTCCGCGATCACGGAGCCGTAAGGAGACTTGGTGGGGATGCAGGCGAGTCCAGCTTCGACGACGCGGCGCGGATCGCTCTCGAAGAAGGCGGCCGAGTACATGCAACTGACGAAGATGCCGCCGTAGATGCCGTCACCGAAGTTCATGACGCGGCCCGCTCGGACAGCGATGTCCGAGGCTGCTTGCGGAAGGCCGGGCGCCATGAGGCCGATGAAGTCGGATTCGATTTGGAAGTCGATATCGTTGGCGTGGATGTTGTACTTCGGCGTTCCTGAGAGGGCCGCGGGCACGCCGCGTTTGAGCGCACGGCGGGCGGCGAGGTTGGCGTGCCAGAGGCGATAACGCGCGTTGCGGAACATGGCGCCGAAGTCTTCGGTGGTAGCGTCGAGACCCTTGTCGTCAAGCACTTTGGCGAAGGTCATGTCGACGTAGAGGTCGTCTTGATCGAGCGCGTTGCGGACCTTGTCCGGCGTCCACTCGGGCAGACCGTTCTCGGGGATGATGCGTTCGAGGAAGCGGAACTCGGTGGGCGCGCCGTAGCTGACGCCGATCATTTGTCCGGCCCAGCCGCCTTCGATTTTGTCGCGAAGGGTGGTGAGCGAGATTCGTTGTGTAGCGGCTTGGACGGTGAGAGCGAGGAGCGGCGCGAACAAGAAGAGTCGCATGATCCTATTCAAACGCAATCTCGCGGACCTCGCCGGCGGTGCCGAGCTTGACGTCAGGCATGGGGGCGTAGCGGACCTTCACCTTCTTGCCGGGCTGCGGACCGCAGGAGAGGTCGATGGTTCCCGAGCCGGCGCCGGTGATCTTGATTTTCTCGGGGTCGCGGAACAGGAGTTGCACGGAGCGGCCGCTCGCGAGAGTGACGCGAGCGCGGGCGAACTTGTCGAGGCATTCGAGGTGTGCGAACTTGCCTTCGGCGACCACGGTGAGCTCGTTGGGATCTTCGTCGCGGCGGCGGAGGACCTTGGGGCGCGCGTCCTCGGAATCCGGTGGAGGCGCTTCCTGCACGACGGTTGCGGAGCGGCGCTGGACCACGGGCGCTTCCTGCGGCACGGCTACCATTTGCGGCTCGCCGCGAGTCTTGATGTAGGCGAGAAGGTTCTGGGCGCGCTCGCGCTCGACTGCGTCCTTCGCTTGCGCGATGGCGCGTTCGGCGTCCCTGGCGGCTTCGTCCCAGAGCTTGTTCTTGGATCCACTGTAGGCAAGCGAATAGAAGAGCCGGTACGCCATTTCGGGCTTGACGCGGCGGATCTGGCGGAGCGTGACGAGAGCGACGCCGTGACGATCCCAGCGGATGTACTCTTGCCCGAGGGCGAGGCGCGCTTCGAGGTTACCGGGCTCGGCTTCGAGAACGCGTTCGAGGATCTTGGTAGTGCGGGCGGGGTCGCCGCGGCCGTTCATCTCGAAGCGAGCGTAGTCCCAGAGGAGCTTGGGACTCTTGGCGCCGAGGTCAAAGGCTTTGGCGAAATACTGGCGAGCCTTTTCGTTATCGTTGTTCCGCCAGCGGAGATAGCCGAGGGCCTCGACGGGCTCGAAGCGTTCGGGATTTTCCTGCATGAGGCGCTCGAGCTCGATCTCGGCGGTCTGGCGGCGGTTGGTGTGCATGGCGAGGATCGCCAGTTCGAGACTGACTTCGAAGGGCGTGGCGGGATCGGCAGCGGGCTTTTCGGCGAGGCCTTCGAGCTCGAGGTCATACATGGCGACCTTGATGAGGCGCTGGCGGACGTAGCTTTCGACGGCCTTTTGGATATCCTGCGGCGACTTACTCCAGACCTCGGCGATCGCCTTTTCGGTGCTCATGCCGGAGGCGATGCGTTTGGTGAATTCGGTGTTGCGTTCGCGGTAGCCGTCGCCGAGGGTGAGCATGTGGGTGAGGGCCCAGCTTTGCGAGTAGAAGAGTCCGGCGCGATTCTTTTCGTTGTAATAGGGCGAATCGTGGCCGGCTTGCCAGAGCGCATCCATGGGGATCCACTTGTTCTCCATCAACTCGACGACGCGGCCGGGGAGAAACTCGCCGACGCGGATCTTGTTTCCGACCGGGGTGAGGGTGGAGTAGAAATCGGCGAGCCCCTCGTTGTACCAGGTGGGGAGCTCGAGTCCGGAGTGGCGGACGAGGAGGTGAACATACTCGTGGACGACGGCTTGATACTGGCCGGCGGGTCCGAGGACGATGTAATCGGTGTCATGTCCGCCGAGATAGTAAGCCGCGGCGGCGGCGCTGATCTGGAAGGGCTGATATTCCTTCTCGGAGCCGAACTGGATGATGCGGACGGGGAGCGGGGATCCTTTGATGCTCATGGCCTGTTGGAAGAATCCGCGCACCTTTTCGAAGTGCTGGATGGTGTCGCGGCCTTTGCGCTCACCGGCGGTGGTGAAGAGTTCGAAATTCGGCGATTTGACTTTGAGCCATTTCGGATCGGCAGCCGAAAGGGGCAGGATGCAAAGGAGGAAAAGCTGGACTCTCCGGCGCATGATATGAGGATGGCACAGATTGGAGCAGAGTGGTGGGGCGGACGGAATGTGGGTTCGTTTTCGGGGGTCGGCGTTGGAGGGATTGGGGTTGTGGCTTCGTTTCCGCCGTTCGCGGTACTTGCGGGAGGGTAGGACGGGGGATTGGGTTTGTTTTGTCACGCGGCTGGGGCTGGCGCTTGGGTCGCTGGTGTTGGAGTTCGTTTTGCAAAACGGCTTGTGAGGGTGCGATTTGGGTTCGTTCTTGCGGGGCGATTCTCTCCGCGATGGGGGTTCGGGGCATTGGGTTCGTTTTTTCGCGCGGCGGCGGGTGGGCATTTGGTGGTTCTCCTTTCTGGATGGGCGCAAGGCGAGCATCCGGTTTCATGGTCGGGGGTGAGTCAAGGGGTTTGACAAAATCGAAGGTGGCCGGATTGGCGGGATCGTGTTGGTGGGGAAGGGGTTGGGTGAAGAACTGAATATTTTTTTGACTCGTGATGACGGATGGCCTCTGGGTGAGGGAAAGACAAGATGGTGCCGAATCCGGCATTCCAGACTGCTAAGCTGCATATAATTCACCAGTGCCGAGGTTTGCAACGTCCGTTGCACCAGGGTCACCAGCTTGTAGAACGCCGCGCCGTCGCCGTTGCTCCACTCCCGCAACAGCACAGTGATCCCCGTCTCGGCCATGCCGAAATTATACGTGATCGCGCCAAAGATCTTTCCTCGTGCGATATAGTTTTCGTCCGCGCTTTCCGCTACCCCGCACAGAGGTGGCGAATGAGAAATGCGGCGCCATGGTTATGGATTGCTTGCCTGCCGGCCTGGGGCGCCCCCAACGGCACCCAACTTCTACCAGTGCCAGTGGATATGGAAAGTTCACCCCGTCTGGATTGGGCCGTGCTGTCCCGCGCAAGGCTGGTGGCGGCGGACATTCTTGCTCCGGCCGGAGTCAATCTACAGTCGCTCTGCGACGCCGGCCTCTTCAGCCCGGGCTTGACTCAGTATCAACTGTCTTCGAACGGCCAGCGCATCCTCACGATGACAGCAGTTAGCGACACTCCATCCTGGCACATCAATTTCATCCTGAAATTGGCCCGGTCTGCTGAAGCACCACTGAGCCGAAGGCGCCGACATCCCAATACTCATCGCTTGGGAGCACGCGCGAACCCGGAGGAATCTACCCGGATGCAAGAACGAGGGCAACTCGAGAAATGGTCAGCCGGATTGTCTCGCGGTAATCCGCTTTCACCGGAAGACTGATATTTGATGACAAACGGGACTATGTCCCGTCTGCCCAAGATGAAATGAGGAGACGCCGATGGATCACCGCAAGCAGCGTCTTGGCTGGCTCTGCCCCCTTTGGGTGTTGAGGTGAAAGGCGGCCGAGCGGCGATTCGATCGGCTGAAGTTCGTCACCAGAGCTTGGATACCAGGTATCGGAAGCGGGACTCGAGCCCCGCGCCGGCTCAAGCCCGCCCTACATGGAAGCGACCCGAAAGTCTTCGCGGTTGGCGAAGAAACAGGATAGGAGTACAAAGCAAACCGCGGCCAGTTCACCTTTGCGTTTGGCGCTTGCGCCAACCGCAGAGTAGACCTCCCATGACCACCAAGCCCAACGTGGCCGGTTCCGGAACGGCCGACAGGGTACCGGGCAATACGCCGCTGGCCGAAAAGACCTCGCGGCCACCCAGGTCGCCCAAGCTGAGCGTGGCCGAATTGAGCATGTTCAGTTGCCACGATGCACCATTCCCGTTGACGAACGAGGGAAGGTTCAGGAGGATCCGCACGGTGGGATTGGCGGCGCTAACGGTCACGGTACACGAGGTGCTGAAGGTGAACGGTCCGGTGAAGGTGGCCAGGTCCGGACCATTGACGCCTTGTGCGCAGACCGGTGTGGGTCCGCCGAGGAACAGGAAGTTGGTGAGGGAGTCTGCGTCGGCGAAGACCGAGGAGTCAATGACTGTGGAGCCACCATAAACCTGGATGCGGCCCCCGACACCGCCGCTATCGATGGCGCCGGTACGGTTGAAGGAGCCGTCGAAGGTGGCGGTGAGGGTGAGGTCGTAGGTCGCCCCGAAACTTCCCTGAAAGGCGGAGCCGTTGAAGGTGATCGTGTCATAGAAAAGCACCTGTGTTCCGGTACTGCCAAATCCGGTCAGGCGTTGGTTGAGCGTCTTCAGGGTTCCGGTTGCGAGGTCCGCGCGGGAAATCAGGTGAACCAGCGAGTTGTTGATCTCAGTCTGCGCTACCGGGTTCGAGAACTGCGAGACCGGCTGAGCCGAGAAGCCTGTCTCCGCATAGTCAGCGTAAAGGTAGGTTCCGAATTGGATCGGGGCGGCGACGCCGAAAGCGGCGCCGGCCGCGCCCAGTGCGATGAGTCGCGAGATGTTCATATTCCTCCGTTGGTCGTGATGGACTGCTCTCCGCACACGGCGGAGCCATCTTAGACCGCGCAATCGGCGAGGGATTCCCATCATGAATACTGGGTTTTTTCGGTGGCGGAGTAATTCGGGTGTCGCTGCCTGGCGTTTTCGCATCCGCAAGGGCGAAAATCCGATCCCTGATGAGGGTGGGTCCGTCAGGCACCAAACAGTCGACGCCGCGCCGGTTCGACTTGGGCCGCGCAAGGCACCGGACGCGATCCGGAAGTTTGGGCTTGAACTGGCGTGGCTGGGCCCGCGCGTATCGCGTCCCGCGCGGATGCCGGGGCGTCTAGCGGCACACTCCTTCGGCGCCCGGGCAAAGGAGTCCACGCCGCGCGGAATGTCGCCGCCACTTAGCCATTCCAGAAAGCCATGTGCCGCAACAGGGCGCCATAGCTGAGAACGCCGCCGGCTGGATTCCATTCGATCCTGTCATCGGGCAAGGCCGCCGCCAGCGCCGTGATTTTGCCTGCAAGATCTTTCCATCTGCCAACCTGGGCGCGCGTCAGATTCTTTGCGAAAATTGCGGTGACCTCGAAAAGCCAAAAGCCCGAATCAAACAGCCCGCGTCGTCCGAACTTGCGCGTGGCGAGGGCTGGAGTGTTTCCGATGTTGTCGGCGGCGCCGGCCCGCAAGACAAGCTAGCAGCCCGTGGCTAGATTCGCGTGGGCCGCGTTGCGAGCGCCCATGTCTGGGGATGCCGCCAGATGTGAGGCGAGGCGAAGCACGCAATGGGGGCCATTGCGAAGGAGCCGCAACGAAGCAGATGGCCCCATGCCGCCGCAACCCTCTGGGCGGCTGGGGTTTGTACCCGCATGCTTCGTTGCTCGCCGCTCGAGATGGGCAGGCATCGCTGCCTCCTCGCGCCTCGCCTTCCTGGCACAGATCCCGCGCCGCGCGACCCACGGAACTTTAGCCCCAGGCTGCTAGACTAGGCGGCCGCCGTCTCGCAACCGAGGGGGGCAGAACTGAGGCGGCCGACGACCTCGGATCGGTGCGGTCAACTCCGCAGTTTCACCGGGCGGCTGGCGGCAAGGCTCGCGAGAACGGCAGCGTTACACGCTCACCACTGCGCAAGGCGACTGCCGGATGATCGAGTAGGCGTGCGCCCGGAGGCGTCCGAACGTCCCGGTTGACGCGCCGCGACCGATCACCACCAAGTCGGCACCTTGTTTCTCGGCGGCGCCCTTCACCACGCCGGCCGGATCGCCCTCGGCGATCATCACCTCGGCGTTGACTCCGGTCCGCGCCAGGAGTTTCGCGACCTGATTCGATGCCGCCTTGGCGAACTGGCCGCGCCAATCGGGGTCGAAGTATTCGCCTACCTGCCCCTCGAGCGACGGGGTCGCGTGGACCACCACGAGCCGCGCATGGCTGCATGCTTCGGCAAATCCGGCGGCCCACAGCAGCGTTCGCTCGCTTTGCGGACCCAAGTCGACGGCGGCCACTACGCTGCGCACCGGAACCTCACGCGGCGGCATGTGTTCCTCGAGATGCGCGCCAGTCAGCACCGCGCAATCGGCATCATGCAGCACTTTGGCCGTGACCGAGCCGAGAATGAAGCGGCGAAACGGTCCATAGCCGTGGGTGGGCATCACGATCAGCCCGAACTGGTGGTCATGCGCATGGTCGACGATGCGATGGGCCGGATCGCCTTCTTCGAGCAATGCTTCTGTCTGTACGCCTTCGAGATGTTCGCGGCAGAACTTGTCGAGTTCGTTGCGGGCGCACTGCTTGGTTTGCTCGAGATACTCGGCGATATCCATGGCTGCACCCTCGGGTCCGAACACCGGGTAAGGAGGAGGGATGGCGTGCAGCGCGGTTACGGTGGAATGGAACCGGCGAGCAAGCGCGGCCGCGTATCGCGCCGCCACGGCCGAACGTTCGGAGAAGTCGACCGGAAGCAGTATCCGTGGAATCGCGAGCATCGTGGTCTCCCTGTATGGCGCTATTGGCCCGATTCGAGCCCCAGCTTTTCGATGATCTCCGGCTTGGCCTCCTGCATGGCCACCAATACGTGGCAGGCGTTGCAATCCTGCCCGATGGCTTTTCCGCCGGGCCCCTTGTGGTCGTCGTCGTGGCAGCGGAAGCAGCCCGGCGAATCATTGTGTCCGAGGTTGCTCGGGTATGTTCCCCACTTGATCTTCAAAGCGGGATAAACGTTTTGCTCGAAAATGGCGGAAACCTCGCGAATCGCCAGAGCTCGATCGTTCCCCGCCGGGTACTGCGCTTCGATCTGCTTGGCGATCTCCTGCCGCGCTGCCTCGGGCGAAGGAAAGTCCTTGCCCAGCATTTCCACCGCTCGCTTCTTGATGAACGGGAGCTTCGGTAGACGGCCCGCGGCCATCGCGCGATCCACCGCGTCCGCCGGCGACGGGAAGTCATGGCCGATCCGGTTATGGCAGTCGATGCATTGGATGCGGCGCTCGGGGAGCGAGTCCGTGTTTCCGGCCGCCGAAGTGAAGACTCCCGTCTGGGACTTGACCCAGGTGATCTTCTGGGGATCGTCGGCGCGGTAGCTGACTTTGGCGTGAGCGGTGTGGATGCGGCCGAGCTTCATGAGCAGCACGGATTTCGAGATCGAGTTTGCCTCATCGTCGCCAAAGCGGGTGATGATGCGGAGTTTCTCGCCATCGCGCTGGCTGCGGTGGCAATTCTCGCAGGTCTCCTTGGCGTCGGGAACGGGTTTCTCTCGCGCGGTGATCGGCCGCGAATACGAGGTAGTTGCCAGGGCGATCACCTGATGGATGCCATTGAGCTTCGCCTGCACGTACGAGGTCGCTCCCTGGCCGATGTGGCAATGCACGCACTCGACGTGTTGGTGCACCGAAACGCGGTAGGCGTTGAACTCCGGACCCATCACCTGGTGGCAGGCCTGGCCGCAGAATCCCGGAGTGTCCATGTAGTGGGTGGCCTGGTAAGTAAGATGGCTGCCGATCACGACATTGGCCAGCGTGGTGATCGAGAAAAACCAGACGAGCCGCCGCACCGCGACGCTCTTCCACGACAGCGGCGGGAGTTCGAACGGACCCGCTTTTCGCCTGAGCCACTGGCCTAGCGGGATGAGCAACAGCCCCACCAGGAAGGCCGCCGGCAAGACCAGGAACTCGAGGATGCCGAGGTATGGATTGCGGGCAGCCGCGCCACGGCTGCCGACCACGAGAAAGAGCCAAAGCAGAGAGGCGGTCGTCACCAGCACCACCCCAGAAAGACTGATCCAGTTATTCGCAAGCTGAATCGCCGGACCCAGCCACTCTCGGATTCTTGCCGTCACACCGCCTCCCTATTCTCAGTGTCCACTATTTCTTGCAGGTGGTGAGTGATTTCTCCTTCTCGTAGCATTTGCCGGTGTCGTTCAACTCTTTCGACTTGACCGCTACGTGACAAGTCTTGCACCCTGTCTTCTCCTTCTTGCTGAACTCGGGTTTGGCGTTCGAGGGGACCGAATTGATGGCCAGTCCCACGACCAAGGTTACGGCTGCGATCACTGTCTTGATGGGTTTCATGGGTGTCTCGTATGAGCCCAGTGCAATTGAATCGCCCCACTTTTGGCTCTGAACCGAACGGTTTTCGCGCCATCTGCCCCAACTCGTGGGGGAAATCACCCAGGACAAAGCCCGCCGCCCGCAAGTGGCGTGGTTGTCCGCGTGCAATGACCAATTGGGGGCGAAACCGCCAAGGGCGGGGTATGATTGACCAGAGTATGCAGCGGCTCGATGGCGAAGCTTATCGCCTTCTCTTCGAGCGGAGCCCAGCCCCGGTTTGGTTGTATGACCCCGCAACGCTCCGCTTTCTGGCGGTCAACCAACGCGCCTTAATTCACTACGGCTACTCGCGCGAGGAGTTCCTCGCGATGACGATCGCCGATGTCCGCCCGCCTGAGGAGCGGCAGCCGTTGCTCGACTTTCTGGCCTCGCATCCGGCCGGGGCCGAGTTCGAACGCTCGCACGTCGCCACGCATTCGCGGAAAGACGGCTCGCGGATCGAGATGGCCACCAGCGCCACGCTGGTCGAGTACGACGGCAAGCCGGCGATCCTGGTCTTTGCGCAAGACGTGACGCAGTTCCGCGATGCCGAGCTCACGCTCGAGACCGTGCTCGAAGCGAGCCCTCTCGGCATTTGCTCCACCGATCTCGAAGACAAGACGACGGTGTGGAATCGCGCCGCCGAGGCTATCTTCGGGTGGTCTCGCGAAGAGATGCTGGGCAGCCGGCCGCCATGTCTGGAATCGGCGGCGACGGCGGGATTGTGGGCCGGGCTGCGTTCAGGCACTGGGTCCCCTCCGGCGTCGCTCCAGATCCGGGCGAAGCGGCGCAACGGCGAACCGTTCTATCTGCGGCTGCACGCCGCCGCACTGCGGACTCCGGCTGGCGCCGTGCGCGGGATCGTGGCTGTATTCGAAGACCTCACGCGAGACCGTGAGATCCGCGACCAACTCGCCGTGGCGCGCCGGCACAAGACCCTGTTCGAAGCCGTGCCAGACGCCATTCTCGAGGTGGATGCGAGCGGATGCATCGCCGTCGCCAACGCCGCAACGGATCGCATTTTCGGCTACTCGCCGGAGGAACTGATCGGCAGGCCGATCGAGCTACTGGTTCCCGAAGACGTCCGCGGCATCCACTCCACGCACAGGGCAGCATTCGCGCGCAGTCCGGTGGTCCGGCCGATGGGCAGCGGACTGAAGCTCCAAGCCCGGCACCGGGACGGGTCGCGGGTGCCGGTGGAGATCAGTCTGAGCCCGCTCGACGGCGAAGGCGGCGGAATGCACACCCTGGCGCTGGTGCGCGACGTCAGCGAACGGCGCCGCTCGGAGGAGCTTCGCGAGCGTTACGAGACGGAGCTCTCCGACAAGAACCGCTTGCTCGCGCAACGGAACGCCGATGTGGAGCGCGCCAACAAATTGAAGAGCGAGTTCCTGGCCAGCATGAGCCACGAGCTGCGTTCGCCGCTCCACACCATCATTGGCTTCGCCGAGTTGCTGCGCGAAGGGCTCGAGGGCGAGTTGAACGAACGCCAGAAGCGCTTCATCGACAATATCCATGGCGATTCCCTGCACCTGTTGGCGCTGATCAACGACATTCTGGATCTCAGCAAGATCGAGTCCGGGCGGCTCGAGATCCGGGCCGAGGATTTCCTGCTCGAGCCGGTGGTGGCGGACGTGCTCCGCGGCATCGAGCAACAAGCCGCAGCCAAGAGCTTGCGTGTGGAAAGCGAAGTGGCCCCGGCGCTCGCGGTCAGAGCCGATCCGCTCCGTTTGAAACAAATCCTAGTCAATCTGCTTTCGAACGCGGTCAAGTTCACACCGGCGGGCGGGGAGATCCAGGTGGCGGGCCAGGCGGGAAGCGGCCAAGTCACCGTATCGGTGTCCGATACCGGTGTCGGCGTGGCCCCGGAACATCACGCCGCCGTGTTCGACATGTTCCGCCAGGTGGGCGCCACCACGAAGGGTGTTCGCGAAGGAACGGGATTGGGTCTGGCGATTTGCAAGCGGCTGGTGGAGCAACTGGGCGGCCGCATCTGGATCGAAAGCGAGTTGGGCAAAGGCGCGCGCTTCTCGTTCACGGTTCCGGCCCCCAAACGGGGAAATCCTTCGGGCGCCAAGCCCTCGGTACTCGTGCTCGAAGACAACATCGAATCGCTCGAACTGCTCGAGAACTACCTGGGGCCCGCCGGATACGAGGTTACGGCAGTGCGCTCGGTGAGCGAGGCGATACGCCATGCCCGCGAGTCCCGCCCGGATGCGTTCCTGCTGGATCTGGCGCACGGCAACGGCTGGGCGGCGTTGCGGGAGATCCGCAAAGACGCCGCCACCCGGTCAATACCGGTGGTGGTGGTTTCGGTTCTCGACGAAACCGAAGAGAGCCTTCGGCTCGGCGCGGCCGCTCATCTCACCAAGCCCGTCCGAAAGCAGGTGTTGCTCGAAACGCTGCGCCGTTGCCTCGGCGGAAAACCCGGCACCCGGCGATCGGTGCTCGTGGTGGACGACGAGGCCGGAGCGCGCGAACTGGTTTCCGAGATGCTGCGCGAGGCGGGCTACGACGCGGCTACCGCCGCCTCGGGAGCGGAAGCCTTGGATCGCCTGGAAACCAGCGGCGCCGGCGCCGTCATCCTCGACCTGATGATGCCCGAAATGAACGGCTTCGAACTCCTCTTTCGGATGCGCGCCGACGCGCGTTTCTCGCAGATTCCGGTGATCGTGCTGACCGGAGTCGAGCTCCAGGATTCCGATGTCCAGTTGCTTCGCCAGACAACAAGCGCGATTCTGGTAAAAGGAGGAGCATGGCGCGATAAGCTGATCGCGGAACTGCGCCGGGCCACGGTCCGGTGATGGGAGGTTCGAACTGAGCCGAATATTGATCGCCGATGACAGCGCCAAGAGCCGTGAGCTGTTGCGAATGGTGCTCGAAGGCTCTGGGCACGAAGTCATCGAAGCGTGCGACGGGAGCCAGGTCCTCGACCGGCTCGGCGAAGCCCGGCCAGATCTCGTGGTGCTCGACATCCAGATGCCGGTGCTCGACGGGTTCTCCACCGTCTGCGAAATCCGCCGCAGGGCCGGATACGAAGCTCTTCCCGTGGTGGCGCTCAGCGCCTATGCGATGGATGGCGATCGCGAACGGGCCATTTCTTCCGGGTTCACCCACTACTTGAGCAAACCTATACCGCTCTCCACACTTCGCCAGGAATTGGAACGGTTCTTGAAATGAACGAAACAGTCACGTTGTTGATCGTCGACGACAATCCAGGCAGCCTGGAGATGCTGAGCGCGGCGCTGCGGCTGCCCGGGCTCGAAGTCATTACCGCGAGCGACCCGGAAGAGGCGCTCGATATCGTGCGCGGCCGCCGCCCGCAGATCGTCATCACCGATCTGGTGATGCCGAAGCTGAGCGGCATGGAAGTGCTCGAGCAGATCGTCGAGTTCGATCCCTCGATCGACGTGCTGCTGATGACGGCTCACTATTCCACCGAGTCCGCCGTGGAAGCGATCAAGAAAGGCGCCTGCGATTACCTCAACAAGCCTGTCTCGATCACCGCGCTTCGCGAGCGGGTGAGCAAGTTGGTGGAAGCGGCGCGATCGCGAGCCAAGGCCCAGAGCATCGAGTCAGACCTGGCCGAGAGCGCCGAGTTCGAAGGCATGATCGGCAACTCGCCGCAGATGTGGGAGCTCTACACGCGGATCCAGCGCGTGGCGCCGCACTATCGTTCCGTGCTCGTCTCCGGAGCCACCGGTACCGGCAAGGAACTGGTGGCGCGAGCGCTGCACCGGTTGAGTCCGGTTGCCTCCGGCAACTACGTGGTGCTGAACTGTTCGGCGATCGTGGAGACGCTGTTCGAGAGCGAACTGTTCGGTCACGTGAAGGGCTCGTTCACCGGGGCTACTCACGACAAGGCTGGACTGTTCGAGGTGGCGCACAACGGCACGTTGTTCCTCGACGAGATCGGCGACATGCCGCTCAACACGCAGGCAAAGCTGCTGCGGGCGCTGCAGAACCAGGAGGTCCACCGGGTGGGGTCGCTGACGCCGCGCAAGGTGGACGTGCGCGTGATCGCCGCCACCAATCGCGACCTGCGCGTGGAAGTGGCCGAAAAACGTTTCCGCGAAGATTTGTATTATCGGCTTTCGATGGTGGAACTGCACACGCCTGGGCTCATCGAGCGGCAAGGTGACCTGCCGTTGCTCGAACGCCACTTCCTGAAGCGCTTTTCGCACCAGTTCCACAAGCCGGTGTCAGCCATCACGCGGCGAGCGCAGTTGGTGCTGGCGCGGCACGGGTGGCCGGGCAATGTCCGCGAGCTCGAGAACGTCATTGGGCACGCGGTAATGATGACGATGACGGATTCGGTAGACGTGCCCGATCTGCCGCCCTACTTGCTGCAGCCGGGTGCGCTGCCACTGGCTCCGCCCGTTGCGGCCGCGATCGCGGCGATGCCGGGTCCGCCGCCGATGGAGGCGGAGGGTCTCGAGGCGCAGGAGAAGCGGCTGATTGTGGAGGCGCTCGAAAAGACGCATGGGAACCAGACCGCCGCGGCGCGGTTGTT
This sequence comes from Bryobacteraceae bacterium, assembly GCA_046331625.1. Classification (GTDB taxonomy): domain Bacteria; phylum Acidobacteriota; class Terriglobia; order Bryobacterales; family Bryobacteraceae; genus JAXLQL01. The sequence goes on from JAXLQL010000002.1 coordinate 282,067, forward strand.
GCGGATCAGCCGCGACACGCTGCGGTATCGGATGAAGAAGCATTCGGTGGGGGCGCCGGCGGAGGCTGCCGCGGGTTAGCTCCCACCCAGCGGCGGTTCTCTTCGAGGTCACGGTAGGTCATGTCAGGCCACGCCGTCGCCGTTGACAGCGCTCGCAACGCGGCCCACGCGACTCTAGCCACGGGCTGCTAGCGCAAAGGCGGATTCGGGAACGCCGAAACAGTTCCTTCGATAGAGTTGGCCGACACCAAGCTGGGCCTGCCACTGCCGTCGAGGTCGATCGAGACAACTTCACGCAGGCCCGCTCCGCTGACCAAAGTTTGCCGGAAGCGGAAGGTCCCATCGCCCGCGCCCGGCAGCACCGATATCGTGTTCGCGCCGGAGTTCGACACCGCAAGATCCACGATGCCGTCGCCGTTGAAGTCATCGGCAATGATGGAATACGGTGCGAGCCCAACCGCATAGTCGACACGCTGCGCGAAGGTGGCGTTGCCCGAGCCGCGCAGCAGCGAGACGCTGTTGTCGACAGCGTTGGCAGTGGCCACGTCGTCTTTGCCGTCGCCATCGAAGTCGGCCACCGCGAGCCACACCGGCCTCGCGCCCGTCGCGAAGCCGGCCGGAGCCTGAAACGTTCCGTCACCTTTGTTGAGGAAGATGAGAATGCGGTTCGCGGCAGCGTCGGCCACTACCAGATCGGTCTTGCCGTCGCTGTTGAAGTCGCCGTGCGCAACAGCCACCGGTTGTTGGCCAGCCGGATAGCTGACGCCATTCTTGCAGGTTCCGTCTCCATTGCACAGGACTACGATGAGATCCTGCGCGGCGGGCACGGTGAAGGCGAAGTCATTATTGCCGTCGCCGTTGTAGTCGGGGTCGTCCGGCTCCAACCCGAACAATTTCCCGATCGGCTTGAAAAGTGCGTCGGTCAAGTGAGTGGTAACACCCCGCACTTCTCCCTCGAACTTCAATTGGATTGGCTGGAAAATGCCTCCTGCCAAGGCCATCTTGAAATCGGTTTTCGCTTCGGAGTTCTCCGCTGTCTTGGCAGCCGGTTTCGGCGGCGCGGAGAACTTGGGAGAAAACGGAGTGACGGACGTAGGATTGTCTCCCAGGTCGATCGATGCGAGCTTGGCAAACGCGCCCGACCCATCCCCGACCAGAACTGCGGCGGTCTTGTCCGCGTAGTTCGCCACCACGAGATCGGCGTTGGTTCCTGCGCCCAGCTTGGCGGCAGCAAGACTTCTCGGATCCTTGCCAGTGGCAGTGTCCACGCGCCCGGCGAACTTGCCCGTGCCGAGATTGAGCATCACGCTCACGCTGTCTGGACCGTTGGAATTCGAAGTAGTGCGATTCACCACGGCTAGATCAGTGACCGTGTCGCCGTTGAAATCGCCGGCCGCCATGGCCCAGGCGTAACCGGGCGCGTAGTAGTCTGACCGCGTGTCGAAGCCGCCGGCGTCATTCGAGAGCAGCACGGAAATTCCTTGGTTGCCGCAAGCGATGAGGTCCATGCGGCCATCGCCATTCAGGTCCGCGGCGGCGATGAAGGTGAGCAGGCCCACGATGTTCGTTTCGTACGGCACGGGATTCTGGAACGTGCCATCGCCCTTGCCCGCGTAGACGGAGATTCGGCGATCGATCCCGCCGAGCGCGAGATCGGCGATGCCGTCACCGTTGAAGTCGGCAGCCACCAGCCCATTCAGCGCGCCGGCGAAATCCTTGCGCGGCTGGAACGTTCCGTCGCCATTTCCGAGCAGAACGGACACGCCGTTCGATTGGCTTCCTGCCGCGAGGTCGAGCTTGCCGTCTCCGTTGAAGTCCGCGACGGCAGCAGCGACTGGTGCGGCGATGGTGGCGGCGAAGTCGCCCTTAGCGAACGTGCCATCGCCGTTGCCGAGTAGGATCTGTACGCGACCCTGCGTGTCCGTGCAGCGCCCCACGGCGGGCGTGCAGGCTTCGGGCAGCGCAAGATCGAGCTTGCCGTCTCCGTTGAAGTCGGCGGTCAGTGGACCGAGCGTCGTGACGCTTCCGAATGCAACGGGACTCGCGAAAGTGCCCGAGCCGTTGCCGAGCAAGACCAGGATGGAACCGGTGACCGCGATCGCGAGATCCGGCATGCCGTCGCCGTTGAAATCGCCGGTGAGGATTCGCTGGGGCGAGGAGTTCAGAGGATAGTCGACCCGCGGGGCAAAGCCACCATCCGGATCGCCGAGGATCACCGAGTAATTCGAGGAATCCGGATTGGCGAGCGCAAGGTCGAGCAGACCATCGCCGTTCCAATCACCCGAGACGACCGAGGCCGGGCCCTTCGCCGTAGCCAGGTCGAGCTTGCCGAAGAAGTATCGCGGGGGGGAAGGTTGTGCGGCGGCGGCCGCGGCGAGAATGAGTGCGGCGGCCCATCTCGCGGGCAGTGCAGGGAATCCAGTTGCGGTCGAGTCGTTGCATCGAACGCGACCTCCGGAAATGCAAAGTGGCGTGCTGCCGGAAGCATAGCACCATTCGCCGCCGAGCACGCCAGCGCGGTCAGCTCCAGCCCCGTCAGATCCAACGAAGCCGGCCCGTGGCTCGTACGGTCTGGCCGGGAGCGCAATCGCCGAGCAACGGATCGGAGTGCATGCACGGGCACGGCGGGTTCGCCCACACGCGATGGCACGGCTCCCATTCGACGGTGATGGTGTGTCCCGCACCCGTCGCCTTCGCCATGGTCTTGCCGAGTTGCTTGTTGTCGTTGGTTTGGGCGGTGAATCCCGCGGCGCGCTTGAACATCACGCAGACCTGCGCGCGAAGCTCGGGGATGACGGCGTTGGTTCCGTTGCGCAGCCACAGCTCCATGTCAACGCCGGCTTCCGCAGGCGCGACGCGGGCGCCGATCACCACGCCGTTCGGCAGTGTCCACTCGTTGCGTAACGCCGCGCCGTCGACCGTCCAATCGACGTTGTCGATGGCTTTGTGCTGGCCGTCCCACACGGTGGGGATGTGCGTGTGCGCGAGAAAAAGGATGCCGCCCTTGGCGGAAATGATCGCTTCGGGCACGTCCACTACGAGGTAGCTCGAGGGATCCCAGGGAAGGAAGACGCTCGCCTTCGAGCCACGCATTGGATCAATGGCACCGTCCAGGAAACCGATGCGTGGATGCCGTCCGCCGGGATAGGGCAGAATCGCCGCGCGGGCGGGTTCGGCAGGCTCCACGGGCTGACCCGCGACGGCGGACATCTCTTCGCGCGAGTAACCATGCGCGGCCATCACACCGCGCCAATAGTCGAGCTTGGCGCGCGTAGCGGCGACCTCGGGCGCGAGCTTCGGATTCGCCATGATCGGATGTCGCATCTCGAGCACGGGATCCCGCGGCGGATTCTGCTCGTCGATGTAGGGCGCGAGGTCGCGAAGCGCGACGACGCGATAGCCCTGGTCTTTCAAATAGCGCATCGAGCGCCGAAACAATTCCGGGTCACTATGTACCCAGGGGTGCGCCACGTCTGGCACGCCGTGATACTGCAGCACCACCGCTCGGCCTTCCGTGGCCTGCGACACAACCGTCTGGAAATGTTCGAAGGTCCAGTTGGGGTAGGAGTCCCCGGTGGTGGGAATCAGCAGCGGATGGCGGCGGGCGGGATCGAACAGCGGACCTACGGTCGCGCGCCCGTACTCGACCTCCGGCATGCCGCCACGCCGCGCGAAACGATAGCCGAGATCGCGCAGCACCCGCACGCACTCCGGACCGAACGCGTTGCCTGACCACGCGAAGCTCACGGGCTTGGGGACCTTCACGCGGGCCAGCGCGTTCTCGATGAGGGCGAGTTCGCCAGCCATGCGGGCAGCGGCGTAGGGCGTGGAGAAGTTGCCGTGGGTCCAGGAGTGGTTGCCGATCTCGAAGCCCATGCGGTGCAGTTCGGCGATGTCCTCCCATGTCATGAAGTTTGCTTTGTCGTCCATCCAGCGATGGCTGATGAAGAAAGTTGCATGGAAGCCGAGTTCGGCGAGCAACGGCCCGACAGTGGTTCGGTGGCTCTTGACGGCATCATCGAACGTGAGCACTACCGTTTTTGGGGGGATGAGGTCCACGAGAAAAGACAGTAACATTTTTCCGGAGGCGGTGTTCTCATGTACGGAGGCGATGGAATGAAACGGATTCTGATGGCGGCGATGACCGCCGGAGCGCTGTGGGCCGGCGTGCGGGTGAACTTGAGCATTGGAGTGGGGCATCCCATTCACAGGCCGCGCACGGTGGTAGTGCGGCGACCGGTGATCGTGGCGGCGGCTCCGGTGGTTTATGCGGCTCCGGTGGTGTGGACTCGCGTGGTGGTGGCTGCGCCTCCGCGCGAGAGATTGGTTTGGGAAGACACGGAGACTCTGTTCCGCGAAGACGACTGGTCCGATACGTCGCTACGCGTGCACAATCGCGGCAAGGAGCTTTTGCTGCGGCTCGATGGGCGCGCGCAGATCGACTTTGCCGAAGTCGCTTTCCATAACGGCCAGGTGCAGGTGGTGGATTTCAACGAAGCCGTGCTCGGAGCCGGCACGCACCGCTTGCTCGATTTCGCCAACGGCCGCGAAGTGGAATCGGTGCGGCTGGTGGCGCGGTCGAGGACGCCGCGGGTGCGCGTAAGCGTTCTCATGGTGAAGTAGCTCAACGCGCGCGGGCGACGCTGGTTTTGGCGGGCGGATCATCGGCCATGACGTGGCGAAGGTGCAGCGCCATGGTGATGTTCACCGCCATCGACACGATCAGAAATCCGATCACGGCGGCCGCGGTTCCGGATGGCTTGTGGGCTTCGAGCTTCATACTTCGAGTATTCGCGAAGCCCGCGGAGAAGTCGTGACGAAGTTGTAAAAGAGTAGTAAAACGCGGTGAGCCGCGCTTGACTTCGATGTCAGCCTTCAATATCGTATGGAAACTGGTTGCCCCGAACAGATTCGATACGAGAGGTGAAGGTGAAGGTCATGCATCTCAGAGTCCTCGGGCTTTTTCTTGCCTGCACGGTGGCCGCATTTGCTCAGAGCAGCACGGCGTCGGTAGCGGGAACGATCGCCGATTCGTCCGGCCAAGTGGTGCCGGGTGCGGAGGTGACGCTGGTCAGTGACCGCACCGGCGAAGACCGGCAAACCATGAGCAACGACATCGGGGACTTCGTGTTCCCGGCGCTGACGCCAGGCGCCTACACGCTCAAGGTGAATGCGAAGGGGTTCCGCCCGATCGAGCGGAAGAACGTCAACGTGACTGCTTCGGCGCGTCTCTCGCTCGGCACGCTCCAGGTCGAAGTCGGAACGGTTACCGAGTCGATCGTGGTGCAGGCGCAGGGCGCAACCGTGCAGACCGGCAACGCCGAGCACGGCCAGGTACTCGACAGCAAGCAATTGTCGTTGGTGTCGATCCGCGGACGCGATCCGGTGTCGATGCTGCGCATCCTGCCTGGCGTGTCGCAAGGGCAGGACAACGAATTCGCCGGCGGATTCTTCGGCACCAACATGCCGAACTTCCAAGGGCAGGGCACCAACAACACGACCATCATGGCCGACGGCGTCAACGGCGGCGATGGCGGTGGCGGCGGCGTCTTCAGCGCCACTGTGAATCTCGACGCGGTGGCAGAAGTGAAAGTGCAGCTTGCCAACTACACCGCCGAATATGGCCGGTCCGGCGGCGCGCAGATCAACATCATCACCAAGGGCGGCGGCCGCGAGTTCCACGGTAGTGGCTACTGGTACAAGCGCCACGAGATGTTCAACGCCAATGCGTTCTTCCGCAATCGCGACGGCATACCGAAGCAGATCTATCGCTTCGAGACGCTCGGCGGGACCATCGGCGGTCCGGTGAAGGTGCCGATCCCGATCATCAATCGCGGCGGCGACAAGATGTTCTTCTTCTACTCCTACGACAACACGCGCATTCGCGAACCAGTCGCGCTCGAGCGTTGGACGATGCCCACGCTGCTCGAACGGCGCGGCGATTTCTCGCGGTCGAACGATCTGAATAACCGCCTCATCACCGTGCGCGACCCGCTGAACGGCAATCAGCCGTATCCCGGAAACATCATCCCCACGACGCAGAGCAACCGCTACGGCATCGCCTTGATGAACATCTTCCCGGAGCCCAATTTCAACGGCGGCGGCTACAACTACCTGTTCCAGGAAACGAGCCTCGGACGCCCGCGCAACCAGCATCTGTTCCGCTTTGACTTGCAGCCCACCACCTCAGACACGATCAGTGTCAAGGCATCGAGCTGGCACGCCGACACGGTGGGCTATCACGTAGCGGGCGGATCGTCGCCTTGGGGCCTCGTGAATCATCACTACGAATTCACCGGTGATCAACTCACCGTGAGCTACACCAAGATCATTCGCCCGAATCTGGTGAACGAGATGTTCGCCGGCTTCTTCGTCGACACCGAAGACGGGCGCTTGCCCAATGACCAGGAACTCCTGCGCATCCAGCGCGCCAGCCGTGGACTCACCGGCCTCGGACAGTTCGTGCCGCAGAACAATCCGCTCGGCATCATTCCGAAAGCGACCTTCGGTGGCATCCCGACGGCTTTCTCCGGGGCATCGATCGCCTACGACAACCGCTTGCCGTTGTGGGGCGCCGATTCGAATCTCACCACGACCAACAACCTCACGTGGACGCACGGCGTGCACACCTTCAAGTTCGGCGGTTATCGCGAGAGCAGCCGCTTCGGCCAGGCGCGTTCGAGCACCTTCGCCGGCCAGTTCGATTTCGGCGCCGACGTGAACGATCCTTTGAACACCGGATACGCGTTCGCCAACGCCTACATCGGACACTTCCGCCAGTACACCGAAGGCTTGGGCCGTCCCGCGCAGTTCGCCCGCCGCAACACCTGGGCGTTCTTCGGGCAGGACACCTGGAAGATCACGCGCCGGCTCACCATGGACATCGGCTTGCGCGTCTATTGGGCGCCGTGGGCGCTGCAATCGAACGGCGAAGCTTCGGCGTTCACCTTCGAGCGTTACGACCCGAAGAAGACGCCCACGCTGTTCCGGCCGATCGCGACTCCCGAAGGGCGCCGAGCCGTGAATCCGCTCAACGGCCAAATCTTCCCGCAAACATATATCGGAGCAATTGTTCCGGGCACCGGAGACAATTGCACCATCATCACCACGACGCAACCTTGCCTGCTCAACGGCGTGGTGGTGCAGAACGACAAGTCGTACGTTCCCGGCTACGGCGGATTCCGCGACCTGCTGGCGCCTCTCTACGATCCGCGGCTCGGCTTGGCGTGGGATCCGTTCGGCACCGGCAAAACGGCCGTTCGCGCCGCGTGGGGCACGTATCATCAGGCGAGCTTCGGCGGCAACGACGCGTTTGACGGTGGTCCCGCGTACCGCTTCGACAAGAACATCTTCTTCAGCGACATGAATCAATTGCTGAGCGCGGGAACCCTGACCACTCCTGGAAACATGACCGGACCCTATCGGCAGCAAAAAGCGCTGCTGGTGTACCAATACTTACTAGGCGTGCAGCGCGAAGTGATGAAGGGCACGGTGCTCGATGTGTCCTATGTAGGCAATAACTCCCATCACAACCGGCAGAACTACAATTTCAATCAGATTCCGTATGGAGCGCGGTTCCTGCCGCAGAACGCCGATCCCGCCAACCCCTCGCAACCGCTTCCGGATGTGCTCCTGCGCCGCTACGTGGGCTTGGCCGACATCCTGTTGCAAGGCCCGGCGACCACGACGCGCTTCGACTCGCTGCAGGTCCAGTTGAACCGCCGCTTCATCGGCGGATTCGAGGTGCAGGGCAGCTACACGTACTCGAAAGCGTTCGTCAACGGCTGGGCGCAGGAAATCCCCTCGAAGTTGCGGCGGTCGCTGCTCGGCAATGACCAGACGCACGTGTTCAACTTCAGCTACGTTGTGGACCTGCCTCGCGGCAGCCGCTTGTTCGCGGGCCACCGCGCCGCCAAAGCCGCATTCGACCGCTGGCAGGTTTCCGGTATCACGACGTTCGCCAGCGGATTCCCCAATAACGTCGGCCTCACTACCACCGACAACTTCGACTTCACCGGCGGAGGCGATGGAGGCACGGTGGTCATGACCGGCAGCGCCCTGCTTCCGCACGGAGAACGTACGGCGGCTCGATGGTTCAACACGTCGGTGTTCAAGCGCCCGGCTGGGCGCGGCGACATCGGGTCGGACTTCACGAACTACAAGTTCCGTGGCCCGGGATTCAACAATTGGGACGTGTCGATCTTCAAGAATTTCCCGCTGTTCTCCGAGAAGAAGAATCTCCAGTTCCGCTGGGAGTTCTACAATCTGTTCAACCATACCCAGTTCTCCGCCGTGAACAACACGGCCCGGTTCGACACGGCGGGAGTTCAGGTAAACACGGCTTTCGGCCAGGTCACGGCAGCCCGGCTCGAACGGCGCATGCAGGCCTCGTTGCGGTTCAGCTTCTGAGGCTCCTGCTCTAATAAGAGGAGCCATGCTCTGTAGCGCGCGCTCCTTGCTCGGTTATCGTCTGCATGAGACCGACGGCGACCTCGGCGTCGTCGAGGATTTCTACTTCGACGACGCTTCCTGGCGCATTCGCTACCTGGTTGCGGGCATGGGCGGCTGGCTGCATCACCGCCGTGTATTGATCTCGCCAGCCTCGCTCGGCCATCCCGATACCGTCGCTCGCAGGTTTCCGGTCTCGCTGACGAAGGCGCAGATCAGCTCGGCGCCGGACGTCGACACGGACCGCCCGGTTTCGCGCCAGCAGGAAGTCGCCATGTCGGCGCATTTCGGCTGGCCAGCTTACTGGACACACGAGCCGGCGCTAGTGGCGGAGTTCGAGTCGCGCGTGGATCCGGCGACGGCGCATGTCGAGGGCGATCCGCATTTGCGTTCGTTCTGCGAACTCATCCGCTACCGCGTCCGCGCCAAGGATGCCGTCCTCGGCTCGGTGTCCGACCTGCTGCTCGAAGAAGACGGCTGGACGGTAGGCGGCGTCATCATCGACACCGCCGGAGGGTTGCGCCATCATCGTGTGCGGATCGCCACCGGGAGCGTAAAGGCGATTCGGTGGAAGGCGATGGAGGTCGTGGTGGAACACACGCGCGCGGAGTTGGAGCAGCAGCCCGCGGGCGTGTGACTCAGTAAAGTACCCCCTCGAGCAATTCCCACCGCCCCGGGAGTAAAAGGTACTCCTCGACCGTCAACAAATTGCGCCGTTCCTCCACCTCATAGTGGCTCTCGAGGATGTTCGCGAACATCTTGAGCAATCGCCGCTCTTCTTCATTGAAGCCAGTGGGCTCGGCTTGCAGCCGGTACATCTCTTGCAACAGTCGTGGCATTCCTTCAGTCTAGGCCGGCCTTCGCCGTCTCTCGACTAAGCCAGCGCGGACTTCAACTCATCCAGGAACTTCTTCTCACCTTCACTGACGCGCTCGCCGCCGAACCCGAGGAATCCGCCTTCTTTCGAAGCTTCCGCGACCTTGACGCCGAGCGACTGCAGCCACTCGCGATACGCGGCTGCGTCATCGGCCGACTTCGAAACCAGAATCGCCACAGCCTGCCGCGCCTTGCCGAGTGCCGACGTGCGGACCCACTCGGGCAACTGCGCGCCTTCGAGATCGCGCGCGGCTGAGCGCAAGGCTTCCTGGCTGGCTTGGACCTCATCTTTCGCCGCGAGCGCACGAATCAGCTCGCTCGAGTGGCTCGTGGCCTCATAGACGGCTTTTCCCGCAGCCATCACTTCCCCGAGCGTTCCGAAGACTCCGCTCGCTCCGGCCATGGAGACGGCGAGAGCTACGTAATTGGGAGCGTCGCGCAGCAGCGACCACTCGCCTTCCGTGAAGTTGTCCTTGACAGGCATTCTGCCAGTCTAGCGGCTTTCGGTCTCGTAGATCTCCGAGTCCGGCGCGAGCTGCAATTCACGAAGCTGCAAGTGGAGCTCGCCGATGGAACTCCACGGGAGAATCCGGGAGTTCTGCCTTTCATCGGGTGGGTTCGCGGGAAGCGAATCGGACCAGCCGCCGCAGCCGGTCAACGGAAGCAGCGGACGCCGATGCAGCCATGCCAGGCAAACCTCCGAGATCGTACCGGCCCTGCCGCCGATCACGATGCAAGCATCTCCGGCCAGAGCCATCAATAGATTTCGGGCATCGCCCATTCCGCTAGGAATCACGACCGTCGCCGGCCAATCCGGCGGAGGCATCGTGTCGGGTGGAATGATGCTGACCACCAGTCCGCCCGCTTGAAGCGCCTCCTGCGCCGCTACTCTCGTGGCCGGGCTTCCGCATCCGCTCACGAGGGTGATTCCGAGCCGCGCCAGCAGTGCCCCAGCTTGGCCCGCCAATTCGAACGCGGGGGACCCGGGCTCCGCGCTGCCGAGAACGCTGACTTGGGGACGCCGGTGCATCACTCAATTCTAAGTCGTGGTCTCCTAGCAGCCCGTGGCTAAGGTCGCGCGGGCCGCATTGCGAGCGCCCAGGTCTGGGGATGTCGCCAGATTCGAGGCGTGGCCAGAGACGCAATGCGCGCCATTTCGAAGGAGCCGCAACGAAGCAGATGGCCCCATGCCGCCGCAACCCTCTGGGCGGCCGGGATGCCGCATGCTTCGTTGCTCGTCGCTCGAGATGGGCAGGCATTGCTTCCTTCTCGCGCCTCGCCTTCGGGCACAGATCCCGCGCCGTGCGACCCCCGGGACTCTAGCCACGGACTGCTGCCTAGGCCGTCACTTCACCTTACGCGGACTCTCGACGTAATAGGGACCAATCGCCAGTCCATCCAGCCGCCCATCCAGGAACGCGCGCACCGCATCATCAGGCGAGCAGACGATTGGCTCCTCATGCATGTTGAAGCTCGTGTTGATGAGCGACGGGAATCCGGAAAGCTTCTTGTACTCGGAGAGGATGTCGTAGTACCCGGGGTTTTTCTCGCGTCTCACCAACTGCGGCCGGGCCGTGTTGTCCACGTGGACCGCCGCCGGACAGCTCTGGCGCATGAACGGCGTGCAATCGAACGTGATGGTCATGAACTCGGCGCCGTGCTCGGCCTTGGAGATGTCTTTGTAGCACTCGTGCCGGTCTTCCCACATGGTCACCGGAGCGAACGGCATGAACTCGGTGCGGCCCAGCCGCTGGTTGAGCCACTGGTTCACTTCCGGATCGCGGCCATGGTAGAGAATCGACCGATTACCCAGCGCGCGCGGACCATACTCCATGCGTCCATCGAAGCGCGCCACCACTTCACCGCCGTTGATTCGGCGCGCCACCTCCGCGGCCAGATTGGCGGGTTCGCTGAATTTCAGGTTCTCGCGCTCGAGCGCCGCGCGGACCTCGGCGGGCGTGTAGCCGGGCCCGAAATAGACGTTGTCGATCGGCGCGCCCACGCCGCCCGGCCACGTCATGTAGAGCGCCAGGCCCGTGCCGCATCCGCCGTCGCCCATGTTCGGATAGACGAACACCTTCTCGACGCCGGGAACTTCGGCGATCCGCTGGTTCATCTTCACGTTCGCGGTGACGCCGCCCGATAGAACAACATTGGGGCATCCTGTTTCGGTCACCCAATCGCGCACCAGGTCCGCCGCTACGATCTCGAGCGCCCGCTGATAGGCCGCGGCCACGTCGATCATCGGGAAGCGCATCGCCAGATAGCGCGAAAACCAGATGGTGTTGTTCTGCATCATCTGGAAGTCGCCCTTCGAGCGCTTGAAGCGTTCGAGCAAGATGGGCGTGAGCAGATCAGGATCGCCGTAGGCCGCAAGGCCGACGATTTTGCCGGCGTGGCGGTCGGCGCGGAATCCGAGCGAGGAGGTTACGGCCTCGTAGAAGGTGCCGAGCGAATGCGGATACCGGATGTTGTGCAGACGGCGGATCTTGCCGCCTTCGCCGATGCTGATCGAGCCCGCAAGCCCGGTACCGTAGCCGTCGAGCGTGACGATCAGCGCGCGATCGATGCCGCTGGCCAGGTAGCTGTTGGCGGCGTGCGAGAGGTGATGCTCGAACCGCTTCAGCTTGCCCAGCAGTCCGAACTTCTTCAGGCCTTGTTCCAGTTCTTCCTGCCAGTGCTTGTGGTTGTCTTCCGTGCCCTCGATGAACTCGCGCGCGGCGCGGTGATCGAAGAAAGACGCGGCGTCGGCAACTCCTCCAGCCACGCGGTAGAACACCCGCTTGGCGAGTTCCTTGTCCTTGCGCTGATTCGGATCGGCGAGCCCGGGCACCGGCTTCGTGCGCTCGGGAATGCGGCTTTCCGCTGCGTCGAGCTTCTCCGCCAGACCCTGATGGAACCAGCCGTTGCATACGACGTCGTAGTTGGCGAAACTCTTCTCGACGTGCTCGAGCTCCTGATCCCAGGTCAGAAACGCGTAGGCCACCGCATCGATCTCTTCAGGCTTGGTTCCCGTGCGGTCCAGCGCCGCTTGAATCGCCTGATAGGGGAATCCGGAGTGCTGCTTCTGCCGCGAGAAGCGCTCTTCGCCGGCGGCGAAGAGAATTTTGCCATCCTCCACCAGCGATGCGCTGGCGTCTTTGTCCAAAGGCGAAATGCCCAGTACCTTCATATCCCTCCGCTATGAGCGAGCGCTCCAGTGAGCGCCGCTGGCCGCAGCGAGTCGGCCAAATTGAGAACTTCCGTCACCGCCATGGGGACTCCATTCAGTGACGCGAAGAACCATTCGCAGTAGTCTGCAATCGTCTTCAAGAACGCCTCGCGCTGGTTATCGGACTGCACATACGGCGTACATCCGATCGCCATTGACGGGCTGTGGAAACTCAGAGTAAATACCCGATGACCCTGTGCGTGAAGATATCCGGTGACCTTTTTCATCTCGGCGAGCGTGAAATCCTCAGGCGAGATACGAAGCCGGTCGAGCGCCCCGAGCCGGGCCAAGACGCCGGGTATGCGAAGCCGTTCTCCCCGGGGGGACCGGGCGACGCCGTTCAATCGGACCTTGTCTCCGGGCCACCATCCGCTGAATGCACCCGTGGTGGGCAGCATCAAGATTGGGCTGCGGGGCCCGGCCCACTGGGGCGCCGTATCGTAGCGCTCGTAATCGGGACCGCCGTCTCCAGAGTAGTCGAACGCGGGTGCGAGACTGAGGTCCACGCGATAGCCGAGTTGCTCGAGGTGCTGGACTGTGCGCGGCCCGAGCCCGTAGCGTCCGGCTTTGTAAGCCAAGGGCGCGTGCCCCATTCGGCGTTCGAGTAAGTGGGTGATCGTTTCGAGCTTGCGGCGCTCGAGAGTATCTGGTAGGTTGCCTGGATAAGTGTGCCGGGGAATCAGATCCTCGGCGATCGGAGGCGTCACCCAAGGGTGCAAATGAGCTCCCACCTCGCACGTGCCTTTCGAGAGGGGCTCTTCGAGAAAGCGCCAGCCGTCGTCGTCGCTCACTACCGGATAGTCGGCCGCGTACATGGCACAGAGCCCGTACGATTCGAAAATTCTCTGGCACCGCCACAGGTCGCGCATTGCAGTGACGCCGGTATTGCCCGGGCTGCAAGGCTGAGACCAGTCGAACTCCTCTTCGGTATCTACCACCGCAAGAAGGATGGGGCGCTGGGATTCGGGAAACGTGATGATCTGGGGGGCGAGGCCCAGCTCGGACACCCCACTGCTTCCGTTCGCGTTCACACCCGTCGATTGCCTCCGGCTCGATCAGCGGGTCACGACGGATCCCGGAAGACAAACCCGGTACGGGGTTTGGGCGGTTCGGTAGCAGAACCTGAGCCCGCTAGTATACCGCACCCGGGTTTGCCAGTGTAGGGCGGCTTCCGCGCAGGCGCGCAAGAACCGATTGTCTCTCAAACGCATCGGCGCCGGCCCCCTGCTTCCCTGCGCCGGCCGCACCACCGGGAACCAAACCGCCGCTGGACGAACAGCCACAAGCATCCCCTGGCCGAGTCAGGAGCCGCCAGGGCAGCCGCCGCATCTGCGAACCGCATCTTCTGTGGGTGACCGCGTTGCCGCCATGCCGGCGTGTTCACCATGGCGCGCCGGGGTTACGCGATGCGCAGCTCGAGTTCGCTCCTGGTACAGCCCTATCAGCGCGCGAGGCAGGCTGACACGGCTGCATCGCACGCGGCGATCATACGGGCGCAGGAGGCTCCGAGGTGGCTACTCGAAGAAGTTCGACACCTTCGTCTTGAAGCCGGGTAACAGTTCCGGGAGTTCCAAGTCCGCGTCGACGCCGAGAAGCCTCGAGGATCCGCCCGGCGTGTAGACATGGATCACTCTTCGCTCGGGAAAGGCCGTGATCACGTACTTCGCGCCGTTGGCGAGATAGAGCTCGATCTTCGCTTCCAAATCCGCGGCCGATTCCGACGACACCACTTCCACGGCCAAATCCGGCGCACCTTGCGGCCAATCCTGCGGATCTACGGCGTTGACTCGATGCTGAAGTAGGAACGAAACATCCGGCTGCCTCGCGTCGACCGGGGTCAGCCTGTACATCGTCTCTTCGTAGATCCTTCCGATCGGATGGCTCAACAAATATCGCATGAGCTCCCGCGTAACGAGGCTCTTGACGTTTTCGTGCAAAAAGCGAGCACCGGCCATTGGAACGATCTCTCCTGCCACCAGCTCAGTTCGCTGGGTCTGTTCCTGAGGCAACGTCAAGAATTCGGCGGCGGTAATCTGTGCAGCAGCCACGCCCATAGTTCGATTATATGTCTCTACTTCATCACGCTCCACAAGCTCGCGAAGTCGTCGGTCCAGCGAAGCACGCGCCGGGGAGCTTGTGCGTAGGGCTTGTCTTCGAGCACCATCCACGTGGCCGAGTAGACGCCTTGCGTTCGATCCTCCGGTGAATCGGCGCGGCGGGCCGAGTAGCGGATCGACTGCGCCAGCCCGTGAACCACCGGCTCGAGGTCGAGCGCACGATTCGAGATGTGGATCAGCAGCGTCGCGCCCTGCGCCATATGCTTGCGGTAAATCCGCGCGCATTCGGTGGTGAGCAAGTGGGCCGGAATCGAGTCGCTCGAGAAGGCGTCCACCACGAGGATGTCGAAGTTGGCGGGCGACTCGTCGCGCAGTGCAAGCCGCGCGTCGCCTTCCGAGATCTCGACGTTAGCCATGGAATCGGCGACGAATGTGAAGCGCTCGCGAGCAATGGCGATCACCTGCGGATTGATTTCGTAGAAACGGATGAGGTCGCCTGGACGGCCGTAGCGCGCGAGCGTGCCGGTACCGAGTCCGATGACGCCGATGCGGAGTGGTCCGGTGGTGCGGCGTTGATGCTCCTCGATGGCTAGGGCAGGCGCGCTGGCCCAGCCGTAGTATGCGGTGGGTGTGCGGCGGCGAGCTGGGTCGAGGAGTTGGAGCCCGTGTGTGGTCTGCCCATGCGTGAGCACTCGGCGGCGCAACCCGTTCTCTTCGCGTTCGCTCACGCGCAGCACACCGTGGAAGCTGCGGCGCTGCTCGAGAATCTGGCTCGATCCGGTGTCGAGCAACAGGAACGGAACCACCACGGCGGCGGAGAGCCCGATGAGCGACGAGCGAGCCAAGGGAGCGGCCGAGCGGATCGACTCGCCCGCACGAATTCGCCGCCAGAGAACGAGCGCGGCGGTGGATGCGAGCAGGATCGGATATTCGGCGTAGGTCGAGAATGCGCGCGGAGCGATCAGTGCGACGAAGGCTCCACCGAGCGCGCCTCCGGCCGCGATAGCGACGTAGTAGACGGTGAGCGATGCGGGTTCGGGGCGCGCGGAGGCGAGTTCCCCGTGGAGCAGGATCAAGCACACGAACAGAGTGACGCCGCTGAGCGTGAGATGCGCACGCACGTCGACGTTCGCTCCCACTACGGTGAGAACGCATGCCGCGGGGATGGCGATGCTCGCCATGAGCGAGAACGTGTGGCGGTCATACCAGTGCGGACGATCGAAGCAGACAATGAAGCTGAGCAAGTAGAGCGCGAGCGGCACCACCCAGAGCAGCGGGATCGGCGCGATCTCCTGCGACATCTGGTTGGTGGCCGCGGCCAGCAGCGCTGATCCGCACGCGGCGAGCAGGATCCAGGAGCCGATGGCGGACGCAGGAGGAAGGGGCGCGGCGGGCTGCGGGGGGGGCGGCTTGCGCCATACCGAGATGACGGTGAGCAACACGAAGACGGCGTACGCTCCGGCCCATCCGAGCATCTGCTGTCGCAGGCTGAGCCAACGTTCGATGAGCACCGGATAGACGAGCAGCGCCGCGAGCGAAGCGAAGTTCGAGAGCGCGTAGAGGCGATACGGGTTCGCGAGCGTGGACCATCGCTGCACGAGGGGTGAATTGGAGGCGAGCACGAAGTACGGAACTCCGATAGTGGCGGCAAGCGTGAGGATCACGCCCGCGGTGTTGGGAAGCTCGACGAGAAAGGGCGCGTCGCGCAATGCGGCGAGCGAGAGTACGGCGAGTGCGGCGTGCGGAATCGGGCGGGCGATGTGCGCGTAGCCGTAGCCGGCCAACAGGACGGCTTGGAAGAAGAGCAGGCAGACGGTCCAGACGGCGGCGGTGCCGCCGAACCAGGGAAGCAGCGCTTTCGCCACCATGGGTTGGACGAAGAACAGGAGGAAGGATCCGAGGATGAGGGCGGCGGCTCGGGTCACGGCTGCGGGTCCTCGGCGCAAGCATGTGGGGCAGGTTTTAGCCTGCGCGGGACTCGAGTGGTGCTGTCCGAAGCCGCGTACGGTGGGGTGTCGCTCCAAGCGCCTGAACCTCGGCGCGGATTACTTGGCGCGAGGCATCGGCAGCGGGACTGAAGTCCCGCGCTGGCTAAAGCCCGCCCTACACGGCAGGGCAAGTGCCTTTGTCCGACCCGGCATGCTTTCACGAGCTCTGCGCCAGGGGCACAGGACTCGAGTCCCGCGTAGGCTGAAGCCCGCCCCACAAGCAGGTGACCGGGATTCAGAGTTGGACGCCGGTTGCTTCCCACTGTCCTGACTTGCCCGAGCGCAACACCGCGTCGCACACTTTCTGCGTCTGCAGAGCGTTGCGGAAATCGGGCTGCGCGGGCGTGCCCGTCTCGATACCCTTGACGAAATCGGCGAGTGCGTTGAGGAACGAATGCTCGTAGCCGATCACGAGTCCGGGCACCCAGTACTTGTCCATGTAAGGATGCTCCCCATTGGTGACGTGGATCCGCCGCCATCCGCGCACGTGCGAATCGGCTTTGTACTCGAAGAAATCGAGATACTCCATCTCTTCGAGGTTGAACGAGACGCTGCCGTCGGCGCCGTTGAGTTCAAGCGTCTTGAGCGCCTTGTGTCCACGCGCGTAACGAGTGGACTCGAACAGCCCGAGCGATCCATTCGCGAACTCGGCGATGAACAGGCACGCGTCGTCGATGCCCACCGGCTCCACCTTGCCGGTCAACACGTGCATGCGCTCTTTCACGAAGGTCTCGGTCTTGGCCACCACGCGCGTGATGGCGCCGTTGAGCCACATCGCGGTGTCGATGTTGTGCGCAAGCAGGTCTCCGGTGACACCGGATCCAGCCGCGTTTACGTCGAGCCGCCACACGCCCGCGCCGCCTTGCGGAACGTCGGGCGAGATGGTCCAGTCTTGCAGGAAGTTGGCGCGGAAGTGAAACGGCTTGCCGATGCGGCCTTCGTCAATGAGTTGCTTGGCAAGCGAGATGGCTGGTACGCGGCGATAGTTGTACCACACCATGTTCGGCACTTTGGCCGCTTCCACGGCGGCCACCATCGGCTCGGCCTCGGCCGTGTCGCGAGCGAGCGGCTTCTCGCACAGGATCATCTTGCCTGCCTGCGCGGCCGCGATTGCGATTTCGCGATGCGTGTCATTGGGCGTACAGATATCGATCGCGTCGACATCGGGCGCTTCCACCACCTTGCGCCAATCGGTTTCCACGCGCTCGTAGCCCCAGTTGTCGGCGAACGCTTTCGCCTTCTCGGCGTTGCGCGCGCAGGCCACTTTCAACACCGGAGCGTGTTCGAGCGGAAAGAAATCGTTGAGGCGCTTGTATGCGTTCGAGTGGGCGCGCCCCATGAATCCGTAGCCGATCATGGCTACGCGCAGATGTTTCTTGGCCATCGGAGTGGGTCCTTCAGTTGCCGTACTTGGCGATCAATTGGTCGAGGTGCTTCTTGCAGGTCTCGGTGGCGGCCCAGGCGTCGGGCCAGAAGCAGAGGTCGATGGTCCACCAGTCGTGAGGCAGGCGAGCGGCTTTCACGAGCTCGGGCATGATCTCATCGAAGTTGAGCACGCCGAGTCCAAAAGGCGGATGCGCCGAGGTCTCGTCATGGCCGTTGGCATCCTTGTGGCAAGTGTTGTCGGAGTCAATGACGTGGATGTGATTGATGCGGCCATTGAGCATCCGGATGTACTCGATCTGGCTCGGGTAGGTTTCCTTCTGCCCCTCATGGCGTGAGCCGTTGACGGCCACCATCTGGCCGTGGCAGGTGTCGTATTGAATGCCGAAGTTCGGCTTGTTCACCGCGTCATGGATACGCACGGCGTCACTCGGCTTGTTGAAGGCGAAGCCGGGTTCCACTTCCCAGGTGACGTATTGGCCGTTGCCGGCGGCGATGTCGCAGCACTTTTGCCACGTGGAGACGACGCGCTTCATCGCGGTGTCATAGTCGATCTCGCGATGAATGGTGGGGGGCTGGACGCAGTCGACGCGGATGCCCTGGATGCCCACATCCTTGCAGAATTCGCTGTTGCGCGCGAACTCGGCGACATACTTCGACTGGTCATCGGTGTTGATCAGCTTTTCGCCCCAAAGATTGGCGGCGATACCGGAGAAGGCGAGGCCCTTCGCCTTCATCTTGGCGGCCAGTTCCTCGCGCTGGGACTTGTGGGGCATGGCGCCGGGCCACGAGTCGTCGGGTCCATTGGGATTGCCGGGATTGGGATGGGGAGGGAAACCACCGAGTTCGACGCCATCGAAGCCGAGGGCTTTGAGCTTGTCGATGACGGTGTCGAAGTCGACGGGGTTCGACGCGTAGGGGCCGATCGTATAGGCCCACGAACCGATGGAACTGCGCTTGGCCATAGGGTTTTATTGCACCGCACTCGGGTTAGGCGAGTCAAGAAGCGATATGCTGTTTGGCATGCCCGCCCAACCTGTCTCCCGCGCCACATTGAGTCTCGACTCGAACTTGCCGAAAGACACGCTCGAGGATATTCGGAACAATCTTTCGGCGATTTGTTTTGCGGGAGGTTTCCTCTGGATGGGAGGAGACGAAGGCACGTCGATCGAGCGGTTCACCGCCGAACCGGGCGGCGGTTTCGGACAGCATCGCCGGTTTGACCTCGCGCCGCTGCTCGGTTTGACGGGTAATACCGAGATCGATCTCGAAGGGATCGACTTCGATGGCGGCTATCTGTGGGTGGTGGGTTCGCACAGCCTGAAGCGCACCAAACCCGACAAGGACGAACCCAATGACGAGGTGAATCGCGGCCGGCTGGCGACGGTTACGGCCGAGGCGAATCGCCACACTTTGGCTCGCATCGCGCTAAACGCGGCGGGCGAGCCCGTGGCGCGGGAAGGCGCGCTGGTGACGGCGAAGCTGACCGGGATCGCCGGCGCGGACCAGTTGTTCGCCGCGATCGCCATCGATCCGCTGCTCGGCCGTTTCTGCGACATTCCGAGCAAGGACAACGGCATCGACATCGAAGGGTTGGCCGTGCGCGGCGACCGCGTCTTCGCCGGGATGCGCGGACCAGTGCTGCGCGGTTGGGCCGTGATTCTCGAGATCGCAGTGGAGGTCTCCGCGAGCGGCTCGCTCTCGATGAAGGGCGGGCTGCGCAAGCACCTGGTGCAACTCGGCGGGCTCGGCGTGCGCGATCTCGCGATCGATGGCAAGGACATGTACGTGCTCGCCGGACCGACTATGGACTTGGATGGTCCGGTGCGGTTGTGCCGTTGGGCGAAGGCGCTCGATGCGGCAGGTGAGGCGATGGTGTGGAGGAAGCAACTCGATCGCACGATGGAACTGCCGTTCGGCACGGGAGCCGACGAGGGTCGCGATCATGCGGAAGGGTTGGCGATGCTGGCGCAGGCGGCGGGTCCGCCGCGGGCGATGATTTGCTACGATTCGCCGGCGGATGGGCGGCTGGTGAAGGACCATCCGGAGCGCGTATTGCTCGATGTGTTCGAGTTGCCGGGCTGAGATGGGAGTTAAACTGAAGTCGTGCCGGAAGCGGATGTCCAAATCGTCTCGAACGAAGCAGGTGAGCCGACGGCGGTGATCGTTCCCATTGCGCTCTGGAGGGAGATCGCGTCGGAGCGCGAGACGGCGTACCTTCTCAGATCCACGGCAATGCGGCAGCGCCTCCATGAGGCCTTGGAGCGTGAGGGCGGTACCCCGATAGATGAAGCGTTGGAGAAACTCGGCTTGTGAGAAGCATCGAGTTCGATCCTGCGGCCTTCGAGGATTTGGCTTGGTGGACAGACAAGGACCGAGCCCAGGCAGCAAGGATCGTCAGGCTCATTCGCGACGTGCAGCGAGAACCTTTCGCGGAATCGGAAAGCCCGAACTCAAACACGATTTGACTGGCCTGCCGGTATCACTATTGAGCAGCTTTGACGATCACCGCGACGCCCTGCATGGGTTCGGCCGGGCGATCAATCGGCATGGCCGATGTCTTCCCTCCGGCAGCCTCGTCAGTACGTTCCAGTGCACGGCAAGCGGGGTTCGGTTCGCGTGCATCCATTCGCGTGTGGCCGGCAGCATGGGGTCCCAGCAAAGCGTGTCCTCGTGCAGGAAACGGGCTCGTTCGATCTCCTGGATCGTCAAGCGGCCTTCGTGGTTACTCACGCCAGCCAGCGAGAGCAGAAAGCCCAGACGGTTTTGGGGATTCCGAAGCTTCGCCCGCTGCACCAGCGATCTGAAATCCAATCAGTTTTCGAAAGTGCGGGCCAGCCAAGGCAACGCTTCTACCACGCGGGAATCCACATCCGGTGCGTCCAACGCTGCCATGAGCAGAGCGCCAGGACGAGCGCTTCGAACCGGACGAGGCAAGATGGGCAAAGCCTGGATAGCCGAGCGCACTCAGTTGATCTTGAAACGTCTCGCGTGGGTCAAGCCGCATTCGGTCGCGCAACGCCGCCGTCAACGGTCTCGCCCCGTTCTCGAGAAGTGAAAGGTACGGCTGGGACACCGAGAGCAATGCCGCGGCGCCGGCCTGGGTCAGGCCGTTCCCCTTTCGCCACCGCTGCACGCTGTTCATGGAAAACCTCGATTCTCTGCGTAGCATGTAATATTACAAGAGGCAGCACGTCTCGCGCTCAGTCTTCGATTACGAAGTACGCCGCTCGGTTCTGCCGCAGGTGAGCTTCGAGTATTTGCACGAGATCCGACGCCAGGGCGTAGAACTCGGCATCCAAGGCATCGAACTCGCCCAGCAGGGCCATTTCCACGAGTTCCTGCTCACTCGCCGGTGCAGTGCGGATGGACTGCCGCCAAATCGCTACGGCCCTCGCGAGGATGCAGGCGTGAGAATGTGCGCCAAGGGTCTCCAACGCGCGAACCGTCATTTCGGGAGCGTTGTCCGGCCGGTTCAGAAAGAACTGGAGGTGCCCTCCGTTCTGCACCTCCGATTCGTACCAGAACGCCAGGTGTGCGGGCCATTGGACCGCGTCGAGGCTCTCGGCGTCACCACGAGCGAGAAGCGCGACGAATCGATTCCACAAGACGTTCGGATCCAGTTCCAACTCGGCGCGGCGGATGCGTTCGATCACGATTCATTGTCGCTTTCGGAGACAATCAGGGGAGGGCACTCGTCATGCGATTCCTTCTTGCGTCGGTCTTCCGCTCCAGGCTCTGCCATCTGGTGCTTCTCGCGGCGTTAGTGGCCTGTGAGTTCTCCATGGCTTGTACTTGGGCCATCGGGTACTTTCATCAAGTAACGCACCTCCGCGGGAAGATCGTTGGCGCTGCGCCTGGAGACATCCGCGGCTGGTTTCGCTGGTCCCGGCAAATGGTTGCTCGCAGTGACGCGAAGCTGAGTTTGTACCGCTACCAATGGCCGCGTGACATGCATGGCAAGCCCATCAAAGAAGTTGCAGCCGGCAAGAACGGGGAGTTCGACTTCGGGGAATTGCCCGTGGGGCACTATAGCCTGGCGCTCAGTCTGCCCGCAGCTGGGGCCGAGTTCGATGTCGAGACCATCAAGCGGACCGTAGCGGCGAAGTCCGTCTTGATCGACATATCGCCGGTGCTGCCCGATTGCTCGGGAGGCCACGAGTTCATCGCATCGAACGATTGACGCGATCAGTGCGTCATCGAGTAGACGATGTAGTTGACCCCAATCCGATACGCCAGTGACGCGTACTTCTCCGGGTACTCAGGCGCGTCGGCCCACTCCCAGGCATCTCCCAAATCCATGTTGTGGCAAATCGCCACCATCACGCGACCCTTGTCGTCGAGCACTCCGCGCCAGCGCGGTTCGATGCCATCCTTCTCAGACGTGCGGCCGCTGGCGACGATGTGAACACCCGGCACCTGGAAGCGCTCGTCGAGATCGTAGATCACGTGGAAGATCTGATTCGAATTCTCGAGCTCCACGATCTGGCGGTCTGGAAAGATGCGCTGCAAGCTGTCGAGGAACACGGACCATTCGTAGGTCCCGTGAAAGTCGTCCACCATCAGGAACCCGCCGCGCAGCAGGTAGTCGCGTAGATGGGCCGCCTGCTTGTCGTTGAGGACCCAGCGGCCCACCTCCACCGCATAGAGCCACGGCGTGTTGAACATGTCGTCGCTATCGACGTCCACCACCTGCTCAACCGAGCGCGTGTGCAGCCGCGTCAGCCGCCGAACGCCCTGCAGGAACTGGCGGTCGGCTTTCGGGTAATCCGTTGCCCAGCTTCCGCGCCAGTAACCGCCTCGACCGTTCGGGTACTTGAGCCGCGCGAACATGTACTCGGTCTTTTCGCTGGCATCGGGCGGCATCGGCGCCGGGTTGTCCTCCTCATCGCTGAAACGATAGCCGCGGCGCTGTCCGTACATCACCGCGGAAGCGGCGACGATGAACGCGAGGACGAAGGCGAGATGCTTTCGGTGCACTGGGGACCCACAACCTATGTACACCCGCGCGGGCCCGAGCGCAACTGCGGGCCGCGCTACTCGGCGAACCGCTTGAAGATCAGGCACCCATTCGTGCCACCGAATCCGAACGAGTTCGACAACGCGTAGTCGATCTTGCCGGGCCGCGCTGCATTCGGGACGAAGTCGAGATCGCAGCCTTCGTCCGGATTCTCGAGGTTGATCGTCGGCGGCAGGATCTGCTCCTGCATCGCCATGATCGTAATGCCTGCTTCCAGTCCGCCGGCGCCGCCGAGCAAGTGCCCGTGCATCGACTTCGTCGAGCTCACCGCCAGCTTGTAGGCGTGTTCGCCGAACGTCGTCTTGATGGCGAGCGCTTCGAGTGGATCTCCCACGCCCGTGGATGTCGCGTGGGCGTTGATGTAGTCGATCTTCTCCGGTGCGAGCGCGGCGTCCTTGAGCGCGCGCTTCATCACGCGGATCACGCCGTCGCCGTCTTCCGATCCCGAAGTGATGTGATAAGCATCGCCGGTCATGCCGTAGCCGATCACCTCGGCGAGAATCCGCGCACCGCGCTTCTTGGCGAAGTCGAGCTCCTCGAGCACCAGTACGCCCGCGCCTTCGCCCACTACGAATCCGTCGCGATTGCGATCCCAAGGGCGCGAAGCATGCGCCGGATCGTCATTGCGCGTCGAAAGCGCGCGCATGGCCGCGAATCCACCCACGCCGAGCGGAGTGATGGCCGCTTCGGCGCCGCCGCAGATCATCGCCGTCGCGTCTCCGCGTTGGATGATCTTGTACGAATCGCCGATGCAGTGCGTGGAAGTGGTGCAAGCTGTCGCCGTGGCCGAGTTCGGACCCTTGGCCCGATAGCGGATCGACACGTGCCCCGAAGCGAGATTGACGATCGTCGCCGGAATGAAGAAGGGCGAGATGCGGTCAGGCCCTTTCTGCATCAGGTTGGTGTGCTCGCGCTCGATCACCTCGAACCCGCCAATACCGGAGCCGATGTAGACGCCGACGTCGTCGGCGATCTCGGGCGTCACGTCGAGCCCGCTGTGCTTCATGGCGAAATCGGAAGCGGCGACGGCGAACTGAATGAAGCGCCCCATCTTGCGCGCTTCTTTCTTTTCGATCCAGCGAAGGGGATCGAAATCGCGTACCTCGGCCGCAATGCGGCACGAATGGCGCGAGGCGTCAAAGCCCTGAATGGGGCCGATGCCTGGCTTGGCTGCTTTGCAGCCGGCCCATGTCTCTTCGGTGCCGATCCCGAGCGACGACACGAGGCCCACACCGGTGACAACTACTCTTCGATTCACTCGATGGCGCCTGCGATGAAATCAGTTCTTGCTGCCGGACTTCGCCTTGATGTACTCAATGGCGTCCTTGACAGTGGCGATCTTTTCGGCGTCCTCGTCCGGGATATCCAGGTCGAACGCTTCCTCGAAGGCCATCACTAGCTCGACGATGTCGAGCGAATCGGCGCCGAGGTCATCGACGAACGAAGCCGTGTCGTCTACCTGGGCCTCGTCGACGCCGAGTTGCTCGACGATAATCTGCTTCACTTTCTGCTCAATAGGCATGGAGACTCCCGTTGAAGTGCCGGTCAAAGGGAAGATTGTAGCGCACCACCGGGTGCGGTGTCATGATCGGTGAGGCGAACACGCAGGCGATTGCGCCCGCCTTCGCGTGCGTACTCGATCTCGCTCGCCATCTGGCGCACCAAAAAGACGCCCAAACCGCCGGGTCGCCGCGCCGAGAGCGGAGCGCCGATCGGGGGCTCCGGAGCAGTCCGCGGATCGAAGTACGGTCCGCCATATTCGAACTCGAGAGCGACGCTGCCGGGCTCCGCGGTGCAGCCGATCCGCACGGGTTCACCCGGGCACGAGTGCCGGGCAATGTTGAGGAACACCTCTTCCACGATCAACTCGAGCCGATACTCCATGCCTGTGGAGAAACCGGCGCTCGACCCGGCTCCGCGCACGAATTCGTTCACGGCGCGTAAGTTCGCGGCCAAGGCGATCGTTTCGAGTTCCGTCATTTCCCCGCGGACCGCAACGCTTCTTCCACTGAACTCACCGTGTGGAACAGCGAGGTGAGCCGCGTCACGTCGAACACCTGCTTGGCGAAGCCATGGAGATTGACGAGCGTCAGACGGGCGCCGGCCGACTCGCGATCCTTCGCCACGGTGAGGAACGCGCGCAGCCCCATGCTCGACACGTAGTCGAGCCCACTCAGGTCAACGACGAGATTCGGCGCCGACGCCGTTGCGGACTTACACGCCTCTTCGAAAGCGGAGGCTTGATCGGCATCCATGCGGCCGGCCACCGCCATGATGACCGAAGCTCCCTCGATCCTTGTGTCGATGTTCATGGCCGCGCACCGCGGAACCGGGTCATGCTCGGCCGTCTTGCGCCAACGGACTTTCGAGCGCCGCTTCGAGGGACGGATAGACTTCGAAGATCCCCAGAAACCCAACCATCTCGAATACGGACCGGACATGCGAGTTGAGTCCCGAGAAACAGATCCGGCCGCCGGAAGCCCGGACTGTCTTGGCCGACGTCACGAAGATCCCGAGGCCCACGCTGCTGACGTATCGCAACTCGGAACACTCGAACAAGAGCGAGCTCTCTCCGGAAGACAGCAACTCGTTGAGTGAGCTCTGCAGCGCTGGCGCGCCGGCCGAATCCAAGCGGCCGCGCAGGCTGACGACCTGCAGTTGGGAGTGCTTTTCCAAAGCGATTTCAAGAGCCATCGATACTCCAGAGCGGCGATAGTCCGGTCGACTCGGCGAGCGAGCGGTCCTGCGAATGCGAGCCCCGACTATTATACGGAACGATTCAGGAAACGACAATGGAGGAATCACCCGGC
This sequence comes from Bryobacteraceae bacterium, assembly GCA_046331625.1. Lineage (GTDB taxonomy): Bacteria > Acidobacteriota > Terriglobia > Bryobacterales > Bryobacteraceae > JAXLQL01. The sequence goes on from JAXLQL010000002.1 coordinate 307,860, forward strand.
GAGTCTTGAACGGGCGCTTGAAACGAAGTTGTAATGCTCGAGTGCTAATCTGCTCTAGCCCGTCGGCTCTCGATGCTTCGATCTCTTGCTGCCAGACTTTCCGGGCCGTTCGCCAACGAGCGCGCGGTTCGGCAGCGGGAAGCTCGCAAGCCTCCGGGGCTGATCTACGCTACCGGCGATATCCCCCCTCCCGCCACCACGATCGTCCTCGGGATTCAGCATGCCGTCGAATCGGCCAGCAAGGTGACGCTGCCGATTGCGGTACTGAGTACCGTAGGAGTCTCTGGCGCGCAGCTCGACACGATGATCGTGGCGACGCTGATTGTGTCGGGCTTGGCGAGCATTCTCGTATCCAGCCGGCTTCCAGTAGTGGGATTCGGCCACTTGCTGCCCGCGGCGATCTTCAGTTCGTTCGTGGCTCCGGCGGTGATGGTGGCTCGCATGGGAGGGTTGAGGCTGCTGTGCGGCATGACGCTCGTATCCGGGCTTTCGGTGGCGCTATTCGCGCGCGTTTTGCCCCGGTGGAGATTCCTGTTTCCGGCGGAGGTGGTGGGCCTCATTGCGTTCATGGTCGGCGCGTCTCAGTCTTCGCTGGCGGTCACGCGGTTCCTCGGCATGGACCGGCTCGATCAGACTCCCAGCGCGGCGCATATTCTCGTAGCGACGGCCTCTCTGTCGCTGCTGGCGGGCCTCACCGTTTGGAGCAAAGGCCGCCTGCGGCTGTTCAGCACCTTGATCACTCTGGTGGCGGGCTACGCGGTGTGTATCTTCCTGGGAATGGTGAAGCCGCAGTTCTGGCAGCGTGTGCATGATGCGCCATGGATCGGCCTACCCGAGTTCTCCCACCCGGGCTTCGCTTTCGACCCCAGGCTTCTCCTGCCGTTCGTCGTGCTCGGGCTGAGTTCGGCCCTCAAGACCTCGGGCGACCTCACCATCTGCGAAAAAATCAGCGACGCCGATTGGAAGCGCACCGACATGCGCAAGGGTTCGGCGGCGGTGGTTTGCATGGGCTTGGGATCGCTGCTTTCGGGCCTGCTCGGCGGCTTTGCCTTGGGCAGTTCGAGCAGCAACGTCGGCCTTTCGGCCGCCACCGGGGCAGTCAGCCGCCAGATCGGCTATGCCTGCGGGGCAGCGCTGATCGTGCTCGCGTTCTTCCCGAAGTTCATCGCCTTGATTGCCGCAGCCCCGCCGCCCGTTGTCGGCGCGATGTTCCTGCTGGTGGTTTCCTATAACCTCATCGCCGGCATGCAAATCATCATGAGCCGGATGATGGAGGTGCGCCACACCTACATCATCGGAGTCTCGCTGTTATTCGGACTGACTGCCGACGTGATTCCCGGAGCGTTTCAGGATCTTCCCGAGTGGCTCCGCACCTTGCTGTCATCTGGCTTGACTCTTGCCACGGTCATGGTACTGGTACTCAACCTCGTCTTTCGAATCGGCACTTCCAAGCGCCACTCGATCTCATTGGAACCGGCCACCTCCGACGTCGAGAAGATCTACGACTTCATGGAAGAGTCCGGCAGCCAGTGGGGCGCGCGCCGCGAAGTCGTCGAGCGCGCCGTGAGCGCGCTGGTGGAGACCTACGAGTTGATCTCCGGCCAGGAACTCACCCATGGCACGATCACCGCCGAAGCCGGCTTCGACGAATTCTCGCTCGACATCACCGTGCGCTATCCCGGCCGTCTGCCCGAAGCGCCTGGAGCGCTTCTGCTCGATTTGGGCGAGCGTGACGCCGCCAAGATGGCTTCGATGCTGGTCTACCGTTTGGCCGATCGCGTCCGGCTGAGGACTTCGGGTCTCGACTGCGAAATCGAGCTCCACTTCGAGCACTGATCAGTTTCGCCGCCGGAGGCGGCGGACCATCCGAAAGCAGTTGTAGCCGCCCTTCCGCTCATAGCTCGTCTCATCCATCAGATGGATCGCCATATAGATCCCCAGACCTCCTCCGCGCCGCTGCTCGAGCGGAGCGTGGACGCCGGGCTCCGGATGAGCCAAAGGATTGAATGGGCGGCCACGATCGCGGATCTCCACCGTGACTGCTTCCTCGCCGGCCGCCACCGCCAGTCCGATCTGCTCGTCCGCGCTGTTGTGCCGCATGACGTTGGTGAGGATCTCTTCGATCGCGATGTTCAGGTCGGCCTGCGCATCTTCGTTCACTTCGTGGGCCACCCAGAACGCATCCAGCCGTTCAATGGCCTTCCACAAGTTGGCCAGTTCGTTCGGGACCTCCATCGAAAGTTCTGGAGAGACGGCCTTCACAACCCCCAGTCTATCAGCGCATGCCGTGCCAAGAAAGTGAATTTCCGGATACGGCCGGGTGCCATCTACCCGCTCGACTATGTTTCTATTCGGTGTCAATTTCATGAATTTCACACGCGACCGGCGCCTGGATGGCGGTTGCGGTAGGTTTTTGGCGCTGTAGGAGTTGTGGGACGCAAGGATGCTTGCCTTAGGCGGCCGCCAAGCCCTATAGTGTATGAATCGACATGAGACGAACGCTCGAGTTCGTCAGGAGGTTCCTGTTGTCCCCTAAGAACAAACCATTGCGTCCCCGCCGTCATTTGACGAGCGCTGCCATCCTGCTGGCCGGCGCCGCCGCAGTCACAGCTGCAGCGAATGCCGACGATCGCGACGCGCTCCGATACTTCAAGAACTACTTCGTGACCGGCGATTACGCCACCGCCGGCGTTGGCCTGCGTGCGAAAGGTGTGGGCGGGCTGGCAACCGGAACGATCAACATGACCGCCGTGCCAGACGGCGCGGACGTGATCGCCGCGTTCCTGTACTGGCAGTCGGTAGAGACGACCGCTTCGCCGTCTTCGACGAACGGCTTCTTCCGAGGGAAGGCGATCGTGGGGAGGCAGTTGGGCGATCCAAAGAATCCGGCCTGCTGGAGCTCGGGAGGAACCACGGGTCCGGCTGGATCGGCGGGGCGCGTTTACCGGGCCGACGTACTGCGGTACCTTCCGGTGGACAAGACGCGCAACATTCGCCTCGGCAACGGCGCTCATGAAGTGCGCCTCCCCGATAGCGGCGCTACGGGAAATGGCAATGCTCCTTACACGAACGGCGCCACGCTGGTAGTGGTGTATCGCGTGATCGTTCCTGGGAACCCGGCCGCCGTTCCTCTGCGGTCCGTGGTGATTTACGATGGCGCGTACACCATTGCGAAGCATTCCGAAGGGCTCCATCAACGGCTGGCGGGATTCTATCAGGCTGCTCCGAACGCCGGCGCGCGCATCACTCCGATCGCGGGCAACGGGCAGTCCGGTATGTCGACGGACTTCGAAATCAACGGCCAGGGCGTGGCGAAGAGCGGATTCGCGGGTGCGCACGGCTCCCGGTGGGACAACCCCTCGTTCCCCTTCGCGCTCGCGGCCAACGCCTCGTCGTTCCAAGTGGAAGCCGATCCGGACAACAACCAGACCTGCCTCACCTTCGGCGCTTTCGTCGCCAGCACTGCGGTCACCGATTCGGATCGCGACGGCCTGCTCGACACCTGGGAAACCAGCGGCATGCACTTCAATCCCGGCACGGCCACGACGCCCGCCACCTTCGGCGGCTGCGCCGATTATCCGAACGAGCCGTGCGTGAACTTGCCCCGCATGGGCGCGCTCAACGGTCAGAAGGACATCTTCCTCGAAATGGACTGGATGGAAGGCTCCAACGACAACCGGCCCGGCACGCACCAGCATAAACCCAAGCTCGATGCACTGACGCAGGTGGCCGCCGCGTTCAAACGCCAAAACGTCCGGTTGCATTTCGACGTCGGGAACAACTACCAGAACGTCGCAGTTGGTCCGGATTACGCCGTCGTGCCTGCCACCTATGCGCAAGGCGGCGAGATCGTCCAGGAATCCTCGCTGCTGTGCCCGAACGCTCGAACGCCGATGGCCAACTGCGCCTACACGACGCAATACTCCACGATGAGCTTCAAAAAAGGATTCGCCAGCGTGCGCGATGGCAACTTTCCGCTCGGGCTGCCCCGCCGCTTTTCGCATGACCGCAAGGATGTCTTCCACTACGTACTCTGGGGACACGCCTTCGCCGGCCCCATGGATCCCGTGACGGGCAAGCCAATCGGCGCCGAGCCGAAGTCGTACTCCGGTGTGGCAGACCGCCCGGGTGGCGACGTGCTCATCACGCTCGGGCTATGGCGCTCGAATCTGCCGGAGAACGACCAGGTCGGCAGCGTGCTGGTGCAAGCCGGAACGCTGATGCACGAGGTAGGACACAACCTCGGCCTATCGCACGCGGGAGCGTATCGCACGCCCAACTGCATGCCGAACTACGCGAGCGTCATGAACTACCTCTACCAGAGCCGCGGCCTGAGCCCGTTCAATGGCGGCGACAAGGTGATTGACTTCTCGGGAGGCAGCCTCCCCGGGCTCGACGAGCGGTCGCTCTCGGAGACGCCTTCGGTCATGCCGCCGTACAAGGTCCGCTACTATGGGCCGGTCACCAATCTCGATCCGCCCGACAGCGCCGCGCAGCTTCACTGCGATGGCACGCCGATCACCGACGGCGCGCGCATGGTCCGCCTCGAGAACGACTCCACCACCTTCATCGATTGGGACCACAACCGCCAACTGACGCAAGGTCCGCTGCGGCTCGACGTGAATTTCAATGGTGTCCTCGGCGACGGACCGAACGGAAGCCCCACCTTCCTCGACTCGAATGACTGGGCGAACATGAACCTGCAGCAGGTGGGCAGCCGCGCCAATGTGGGCGCACTTTCCACCGACGTTGGCGCGCTTGAACTGGGTGTCAGCGACCTCGGCGCATTGGAACTCGGCGCTCTCGAACTGGGTGCCTTGGAGCTCGGCGTCAGCGATCTCGGCGTGAGCGACTTGGGCGCGTTGGAGCTCGGCGCACTCGAACTCGGCGAGCTCGACTACGAGACCGCTGTGCTGTCGAGCATCGATCCGCCGCCTCCGCCAAGCCCGTCGTGCCCCACTTGCGGCGTGCGCGCCACCAACCTCATCGATCGCATCACGCTGACGTGGACCGCGCCGGATACCGGCAGCGTTCTCAGCTACAAGGTCTACCGCAGCAGTCCGGCGACGCCCGGAGTCTTCACGTTCCTCAAGAGCGTGCCCGGCGGCGCGGCGGCGCTCACCACCGATGACATCGCGAACGGGACCACCACGCAGTTCAACGCGGCGTACACCTACTACGTGACTTCGCTCGTGCAAGTAGGCGCGAGCGTTGTGGAAAGCTTGCCCTCCAATCAGGCTTCGGGCATCGTGAAGCGCCTGTTCGTGGCCGGCATCACGGCTTCGCGGTTCTATCTCGATGCGAATCCGTCTCCGCTGTTCACGGTGACCGGGCTCGACCTGCCGGCTCCGGCTGGCGCTAGCTGCACCACCACCGCGACACCGGCCAGCAACGCGGGCCAGTATCCGATCGTGTGCTCGGGTCCGCCGGCGACCGGTAATCCTGTCAATGGCATCACGTACACGAACGGCCTGCTCACTGTGCTGCCACGGCCGCAGACGATCAACTTCGCGGCGCTGGCGAACAGGCCCTTCGGCGATGATCCGTTCGCTGTCACTGCGACGTCCACCTCGGGTTTGACCGTGACGTTCACGGCTGCTGGCGCCTGCAGCGTCTCCGGATCGACAGTGACATTACTCAGCCAGGGCACTTGCACCATCACGGCGAATCAGGCTGGCAACATCAACTACCAGCCCGCGCCTTCGGTCCCGCAAAGCTTCTCGGTGGTTCCTTGGACCGGCTTCAGCTACCTTGACTTCACTGGGGCGACTGGCCTGCGACTGAACGGGAACGCCGTTTTCTCCGGTAGCGCGATGCGGATGACTTCGGCGGTGGGACAGGCTTCCGCCACCTGGTACACGCAGACTTTGCCGGTGGGCGCGGGTTTCGTGACGCGGTTCAAATTCCGAGCCACGCCCGTCACGAATCCACCGGCCGACGGCATCGCGTTCGTGATCCAGACAGGTGCGGACACCGTGCTGGGCGCGGGCGGCGGAGGCATCGGTTACCACACGATTCCGGGCGCCGTGGCCGTGGAGTTCGACTCGTACTTCAACGGTCCGGACTTGAATGATCCGAATGCGAATCACGTGGCGGTGCAGAAGAACGGCACGGCCTTGCATGGTGCGGCGACGCTCGGGATGAACTCTTCATTGCCGTTCACGATCGCCGATGGCAACGTGCATGACGTCACGATCACCTACACGCCGGGTACGATTTCGGTGACCGTGGATGGAACGCCGATTCTGACCGCGCCGCTGAACCTCAGCGCTGAGTTGGGGCTGGCGGCGAACCAGAAGGCACGAGTCGGCATCACCAGCGCCACGGGCGCAAGCGGCGAGACGGCCGACGTTCTGAGTTGGGCGATCGCGCCCAACTAGCTTCACCCGCCGCAACCCTATGGGGTTGTTCCCGCATGTTCGCGCAACTGGGATGAGTCGATGCGGCTGGTGGAGCCGATTCGCTTGGGGAGCGCCTCGCTGGCCGTCAGCAAGCTGGCTGCCTATCCTCGCAACGGAGTGGCCTCGTTAGGCGGGGCCCAGCCCCTACACGGCCACTGCCGCCGACTCTCGCGACCTCCGCACCAGGACCAAATACGCCCCGATGCCCATCACCAGCCAAAACCCAATCACTTTGATCGGCGCGTCGAAACTGCCCGTCTCTTTGATGATCCATCCCGTCAACCACGGCGCTACGATTCCTGCGAGATTCGCCGCCGTGTTCTGGATCGCCACCGGCAGCGCACCTGGCATCAGCGTCTGCGTCAACGCCCAATAGTTCGCGGTGGCGAGGCCGAGTCCGCAGAGTGAAGCTACGGTGAAGAAGATCATCAACTGCTCGGACTTCACGAACACGCTCGCCGTCTGCATCGCCGCCATCACGAATCCGGCAATGGTGAACAGCTTGCGGACCATCACCGGGTCGCTCCCGCGCGCAATCATCCGGTCAGCCCACCAGCCCGCCAGCGCGGCCACCACCGCCATTCCGGCAAACGAGACGAATCCGAACCACGCGGCTTTCTGCAGTGACATGCCATGCACCTTTTGGAAATACTGCGGCATCCATGTCATGCAGTAGTAGACGAAGTACATGTAGCAGAACGTGCCGAGGATGATACCCCACATCACGGGACTCAACAGCGCCTCCACCAACCCCACGCTACGTTCGGCGCCGGCTTTCTTCTCCGATCCCCTGGCCGCCGGATCGCTGCTCTTCACGCACGTGAGCCACGGCCCCAGCCACAGCAGGCACCCCGCTCCCATGATCAGGAACATCGCACGCCATCCAGCGATGCCGATCAGGTAAGCAGCAATCGGCAAGCCCACCGCGGGGCCGATCTTGGTGCCGCTCATGTAGATTCCCACAGCTAGTCCGCGCTCTTTCTCGATGAAGTGGCTGCGGATGTAGTGTAGGCTCGACGAGGTCACCACGCCTTCGCCCATGCCGATGAGGAGGCGGAACGCGATGAGGCTCGCCAAGCCCGTGGTGAACGTTGTGAGCGCCGATCCGACGCTCCAGAGCAGGAAGCCGGCGAGATAGAGCAGGCGCGCTCCGTAGCGATCCACCAGCATGCCGGCGGGGATCTGGAACAAGGTGTAAGTCCAGAAGAACGCCGACATGGCCATGCCTTGCTGTTCGGGATCGAGGGCGAGCCCCTTGGCCATCTCGGGCAGGGCCACCGTCAGGTTGACGCGATCGCAATAGGCGATCACCATTCCGATGGCGAGCCAGACCACGATGAACCATCGCATGTTACCTACGCCGGTGGAACTCGATTGGCTTGTGGCCGGCTGCATTACTGTGCTCATGATTTTGCCGTTCCGAAAGAGGTGAGGTCAGTGCTCGAGATCGACGGGCACCAGTGCTCTTCAACGTGTTCGATCACCAACTCGACGCCACGCCAATGGCTGACCCATGGCGCCTCACGCGGATCGTACATCGCGTCCGTCATGTCGCGCGCGAGCACCACGTTCCTGCCCAAGCGGACCATCTGGCGGATCCCGAACGGCCGGCCGAGCACGCACATGTTGGTGTGTACGCCCATCAGCACCACGTTGCGGACGCCTTCTTGCTCGAAGAAGTTGTAGATCTCCGGACCCGAGTCGCTGACGCCGTCAGGCTCCTTGATTTCGAGCGCCGGATGCTGGCGGTCGAATTGACGCACGGCCGGACCCACCACGTCGTCATCGCAAGGGGAAACGGTGTCGTCGATCGGAAGCTGGCCCTCCTCGGCAGGCGAGAGATAGCACCACTTGGCAATCGGCACCGGTGGCGTGGCGGCCTTCGCGGCCATCATGCGCTTGCGTTGCGGCGTGGCGGCGTAGGGCTCCATGCAACCGCTGGGAGCGTGGATGATGTGGACTCCAATGGCGCGCGCCTTGCCCAACATCTCGTTCATGCGCGGTGCGATCTCGCCCACGCGCCTGGCCGAGCTCTTGCAGTAGTGGCCATTCCACATGTCGCAGACGATGATCGCCGTTTGCGCGGGCTTCCACGACTGCGTCTGCTCCACGGCCAGGCCGAATTTTCGGGTGCGCGTGCGCACTTGCAGCGTGCGAGAATCCTGCTGTCCCCATGCAGCGGCGGGGAGCAGCGCGAGGAGGTTCCGGCGAGTCATGAGATGAGTCTACATCTTTTGACGCGGCCGCTGCCCCTCGCGCTCAATCTCGGTCAGGGCGCCACGCGGAACGTGGTGACGCCAGGTCCGCCGGGAGCATTCGACCACGGACCCCAACCGGCATCGGAGCCGAAGTTGCAGATGGTGGCGGCCGGACAAGCTCGCACGATTCCCGAGTAGATGACCGGAGCGCCGCTGGCGGGCAGTGGCACTTGCACGAACAAGCCCGGCGTGATGCCGCGCGCGGCCGGAGATCCTTGACCAGCCACGGCGACATAGTATTCGTAGAGCGTGGCTCCGGGCACTGGGGTCCAGTTCAACTGCACGTTGCCCTGCGGCACGGTCAGTGTGACCTCCGGCGTCTGGTGGCGCGGCGCCACCATGGTGGGAGACGGCGGGTTCGTGCCATGGACGATGATCGCCGTCGGCGGCCCGATCACCTGGCTCGGGAGACCGGGATTGGCCACCACCAAGGCGTCATAGCGATTGCCATCGGCCTTGAATTTCGCCGCGTAGAAGTTCGACGTGGTGAGAACGTCGAGCGCCGGTGCGCCACGCGAGAAGTCCTGCACGTAGAGCCGGTAGATGGTGTTCGAGCCGTTGTCGCCCGGAACGCGATTCCACGAGAACGACACGTCGGGACTGGCGCTGCCCGGCAGCGGAGTGCCGAGGCTCGGGCTGCCTGGATTGGGTCCGGGAACCGACACCGGGGTTCCGGAGCTGTACGGTCCGCAGCCATTGCCGTTGCAACCGGTCACGAACACTACGGCTGCGCAGCAGGGCACAGGCACCGTGTCCGATGGTCCCACGGCGGTGTTCGTGGTTTGGCGGCTAGCCACCGTCAAAGCGCCGCCTCCCGGACCGGCTGTCGGCTGCACCACCTGGAGCGTATAGAAATCCGCGCCAGTGACCGCGTTCCAGGTGCAGTTCAACTGATTGCCGCTCGTGATGCTGCAACTCCCCATCGTGGGAGCCACGGAGGGAACAGCGGGCAGCGTCACCGAGAAGTTCACGTTGGAAGACCACGGTCCGCAGCCCACCGTGCAACCGCGCACACGCACCAGGTAGTTGCTGGAAGCGGGCATGGTGTAGATGGTGGAGGTGGGAGGCGGCCCTCCGAACAGCGAAAGCGACAATTCCACGGTGCCGCCGCCCGCGATGTTGATCAACTCGATCTGGTAGTAAGAGGCGCTGGCGACCGAAGTCCACTGGAAGTTGAAGGTGGAGTTAGTCAGGTTTTGTCCGTTGGTGGGCGCCGTTACGGTAGGCGCCACCGTGGGAGCCGTGAACACGACGCTGAAGTTGACGATCGCGAACACGCCGCAACTGGCGTCATTGAAGGCGCCGGTGCATGATCGCACCTGGAAGCCGTAGTTGCCTTCGGTGAGGCTGATCAAAGTGCTGTTGGAGTTGGCGCCGAGCAGCGTACCCTGGAAGATCAAGCTCCCGTCTTTGGTGACGCGCAAGTCATATCCGGTGACGCCGGAAGCGACCGTCCAGGAGAAGGTCACGCCACTGACGTTGACCACTTGGCTCGGCGTGGGCGCCGTAATCGAGATGTTACTCGATGCGCCCGCGTCGATGATCTGGATGCCGTTGAGGATCGAGGCGGTCTGGCCGCCGAAGGTGGCCGTGATGTCGCGGAACCCGAGGGCCGCGGCCGACGCCACCGTCACGTTCACAGTGAGCGTGTTCGGCGAATTGACGATCGTGCTGTTCACGGTGACGCCCGTGCCGCTGACGGCTACCGTGGTACCCAGCCCGAAGTTCGTATTCAGGCCGGTGAGCGTGAGGTTGACGGTGGCGTTCCGGCCCACCTGATTCGGAGTCACCGAAATGATGGTGGGAACAACCGGAGCCGATGCCACAACCTGGAAGTTGCCTGCGGGCGAGGTATCGGTTGCCGTGCCGGCGCCCGGTGTGGAGACCGAGACGAAGCGGTACCCGATCGTGGCCGCAGCGTCCACCTTGATCTTGGCAAGGATGGTGTTCGCGTTGAGCAGGGTATTGGACATCACTGTGACGCCGGCCCCGAAGTCCGCCACCGATGAGCCAGTGAGGGTCACTCCGGCCACGTTCACGGTCGCATCGAGCATCTGACCCTGTCCGCCTTTCGACGGAGTGACGGAGATGGATGTCGGAATCGTGACCGCCGTGGTGACGTTCAAGACGCCGAGTCCGGTAGCGGTTTCGTTGACGCCCACTCCGAGGTTCGTGGTGACCGTGGCATCGCGGAAGCCGAGAGCAGCCGCCGGCGCTACGGAGATGTTGGCCGTGAGCAGTGTGGGCGAACTGACGGTGACCGAATTCACCGTGATACCAGTTCCGCTGAAGACCAGAGTCGACTTGCCGGCGACGAAGTTCGTATTCGAGCCGTTGATCTCGACGTTCAGCGTGGCGCTTCGCGGCGCATTGGTAGGCGTCACCAGGGCCAACGCAGGCAGAACGGCGCTGATCGACAGATTCGTACCCGTATTTGTGTAGCGCGTGGTTTCCGTGGTGTCGCCGAAGTTGATACCTTCGATGGCCACGAAGAATCCGCCCGTGCCGTTGGAGATGTTGGAGAACGTGGCCACGGCGGGCTCGGATCCGTTGACGGCCGGATCCGGATACTCTTCGCCATTGTTCGAGGGCCTGCCCGGCCTCGGCGGGCTGACCACCGGACCGACGGGACCCGCTATGGGCGTGATGTCGCCCGTGCAAGTGCCCGATAGCAGCGTGAACAGGCGGACCCCCTTGGCCCGGTACTGCGCCTCCACGGTAGCTCGCGACGGGCCGTCCGGCCGGCTGTCGGCGTCGGTGAACAGCATCGCCACGCCGTTGTTGCGCAGCATGCGGCCAGCCACCAGTAGAGCCGCGTTGCTCGACTCGGGACAGTCATTGCCTCCGCTCGCGAATAGGGCGTTGACCACAGTGCGAAGGTTGGTTGGGTTGTTGCTGACGATCCGTTTGGTGACGTCGTCTTTGAACGTGACGATCGCGGTCAACGGGAACGGCCGCGCCGGCGTGGCGTTCTGCAGCGCTGTGATCGTGTTGTTCAGGATGTTGCGGACTGCGGCGATTTCCTCGCTCATCGAACCGGTGTCGTCCACCACGAACGCCAGGTCTGGCGCGCCGACCCGGAAGTCGTTACCGATCTGCGTGGCTCCGTTCGTACCGGCTACGTTCTGAATGTTGGCGGCGCTCTCGGGCAACTCTTCCGAGCAGGCGAGTTCCACTGCCGATGGGCTGAGGTACTCGAAATCGAAATCGGCGTCGGCGCGCGCCGGCGGGGATCCGAAGCGGTTGAGCGTGAACCCGTTGGCGCCCATTGGCTCCACCACGACCCGGTAGGTGCCAGCGGGAATGAAGCTCATGGTGTACCGGCCCGAGGCGTTGCCGTCATAGGAGGAAAAGCGGGAAATTTGAACGGCGGAGTTCGTGGTACTGATCAGGCGCACGTTGGCCCCGACCACCGCCGCACTCGATCCGCACCGTTTCACCTCGCCCGAGATGCTGGCCCAACGGGAAGCGGCGCCGGACTCCGGATACAGCTCTCGGAGAGAGGCCATGTCGTCGGGCTCGAGCGTTCTGCGGCTGGTGTTGCCTGTCCCGAGAGAAAACGGATGCATCGTGGGCACCGAGTTCAGCGCGATCTTGTCGAGCGCTGTTTCGGGCGTCGCGGACGTGTGCATTCCCACGGTGGAGTGCGCCAAGCCCTGGATGTGACCCAGTTCGTGGATCAGCGTCGATAGCAGGTCGAAGTTGGTGCGGGTGCCGGTGACGACGAAGAAGGCGTCATCGATCACTCCGCTCGAGCCGACCAGACGTTTACGAGAGGGGCCGTACCCATTCACACTGGCCGGATCAAGTCCGAGCGCAGTCAAAGCGGCTCCGTTGGCGTCATACACCAGTTCGTATTTGCCGTCGCCAGTGAGGTTTCCCCAGGCGGTGTTGAGATTGGCGCCGGTGAAGTTCACCGCCGAAGTGACCGGAGTGCCGAAGATGTCCAAAGCGTCAGTGACGGCGTTCCAGGTGGTGGTGGCGGTGGTGCAAAGCGTGGTGAAGTTTTGGCCGGCGGGCCCGTCGGTATCGGCGGTGAAGACATTAGCGGTAGTCTGCCAGCGGACGGGCACCGGTGTGCCTCCGGAATTGATATAAAAATGATGATAACCCGCCATCGGACCGGCCATCCACAGCGACAATGCTATTAGTCGAGACGCGAGTGTGCTTTTCATTTTTTCCTCCGCTATTCAGTTGTGAGGGATCCAGTTATCGCAGGGCTTTTTGAAGCGAGAAAACGAAGTCGTCGAGAAAAACCCATTCGCGGCTTCCCACGATTCTTCGACCGGTGGCTTTGTTATACAGCGTGTATCCGTCGCCGCCGGGCACCACTACTTTGCGTTTCGACTCCGGTTCCGTTCGCACCACGAACACCGCAGCGGGATTGATGGTAGTAGACCCCTCGGGTCCCTCGGGACCGAGCATCAGGACGTACTCGAAACCCGAGGTGAACTCGCCATCGAGCGCCAGCGGGATCTCGGTGTCACCGATGCGGCCTCCGAGCAGGCGAAGAGTGAAATTCCGCCCCGGATCGCCCTTGACCGCTTCTATGGTCTCGAAGGAAATGTAGGTGAATATGTTGCCACCTGGCCCGTAGGCTACTTTGCTCTCGAGGCACTTGGCCACCACCACGGCACGCGCGATGTCAGCCGCTTCTTTGGTGGTTCGCTTGACCACCTCCAGAGCTTGAGACGGTCCAATAGCCTTGGGTAGCACGAACGTGGCTGGGAGCTTTGCGTCCTGCTCCGGTTGTCTTGCCACCATGAACACGGCGCCCGCTGAGCCAAGCGCAATTGCAGTCAAAATGAATAGTCTTCGATTGTATGTCACGAGTCGCCTCCGTCACCCAAGAAGGAAGAGGATTTACCCACTCCTCAGTGGATACCTCCGTCGTGAACTGTAGTATACACCTTACATCATCGGAGTCAAGACCCTACGAATGTCCCTCGAGTGTGTAACTTACAGGACTTAGGTCCCAAACGGCTGGAGCCATGAGGCGCGCTGCACAACCCCTAGCAGCCGTGGCTAAGGTCCCGTGGGTCGCGTTGCGAGCCCCGATCTTGAGGGATGTAGCCAGAATGCGAGGCGTGGCCAGAGACGCAATGCGGGCCATTTCGAAGGAGCCGCAACGTGGCCTCATGCCGCCGCAACCCTCTGGACGGCCGGGGTTTGTGCCCGCAGGCTTCGTTGCTCGCCGCTCGCCGCGCGACCCGCAGGACCTCAGCCACGAGCTGTCGGCCACCAAGAGGGTTGCGGAGGCCAAGGCGGCCACATAACTCTGGACACAGCTCTTCCGGCAGTGAAGGTTTGCGCGGCGCAGGGATCCGGATGGCGCGGCGCCGGAGCAACCGCCGCCAATCGGCCAGAGAGCTGTGGCGGCACGGCGCCCCCTCCCTCAAAGGCCCGGGGGACCTGGGGCGATGCAGCGCATATAAAGGACGGATTGGGCGCCGCGCGGCCGATCTTCCAGCAGAATGATTCGGACTAGGGCCATTCTCTAAAGTTCTCCCTGATTCCGCCGAAGTTTTGGTGGAGGGAAGCTCGCTGCATGTCTGTACTGACTACTCCGTTCGAAGGATGCGATTTGCACGAAGCGGAGTGGCTCAGCCGCCAGGCTCGACGTTACTTTGCCTGGCAGCGCGAGCTCGCGGCCAAGGAAGCCGGGAAGCGCGTGGTGGAGGTCGGCTGCGGAAACGGCGATCTGACGCGGCAACTGCTGTCGCGTGAGAAGGTTGTCGCCGTCGATCGGCAGCCGGAGCGCGTCGCCCGGCTTCTGAATCTTTACGGCGACGCCCGGAATCTCGAAGCGCTCTCGATCGACGTATCAACGGCGCGGTTCCGCGAGTTGGCGGCTCACCAGCCGGATTCCGTAGTTTGCCTGCACGGCTTGGCCCGCGCCGAAGACGATCTGCTCGCGCTGTTCAACATGTCGTCTGTACTGCCGCAGGGGGGCAAGATCGTCATTTCCGTGCCCGCGTTTCCCGCGCTCTACGGTCCGGTGGATTTCGCGCTCGGATTCCTGCGCCGCTACACAAAAGACACACTGCGGGAATCGGCCGCCAAGGTGGGGCTCAATGTGCTGCGGATCGACTACAGCAACTTCTTCGGATTCTTCCGCTGGTGGCTGCGTTCGAAACTAGCGCCGCCGGAGCCGACGTTCGACCCCGACGCCGGCCAGCAGGAGCGCTCCCAACAGCCCGGCACTAGCGACCGTTTGACGGCGCCGCTGGCCGCCCGTATCGAGTCCCTGCTCGCGCCGCCGATTGGCCAAGATCTGTTCGCGGTTCTGCAGCGTCCCTGACGGGGTCACCGTAAACACGCGCTCGCCGCGGGCCATTCCGCAGGTGACGCGCAGGGTGTAATCGCCCGGTTGCAACTGGTCCACGGTCACTACGGTCTCCGGAGACCGGGGCTGCACCGGCGTGTCCTCGTTGTCGAGGCTGCTCATGGCATCGCCCGCAGCCAACCGGTAGCTACATGCCGCGGCTCCGGGCGGGGGCGCGAAGCGAAATTCCACGCTGCTGCCCACAGCTTTGGGCTCACCGACGTTGATCCTGTGGCGGAACTTCGGCGAGAAGACCCACATCTGGTTCGACGAATCGAGCTGCCGGTTTCCGAGTGCGCCGTCGATCCATTCCCATGCAGCCATACCTTGCATCGCACCCTCGGCGACTCCATCGGGCAAGAAGCTGGCCGCGGCGTGAGCGATGCGGGAATATCCCCCTTCGAGGTCGCCGTCGTTGGTGAACTTGTTGCGAGCCTTGAGATCGGCGCTGAACGATTCGTAGAGGGTAGCCCAATTGGTGAACGCGGTCTGCGTTCCGATCTGCTTCCAGGCGTACTCTTGGCAGCCCTTGTCCTGCGAAACGCCTTCCGGCAGGCAAGGATATGCCGGGGCGACATAGGCTTCCACGAGATAGGGATTCCGGAACTGGCTGCGATTCAGAATCATGTTGAGCTGGCGTCTCTGCATTGCCGTCCGCAGCGGCCGAATTTCCCGGATACCCTGGTTCTCGAGATCGCCAAGGGAGACGATCACGAAGTTCTGCATCCAGTCGGCATCGCACGCGTACTGCGTCTTGGCATCGCCGCATGGACCGTAGCCGCCCGGAACCTGCGGCGGATAGGTGACTCCCATCGAGTCAGAGCCGTTGCCGCGATAGATGTGGCCGAAGCACCAGTAAGTCTGGTCGTACTGCTTGCCGATCGGATCCGGGCAGGGCTCGTAGAAAGAGCCGTTACGGATGTTGTATTTTCCTTCACCGATCGCGATATTGGTATCGAGTTTCTTGGTGAAGTACTCTTTTTCGGGGGATCCGTCTCGGCCTGCCACGGCCGCGCGGCCCGTATTGCGCATGGCCCACGCGTACGTCCGCGCGCCATTCATGAAGCCAATCGCGGACCATGCGCCGTGGCTCTGTTGCTCACGAGCGGCGGCGGTGGCGGCGTTCGCATCGTAGCCCGGACTGCCCGTGCTGCCGGTGGCCGCATAGGAGGCTTCGTGCATCACACCCCAATACCAATACCAGTCTCCGGTGAGCGCATACGGCAGCCAGCTATAGGCCGCCAGGTGAGCGGCTCCCTCCGATACGTGCGTGAACCCGTTGCCGGTCACGTGTCCAACCGGATAGAACGCATCCTCGGGCGCCGAGTTCTGCATGTACTCGGGGGCAACGAACGGCCGCGCATCGCGAGATAGCGGATAGCCAAAGGCGTTGGTCTGGCGATTGGCGGGGCCGCAGCTTTTCGCTTCAGGGTTCGCGGGCGAGCCGCCGTTGTCGCAGTAGCGCCGGTCTTTCGCGCTCTCGGTGAAATAGACCGGGTCGAAACCGGAACACGAGGCCGTGCCCCAAAACATTTCCTGCAACCGGAACGCATTGTCGTCGCTTGCCATCCCGTGCAGATACGCGACGTACCAGCGCGGATTCAGCCCGATGTCACCCCGGCCCCCCGGAGCGGGAATCGGGCGTAACACCGGTCCAGCGAATCCGCGATACTTGCCTGTGAGAGTCTCGGTGGATTCGATGCTGCACTTCGAGCCGTTGTCCCAACCAGGAGACGGTCCGGCCTGCGTGGCGAAATCCTGCGTGAGTTCGGCTTTGGCGGCGTCATTGCTGAGAGCCACATTCGGGTTGTTCGGAACCAGGCCCGAGTAGCGAAGGTAGGGCAGGTTGAAATCGTAGCGGACCGCGCCTGGCGACTTGCCGCTCCAGATCTTGCGGTCACCGCGGCCCACGGCGCCGTTCTGTCCGAACGCACCGATTTCCGGACCATCCGGATAACGCCACCGGCTCCGCGCCACGTGCCGCACTTCGCCGCGCGAGCCCACTTCCTGCAGCGGACTGCCTGCTTTGAAGACCACGTCGTACTCCTGATCTTGCAGCCGATCGATCCACGTGTTCTCGGTGATGAACTCCACTCCCACGCCGGGCCAATCGGCATAGAGGGTCACGACGAAGATCGGGTTGAGCGAGCGAAAGCGCTCAGATGGCGCGTCCATCCAACGAGTGGGGTCGCCGGCCATGTAGACAGGCTCCTTGGCGAAGAAGTGCGTATCCGCCGTGGTGCCGCGGTACGAACGGCCGGAAGTGTCGCCCTTGGCGCAGCCGGTGCCTGTGGCTCCGGCGAACAGTGTGTTGCCGCTCTTGCCGCAGATCCGAATCTCTTCCGCGTTGATGCGCAGACGCGCCCCATCGCCGATCGGCGCCGCGTCGCTGACCTGGATCGTCTCCGAGTAGCGATTCGCCGCCACCGCCGTGACCACGCCCATGGCGCTGGCCGTATAGACCTGGGTAATCGCCGGATGGTACTGATCTTTCGTGCCGTCTTGACCGCGCCCGGCCTTCGATTGGCAGGCCGGCGAGTTGCCGTTGGTGGTTCCAAAGTAGAGCGACTTCTCGTCGACGAAACAGACCGAAGCCCACTCCACGTCGTAGCCGCGCAGGAAGACTTTGAAGGGGCGGGGCAGTTGGCGGAACGGCGTTGTATCGAGCAGCGGGAGTTCGGTACCGCCCTCGCCCAACAGGCTCGCCACCGGCGTCACGAAGCGCTCGCGCCAGCCGAGGGCGTAACGCCGTGAAGGATCGAAGTTGCCGTTCGCATCATAGGGTCCGCAGACGTACTGCGTCACCACGGGTCCGATCAGCCATGCGGAACAGGATCCGTTGGCGAGCATGGTCCGCGCGTCCACTACGGCTGGAGCGGTTTGCCCTTGCGGTTTGGCGAAGAACGACATCTCGGCGTTCCAGCCGCCGTCCATGAACCCGAGCGCATCGCTCGAGGAAAGCCCAGCTTGCCGGCAGGCGGACGGGCCTCCAGCCGAGCACGCCGCGGCGTTGTTGCGAAAGTCCACAGTCAAGCGGCCGTTGGCGGGTACGTCGGCACGAAGGCTTACCAAGGCGTACTGCGCGGAGCCGCCGGGACATTTGGCCGAAGCGGGCCAACGGTTGACGCGATCGGATTGCCAAGTGGCGACCGCTTCTCCGTTGACGAAGGGCTGGGGCCAGTCGCAGATTTCGTCTTCGGCAAACCAACGGGCGATGGTGAAGGGACGGCCGGGCTGGTCTTTGCCCTCGGCGTCAGTGATTCGGACAGCGTTGTCCAGTGCGAAAAGGGGCGAACAGGCAGCCAGGATCGACGCCACGGCCAGCCAGCGCCAGTGAGGGCTCGGCAACTTCGGTCTCCTCCACTCTCATTGTCGCAGAGTCGCGGCGTACCGGAGACTCGATGTCAAGCAGAATTTGCCTGTATACTTGGAAAACGTTTACACGAGTAACCTTCCCGTGTCCAAACCCGTTTCCGCGGAAGCTCGACTGGAGGCACTTGCCGGTCCCCGGCAAGGAGAAGTGTTTGCGCTCGGCTCCAAAGAGCTGAGCATCGGCCGCGATCCGGAAAACGACATCTCTGTGCTCGACAGTTCGGCTTCGCGGCGTCATTGCGTGATCCGCCTGAAGCCGGAAGGCTTCGAGCTAACCGATCTCGAAAGCCGCAACACCACGCAGGTCAACGATCTGCCGGTGAAGGCGCGGTTCCTGGCCAATGGCGACCGGATCCGCGTGGGCAAGTCAGAGTTCATCTTCACCCAGCGCCAACCGAGCACCGAGTCAGAGGCTGCGATGCCCGCCGACAGCGCCACCGTGGTGCTCCGCCGGGAAGACGCGCGCTATCTTCGTGCTCCCGGAGAGAGCGTGATTCCAGCCAATGCGCGCACTGTGCGGGACCTCAACGCGCTAGTAGCCTTCGGGCGCACGATCGGCGTCATCCGCAACCGCGCCGAACTGGAACAAAAGACGCTCGAGTCGATTCTCGAAGTGACGCCGGCCGAACGCGCGGCCATCGTGCGGTTGGAAGACGAATCGGCGGATTCGGCGGTGGTGACCGGACTCGACCGCAAGCTGGGCCCCGGCCAGGCAGTGGCGCTGAGCCGCACCATCGTCAATCAGGTGATCGAACAGGGCGCGGCTGTGCTGTGCAACAACGTGCCTGACGAGGAAGCGCTGCAGGAATCGGAGAGCCTCATCTCGCGCCGCGTGCGTTCAGTGCTGGCCGTTCCACTCGAAGTGGCCGACAAGCTGATCGGCGTGATCTACGTGGACACGAGCGATCCAAGGGTGCGCTTCGACGCGGATCATCTGCAATTGCTGGCCGCGCTGGGCAACGTGGCGGCGCTCGCCATCGGCAATGCCGCTCACGTCGAATGGCTGGAAGGCGAGAACAGCCGGCTGCGCGCCGAGATCAACCTCGAAATGGACATGGTGGGCGAGAGCCCCGCGATGCAGAAGGTGTTCCAGTTCGTCGCACGCGTGGCGCCGCGTGATTCCACGGTGCTCGTGTGGGGCGAAAGCGGAACTGGCAAGGAACTGGTGGCGCGCGCCATCCATCGCAACAGCGCGCGCGCCGACAAGCCGTTCGTGGCGATCAACTGCGCTGCAATCTCCGATCACCTGCTCGAAAGCGAACTCTTCGGCCACGAGAAGGGCTCATTCACCGGAGCCACGGCGCAGAAGAGAGGCAAGCTCGAAGTGGCCGACGGCGGCACGGTGTTCCTCGACGAGATCGGCGAGTTGGCGCCGGCACTGCAAGCCAAGCTCCTGCGCGTGCTGCAGGAGCGCGAGTTCGAGCGCGTGGGCGGAACGCGGCCGATCAAGCTGGATATCCGGTTGGTGGCGGCCACCAATCGCGACCTCAAGGAAGAGTCGCGCCAGAAGCGCTTTCGCGAGGACCTCTACTATCGCCTCAACGTAGTCTCGCTGCAGATGCCCGCATTGCGCGAGCGGCCCAGCGACATTGCCGTGCTGGCAAGCTTCTTTGCCGATAAATACGCGCGCAAGCTGAATCGCAAAGTGAGCGGCATCTCGCCGAAAACGCTGCGTCTGCTCACGGCGTACGGCTGGCCGGGCAACGTGCGCGAACTCGAGAATACGATCGAGCGCGCGGTGGTGCTGGGTGTGAGCGACGTGATCGAGCCCGAGGATTTGCCCGACTCGCTAGTGGAAGAAGCCGCTCCTGGTGGCGAGCCGGTGACGGCGTTGCATGAGGCGATCGTGCAGGCAAAAAAGCAGGCGATCGAGAAGGCGATCGAGTTGGCGGGGGGCAATTACACCGAGGCGGCGCGGCAGTTGGGGGTGCATCCGAATCATTTGTTCCGGTTGATTCGGACACTGAATATGAAGACGAAGCGGGCGAGAGCTTGAGAACCGTCTCGCCTGAGTTTTTCGCTACCAGATGGTGGCGACCGAGAGGCCTTCCCGGAACACTCGCTCATTGAGCGTGTAGCCGAACCCCGGCTGATCTCCGAGCGTGATCTCGCCGCCGACCGGCCGCGGATCGTCAGTGAGCACCCAGTCTTTCGTGGTCCCGCGATAGATGTCGACGTACTCGACGAACGGCGTGAGCTCCGGACCATTCGTTGCGAGGAAGTGATACGTCGGCGTTCCGATGCCGTGGCACACGAGCTTGATGCCGTGCGCCTTCGCGAGCGCGGCGATCTTCTTCAGCGCAGTGGGTCCACCGGCGCGGTAGATGTCGGGCTGCACGATATCCACGCAGCCTTCGCCGATCAAGCGGCGGAATCCTTCGAGCGTGTATTCGTGCTCACCGCCGGTGACCATCGTGTCGACTCGTTCGCGAATCTGCCTGTAGCCAGCGTAGTCATCGGGAAGCACGGGCTCCTCGAGCCAGGCGATGCGGTATTTACGCAGGCGCTCGTACATGCGCAGTGTGTAGGACACGTCCCACGACATGTAGATATCGAGCGCGAGAAAGCCCTCGTCGCCGAGCGTTTCACGTGCATGCGCGATGGCGCGCTCGTTGGCCGCCATGCCTTCTTCCCCATGCGCCGGACCATACGGCACCGCGATCTTCATGCTGCGGATGCCGAAGTCGAGGAGTGCGCCGGGATCGTTGCCGGTGTAGTACGCAGTGAGCTTGTCGCGCGTCTTGCCGCCGAGGAGCTCGTGCACGGGCCGGCCGAGGAGCTTGCCTTTGGCGTCCCACAGCGCGATGTCGATGCCAGAGATGAGGCATTGGGCGAGTCCACCGCGGCCGTAGAAAATGGAAGCGCGATAGAGCTGTTCGTGGAGCAATTCGGTTTCGAAGACGCTGCGGGCTAGCACCAGATCGCGGATCTGCTCGTCGAGCAGCGCCGCCGCTGCCGTACCCTTACCTCCGCCCACGAAGCCGTAGCCGCGAGTTCCGTCTTCGAGCTCTACTTCGATCACGGCCGCGGTCATCTTGCGAAACCACGAAGAGCGCTTCTCCCAATACTCGGGATAGATCGACATCGGATTAGCGATGACGGCTTCCGTAAGCCACGAGCCAGTCATCGGCGCCACGTGGCAGCGAACATCGCGAATCTTCACCGCTGCACCGGGCGCGGCTTCACCATGGCTTCGATGAGCGGGATGTCGAAGGCTTCGTAGAGGCCGAAGCAGAACATCTCGGGGTACTTGTCGACGGTCCAGTCTTTCTCGACGATTTCCTTGAGCGATGCCATCGAATCGGTCATCGCGAGGGCTTTGATCGACTGCTTTTCAAGCGCCGCGGCGATGAGCGCGCCGAGCGACGTGCGCGGACCGGTCGAGCGCACTTCCACTGGTCCGAACTTGCGATCCTTGTCGAGCCAGCGCGCTGTGGCGGCAATCTGCGAAGCCTGTAGGCCGAGCGGACGCTCGCCGATGCCCGCGAGCAACATGGCAAAGAGGAAGTCGCGCTTGGCGATCTTCGATTCGCCGAAGTAGAACGGGTCCATCGCGACCACGCGTTTGCCTTCGGCCACCAGCGATTGCGCGGCGGCTGCGAGCGAGGCGCGGCCGGCATCGGCCACCAGCAGCACCGTGCCACTCGGGTTCGCGGGCGAGATCTCGGTGAGCGGTATGGACCACGCACGGCCCATTCGCAGTTTCCAATCGCCGCCTTCTTTGGCGAAGGCTTCGATAGGCAGGGTCTGATACCGGACCACTTGTGCAAGCGCGGCCTGGGGTGAGATACCGGCGCGCAACGGGCGAGGCAGGCCCTGCATCAGCTGCGTGGCGATCTGATGGAAGTCGAGGTTGTTCTCGGGCAGTTGCGGACGCAGCGCGGCTTCCTGCCGCAGTTCACTATCGACGTTCTCGTCTTTGACGTCGATGTTCAGGCCGAAGTGGTCGCGCAGCAGGCGATAGAAGGCTTCGCGATTGTCAGCGTCGTAGTTGTGTCCGTTGCCGTGATTGATGTGATAGCGCAGGTGCTGCGGCGCGTTGTACATGCGGTAGACCGGCGTCGCCATCTGGATCAGCGGCGAGAACGAGTAGTCGGCGCGGAAACAACAATTGTCCTTTGCGTTGTACGCGAGTTGGAGTCCGCGCGGGGCCATCAGGGCGGTGAGGTGCGCGTAGTCGGCGACGGAGGCGAGGTCGGAGGGAGTCTGCTCGGAATCGCCGAGGTCGAGCTCGGGCCACTGGGCTCGGGTGACGTAGCTCGAATAGCCGGCCACTGGACTGGCGAGGGCGACGCGCGTATCGAGCGCGCTGAGGAAGATGGTCTGCCAGCCGCCGCCCGAGAGTCCGGTGACCGCCACCTGCGCGGGGTCGGCGTTGGGCAGGCTCAGCGCCACGTCGAGCGAGCGCTTGAGCGACTGGTAGAAGACGGCCACGCCGCTGGTGCCCATGAGATCGATCTGGGGCATGTGGTAGTGGTCCAGGCCCTTGGTGTTCAATTGGCCTTTTCCGAGCCACTCTGGATTGACGGCGATGATGCCCTTCTTGGCGAGGTTGATGCAGCGCGCCTGGATATAGGCGGTCTGGGTGCCGTTCCCCTCATGGCCATTTACGTTTAAGACAAGCGGGACCCTTCCTGTGACGCGCTCCGGTTCGTAGATCAGGCCGGGAACCCACAAACCGGGGATCGCCTCGAACAGGAACTGCCGCACTTTGTATCCACGCCCGCTATGGAACGGCTCGAGGATCTTGACTCCGAGTTTGGCATCGCGCCAGCGGCGCGCTTCGCCACGGTAGATCACTTCATCGAGAACTCGCTGACGCAGCCGCGCCGAGTAGGTATCCCATTCCTGCCAGCGCAGGAAAGCGGGCACCACCGGGACCTTGGACGCCGTATACACCTGGACGTCGAGCAGCGGCTCGTTCGGATCGAGAATCTTGCGGGAAAGTGCATCGGCGGCTGACTGCGCCCACACGGAGGCGCACACCACCAGCAGCAGGCAAAAACGGAGCATGGGTAGATCTTAGCGCGCTACGGGCGCTGCCCGAATCACTCGTCTACCTTCAGCTCGAAACGGTAGCCTCCCTCCATCGCTTCTTCTTGTTTGTCCACCGATACGGTGAAGCGCCTCGGGCGCTTGCCTTTGCCGCGCAACTCCGCGCGATGGACGCTCCCAGGCGGCACGGTTTCGTTGCTCTCGAGCTTGACGCTCTCGCTCTCGAGAGCCACGAACGCGTTCACCGTATTCTCGAGCGTGTTGCGGATCCAGATGCGCGCCACGAGGTCTCCGTTGCGCTCGGAGAACTCGTAGCGCACTACCCAGACTCGCGGTGTGACGCGGAGACCGGCCCCTTTCACTTCGCCGGTCACCGCGAGTTCATTGGGCTTGGCTCGCGTGAGCAGATCGCCCACGTCGAAGTCGCCCATCGAGTTCCGTTCGAGGCGCAGCCCGTTCAACACGGGGATGGCCCGGGCCGGAAGCACCAGACGGATATGCCGCTGGCCCTCGGTTTTGGGCGCGTCGAATCGGATGGTGCGCACGCCGGGCTCGGGTCCGGCGCGCCACTGTTCTTCGGGTAGAGGAATGGTCTGTTCGGTGAGTACAGCCGCGGCGAGCCAAGCCAGCCCTACCGCGACAGAAAGCGCCATGTCCGCTCCCAAAGTAAGTCGAGCACGTCGGTAAGTTCATGCCCGGAGTCGACGGCTACTAACTTCGCCGATGCATTGCGCCGCGCGAATTCTTCCGATACTTCGAGCGGCACCACGTCGTCTTTGCGCCCGTGGATGACGAGCGCGGGTTGCGGAACCGCCGGATAGGCCTGATAGGCGAGCGAGTCTTGGTAGAGCTGCCAGCCCACGCGAGCCTCGCGATCCTCGGCGTAATTGTGCACGGGGAGCCAGCCCGAATGCTGCCATTCCTTCATGGCTTCGGCGCCGATCCGGGCTGCCCAGCGGGCGGCGAAGTCGAATGCGGGGGCGAGGCAAACCACGCGATCCACCCGGAAATCGCGGGCCGCCATGAGCGCCGCGAGGTAGCCGCCCATGCTCGATCCGATGAGCGTGCTACGGCCGAGCCGCGCCAATTCGCGTTCGACGACGGCGAGTTGGGCGGTGAGCGTCATGGCTTCGAACGGGCCTTCCACCAGTTGCGGAATGCTCATTTCGATGCCTTTGGTGCGAAACTGCTTCTTGAAGAACTTGGCCTTCTTGGAAGCCGGCCCGGAGCCGAATCCGTGCAAGTAGATTACGTTCACGGCTGCTCCGGCGGAGCTTCGTCCGGGGTGAACTTGATGTCGGTTTCCACCTGAAACATCTTGTACTCCTTGTAGAACGCGAAGTTTTCCACCAGAATGGTTTCACCTTCCAGTTTTTTGTATCTCACGGCCGAGGGCAGCAGCATTCCGTAGCGGCTCTGGTAATAGTCGATCTCGCCCGTGTGGAGAACTGTCAATCCGTCTTCTTTGGTCGGGATGCGCAGGGAAATGCGCATCGGCAGCAGGTCGCGCTCGCGCACCTGGATCTCGCCGCCGAGCTTGATGCGCTGCATGTCGCGCCCAGCGAACACGCGCGCGGTTTCGTCGCCGCCCTTCTGGAGGAATTCGACGACGATGGTAGGCGTGGACCCGATCTTGCCCGGGCCCATCACCCGGAATCCGTAGTTCGAAAGCGAGGCGCGCCGGAACAGCAGAATGTCTTGCGAGAAGTCGGTGGCGGCGCCCACCATGCCGTGCTTTTCCAAGTCCTGGAGCATGCGCTTGCGCTGGCGGTCGTCTTCGGAGGTCATGTTCATCGCCAGGGCGAGGCGCGCCTTCTCTTCCTTGCGCACCTGCTTGCCGTCCACGGAGACTACCTGACGGAACTCGATGAGGTTGGCGGGCTGCTCTTTCATGGCCGCCCAGCCATATTCGGACACCACTTCGCGCTCCACGTATCCGAGCGCGGCTTCGATGGATTTGGCGCCGACGCGGGGAACGAAGCGAGGCGGCGACTTGCGTCCGCGATGCAGGAGACGCTCCTTGGCCACCACGCGCGGCGCTTTGCGCATGAAGATCTCGGCCTCCTCCGACAGCCGCTCGAGGATACGGTCGAGGGGCGGATCGGCTGCGAACAACAGCAACGCAATCGCAGCGTGCATCTCCCCAGTTTACCGAACACGCAACCGGCGGGGCTTTCCCTCGATAACCAATCCGAGTATACTCGGTAGCCGTATACCCAATTGCCGGTCGAGAAGTTCCCGGAGGTGCCCGCATGAAGAAGCTTTGGTTCGCCGCCGCCGGCCTCGTGGCCGCCGCTGGCGTTTTCTACCTGTCCCGGACCGCCACTGCGCCCCACAACGAACAGGTTCAGGGTGCGATGGGGGCGCGAATGCTGTCCCGTGGCGCAACGGTTTGCGTCAACAGGATCCAGAATCTCAGCGAGAAGGACGTGCCGGCCGGCCAACTCGAAGAGGACTTGGTCGACCAGTTGAACCAAGCCGGCTTCCACGCCCGGCTCAACACTGCCGGCGGCGACAAGCCCTGCGAGGCGAGCGTCTACGGCGAGATCGTCAACGTCAAAGGTAAAGACAGCGTCCAGGCGGAGTTCGAGTACCGGCTGGTGCGAGATGGCGAACAAGCGCCGTTCCTCTCTGCCACCGCCAAAGGCAAAGCCCGCGCCGTGAAGAGCCCCGAAGAAGCGCGCCCCGCAATGGCGAACTCGTTCGTCGCTTCGCGACCGGATTCGCAGAAGAATCTGGGCGCCGCGCGCCATGACGCCATTCTCGACGCCTTCGCCGAAATGGCGAAACAAGTGGAAGGCAACCGCCCCGTCCCCAAGACCCGCGCGGCTCTCGACTGAGTGGACGCCCCCTCGGGCCTGCTTCCGATTGCACTGAGCTTTGTTCCCGTGGTGGCGTTCCTGAACGCGCTCAACGCGCTCGATACGTACCGTTTGCTGACGTTGCGCCGCGTGGCTACTGCGGTCGCGGCGGGGGTCCTGGCTGCAGCCGCATGCTATGGGATCAACACACTTGGCTTCCAGCATCACGGCGGAGCGTGGGCTTACCTGGGCGCTCCCGCAGTAGAGGAAATCGCCAAGGCCGCATTCGTGTTCTACTGCGTCGCCCGGCACCGCGTGGCCTTCCCTGTGGATGCCGCCGTCACCGGCTTCGCCGTTGGTACCGGATTCGCGCTCGCCGAGAACGTCTTCTATCTGTATCAGCTCTCCGCGGCCGAACCGCTCACGGTGTGGCTGGTCCGAGGGATCGGCACCGCGCTCATGCACGGCGGGACCACCGCTATCGTCGCGATCGGCACGGTGACGCTGGCGGCGCGAAATCTCTGGATCGGAACGCCGCCGGTTCTCGCGGTCGCGATCGCGCTGCACTCAGCCTACAACGCGGGCGCGATGCCGCCGCTCGAACGCACGGCGGTGATCCTGGTGACGCTGCCGGTGATCCTCGCGCTCACGTTCTGGCGCAGCGAACGCACGCTCTCGAGGTGGCTGCACGGAAAGCTCGACCGCGACATCGAAACGATGTCGATGATCGACTCGGGCGAGTTTCTCGAGTCCGATCGCGGCCGCTACCTTTCCGCCTTGCGCGATTGCTTCCCCGCCGAGATAGTGGCGGACATGCTGTGTCTGGTTCGGATGTCGGTGGAACTCAGCGCCAAGTCGAAGGGCGACCTGCTGCGTCGCGAACTCGGTTTCCCGCCGATCGAGGACCCGCAACGGGCGCCGATGCTCAACGAGATCGCATTTCTCGAGCGGAACATCGGCGTCGCGGGGCGCCGTGCGCTGACGCCGCTTTTGCCGCTGAGCGCTCGCGATCAGTGGGAGCGCAGCCGCATGTAGCAAAGGCGCAAGTCTCCCGCCACCAGTGTTGTAGACTCAACTTAAAGACCTGCTTCCCTTGCCACACCGTATTCTAGTCGTCGATGACGAACCGGACCTGGAGCCGCTCGTTCTCCAGCGCTTCCGGAAGCGCATTCGGAGCGAAGAGCTGTCCTTCGTTTTCGCCAGCCATGGCGAGCACGCGCTTGACCAGATCCGCGAACAAGGCGGCATCGATATCGTCTTGACCGATATCAACATGCCCGTGATGGACGGCTTGACGCTACTGGGCCGCCTGCGCAGCGAGCATCCCATGGTGCGGTCCGTAGTGGTGTCGGCCTATGGCGACATGGCCAACATTCGTACCGCGCTCAACCGCGGCGCTTTCGATTTCGTCACCAAACCGATCGACTTCCAAGACCTGGAAATCACGCTGGACAAGGCGATCGACGATTCGACGCTGCGCAAACAGGCTGCGCGTGATCGCGATCATCTGCTCGGGCTGGGCCGCGAACTGAGCGTGGCGCGGAGCATTCAAGAGTCGCTCGTGCCGTCTGTGTTTCCGGCGCACCCGCGATTCGAGGTGTTCGGTTCCATGACGCCCGCGGCGGAAGTGGGCGGCGATCTGTTCGACTTTTTCCTGCTCGAACAGAACCGCCTCGCGCTCGCCATCGGTGACATCTCGGGCAAGGGCATCGGAGCGGCCCTCTTCATGGCGGTAAGCCGCACCGCGCTCCGCGTGTCGGCGAGCAAGGGCTTGTCCACGCGAGAGTGCCTGAACGAAGTGAACCGCTTCCTTTGCGAGGACAAGACCAACTCGCTCTTCTTGACTTGCTTCTACGGGATCCTCGATCTGGCCACGGGAGACCTGGAGTACACGCGGGCCGGACACAATCCACCGTACGTGCTGCGCGCGAATCCGGAGGCAAACGGGGGCGAGCGTGTACAAGAGACGAGCGGATCAGGTGGCCTCCCGCTGGCGATGTTCGACGTTGCCACGTACCACTCGGCCCGGATCCGGCTCGAACCCGGCGATTGCCTGGTGATGTTCACCGACGGCGTCACCGAGGCGATGAACGCGGCACAGGAGACTTATGACGAGGCGCGGCTGGTCGCCTTGCTCGAGCAACAGAATCGGGACACGCCGGTGCGCGAACTGGTGCAGCGCGTGGTGGGCGGTGCGCAGGAATTCGCGGCCGGCGCTCCCCAGTCCGATGACATGACCGTGCTCGCGATCCGCTATCTGGGCGACAACCGGCCATGAGCAAGTGGCGGGCGGCGGCGCTATCGTTAGCGGCACTGCTGCCGGCCGGGCTGGCACAGCCGCAGGATCAGGCGTCCCGGGAAGCGGGCATCCCCTTCATCCGCTGGTTCAGTCCGCAGGAGTACGAAGGCAGCCAACAGGTCTGGTCGTTCGTGCAAGACGACTCCGGGATCGTCTACGCGGGGCTCAGCAACGGCTTGCGGCAGTATGACGGTACGTCGTGGCGCGCCATTGCCACTCCGCACAATGCCCCGGTTCGCGGCTTGGCTCGCGGACCCGAAGGCCGCATTTTCGTGGGCGAGGTGGGCGATTTCGGATACCTGCAGCCCAACGCCACCGGCGAGATGGCCTTCCAATCGATGCTGGAATTCGTCCCCGCTGGCGACCGCGATTTTCAAGACGTGCGCAAGGTCCACCCGATGCCCGAGGGAATCTACTTCCAGAGCCTCGAGCGCTTGTTCCTGTTGACCCGCGAGGGATCGGGCTGGAAAGCGAAGGTGTGGAGGCCGAGCACGCGGTTCCGGAATTCGTTCGCGGTGAATGACACGCTGTACCTCACCGTCACGAACGAAGGTCTGTATCGCATGAAGGATGGCGCGATCGAGAGACTGCCTGCGCAGGGCTTGGAGCAATCTCCGGAAACGCTGGTGACAGCGCTGTTGCCGTTCGCCTCGAGCCGCGACGTGCTGGTGGGCACCGGCGACGGACGGCTCCAGTTGCTCGACGAGAATGGACTGAAGCCGTTTCCGGGCGGCGGTGAACCACTTCGCAAGCTCGGCATCTCGGGCGCGGGCGCGGTGAGTTTGGTGGATGGCGGCATCGGGATCGGCACGCGCGGCGGCGGATTGTTGGTGCTCGAACGCGACGGCCAGTTGCGCTATCACCTCGATCGCGCGGCCGGCATCCCTTCCGATGGCGTGCTGGCGTTGTATCGCGACCGCGAGGGCACGGTGTGGGTGGGCTTGCAGAACGGCATCGCCCGGGTGGAACTGGCGTCGCCGTTTTCGCAATTCGGGCGGCCAGCGGGAATGTCGGGCGCCGTGAACGCAATCGTTCGCTATCGCGGCCTGCTACATGTGGCTACGTTCGCGGGCTTGAAATATCTGGATCCGGCCACGCGCGAGTTCCGCATGGTCCAGGGCCTCGAAACGTCCGGCGTGGTGGGAATCCTGGTACATGGAGATCGCCTGCTGGCTGCAGTTGGACGCGACGGCCTGTTCGAAGTGAAGGGTGACAAGGCCACCTCCGTGAACAAGGGCGCATTCTCAGCGGTGCTGGCGCACTCCCGCCAAAATCCCGCGCGAGTGTGGGTGGGAACGCGCGCCGGCCTGCTCGCCATGCGCGAGGGCGCGGCGGGTCACTGGATCGACGAAGGCATGGTGGCCACTACGCCGGAAATCCGCAGCATCGTGGAACCGGAACCGGGACTCCTGTGGCTCGGTACGCAAGCGCGCGGAGTAGTTCGATTGAAGCTGCGGGGCGATTCGCTGTCGCAACCCGAAGTGAAGGCGTTCGGACCCGCGGATGGCTTGCCGGGAAGCGGCGGCGTAAGCGTGCATCAAGTGGCCGGGCGTGTGGTGTTCACGTCTCCCGAAGGTGCTCGCGAGTTTGACGCGGCCTCGGGAAGGTTCGTGCCATCGCCGACACTCGGCATGATTCCCACCGGTGGCTCGGCCGAGGAATTCAGTGTCGTCACCGGACCGAACGGTGGCGTCTGGGCCAATCTCGGCGTGCGGCCCGTCTATCTCGGCTTGCAGGAGAATGGCTCGTACGCGGCCGATGAAGGACGGCTGCGGCGGATCGGCGATGGCCGCGTCTACGCGATGGCTGTGGACGCCGACGGCGTGGTTTGGCTCGGCGGCCTCGATTCGGTCTTCCGCTACGACCCAGCGAAAGTGCGGCCCGGAGGCGATCCCCGGCCTGCGCTGATCCGGCGCGTGACTGCGGGCAGGAACCTTCTTCATGCGGGCAGTGGAGCGGCGCCGGTGTCACCCCCGCGTGTCCGCTACCGCGATCAGTTGCGGTTCGAATATGCGGTGGCCAGCCTCGACGATCCGGCCAAGAACCGCTTCCAAAGCCAGTTGGAAGGCTTCGATCCGGACTGGTCCGGGTGGAACGGTGAAACGCGGCGTGACTACACGAACCTCCCGCCGGGCAGCTACGTCTTCCGCGTGCGCGCGCGGGACCTGACAGGCCAGGAAGGAGCGGAGGCGTCTTATCCGATTCAGATTCTGCCGCCGTGGTATCGGACGTGGTGGGCCTTCGTGCTGTATGGCTTGGTTGGCCTCGGATTGCTGATCGGCGCCGATCGCATACAGAGAGCGCGTGTGCTGGCGCGCGAACGCGAGGCCTCCGTTCTGCGCGAAGCGCAATTGCGCGCCGAGACTGCGGCAGCCGAAGCGAAAACGCTCCAGGCCGAGAATGAGCGCAACAAGAACGTGCAACTGCTGAGCGAGATCGGCAAGGACCTCACTTCTTCGCTCGACCTCAACACGATCTTCCTGCGCCTCTACGAGCACGTCAATCAGTTGACCGACGCGACCATCTTCGGCGTCGCGATCTACCATGAGCAGCGCCACGAGCTCGAATACCGGCTAGCGCTCGAGAACGGCAAGCGCTATCCGCTCTACACGCGAGACACGCGGAAGCCGAACCAACTCCCGGTGTGGTGCATCGAGTACAAGAAGCGGGTGGTGCTGAACGACGTCGCGAATGAATATTCGCGCTACATCGAGGTCTACGATGAGCCGCTGTTGCGATTGGAAGATGGCAGCGAGTCTCGCCCCGCGGCGTCAGTCATCTACCTTCCTTTGATGATGAAAGATCGCGTGCTCGGCGTGATCACGGCGCAGAGCTACAAGAAGAACGCCTACACCGACTATCACGTGGACGTGCTCGAGAACCTGGCATCGTACACGGCCATCGCGCTCGACAACGCCGACGCGTACTTGAATCTCAAGGCCGTGCAGGACCAACTCGTAGTGCAAGAAAAGCTGGCTTCGCTCGGCGCGCTCACGGCCGGGATCGCCCACGAAATCAAGAATCCGCTGAACTTCGTGAACAACTTCGCCGACATGTCCGTGGAGCTGATGGAAGAGTTGCGGGAAGAAGTGGGCAAGTTCCGCGACGGCGCACAACCGGACCTCGACAACATGGAAGACCTGCTCGACGATCTTTCGAGCAACGCGCGCAAGATACACGAGCACGGCAAGCGCGCCGATGGCATCGTGAAGAGCATGCTGCTGCACTCGCGCGGCGGCGCGGGCGAACGCCAGATGATCGACATCAACGCGATGATCGACGAGAACGTGAACCTCTCCTATCACGGCATGCGGGCGCAGGACTCCGGATTCAACGTCACCATCGATCGCCAGTTGGCGGCGGACGCGGGCAAGCTCGACGGCATCCCGCAGGACCTGAGCCGCGTGTTCCTCAACATTCTGAACAACGCCTGCTACGCCGTGAACGAGAAGCTGAAGAAGGTTGGGCAGAGCTATTCGCCGGTGTTGCGCGTGCAGACGCTGAACCTGGGCGACACGGTGGAGGTTCGCTTGCGCGACAACGGTCCGGGGATTCCACCCGAGGTGAGGGCGAAGATCTTCAATCCGTTTTTCACCACCAAGCCGACCGGAGAGGGAACGGGTCTGGGCTTGTCGATCAGCCACGACATCGTGGTGCAGGAGCACGGCGGACAGTTGGAAGTGGAAACCGCGCCGGGCGAGTTTACCGAGTTTATCGTGAGGCTGCCGCGTTATTGGAGGAAGAGTGGATGAACATCATGGTAGTGGATGACGAGGCGGACGTTCGGCTGCTGTACGAGCAGCGGTTCCGCAAGGAGGTGCGGTCCGGGCAGGTGGTGCTGCACTTCGCGCTTTCGGCCGAGGAGGCGCTCGCGTTTCTCGAGAAGGATGACGGCGACATGCTGATTCTCTCCGACATCAACATGCCGGGGATGAGCGGACTCGATCTGCTGCGAGAAGTCAAGAGCAAGCGGCGGGATCGGAAGGTGTTCATGGTGACGGCGTATGGGAATGAGGAGTATCAGCGGAAGGCCCAGGCCTACGGCTGTGATGACTATTTGACGAAGCCGATCGATTTTGGGGCGTTGAAGGCAAAGTTGTTGTCATAGGGTGCTGGCAGGAGTATCGAGTCGCGCCGGCGTGGAGGCACGTAGGCAGCCAGGCAGATCACGAACCCGGGTGCCTCACGTGCACCTTGTGCGGTTCCTTGAACTGTCCACCTCATCATGGGAACCCGCTGAGCTCGCGGTGGTCGCGCATCGCCGGCAAGCCGCGCGTGGCCCCTTCGCTCGATCCGGACTCCAAGTGATTCCGCGGCTTCCGGCGTGACGGCGCGCTCGCCAAAACCGGCAGTCCCGAATAGCCGGTTGACTTCTAGCCCCACGGTCCGATAGTCTATTAAAGTACCCCGGTAGAGGAGCGGTCACCATCAGTAGCTGGACCTCGTACTCCGGTTCACCCGGAAGGCCAGTGAAAGGGGATGATCGCCGAAGCCGCCAGGCACGGTGAACACGCCGAGCGGTTGGGGGGTCCGGTCAATACCGGCCCACTGTCATTCCAGCACATGTGGAATGGAGCGCTAGCCGAGGAAGCCAGACGGGTTCGCCCGTCTCCCTCCTTCGTTCAGTTCTCTCCGCACATCCTAACCATCCGGGCGACAGGTGACTATGACTGTCTTCGAACTGACCCGGAAATTGGTCGACATCGAGTCGATTACTCCCAACGAATACGAGGTCGGCGTGTATCTCCACCAGTATCTCGAGCGGCTGGCCGCCCAATATGGCGGCCATGTGGAGCGCATGCCCGTCGAGGAGCGCCGCTTCAACGTGCTCGCCTGGTGGGGCGATCCCGCAGTGACGCTCTCCACCCACCAGGACACCGTGCCGCCGTTTATCCCCTCGCGCGAAGACGGCGAGTTCGTTTGGGGACGCGGCGCTTGCGATGTCAAGGGCATCATCGCCTCGATGCTGCTGGCCGCCGAGCGACTGCTGGCTTCGGGTGTGCGGAACTTCGCCTGCCTGTTCGTGGTGGGCGAGGAGCGCAACTCAGCCGGCGCATACGAAGCGGCGAAGCATCCGCGCGGATCCAAGTTCGTAATCAACGGCGAGCCCACCGAGAACAAGCTTGCGCTCGGCAGTAAGGGAGCGTTGCGCTACGAGATCACCGCTTCGGGCCGCATGGCGCACTCGGCGTATCCGGAACTCGGCGATTCCGCGGTGAACAAGCTGCTCGACGCGCTCGAGAAGATCCGCCGCATTCCGCTTCCCACCGAGCCGATCCTGGGGCCGAGCACGCTCAACATTGGCACCATCAAAGCCGGCCGCGCTCCGAACGTCATTCCGGACGAAGCGAAGGCCGAAGTGATGATCCGGCTGGTGAGTGACCCCGCCGAGACGAAGACAGCCGTCGCCGCCGCGTGCGCCGGACTCGCAGCTGTGCACGAGGTGCTGTGCATCCCCGCGATCCACATGAAGGCCGTGCCCGGGTTCGAGACGTGCGTGGTGGCTTACACCACCGACATTCCCGCTTTCGGCGGCCAATGGGGACAGCCGCTGTTGATCGGCCCTGGGACCATTCATGTGGCGCACACATCGGAAGAGCGCGTCCCCAAGAAGCAACTGCTCGAGGCCGTGGACCTTTACGAACAACTGGTAAGGAATCTCATTCAGTAGTCATGTCGAACAAAATTGGAGTCGGTGTATTGGGCGCCACCGGAATGGTGGGCCAGCATTTCATCAAGTTTCTCGCGAACCACCCGTGGTTCGAAGTCACCTGGGTGGGCGCAAGTGACCGCTCGGCGGGCAAGAAATACAACGAAGCCACCTCGTGGCGTCTCGATGGCGCCATGCCCGCGGGAGTCGCATCGCTCACCGTGAAGGAGTGCAAACCCGAAACGGGCGCTCCGCAGATCATGTTCTCGGCGACCGACGCTTCGGTAGCCACCGAGATCGAGCGCGCTTTCGCCGAAGCCGGACACACCGTGGTCTCGAACTCGCGCAACCATCGCATGGAAGCGGATGTGCCGCTGCTCGTGCCCGAGATCAATCCGGGTCACCTTGCCTCGCTCCCGGTTCAAAAGAAGAAGCGCGGATGGAAAGGCCAGATTGCCACCAACCCGAATTGCTCCACCATCGTGCTGACCATGGCGCTTGCGCCGCTGAAGAAGTTCGGCATTCAACGCGTGGTCGTGACCACGATGCAGGCGATTTCTGGCGCCGGGTATCCGGGCGTTCCGTCAATGGACATCACGGCGAACGTCGTCCCATTCATTGGCGGCGAAGAGGAGAAAATGGAGATCGAGACCCAGAAGATCCTCGGCGACTGGAAGCGCGGTGGGTTTCAACCGCATCCGATGAAGGTCAGCGCTCACTGCAATCGCGTGCCGGTGGTGGATGGCCACACGGTGACCATTTCGGTGGAGTTCGCGAAGAAGCCCACCGAGGCGGCGATCATCAAGGCGTTCGCCGAGTGGCGCAGCATTCCGCAGGAGCGGAACCTGCCGAGCGCTCCGAAGCAGCCCGTGATCTACATGCCGGAGAAGGATCGTCCGCAGCCGCGGCGTGACGTCGAACGCGAGCATGGGATGGCGGTCTTCGTAGGGCGGCTGCGACCGTGTCCGGTGTTCGACTACAAGTTCATCGCGCTGGGGCACAACACCATTCGGGGAGCTGCGGGAGCGGCGGTGTTGAATGCGGAGCTGATGAAGTCGGAGGGGCTGCTGTAAATGCAAGGTCGATGTGGGGCAGGCTTCAGCCTGCGCGGGACTTCAGTCCCGCTGTCCGAAGAAGTGTGCCTTACCCGGGGCGGGACTGAAGTCCCGCGCAGGCTAAAGCCTGCCCCACACGGCCACACAGGCCTGTTGGCTGCAACCAATATCTGGCAAGGCCCAGGGGAATCGAGGACCATCCGATGGTCGTGATGAAATTCGGCGGATCCTCCGTCGAGTCCGCCGCTGCCATCGAACGCGTTGCGTCGATCGTTCGCTCGCGCCTCGCCCGCAAACCGGTAGTGGTTGTCTCCGCGATCGGCAAGACCACGAATCGCCTGCTCGCACTCGCGGGCATCGCCGTGAAGGGCAACGCCGATGCCGCGCTCGAACAACTCCGCGAGCTCGAATCCTACACGCTCCACGAAGGCGGTTCCGTGAATGGCCAAGTGGAGCAGCTCTTCCGCGACATCGCGAGTCTCGTCCGCGGACTCGCCGTTCTCGGCGAACTCACCCCTCGCTCGATCGATGCGGTCTCCGCCTTCGGCGAGCGCCTGTCGAGTCTCATCGTCGCCGACAAGTTCCGACAACTCGGGCTCGACGCGGTCCACGCGGATTCGCGCGACTACGTCGTCACCGATGACCGCCACACGCAAGCCGCGCCGCTCTATCCCGAAACCTACGAGAACCTCGGGAGGATCCGCACGCTCGCCGAGAACCATGTTGTGGTGATGGGCGGCTTCATCGGATCTACGCGCGAAGGCGTTACCAGCACGCTCGGACGCGGTGGCTCCGACTTCTCCGCCGCCATCATCGGCGCGGGCATCGACGCCGAAGAGATCCAGATCTGGACCGACGTCGACGGCATGCTCACCTGCGACCCGCGGATCCTCCCCGGCGGCCATCGCATCAAGATGATTTCGTTCGGCGAAGCAGCCGAACTCGCGTACTTCGGCGCCAAGGTGCTGCATCCTTCCACTGTGCTCCCGGCCATCGAGAAGAACATCCCCGTGCTCATTCTGAACTCGCGCCGGCCGGAAGTGGAGGGCACGCGCATCATCGCCGACAGCGTCCCTTCGAAGAACGTATTCAAGGCGATCGCATGCAAGCAAGGCGTGGCGAGCGTGCATATCCGCTCCACGCGCATGCTGATGGCGCACGGATTCCTGCGCCGCATTTTCGAAGTGTTCGATCGCTTCGAAACGCCCGTGGATCTGATCGCCACCTCTGAGATCAGCGTCTCGCTGACCATCGACAATCCCGCGCGCCTCGGCGCAGTGGTAACCGAGCTCGAGCACTTCGCGGAAGTGACAGTGGAGTTCGAACAGGCGATCATTTGCCTCGTCGGCGAGAACATCCACGCCACGCCCGGAATCGCGGGCCGCGTGTTCCATGCGCTGAACGGAACCAACATCCGCATGATCAGCCAGGGCGCCTCGAACCTGAACCTGAGCTTCGTCGTCGCCAACAAGGACCTGACTCCGGCCGTCGAAGCGTTGCATAATGAGTTCTTCTCCGATCTCGATCCAGACATCTTTGAGCGAAAGGCCGCCTGACCTGAAATGAAACTCGCCATCGTCGGCTATGGCAAGATGGGCAAGCTCATCGACCACCTCGCGCCGCAGTTCGGCTTCGAAGTGATCCACCGGCTCGATATCGGCTACGACCCGGCAGTGCTCGCGGTGAACCGGCCCGATGCGGCCATCGAGTTCTCGACACCTGAAGCCGCGCTCGGGAATCTCGAAACGCTTGCGGCCGCGGGAATTCCAACGGTTTGTGGCACTACAGGTTGGTACGGCGAACTCGATCGCGCGCGTGCGGCGGTGGAGCGCGGCGGCACGGCGCTGGTCTACGGAGCCAACTACTCGATCGGCGTGAACGTGTTTCAGCGGCTAGTGGCTGAAGCCGCTCGCATGCTAGCCGATGAGCAAGCCTACGAAGCGTGGGCATGGGAGATCCATCACTCCGCCAAGAAGGACGCGCCGAGTGGTACCCTGCTTCAATTGGTGAGCGCGATGCGCAAGGCCGGATATCAGCGCACGGTGAGCGAGAGCTCCAATCGCGCGGGCGCGCATCCCGGCACGCACGAGATCGGATTCGATTCGGCCGCCGATACCATTACGCTCCGCCACACTGCGCGCAGCCGAGAAGGGTTCGCGCGAGGAGCATTGAAGGCCGCGCAATGGGTGGTGGGCAAGAAGGGCGTACACGAGTTCGCCGAAGTTCTTTTCGGGAGGTAAACGATGTTCACGGGTTGCGGTACCGCGCTGGTCACGCCGTTCAAAAACGACCTTTCGCTCGACGAAGCAACGCTGCGCAAACTGGTGCGGCGGCAGATCGATTCCGGCATCGATTTCCTGGTGCCGTGCGGGACGACGGGCGAGAGCCCGACGCTCGAACATCACGAGCACTTGCGCGTGGTCGAGCTCACGCTCGAGGAAGCGAAGCCGAGGAAGGTTCCAGTGCTTGCCGGCGCGGGCGGGTACAACACGCGCGAGGTGATCGCGCTGGCGAAAGAACTCGAAGCGATGGGCGCCGACGGAATTCTTTCGGTGACGCCCTACTACAACAAGCCCACGCAGGAAGGGCTGTATCAGCACTACAAGGCGATTGCGGCCGCCATCGAGATCCCGATCGTGGTCTACAGTGTGCAAGGGCGCACGGGCATCAACGTGGAGCCGGCGACGCTGCGGCGATTGTCGACTATCGACAATATCGTGGGCGTGAAAGAAGCCTCCGGGAACATCGGACAGATGGCGAACGTGATGGCCGAAGTGCCGGAGAGGTTCCTGGTGCTTTCGGGCGATGATTCGATCACGATTCCGCTGATGGCGCTGGGCGGCAAGGGCATCATCAGCGTGGTTTCGAACGAGATTCCCGGCGAGATGACCCAATTGGCGAGGGCGTGCCTCAAGAATGACTTCGCGACCGCGCGCGCGATCCAGAGGCGGTTCCTCGCGCTGATGAACATCAACTTCGTCGAGTCAAACCCGATCCCGGTGAAGGCCGCCATGGCGATGATGGGGTTGCTCGAACCCGTGTGGCGGCTGCCGCTGGTGCCGCCTGCCGATGCGTCTGCCGCGCGCATCCGCAAAGTTCTCGAAGAGTGTGGACTCGTTTCCCGGAGCCTGAATGCCGCTGCAGACTGATATCGAAGCCGCTTTTGACGCGAAGGCGGATACTTACACCGAAGCTACCTTCGGCCTGTTCCAGAAATTCAAAGACGCGCTGAACGCGGGCGAGATCCGGAGCGCGGAGCCCGACGCGAGCGCACCCACGGGATGGCGCGTGAACACGTGGGTGAAGAAGGGGATCCTGCTCGGGTTCCGGTTGGGGCAAGTGGTGGATATGTCGGTGGAGCCCGTGCGCCAACCGTTCTTCGACAAAGCTACTTACCCGGTACGGCGCATGACGGCCGCGAGCGGCGTGCGCATCGTGCCCGGCGGATCGTCAATTCGCGACGGCTGCTTCATCGGCAAGGGCGTCACCTGCATGCCGCCGATGTACATCAACGTGGGCGCATGGGTCGGCGACGGGACGATGGTCGACTCGCACGCACTGGTGGGAAGCTGCGCGCAGGTGGGGCAGAAGTGCCACATTTCAGCGGCGGCGCAGATCGGCGGGGTGCTGGAACCGGTGGGCGCGATGCCGGTGATCATCGAGGATGAGGTGATGGTCGGCGGGAACACCGGTGTGTATGAAGGCACGATCGTGAAGAAGCGCGCGGTGCTCGGGACGGGCGTGATTCTGAATCGCTCGACGCCGGTGTATGATCTGGTCCGCGGTGTGGTTCACTCGGCTACGGACGATGTGCCGCTGGTGATCCCGGAAGAAGCGGTGGTGATTGCGGGATCGCGGGCGGTGTCGTCGGGGAAGGGCAAGGAGTGGGGGATTTCGCTGTACACGCCGGTGATTGTGAAGTACCGGGATGCGAAGACGGATGCGAAGGTCCACTTGGAGGACCTGCTGCGGTAGGGACTGCGAGAATGCCGCACAGTCCATGCATGCGTTCAGCCTCAAATGGAAAAGGTGGATTCCGATTACTAAGGTTACGGTGCCACGCCAAGAGACCGGCACGCAATAACTCACTCCATTAAGTCAATATCGCTTCATCCTCCGGCCAAACAGTGCGTGAAGTTCTATTGGCTGAAAGTTCGGCATTCGGTTCGGTCCTCCGGCTCGCCCTACTATCGACCTGGCTCATGTTCCGAGCGGCGTTTGTCCGTGAGAGAACGCGGGCGGTGTCGCAGGGGTGGGCAAGGAGTCGGGGCTTTCGCTGGACACGCCCGTGATTGCGGGGGCGAGGTCCCTCGGACGGGAGGACCGACCCACGTTTGGGGGGTAGTTCGTTTTGAAAATTAGCATTTGGAGTGGTCCGCCCTTCCCGCTCTTGGCCCGGAAGAGCGCAAATCTCCGGTGGAGCGGGCGGAGTCTCCCTCCACGCCCAGGGTAGCGAGAGGATCGATCCGCCATGCAAAATCGTTTCCGGCAAATCGCTGTTGGGATTGGGATTACGATTTTTTCGGTACACGTGATGAATGGCGGCGAGGCCAGCCTCGCCCGCGCGGCCCAATGGCTTCTTTCCGGTTCCGAGACGATGGCGACATTGGGGCGAACAGAAGTCGCGGAACGGATGAGCAACTGGCCGGGGCAGGTAGCGTGCAATTCTGGTGTAGTTGGTGGGAGAAGTTCTACGGTTTGACGCCCTGCTACTAACAAGGGTGAACTTACACCCGAGTGAACTTGCGCAGGACCGGCGCATCCGGATACCCAGCCTCGGCGCAACCCGCCACGCGTGCCACCTCGCTGATGTAGAGCCCGCCGTTCGCGTCGCCCCAGATATCGTGCGGAGCGAAGAAGTCGCCGGGTGACATCGGATTCCTCCCACCGCCCCAGCGCGCGACGATATCGCCATCGGGCGTGAACACGGTCACTCGGCCACCTGGCCAGCCCGGCTCCTTCCACGGCCATGACTTGATGCCTGCTTGAAAGCCGAGGTCCCCACACATCACAGGGCCGCGCGACTTCGGCCCACTGAGTCAAGAAGCGGCCGCCGAGCGTGAGGAACTCGAGGCGGCTGTTCTCTCGATCGGAGATCGACGTGCGCAGAGGTCCTTTTCAGCGCACGGAGTCTGCTTCCACGGCAGGGTAACCTGAGGCGGTTCTCGCCTGGCAAAACCGTTTCCGGTAAAGCGTCGTGGGAACCGGTTTGCGATTTGTGCGCTGCACGGGATCACGGTCCGTCCTGCTCGGTTATCAATCTCAACTCGTTTCGGGTTCTGTTGGTATCAGCCGGCTCCGTGTTTGAATTGGCACAAGTGGAAGCGCTCTTTGTAAAGAAAAAGGACTTGACCGCAAAAAAAAAAAACGGTCTAGGATATTGCCAGGAGGATATCCTTGAAATCCAACCTGCCGCAGTACAGATTCCGGCTGACCGCTCTCCTGTTGGCGTCGGCGTGCGCTTCGCAGGCGGTAGAAGTGTTCAAAGAGGATTTTGAGTTCAGGAGCGACTACGGATATGTGAGCCCTGGAGCGACTGCGCTCTATCCCGAAGGCAAGTACACGGTAGACAAAAACCCTAGAAACAACCATCCTCTGTTCGCCTCTTTTGGCGATCATGGCACTGGTGTAGGTAAAATGTTGATCGTGAACGGTGTCGCGAACTCCGTGGTGTGGCAGCGAAAGGTGTCGGGCTTCAATCCCGGCCAGCAGTACGTGATCCGCCTTTATGCCGCTAGCGTGTATCCGGACAACCCAGCCAGTCTCCAGTTCACGGTGAACAATACGGCGGTGGGAAGCGTGCTTTCGCTCCCACCGGCAACGGGCGCCTGGAGGCTTCTCACTGTGTTGGTGCCCGCGTCGACCAGCGTCCAGACGATCAAGGTGATCGACACCAACGGGAGTGCTGGCGGGAACGACTTCGCGATCGATGATTTCGAGGTGGTTGAGGTGGGGACGCAGCGGCGGCTCCTGCTGGAGGACTTCGAGGCGGTCACGCAATATCGTTATGTAGCGCCCGCGCCCAGCGCACTGTGGGACGAAGGAACGGCGACCGTGGACAACAATCCGAGCTACGATCACCCGTACTTCACCTATTTCGCCGACCACACGGGGAGCAACGGCAATATGCTCATTGTCAACGGCGTGGCGGATCTCGGAGTTTGGGGGCGCATCGTCCCGAACCTCGTGGCGGGCACAACCTATACGGTTTCGTTCTACGCTCGGTCGGCGTACGCGTACAATCCGGCCCGTTTGGCGGTCAAGGTAAATGGCGTTACGTCGGGACAACTCGTCTTGCCCACGGGGCTGGCGGACGGGTCGTGGGTCCAAATCCTGGCACCCTTCACGGCAACTCAAGCGCAGCAGCAAATTGACATTGTGGACACGGTCACGGGCGCCGGAGGGAACGATTTTGTCATTGATGACTTCACGGTGACGACGGGTTCGCCGGATACGACCCCACCGCAAATTACGGGGTTGGGCGTCGCGGCAGAGAATTCAACGACAGCGCTTGTTAGGTGGAGCACGAACGAATATGCAACCACCTTCGTCGACTACGGTGTTGGGGCGTTATGTACTGGCGGCGTGCCGTACGTTGACCCCAGCTTCGTTTTGAATCCGCACCAAGCGGAGATCCCGAACTTGATCCCAAACACTACGTACTGCTTCACGGCGAAGTCGGTGGATCAGTCGGGGAATCCACAGTCGCAGACGGTGACCTTTACTACACCACCGAACCTCGCTGGAGCATGTGACATCACGGTTTATGCAAAAAAAGGGACGGCACGCTTGGACGGTGCCCGAGTCAGCGGCTACGTCATAGCGTACGGAGTAGCGGGCCCGTGGCAACACTATGAAGCAAG
Source organism: Bryobacteraceae bacterium (assembly GCA_046331625.1). Classification (GTDB taxonomy): domain Bacteria; phylum Acidobacteriota; class Terriglobia; order Bryobacterales; family Bryobacteraceae; genus JAXLQL01. The sequence goes on from JAXLQL010000002.1 coordinate 349,879, forward strand.
CGTTACTGGAGAACTGTGGTTCATTGATCCTTCAGGCGCGAAGACAAGTGTCGACACCTTCTCGGCACCGTTCGCACCGTTTCAGGATCCAGCCGGAGCGACTGGTACTCCCGGCACAGACGGTTATCAACCACCCTTGAATAGCCCTGGGAAGAGCTTCCCCGTGAGCCTGGAGCCTCGGGGCTCTGGATTTTACTACGTTGCAGGTTCAGCAGTGTACCGCCCAAAAGTGAATAGCCCCTGCTTCGGCCTGCCCGCGCTCACTGTCCGGGAGGCCGAGAGCCCACCTCGCCAGATTCTTCGTCCGGACGCACCTTTCTACAAACCGGGCCAGCCAACCAGGCTCACCTGGTTAGGAGGAAATGGTACGAGAACAAACGGCCAATATAGTGAGCGGACGACGCTCGTAGCGGGGAAGCCAAATGATCCGGACCACGACTACACTTTTGTATACTCAAATTGGCTGTACGAACAGTCTCAACCGGGCTACATCACTCAGGAGTGCGCTACAACGTCGGGAGCCGGGCTCTGCAGGGAAGCGTTTTTTCGCGCGTTGAACGCTGACCGCGCCTGCCATGCTACAACGATCAAAGCTTACAATGTACTGTTGGCGAACCCCGCCGGGGTAGCCGAGGGCTTCAAGTCGTATCCTCTCGACATCGAAATCCGACGGCCATACATCACCCGGGAACTCCCAGAGCCTGGGACCTTTCCGTTCAATGACCCACCCGACCCACCGGATGGGTACAAAAGCAAATTCCAATTCAATGTTGACGACCAATGCGGAGATAGGATGTTTAAGTACAGAATCTGGTCCACGCCGTCGGTGGCGTCGCGATTTCCTTCCGACACTAACTGGGACGTTGCAAACCAAACCTACTATCCCGACCCCGAGGACTACGTGAGTGCTGAGATCAAGGCTGGTCCGACCGAATGTAAGGATTCTGCATTCAACGTGGTTACATGTGTGCCTACGCCAGAGTTTCACGATCCCATTCAACAGAACTCGCCGCTCGTTGTCCAAGGATCGGAAGTCTGGGTGATCGGCTCAGATAGTATTTCGAACCTCTTGAACCCGACTGGTTTGTCCGTGCGATACAACGACTTCTTCATGTACCGCGACCATGCCGCTATCGGCGGAGCGGTTACGCCGTATCCATCGAACTAGTCAGAACAACAGTGGAAATGGGAAGGAGAGAGCGAATGAACGTCGCGATCCGTTGTCTCGGTTTGGTCATTGTAGCGGCCAAGCTGAATCAAGCGCAGACCTTGACGACCGGAGGCTTGGGCTGGGTGATCTCGCAGTCCGACCTAGCGTTGGTTGCGACGGTGACCAATCACGCAGTGTCGGGAAATCGCCTTCAGTTCGTAGTTGCCGCAGACCAAGTCCTGAAGGGCGGCGGCCCGGGCACGTATACGATCGTTGCGAGCGGACTGACGCCGTCACAGGCAAGGTCTTATCAGGCTGCGGTCCTCGCTGGGCGTCTCTCCCGCCCTCGCGCACTGATGTTGGCTCGAAAGGTAGGGTCTGACTGGGAATTGGTCGGCCCTTCCAATAGGGCCTTCAGAATGGAACATTTCGTATTTGAGCTTCCGCCTCAGTATGTCGCGCCCGCCCGGCGGAGCTCGGATACTGTCGAGGATTCCATCGTACGGATCTTCGCGGCACACATCGCCGCCCTTCCAAAGTCGAGGAGCTTCATGGGATACCCGCAGAGCGCGCTGATCGCGTTTGCTCGTGACTCGCGTGGGAAGCCGGGCGCGGCGCTTCAAGAAGCTATCGGGGAGTTCCTATCTTCTCCGAAGCAAGATCTCCAGATGTTGGCCTTACAGTTGAAGATCGCATTGAACGACCTGGCTGCTCCCGCCTTGGTCGATTCAGCGCCGCAGATGTTGGACCAGGGCCGGAGCAGCGTGGTCGTTGGAGATTTTCGCGCTTGGTACCGAAGTGAGGATGTGTTATCTGTGCGCGCCGTCGTTCGGATCCTAAACACCACAAAGAACGAGAGTCTCAAGGAAGCATGCGTCTGGACCCTCCACCGAGCACACATCCGTGCCTCACTCCCGACTCTAGCTGCGGCGTTGGACAGCCCGAACGCTAGAATCAGGTACTTGGCGGTTAGTGGACTCGCGGCATTTGCGAAGAACATGACCTACGACATGACGACGAACAATCCGGGGCCGTGGCGGTATCGAACAGAAGAGACCGAGAAGAGGAGTCGTGGGACTGATGAGCAACTCGCTGGAGTGGATAGCGTCCAATTCTGGCGTAGTTGGTGGGAGAATTACAAGAAAGAACTCGCGGAGGAATGACCGCGGGACTGAAATCCCGCGCTGGCTAAAGCCCACCCTACAGTCTGACGCCCTGCTACTAACAAGGGTGAACTTACACTCGCGTGAACTTGCGCAGGACCGGCGCATCCGGATACCCCGCCTCCGCACACCCCGCTACCCGCGCGACCTCGCTCACGTAGAGCCCGCCGTTGCCGTCGCCCCAGATATCGTGCGGAGCAAAGAAGTCGCCGGGTGACATCGGATTTCTGCCACCGCCCCAACGCGCGACGATATCGCCATCGGGCGTGAACACCGTAACGCGACCACCCGGCCAGCCCGGCTCCTTCCACGGCCAAGACTTGATGCCCGCCTGGAAGCCGAGTTCGGCGACGTAGAGCAAGCCTGCGCGATCCACCCATCGCAAGGCCGCGCGACTTCGGTCCACTGCGTGAGAAAGCGGCCGTCGGGCGTGAAGAACTGAAGGCGGCTGTTCTCGCGATCGGAGACGATCACGCGTCCGCGCAAATCCACAGTGACCGCGTGCGGCACGTTTGAAGTGTCCGGGACCTTCGCCCGGTTCGCCAGGAGCGGACGAACTTGCCATCGGCAGTGAAGACGAAGACTGTTCCAACGGCGGAGAGAGCGACGTTGGTGGGGGGTCGAACGGCTCGCTGCGGATGCGGGGAGGAGGTCCCGCGTTCGCGGGGTAGTTCGTTTTGAAAATTAGCATTTTCGAGCGGTCCGGCCTTCGCCGTTTTGGTTGGAGGAGCCGCGAGCTCCGGTGAAGCGAGCGGTGTCACCCTCCACGCCCAAGGGTAGCGGGAGGCGCGATCGGCCATGCAAAATCGTTTCCGGCAAATCACTGGCGGGATTGGAGTTACGATTTTTTCGGCACACGTGATGACATCACGGCTTGCTCGGCTATCGGCTCAACTCGCGTCAGATTCTGTAGCTATCGACGGATGCCGTGTTTGATTTGACAACAACTGGAAGCGCTCTTTGTCATGAAAAAAGCTTGACCGGCAAAAAAAAAGACGGTCTAGGATATTGCCAGGATGATATCCTTGAAATCCCACCTATCGCAGTACGGATTCCGATTGGCCACACTTCTGTTGGCGTCGGCGTGCGCTTCCCAGGCGGTGGAGGTGTTCAAGGAGGATTTCGAATTCCGGAGCGACTACGGATATGTCCGCCCCGGCCCGGCCGCGCTCTACCCGGAAGGCAAGTACACTGTCGACAAGAACCCCAACAATAGTCACAACCTCTTCACCTCGTTCGGCGATCACGGCACAGGTTTCGGTAACATGTTGATCGTCAATGGTGTGGCAAACTCGGTGGTGTGGCAAAGGAAGGTTTCGGGTTTCAATCCTGGCCAGCAGTACGTGATCCGCCTTTATGCCGCCAGCGTGTATCCGGACAACCCGGCTAGCCTGCAGTTCACGGTGAACAATACGGCCGTGGGAAGCGCGCTTTCGCTCCTACCGGCAACCGGTGCGTGGAGGCTTCTGACTGTCACAGTGCCGGCCGCGACCAGCGTTCAGACCATCAAGGTGATCGACACCAATGGAAGCGCGGGAGGTAACGACTTCGCGATTGATGATTTCGAGGTGGTGGAAGTATCGACTCAAAGGTCGCTGCTGCGGGAAGACTTCGAGGCCGTCACGCAGTATCGTTATGTTCCGCCCGCACCCAGTGCCCTTTACGATGAAGGGACAGCGACAGTGGACAACAACCCGAGCTATGATCACCCGTACTTCGCCTATTTCGCAGACCACACGGGAAACAATGGCAACATGTTGATTGTCAACGGTGTCCCCGGTCTGGCAGTTTACACCTTGACTACACCACAGTTCCAAGCCGGAAGTACGTACCGGGTGTCTTTCTACGCGCGGGCGACTTACCCGTACAATCCCGCGCAGTTGGCAGTTCGGGTCGATGGAGTGCTCTCGGGATCGCTGGTTTTGCCCCCGGACGGCGCGAGCGGGGCCTGGGTTCAGATCGTGGCCTTCTTCCTTGCGACTCGGCAGCAGCACCTGATTGAAATCGTCGACTTGGTGTCTGGAGCCGGAGGAAACGACTTTGCCCTGGACGATATCCAGATCACGACGGGACCATCATCAGACACAACACCGCCACAGATTACAGATTTAGGCGCTGTCGCCCAGAGTTCGACAACGGCGGTTGTCACCTGGAACACCATCGAGTATTCAACCACCTCGGTGGACTACGGTGTTGGGTCGGCGTGCACGGGATTGGGGCCATACGTGAACGCCACTTTCGTCGTTGGCCAGCATCAGGCTTTGATTGGGAACTTGACGGCTAGCACCTCCTACTGTGTCAAGGTTACGTCAACGGACCAGGCGGGCAACCAAGCATTTCAGACGACGACCTTCCAGACACCTCCACCGCTCGCTGCCGGTTGCGTCGTCGATGTCGCTGTGATCAAGCGAACAAGGCGAGTAAACGGGAATCGCTTGGTCGGAACGGTCATCGCTTTCGCGAAATCTGGCGCTTGGCAGAACTGGGGCGCGTCCGTTAGTGGCGAACTTTGGTACCGAGACTCGGCTGGCAACACGCAAAGACTGGCCAACGGCAGCGCACCCTTCAGGTTTCTGCAGCCAATCGTCACTGGGCCGGGCCCCACCGGAGATCCTGAGAGCCCTTCGTACGAACCGGATCCTAACAACCCCTCGTGGAGTAGCGGCCCGATCGATCTCGAACCGAGGGGCAACGGACAGTATTGGGTTCGCGGGACCGGCACCTTCACCTCAGTCGCGTGTCTCTCTTCGCCTCCACCGATAGGTCCTTTGGACGGACCTCTTCGCGACATACGGCGGCCAAGCGCACCAAAAGTCATGCCGGACTACCCGGACCAGATGCACTTCCTGGGACCTGGCCGTTTGAGCAGCGGGCAGTATCGGGCTTCGACACGGTTAGTGTCAGGCAATTCGAACTACGAAGAGTACAACACGTTTACGAATCGGGTTTGGCGAGTTGAGGAGTCGCCAGGTACGGGCTATGTACAGACACCGCTGAATTGCGACGCTACTTATTGCCGGGAGGTCCCGTTGCGGGCGCTCAAGGCGAGCGATGCCTGTCGACAGAAGACTGTCAAGATATACAACGACTACGACGGATTCAGGTCAGACCCGTTAGAGCTTTGGATCAACCGCCCCTATCAGACCGGTCCAACGTCCACGGCACCTCCAGAGGAGGACCAGGGCGGCTACAAAACGCGCGTTACCTTTGAAGTTCAGGACGCCTGCGGAGACGCGATGAGCGACTATGGGATCAACGAGCAATTCTCGAATGCAGCGACCCAACCTGGAGTGAACTGGCCTCCGCTCGAAGAGTCAGGCGATCAGATTACAGGCACCACAGTTACTGATTTTATCGGAGCCATCCCTGGCCCGCACTGTGGCGCTGACGCGGCCACGGTCTGTGCCCCTGCTCCTGAGTATCGCGATATCCCGATCGGAACGGACTGGATTCAGAGAGCTGACCAAACCTGGAGGGTGGGCTCGAGCATTCCTGGCCAAGGGATAACGATCCGCTGGAACCTATTTTTCAAATACATCGATCACGGTGCCCACGGGGACGGAACGGCCGGCAGCATCGTAACTCCCTTTCCGCCGCAGTGATTCAGGAGGAAGCACCCATGCTCGCACGAATTGCAATACTCTTTGTCGCTCTCGAGATTCTGTGCCGCGGAGCCCTGTCCTCACCCGCGAGCCTAGCCCGGCTAATCGACGCGGCTGAGCTCACTCTCGTTGGCACAATCACAAACGTGGAGATAAATGGAACACGAGTGCGCTTCACCGTTGCTGCAGATCGAGTACTAAGTGGCGGCTCGCCCGGCGCCTTTGTAGTTGCCGCGACGGTTCCCAGGGAACTTCTCAGAACCCTACAGATTGCCCGGGAAACCAATCGGCCCCCGCGGAACCGGGTTCTGATCTTTGCCCGGAAGGCCGGCCAAGAGTGGGAACTCCTCCCAGCAACATCGGGGCACGTGACTTCGATTACGGAACTGATCCACGAGTTACCAAGTCAATATGTCGTACCGGCGCTACGTGCCTCCGACGGTCCAGATGAAGCCGTGGCTCGAGTGTTCTTGGGACACCTCGCGTCGAAACGCCCGGATTCGTCCGAGGGATGGCGTGCTCGCGAATCGCTCGCCTACTTCGCTCGCGAGAGAAAGGGCCGCATTCCGGCGGCGCTGCGCGAATTCGGCACTGAAGCGCTATCTTCGGCCGATCTCGATACTCGAGCTCTTGGGATTTCCCTGTCCGTAATGGAGAATTCCGTTTCCGCGCCGATGCTCATCGATCAAGCCCAATCCGTCCTGGGCGAGCAGCGAGCCGAGACGGTGATCAGGCACTTCAGGAACAACTTCAGTGCGGACGAGACTCTCGCTGCCCGTGCAGTGATACGCTTGTTGGGTAACGCTCGAAGCGAAAACCTGAAAGAGGCTTGCGTCCGTGTCTTGAGCAGGGCTCACACGCGGCCGGTCCTTCCTGTGCTGGTAGAAATGTTGGGTAGCGGCAATCCGCAGGTTCGAGGCGTTGCAGTTCGCGGGCTGGCAGATTTCGCGAACAACGTTCCGCCTGGCAAGTCGCAGAAGGCTCCCGGGCCTTGGCGATATCGGACGGACGAGACGGAGGCGCGGGGCGCAGGTGACATCGAGCGGCTTGCCCAACCCGCTAGCATCCAGTTCTGGCGTGCGTGGTGGGAACGCTACGGGAAGGAACTCGCGGAGTGAGGCTACTTCTATCGATCTCGGTCGCTGCGGCGACGCAAGCCCAACTCGCCAACGTGACACCGAACCTACGGCTCAATCTCATTCCGGCCTGCATGCTTCGGGACGAGGTGGAGCTACCCACGGTAGACCAGCGCATCTTTCGGACCGAGTGTTCCACGCTCCAGCGAGAAGTGGCAGCGCTCGGTTCCCGGTTGCGGGCTCAACAAGGCAGGCGGCCCCCGGGGCCACGCGACATCACCGAAGCGAATCGCCAGCGAGACTCTGCGATCCAACGGTCTTGCGAGCGGCTGGATCGGGGTCTGACCGAGCAAGGGCGACGCATTCTTCTCCAGTTTTTCACAGAGATTGAGAACAGTACTACTACGATTCGTTTAAGCGGCAACGGCTCGGCCCAGGTTTCTGCTTCCGAGGCGAAAAAGTAGGGAGGAGTCGTCGTCACACGCGCGCGAACTTGCGCAGGACCGGCGCATCCGGATACCCAGCCTCGGCGCAACCCGCCACGCGTGCCACCTCGCTGATGTAGAGCCCGCCGTTGCCGTCGCCCCAGATATCGTGCGGAGCAAAGAAGTCGCCGGGTGACATCGGATTCCTGCCGCCGCCCCAGCGCGCGACGATATCGCCGTCAGGCGTGAAGACGGTCACGCGACCGCCCGGCCAGCCCGGCTCTTTCCACGGCCAAGCCTTGATTCCCGCCTGGAAGCCGAGCTCGGCGACGTAAAGCAAGCCTTCGCGATCCACCCACACATCGCAGGGACGCGCGACATCTGTCCACTGAGTCAGGAGGCGCCCGTCGGGCGTGAAGAATTGGAGGCGGCTGTTCTCGCGGTCGGAGACGATCACGCGCCCGCGCAAGTCCACGGTGACCGCATGCGGCACGTTGAACTGTCCGGGACCTTCGCCGGGCTCGCCCCACGAGCGCACGAACTTGCCATCGGCCGTGAAGACGTGGATGCGCGCGTTGCCGTAGCCATCGGAGACGTAGACGGTTCCATCTTCGCCGAGGGCTACGTTGGTGGGGAAGTGGAACGGTCCGCCGCCGCGGATGGTGCGATAGTCGAAGCCGGCGATGCCGGTGTCGCTCGGTTTGCCGCGTGTGCCGAGGGTCCAGACGAGTTCGCCATCGCGGGTGAATTTGTGGACGGCGTGGCCGAAGTCGTCAGTGCAGTAGAGCGAGTCATCGGGACCGATGGTGAGTCCGTGCGGGCGATCGAACAAGCCGGAGCCCCAGGAACGGAGGAAGCGGCCGGATTGGTCGAAGACGAGCATGGGCGGGTCGCCGCGATGGAAGACCCAGACTTCGCCGCGGGAGTCGACAGCGGCGGAGACGACGTCGGAGAAGGCGATCCCAGGAGGGAGCGTGGGCCAATTGGGAATGGGCTCGTAGCGCATGGCGAAAGAGGCGGGACTAAAGTCCCGCGCTGGCTAAAGCCCGCCCTACGAAACACGGACTCGGCATCAGGCGACTTCCTGGGCGATCTTTTCGACGAGGAAAGCTTCGAGGATGTCTCTCGGTTTGACGTCACTGAAGCTTTCGAGCGAGATGCCGCACTCGAAGCCGGTCTTCACTTCGCTGACGTCGTCTTTGAAGCGGCGGAGTCCGGCGATCTTGCCGGTGTGAATGACCACGTTGTCGCGCAGCACACGAACCGAGTTGCCGCGCGAGATGTTGCCGTCGAGCACCATGCAACCGGCCACCATGCCGACCTTGGTGATCTTGAACACCTCGCGGACTTCGGCGCGGCCGCGGTAGGTTTCCTTGATCACCGGCTCGAGCAAGCCGGACATCGCTTTCTTGATCTCTTGCGTAAGGTCGTAGATGATCGTGTGCAGGCGGATGTCGACGTTTTCCTGCTCAGCGACTTGAGCGGCGGTGCGCTCGGGTCGAACGTTGAATCCGATGACGATCGCGTCCGACGCCGACGCCAGCAGAACGTCGGTTTCGGTGATGGCGCCGACGCCGGTGTGGAGCACCTTGATGCGGACCTTCTCCGAAGACAGCTTCTGTAGGGATTCGCTGAGCACTTCGGCGGAACCGCCCACGTCGGCTTTGATGATGAGATTCAGTTCCTTGGTTTCGCCTTCTCGCAACTGCTGATGGAGCGTCTCGAGCGTGAGGCGGTTGGTTTTGGCGAGCGCCTGTTCGCGCGCTTTGGTCTCGCGGAACATGACGATCTGTTTCGCCTTGGCGGTATCGGTCACCACCTGGAGCGTGTCGCCGACGTCGGGCAGAGACTCGAGGCCGAGCACTTCGACGGGCGTGGCGGGTTCGGCTTCGCGAACCGATTCGCCGTGATCGTTGACGAGCGCGCGGACGCGGCTGAAGACGGTGCCGCAGATGAACTGGTCGCCCACGCGAAGCGTGCCGTTGCGAACGAGAATCGTGGCCACCGGACCGCGGCCGCGATCGAGCTTGGCTTCGAGCACGGTACAGATGGCGGGGCGGGTGTGGTTCGCCTTGAGATTCTGCATCTCGGTGACGAGCAGAATCATTTCGAGCAGGAGATCGATGTTCTGGTGCGCCTTGGCGGAGACGGGAACCATGACGGTGTCACCGCCCCAGTCTTCCGCGAGCAGGCCGCGATCGGAGAGTTGTTGCTTGATGCGATCGGGCTGTGCGTCGGGCTTGTCGATCTTGTTGATGGCGACGATGATCGGAACCTTGGCCGCCTTGGCGTGATCGATGGCTTCGAGCGTTTGCGGCATGACGCCATCGTCGGCGGCCACCACGAGGATGACGATATCGGTGACGCGAGCGCCGCGGGCGCGCATGCGGGTGAACGCTTCGTGGCCCGGGGTGTCGATGAAGACGATCTTGCGATCCTTGCGCGTCACCTGGTAGGCGCCGATGTGTTGGGTGATGCCGCCGGCCTCGTGGGCGGCGACGTCGGCTTCGCGAATGGCGTCGAGCAGCGAAGTCTTGCCGTGGTCGACGTGGCCCATGACGGTGACGACTGGGGCGCGCGGGACTTGGTCGGCGGTTTCTTCGGTGAGCTCCACTTCCCAGGTGGACTCTTCTTCGAACGTCATCTGAGAAGACGTGGCGCCGAAGGCGTTGACGAGTTCCTCGGCGAGTTTGATGTCGAGCGTCTGATTGATGGTGGCGAAGATTTTCTTATCCACCAGCTTCTTGATGACGAGGCTCGCCTTGATTCCGAGCTTTTCGGCGAGTTCCTTGACGGTGATGCCCTCTCCGATGGTGATTTCCTTGTTGACCGCGATCACCGGCTCTTCGCGGTGCCGCGCCATGGGCCGTAGACGGCCCTCTTCGAGTTCACGCTCACGCGGCTTGTGGCCACCCGGCTTTTGCGGATGGCGGCGCGTGTCTCCGGGCGGCGGCGGAGGCGGCTCGGGCAGCGGCGCGGTGGGATGCATGCCGCGACCGCGGGGGGGGCGGCCACCGGGTCCAGGCCCGGGTGCGCCGGGCATGCCGGGTCCGCGTTGGACGCCGAGGTTGGGGCGGAGGGGTCCGCGATAGATGGGTTGTCCGGGAACAGGCGCGGTGCGCGCGGCGGGAGCGCCAGGACGCGGCGCCGGCTGGCCGGGCGCGGTTCGCTGCGCTTGGAGCCGAGCTACGAGATCGGGCCGCGGAGGAACCACGGGTCTCGGGGGAGGTTGGCCGACACGAGAAGAAGGTCCGGAGGCGGCGCCGGGTTGCGGCGGAGCGGGCCGGGCAGGAGGCGGAGGCGGCACGCCCGGGCCGGCGGGGCGCGATGGTTCCACTCCTGGGGGCAGGGGCTGGCGAGGTCCAGAGAGGATCTGTCCGGGCCGGGGCGAAGGGGCTTGCGGCGGAGCAGGTTGCGGTTTCGCCACCGGAGTTGGCGGAGGCGCGGGTGTGCCGGGTGCAGCCGGTCCGCGCGCTTCCATCGGAGGCCGAAGCGGAGGCCGAACTACCGGCGGTTGAACGGGAGTAGTAGGCGCGCTCGGAGCGGGCGGGGGGGGCGTGGCGGCGCGCGGCGGCACTGGGATCGCCGGAGGCGTTGGCGCTGGCGCGGCAGGTGCGGAGCGGCCGGCCAGTGGCGGACGCAAAGGTTGCACGGGGCGCGCGGATTTCGGCTCTTCAACTGCTGCGCTCGGAGGCGCGGATGGAGTTTGCACGGGCGGAACGGGAATTGCGGGCGCGGCGGCCACCGGGGGCGGGGCCACGGGGGGGGGAGCCATGGGTGCGGGCGCGGGCTCCGGTTTCGGAGGCGCAGCTACAGGAGGCGGCGGTACGGGAGGACGGACCGCAACCGGCGGCATGATCGGCTTCGGCGGCGCGGCCACGGGAGCAGGGGGTTCGACGGGCGCGGATTCCGGGTGCGCGGTTTCGACCGGAGCGGTTTCGACGGCTTCGATGGTTTCGATCTCCTCTTCTTCGAGGAGCAACGACTCCTGATAAGGTTCGGTCGAGGCAGTGCGCGGGGTGGAGCCGAAATGCTTGCGGAGCGCTTCGACGACATGATCGTCGAGCGAGCTGGAGTGCGTCTTCTTTTCCGTCACGCCCAACTCGGGGAGCATTCTGAGGATTTCGCCTGGCTTGACCTCTAGCTCCCGAGCCAGTTCGTTGATTCGGATTTTACTCATACGGCACGATGACGGTACACACAACGGGCGTGTCTGTCCGCGAAAAACTCCTTACTGGCGCCCTTCCGCCGATCCTTCCGGATTATCCATCGTAGCAGATTCATTTTCAAGGGCCTGCGGCTCGGGCGCGGGGTCCGCGGGCTTGGATGAATCGGCAGCGGCTGGCTCAGTGCCGCTGTCGTATTGGCCGTAGTAGCCATTGACGGCGGCGTGAATGCCCGCGATCGATTGCGGATCGATGCCGGGCAGTTGCTCGAGCTCTTCCGGCGTCATGGCCGCTACCTTCTCGACGGTGCTGACTCCGGCTTCGACTAGCTTTTCGGCCACGGCTTCCGGCAAGCCGTGATCGATGAGAACGGAGATGGGAGCGCCAGGCGCGGTGAGCGCGGCCATGGCGGATTCGACTTCCTGCCGCTTTTCTTCTTCGCTCTTGATATCGATACGCCAACCCATCAGCTTGGCGGCGAGGCGCACGTTCTGGCCTTTCTTTCCGATGGCGAGCGAGAGCTGCGAATCGTCGACGACGACTTCCATATGTTTGCCGGACGCATCGAGAATCGAGACACGCGAGATCTTGGCGGGGTTGAGCGCGTGCGTGGCAAAGACGATGGGATCGTCGGAGTGCTCGATGATGTCGATCTTTTCGCCGCGCAGTTCGCGGATGATCGATTGCACGCGCATGCCCTTCATGCCGACGCAAGCGCCGACGCTATCGACATCGCGATCGCGGCTCCAGACGGCGATCTTGGTGCGCTCGCCGGCTTCGCGCGCGCATCCTTTGATGACAACTGTGTTGTCGTAGATCTCGGGCACTTCCTGTTCGAACAGGCGCATGACGAGTTCCGGCGCGGCGCGCGAGACAATGACGCCGGCGTTCTTGCCGGCCTTTTCGACGCTCTTGATCACGCAGCGCACACGCTCGCCGACGGAGAACGATTCGAGGCGCGATTGTTCCTTCTTGGGAAGGCGCGCTTCGGTCTTGCCGAGATCCACCACCATGTCTCCGGCTTCGATGCGCTTGACTGTGCAGTGGACGAGTTCGCCGGTGCGTCCGGAGAACTCGCCGAAGATGGTGTCACGCTCGGCTTCGCGAATTTTCTGCAGGATGACTTGTTTGGCGGTCTGGGCGGAAATGCGGCCGAGAGCTTCGGCGTTCTTGGCGATGCGGATGGTGGCGCCGGTTTCGGCTTGCTTGTCGAACTTGCGGGCCTGGTCGACGGTCAACTCGTTGACGGGATCGGTGACTTCATCGACGACGCGTTTGATGATGTGGAGTTCGATATCGCCCTTGGCATTGAAATCGACGATCATGTCTTCGTTGGTGCGGAACTGCTTCCGTGCCGCCACGAGCATGGCGTCTTTGACGGCGTCGGAGATGATCTGAGGGTCGATCCCCTTCTCCTTGGAGAGCATTTCGATGAGCGTATAGATCGAGGAAGCCAACTGTGACCTGCCTTGCCGTTTCGATGTTTCCCGGGAAAAATTACCACTCGTGTTTCAGATTGGCCCGCTCCACGAGTTCGAGCGGAATGCGGACGGCGCCGCCTTTGGGGGGCTGAAGGCGGATGGAGCCTTCGGCGAATCCTTCGAGCGTGCCTTCCCAGAGCTTGCGGGTATCGCCGGTAATGGGCTGCCGCAGCACGATCTTGGCTTTGTGGCCCGCGAAGCGTTCGTAGTCCTGGGGCCGGCGCAATTTGCGTTCGATCCCGGGGGAGCTGACTTCGAGAGTGTAGGAGCCACCCGGTATGACGTCTTCGGCGTCGAGAACGGTTCCGACGTACTGCGAGATGGCCTCGCAATCGCCGTGAGTGACGCCTTCGGGCTTGTCGATGAAAATGCGCAGGAGACGGCCTTTACCGGCGCCGAGGAGTTGGACTTCGACGGCTTCGATGCCGTTCGAACGCCCGGCGCGGTTGACGATGGCCGTGACCTTTTCGATGATTTCGCTTTTCATCGCGGTGCTTGCTCTGAATGAAAAGAAGGATCAGTCCAATAAAAAAGTGGGCTTTCGCCCACTGGTTGGGTTTGACACTTCTCCTTTAGTATACACGAGGGCGGGCGAGCGCCATGGGACGCTTCAGGCTCATGGCTCATCGTTCGGGTTCGACGGAGACAGCCTTGCCCGCCTGCATGTTCTTCAAGATGTCGTCGAGCAAGCCCACTGCCAGACCCGGCAAGAATACCTTCCGGCACTTCGCGGAGGCAATATTCACCCAGCCTTTCGTTCAGCAACTAACGACGCTGGGTGGTGTCGCAACGGGAAGGGGGGCGATGCCCGCCCCCCTGTGCGTGACTGGTTATTGCCTCGGCTGGACCAACAACATCGGATTGCCGCCGCCCTGGACCTGCGAAAAGCGACCATCCCACTTCGCCTGCAGGATCTCGAGCTGCCGCCACTGCACCAGTTGCGGCGTGATCGAGCGATTGATCAACTCGTTGGCACGCGCAGTGGCTTGCGCCGTGGCGACCGACTTTTCGCCCTCGGCGATCGCTTGCCGCTTCTCGTTCTCGGCCTGTTCGGCGCGTTGGATGGCGGCGATCTTCGACTTGATGGCCATCGCCACTTCCTCGGGCGGACGCGGCGGCGCGGTGAAGCCGAGTTGCACCACCACCACACCGATGGGCGCGAGCTTCTGCGAAACCACGGTCATCGCCTTTTCGGTGATTTCCGATTGCTTGATGCCGTTGATCTCCTCGGCGGTGTACTCGTTGGCCACCTTGCCGATGGCGTTGCGCACGGCGTCACGGAGGAATCCGTGGGTGAACGCGGCGATATTGTCGTTGCGGAACTGCACGTAGAAGTGCGGCACCTTGTCGCGATCGAGCTGATACGAGATGGCCACGTCGGCGGTGAAGTGCAGCGCGTCTTTCGACTGGAAGCTGATCTCGTCATTGTTGGGCGAGCCTTCGACGCTCGAGCGGGTCCAGATGGCGCGCTGGACGTAGGTCGGATAGTCGAGCACGGATTCGGTGAACGGGTTGTACCAGACGCGGCCCGTTTTGAGCGGGATCTCCTGCACGCCGCGATCGGAGCCGGACATCTCGACACGAATGCCGACATGTCCCGGAGGTACGGTCTTGAAGCTGCAACCGGTGAGGCTCACGGCGGCGATCGCGAGCAGAGAGATCTTTCCGGCGTGGAGCCAGTTGGCGCGCAGCCGGCGTGCGAGGCCGAACGCGGCGGCAGCCAGTGCGACCAGCAACAGGTATCCGGCGGCGACGAGAGTGTCACTTGGCTCATTCAAGAGCCGAAGCGCGAAATTCAACCAAAGCAATGCGACGCCAGAGATGACGCCGCCAAGGATGATCGTTTTCATGGGTGTACTCCTCAATACGAACTGCAAGTGAGAAAAGGAAAGGCTGCGCGCGCGGCCGGATCTATTTCCCGGCCTCGACCATTTCGGCAAGCAGCAGCAGGCAGCGCCGCGTGTCGGAATGTCGGGCAATGGAGATGAGAGCCTTCTGGAGTGCGGGATCGCGACGGAATCGCTCTGCGCCTTCGATGAGCCAGAGGTCGAGGCGATCATCGGTCGCTGTCGTCTCGGGCTGCGAGGTGTCGTAGTCGGGGTCGCTCACCAGATAGCCCGGATGCACCTGGAAAAAGCGAGCCAGCAGCATGCGCGTGGTGTTCGTCATATGCGGCCTGGCTCCTTTCTCGAGTTGCGACAAGTAGGCCTGACTGATGGACTTGCCCTGTTCCGCCTCGATGGCGGCAATCACTTCCCGCTGGGTCATGGGGCGGCCGAGGCCACGGCGGTTGCCTGCCGTGGATCTGAGGTCGCGAATCTTGTCGCCCAGGGTCATGATTGCAATACGAAATCAGAATATTGCATATTGCAATCGAAGTCAAGAGGTTTAATGTGGGTTTGACCCGAGGGCGCGCGCGATCGACTTGGGCGGGCTGCGCCTCCCTGTGGCGTCGGCGGATTTTAGGGAAGTATGGAGAACCGTTCCCACACGAAGAAGCGGCGAAGCTGGGCGGTTACGAGGCGTAGGCGTGCGACAAGTGCGTCAAAAGACTTGCCGGCCTACCGCGGTTAATAGCGGTCCTGGGCCCTAGACTTGGAACGCCGAAGATCAGTGCTGTATCGGGCGGCAGTAGTCGCAGGGACAATGAGCAACGGGCCCGCCGCTAGCCAGAGAGCCGACGGTACCCTGCGTCGACCCAAAGTGGTTAGCACCGTCACCCGCCAAGCATTCGGGACAATCTTGAGGGATCGAAGTCACCGCTTTCAACGCATTCTCCTCGTACTCCCGTTGCTCCTGAATGTTGTCAATGAACTTGTTGAAGCCCTTTGGCGGTTGACCGTATTCCTTTCTGAACTTGGCGGATGTCCGTGGAGATCGGCAGATCCTCAGGCCGTTTACCAGTTTCATCGATCATCGCTTGCCGCACACGCCTGCCGACTCGCTCGGCTACGTCCTCGAGTGCTGCCTGTCCCCGAACATGGTCGCGGTGGATGCGGCCCTCAGTGAGCGTGAGACGAAAGAGGTTTGCTGCCAACTCGTCTCGCCCCATGAAGTCCAACAGCGACCTTCGAAGATCGGGCATACCCTTGAGCTTTTTCAGCGCCGAGTAGTCTATGTTGTACATGCCGCGATACCCAGCACTCTTGAATCTGCCGAAGAATTCCACTCCCGCTTCCGCCGCAGTCGCAGACAAGCTGACCTCTCGCTCTGAAATCTCCTCACGGATCACGCTTCGATCAAGGCTTTCCGAGTCGATCGGGATCTCTTGGACCGCAAGCGCAAGTGCAGTGAAGTACGCCTGCGCCTTCGCCACCATTGGCTTCTTTGGGTCGCCGTTCATCGCGACAAAGAGGCATGCACATCTCGTCAGCTTGTAGTCGTCGACTGTCTTCTCGCCAACCAAGCGCCGATCCTGAATGAAGTTGTCAGCGACCGGCATGTTGGCGGAGATGCACGCAGCGATGGCACGGTTGATGGCCTTCTTAAATGCACCCCAGTTGTCGTAGCCCAACGCGGACATCAGATCCCGTGCGTACCAGTAGCGAGTGCCGTTGGTTTGGGAGATGTCATCGAACCTTGGCGAGTCCAAATCGAAAAGGCCGACCTTGGTGTATTCGTTCATTCGTTCTCCGAGCAGAGATGCACCGAACACATGGTTCAAGTGTATCCACAGAAGCTGCCATCCACAACTACATGAGCAGGGAAAACGCTGATGTACCCTCTGCGGGGTTATTCTGGTAGGTCCCATGGCGCAACCACGAGTCCTCATGATCGGCGGCGGGATGATCGCCCACGATCAGATCCTGCCTTCGCTGTACCAACTCCAACGCCTCGGCGTCGTGGGTGATTTGACCGTGGTGGCGCAACACGCGCGCACGGTGGCGGCACTGGCGGGCAACCAGGCGATCCAGCGCGCGTTTCCCGGACACTCGTTCCGCGCGTTGCCGGATCCGGCGGTTGACGCAGCGGCCGTCGATCCTCAGCTGTGGAAGAAGGCGCTGGCGGAAATGCCACCGCGTCAGATCGCGATCGTGGCGACGCCCGATCCGCTGCACTACGAGATGGTGATGGCGGCGCTTGCCTGCGACCAGCACGTGATCGCGGTGAAGCCGCTGGTGTTGCAGGTGGCCCAAGCGCACGAAATCGCGCGCGAGGCACGCCGGCGCGGACTCTTCGTGGGCGTGGAGTACCACAAGCGATTCGACGATCGTTCGTTGCTCGCGCGGCGGCGGTATCGCGAAGGCATGTTCGGCGAGTTCAAACTCGGCACGGCGCGGTTGATGGAGAAATGGTATTACCGCGCTTCGAATTTCCAGAACTGGTTCACGTGCGAGAATACCGACGCGTTCACTTATATTGGATGCCACTATGTCGATTTCGTCCATTTCGTCACCGGACTGATGCCGGTCTCGGTTTCCGTGTATGGCATGAAGGACCGGTTTCCGAACGGCAACGAAGGCTACCTCTGGACCGACGCGCGCGTGCTGTGGGAGAACGGCGCGTGCCTCAACGTGCAGAACAGCTTGTGTTTTCCCGATGACGCGCCGGGAACGAACACCCAGGGGATCACGATGTATTTTTCCGATGGGCACAAGGGCGCGTGGCTCGAGCACTCGGATCAATATCGCGGGATCAAGCATTGCTTCACGCGGCGGATCGATGCGCCGGGCGGGACGGCTTACGCGGAGCCTTCCACTGAGTATTTCGGGTATTTGGATGTCGGGGGTCCGGGACTGACGCCTGTTGGATACGGATTCCGGTCAGTGGATCATCTGGTGCGAGCGGCGATCCGGGTGGAGGCGGCTGCGGATCGGGCGGCCGTGCTGGCCGAGATCGACGCGGCTGGAGTGTTGGCGACTCCGGGGAATAGCTGGTTCAACGAGGCGGTGGTGGAGGCGGGGAGGAAGTCGATATTGAGCGGGGGAGCAGAGGTGCGGATCGGGCAGCCATAGCTCCGGTAAGCTGTTGGTTTCGCGAGAGATGGAGCGTTTCTAAACGTTTACAAACAGGCCTTGGACTGGACGGCATGAGGCTGGTCCGGCAAGATTGAGTTTTGCGGCGCCACTCTGTTCTGGAGTGGTGAACCAGCGTCCCGCGCCACCCGTCCGGGTAGGTGCACGAACACCAGAAAGGATCGCGCTGATGCGCTTCGTCCCTTTTTCCATCATTGCCACCTGGCTCTTCTCATCCGTCGCCTTTCCCCAAGCGTTCACCGCTAACCTCACCGGCTTGGTGACCGACCCGAATTCCGCCGCAGTCAGCGGTGCGAACTGTAAGCTGGTCAACAGAGCCACGCAGGAAGTGCGCACCGGCGTCACTAGCGTCGAGGGACGCTACGTATTCTCGCAGTTGCTACCCGGCGACTACTCGCTTACGGTCGAGATGGCGGGCTTCAAGACCGTCACGAACTCCGATATCATCCTCCGGGCGAACCAAGCCGGCGAAGTCAACGTCCAACTCACCCTCGGCCAAGTGAGTGAGTCAGTGGAAGTCGCGGCGAACGTGATCCAGTTAGACACGCAGAGCGCCAACCAATCCGACACGCTCGGCCGGGACCAGATCCTGAGCCTGCCCGCGTCCACGCGCAATCCTTTCGTAGCCGTGCATGCCATGGCGGGTGTTACTTCCATGAGCGTCGGCCAATCGAACAACTCGAGCGACCAGAACCAGGCGCGCTTCGCCTTCAATGGCGGCCGCGACATGAGCGGACTGGTTCTCATCGATGGCGTACCGGCGACCTCGGGCGACTGGGGCGCGCTGCTGGCTGCGCCGTCTGTGGAGTCAGTGCAGGAGGTTGTGGTCTCGCGCAACTCCTACGACGCCGAGTTCGGGAAGTCCGGCGGCGGCGTGGTCAGCGTGGTAACCAAGGGCGGCTCGGCGCAGTTCCACGGCTCCCTGTTCGAGTTCTTCCGTAACGACAAACTCGACGCCAACGCATGGGCGAACAACCGGGTCGGGCGGCCCAAAGTGGCCTTCCACCGCAACCAGTTTGGCGGCAACCTCTCCGGACCAATCTGGAAGAGCAAGAAACTCTTCTTCCTGGGCAGCTATGAAGCCTTGAAGGAGAGCTCGCCCGCTACGACGCTCGCCACGGTCCCTTCGGATCTCGAGCGCACGGGCAACTTCTCGAACACGCGCGACCCCAATAGCGTGGTTTCGCCGATCTTCGATCCCTTCAGCACGCGAGCCGACGGAACCCGCGACGCCTTCCCCGGGAACATCCTGCCCCGCAGCCGTTGGGACGCCGTCGGCGCGAAGACGCTCGAGTTCTATCCGAAGGCGAATGCCACTCCGACCAATGCCATCACGCAGGCAAACAACTTCTTCGGAGCCGGCGCTTCCGTTACCGACAACAAGCGCATGGATATTCGCATCGACTGGGCGCGCAGCGAAAAGCACACGATGTATGGCCGCGTTTCGAAGGCCTGGCAGACTCGCAAAACTCCGCGCTTTTATGGAACCGGCGCCGACACCGGCAATGAGGGCGATCAACCTCGCTATCACATCACGTGGGGCAACACCTTCGTTCCCTCGCCCAAATGGGTGATCAACGTCACCGCCGGCAGCGCTGCTGGCGCGAAGAACAGTTGCCTTGGCACTGCGCGACGGCGTGTTGGGTACGGTGATCGGCCTACCCTCGTCGCTCGTCTTCAGCTCGATTCGCCGCATCTGCCTCAGTTCAGCCGTTCGGTTATTCGGGACTCTCCAACGGGCGCGTGCTCAACTTCCCCGGCAGACCGACAACCTCCAGGTCAATGCCACTCGCGAACTGGGCAAACACTCGCTCAAGTTCGGGTTCACGGGCGAAATCGTGCGCTTGAACTCGATCGACGTCCGCTCCACCGATTTCGCATTCGACCGTGGCATGACCTCCGGCCCCACGGCCCAGATTTCCTCATCCAATTCCGGGAACTCGGTGGCTTCGTTGTTGCTCGGAACGGGCGTGCCCACGGGAGCGGCGGGCGGCGTAACGGTGGTCAATAACACCGTGACCAACATGGTGGTTCCGGCCACTTCGAGGCTACTACGGCACGTACATACAAGACATCTACCGGTTCACGCCGCGCCTCACGCTGAACCTCGGGCTGCGTTGGGAAATGCAGCGCCCTTCAACCGAGCGATTCAACCGCTACAACTACTTCGATTTCAGCGCCAAGAACCCGCTCAGCCAGCAGACCGGCCTCGACCTGCGCGGCGGCCTCGTCTTCGTGAACTCCTCCGATCGCTTTCAGACGGCGCCCGACAACGCCGACTTGGCGCCACGAGTGGGCATCTCATACAAGCTGCACAACCGCATCGTGGCGCGCATGGGCTATGGGATCTTCTATCTGATGGGCTTCGGCACGGCTACTCAAGGCGGCCCCGCTGCCGGAACCGACGGATTCTCGGTCGCCACCAACTGGGTCAACACGCGCGGCGGCGACGGCATCACTCCGCAGGACCTGCTGTCGAACCTATCCCAACGGCTTGAACAAAGCCGCAGGAAGTTCGCGCGGCCTGCTCACGCAGACCGGTTCGGCGACCACCGCCTTCCAGCGCTCCCACCCGACTGGCTATGTGCAGAACTACTCGTTCGATCTGCAGTTCGAGTTGAGCCGATCGAACGTCCTCGAAGTAGGCTACTCGGGTAACGTGGGACGCAAGCTCAACTTCGGCGCCACGCCCGATGTCAACCAACCGCCCTCGCAGTATCTCTTTGGGGAACACACTCAATGACCAGGTACCGAATCCCTTCTTTTCTTTGGCGTGTTCCCAACCGGCGTTCTCTCGGGCCGCACCGTACCGCGCCACCGCCTGCTGCGGCCCTTTCCGGAGTTCGTCTCCGTCAACCTCTCCGGAGACACTCCCGGTTCTTCGTCGAGCTTCAACGCCCTCTACGTCAAGTTCAACAAGCGCTTCGCGGCCGGCCTGAATCTCATGGCCAGCTACCAGTTTTCAAAGGCCATCGACAACAGTTCGGAAAACCAGGGCTGGCTGATTACCGACACGTTCCGCGACTACACCAACCGGTCGCTGGATCGCTCGATCTCGGGGCACGACGTTCCCCAAAGCTTCGTCACGGCGTTGGTTTGGGAAGTCCCGGTCGGCAAAGGCCGCAAGTTCGGCGGCGGCATGAACCGCGCCGTTGACGCTGTTATCGGCGGGTGGGAGCTTTCCTCGGTGATACGCTTCATGAGCGGTACGCCGCTCCGTCTGGTGGCTCCCAACAGCCTCAGCGCCTACGGCTTCGGGATCGTCAACGCGCAGATCGCCAACCTCAAAGACGCGACCATCTCCAATCGGCGTCCGGAGGCTTGGTTCAACACCACCGCGATCAAGGCGCCCGCGCCGTTTACGCTGGGCAACGCACCGCGCTTTGCTCCGAATCTTCGTGCCGACGGTACGCATCACGCCGACATCAACATCGCCAAGAACTTCCGGATCTTCGAACGTCTGCGGGCTCAGTTCCGAGGCGAAATGTACGATCTGACCAACACTCCGCAGTTCTCCCTACCTGGCGTCACGGTGGGTGCGGCCGACTTCGGACAGGTGAACGGTACCCGCTACAATGACCGGCGCACGGTACAGCTAGGCTTGAAACTCCTGTTCTGACCTTGCCTGAACCAGCCCTATTCTTCCAGCACCGCCGAGGCAGCATAGGAAAAGCTCAAGGGAAGAGTCGAATCCGTGCTGGTTCGGACTACCACTTGGTAGGCAGGCGGAAACGCGTCTCTTCCCATCTTCTTTAGAAGATCGCGCAACGACTCCGGTGTGGCAAAGAAATCAAGAGCGGCTTGGGTGCCGGCCGAATGCGTCCGCGAAACGATCAACGTCTTCTGTTGGCCTGCCGATCCTTCGCTCGGCAGGATGGTGAGCAGACCGTACGCCGAGGTGAGATTCCGCTGGCTGTCGCGAGTGGCGGAGAAAGAGCGGCCGGTGGGGCGCCCCTGGCGGTCATACTCCACGATTTTGAAATCGCCGTCGGAACCGGCCGGCTCGACTCGGAGTGGCGCCCGAGCCAGCCGTTTCGAAATGCTCTCGCTATCCTCGGGCGAACCGATGATGATGGCGTTGCGCTTCCGAGTGGCTGCGAAAGGAACCAGCCGCTCGGGCAACACTTGAAAGCTCGCCCCGGCATTCGCCAGGGTCCTAACCGCGACGGTGGCGGCGATTGCGTCGCCGACTCCCAGCGAGTTCTGGGTCGGAAACAAAAAGAGCCGGGCATTCGGATCCACGTTTCTCAGGCGGCGATACCATTTGGCGGCATCGGGCGGAACCGGCGCAGCGGGAGTGTAGACGTTGGAAACCGGAGGATGCTCGGCTTCGCGAACCACCAGTTGCAGAGATGTCGCCAAGCCGACCAGCGTGTTGGCGTCTGGAGCGAGCAAGGGGCCCCAGGCTTGCGCCACGATCGGATCTATTTTCGGGGTGCTCGACCGGTAGAGGAAGAACGCCGCGCCGATGACGAGCAATGCCCCTGCGGCCACAAGCGCAGGGATCATCCAACCCGTCGAACGGCGCGGCGCGGCAATGGCCGGGCGCGGCTGAATGAGGACCGGCTCGAGGTTGGCCTCCGGGGCCGCATGGAGGGTGAACTTGGGAACGTAGGATCCCTTCGTCAGTTCGATCCGCACCGTGGCGTTGGCGAGATCGGATCGGTAGAGTTCGTCCAACTTGCGGCGCAGCGTGTAGGCGCGATTCCGGACCGTGGAATCCTCCGCCGGCGAGTAGTCTGAAGGAAGCCCCAGCGCTTCGACTCCGATTCGGTACTCGGTCAACAGCCCGGCCTCACCTTGCATTTCCTTGTCGCAGAGGTATCGAAGAAGCGCCCGCAACTGCCCCGCTCGCGCCAGGGCGGGACTGGCCAGAGCCTGCTCGAGAGCTTGCAGCTTTTCGCTCGTTCCGATGGCCTGGGCCGGCAACGACAATCCCACTGGGAATGCTTGACGCACTTCGTATACTCTACACCCAAGCGGAGTCCTGTGGATTTATCGCGAAAGCCGGAGATTCGCCGAAGGCAGCGCGTGCATTCGCAGAGACCTTCGAGTGGATTCTCGCTCGTGAAATTGCATGGTCGAGGCTTCTACTCCGCCTGGTGCGGCGCGCGCGCTGTGGGAGAACGGCGCGTGGGGGATCACGATGTCCTTCTCCGAGGGGCATAAAAAACGCGTGGATCGCGGAATAAAGCACGGCTTTACGCGGCGCATCGGCGCTCCGGGCGGGACGGCTTACGTGGAACCTTCGACTGAGTATTTTTGGTGATGTGGATGTCGGGGGTCCTGGGCTGACGCCGGTGGATACGGATTCAGGTCAGTGAATCATTTGGTGCGGACGGCAATCTGGGGCGGAAGGGGCAGCCGATCGGGCGGAGGCGCTTGCCGGGTTCGGAGGAGTGCTGGCGGCGCCGGGGAATAGCGGGTTCAATGAGGCGGTTGTGGAGGCGAAACCCAGGCCCTCCGCTCGTTTCGTCGTCGCTTCCAATGCTTTGCTAGCCTAGGCTAGCAGCCCGTGGCTAAGAGCCGAAGACCTCTACTCGAACGATGTCCGCATCATTGACCTGCGCATGGGCGGCGAAATCGTGATCACCCCGAGTCCCACACCCGGGTACGATTACTACAAACCCCGCTACCTCAACATCTACTGACTTGTAGGGCGGGCTTCAGTCGGTGTGGCGCACGCTTCTGCGTGCCGGCGGGCACTTCAGTGCTCTACCCGCCACCCGCAAGCGAACCGAGCGCCCCACTTCAAGGAGAATCACCAATGCACCACCCTCATTGCACCCGGCCCGCCCACTCTGTACCATGGTCCATCATGCGCATTCTGGCCCTCACCGCGGCCGCCATCGCGATCTGCGCCGCAGCCGACGAGAAAATTCAACTCCCCTCCACGCCCGAAGACATCGCTACGGGCAAGAAGCTGTTCCTCGGCGGATGCACCTACTGTCATGGACCCACAGGCGACGGCGGAAAAGGCGCCGACCTCTCGCGGCCAGTCCTCGTTCGCGCCAAATCCGATGACGACCTCGTCCGCATCATCGAAGTCGGCATCCCCGGCACTGAAATGCCCGGCGCCTGGCACATGACCCGCCGCGAGATCACCCAGACCGCCGCCTTCGTCAAGACGCTCAGCAAAGTGGAAGTCAAGGCCGTTCCCGGCGATCCTGCCAAGGGCAAAGCGCAGTACGCCAAGCTCGGCTGCTCCGGATGCCACACGGTCAAGAACGGAGTCCGCTACGAAGGCGGATTCACCGGCCCCGACCTCTCCTCCATCGGCGCGCGCCGCAGCGCCAAGCATCTCATGGAAGCGCTCACCGCCCCCGGCGAATCGGTCGCCGAGAATTATCAGATGGTGCGCGTCGTCACGCGCGATGGGCAAAGCATCTTCGGCCGCCGCCTCAACGAAGACACCTTCTCGCTCGTCGTCCGCGACTCGCAGGGCTCCAATCACATCATCCCGAAATCCGGACTCCGCGACGTGGTCACCGAGCCCAAGAAGTCGCTCATGCCTGCTTATCGCCTGCAGCAATCCGAGCTCGAAGACCTGGTAGCCTACATGGTCACCCTCAAGGAGGCCGAATGAAAACCGCATTCCTCCTCGCCCTGGCCGCCGCTTCAGCGCAAGTGCCCTTCGAGCGCATTCGTGACGGCGCCAAAGAGCCGCAGAGCTGGATGACATACTCGGGCAACTATCTCGGCCATCGTTACTCCACTCTCGACAAAATCAACGCAAACAACGTGCGCCGGATGCGGGTCGAGTGGGTGCATCAATCGGGATCGCTCGAGGCGCACCAAACCTCGCCAATCGTCGTCGATGGCGTGATGTACATTACCGAAGGTCCGAACGTAGTGAAGGCGCTCGACCCGCGCACCGGCACCACGATCTGGCGATACGAGAAGAAGATCCCCGAGGACCTGCGCCTTTGCTGCGGGCGCGTCAATCGCGGCTTGGCCATTCTCGGCGACATGGTTTTCTACAACTCGATCGACGCGCACATCATCGCGCTTGATGCCAAGACCGGCCGCATCCGCTGGGAGACCACCATGGCCGACTACACGCTCGGTTACTCGGCCACTGTGGCGCCGCTCGCCGTGAAGGACAAGATCATCACCGGAGTCGCGGGCGGCGAATTCGGCATCCGCGGATTCATCGATGCCTATGACGCCAAGACCGGCGAGCGCGCCTGGCGCTTCTACACCATCCCGGGCGCGGGCGAGCCCGGTAACAACACTTGGAAGGGCGACTCGTGGAAGATCGGCTCAGCATCGCTCTGGACCACCGGCTCTTACGATGCCGAGCAGAACCTCATCGTCTGGGGCACGGGCAATCCCGGACCCGATTGGAACGGCGACGTGCGCGAAGGCGACAACCTCTACTCCGATTCCTTCGTCGCGCTCGATGCCGATACCGGCAAGCTCCGCTGGCATTTCCAGTTCACGCCGCATGACACGCATGATTGGGATGCCACGCAAGTGCCCGTGCTGCTGGATGCGCCGTTCCGCGGCGAAAATCGCAAGATGGTGGTGACGGCGAATCGCAACGGCTTCTTCTACGTGCTCGATCGCACCAACGGAAAGTTCCTGCAAGGCAAGCCGTTCATCAAGCAAACCTGGGCTCGCGGGCTCGATGACAATGGCCGCCCGCTCGTGTTGCCCAATACGCAACCAACCTCGGAAGGCAACCTGGTGTGGCCCTCGCTTGGCGGCGGAACCAATTGGTACAGCCCGTCATTCAGCCCGGATACCAAGCTCTTCTACGCGCCCGTGCGCGAGCAAGGCGCTTACTACTTCAAGGGCGAGGCCATCTACAAGCCCGGCCAGATGTTCAATGGCGGCGGCCAGCGCAACGTGCCCGACGAGGAACCGTTCGGCGCCATCC
Organism: Bryobacteraceae bacterium; assembly: GCA_046331625.1. GTDB lineage: Bacteria > Acidobacteriota > Terriglobia > Bryobacterales > Bryobacteraceae > JAXLQL01. Next base: position 375,800 of record JAXLQL010000002.1, read on the forward strand.
GCGCCCTCGACTATGAGACGGGCAATCTGAAGTGGGAGTTCAAGCTCAAGAGCCCGGCCTCCGCGGGGATCCTCTCCACCAAAGGTAACCTTGTATTCAGCGGAACTCCGCAAGGCGACTTCTTCGCCCTCAACGCCACCACGGGCGACCTGCTGTGGCGCTTCAAGGGCGGCGGAACCGTGATCGCCAACCCGGTCACCTATGCGCTCGACGGCCAGCAGTACGTCGCCATACCGATCGGCAAGGCGCTGTTCGTATTCGGATTGGGAGAATGACATTGCGCATCGTTTTTGTTTTATTAGCCACGGCCGCATTGGCTCTGGCGCAGCACCCTCGAGTGAGCGAAGGCAAGCAGCAATTCGTGAAACATTGCTCGGCTTGCCACGGCGACAACGCCAAGGGCGGCCGCGCCTCCGACCTCACCTCCGGCAATTGGAAGCACGGCTCCACTGACGAGGATCTGTTCCGCAACATCATGAATGGCATCCCCGGAACGCAGATGCCAGCGTTCAAGATCCCGTCTGACGCCGCGCGCACCATCATCTCGTTCCTGCGGTCCATCGGCGCGCCGGAAGAAGCGGTGAACGGAAACGCCGCACGTGGACAGGAGATCTTCTACGGCGCCGGCGGATGCTCGCAGTGCCACATGTTCGGCGGACGCGGCGGGCTCCAAGGCCCCGATCTTTCGCGAAAACTCCGGTCCGGCGATGTGCGCAAGGCGATGATGAAGCCTTGGAAGGAGTACACGTTCAAGTCGCTCACCAAGAACATCAAGGGCGTGAAGAAGTCCGACGACACCTTCTCCATCCATCTCATGGATTCGAGCGGCAATCTCCACTTGCTCTCGAAGCGAGACGGGCTCGTCACCGACAAGGCGATGCCACACGCGGGTCTCGACGCCGCCTCGCAAGAAGACGTGGTTACGTTCCTTGTGAAGACCGATCCCGCTTCGATCGATCGTGGCCCCTGGAAGCCCGCCGCCGATCTCAACGTCACCTTCGAGCGCCTCGTCAACGCCGAAAAGGAGCCGCACAATTGGCTCACCTACTGGGGCAACTATCGCGGTACGCACTTCAGTCCGCTCAAGCAGATCAACGCGCAGAACGTCACCAAGCTGAAGGCCGATTGGACCTTCCAGTTCGGCGGCAACACTGTTCAGACCACGCCCATCGTCGTCGATGGACTCATGTTCGTCACCGGACCGCTCAACAACGCCGCTGCGCTCGACGCCCGCACGGGCAAGCCGATCTGGCGCTACTCGCGTCAACTCCCGAACGTCGCTTCGCACTGCACCGTCATGACCAACCGCGGATTCGCAATGCTCGGCGATCGGCTGTTCCTGGCCACGCTCGACACGCATCTCGTCTCGATGGACGCGAAGTCCGGCAACGTGATCTGGGATGTCGAGGTCGACGACTACAAGAAGGGCTACTCGATCACGCATGCGCCGCTCGCGATCAACGGCATGATCATCGTCGGCGCCACCGCGGGCGAGTGCGGACTCACCGGCTTCGTCGATGCCTATGACGCCGCCACGGGCAAGCGCCTCTGGCGCACCCATGCTACGGCTCAGCCGGGCGACCCCAATCGCAAGACCTGGGAGCCGGAGGTCTCGGCTGGATTCGGTGGTTCGCCGACGTGGATGACGGGCACCTACGATGTCGATACCGACACTGTCTTCTGGACCACCGGAAATCCCGGTCCCGACTACGATGGCACCGTGCGCAAGGGCGATAACCTCTATTCCTGCTCCGTGCTCGCCCTCGACGCCAAGACCGGACGCATGAAGTGGTGGTTCCAGTTCACGCCGCACGACGTGCATGACTGGGATGGCAACCAGGTGCCGATCCTGATTGACGCCAAGGTGCGTGGACAGCAGCGCAAGCTGCTGGTGACGGCGAATCGGAACGCCTTCTACTATGTGCTCGATCGCGTGACGGGCGAGTTCATCAGTGGACGGCCTTTCGCCAAGCAGACTTGGGCTCGGGGGCTCGACGACAAAGGCCGGCCGCTCCTGTTGCCGGATACGACGCCAACGCCCCAAGGTAACTATGTTTGCCCCGATGCCGCGGGCGCTGCCAACTGGGGCGCGCCTTCCTTCGATCCCTCCACCGGCTTCTTCCTCGTCTCGGTGCGCGAAGCCTGTGCCACTTACTTCAGTGTTACCAAGGATCCCGTGGCGGGCGAAGGATATACCGGAGGCGGCCAGGAAATCGATGAAAAACAGGGCACACCCGGCTTCGTGCGCGCTCTCGACGCCACCACCGGCGCGAAGAAATGGGACTTCCCGATTCACACCGGATCCTCCGCCACGGGCGTGCTCGGCACGGCCGGCGGCCTCGCCTTCGCGTCGAGCCATGACGGCAACCTGATTGCCCTCAACTCCAAAGACGGCTCGTACCTGTGGCACTACTACACGGGCGCGAACATCATCACCTCGCCCATGTCGTACGCGATCAATGGCAAACAGTACGTCGCCATCGCCGCGCAGTCCGCCCTGTTCGTCTTCTCGCTACCGTGAAAAACTCCGATCGGCGTCACTTCGATACGCTGGCCGTGCATGCAGGCCGGCGGATCGATCCTACAACGGGCGGGGTCGCCACGCCCATTTACGTATCTTGTACCTTCGAACGCGATCCGGACGGAACTTACTCGCGTGGATTCTCTTATTCGCGCGAGGAAAATCCCAACCGGCGCATGCTCGAGGAGTGCCTGGCCGCCCTCGAAGGCGGCAAAGAAGCGCTGGCATTTTCTTCTGGACTCGCCGTGGCCACGGCTGCGCTCCAGGGCCTCGAACCCGGCGACCACGTGCTGATCGCTGATGATGTCTACTATGCGTTGCGACGCGTGGTCAAAGAGGTGTTCGGCAAGTGGCCCATCGAGGTGCAGCATGCCGACATGACCAACATCGACACGTTCCGCGCCGCCGTGCGTCCGAACACGCGCCTGGTCTGGGCGGAGACGCCGTCGAACCCGCTGCTCAAGATCGTGGACCTCGCCGCCATTGCCGAGATCGCGCGCCAAACGAAGGCGATCACGATCTGCGACGGCACCTTCACCACGCCCGTGCTGCAGCGGCCGCTCGATCTCGGCATCGACATGGTGATGCACTCGACCACGAAGTACCTCAGCGGCCACAGTGACGCGGTCGGCGGAGCGATCATCACTCGCTACGATAACTACCTCTTCGAGCGCATGCGGAAGTCGCAACAGTTGGGCGGAGCCGTTCCGTCGCCCTTCGATAGCTGGCTCACGCTACGCAGCATCGAGACCCTCCCCGTTCGCGTGCGAGCCCAGTGCGCCAGCGCGATGCAGATCGCCGAATGGCTCGCCGCGCACCCGCGCATCGAAGCGGTCCACTATCCCGGACTCGCCACGCATCCCGGTCACGACATCGCGTGCCGCCAGATGGCGGGCTTCGGCGGGATGCTCTCGTTTCAGGTCCGCGGCAACCGCGAGCAAGCCAAGGAAGTGACCCGCCGCGTGAAGCTTATCATCCGGGCGACGAGCCTCGGCGCCACGCACTCGCTCATCGAGCACCGTGCTTCGATCGAGGGTCCGGCGAGTAAGACGCCGGGGAACTTACTGCGCCTGTCGACCGGACTCGAACACGTGGGCGACCTCATCGCCGATCTTGACCAGGCAATCGACGCAGCCCTCGGGCATGCCTGCTCCTGACACCGGCAATGCGCTCGCCATGTGGGCAGGCTTCAGCCTGCGCGGGACTTCAGTCCCGCTGTCCGGCGGGAGTTAGCGGCTCATAGACCACATACGCGAACCGCTTCGAGTCCGGTGACCACGAGTTCACATTGATACTTCCCTGCCCCCCGAAAAAGGTCGCCAGCACGCGCGGCTTCATCGCCTTCAGCTTCGCTCCCGGCAACGGGAACAGCCGCAACTGGACGCCCGCCATCCGATCGTTGTGCCCCTTGGTCCCCTTCGGAAACGAGAACACGAGCATCTTCTTCCCATCCGGCGAAGGATGCGGGAACCAGTCTTCGAGATCGTCGTTCGTCACGCGCTCCGCATTCACATCACCGGTACCCGCGCCGTCCGCCGGGATCCGCCAGATCTCCCACGTGCCCGAGCGATTCGAGTTGAAGTAGACCCACTTGCCGTCGGGCGAGTAGTCGGGTCCGTCGTCATAAGGCGAGTTCGAAGTCAGCCGCTCCTCGGGTCCGCCTTGCTTCGGAACCCGGAACAGGTTGTACCTGCCATCGCGCTGGCCCACGAACGCGAGATATTGCGAATCGGGAGACCAGCCGTGGAAGTAACTCGGCGCGGCCGGAGTCAGTAGACGATGATTGGAGCCGTCGGCATCGGCCACGTAGACCTGTGACTGCCGGGACGCCGGCGACGAAGCCGAAATCGCCAGATACCTGCCATGAGGCGAGTAGTCGTGGTCATTGTTGCAGCGCAAGGAAGGGTCGACATTCAGCGGCTCCGCGCCACCGGTCGCGCCATCGGCGGGAATGCGGAACAACCGGCCACCGGAGTTGACCAGCAGATGCTTCCCATCGCGGGACCAATTCGGCGCCTCGAAGACTTCCTTCGCCTCGAAGACTACGCGAGTGGACTTGTCCGCGAGCGTGTAGATCACCACTTTGCTCGCGAATTGCGGCCGCGGCGCAGCAGCGTTTTGCGCGGCGGCGGCTCCGACGATGAGAGCAATCAGGGCGGCGAGTTTGATCGGCATCAGGCCAACTGTAGCACTTGGCGGCGAGTATCAATCCGCGACGCCATACCACTCGGCGCGCTGCTCCCCAGTCACATTGCCTCCGCACAGCACCGTCACCACCGAACGTCCAGCGAATCGCTCGCGATGCGCCAGGATCGCGGCCACGCCCACCGCACCCGAAGGCTCCGCGATCAGGCCCGTATGCTCATGAATCGCGCGCATCGCCTCCAGCACCCGCGAATCATCCACCAGCAGCATCTCGTGAGTGAACGCGCGCATGGTTGCGACAGCTTCCGGCACGGGAACGCGAACCGCGATGCCATCGGCGAACGTTGCAGCAGTCGCGGTGGTTTCGATCCGGCCGCTGCGCCACGAGCGCTCCATCGCCGGCGCCGCATCCGCGCACACTCCCACGATCCGTGTGCGGGGCGCGTGAGCCGCGAGCCACACCGACATGCCGTTGATCATCGCGCCGTTGCCGACGGCGATCACTGCGTCATCGAACCCTGGCGGTAACTCCACCGCGATCGTCCCGGCGCCTTCCGCAATCGCGGGCTCGCGGCCGTCTTCCACGAACATCGCGCCGGTCGCCTCTGCATGACGCCCCGCCTCGGATTTCGCATCGTCGAAATCGGCGCCTTGCAACACGACTCGCGCACCGAACTCGCGCATGCGAGCAAGCTTCAGCGGATTGGCATTCTCCGCGGCGAAGACCGTGAGCGGAATCGATCGGCTTCGAGCCGCCCACGCCAGACCTTGTCCGAAGTTTCCCGCAGAAGCGGTCACCAACGGCGACGGCCGATCGAGGCTTCGCACGAACCAGTCCGTGCCGCGCCCCTTGAACGAGCCGATCGGATTCAGGATCTCCACCTTCATCGCTACCCGGCATCCGAACAGGCGCGACAGCCCGCTCGACTCCCGCAGTGGCGAGCGAAGGAACTCCGGCGCGATCTCCCGCGATGCCCGCTCGATCCTCTCGACCGAGATCCCGCCCGGGTCAGTACTCGCAAGTGGCATCATGCGCCTCGGGCGGCCTGAACTCTTTCCTCGGCCGGCCCTCGTAGTGGCAATCGAGACAGATCTCGCCCGGCGCTGCCCGCCGGTGACGATTCGATGACGCGCGATGCACGTCGTGGCAACCGAGGCACGAGTTCCGCTCCCTCACGCTTCGCGCCACGTGCCCCGGAGCCGCCAGGTTCACCTCCCAGTCGGCGAAGAGGTCCGCGCCGGGGATGTAGGCGTTCGGGTAGGGCCGGCCGGTTGACCGCGACTTGCCTCCGCGGAGATGGCACGAAGCGCAGATCGCATTTACACTTTCGACTGTCGCCGCCGCCCGAGTCTTCTTCGAGAGGAGCACCTTCGAGGTGTCCGACGAGTGGTGCAGATCGACGGCGCCGTGGCAGGTGACGCAGTCGAGTCCGGGGGAGGCGAAACGGAGGTCGCCGGGGTCCACTGCGGTGGTGTGACAACCGGCGCAACGCTCGCCGAATTTGGTCGCGTTCCACGAGCCGCCGGGCTCGCGAAGGTCGAGGCGGCCATACCCCGATTTGCGGACCTCGCGGGACCGGGTTCGCGCTCCGAGATGCGCCTTCCCATCTGGGTCGAAGCGGGTGGTTCGGTTGTGTGCGTTCCCTTGCCAGGAGGGTCCGATGTCGCTTCGGTGGCAGAAGAGGCACTGGTCTCCCGAGGTGTATTCCGGGTACCCCTGAAGGAACAGAGCGAGGCTCAGGAAGCGCAAATGCCAGGGTACCTCAGCCACGCGAACCTGCAAATCGACCGCAATCAGTAAATCGATTTGCTAGTCCGCAACGGTACCATGAGCCCCTTGGTACTACCTCGGCGAAACGTGAGGACACCTGCGGAAACACAGGTGTTTGGGGGAGTATTCGATAGGCCCGGGCGGGGAGCAAGGCGACCTTCCAATGGAGCTTGGGAACCTTTGCGAAGGCTGAGCTCCAGAACTGAGGGCCTGACAGTACGGGTGCCTCATTGGGGTGTCTCCAGTACTGCGCAATGGTACTGATTAGGGAAAGGCACCCGTTCCTGAGGGGTAATGCCGGAGGGTGAGCGGTAGGGTAAGATCCCAATGTTTTGAACAGGAAAGGGATAGCAGAAGTGGCAGTGGTAGTACAGCGGTCCTGTACAAGCAGACGAACGAATGCGGGTCCGCAAACGTACCGCAAGTACTGTTAGGGTTGCTACTTCCAGCGATTGGGGGCGAAGGCGGCCGCTTACGTCAGCAGCGTAAGGCACCGTTAAACACTACTCCAACATCGACTTCTAGCGCTTTTTGTACCTTGACAAGCTCGGCGGTTGACCCGATACTTCGAATACGGAAAAGCACCGAAGTTTTGAGGGAGGAAGTTCTGAGGATGTAAATTCCAGTCGCGGGTGCTCCGGGAGGAGTCAGTGACTGGATTGTGAATGAGGCTTTATGTTGGACCGGAGTCAGTCATCATGGTTCGCCCTCCGTGTGAAGTCGCGGCACGAGAAGCTCACTAGCAGTGTTCTGGAGAGCAAGGGCTACGAGCAGTTCCTGCCGCTGTACAGGACGAAGAGGAAGTGGACCGATCGGATCAAGCAGGTAGACCTGCCCCTGTTCCCGGGGTACGTGTTTTGCCGGTTCAACCCGACCACGCGTTCGAGCGTGCTGAACACGCCAGGCGTGGTGGACATTGTCGGGTTCGGGAGAGAATTGGCGATCGTGGAGGAGTCTGAGATCGACGCCCTCAAAAGGGTGGTCAGTTCTCAGTTGTCATGTGAGCCTTGCGCGCCAGTAGCCGTTGGCGGAACGGTGCGCATCGAGGACGGTCCGTTGGAGGGTCTGACGGGCCGGGTAGTAGAAGTGAAAAAGTCGCTGCGGTTGGTACTTTCGGTGACGCTTCTGCAGCGCAGTGTGCTGGTGGAAATCGACCGGGCGTGGGTCGCTCCGGAAACGAATTCCGATGCTGGGGAGCAGATGAATGGGGTACGGGAGGAACTCGGCTGCTAAGGAGGGAGGGCGCGCGCCACGGTGCGCGTCAAAAGCAGCCGAGGCCCGTTCAGTAGGCTCCCCGGCCCAGCAACACGGCCCGGAAGGTGCGAGCGAGCAGGTAGAGGTCGAGCCAGACGGACCAGTTCCGGATGTAGTAGGAGTCGAGCGCTTCCTGCACGGCCAGGTCCCCGTCAGACCGGGCCGAGACTTGCCACAGTCCGGTGACGCCAGGTTTCACGCGCGAGCGTAGCGCGCGGAACTCCGGGCTGAATCGGTCCAGATGATAGGGCGGCAAAGGCCGCGGACCCACCAAGCTCATCTCGCCGCGCAACACGTTCCACAGTTGCGGGAACTCATCCACCGACGTGCGGCGCAGGAAAGCGCCTCCGCGCACCAGCCTCGGATCCTGCTTCAATTTGTAGAACCGCTCCCACTCTTCGCGCGCATCGGGTGACGCATCGAGATGGCGCTCGAGCATCTCCTCGGCGCCGACATGCATTGTGCGGAGCTTCCACACTTCGATCGGCCGCTCGCCCTCGCCGAGGCGTTGCTGGCGATAGAGCACCGGCGAGCCGCCAGTGAGCCGAACCCAAAGCGCGGCCGCCGCCACGATAGGCAGCGTGACGAGAAGAGTGGCTGCGGCAACCACGATGTCGAGCGCGCGCTTGAGGATCTGGTTGACGGGGACCAGCAGGTTGCGGCGAAGCTCGAGCCCGAGCACTCCGCCCAGATCCTTGGGAGCGACCCACAAGCTGGCCACACCGAAGAGATCGGGAATCACGATCACGTGGGAGAAGACCGCGCACTCGTTTTCGAGCAACGCGACGAGGCTGCGCCGGTCTAGCCCATGCATCGCGACCATCGCATGGCGAATGCCGCGTCCGGCCAAGTCGCGCGCAGCGCGTAGCGTTCCCACCACGGGCACCCCGCCGATCGCGTCAATGTGCGCGGTTTCGTGATCGAGGCAGGCGACTGGTTTGTATCCGAGTTCCGGATTGCGCCGCAACGTATCGATCACCGGAGCCACCGTCTTCGCGGCGCCGAGAACTGCAACCGGAACTCCCCACCACGGCTTCGACGCAAACGCCGATCGAGTCAACGCGCGGAACAGCGGAACCAGCACTGCCACAACCGCGCTCGAAACGAAGAAGGCTCCTCGCGAATACCACTCCGACTCTTTCGCCAGGAACGCGCTGCCGGTGAGTGACAACGCAACCAGCGCCGCGCCGCCGACCGAACGGCGGAGTTCATCTACTGGGCCGAGTCCGGCTGGCGTGTAGAGTCCGAGGCTGCCGTAGACGACCAGCGCGACCGCTACGGAGATACCGAGGTCGAAGTAGTTCTCGGGGCCGAGCGCGGGATTGTAGATGCTCCACAGGCGAGCTCCGCAATATCGTGCGGCGAGGATCGCGAGGATGTCGGAGAGCAGCAGCAGTGTGGCGGTGAGCGCGGGGCTCGCGATCACGCGCGCCATCTGAGGAAGAATGGTGGCGCTCCGCTCCGGCGTCGACTTTGCGGAAGCTTTCATTAGAACCGGCTGCTTCCTTACAGTATTGGACCTGCGGAGGGAGTTTGGCAAACGCCTGTGGAGCAGGCTTCCAGCCTGCGCGGGACTTCAGCCCCGCTGCCGATTCGTGCACCCAGTCCCGGCCCTTCCGCCTTACTCCTTGCGGACCGTCTGCGCCATCGGCGCCGGCACCGCCGCTGCTTCCGGTTCCATCGGTCCACGAGGAAGAGACGCCGCACGCCGGATCAGCATCTCGAGCTCCCATCGCGAGAGCACCGCGTCCTTCGTCCAATGCTGGCGTGCCCAAGAGACCGCCGCGCGATTCAATCGCTCGGCCTCCGCGGGCGCGGCCGCAAGATCCGCTACGGCTTGGCCCATCAGCGGCGGCTGATGGATCGAGACCACAACGGCGTGTTCGCTCAGCTCCTGATAGAACGCCGCCTTCGGCGGAGCAGCCATCACCACCGGCGCATCGGAAGCCAGAATCGAAGGCAAGTGCGGTGGCACGAAAGCCTCCCCCAGCGTCTGATGCACGGCGAGTAAGTGAATATCCGCCGCGGCGCGGAGCTCGCGCTGTAAGTCAGAGGTAAGAGCCAGCAGCCGAACGTTGGTGAGGTTGCGAGTGAGCCGGTGAAGCCGGGGAAACTCCGGCCCGTCGCCGCCGATCACCACCTGGATGTCGGACCGCTGCCGCAACACGTGCGCCGCTTCCACCACCACGTCGAGTGCGTAGCATCGCGTCAGCGGACCCGCGTATACTGCCGCGGTGACATGCGCCAGGATTCCGAACTCCTGCCGCATCGCCGCTCGATTGGCCGGGCGGGGCATCGCATCTTCCCAGTAGGGAACGACGCAAACATGCTCAGGCGGTACGCCGCGTGCGATGAGTCTCCGCCGCATCTGCTCCGACGGCACAGAGATCGCCTGGAAATGCCGGAAAGCACGATTCTCGAGATTCGCCCAGGACCGCCTGAGCAGATGCGCAATCGCTCCAGGTTTGGAGTGCCGGCTTTGGTCAAGCAAGCGAAACGCGATCTCGGTCTCGAGGCGTTCCAGATGAAGCCAAGAGAGCGCGCCTCGCTTACGCGCCACATACGCAGCCGGTAAACCGCCGATTACGCCGGGTGGCATCGCCATCACCAAGTCAGGCGTTCCGGGCGCGCTCCAGAGCTCGGATAGCGCAGTCGAGGCGAACCTCAGGTTTCGCTCGAGCAGTGCCCACAGTTGGCGGAAGTCTCGCCCCTGACCGGGGGGTTGCAGGGAATCCTCAATGCAGCCCGTAGTCACCTCATGCAGGGGTGCTTCGCCGTAGTGATCGCGCAGGCGTGCGGTGAGGTGCCGGGCGAGCGATGGGCTCGCGCACTGGTCTTTCGCAGGCCTTTCGGCTACGGTTAGGACTTTCAAACGACAGACTCCGGGCGTCGGGATCGGGATAGTACTTTTGATCTAGATCGGTCTGGGCCGATTGTACCACGCTGAGGCGAGGCGGGTTAACGCTGCGTCAAAAGCGTCCAGTACCGCTGCTTTGCCGAAGCGTGTTTTTGCGAGCCTGCGACCGGCGGTGCCAAGGCGGGCACGGAGCTCGGAATCCGAGGCGAGCCGGGCCACGATGGCAGCGAGCGCTTCGGGATTTCCGGGCTCGGCGAGCAAACCGCATTCGCGGACGATGCGCCCAGCAGCGGTTTCCGGCGCTACCGTCGCAGCCACCGGCCGGCCGCTGGCGAGCATGCCAAGTAACTTTGAGGGCATGAGGCGATCGGCGGCGGAGGCCTGTTGCGTAAGAATGTGTAAGTCCGCGAGGCGGAGCAATTCGGGGAGTCTTTCGGCCGGCTGAAGCGGGAGGAGGTGGACGTTCGCGAATCCACGCGACCACTCGCGCACCTTCGGCGCCATCGGGCCGTCCCCGCAAATCACGAAGTCCACCGAATTCTCGAGCAAGCGGGCGGCTGCGACCAGGACGTCGAGCGCTTGCTTGGCGCCCATGGATCCGGAGAACAGCGCCACCGGTTTTCCGGGCGCGATGCCGAGCTCGGCGCGGTAGCCGCAGGGTCCGGCGGGGCTGATCGCGTCCGTGTCCACCCAGTTGGGTAGTAACTCGGTGCGCTCGGGGGGGGCGCCTTTCGCGATCGCGCGCTCGAGCATCGGTTCGGAAATGGTGGAGACGAGGTCGAAGCGGCGCAGCAGCGCACGCTCGACACCGGCGGCAAGGCGCTGCAGGACTCCGGGGCGGAGTTGGCCCATATCGAAGGCGAGGTCGATTTCGAAGTCCTGGATGTGGAGCCAGGCTTTGGCTCCGGTGAGGCGTGCGAGCGCGAGCGAGGGGAGGGCATTGAGGAGCGAGGGTTCGATGACAAAGACGACATCGGGAGGCCGCGCGAGGCGGCGGGCAAGCGAGAAGGCGCTCGACAGGGCGAAGCTAGCGGCATAGGCGAGGCGCGCGGCGCCGCGCGGGTTACGGGGGATCCAGATGGGACAGCGGGAGACTCGGACGCCGTTGTGGAGCTCGGAGGAATAAGTCCAGGAGCGGTATGGGGGGCGAATTTTCCACTCCGGGTAATAAGGAGGGGGGGCGACTACGTGAACGGAGTGGCCGCGGGCGGCGAGCCATTCGCAGAGCGTGGCGGTGTAGGGGGCGACACCGACGAGGTCGGGCGCGTAGAAGATGGTGTGGACGAGGAGGTTCACGAGAAAGCGCCGGGCCGGCGGGCCACGATACGGACCTGACTGCTCGTGGACGGAGTAAGATTCCAGTAAGTCAGGGCCCCGTAAATCCGCGCGCACGCGTGGAACAGCGCGCCGGATATCCGGGACAGCGCGCGATAGATTCGGGGAGGCCAGGCATGCACGTAGGGCCGGCACTCTTCCACTTTGAAGCCAGCTTCGAGAAACAGATTCGCGAGCGAGCCCGGGCTCCAGGAGTAAAGGTGCCGATTCACGTCATCGGCGGAGAAGCGGAGCCGGATCGATTCGCAGGGTACGACGAACACCGCGCGTCCCCCGGGCCGCAGGACCCGGAGCACACCGCGAAGCTGCTCGAGGGGATCAGGGCAGTGCTCGAGGGCGTGGTTGGAAATGACGAGGTCCGCCCAAGCAGTGGGGATTTCGGCGATGCTGGCATGGATGTCGATCCCGTTCGCGGCGGCCGCGCTTCGTGCGACGGGGTTGATCTCAACCCCCTTGCGCTCGCGGCACCGGAGCCGAGCCAACAGAAACCCGCCGCCGCATCCGAAGTCGACGACTCGCGAATCCGGGGACACCCAGCGTTCGAACTTGGGTAAGTCGGCCCAGCCGCCGAATTGTCCCTGGGGCTCCTGGTAGCGGAAGTAGCCGGACGAGTAATGGCTGGTGCTCGACGACGGCATTCGGTTCGAGGCTAACACAACGGACTCAGTTCGATCCTGTGAGGAAGACATAACTCGTGTCATCAGCGATGTGGACTGCGGGGGCCCCTGCCAGATCGGTCGCCGGCAGGCCATAGCCGCACTCAGCCAGAAACCGATGGATAGGCGCGCGCTCCACGCCGCGGTGGAACTCCACCACGAGCCGCGGGTGGTGGTCTGACAGCGCTTTTCGCATGCCGTGCAGTACGGCGAATTCGAGCCCTTGGACATCGATCTTGACGCCGTGGATACGGGCGTCGTTTTCGCATAGTGACGGCCAGATCGAATCGAGCGCGATTAACTCGATCGTGACCGGAGGCACCGAATTCCCAAGCGTGGAATCAGCCATGCCACGAATGCTCGGGAGCTCGAGGGTCCGCCGGTGCGCCGAGTCGGACAATCCCAGCGGGACCGTGCGGACATTGCGCGCACCCTCCGCCGTCATCGTGCGAGCGATGCAATCGGCCGAGGCGGTGACGGGCTCGAAGCAAAAGACGCGGCCTTCCGGGCCCACGAGCTTCGACAGAGCCAGCGACGTGTACCCATAGTGGCCTCCGACATCGAGCCACGTTTCGCCGGGCAGGACGTTGCGAGCGAACCAATCGAGGAGAGGGCGCTCGGTGGTTCCGAGGAGGGCGCCGGGATAGTCGTGCCAGGAGGTGTAGATGCGGTGGCCGCGTAGGGGGCCGATCCAGATGCGGCGCATGGCGAGGGTGCGGGGGAGGAGGCGGCGGATGGATTCTTTCAGGAGGGGATTCATCGAAATGCGAGATCCTCGCGCAGGATTTCGAGCAAACGCTTTGCGCCATGAGCGCGGTGGAAATGGCGAACGAAGCATTCGCGAGCGCGGTTCCGATATCGTTCGCGCTCGGTTGGGTCAAGTTCCAGCCACTGGACGAGCCGCGCTTCGATGGCGCCAGCCTCGTCAGTAGCAACCAAGCCCGCCTGTTCGCCAGCAATGATCGTGTGGCTGGCAACTTTGTCAGTGATGACCACTGGAAGAGAAGATCCAAGCGCTTCGAGCACGGAGTAGGAAAGGCCTTCCGAGTGCGACGGTAGCACGAGCAGTTCGGCGGCGCGGAGCGCGGACCACTTTGCGTCATCGAACAGCGGTCCCGTGAAGGTGACTCTCGACTCGATGCGAGCGGCATGGGCGTATTGCTGAAGTGCACCTCCCAGGCCGTAGGCATCCGGCCCGGCGATCACGAGGTGAGCGGCCGGAAAGCGCCCGGCAAGGCCTGCGAAAGCGCGCAGAAGCAGATCGCACCCCTTGACAGGATGCAGCCGGCCGAGAAACAGCAGGAGCCGGCGTCCGCGCAGCTTGGGAAATCGCACGAAGAACGCCTCGGCGCTGACAATCGGTGGATCGGCGGTTCCAAGGGGAGCGATAGTCTCGCGGCATTCGTATGGCGCGAACGATTGCCGTGCGCGTTGCTGTTCCCAGTCAGTGAACATGAGTACACGCGCTGCATCGCGCAGGACGCGATGCTCGACGAGTTTCCAAACGAGCGTCTTCTGGATGCGGCGAAACGTCCCGGTGGTATTGAACCAGGGGTCGAGCATCGAATGCGGGTAGACGTAGTAGGGGACATGCTTCTGCCTTGCAACCGACCATAGCGCCGCGCTGTGATGCCGCCACAGTCCGTGCACGATGGTCGCGTCGTAATCCTGCAGATGCTCTGAAAGCCACTCGCGCAAATGCGAGCAATAACGATATCGGGCTATTGCGGGTCCGAACTTCTTGCTGTGGCTGACAGGAATGCTATCGACTTGGTGATCATCAGGAGCGTCGAGCGAAAGCACGTCACTTTCGACGCCCTGTGCTTCGAACTCCGCCACCAGATTCGCCACAGCCTGCACGGGACCTCCGAAGGCGGGGTCGATACTTTCGATGCAGTGGAGGATGCGGCGCGGTTTTGACGTGCCGAGGAAGTCGTGCCACAGGTCCGCGGTTCGATCCACGTGAAAATGGCGTTCGAAGCAGAGACGCGCATTGTCCGCCATCGCGCGCCGCTCGGCGTCCGTGAGACGCGCCCACTGCGTCAGCGCCCCGGCGGTTGCCGCTTCCGTGTCGTCTACAATCAACGCGCACTCGGGATCGCGCAGATATGGATAGATGTTGACTTTGTCCGTCACCAGCACCGGCAGCGACGAGCCCAACGCTTCCAGCACGGCATACGGAAACGCCTCGCAATGCGACGGCAAAGCAAAGAGTTCGGCAGCGCGAAGCGCGGACCACTTGAGGTCCCCAAACAGCGGACCCGTAAAGACCACCCGATCGGCCACGCCCCGCGCACCTGCCAGTTGTTCGAGTTGGCCGCGCCAGCCGGTGCTATCGGGCCCGGCCATCACGAGAGTGAATTCGGGACGAGAGCGCAGTGCCGTGGCAAAGCCGGCGATCAGGTTGTCACAGGCTTTCATGGGATGCAGCCGGCCGAGAAAGAGAATCAGGCGCTTTCCGCGCAGTTGCGGATAGGCTGCGAGCATCGCCTCAGGCGATGAGTCAGGGGGCGCGGCAGTACCTAACGGGAGCACGGCCTCGCGGCATTCGTAAGGGCGAAAAGCCTCGCGAGCGAGGCGGCGCTCCTCTTCCGACGTGAACAACACGGCGCGTGCGCCCGAGAGGGTTTCATGCTCGACCACGCGCCAGTACAGAGTCTTGCGGAAATGTTTGAAACGTCCGATCGTTTCAAACCACGGATTGAGCATCGAATGGACGACGACGTAGTAGGGAACGCCCTGGTGCCGGCACTCGCGGGCCACGGCCGCGGAATGATGGCGCCAAAGACCGTGGATGATCACCGCGTCGAATCGACCCAAATTCCCGCGGAGCCACGGCACGAGCGAGCGGCAATAGCGATAGAACGTTCGTGGCGGTCCGGCGGCATGGAGCGGGACTCCGGGAACGGACCGAACAGCAGCGCCCGGAGCGTCGAGCGACAGGATTTCGTTCTGCCATCGATGCCGTGCCGAGAGTGCCGCAGCAAGCTGGGCGACGCATTCGACAGTACCGCCGAATGCCGGGTCCATGCTTTCGATCGCGTGCAGGATGCGCATCTTTACTTCGCGAACGCAGGCTCCGGAGTGCGAAGCTCGAGCGGCCGAGGCGCCAAGCCCGCCATGCGATTCGCCGGCGCCATGAGCAGAATCCACAAAAGAAGCGAAGTGGGGTTGCCGGCGTTAAGAAGCACCCGTTCGAAGATGGCGACGATGCAATAGCCGGCGAAAAAGCTGATCGCGATGCGGGAAGTGCGGGAGCCGGCTGCGCCGAATCGAAGCGCGCGGATCGCGAGCATTGCCATCAACAGAAGCGTCATGGCGATACCGCTGATGCCCGTGTCGGCGAGCATCGACAGATAGCCGTTGTGAGCCGACCACAGGCTCACCATGTAGCGCTCGTGCATGCGGAATCCGACGCCGAAAAATGGGTTCTGTTGGAAGAGTTCGAGCGCTTCTTGCCACGCCTCCATACGTCCCGTGAAGCCGGTGCCGAGCCCTCGATAGCGGTCGTTCAAGAGAAGCACGTCATTGATTGCGTCCATGAGCCAATCGGCGGTCCAAGGGAGCGATGCGGTGGCCAACCCGAGCACTCCGAGCGTGGCGAACAGGCGCAGGCCGCGCCGGCGTTTGTCGCTCCACACGGTCAGTGCTCCGAAGCAGGCCAGGCAGACGATGCTGGCCACGAAAGCGCTTCGCGATTGGGAAAAGATCATGGCGGCCAAGTCGATCGCCATGCAGAGGAGCCGAAGATACGGGTTGCGGATCGCTAGCGAAGCAGCGAGAAAACCGAACGAAATGAGCCCGACATAGTTGGGATGACTCACGCTCGTGAAGCTCAAGCGGCCGTTGAACCACTGCGAGTAGTCTTCGCGAAAGAGGCAAAAGTACCCCGTCGCCGCCGATCCCGCCGTGCCATAAAAGCGCAGGCACGCGGTCATGCGGCCAGCCGTCAGATCCCAGACGCCTCCGGTCAACACCAGCACGACCGCGGTCATTCCAACGTATCCCAGTGAGACGGGCGGCTCTTCCGACAAGATGCCACTGACGATCAGAACACCGATCAGCCCGGCCGTGCAGAACAGGACCATCGGGTAGTGGCGGTAGACCGGCCCATAGAGAAAGCCTGCTCGATGCGAGATGATTGCCGCGAAGAACAGCACGAGCACGATGGCGGCTTGCACGAAGCTCAACGAATCCGGGGCTAACGCAGGAGGGACTGCGAGGGCCAGCAGCCACATGGCTATGGCGAGTTCCCACCCGGGCACGCTGCGGTCGAAGATGCGGAGCGTCACTGCACAGCCTCCGTCACGAGATTCGCGGCTCGATTGGCGCTACGTTGTTCGAGCCACTGTCGCGCGCGAGCCGCTTTGGCGAAGCGCTCGTGATCTCCCAGTGCGATCGCCGCCCGCATCGCCGCTGCCAGGGATTCGGCGTCGCCTGCCTGATGCAGGAACGCGTCTTCGGCGCCGCAATCGACGGCTGCGGCAGCGCCCGCCGACGCGATCACCAACGCTCCCGAAGCCATCGCTTCGAGGATTGCCACGCCGTACGGCTCGAACCGGGCCGGATGGAGAAAGAAGTGCCGGCCCTCGAGAAACACGGGAACAGCGCCGGGCTCGAGCCATCCCTCGAAGGTGACGCTCTCGGCGATCCCGAGTTCTGCGGTTAGCCTTGCGAGCCGATCGCGATCAGGCCCACCGCCGGCGATCGCGTAGTGGAACGCCCCGGTGCGGCCTTCGAACACGCGGGCAAGTGCTCGGAGCGCGATCTCGTAGCCCTTGTCCGCGATCAGGCGCCCGGAGGAGACGAAGCGGATCGGAGTCGCGCCGGCCGGCGGGGAAAACCGATAGCGGCTCGTGTCGATGCAATAAGGGAAGTCGACCAACTTCTCCCGCGGACACCCCATGCGCTCCAACTCCCGCAGCGCCGGCGTCCCCGTACCCATCACCCGCCACGCATGCCGGAACGCAAACCGCAGGAATGCCGCGCGACCGCGCTCCTTCCACCACGGACGCACCTTGTACGGATTCGGCGTGTCGTTGAAGGTCATATAGCGCTGCCCGCGAGCGGCGCATTCAATGATCGCCAATTCGCTGGTCGCATCTTCCCAGGAAGATGTTATAAACATTTTCCCCGGTTTGCGTAGTTCGCGGAGCAGATGCCAGTCGATACCGAAATTTCGCTCGTAGACGCGCGAAGGATACCCTTGCCGCAACGGTGTCTTCCACGGATAGCTCTCGTGCGCCGGATACCGGTAGTGGACCATCAACGGAAACGGCAGCCGGCGGTGGAGCGTCGCGAACAGGTGATCGTTGTAGGGCGAAGGTGAATGCGTCACCCACTCGATGCCCGTGGTCTTCACGACTTCCTCCACGCCAAAGCCGCAGCGAGAAATGCTACCTGTCCCCACATGGCGAGAGTCCATGCGATGGCGATGCCGGGTGCACCGAAGCTTGCCGAGAGCGAGTCCACGCTGAACCATGTCAGCGCCAGCATTACCGCTCCGGATACGACGAGCACGCGCCCGGCGCGCAGCGCGGCGAAGGTCCGGTGGAGCATGGTCGCGAGCGATCCGGTAGGTGCGCCCACCAGGAAGATTCCAAACATCAGAGAGACCCGATCGAGGTCGGCCGCACTCAATGCGCCGCGCCCGAAAAGCACCGCCGTCACCTGCGCGCGCACCGCCCACAACAACGCGGCCACCACAGCGCCGCCCCAGAACATTCTCCAGAGAGATGTTTGGATCGGCTCCACGATCGCGGCGAAACCTTGCTGCGCCAACGCGGACGAAAGCTTCGGGAAGATCACGTTCGCGTAGCTGGAGAGCGGCAGATGAACCAGCGCGGTGAGGCGGAACGCATAGCCGAACAGCGCCATGCTCCCGGCAGTCTGCAGGCTGAGCGAGTTCTGCATCACGAGGTTCGCCAAGTGCGCCAGACCCACGGAAACGGTCAGCGGCGCCAGGATTCCGCGGACGATACCGAGTCCACGCAAGACATCGAGGCGGGGCCGTGTGGCGAACGTGACGCCGGCATGCTGCGACAGGCGCACGATCCAGACCGCGTGAAGCAACAAAGCCACCGCGGCGCCCACGGCGAGCCCCGTGGCGAGCGATCGCGTCATGGGTGTTCGCAAGAGGTCGAGCGCGGCAAGCGTGAACAGGTTGAGCAGAATCTGCGGAAGCGCTCCCACCACGAACACCTGATACGCGGTGAACACGACTCCCGCGGCTCCGCAGCAGACCAACGCCGCTTGAGCCAGCGCTTGGGCGAAGAGCAACGTGGGCAGGCTCGCTTGACCGGCGGGCGCGAGTCCGGGCGCGATCCAATGCCCGATCACCGCGGGCCACAAGGCGGTGACACCGAGCAAGGCGGCTTCGGCGCCGCCCAAGATCGCCAGGATCGCCAGAAATCCCTGCCACGCCGCCAATTCCCCGTGCCGCTCCTTCATTTCGAGAAACGCCGGTAGAATCACATGCGGCAGTAACTGGGCGACGATCATGCCCGCACCCATCATGTAAAGCGACTGGCCCACGCGATAGGCGTCGAGCTCGGCGGTGGCTCCGAAACGCCGCGCCAGCATCATTTCGAGGAGGAATCCGGTCAACGGGCTGACGAACGCCAGCGCGGTGAGCCAGAAGACGGACGCGTACACGGCCCGTTACCCGCGCTTTTCGCCACTCGTGTTGTAGTGGCGATAATACTTGCCGTAGTAACCGTAGTAGTAGTAAGTGTCGCTGATTTCCCGGTGGACCTCGTTGAGCACCAGGCCGACGATGTTGGCTCGCAGACGATTCAGCGTGCTCACGACGCTCGCCACGCCCTTGCGGCTGGTCTGTCCGGCCCTCGCCACGATCACCACGCCGTCGGCGGCAGCGGCCATCTGGAGCGGGAACTCCGAGCAGCGGGGGCGCGTCGAGAATGATGAGATCGTATTCGCGGGCGGCTTCGTCGAGGATTCGTTCGAGCCTGGGCACGCCGAGCCGAACGGCTGCGCGGCGGGAAACCGAACCGACCGGCAGCACCGAGCCCGGGAAGGCCTCAATGTGCGCGAGCGCACCCGCCACGGCATGCCGTCCAGCAAAACGCGTTCGAGAGCCTGGAGTGTGTTGGTGAGGTTGAAGCGCTTGTGGACGCTCGGGCGGCGCAGGTCGCCATCGATGAGCAGCGTCTTATGATGTTGCTGCGAGTGCGCCACGGCGAGATGCACTGCGATCGATCGGCTTTCCGAAGGCGAAGCGCTGGTGACGGCGCGTCTTGAACTGGCGCTCGGTGGAAAGGCGATCGGGAGTTGCGCAGTGTGCGGATACTGTAGGTGGAGAGTCCGGTTGTGGTCTCCACCGGCGATCGCTCGCCGCGACCAAGCGCCAGTTGCGATCGCCACGGCTTCACTTGCGCGCGCCACGATCCGCAGCGAACGCGCGGCTCAGTTCGGGGTCGCGGATGGTGTCATCCATCGTGTCGCTGATGAGCACACCGACGGCGCTGCGAGTGAGTATGGGCAGCGCGACCGGGCGAGGTGCCGAGATCGATGCAAGTGGAAGACGGCTTTGAGCCCTGGGCGCGGGATTGGCGATGCGGATGGAGCTGTTTTTGGAAGCTGGCGTTGATGCTTACTTTCTTGATCTTGCGCACGAGTTCTTCGTAGAGCCGCTTGTCGGCGTCGCTCTGCGCTTGAGGGTCTGGTATCGGAACGAGCGCGCGTTGAGGCGATCCCACTCGGCCTTGGTCTCGGTCAATGCCGCAGCATCGACCGCGCTCCTGCGCTTGGCGGAACTCGATGCCCACGCGGTCGATCGAGTCGCGCGTCTGGCTGCAAAGGTCGGCGCGTTTCGTCCACGAGCGATGAGGCGCGCTTGTGCTCAGGGTGATTACGCCGAAGCGCGTCTTGATGTCGGCGATTTTCTGCAGCGCTCGTTGTGCGCTCGGTCAGCTTCTTGAGCGACTCGCCCTGCGAAGAAACATAAGCAGCCTCGAATGTTCCGGCCTTCCGCTGAAGGCGACGCACGCGATCGGTTCAAGCGTTGGTGAACTCAGAGTTCAACTGCGGCGAGCCGAGAGAATGTTGGTTTTTTCCTCGGGATTGATGACGTTGAGCTCGCGCTCGAAGCGCCAGCGCTTTCGCTCGAACGCTCCATCTTTGCCTTCAGCTCTTCCTGCTGCTTTTCCATGAATTCGGAAAGCTCCCAAGCGGCGCGGTAGCGGATGTTGTAGGTGTGTTCGAGGTATGACTGCGCGATCCTGCTGGCCACGTCAGCCGCGAGTTTCTTGTCCTTCGAGCTGACCAGCAGCAGATAGGTGTTAAGGCGGGCGCTGCACTGAGCTCTTGAGGATCACCACGGGCGTTCCTGCTTTACGAGCGAATCGTTCTTCACCTTGCGATCCCAGTCTTCGTCTCGAGCTCGCGGCGCTTGTAGCGCTCGGCTACCGGGCGCAGCACGGAGTCCGATTGTATGAGGCGGATTTGCGTGGCGATGAACTGTCGGCGTCATTGGTGGTGGAGGTTTGCATCGCCGCTTCCTGGCCGAGGATTCCGGTGGGCATGCGGCGGTCAATGTCGATGGTGACGGTGATTCGTAGATCGGCGCGATGCGTACGAAACGATCAGTGCGGCGAGCGTGGCCGCGATGATCAGCGAGAATGCGCCAACGATGCCGGAAGAATCCACAGATAGTGCGAAAGCGGAACCGCGGGCGGATCGACTTCGATGTCCCAACCAGCCGATGCGCGCGGGCAGGCGGTCTGAAGAAACGGTGACGGGAAGCGGATATTCGGGTTCATCGCCATCGCCTCCAAACGGAGCGCCGGCGACATGGGTGGAACCGAAGAGCACAATGCGGTCGAGCACGGTCAGCGCTGGCGCGGCGCTTGCGTTGTCAGGCACGTAGAGTACATCGTGCGGTTCGATAATGTCAGGCGATTCGCGCTTCATGATCTGGCCAACTCGACGACGATCTCGCGCTTGCCGGGCGCTTCGCCGGTCTTGCGATAAATGTAGGCTTGCTTGCTCCAGTACGGGCGACCTTCGGCGAGCGCGATCATCTTGAGCACGCTGAGTTCGTTCTGCACGCGAACGGCCACGGCGCCGGGCTTGCGAACGTTTCCCGCAACGTAGATCTTGGCGGCCTCGGGAACGCGAATCTCCTCACCGCCCGTCAGTTGGAGGTTGAGTTCCGGTTCGATCGATCAAGCCCTGCGTGGGGATGTAGTGCGCGGGCAGCGCGCCGCCGGGCTTGGTGACGATGATTTCGGTGGACGTGAATCTGCTCAGGCCCTCCGCGCGCGCCAGCGCTTCGAGCAACTTCACGGGCGCGTTCGCTTGGAATGTCACAGGCTTCTTCACGGCGCCCATCACGCTGATAGGGCGCGAATGATACTCGACAATGGTGACCTTCACCACGGGCTCCACGAGGATCTGCCCTTCGGCGAGCGCGGTGGCGATCCTGGTTTCGAGCTCGGCGGGCATGAGCCCGGCTGCGGCGATGGGAGCCTTGATCAGCGGGAGCGTGACTGCGCCATCGGCGCCGACGCGAACTGTGCGAGTGATCTCGGGCGCGTCGTAGACTGAGACGGCGAGCAGGTCGTGCGGTCCGATTTTTTGCGCAGGAAGTGGATTCGGCAACAACGGCTGACGTTCCTGCGGAAAGGCGTTGGCGGCAAAAATCAGACAGACGAGGAAATGTTTCCGGTTGAGGCGCATGGAGCGCGAGGCCTCCGTTTCCTCGGACGCAAGAGGAGCTTATATTGTACCGTGGGCTGGGCGGCGGTGCAGGTGGCGCGCCGTTACGAAACCAATTCGTGCGTCACCCGAGTGGCGAGTTGATCGAAGCTGATGGTTTCGTAAAGCGAGGGGTCGGACATGATCTTTGCTACGAGCGCCACATGCATCGCGTGGCCCGCGCGTTCGGCGATGACATGCCCTAGCAACGGCCTGCCGATCAGTGCCAGATCGCCGATGAGGTCGAGCGCCTTGTGCCGGCAGCACTCATCAGGAAACCGGAGTCCGCCAGGGTTGAGCACACCGGTGCGATCGAAGCAAACCGCGCTCTCGAGCGTCGCCCCGCGGATAAGCCCCATCGTGCGCATCTGTTCCAGTTCGTGCTCGAACCCGAACGTGCGCGCCGGAGCAATTTCCGCCTCGTAGTGGTCGGGAGTCACTTCCATTTCGAGTTGTTGCCGGCCCACCAGCGGATGGTCGAAGTAGACATCGCAGGTGAGCATGAATCGGTCGTCAGGTAGGATCGTGATTCGCTTGCCGTTGCCTTCCACCGAGACCTCGCGCCGAATCCGCAGATACCGCCGGCGGCGCCGATATGTGCGAATTCCCGCTTCGCGAATCAGTGCGACAAACGGCTGGCTAGACCCGTCGAGAATCGGCACCTCGAGATTATTGATTTCCACATAGGCATTGTCGATCCCCATGCTATAGAACGAGCTCAATAGGTGCTCGGTTGTGGAAATCAGCACGCCTTGCCGCATCAGACTCGTGGCGTAACTCACCTTGGCGACATGCCGATAGCTCGCCTGGATGGGAAAGTGCTGCAAATCGGTGCGGAGGAACACGATCCCGGTAGAAGGGGGGGCCGGTAGGATCCGGATCGAAACGGGAACGCCCGAATGAAGCCCGACACCGGAGGTCTCGACGGGCCGCTGAACAGTAGTTTCGTAGCGCATGAGCGACGGCAAATGTATGTCTACGCTTGTGCAGGCAATCGCGAAGCCAAACGCAAACTACTGATTACACAATGGATCCAGCCTGCACAAGTGTGGCTTTTTCACCACACTCGCCCTGACGGGCGAACGGTGTGGTAGCTTGGTTCGGATATGGCGAGGCCCAGGCTCTTTCTCATTGATACGTTCGGCTACCTGTTCCGGGCCTTCCATGCGCGGGCCCGCAGCGCTGCTCCGCCGATGCGCACCTCATCCGGACACCAGACCGAGATGGTCTTCATTTTCAACAACATGATGAAGAAGTTACGGACGGTACACCAGCCGGAATACCTTGCCGCCGTCTTCGAAAGCAAAGAACCTACGCTACGCGAACTCGAGTTCACCGAGTACAAGGCTAACCGCCCGCCCCCCCCCCGGAACTGTTCCAACAGCTCCCCTACGTGGAACGGCTGCTGACCGCCATGCACGTTCCGGTGCTCCAATATTCGGGTTACGAAGCCGACGACGTCATTGGAACCATCTCGCGCCGCGCCGCCGGGAAAGGCGTCGACGTAGTGATCGTCTCTAGCGACAAGGACTTACTCCAGCTTGTCAACGAGCACGTTTCGATGCTCAACCCGGCCAAAGACGACGAGTGGTACACGCCGGAAAAGGTGGAGGAATTCCTCGGCGTCAAGCCGGCGCAAGTGGCCGACTTGCTCGCGCTCAAAGGCGATGCCGTCGACAACATTCCAGGCGCGCCCGGAATCGGCGACAAAGGCGCACGCGACCTGATCCAGAAATTCGGATCGGTGGAAGAGGCAATGCGGCGCGCCGCGGAAGTGGAGCGCAAAGCCTATCGCGAAAGTCTCGAGAACAATCGCGAAGTCATCGAACTGAGCAAGCGGCTGGCGACGGTGGAAACCGACATCCCGCTCGAGTGGGACATCGACAGGACTGCCGCGCGCCCAAGCGATGACGAAGGGCTGCGCAAGCTCTACACCGAGCTCGAATTCTTCAGCCAGTTGAAGGAGTTGAAGAGCTCGGAACCGGTGGTGGAGTGGTCCCTGCGCGCACTCGAGTCCGAGGTCGAATTTCGCGAATGGCTTGCTGCAGCGCCCGCAGACGCGACGCTTGGCGTTGCGATGGTCTCGGAAGGCGAAGGGATTCTCGAGACCACTCGGGCTGGGATTTCCGCGGGCAACGGCGCCGCGGTCAGCGTTCCGCTCGACCTCGCCCGCGACCTTCTCGCTGACCCTTCGCGCGCCAAGGCCGCGCATGACGCCAAGGCTCTCGCCGTGGAACTGGGGCGGCGTGGATACGCGCTCGAAGGCGTGCGTGACGACACGATGCTCTACGAGTTCCTGCTGAGCGCGGATCCGGGTGGCTGCTCGCTCGACGTGCTGGGCAACAAATACCTCGATCGCAAGCTCGGTGCATCGGTGGAAGAGAGCGCGGCGGCAGTGGCGATTCTCGCCGAGCGGCTAGGTCCGCAGATCGAGCAGCGTGGATTCCGAAAAATCTATGACGAGATTGACCTGCCGCTCGCGCCCGTGCTTGCACGCATGGAACTGACCGGCATCCGCATCGCTCCCGGCTCGCTGCGATCGCTTTCCGGCCGCATGGAAGCCGAGATCGAGCGCTTGAGCGCCGGCATCTACAAGGAAGCGGGCCAGACCTTCAACATCAACTCGCCACAACAATTGGCGAAGGTTTTGTTTGAAGACATGGCCATCGCCTACCCGTTCCCGAAGGGGAAGCAGAAGTCGTACTCGACAGCCGTGGACGTGCTCGAAGCACTCGCGCCCGAGCACGCCATCGCTCGGTTGGCAATGGAATTTCGCCAAGTGGCCAAGCTCAAGAGCACCTATGTCGATGCGCTGCCGGAACTGGTGCATCCTTCCACAGGGCGGCTCCACACCACGTTCAACGCCGCCGGATCTGCGACGGGCCGGTTGTCATCGTCGAACCCGAACCTGCAGAACATTCCGATCCGCACCGAGCTCGGCCGCGAGATCCGCGCCGCGTTCGTTCCGCGAGAAGGATGGCAGCTGGTGGTGGCCGACTACTCGCAGATCGAGTTGCGCCTGCTCGCGCATTTTTCCAAGGATCCGGTACTCGTCGAAGCCTTTCTGAACGACGAGGACATCCACACGCGCACTGCCGCCGAAGTGTTCGGCGTGATGCCGTTGATGGTGACGCCCGAGATGCGGCGCAATGCGAAGGCAGTGAACTTCGGGATCGTTTATGGACTGAGCGGCTTCGGCCTCGCCGCGCAGCTCGGCATCCCGCGCGCCGAGGCCGAGCGCTACATCAAGAACTACTTCGAGCGCTACGCGGGCGTGAAGACATTCATCCATGACACGATCGCCGAAGTGCGGACCACGGGCGTCACCAAGACCCTGCATGGCCGCGAGCGCCCCATCCCTGACATCAACTCGCGCAACTCGAACGGTCGCGGATTCGCCGAACGCACCGCCGTCAACACGCCGCTCCAGGGCACCGCAGCGGACCTAATCAAGCTCGCCATGATCCGCATCGACGGCAAGCTCAGATCGCAAGCGTGGCGGGCGAAGATGCTGCTCCAGGTCCACGACGAATTGTTGTTCGAAGCGCCGCCGGACGAAGTCGAGCGCCTCTCGCAGATGGTGGAGCATGAGATGGAAGGCGTGGCGAAGTTGGCCGTGCCGTTGGTGGCGGAGGTCGGCGTAGGGGACAACTGGCGGGACGCAAAATAGCGCCCAGCACGTGCCCTCAATAAAACCATTGCACGGCAATATACATTGGTATACAATACATCTTGTGTTCAAGAGGAACGGCCGCACCCACGATGACCGCTGGGAGACCCAACTCCGCAAAGGCTCGCTCGATCTCGCCATCCTGGCCATCCTCTGGGACGGCCGCCGCTACGGCCTCGAGATCATCCGCACGCTCGGAAGCCACGCCGGCGTCGAGATCGCGGAAGGCACGCTCTATCCGATCCTGATGCGGCTGGCGCAGGAGTCGCTGGTGCAAGGGGAATGGGTCACGGCCGACTCCGGACATCCGCGCAAGTACTACAAGCTGACGGCGGCCGGCAAGCGCCGCGCTACCGAAATGGCCGCGGCTTGGGAGGAGTTCGCGGGAACAATGTCGAATCTGGTGGAACCGCTCAGGAGGGCAAACGCATGACGAGCACGGCGGAGTATCTCAATCGAATCGAGCGCGGGCTTCGCGGACGCCGCATCGCAGCGCCGGAGCGCCGCGAAATTCTCACCGAACTCGAAGGCCACCTCACCGAACGTATCGCCGAGTTCGAGCAGCAGGGTTCGCCCGAGCCGGTACAGCGCGCCATGGCCGCGATGGGCGACCCCGAAGCGATCGCACGCCAGTTCCACGATGTGCGACGCATGCGCGAAGCCAGCCGCAGCGCATCGCCGATGAAGCTGCTCGCCGCAGTGGGCCGCCTGGCGCTCACCGGCGTGCGCGGACTCTTCCTCTTCGTGATCGGCATCACCGGATACTCGCTCACGCTCGGCTTCGCATTGGTGGGCGCGCTGAAGGTGATCGTGCCTTCGCGAGTGGGCCTCTGGGTCGGCGAATCGGGATTCGTCTGGGGCCTTCCACGGCCCGGATTCGATGGCCAAGAGCTCGCCGGAGATTCCTTCGCCTCGATCTCATTCTTCCTGGCGTGCGTGTTCGCCGCCGGGACTACGTTCCTGTTGCAGTCGCGGCTCCGCTCACGCGCGCGGCGCGCCGAAGAGCTCGCGCAATAGCCGCATCTGCCTATCGGCAGGCCGCGTTCTTCGCTTCGCTCATCGCGAAAAACGTAATCGTCGCCGGTTCCAGGCGCACGGTTCCAGCGGCGATCTTACTTCCCGCGAGCGCCGGAACCGAACCATCCGCCCCGAGCGCAAGCTCTCGTCCGTTCAAGCGCGCCTTCGCGCTCAGCAGCTCTCCCGCACTCAGCGTGTATCGCTCGGCGGCCGCACCGAGCTTCACCTCGCGCACCGCGCTTCGATTATTGTTGATCGCGAGCAACGATACGCCGCCATTGCCTTCAGGCATGCAATGCGCATAGACGTGGAGCCCAGGCGAAGACGCGCCCGCGTCGAGGACCGTGGTCCCCATCAGCTTGTGCCACAACAACGCCGACCAGTAATTCGGCCGCGGCGTCATCGTCTCCTCGTCGATCAACGCATAGTCGCTTGCGGCGAGAGTATTGTGCGCAACCACTTGCACGCCGCGCTTGGCCAGGCGGCCGAGTTGGTCGAGATACCGGAAACTATCGATGAAAGTCGATGCCCACGGGTTGCCGCCGCACGCAGTCTCGCCCGTCTCGGTCAGCCACATCTTCTTTCCGGGCTCGAAACGGTCGCGCAGGTCGCCGTAGAACTCCAAATCGGTGTCGGTCTTGGAGAGCCATTCCTCGCTCAGCGCCGTCTCCGGTGAGCTCTGCGGGACCGAGCCCATCTTCGAGCAGCGCTTCGAAACGCCGCCGTAGAAATGATACGAGAAGACGTCCACCTTGCTGTCGCCCGAAGCTGCCAGCATGTCCTGAGATTTGACAATCGGGATTCCCGGGGGCGTCAGTCCCTTCTCGCCCACTGACCCCGGACCCGCCACCACCATTCCCGGCGCCGTCTTGTTCACGAACTTGCGGAACGCGGCGAAATCGCGCCCATACTGCGCGGCTGTGTATCCCTTGGGCGCACCCGCCATTTCCGCGAAACTCGGTTCATTGAACAACTCCGCCGCCGCAATCGTGCCGCCAGCCGCTTTGGTGAACGCGAGCAGCTTCCCCGCTTCTTTCGGCGTCCAGGTTCCACTGTCGTCGCGCGTCCCCGGGCTGATGGCGAATGACGTTACGATCTTCGCATCAACGGAGCGCGAGAACTCGATCACGCCGCGCCATTGGTCGCGCGTGAGGATTCCGCCAAATCCGGGAGGCGGCTTCACCGGCACGGGTTCATCGGAATCGTGGAAGTAAGTCGAGTTGGCCCACGATCCGCTCACGCGAATGTAAGCCGGTCCGAGCGCTGCGGCAAGCTTGCGCAGCCGGGGATCCGTCAGGTCGAGCGGCTTGCGCTGGCTGAACAGCGATGGGTCGATGCCGGGCGTCCCGAGCTTGGTCTCCGGAGCCTTCTGCTCCTGTCCAGCCGAGCGATACGGAGCCCAGAACCGGCCACCCGTCACCTCGACCATTTCCACGTTGTATGACTGAAAGCGCGCATCCACCATTCCGATCCGCTTCATGGCGGCGGGGTCGAGCGATGCGACTTGTGCGCTGGCGAGGCTTGCGCAGAGGGTGATCCAGGGTTTCCAATTCACGTGATGGTTCTCCTCGTCACGACTGAGTCTGAAGTCTCTGAAAGTAGCACGTCGTCGCGCGGCTTTGCGGTACCATCGTCTCGATGATCCCGACCCGTCGCATCCTCCTGGCCATTTGTGTGCTGTTGCTCGGCGCTGCTTTCGCACAGAACCCTGCGCAGCAGAAGCGCCCACCGCGACCACCTGCGCCCACGCGCGATCCGCACACCCCCGGCTACGTGGAAGCCAAGGAAATGCCCGATGGGGAAGTGCCGCCAGCGACGGCCGACGGCAATTTCATCATCGGACCCACGCACCAGCCGGCGCCCGAGTCGATCGCGCAAGAGGGCGTTCCGCAGGGGACCGTGCACGAGTTCACGATGGAATCGAAGGACAGCAAGATCTATCCCGGCATCGCGCGCAAGCCCGGAACGTTCGGCCGCCCGGACCCCAATGACCCGAACAAGCTGATTGTCGACAGCTATCCGGCCCCGTACACGCGCAAGGTTGCGGTCTACGTGCCCAAGCAGTACGTGCCGGGGACGGCCGCGCCGTTCATCATCGGAGCCGACGGTCCGGACCGGCTGCTGTTCACCGTGCTCGACAACTTGATTGCGCAGAAGCGCGTGCCCGTGATGATCGCCATCTCGATCGGCAACGGCAGCGGCGATGCGCAAGGTAGCCAGCGCGGACTCGAGTACGACACCATGTCGGGCCTGTATGCCGAGTTCGTGGAAAGCGAAGTGCTGCCGCTGGTCGAGAAGCAGTATGGCGTCAAGCTGACGAAGGATCCCGATGGGCGCGCGACGATGGGCGGCAGCTCTGGTGGCTCATGCGCGCTGATCATGGCCTGGTATCATCCCGAATGGTATCGCCGCGTGCTGACTTATTCGGGAACTTACGTGTACCAGCAATGGCCTTACAATCCGGAAACTCCGCATGGGGCGTGGGAATTCCACGACAATCTGATCCCGAAGAGCCCGCGCAAGCCGATCCGTATCTGGCTCGAGATCAGCGACCGCGACAACCTGATCACGCGCGACGCCTATCATGATTGGGTCCTGGCGAATGAGAACATGGCGAAAGTGCTGGCGGCGAAGGGTTATCGCTATCAGTTCGTGTTCGCGCGGAATGCGGGACATACGGACCGGATGGTGAAGCAACAAACGCTTCCGGAGGCGCTCGAGTATCTCTGGCAAGGCTATCCGCGATAGGTCGCGGAATCTGCGGATGCAGTAGGATGGTAGTCAGCCATGGCAACCAGGATCAGCGTTACCCTCGACGACGATCAACTCAAGGATGTGCGGGCGCTCGTTCGCAAAGGGAAGGCCAAGACGGTGTCTGCCTTCGTGAAGCAGGCCGTGAAGGCCGCGTTGCAGGACACGAATCCAGTACCGAAATGGCTCGAAGAGTTATTGGAGCAGACCGGGGGGCCGCTGACTGACGAAGAGCGTGAGTGGGCGGACTCCATTCTCGAGCCGAAGCAGCCAAGGGCAAAAACCGTGCGCGGAAGGAAAGCGGCGTGAGGGGCGTCACGCTTGACGCGGGTGCCTTGATTGCAGCCGAGCGAGCAGATCGCCGGGTGACGTCCATGCTCGCCCGTACGGCAGAGCAAGGAATGCGCGTAGCGATTCCTGCCACGGTCTTGGCTCAGGTCATTCGAAATCCAGCAAGGCAAGTTACGCTCCGCAACTTGATCCATCGCTTCCCCACGGACGTAGTTCCGCTGAATGAGGTCGACGCGGTGGCCGTTGGCGTGCTGCTTGCTCGCAGCGGAACGGCTGATGTCGTCGATGCCCACGTTGTCATTTGCGCGAGGCAGAACGACCACGCGATCATCACCAGCGACCCAAAAGACCTCCGGCGCCTCGACTCCAACCTCGAACTCCTGGTCGTCTGAGCCCTACGAGAAAGCCTTCCGCACTTTCCCCAAGAACGCCGTCACCACTTCCTCCGCGTCCCCCTGCCCCGTACCCAACGCCTCGATCGGCGTGAACCCGCGATACCCGACCTTATCGATAATCGCGCGAATCCGCGGCAAGTCGATATCCGTCTTCTTCGTCCCGTACCAGACGTGCTCTTTGATCTGCCAGTTCGACGCGTACGGCAACAGCTTCTCGATCTCCGCATACGGATCGCCTTGCCGCAAGCTGCCCACATCCAGGATCACGCTGAACCACTCCGACTTCACCGCGTCCACCACCCGGATCGTCTCATCCGCCGTCTTCAGGAAATCGTCGTGATGCTGCAGCCCGATGATCACGCCGTGCTTTGCCCCGTACTCCGCGCATTCCTGGAACGCCGGCACCATCCACTCGAGCACTTGATCGAACGTGTATCCCTTCGGCACTTCCTTGCCCGCGAACACTCGCACCATATCGGACCCGAGCTTCGCCGCCACATCCACCCAATCCTTCACGAGTTGAATGTGCCCGCGCCGGCTCGACGCATCGGTAAGCGCGAAATCGTTCCGCACACCCGTCCCCGTGATCGTCACGCCGTTCAGGTACGCCGCACGCTTGATCGAGAAGATGTTTTCGTCGGTCGGAACGTTCGGATAGCCCTTGAAGTAGTAACCAGTGAGATCCACGCCATCGAGCTGGTTCTTCGCGCAGAACCGCAGCACATCCGGAATCGTCATCTTGCCATCGAGCAGCGGCTTGTTGAACGAGTACGCGTTCAGCCCGATCTTGATCCGGGTCCCCGGCAGCAGCCGCTTGACCATGCCTGCCTGAGCGCCCGCCTGCGCGGCCGCCGCGCCAGCCGCAAGCGACAAGAACCCGCGCCGCCCGATCACGCCAACACCTCTTTCACTACCCGAGCCGGAGTCACACCCACGAGCGATTCATTGCGACCCTCGTGGAAGTAGGTGTTCTTCGCATAGTCGATACCGAGCAGGTGCTGCACTGTCGCATGAATGTCGGCATGCCCCAGCGCCGACGACGGAACCGCAGCATACCCGAGCTCGTCGGTCTCGCCGAAATCGTAGCCGCGTTTGACGCCCGCGCCCGCCATCCACATCGAGAACCCGTACGGATTATGGTCGCGACCTGGCGCGCTGTTCCGCGCCTCGATGGTAGGCAGCCGGCCGAACTCGCCCGACCAGATCACGAGCGTGTCTTTCATCATCCCGCGCTGATCGAGGTCCGTCAGCAGCGCCGACATGCCTTGATCGATCCGCTGGCACAAGCCGGGAAGTTGTCCGCCGATGTTCGAGTGCGTGTCCCATCCGCCGCCACCATACACCTGCACGAACCGTACGCCGCTCTCCACCAGCCGCCGCGCCAACAAGCAGTGCTTGCCGAACTCACCCGAACCCGGCTGATCCACGCCGTAGAGCTTCCGCGTGGCTTCGCTTTCCTTGGCGAGATCGGCCACGCGTAGCGCTTCCACCTGCATGCGCGCGGCGAGCTCATAATTCGCGATGCGCGATTCGAGGTCCTGGTCGAGCGCGTGGCTTCCCCTCTGTTCTCGATTCAACGCGTTCACCGTGTGCAATAGCCGCTGCTGTTCATCCGCGCTCATCGACTCGGGCCGTTTGATATCGAAGATCGGAGCCTTCTCGTCGGCCCGCATCTGCGTGCCAGTGAAGATCGGAGGCAACCACGCCGACGAATGCGCCCGCGCCCCGATCGAGGCTCCTTCGCCCAACGCAATGAACGCCGGCAGATCTGAGTTGTGGGTGCCAAGTGCGTAGCTGACCCACGCGCCGATCGTCGGGAAGCCCGTAAACCCGCGACCCGTGACGAACGTGAACTGCGCGGTCGAGTGGTCGATGCGATCGGTGCGCATCGAGCGCACGAAAGTGACCTTGTCCACCACCTTTTGGAAATGCGGCAGCAGGTTCGAAATTTCGCGTCCGCTCTCACCGCACTTGGTGAACTTCCACGGACTCGCCATCACTTCCTGTGACCCGTTGAGCGCGCGCCCCTTGATCTCGAACGGCGCAGGCTTCCCATCGAACTTCACGAGCGTGGGCTTCGGATCGAACATGTCGATGGTGGAGGGCCCGCCACCGACATAGATGAAGATCACGTTCTTCGCCTTGGCCGGAAAATGCGGCTGCTTCGGCTTCAGGTCGAACGTGCGCAGCGCCGACGCCTGCGCGCGATCCTCCATCGCCAGGATCGATCCGAGCGCCATCGCGCCGAATCCGGTGGCCGCTTCGCGAAGCGCCTGTCTGCGGGAGAAATATCGGGTCATGCTGCTCTCCGTGTCAATACATGTAGAGGAAATCGTTGGCGCCGAACATCGCCTGCACGAACAAGCGCAGGCCTTCGGCTGGATCTTTCGCTCCGGCGATCGCTTCTTTGCCCAGCGTAAGCTCTCGCGCCGTAGCAGGCCGCGCGTAAGCAGCCGGGAACGCGCGCTCGAGCGCACTCGCCGCGTCACCCTTTGACTGTTCCAGCAATTGCGACGCGAAAGCCTTCGTTGTCCGCATCACCAGCGGACTGTTCAACAGCGCGAGCGACTGCACGGGCAACGCCGACCGGAACCGCTGCGCCTGATTGTCAGCCGTCATGTTCGGCTGATCGAACGCATGGAGAAACGCCACCGGCCGCGTGCGATGTTGCGAGAGATAGATGCTGCGCCGGTTCGGATTGCCCTTCTCGTCTTCCATCCACTGTCCATCCGGACCGCGCTTGATCGGCTCCTGCCGGCCGAACATCTTCCCGCTCAGCAAGCCGCTCACCTGCAACATCGAATCGCGCACGGCCTCGGCCTCAATCCGCAATGGCGGCTTGCGCCACAGCAACCGTGCTGAAGGATCCGCTGCGAGTTGCTCTTCTTGATCCGCGGAATCCTGCAGGTACACCTGCGACATCATGATCTGCTTGGTGAGCCACTTCAGATCCCATTTGTGCTCCTGGAACTGAACCGCCAGGTAGTCGAGCAACTCCGGATGCGTGGGCTTCTCGCCCTGCTTGCCGAAATCATCCACCGACCGAACCAAACCTTCGCCAAAGTGGAACTGCCACACGCGATTCACGAACACGCGCGCCGTGAGCGGATTGTCACGAGACACCATCCACTTCGCAAGCGTCAACCTGCGGCCAGTGTGGTTCCACTCCGGATGCGCCGCCGGATCCGGAAACTCGAGCGGATGCTCGAGACTGTCGAGCACGGCCGGAATCCCAGCCTTCACCTCGGCGCCCGGCGCCAGGTAGTTTCCGCGCTGCAATATATAGGTTGGCGAAGGCGTCTTCGAGACATCCCACACGCCTTCGATATAGTTCGGATCGATCTGCGAGCTCTTCTTCCGCCGCGCCGCGCGCTTGGCCACGTACTCTTCTTTCCAACCCTTCAACTCGGGGAAGCGCTCTTCCATTTCCTTGTCTGTCACGAAATCCTTCGCCGCCGAGCGATCCACTTCGAGATCCGGATCCGCTTCGATCACCTGCCGAATCTGCTTGCGCGCCTCCGCCGACATGTCGCCGCCCGCCTTCAGCGTCGCGCGATAGCGCTGATACGTCGCTTCCAGCAAGTCGTCCAGCCGCCGCAGCGTCTTCGCGTCATTGCTCGTCACGTCTTTGATCCAGGCCTCGCGCTGATCGGCCGGCAAGTCCGGAATGATGCGCCCCGGCCAAGGACCATACGCCAGATTCGCCGCCAACCAATTCTCCGGATCGAACACCGCTTGATACGATGCCGTCAGCTTGTAGTAGTCCTTCTGCAGAATCGGATCGAACTTGTGGTCGTGACACTTCGCGCAACCGAAGCTCAAACCGAGCAGCGCCGAGAGCGACGTGTCGACTGACTTCTGGAGCGCATCGAAGTACTTGTCCACTTCGTAGATCGTCTGGTTGTCGGTGATGTCAGCGGTGGTGCGCAGGAACCCGGTGGCGATCAGCGGATCGCGCTGCTCGGGCGTGGGCGGCATCTTCGAGTTGTAGTTGACGATCTGGTCGCCCGCCATCTGTTCGAGAATGAACTGGTCGATCGGCTTGTTGGTGTTGAACGCGCGGATCACCCAGTCGCGGTATTTATAGGATGTCTCGCGGTCCACGTCACCGGCGTCACCGCGTGAATCCGAGTA
The DNA here is from genome assembly GCA_046331625.1 of Bryobacteraceae bacterium. Classification (GTDB taxonomy): domain Bacteria; phylum Acidobacteriota; class Terriglobia; order Bryobacterales; family Bryobacteraceae; genus JAXLQL01. Next base: position 410,314 of record JAXLQL010000002.1, read on the forward strand.
CCCGGCCACGTCCAGCCAGTGCCGGCCCCAGTGCTCTCCATAGTGTTCGGAAGCGAGCAAGCGGTCGACGAGGCTCTCCCACGCGTTGGGCGACTTGTCTTCGAGGAACGCTTTCGCTTCGGTAGGCGTCGGCGGAAGCCCGGTGAGCCCCAGATAAGCGCGGCGCAGCAGGTTCAGCCGCGCAGCCTCGGGCTGCATCTTCCAACCCTTCTCTTCGAGCTTTGCCAGCACGAATCGATCGATCGGCGTGCGCACCTGATCCGCATTCTTCACGTTCGGCAGCGCCGGATTCACCGGCCTCTGGAATGACCACCACGATCGCGCTTCCGGCGTCTTCACCTTCGCCTCACGCGCCACGGCGGCCGAATCCATCTCAGCCTTGGGGAAACGGCCCTGTTCGATGTACGCCTGAAGCGTCTGTTTATTGGCCTTTGATAGTGCGCCGCCCATGGGCATCTTGCCGTTGTCGATCATGATGTAGAGCAAGCTGCTCGCGGGCTTCCCAGGCGCGATCACCGGACCACTGCCCCCACCCGTCATCATTCCCGCGAAGCTGGTCAGGTCAAGCCCGCCCATCTTCGTTTTGGGATTGTGACACTTGTTGCAGTTCTTCTCGAGGATCGGCAACACCTCGTCTTTGAACAACGGCGCGCGCTGGGCAAAGACGGCGCCAGCGGACAATACGGCCACGAACGCGGCCCTGGAAGCGAACAAGGCGACCTTCGGCATTCTGCACATCATCGTATCCTAAATCATGCTGAAAAAGGCACCCCTCCCCATATTGGCACTCGCCTACACGTTGACGAGCGCAGCCTTCGCCCAGGTGCGACCGCTCCACACGCGTGACCTCACCCGCCTCAGCCAAGTCCAAGTGGCCGCGCAGTTGAAGAAATCCGACGTCATCTTCATCCCTGTGGGCGCGGTCGAGACCAACGGAATCCAGCCGAGCGGGCGCGATTACGTCACTCCGCTTTCGTTCGCCATTGCGATGGCCGAAGAGACGGGCGGTCTCTACACACAGGGCCTCATGTGGTCTTTCCCCGGGACCACAGCGGTTGCCTCCGCGACGATCAACAACACGCCGCACGAAGGGACGGTGTTTCTGAAGAACCTCGCCTACTCGCTGCTCCGCCAGGGATTCCGGCGGCAGGTTTTTCTTTCGGCGAGCCACGGTCCGGCGCCGCTGACGGTGGGGACGCTGGTCCGCGAGTTCTTCGAAGAGACGCGCGTGCCGATCCTCTACATCAATATGGACACGTACCTGCCCCGCTTGCAGTTGAAGGAAGAAGAGCGCAGCCACATGCTCTACGGATCGCACTGGATGACGGGGCGGATCGAAGATCTCGCGCTGAAGGGCGAGTACGCCGATGCGGTGACGCATCCGGCCACGCAGCTTCCCGAGAACAAAGGACTCGCGACGCTCGGCAAGCTGGGGCTCTCGGGAAGTCTGTCGCTAGGATCGTGGGTGAACGATTCGATGGCGCACGCGGGCGGCCGCAATCCGCTTCCGGCGACGGCGGCCGAGCGGGAGCAATGGGGTCGCGATGGGCAGAAGCAGATCGAGGCGATCGTGAAGCGGATGCGCATGAACGAGGCGATGGAGGCCTTGCGCGAGCATGATCGGTACACGCAGGAAGTGATTGTGCCGCATATGGGGAGGACGGTCCCGGGCGCGAAGTAAGTTATGGGGTTCGTGGACGAGGCGTTGGCTGTACTCGGCGACTACGGTGACAATCGCCGCCATCTGAAGGATCTGGAGGAGCACCGCGGTCGCTTGGTGCCCTTCGTCGGTGCGGGGCTGTCGGTCGATTTCGGCTATCCCAACTGGGCGAAGCTGCTCGAAAAGCTCGCGCCCAAGAAGGTCAAGTCCAAAGTCGCTCTGCTGCTCGAACACTACAAGTACGACGAAGCAGCGGAGGTCGTAGCCGAGAACACTACGCCCAAGACCCTCTGCGACAAACTCGTCAAGGAGCTTCACGAAGACAGGCTTCCGAAACCCATTACCGGCGCGACTTCGCTGCTTCCGGCTTTCGCTCACTCGCTCGTCATCACAACTAACCTCGACCGCGCCATCGAGCGCGCCTACGACGAGGCAAAGCTCCCTTTTCAAAGCCTCCTCAAAGGCGGCGATCTCCACGACGCCTCCGCCGCCATTCAACGCGGCGACCGCTGTCTCATCAAGCTACACGGTGACTATCAGGACAAGAAGCCGGTCCTGACGCTATCGGCATACGAAGCTGCCTACGGCTCGGCGGACCCCTCACAGCCCGATTTCAAACGTCCGCTCCCCCATCTACTTCAAATCGCCCTCACTGGTCGACCCCTCCTGTTCCTCGGCTGCAGCCTCCAATCGGACCGCACCGTCTGCGTCATCGCCCAAGTCGTAAAGGGACTCGGCGTCGAACACTTCGCCCTCCTTTCGTCGGAGGAGAACACAGGCCCAAGGCGCGAGCAACTGCGCCAGTGGAACATCAAGCCGATCTTCTTCCCTGCGGGCGAGTGGGGCAAGATCGCAGCCTTCCTCCGTCTTCTGCCTTCTGCGCTCACCGGAACCGCCGCGCCGGGCACGATTGATGCCATGGTGCGCGAAGTCCGTGCCCGCATCGAGCCCTCCATCCGCGCCGCCTGCGGCACCATCAAAATCCTCGACATGGTGCAGGACATCGGGCTCAGCTCCGTGTACACCGACGTCAACATCCTCGAACAGTTACCCAGCCGGAAACGAAGAACGACAGCGGAACTCGCTGCCGAATTCAAGCGAGTGGACTTCCACCGATCCGGTCCCCATCGCGTCGAGCAGGAGCGAGTGGATGGGCTCAAGGCGGTCCGCAAATACCCGCGACTCCTCATCTACGGCAAGCCAGGCGCCGGCAAGACGACCTTCCTCAAGCAGCTCGCCATCGAATGCATCGAGAACCGTCTCTACGAAGAGCTGGTCCCGATCTTCGTCCCATTGCGCATTTTCGCAGACGCCAAAGGACATCCCGATCTAGCGGAACACCTGTTGACGAAAATCGGCACCGGCAACCGACCCATCCTCGAAGCTGGGCGAGCCCTTCTCCTCCTCGATGGGCTCGACGAAGTGAGGGACTCCGACTCCACTCGAATCCGGGATTCGGTCGAAACATTCGCCATTGATTTCCCGAAGGTTCCGATCGTGATGACATGCCGGATTGCCGCGCGTGAATACGCCTTCGAACAGTTCCGAGATGTCGAAATGGCGGACTTCGATCAAGCACAGATCGCCGCCTTCAGCAGCAAGTGGTTCGAGAATCGTCAGCCACCCGACCGCGCGAAGCGTTTCATGGAAAGGCTGGAGGCGAACAAGCCGCTCCTGGATCTAGCGACCAAGCCCCTGCTCCTGGCGTTCCTCTGCCTGGACTTCGAAGCCCGCGGAGATTTCGACGGCTCGCGTGCCCAGCTTTACCAGAGAGTTCTTGACACAATGCTCGACAGGTGGGACGCGACACGAGGTGTCCACCGCGACTGCGAGATCTCGGTCGAAGAAATGGAGCATCTACTCGAGGACATCGCCTACGGGAACTTCTGCCAGTCGCGACTCCTTTTTGAGCAGCGCTACGTCGAAGAGCGAATCGGGGAATTCCTGAGAGGCCGCTCAACGACCATCACGGTCAAGCGCATTCTCAATATCGCAGAGGCGCAACTTGGTCTCCTGGTCCAGCGTGCCCGAGGACTTTACTCCTTTTCACACCTCACGTTCCAGGAGTTCTTCACTGCTCGCCGTCTGGCGCGGAATCACGATCTGGTTGACCCGACTGCCGCTCACCTCCCCGATCCGGCTTGGCGCGAAGTCTGGCTCCTGGTAGCCAACCAAAAGGACCCTGATTTCCTCCTTCCGCGGCTTGAGAAGCAGGTGCATCGCTTGATTGCTCATGAACCGACGATTCAGAAACTGCTTTTGTGGGCCTGGCGCAAGTCGCGCTCGGCACGCCGTGTTCGCAGACCAGCTGCAAATCGGGCGGCCTATTTATGGACTTCCCGCACGCTAGAAGCCGATTTCGCGCTTGACCTAGCGCGCGTCCGTGCTATGGACCTCGCCCTGGGCCTAGACTCCAACCTTAATAGCGACCTCGATCTCGACTTGGACCGAGCCCTTGCAGCGGCTCTCGCTCGCGCTGGCACCCGTGCTTTCGTCTACCTCGTCGGCGACGACCTAGACCGCGCCCTTGACCTCTCCCTCGACGCCGCCCGAACGGCGTCGCCCCGACTGGTCGCTGTGCTTGAGGGCCTGCGCCGCAGGTACCCTGAGTCGAATGACCGCAGAGGCTGGCGCAATTGGGCCAACCACCTCCAAGCCGCCATGATCGAACACCGCGACATCGGCCACAGATGGGACCTCTCGGAGGAGCAACTCGATCTCCTGAACCGCTACCTCGCCGCCAACAAACTCCTCCTCGACTGCATGAACGAATCCCGCACCCTCACCCAAGCCACCCGCGACTACATCGAATCCCGCATGCTCCTCCCCGCCGCCGAACTCGACCCTCCGCTCGCCTGACAATCACCTCCCCGCTGGCTCCGCCGGCGCAGCGCCCAAAGGCCCGACCGAGCCCACTCAAGTGTGCTTCAGCAGCGACGGACATACCTCATGATTCGGGTCCCACCAAAGCAGATTCATGACTCCGTTGGCAATAAATCCCCAGATCCTTTCTCGCCCCGTCAGCCCCAGCGAGACGAGAGCATCCTGATCATCCAGGCCGATCGACATAGTTGCCACACGAAGGGTTCCGTCATCTTGAGCCGCCTCAGCCTTCGAGACGGCCTTTTTCAGCAGTAACTCTCGGGATCGGTAACAAGCAAGCCATGGTTGTTTTGCATCCTGCGGTGCGACGAGCGCCGTGGGCGACTCGCACTACGCCCACCAGCCGGTGTTAGACTTCGGCAGTGGCCTACGAACTCCGATTCGCTGCTGCTACAAAGGAACACTTCAATGCGCTGACTGCCCCCGAGCGCGCCACGGTTTTCGAGGCCATCGAGCGCCAGCTTCTATTCGAACCTCTTGTCGAGACTCGGAACCGAAAGCCGCTTCGGCCCAACCCGATCGCACCCTGGGAGCTCCGTATCGGCGATCTTCGGGTATTCTATGAGGTGGAGGCTGGCGGCGAACCGGTGGTGAGAATACTCGTCATTGGCAAGAAGATCCGGAACTCCTTGATCGTTGGCGGCCAAGAGTTGAAACTATGAAGACGCTGCAAATCTCTGAGGCATCTCGGCCCCTCTCGGACTACGCCAGGGACGCTGGCGATGGCGTCGTCGTGGTCGAGGACAACGGCCGCCCAATCGCTGCAGTCGTGTCTTTGGACAACGTGGACGCCGAATCTCTCGCCCTGAGTCACCACCCGGAGTTCATGGCCCTGATCGATCAGTCCCGATCACAGTTCGCCGCGGGCCAAACGCTCTCCCTCTCCCAGATGAAAGCCGCTGTTCTTCAGCACGCGCCGAAGCGAACCAAACGCCGTCCCGCGCGTTAAGGCGGAAATCAGCGGCACGGCCTGAAGCACTGGATGACGGGGCGTATCGAAGCCTCGCGCTCATCCGGCCACGCAGCTTCCTGAGAACAAGGGACTCGCGACACTCGGCAAGCTCGGTCTTTCGGGGAGTCTGTCCCTGGGATCGTGGGTGAACGATTCGATGGCGCATGCGGGCGGCCGCAATCCGCTTCCCGCGACTGCGGCCGAGCGCGAGCAATGGGGTCGCGATGGGCAGAAGCAGATCGAGGCGATCGTGAAGCGGATGCAGATGAATGAGGCGATGCAGGCGCTGCGCGAGCATGACCGGTACACGCGGGAAGTGATCGTGCCGCATATGGGCAGGACGGTCCCGGGCGCGAAGTGAGTTATGGCGTTCGTGGAAGAGGCGTTGGCTGTACTCGGCGAGTACGGTGACAATCGCCGCCATTTGCAGGCTTTTGAGGAGCATCGGCCGCGGCTGGTGACGTTCGTCGGTGCTGGGATAGTGGTCGGCGCTGGCTAAGCATCCGGGTCCAAGGACGAGGGTATCTTGGTCATCCAGGCCGATCGTTTCTCGAGTCAACGGAGCCGTTCAGGCGGGCGTCATTGTAATAGGAGAACGTATGAAACTCGTGCCGATGGTCCTTTCCTCCGTTGTGTCCTTTCTGTCCGGCTTGGCGTGGCCGCAAACCGTTCCAATCGAGCAGACCCATCAATTCGACTCGGCTGTCATCAAGGCGTCGGACCCCACTTCTTCCGATGTCTGGCTTGTCCCGGAGTCTGGCGGCTTACGGGCACAGAATGTCGTCGTCTGGCAATTGATCAAGGCCGCATACTACGTTCGAGACGAGCAACTGGTGGGCGGTCCGGCGTGGGTCAAGTCAGAACGCTACGACATTCTGGCGAGCCCCCTGGAGCGCGAGGCGTTGACGTTGTCCGGAGCGATGACGCCGTCCCAGGCAGGCGACTATCTGGCGCGACACCGACAGCGCTTGCAGGCATTGCTCAGGGACCGGTTTGCCCTGTCGCTGAAAACCGAGTCGAGAGTGAAGCGGTTCTATGTATTGAAGCAGGCAGACGGAGGAGTCAGGATGCCGCTGGCGGGAGATCGCGATGGCGGACCGGTGGCGAGAATGAGAAATGGCCAACTCTCGGTTACGACTGACGCCAAAGGGATCGCGTCTCTGCTCGCGGATGTCCTCGGCGCGACGGTGCTCGACGAAACAGGCTTGACGGGGCAGTACAGAGTCAATTTGGAATGGTCGCCCGAGATGGAGCAAGCAGCTTCGATCGCCGCGGCCGCGAAGGATCAACTCGGGCTCGAATTGGAATCGAGAACGGGTCCGTTGCCCGTGTACGTCATCGATCGGATTGCCAGGCCCTCGGAGAACCTCAATGCCCCGCGGCACCCGCCGCGCTCGTCGCCTCCGCCACAACCGGGATCGGGCCCTGCAAGATGAACCCCGCCCACAACGCCGGATGCTCGGGCAGCACCATTGCTCCCGCCGGCGTCTGCACGCTCACGCGTCCGGCTCGCAACTCGGCCAGGAGCTTCTTCTGCGCGCCGCGCAGAGCTTGTCCCGGGTTCACACCCAGAAGATACTGCCGGTAGAACTCGGCCACCAGCAGCACCGAAGTCTCGTCGGGGACATCCCATACCGGAGCGATTACGCGAGAGGCTCCGGCATGCAGGAAAGCGCGCGTAAGCCCGAGCAACCCATCCGAAGACACGCGACCCGAACCGCTGCGGCATGCGCTCAACATCACCAGATCGGCTTGGAGATCGAGTTCATGCACTTCCGCCGCGGTCAGCTTGCCGCCGTTGCTGAGCACCAGGAAGGAATCGAAAGGATGAGCCGAATCGACGACGGCGTGCGTGGCGAAGTGGAGCACGCCCGCGCGCGGAGCGGCTTGCACGAAGTGCGGCTCGAGTGCCCGCTCGGCTGCCAGCAATGTTGAGCGGCCGGGCGAGAGCGCTTGAATGGCTTCCAATTCGCGGCGCGCTCCAGGCAGACGCGACCACGCCGTCTTCACCGGATCGCCGACCAGCAACAGCTTCCCATCACGCGGACCGTTCTGCGCGGAAGCGAACAGAAGCGTCGCCGAAGGCGCGTATTGCAGCACGTAGTCCTCGGCGAGATAGCGGCCAGAAGTCGCGGAGAGAGCTCCGAACGGCAGTTGCAGCAGATCATCGTGCGGTACGATCGCGAGCGTTTGCGCGGCGGGCGGCAGCAGCGTGCGCACGGGCTGAATCAGAATCGCCGATAGTTCGCGCCACGCTTCGCGATCGGGTTTGTAGCCGGTAGCGCCCGCGCGCGCCACTAATTGGCTCACTCGCGCCCGGGTCACGGGAAAGCGATAACCGCGAACATCACCCCGCGGATCGACCCACCACGAGTAGACCGCTTGCGGGTGGACCCAATAGGCCAGAACCGGAATGCGCGCCTGCGTGGCCCACGCGGCGAGCGCGCCGGCGGAAGCGGGCGGTCCGGACTTGGCCAATCCACGGCTGGCCAGTAGATCTCGCAAAGCGCGGGCGCGAAACGTTTCCGCTGCGTCGAGCGCTTCGCGTTGCTGTCCGGCATCCCAAAGGATCGCGACCGCATCCTGCGCCAGCGGCGTGCGCGTCTCTTCGAAGGCACGCCTCCACTCGTCTTCGGGAACGAGGCCCTCGCGGAGTGAGTCGTCAAGCCGCACTGCTTCGTGGATGTCGGCGGCTGCTTCGGCGTGCTTGCCCAACTTGTGGAACGTGAGCGCCCGCCAACGGAAACACTCTCGCAGTTGGAAGGGAGAACTGCCGGCGCGATTGATTCCAGCCGTCGCGGCCTCGGCCGCATCGAGGTAGCGCCCCAAGCGATAGTAGGCGGCGCTCCGCACCCAATGCACCACTGGCGGCGCGCGGCGCGGAGACCGGCGGACAATCTGCTCGGCGAGCTCGGCCGCGCGCTGGTTTTCATCGGCGGCGAGGTATCCAAACGTGATTCCCGAGAACCGGATCTTGGCGGCCGGCGTGAGTGGCGCGGAAGTGACGTAGTCGCGCACCTGATCGAGATTCTCCACGGCGCGCTTGCGCTGGCCGCTGACTGCGAGGAGCAACCCGCGTTCGCCGCGAATGAGCATGACGCCGGTGGTGTCGCCGCCCTTGCGATAGCACTCTTCGCCGCGAATCAGCGCCTTTTCCGAAGCAGCGTAGCGCCCATGCAGTCCATACGCGCGTCCGAGCAGAGCCAAGGCGCGACCTGCCGCTGACCACTCCTGCATGGATTCGAGGCGCGCGAGAGCCGACTCGATATGGCGGATGGCGCCAGTCAAGTCGCCAGTGGAGCGCAGTACGTCTCCCCACTCGGCTTCGATGACGGCGAGGTCGCGCGGGTCGCCGCCCGCGCGAGCCGCTTCGAGCGCCTCGGAAAGGGTGCTCTTCTTCGCCGTGCCCTGATTCATCAGCGCGGCCGATGCGTGTAGCGCGCGGGCCAACTGGCGCGAGAGCCGGCGTTGGCGGAACTCCTCCACGGCGATCTGGAGCCAAGGCACTGCGCGCCGAATGTCCGGAGTCTGCCCGAACGGAGAGAACTGCCGCGCCATCCACAATGCAGCTTCGCCGAGGAAAGCAGGATCGGGATCATCGCGAGCCGCATCCCGCAGAAGCTTCTCCGCGGTTCCGTGGCGTTGAGCCAGTTCCTCGGCTCGAGCCTGCTCGCGAATTCCGGTTTCAGCCGCGAGAGCAAAGGCGGTGGCGAAGACGGCGATGGCGAGGCGCGTCATTGCGCTCGTGCTCCTTCTCCGAGGAACGCCGGATCGGGATCATCGCGAGCCGCTTCACGCAGAGCCTTCTCCGCGCTCTCGTGGCGGTGTGCGAGTTCCTCAGCGCGCGCCTGCTCGCGGATTCCGGTCTGAGCCGCCAGAGCGAAGGCGGCCGCAAAGACGGCGATCGCGAGGACCTTCATTGCGCTCGTGCTCCTTCGCAAGCGGACTGCCGGTATGGACCCTCGCTTCGGCACAGCGCTTCGAGCAGCGGCCGCGCCTGCGGCCAGGAACCGGTGCGTTCGAGGGCGATCGCGAGATACCACGAGATGTCGTCATCCAAGGCTTCGCCGCCGATGGCGCGCGCCTTCCGCAACCAGCCGAGCGCCGCGCTTGCGTCGCCCGCGAGCAAGAACGCCACGCCGCGATAGAAGGGCGGCTCGACAGCTTTGGGATACTCGGCCGCCAAACGTTCGAGCTCCACTCCGGCCTCGCCGTACTTGCCGGCGCGGTAGGGCGTCAATGCGGCGCCCAACTGCTCGAGGTACTTCTGCACCTGCTGTTCCCTCTGTCCGCGGATGGTGACTGCGGATGCCAGCGGGAGCCGCAACGGAGCCGGTTCGAGCGGCAATCGAAACACCGGCGGCGGCGCTTGGGCTACTGGCAAGGGGTGCGGCGCCGGAGCCGGCTGCGTGAAGTAGAGCGAGGCGGCCACGGCGGCAACCGCTGCCGCGGCGGCCATCCACCATCGCGAAACCCTGGGCGCGGCGCCCGGCAGGACGCGCTTGCGCAACGATGCGAGATCGGCGAGTGTAGGCTCAGAAAGCGCGGGATGCCGCAGGTCTTCTCGAAGGCGGGCGCAGACCCGGCAGGCGGCGAGATGCTCGCGGATCTCGCGTTCCATCTCGGGCGGCAGCACGTTCTCGTCGAGCGCGCACAACCGATCGGGCCAAGGATGACGATCGCGCTGACTCATCGCGTTCCTCCCCAAGCCTTGCGCAACAGCTTCAGGCCGTATTGCAGGCAGCTCTTCACCTGGTTGTCGGACATGCCGGTGTGCGAGGTGATCTCGCGCCGTTCCATGCCATGCAGATAGTGCAGCGTCAGACAGGCCCGGTGCTCGGGCTTGAGCGCCGGTTCGTCGAGCAGTTCATCCCAGACTTTGGCGGACATCGGCTCCACGCCAGCGGCCGGTTCCGCGGGATGACGCCGCTCGATGGCCGCTCGCCGCCAGTGATCGGTGGCCATGTTCTTCACCACGGCGGTGAGCCAAGCTCCGGCACGGGCGGGATCGATCCCGCGAGAGCGATACATCTTGAGGAACGCATCGGCGGCGATCTCCTCGGCGATTTCCCGGCGGCCGGTGCATCGGATGGCATAGCGCAAGATCTCGGCGGCATGGCGTTCATAGAGGGCGGCGAACTCTTCCCTGCTCATCGGCGGGAACGTCGTGGACCCGTCCTCTCTCTCTACGTCCCGGGATCCCCCCTGGGAAGAATCGGCGGTATCGTTATCCGTCACATTGCTTCGATTATATTCGGCGGATTCTTCCATCGGCCACGGCGGCATCGTAGAACCTTGCGAAGTTCAATGCACGTAGAGGAGATGAACATGATCCGCTTCACACGGCGCCGGCTCTTGGGCGCGGCAACCTTTCTGATTCCGGCGAGCCTCGAGGCGCAGCGCCGGCGGCGCGTAGTGGTTACTAACCGGCGCACCACCGTGGTGGTGAGGCCCGGCCACCCCATCGCGCGCGCGGTCAACCGCACCGTGATCGTGCGGGCTCCGCATCGCGCCATCGTAGTGGGCGCGCCGCTCGTGTTCCTGCCCGTGGTGGCGTTTGTGGCGGTGGCCGCGGTGCTGCCTCCGCGCGAGCGCCTGATCTGGCAAGACACCGAAACGATCCATCGAGACGAGGACTGGGTGGAGTCAAACTTCGGCATCGACGCCCGAGGCGATGCACTCTACCTCGACATCGCGGGCCGCGCGCAACTCGACTTCGCCGACATCGTCTTCGAGAACGGCGAGGTGCAGGTTGTGGACTTCAACGAGCACACCTATGGCAACGGGATCCACCGGCTGCTCGATTTTCCCGGCCGGCGGAACGTCAAGACCGTGCGGCTGGTGGCGCGCTCGAAGAGCGAAGACACGGCTTTCCGCATTTATCTGAGCGCATAGAGAGGGGTCCGCAATGAAGAATCCGGCGATCGCGCTATTCGTCTGCCTTGCCACGGGAGCATTCGCGCAGACCGTTCCGAACATCAAAGACTCTCGCTTCTGTCCGAACACTCCCACTGGACGCCCCGCCGTCAGCACAAACACGGGGACCAACCTCGACATGGCGCGCGTCGTTCTGGACGCACCGGGTGCGGTGTGCAATGACGGCACCCCGGCCGTGATCTACGTGCGCTCGGCGCGGCCGGGAGCCTCCGAGCCCGATGGTTCTTCCGCCAATCGATGGGTGATCCATTTCGAAGGCGGAGGCGGCTGCAATACCTTCGAGGATTGTCTCGAGCGCTGGTGCGGCCTCGGCTTCTACACGGCGCACCAGATGAGCTCGACGTGGGAAGCGGGATCGATCAGTCGCGGCGGCTTGCTCAATCGCAACGCGATCAACCGGCTCGGCGACCGCAATCTGGTGATGCTCAACTACTGCAGCTCCGATGGCTGGCGCGGGAGAAGATCGGATGCCGTGCTGCGGAGCGCTACCGATTCCACGAAGGCCGTTTCCGTTCACTTCCGCGGCGCGACCATCGTCGAAGCGGCTTTTGACGCGCTCGAGCGCGGCGTCGCCGGGCTGCCCAAGCTCACAGACGCCACGGACGTGTTGATCAGCGGCGATTCAGCCGGCGCTAGCGGAGTCCGCCACCACCTCGACCGGTTGGCCGCGCGGCTCAAGGCGAAGAACTCTTCCGTTCGAGTGCGTGGGAATCTCGAAGCGACGTTCCTCCCGGACTTCAATGGCAAGCAAGGTTTTCCGGCGGGCGATTCTCGAGATCCGGTGTTCGCGCAGAAGTCGGCGAAGTACAACACCGTCGATGTGGGTCTGCTCAATTCGCAACTGGATGACTCCTGCCTTGCCGCGCATCCTGGCGCGAGCAGCTTCCTGTGCGCCGACAACGGCTACGTGGAGCTGAACCACATGACGACGCCGTTCTTCCAGATCCAGGACTTGAACGATCCGGGAATGCTCGAGGATCTCGAAGAGGGCGGGCTCGCGGCAACGCCCGCCGCGATCGCGCAAGGCCTGCATGACCAGATCACCGCGCTCGGCAATATCCGAAACACGGCGGTGGACCGCACGTCGATCAACTCCACGCCTGGAACTGTCGCCCGGCTTTGCGGAGTCCACGTGACCTGGGGCGATGACGACGGATTTCTCGGCAGGAAGATCCGGTCCGGACCCGGCGCGCAGGCTTACAGTTACTACGAGTTGCTATGGAACTGGATGACGGGCGCTTCGCCCTCGAACGTGTTGGAGCCGAAGCCGCCGACTACTCCGGATCAACCCGTTCTGGATTCGATCTGCGACGCCAAAGCGCCAACAGCCCCGCCGGGTGCCGCTCTCAATGTAGCTTCGAGCGCGAGCTATGCATTCGGGAGTCCGGTGGCGCCGGAGATGCTCGTGGCCGCCTTTGGAACCGATCTCGCGCGCTCCACGGCATTGGCGACCACCGTGCCTTGGCCCACCACGCTGGGCGGCACTCAGGTCACGGTCACCGACTCGCGCGGGACAGCCCGCTTGGCACCGCTCTACTACGTCTCGGCGACGCAACTTGCGTTCTTGATTCCCGCGGGTACGGCGAACGGAACCGCTCGCGTTGCAGTCGGCAGTCAACAAGGCACCGTCACCGTGGAGGCCGCCGCACCGGGAATCTACACAGCCAATCAAACCGGACGCGGCGTGGCTGCTGCGGCGTATACCCGCGTGACGGCGAGAGGCGCTCGTACCGACGACTTCATCTTCAGTCCCACGACGGGCGCCGATTCCGGCGTACCGGTGGCGGCCGGGGATCAGGTGTACCTGATCCTTTATGGAACCGGAATGCGGGGCAGTGAAGCAACGGCGACCGTGGGCGGCGTGGGCGTGCCGGTGGCGGGTCCGGTGGGGCATCCGTTGTATCCGGGCGTGGACCAGATCAACCTGGGTCCGCTGCCGCTGCGCATTGGATATGGGCAGAAGCAGATCGTGATCCGGCAGGGAGAGCGGGTGTCGAACACGGTGACGGTGACGTTCAAGGCGCCGTGAGGCCGCCCGGCTTGCTCCTCCCGCGGGGTGCAATATTCAATTGTCAAAGGTCGGTGCGGCTCGTAAGCCTGCCTGGGGTGTCGACTGAGTGAGTTACTTTCGGCGCAAAGTTCGAGAGTGCTTACGCCGGTCGCGCGCCGATTCGGCAGGCTTGGGCACGAGGTGCCGGCAGCGGGACTGTAGTCCTTCGCCGGCTAAAGCCCGCCCCACCCCGAGGCTGGATTTTCGGGTTCATGCGAGTGCTCCTTCCGGATAGGGAGGTGGTTCTTCGAGAGCGCGGTTGACGGCTTCGAGGACGGCGGCTCGGGCGGCTGGGAAGCCGGCGAGTGCGTCCATGATGAAGAGGCGAAAGCGGACGAAGTCAGATTTGTGGATGTAGTCGGAGAGGTTGGGTTCGGGGGCGGTGCTCACCGGCGCCGGGGCGGTGTTCTCGCTCGTGTTCGGCAACGCTCGCTCCACTTGCGCTCCTCTTTGCACGGCTGGCGCGGCTTCCTTTCGGAAGATGTTGCGCTTGGGGCGCTGGGATTCGGGCATGTCGTCTATGGTCCAGGTGGACATGGATGGTTCCCTTCTGTGTTGAGTGCGGTCTCGCCCGGCCGTGAGCGGCCAAGGACTGTTGGATGAATCAGTTATGGGGAGCTTTGCCCGAGTTAGGTTCGTTCGTCAAATCGGCAAAGTTTTTCGCGCTCTCTCCTCGGTCTCCTCAATACTCGCGGGCACAACGGAACTGTTGCGGCGCGAAGACATCGTGTTCCCTGCTGGGAGGCGCAGGGCGCCTATCCCGTCACCAGGATGGCTCAGGCGTCAAGGGGTTTTGCAAAATCGAAGGCTTGAAAATGGGGTCGCGGGAGCGAGGAACTGGTTGATCGGGTTGGGGTTGTGAAATATTTGGTGGTTCGGGATTTGACTCGTGACTGATGGTCTTGGAGAGAGCGAAGACGGGTCAGTATTGAGGAGGGGCCTGGCCGTTACTCCGCATGGTTTTGTATCATCGGAAACGACGCTTCGCGCGTGAAAGCCATGTCCAGTGAAATTGAACGCCCTGGTCGCATTCATTTTGCTTTGCGGCTGATCGGCACCTCCGCACTCTTAGAGTGAATCTCGTCGCCCTGGTCGACAATGAGATAAGCGTCCAGCAGTTCCTCGGTCTTTCCCGTCAGCTTGTGGTCGACGAAGACAAGCCCTTCGAACAACTCGTCGTCGTAGAGGTAGGTGATCTTCTGAACAGCCAGATACTCATAGAGCCGCGAGTAGTTCGCCGGCTCGATTCCGCACGAGGGGTTCCGCAGCACGAGATGCCGCATTTGGGTCTGTAGGTACTCGATCTGCTCGAGCGTCGGCTTCACCCCATTCGGGATCTGCTGCTTTCGTGGCATGCTGAGTGCGGATGGCTGTGACGCAGCCACCTCTCGCCTATTGTCGCAGGGTTCTTGCCTATCGCGAAGCCAGCATCCCGAGGAAGGGGGCAGGATCACCGCCCCCACCACTTACTCCATCTCCACCTTCACCTCCGCGCTCCCGCCATCATCCCCAATCACCAGCCCAACCGTAACCGGATTCACGCCACCCGTCAGCCGCGCGTTGCTTCCCTCCGTCCTGAACTCGAACTGCCGGCCGCCCAGCGGCGTGATCATTGCGGACACGGTTACGCCGCCAATGATTCCCTCGAACTTGAACCGGCCTTTCGAGTCTTGCCGGAACGAGCCGGCCGGAATCACCACCTCCAGGCTCCCCAGGCGCACCGTAACATCCTCCACCAAGGGGCGAATGCCGTCGCTCGCGGCGCCCAACGTGACAGTGTCCTTCACTCCAAACTCATAGACACCGGGAGACACTTGTTTGAGCTCCCCTTTTGCCTGGAACGCAGCGAACGGCGCCAGGCTCACGATGCCGGCTCCGCCCGGATCAATAATCGTACCGTTGGCCGCACCATCGGCGTCTCCGAATCCGCCGTCGGTGATCGTGAGCGTGAGGACATTATCGCCGTCGTCGCTCCCGATGAGCGAATTCGCTCGTACCCATGCACCTTGCAGGACCTTCCAAAACTGCACGGGAGGCTTGATCGGCGCGGGCAGCGTCATCGTGATCGTCACCGTCTGGCCGGGCGCGAGTCCCGCCAAGGTCCAATAGAACACGCCGTACGGGAACTTCACGCCAAACGGCTTGCCTTTGGGAAGTTGAGAATCCGGAATCGCCATCAGATTGGTAAACGTCCCCGTGCTCGTGGTGAAGGTGACCGGACCCATCCCGGTGGAGGAATCCACCGTTCGCGACTCGCCCCCATTCGTGAACACTTCCACTCGATGATTGACCGTATCCACAACCACGATCCTGCCCGAAGGGTCAATCGCGATCCCCGCTGGCCCGTACTGAAAGTCCGCTCCGAACTGACCGGGCCCTGCACCGAGAGTGCCGAAGGAGGAGAGCTGCGCGCCCGTAGGCGAAAGCTTCACCACGCGCGCGTTCTGCCAATCCGCCACGTAGATGTTGCCGCCGGCGTCGGTCGCCACGCCGCCCACGCCGCGAAAGAATGGCCGGTTGGTGAAAGCAGGGTCGAGATTGCCGGCTTGGTCGTACTCGAGCACCCATCCGCTATCGCCCTCCCACATCACCACCTTCGAATTGCGATCCACGGCGATCTTCTTCGGGATGATCCCCGTGAATGGGAACTCCGAGACCAGCGAACCGCCCGTGGTGAACTTCTGGACCTCGTACACTCCTGACACGTAGAGAAAATCCTGAGAATCCACCGTCACCGCCAGCGGCGGATAGACAAAGGGCCGCGGACCATTGACATCGGGATCGGCACACGGGCCGCGGCCATACTGGCACGCCGGCTCGATCGTTCTGACGAACCTGCCCGACGAATCCAACTTCTGCACCATACGGTTGCTTCCATCGGCGATGTAGATGTTGCCGCTCCGGTCCACGGCAACGCTCACCGGATCCGGCGAAAAGCCGGGGATGCTGATGTCGCCTGGAGAGACCTCGCGGAACCGTGTAACCCAGGCTCCGGACGAAGTGAATTTTTCGATGGTTGCGGTTTGGGCATCCAGCACGTAGATGTTCCCCACTCCGTCCACCGCGACGGCGGTTGGCAGACGAAGAACGGAGTTTCCGAACTGGAATGCATACGAGACGGGGTTGGCCTGAGCGCGCAGCTCAGACGGATGAAAAAGCGCGATCGCCAGGATCGCGAGCGGCAAGACAGCACGCAATGACATAGCGCCATCTCCTTCCTGTTCCATGAGTCAGCCTTCCCCGGCGAGGGCAGGCTTCTGTCTGTTCACTGGATACTGGTTCGGAAATGGAAAACGTCACAGCGCGAGCAGAGCGGCATGCAATTCCAGTGAGCGCGGCACGGCTATCCTGGAAGCAGACCACCGCCCGTCGCGGCAAGAAAGGCGTCATGCCCATGCGCATCTTCTTTTCCTTTTCCTTTTCCTTTTCCTTTTCCTTTTCCTTCGCCGCTGCCCTCCAAGCAGCCAGCGTCGAAACCGCGCTCCTCGGAAGAGTTCCCTACTCGCTCCCGATCCTCACCGCCAGCGACTCCCAAGGCAACATGATCGTCGCTGCCAATAACGGACCTTGTGCGTTTCTCGAACTCACCTGTCCGCCGATCACACTCGCCAAGCTCGACTCGTCCGGCAAAGTAGTATGGCGCCGCGGACTCGGCGAGTCCTCGTGGCGCATCCAGATCACCGCGGTCGCGGTCGATGCCCTTGGCAACATCACGCTCGGTGGCCTCACGCCCGATGCGAATCTCCCCCTCTTGCGCCCAGTGCAGCCGCGCTTCGGCGGGACAGTCGATGTCTACCTCATGCAGTTGAACCCAGACGGCACTCGCACCACCTTCGCCAGCTACATCGGCGGAAGCGGCCTCGAGGAACTGGCCGCCTTGCGCGGCGGCCCCACCGGCGAAGTGGTAGCTGTGGTGCAGACCGGCTCGCTGGACTTTCAATACACGGCGCAAGTAGGGCCAGCGCCAACATCCGGCACGGGCGCCCCACGCTGGAACGCGCTCCTCCGGATCGTGCCTTCCTCCGGCACGCTCTCTTACGCACTCGGTTCGCCGTTCACCGGGCTCGCTCCCGATGCATCGATCACCTCCACCGGCGTGGTCCGCTGGCTCGTTCCCGAGTTCGGCCCACTGGTAACGGTCCCGGCGTCGGGCTCCATCCTCGAAGTGCAACCCGATGGAACGCGCGGCCGGCTCCCAGTGTCGCCGCCCCAGTCTGTCTTGATGCAGCGATCGTTTCCCTCACCGGATGGCGGCATCTGGGTGACTGGCGTATCGGCCGGCGCCGGATTGACAGCCACTCCGAATGCGTTTCGTTCCGCGCCCTCTGGCTTTACCTACTCGCGTCTGGAAGACCGGCAACGAACCACACCCGAAGGTCTCATTCGAAGTACCACCGTGCGTTCCCTCGCTGTCGATCCCGCCGATCGCAACCGGATCTTCGCTGCGTCGCTGAGCGGCATTCTCAGGTCCGACGACAATGGCTGGAACTGGAGCGTCGTCGCGGACGCAACGAATTTCCGCAACATCGCCGCGCTCGCCGTGGGAGCGGGCCGCGTCTGGGCTCTCAACCCGATCTTGCCGCAACCTACCGTTGCTTACTCCGACGATGCAGGCGCCACTTGGACCACCGCGCCGGCGCCGCAATTGACCGGCACCCCGACCATGGTTGCGCATCCGGCGGACAAGAAGATCCTCATGGTCGCAACCGGACTCGGCTTCTTCGTCACACGCGATTCCGGTGAGACGTGGGTGCAGCGCACCTTCCCAGCCCCTTTGACCGGCGCCGCAATCGATCCTTCCGCGCCGGATACGGTCGCCGTGATGACGCTTGCCCCTTCAAGCCGAGTCGGTCCGCCAACTCTCACGATCTATCTGAGCGACGACGGCGGCCGCACGTTTCCGAAAACGGCTGACTTGGGTGGAACTCCGAGCGGTGCCCCGCCGCTGCTTCAGTTCGATCCGAACGAGGCCGGGCGCATCTACTATAACGACGGCCCATCGTTGCGGCGCACAACGAAAGATACTATCCCGCAGGCCGAGACTCTCCCCTTCCCATTCGGATTTTCCACGCTGTTCGCCTTGCAACCGGGAGCCCCCGGCAAGGTCTTCGCGGTAGCGCCCGACGCCGCACTCTACCAAAGCAACGATGGCGGCCGAACCTGGACTCCGTCCATTCCCGGAGGATTGCGCCAAGTTCCATTGCAGATGGTGGTGGGCTCGGGAGGTGTCGTGCACATCGTACAAGCCCCCACGGTCGAATCGTTCGTGGCGAAACTCAATGCGCGCGGCGAAGTAGTCTACGCGAGCTACCTCGGCGCCACCGCCGTAGCCGGCTCGAACGAGAGTAACGGCATCGTTGTGGATCCCTCTGGCCGTGTCACGTTGGTAGGCTTGACGGCCGATGCGGCGTTTCCCGGGGAGCGTTTACGAGGCGATGCAACGCGTCTGCCTCCGGGCTTGCCTCCGGGGATTGAAGCACCCGACGTGTTCGCATTGACGCTCGCGCCCGATGGAGCACTCGTCAGTAGCGTGGTGCTGGCAGGTGCGCTGCAGGAAACTTTGTTCGGTTCCGCACGCGGCGACGGCGGAACTATCTTGATCCTCGGGATCACGTCCTCGCCTGATTTTCCGGGGTTGGGTTCGCAGACGTTCGATGTCACCGGCAGCCCCATGGTGTTCCTCTCGCGCCTGCGGCCGTGATAGGCGCTGCTACAATGGCGGCCATGCCCGCGGGAATCGATCGCCGTACTCTGCTCGCCGCCATGGCCGCATCCACGCCCGCGCAATCCGGCGTTCGCATCGGCCTCATCACGGAGGCTACCGGCGACCATCTCCCCTACTATGTCCGTGCAGGCCAGGCGAAAGGCGTCAGCGAATTCGCCATCGCGGATCCCTCGGGCAACTCCAAGGCTCCCGGCGCAATCGCGTTTGCTTCCGCCGCCGAGATGCTCGAACGCTTCCGCCCCAAGCTCGCCGTGATCACGGTCGAGCCGCATCGTGCGCCCGCAGCCGTCGAGCTCGCTCTTCGCGCCGGCATCCATGTCGTCGTCGAGAAACCCGGCTGCACCAAGCTCGAACAATTCGAATCGCTGGCGAAGCTGGCGGAGACTCGCGGACTGCAACTCATGCTCGCCATGGCCACGCGCCTGCATCCCGCCGCGCTCAAAGCCAAAGAACTCATCGCGGCCGGATACATCGGAAAGCCCTACGGCGTCGACATGCATTGGATAGCCGACCAAACACGGATCCGCAATCCCGAGTATCGGGCTTCGTGGGTCGCCAAGCGCGACAAGGTCGGCGGCGGCAAACTAGTCTTTCACGGCATCCATTACCTCGACCTCATCCAGAGCCTCGTCTCCGATCGCATCGCTCGCGTCTCCGCCTTTTGCCGCAACGTCGGTGGACAGCCCATTGAAGTGGAAGACGCCGCCGTTATGTCGATGGTTTTCGCCGGCGGAATGGTGGGCACGCTCAACACCGGCTACTATCTCGACAAAGGCTACGCCAACCTGATCCACTTGTGGGGAGAACGCGGCTGGCTGCGCTTCGATCCCCGCGCCGAGAACTCGCTCGAGTGGTACTCCACGCACCCGGATGCGCCGAAGGGCGTACAGAAGTTCCGCACCGGACCCGTGGATGTATACGCCGCCATGCTGCAGGCAGCCGCAGATTTCGCGCGGGGCGCAGCGCCCCCGTTCATGACCACCGCCGAGTCCCTTTCGGTGCTGCGCGTGATCTTTCGAGGCTACCGTTCCGCCGAAACAGGAATGGCGCAGGATGTTTGAAATATCATGGCCTGCCACGAATTCCTGACCGCACGGGACTTCCTGCGGGCCCATCGGAATGACTACCGCGCCGCCTGCGAACGGTTCGCCTGGCCGAGGCTCGAGCATTTCAATTGGGCGCTCGACTATTTCGATTCCATGGCAGCCGGAAATCACCAGACGGCGCTCCGCGTGCTCGATAAGTCCGGCGCCGTCACCGAGCGAACCTTCGCCGAACTCTCCGCGCAGTCGAACCAGGCCGCCAACTGGCTGCGGCGCATCGGCGTCGAGCGCGGCCACCGGATCCTCGTCATGCTCGGCAACGAGGTCCCGCTGTGGCAGGCGATGCTCGCAGCATGCAAGCTGGGCGCGGTGGTGGTCCCGGCCACCACGCTTCTTTCGCCCGCTGACCTCGATGATCGCCTGAAGCGCGGCGGCTTCCGCCACGCGATCGTCGCTCCCGCGCAAACCGCGAAGTTCGCCGCTCTCGATGCATCGTTCACCCGCATCACCACGGGACCGGCGCAAGGCGAATGGCGCAGCCTCACCGAAGCCTCGAGCGAGCCCGAAACATTTTCGCCCAATGGCGTCACGCGCTCGACCGACCCTCTGCTGCTCTACTTCACCTCCGGCACCACCGCGCAACCGAAGCTTGTGGAGCACTCACACGCGAGCTATCCCATCGGACTGCTTTCCACCATGTACTGGCTCGGCCTCGAACCTGGCGACGTGCATTGGAACATCAGCTCTCCGGGTTGGGCCAAACATGCCTGGAGCTGCTTCTTCGCCCCATGGAACGCCGGCGCAACCGTGTTCGCCCATGACTACGCGCGCTTCCACGCGAAGGAAGTTCTCGAGACCGTGGTCCGCCACGAGATCACCAGCCTCTGCGCTCCGCCCACCGTCTGGCGGATGCTGATTCAGGAAGATCTCGCGAGCTATCCCGTGAAGCTCACGTCCGCTACTTCAGCCGGCGAGCCGCTGAATGCCGAAGTGATCGAACGCGTGCGAGAAGCTTGGCAACTCGAGATCCGCGATGGCTACGGGCAAACCGAGACCACCTGCCTCGTTGCGAACTCGCCCGGACAGCCTGTTGTGCCCGGATCGATGGGCCGACCCATGCCCGGCTTTCGCATCGAGCTCTTGAACGCCGAAGGCGAGCCCGCCGATGATGGCGAACTGGCCATCGCGCTCGACAGCGAGCCCGTCGGCCTGATGCTCGGCTACTCCGGTGACGCGGCGAAAACAGGAGAGGTCACGCGCGATGGCTACTATCGCACTGGCGACATCGCGCATCGCGATGCAGCAGGCTACCTCACCTATGTCGGTCGCGCCGATGACGTGTTCAAGGCGTCTGACTATCGCATCAGTCCGTTCGAACTGGAAAGCGCGCTAATCGAATTTCCCGCCGTTGCGGAAGCGGCTGTGGTCCCCGCACCGGACCCGCGCCGAACCGCTGTCCCCAAAGCATTCGTCGTTCCCGCCGCCGGATTCACACCCGGCCGCGACCTTGCCCGGGACATCTTCGCGTTCATTTTCGAGCGTCTTGCGCCGTACAAGTGGATCCGCATCATCGAATTCGCCGAACTTCCCAAGACCGTCTCAGGCAAGATCCGCCGCTCCGAGCTGCGTGGCCGGGCCACCGTCCCCTCGGAACTTGCCTTTTCGCTCGACGACTTCCCCGAATTGAGGCACCCGGCATGATCCTGCGCTCCGTGCGATTTTGCCTTCTGACAATGGCAGCCGTGCTCCTGGCACAGGACCCGCTGCTCAAAGACCCATTCATCGATCTCGACGAATGGCGCGATACCCCCGTGCGCCACCGCTATGTACACGGCGGCTTCCGCGGTACCGAAGCTCGCTTCTCGATCTACTTCCCACCCAAGGAGCGCTATCAGGGCCGCTTTTTCCAGCATGTGACCCCGGTCCCGATCAACGAGAAAGAAGGCACCACCGGATCAGGCACAGGCGACCAGATCGGCTTCGCCTTCTCGAGCGGCGCATATTTCCTCATCACCAATCAAGGCGGGATGGCTGCACTGCGGACCGATCCCACGCTCGGCGCGCATCGCGTGAACGCGGCCGCAGCGCGGTACGCGCGCCAGATCGCGGCGGAGATGTACGGCGCGCACCGCACCTATGGGTACGCCTACGGCGGGAGCGGCGGAGCCTTCCGAACGATCGGTGGCTTCGAGAATGTCGCGGGTGTCTGGGATGGCGCCGTGCCTTACGTGGCCGGCTCGCCGCAGGCCATCCCGAACGTCTTCACGGCGCGGTTGCTAGCGCTGCGAGTCCTCGAGGACAAGTTCCCCGCGATTCTCGATGCCGTGGAACCCGGCGGCAGCGGAGACATCTACGCAGGGCTCGACAAAGAGCAGCGAGACGTCCTCGCCGAAGTGACTCGGCTCGGCTTTCCAGTTCCCGCATGGTTCAATTACAAGACCATAGGCATGGGCGCTTTCTCGATATTGTTCGAGACGATGGTGGCGAGAGATCCGAAATACTTCGAAGAGTTCTGGACCGTTCCTGGCTACGCCGGCGCGGATCCATCCGGCTCGCTGCGTCGCGCCCGTGTGCAGCAACGCGCCGCCGTGAAGCGAGTGATCCTCAAAGAGGACCCTGGCAAGCCGGCACACTCTGCCGCGGGGGCCGGTGGCGTGGATCAAGCCTGGCAACCACCCGCGAGTCCGCCCGCCGGATTTCAACTCGAAAGCTTACCTGCGGGAAATCTGCAAATGGCCACTGTCACCGTCAAGACCGGCGAGGCCGCGGGCACCACCTTCCCGCTCGGCAAGGTGGACGGAGATACCGTCTTCGTGGGCACGAGCTTGGCGGCAATGATGGCTGGGCCAGTCGGGTTCAGAAGCCTTGAAGCGCGTCAAACCCGGTGACGAGTTGCTGATCGACAACTCGAAGTTTCTCGCCGCTCAGTATTACCACCGGCACCAGGTGTCCACTCCCGATTTCTACGTCTGGAATCAATTTCGAGCGCTTAATGGCAAGCCCCTCTATCCGCAGCGGCCGCAGCTGATGGGGCCGGGATTTGCGGCGTCGGCAGGTGGCTCCACGCAGAGCGGCCGGTTCGTGGGGAAGATGATCGTGGTGGAAGCGCTCTGGGATCAGGACGCCTTTCCCTGGCAAGCGGACTGGTACGCAACGAAAGTGAAAGCAGCTCTCGGCCCACACTTCGATGAAAATTTCCGGCTCTGGTTTGTGGACCACGCCATTCATGGCGACGTCGAGCAACAAGCTGACCCCACCCACACGGTCAGCTACGTGGGCGCTTTGCAACAAGCCCTGCGCGATCTCAGCGCCTGGGTCGAGAGAGGCGTGCCGCCGCCCGCCGGTACGATGTACGAAGTGGCCGATGGGCAGGTTCGCGTACCGCCCGGCGCGGCGGAGCGAAGAGGCATCCAGCCGGTGGTCGCGCTGAAGGCGAACGGCAGCGACCGGGCAGAGGTAGCGGTGGGCCAGTCGGTGACGCTGGCGGCTGTGATCGATGTGCCGCCGCAGACGGGGCGAGTGGTCGCCGCCGAATGGAGCCTCGACGGTGGGCCCTCATTCACTGCAGCCAACCCAAGCAGCCTTCGCCGAGTGGGCGGTCGCGTCACAGTAACCGCGAAGCACTCCTTCTCGAAACCCGGAACTTACTTTCCGGTACTTCGCGCGATTTCGCAGCGCGAGGGCGACTCGCAGACACAGTATGGGCGAGTTCAGAATCTCGCGCGCGTGCGAGTTGTGGTGAAATAGCTGCCCGGTCTCATTCCGCCTTGCCTGGGAAGCGAACGTAGGGGCCCTACCTGCCTCTAAGACGAGCCTGGAAGGTTCACCGCTGCTAGCTCAAAAGAAGCGCTTGCGGCAGTTACGGCAAATCGCGGACGTAGCGAACCTCATTCACCTTGATGCCCCACACTTCCGCGGCGCGTTGCGCTCCATCGGGCATCCAGCCCTCGCGCTGATAGAAGCGCAAAGCGCGCGTATTGCCACGGAGCACCCAGATCATCGCATGCTCGATGCCGCTTTCTAACAGATGGGCGCAGGAGGCGGCCAGCAGTGCCTTGCCGAGGCCACGGCGCCAGTAGTCAGGGTCGACGTAGAGGGCGCAGAGTTCGCCGTAGCCTGGAAGATTCGGGTCGCGCGCCGGCGCTACGGTGGCAAAACCTCGGATACCTCCGTCTATGATCCCCACGATCGTTCGAGGCGCGTTGGGGTCAGCGCCTGAGAACTCGTATTTCCATGCTCGATCCTCAGGGCGAAGCTGCGCCAGGTACTCGGGCGGCAGCAGATCCCGATAGCCCACCTGCCAGGAGCGCACATGAACTCGGGCTACGGCCATCGCGTCAGCGGGTTGAGCGAGCCGTATCATTACTTCCAGTGTGGCGCCCGTGCCCTGGTAGGTAAGAGAGCGGAGTTGCCCGAACGAACGGCGGCGGGTTAGTCCGTCCGGCCGCCATTGACGGGGGCCCTTGTTGACTACCAGGTGGATGTGGAGACGGTTTCGATCTCCACCGTTTCGACGCGTTCCTCTTCGGGCAAAGGCCAGTAGGGAACGTGCGCCTTCATGCGATAGAACGGCCGTTCAATGGCGTTCCAGACCACCAATGCCAGCGCGTAGGAAACGAGCGCGCCGAGGATGAAGCTCATCAGCGCCACGCCCCAGGTGATGCGCGTCCCGAAGGAGCGGATCAGATCGGACCAGAAGGCGGCAGCGTAGATCGACAGCGGATAATGCACCAGGTAGATGGCGTAGCTGTTGCGGCCCAACCGGCCGAGCCAGTCCGAGCCGAGCAGCGAAGCGGAGACATCCTGGGCGGCGCACTGGGATATGGCGTAGAAGATGGCGCAGGCTACCAGCAGGGGGAGCACTGTAAGCCCGAGAGTGGCCATACTCACGCTCGAGGGTCCTGGATCGCCGGCGGTCAACAGGAGCGCCCCTCCCGCCACCATTCCAGCGATGGCGACCACACCCACCCAGCGCTGAGCATGGTCGAACCAGTCGCCACGGCGCAGACACAGAGCGGCTATGGCACCGAAGGCCATGGTATCGAGCCGCATGGGGGTGAGCCGCCGGATCGTCTCCGGCGAGAGAGCACCTGCGTAGACCACCCGCAGGAACAGCGCACCGCAGATGCATCCCAGGCAGACCTTGCCGAGCCGGGATTCTCCTGCCAGGCGCATCACCAGCGGCCAAAGGGTCGCGAGTTGCAGCAGCAGCGCCACGGCCCACAGGTGCGACGTGGCAAAAGGCAACAACCCGCTGATGCTACGCCAGTTAGATAAGGGAATCCAGAACCAGAGTTCCTCGCCCGCAGCTCGCGACTCGAAGCCGAACCGGTCGCCCACCAGCGGCAGCACCACGTGAAAATAGAGCAGCAGGAAGGCGGCGTAGGCAGGGATCAGCCGCATCGCCGATCGCAGGTAAAACCGCGAGACCGGCGCGGGTGAATCCTTCACTTCGAGCAAAGTTCTGGTAATCAGGAATCCGGCTAGGACCAGAAGGATGTCCGTACCGATCCAGGAAAGAGTGGAAACTGAGTTGGCTACGTAGTCTGGCAACGAAGCCGGTCGCGGAACCCAAACGAAATGATGGCAAAGAACCAGGAGGATGGCGATCCCTCTGAGACCATCCACCTCCGGAACCCGCGGGGAACGCACGGCCCGCACTTGGCTCATAGGAGTCTCCGAACGCTGAAAGTCCTCACATAGGCATGTGGGCTGTTAGTTCATAGTCAACGCTATTTGGGTAAGATTATAACCCGCTATTCTCTAGGTGGATCCCCTGATTGTGAGCGCCCCCCACAAAATACCCCTGCCTGACTCTGAACGAGGGTATGGAACCCCCAGCAGGGGAATCCCCTTGTGTTGGATCACCCTTTGGTGGGGTATCCTACCGCCGCATTCGCACGACTGCGGTCACCGCGAACAGGTGAAATTAGCCGCGTCATCGGTACTACCCGTGCCCTTGTACTTGGCTACCAGTGGGTAAGCACAGAGCGGGCGCGTGCGTTCCACCCCACTCGAGGGGCCGTTGCCTTTGTACTTGGTGGCGATGATCTGCTCGGGCGCGATCCCCTTTTCCACCCACTGCTCCAGGGCGGCGTTGATGTCGCGGGAGGGGTCCGTGTTCGAGTTCGGTCCGAACTGGCCGAAGGAATTGGGTCCGGAACCGGCACCGCAGTGCTGCATCCCTGGGGCCATGAAGAGGCGGGTGAACTCGCGAGCCTTCGCGGCGCCGAGCTTCTTGTTCACGCTCTGGTAGTAGTTGATCGCGTTGACGGCCGGGATGGCGGCGTCGCTCCAGCCGTGATAAAGGATCAGCTTGCCGCCGCGGGCGCGGAAGCGGCTGAGGTCGGGGTCAATGGCGTTGAGGGCAGCGCCGGTCTTTTGGCCGGCCGCTTTCATGTCGCGAGCGGCGTCGAAGGTCTTGTAATCCCAGTTCGGGTCGCTGTAGACCATGTTCTTGAAGAACTCGGTGCCAAAGCCGAACATAGCGCTCTTCTCGCGCGCGTCTCCGGTGATCCACGGACCCCAACCGCCTGGTTCGGCTTCGCCGCCGGGGGAAATGCCGGGGAAGATCGTCTTGCCTTTCTTGTCGACCAGGCCGCGGTAGATCTTTTCGAGCGCGGTCAATTGGGGCTTGGTGAGGCAGTTGTCGGTTTCCGCGCCAGTGCAGGCGAGCGGAGCGACGCTGATCTTGCAAGCGGTGGGCACCTCGAGGACGCCATCGGCAACGCCGTCGAGCTTGTCGCACGAAGCCTGCGCGTTTTTCTGGATGGCGGGGAGTTTCTCTTTCGAGATGTAAGCGCCAGGCTCGGCCAGCAGGTTCTTGACGCCGTAACCGGCGCTCGAGAGTAAGTGGGTCCAGTAATTGGCTGGGGCGCCGGCGATGATGCCGTCATAGTCGTTCGGATAGCGCTGGGCTTCCATGAGCGCCTGGCGGCCGCCGTTGGAGCAGGAGTTGAAGTAAGAGCGCTTGGGTCCATCGCCATAGTAAGCCTTGATGACGGCTTTGCCCACCTCGGCGGTTTCGTGGATGGCGCGGTGCCCGAAGTCGACGATCTTTTCGGGGTGGTTCAGCGCCCAGGCGGCGCCGATGCCGGTGGTGGCCTTGTGTCCGGTGTCGGTGGATGCGGTTGCGTATCCGCGCGAGACGGCTCCGCCGAGGCCGGGATAGCTGATGGTACCAGCGAATCCGCCGTTGCCGATTCCCTGGAATTTGCCATTCCAGGCCGCAGGTTCGGGGAGCCAGACCTCGAATTGGATCTCTGAGTCGGAAGTGGGCCGCGAGACTCCGGCCACGCGGCAGAACTTCGGCAGGTTGCGCATGGGTTGGCGCGCGCCTTCCGGAGTGAACTCGCCAGAGACGGCCGCCGCGGTGGTGATGTTCACGTGCGGGAGCGAGAGCTTGGCGAGGTCGTCACAGGTGGCGGCGAGGAGTGGGGTTCCGGCAAGGATCCAGAGCGCGGATTTCGTCATGAGCGGCAGTCTAGCACAGGCACGGTTCATCGGGTCGCTGTGGACCCAGAAAGCATTTCCAGTAGACGAACCGCTCTCGGTTGGAGCAGGCCAGGATGATGCGGACGTCTTTGGAGAAGAGGGCCTCGAGGTCCTGGGTCTGGAAGAGCGCGCGCTCGGATTCCTGGAATTTGCAGAGATACTCCTGCGCGAACCAGCGGTCTCCGAGGGCTCGCCGCTCTTCGTCGAGGAAGTGCTGGCGAATGTGTGGGCATTCGGTGGCTGGGACCTGGATGCGCTCCCAGGGAGAGTGCCTGTTCGCCCATTCCTCATAGAAGAAGCCGGCTTGCCGTGCGGAGTGGACATGAGCCAGATGGTCGCGTTCGGCGATGTGGCCAGCGTGGGCCGGAGCGCGAAGTAGAGCTCGTCCGGGACGCGGGCGGCTTCGTCGATCAGCAGGAGAGACACCTGGGAGAAGCCGCGGATAGCGTTTTCCTTGCCGGGGAGCCCGACGATGCGGGAGCGATTCTCAGGGAGGATGACGGACATCTCGTTGTCGCCGTCGCCGCGCGGAGTGATGCCGAGCTTGTGCAGGAAGCGCTTCACTTTGCGCAGGAATTCGCCGGATTGGCGCGCGGATGGTGAAACCACTAGCGCGAGCGAATCGGGATTGGTGTATGCGTGATAGACGGCGGCGGCGGCCGTTGTGGTGGATTTGCCCCATTGGCGGCAGCAATTGAGGAGTCCGCGCCGGATGACACCGGAGAGGACACGGGCTTGCGCCGGGTCGGGGTGGAAGCCGAAGTGTGTGCGCGCGAAGGCGATTGGGTCGAGTTCGGCGACGTCGACGAGTATGTCTTGAAGTTGCATGTTTCTCCTTGTTGGATATATGGAATGTTACGATTCGGATTTTGTGGCGGGACTGAAGTCCCGCGCTGGCTAAAGCCCGCCCTACACGGAGTATTTGGAATGTTGCGATTCGGATTTGATGGCGGGACTGAAGTCCCGCGCAGGCTAAAGCCTGCCCCACAGTCTGAGCCTGCCCCACAGTCTGAGCCTGCACTACAGTCTGAGCCTGCACTGCAGTCTGTGAGCGGGCAGGACAGGGCAAGTGCTAGTCATGCCTGCCTGGCTCGCATTCCGAGTGAGAAATGGGGGGAGGGGAGGGAGGAGTGGGGGGATCGGGCGGGACGAGCGGGGGTGATTTGGGTTCGACTTCGTTATTTTTGATGTTTTCGGGTGCGGTTTCGTGGCTTCGGGAGTCCTGAAGGTGGCAGAGGCGGCGGTAAGCCCGATCGTATTCGCGCTGGAGACGGCCCTGGTGGGTGCCCAGCGCGGCGGCGGTGCGTCCGTTTTCGTGGAGGTGCTGGAACGCGAGGGCGAGGCGCGTGACCTGACCGGCCTCGAGGTTTTCGAGGGATGTCGTGTCGAGTTGGTGGTCGAGAAGGGCGGTTTCGATGGCCCAGGCACGCTGCATGCGCCATGAGGCGGCGCTC
Organism: Bryobacteraceae bacterium; assembly: GCA_046331625.1. Lineage (GTDB taxonomy): Bacteria > Acidobacteriota > Terriglobia > Bryobacterales > Bryobacteraceae > JAXLQL01. Next base: position 439,512 of record JAXLQL010000002.1, read on the forward strand.
ATCTGGACGATGCATTGGCGCTCGGCGGGAGTTTGTGGGCCGAATTCGTCCATGAGAGATTGGAGGAGCTCGTCGAAACGTCCTTGGGATTCATTGGAAAGGACGACGGTCTTGGAGTAGAGTCCGTGAGAGATGTGGTTTTGCGAGGAGATGGCCTTGCCTTCCGGGGTTTTGGGTCCGCGAGAGAGGCGGCCGTTGCGGCGCGACGAGAGAATGCGACGAAGCGATGACATTGACAATTGTCCTTTCCGGGAGGCGTAGATCGCCTTCCCGGTCCCAGGATGGCTTGTGTGTCAAGCGGTTCTACAAAATCGAGGGGTTGAAAATGGGGCTTTTGGAAGATCCAAGTGATTGGATCGGTTGGGGTTGGAGAATATTTGATGGGAAGCGGTTTGACTCGTGATGGAGGGTTTTGGGGATGGGAGAAATGTCGGCGGGGCGGTAGAAGTGGCGGAGAATGAGTTAGATATGGGGGCGGGACTGAAGTCCCGCGCAGGCTGAAGCCTGCCCCACAAGTCGGGTTAGGCGCGTAAGTGGGCACCGGCAACCCGCATTTGTGGGTGAGGCAGTTAGAGTTTGAATGTAGAGGAAAAAAGCGCTTACGTATCTAAGTGTTTTACCTTAGGATCGAGCCATGCGCATTTCTGCCGGAGCCTTTCGACCGCTATTCTTCACGATTCTGTCATTGATTGCGGCTTTGCCTGTTTTGGCGCAGCCGCGCGTGTCGCGTGAGAATCAATTCGAGCGCGTGGTGGCGGTGGTGCCCTACGTGGGCGCGGGCACTAAAGACGATCCGCGGCGGCCGTTATTCTCGCCGCAGGATCTGAGCGCGGCAGCGAGGGCGAACCTGCTTAGCGTGCAATGCGACGAAAGCGATGACGGCAAATCCGCGATTTGCGAGTTCGTAGGGCGGACGCGGGCGGCGCTCGATCCGATATTGAAGGCCAATCGGGCGGACGTGAAGGCGTTCGTGCGGGGGATTCATTCGAAGCAGGCGATCGAAGTGGAGATGAAGAAGGTCAAAAAGGACTTCGACGCCGACAAGTTCGTGAATTCAGGGCACAAAGGGCAAGCGGAATTGCCGGCGAAGCCGGCTCCGGGAGGTGCGCGATGAGGGGGATGATGAGGAAGGGGACATTCGGATTTGATGGCGGGACTGAAGTCCCGCGCAGGCTGAAGCCTGCCCCACAGTCTGAAGCCTGGAGCACATTGCCGGAAGCCTGCAGCCCAGGATTTGAATCGTCGAGTAGAGGCGAGGGCGGCAGATCAGTAGGGCTGGTGGTTTTCGGGGCGATTGCGGCGGCGGGGGTGGCGTATGGGGCGTACAGCTACTACTACACGGACACCTTCTCGACGATCAATTCGGCGAACTGGTACACCAACACCACGGGCGGTGGCTTCAGCGGCGGCGCGAACGGGCTCAACGGCTTCGGCGCGGTGGTCTCGAAGGTCGCGGTTCCGGGGACGCAACCCACCTACTATGAAGTGAGTAGCACGCTGAAGCTGGCGAACAGCGGCGGATATTACGTGCAATACCTGCGCGCGAGCAACGACACCATCGGCGGCATCCAGGGCTCGCACTACCACGTGGAGATTGCCAACCCGACCTTCACCGGCAGCGGCAACACGGGGACCTGCTCATCCTCGCTCAACGTCTACAAACGCGTGAACGGCGTGGTGACGTTGCTGCGCTCGGGCGCGGCGCCGTGCCGCGACGGCATGGTGGTTCGGACGATGATCGTGCCGCTGAACGGATCGCCGTTCCTGCAGACCTACATCGACAACCAGTTGCAGTACCAGCTCACGTTGAGCAGCGCGGAGCTGACGACGGGGCAGCCGGGCGTGGGCACGTGGTCGACACCGGCGGGAAGTGGGATTTCGCAGGTGCAACTGGGCCAGTTGGACGCGCTGCCGCCGCCGACGTTCGATCCGGCGCAGATGTCGACGATGCCGCTGCCGACCGAGATCTGGTTCGACTGGCCGGGCGTGCTCGACGACACCAACGGAACCGGTGTTGTGAAGTACGACTTCTTCCGCGCTTCGGGCGGCGGCGGACTCGCGTGGATCGGGAGCACGAGCTCGCCCGAGTTTCGGGACATGGGGCTTTCGCCTTCGACCGCGTACACGTATCGCATCTTCGCGACCGACTACCATCAGAACTACAACTACTTCGATCTCACGATCAACACTGCGCCGGCGGGAGCGGTGAGTCCGCGGCAGATCGGGTTGCGGCCGAGCACGGCGTTTTGGGGGGCCGAGGGCGAGCAGATCGACATGCGGTCTGGGAACTTGAACTTCACGGTGCCGCTGGTGAAGGCGGTTGGGCGCGGCGGGTCCAGCGCGGCGTTCGCGTTGAACTACAACTCGCAGCAGTGGGTCTACCACAGCGGGCGGACGTGGAAGTTCGGCAAGGACCTTGGGTATGGGTTCGGATGGAAGTTCGGGTTGGGATCACTGACGCCGGTGTGGTCCGGCGCGTGGGCACTCAATTCGATGATCTTTACGGACGCCTCCGGAACCGAGTACCTGCTGGACCAATACAGCAACGGAGTCTTTACGTCGAAAGACTCCTACATCAATTACGATCTAGCAACCAACCGCGTCTGCTTCAACGACGGGATCTGCTGGCAGATGTGGGGCGTATCGGGCGGCAGCGAGGCCGATGCGGGAAGCTACTATCCAACGCGGGTGGTGGACACCAACGGCAACCAGGTGAATATCAACTACCGGACCGGAGTTGGCGCGGCGTATCCGAACTCGAGCGCGCGCATCGACTCAGTGGAAGACGTGCGGGCGGTGGGGACGCCGGGCGGCTACCGCAGCTACGCGTTTACCTACTCGACGCTGGGCGGGTTGGATCACTTGACCGGGATCTCGAGCGATGTGGGCACGGGCGAGACCTACCTGTTGAGCTACGCGGCGCTGAGCCCGATGGTATCGCCATTCAGCGCCGAGCAGTTCGGCGCGACGCAGAAGTTGCAGTCGCTTCAACACACGGGGTTGGGGTTGAGCCACTCGATGGTTTACAGCAACTCGGCGGAGATGACGCAGTTGACGCTGCCACTGGGCGCGCAACTCGAGTGGACGCATCAGGAGTTCGCGTACGCGGGATCGCGGAAGGTGCGCGAGGTGACGTCGCGGAGGCAGCGGGCGGGGGCGGCGTATACGCAGTACAGCTACAACCTCACGCACCCCGCCAGCGACAGCTCAGGGTCGTTCCATTCCAACACGGTGGTGGCCGATGTGACGGCGAACAGTTCGAAGAAGTACAGCTACGGCACGACTGCGGGGGCGAATGACTTCGGGAGGGTGAATCTCTACGAGTCGTTCTCCGGGACGGCGGGCACGGGTAACGCGCCCACATCCGACGCCTACACGTGGGTGGCCGACGGCAAGGGGCGGTTGTATGTCGGCACCACGATTTCGAAGGTGGAGCCGGGCACGGCGAACGAGAAGATCTCGAAGGTGGAGCAGACGCTGGACGACTACGGGAACCTGACACAGCGGAGAGTCTACGACTACGGGAACCTGGCGACGCCCGCGAAGGTTTACGACTACGCGTATCTGAATGGACAGGCTTACCTGGACAAGTTCATCCGCAACCGGGTCACCTCGGTGACGGTGCGGAATGGCGCGAACACGCAGTCGATGGGTCTTGTTTCAAACACTTACGATGCGTACACGGGACTCTACACGCTGGTGGACCGGACCGGGCTGCGCGAGCACGATACGGCGAACTACGGGACGAGCGTGACGTTGCGCGGGAATCCGACTACGCAGGCGACGGCGGCGCAGACTTCACAATTCCAGTACGACATCACGGGGATGCCTGCCAGGGCGTGGCAGAATGGCGTGCAGGTGGACATCACGCCGGCGCAGAACAATACGGTGCCGGGAGCGATGACGCCGAACAGCAATTCTTCGATGACGACTTCCATGTCGTGGAACTCGTTCCTGGGCCTGACGCAGGTGAACGGGGCGAATGGGGCTTCGTCATCGATCGGCTACGATCAATACGCGCGGAAGACATCGACGACCTCGCCGACGGGCGCGACGACGAGCTACAGCTACACGTATAATCCGGCGACGGTGACGGTGTCGACGACCGCTCCCAATCTGCCTGCGACGTGGGCGAAGTCGACGCAGGATGGGTATGGCCGGACAGTGAAGGAGGAGAAGGGCTACACGGTCAGCGGCGTGTCGACAACCGAGAGCGTGGTGGACACGGTGTACGAGCCATGCGGGTGCACGCCGATCGGGAAGCTGAAGAAGGTGTCGCGGCCGTATGCGCCGGGCGGGTCGGCGAGCGCGTGGACGGTGTACAACTATGACGCGATGGGGCGGACGGTGTCGGTGGTGGCGGCCGATGGGGCCAGCACGACAATCTATGAATATGTTTCAAACACGGTGAAGACGACGGATCCGGCGGGGAAGTGGAAGAAGTACACGCTGGATGGGCTGGGGCGGTTGACGCAGGTGAACGAGCCGAAGCCTGGGGGCGGCTCGGACCTGATCACAAACTACGACTATGATCTGCTGGACAAGCTGAAGACGGTGACGATGCCGCGGGTGATGCCGAGCAACGCTACGGTCACGCAAACGCGCAGTTTTGTTTACAACGCGGCGGGCCAGATGACGAGCATGAGCATCCCCGAATGGGGGCTGACGTCCGCGAACGGCACGGCGACCTACTTCTGGAACGGGGACAAGATCGGGTCGAAGACGGACGCCAAGGGGCAGCGGATCGACTACCAGTACGATTCCTATCGGCGGCTGAGTAACGTGCGGCGCTACCAGACGGGCGGTGCCGAGGACGCGCTGCAGCGGACCGACTACTACTACGACTCGAATCCCTACGACGGCGCCTACAGCCAGAATGCGGTGGGGCGGCTGACGGCGGTCCACTACTGGGTGAAGGCGGACCCGACGGCGATTCCGGCGAAGATCCACGAGTTCATCGAAATGTTCTCGTACACACCGGCGGGTCAGCCGACGAAGAAGAAGCTGGTGGTGATCAAGACGACGAACAGCGTGCCGTACGCGACTTCGCTCGAGGTGCAGTACACGTATGATGGAGAAGGAAAGCTGATCTCGGTGAAGCATCCGGACCACTACAATTCGGGTGGCACGGTGGTGACGGGCAAGACGCTGACCTACGATTACACGGAGATGGCGCGACTGAAGAGCATGAAGGAGGGGACGACGGACTGGGTGGCCGGGGTGACGTACAACATCGCGGGGCAGATGACGGCGATGAACGGCGAAACGCGGACTTACAACGTGATGGGCCAGATGATCAGCATGGGCGGGATGCAGTACAACTACCCTGGGGCGGGCGCGAACAACGGGCGGATCGTGTCGCAGACGCTGATCGATGGGGAGTCGGTGAGCTATCAATATGACTCGCTGAACCGGCTGTCGAGCGCGACGGGGAATGGGTGGTCGCAGACGTACGCGTACGACGGGTTCGGGAACATGACGGACCAGAACGGGACGGGGTCGGCGCCATCGATGCATTTGGTGATCGATCCGGTGAAGAATGGCGGTGGTGCGGACGCGAACGGGAACAACGGCGGTGAAGTGGACATCGAGAACCGGCTTGTGGGGATGGCTGCGAATGCGCGGGCGGGGTACGATGCGTCGAACAAGCGTGTTTGGGACAAGCGGGGCATCACTGGCGGGAGTGAAGAGCGCGTCTACTTCTTCGGAGTGGACGGGAAGCGGCTGGGCGAGTTCGTGATGCGGGATGTGACGAGCGGTGGCACGGTGATCGGGCTGCGGATGGAGGGGCTGAAGCAGAACTACTACTTTGGTGGCCGGCTGCTGCGGCAGAATGATGAGCAGATCCGGGTGGACCGGCTGGGGAATGTGGTGTCGCGGCAGGTGCCGGGGCAGTCGGCGCAGACGTTCAAGTATTACCCGTATGGGCAAGAGTACGCGGTGACGGCGCATGAGAAGGAGAAGTTCGGGACTTACTGGCGGGATAGCTTGTCGGGGATGGATTACGCGGATCAGAGGTATTACAACTATCTAAACGGTAGGTTTGCGAGTCCTGATCGGGGGCCTGCGGATGTCTCGATTCCCCAATCATGGAATCGATATGCTTATGCCGCAACCGACCCGATCAATTTCAATGATCCTGACGGGAGGTTGCCCGCAAACGTCAGCTATGGAGAGGACGGCTTTGGTTGCGTCGCGTCACCATTCGCCTCTTCGGGTGGATCCGTCGACGCGTCCTCGCCGTGCCCGCCAGGGATGCGGGTGGTTTATTCCGGCCCTCGGCAGGGATCTCAGACACGCACGCAGCAGATCGCTGCTGCATTCGATCAGTTGACGGGAATCGTCCAGGACTGGGACTATGCGGACAGTTCTGGAAGGCGTTTCCAGGTAACGTTCGACCCAGAGTTCGAGGGCTTCTTGGTGGCGAACGGCTTTCTCGGTGAAGCTCCTCCGACGGTGACGCTGACCCCGGGAGGCGCTATTGTAATAACGATAGGCGGAATACTCCTGGATCAGTTGATCAAAATATTCAATCAGCACGGCGACGAACAGAGGAGAATTGATCAGGCGTTCAACGAGGCTCTCCGAGAGTGCAAAAAGGAAGGCAAGAAGGTGCCTCGAAATCTGCCAGAGGCGCGCGGCGAGTTGGGGGAGGCAATCGAGATATGGAAGAGACATGAGGCAGAGAAGATCATGGGCAATCCTGACAACATCTCGTTTCAAACGATCAAGCAGCTCGCTAAAGAGATACTCTGCGGTGACCAGGAATGAGGATTTCTCGCAAGCGGGCCACGGATATCCTTTCGTCGGTCGTGGCATTGCCTCTCGTTGGTTGTCACCGTACGCTGGACATGGAATCGTTTTTGATCGGTGAGTACTTAAACGAACCCAAGGGCGAGCGTAGGTTTTTTTCGCCCGTGGTACTGCAGGCGGAATGCCCCTGGGCGTTTTCTTGCCCCGGTTTTGAGGTGGTCAGATCCTCCGAAGACGATCGCAATGAAAAGGTGGCAGATATAGTTCTGCGATATCGCGGCGGCGACCCGTGCTCTTTAAGAATCGCGAAGGTCAACCTCGGATCAGCCGGGAGGCTAGACGTCAAGTTTCGAGACGGCTGTTGCTTAGCTCTGCAGCCGGCGGAGTATGGGGATTGTTGGCGGGTTCTTCGAACAGCCGGAACGAATTGTCAGTTCTATCAGGGCAAGTATTACGAGTTTCAGTCGCGACAAGCGAAGGCTGATTAGAGCTACCTACGAACGTGAGATCCCAGGTAGAGCCGGGCTACGGCTGGCGGGTTGCGGAAGGACACGAACTCGGGAGCGCACGTTCCCCACCGTCAAGCGACCATACGCGCAGCCCGATCATCCGCTTCCACGGCTCCATCTTTGGGATGGAGGTGAATGGTGCCAATGGGGCTTCGTCGTCGATCGGGTACGATCAATACGCACGAAAGACTTCCACGACCTCGCCAACGGGCGCGACGACGAGCTACAGCTACACGTACAATCCGGCGACGGTGACGGTGTCGACGACCGCTCCCAATCTGCCTGCGACGTGGGCGAAGTCGACGCAGGATGGGTATGGCCGGACGGTGAAGGAGGAGAAGGGCTACACGGTTAGCGGCGTGTCGACAACCGAGAGCGTGGTGGACACGGTGTACGAGCCCTGCGGATGCACGCCGATCGGGAAGCTGAAGAAGGTGTCGCGGCCGTATGCGCCGGGCGGGTCGGCGAGCGCGTGGACGGTGTACAACTACGACGCGATCGGGCGGACGGTGTCGACAGTGGCGGCCGATGGGGCCAGCACGACAATCTATGAATATGTTTCAAACACGGTGAAGACAACGGATCCGGCGGGGAAGTGGAAGAAGTACACGCTGGATGGGCTGGGGCGATTGACGCAGGTGAACGAGCCGAAGCCTGGGGGCGGCTCAGACCTGGTCACAAACTACGACTATGATCTGAATGACAAGCTGAAGACGGTGACGATGCCGCGGGTGATGCCGAGCAACGCTACGGTCACGCAAACCCGCAGTTTTGTTTACAACGCGGCGGGCCAGATGACGAGCATGAGCATCCCCGAGTGGGGTCCGCCGTCCGCGAACGGCACAGCGACCTACTTCTGGAACGGGGACAAGATCGGGTCGAAGACCGATGCCAAGGGGCAGCGGATCGACTACCAGTACGATTCCTACCGGCGGCTCTCGAACGTGCGGCGGTATCAGACCGGCGGTGCCGAGGACACGCTGCAGCGCACCGACTACTACTACGACTCGAATCCCTACGACGCCGCCTACAGCCAGAATGCGGTGGGGCGGCTGACGGCGGTCCACTACTGGGTGAAGGCGGACCCGACGGCGATTCCGGCGAAGATCCACGAGTTCATCGAAATGTTCTCCTATACACCGGCCGGGTTGCCGACGAAGAAGAAGCTGACGGTGATCAAGACGACGAACAGCGTGCCGTACGCGGCGTCACTCGAGGTGCAGTACTCTTATGATGGAGAAGGAAAGCTGATCTCGGTGAAGCATCCGGACCACTACAATTCGGGCGGCACGGTGGTGACGGGCAAGACGCTGACGTACGACTACACGGAGATGGCGCGGTTGAAGAGCATGAAGGAGGGGACGACGGACTGGGTGACCGGAGTGAGCTACAACATCGCGGGGCAGATGACGGCGATGAACGGGGAGACGCGGACGTACAACGTGATGGGTCAGATGATCAGCATGGGCGGGATGCAGTACAACTACCCGGGGGCGGGAGCGAACAACGGGCGGATCGTTTCGCAGACGCTGATCGATGGGGAGTCAGTGAGTTACCAATACGACTCGCTGAACCGGCTGTCGAGCGCGACGGGGACTGGGTGGTCGCAGACGTACGCGTACGACGGGTTCGGGAATATGACGGACCAGAATGGGACGGGGTCGGCGCCGTCGATGCATTTGGTGATCGATCCGGTGAAGAATGGCGGGGGTGCGGACGCGAACGGGAACAACGGCGGAGAGGTTGATATCGAGAATCGGCTGGTGGGGATGGCTGCCAACGCTCGCGCGGGGTACGATGCGTCGAACAAGCGGGTGTGGGACAAACGCGCGATCTCGGGCGGGAGCGAAGAGCGAGTCTACTTCTTCGGCGTGGACTGGAAGCGCTTGGGCGAGTATGTAATGCGTGACACTCTGAGCGGGGGCGCGATGGTGGGTCTCCGGATGGAAGGACTGAAGCAGAATTACTATTTTGGTAGCAGGTTAGTGCGGCAGAATGACGAGTGGATCATGGTGGACCGGTTGGGGAATGTGGTGAAACGGCAGGCGACGGGGCAGACGGCGCAGACGCTCAAGTACTATCCGTATGGGCAAGAGTACACGGTGACGGCGCACGAGAAAGAGAAGTTTGGGACCTATTGGCGGGATAGCCTGTCGGGGATGGATTACGCGGATCAGAGGCATTACGGGTACTTGAATGGGAGGTTTTCGAGCCCGGACCCGGGCCCCGCTGTTAGTGCGAGTCCGCAATCGTGGAACCGGTACAGCTATGGTGCGACGGACCCCGTGAATTTCAACGACCCGGACGGAAGGTTGCCTGCAAGCGTGAGCTTCGGAGAGAATGGCTTTGGGTGCGTGGCTTCGCCCTTCGGTTCGTCTGGCGGGGCTGTGGACGCATCGTCTCCGTGCCCGCCAGGGATGCAGACTGTCTATTCGGGGTCTGGTCACGGATCCCAGACGCGCACACAGCAGGTGGCCGCCGCAATCGACCAGTTAGGAGACTTGGTTGAAGACTGGGACTATGTTGACGGCGATACTGTACGGATTACGTTTAGACCGGAGTGGGTTCCGGCCATAATAGATTCCGTGCCGATGACGAATTCATTAGCGCCCATCGTAATCGGAGTGGGAGCCGGGGTTGGCTGGACGGTCTCGATCAAGACGCTGGCCGGGGCTGCGGCCGTAGTTGCAGCGCTTATCTTACAAACCGGGCACAAGGCCGACGTGACGCCCACCGAGCGCGTGATCCAGTGCGCGCAACAGTTCGCAAGGGATTTGAGGAGTTGCGAGGAGGCTTATCCCCCGGGCTTTCAACGCCAATCGTGCTTTGAGGCGGCGCGGCGGCGCTATGACGAATGTAAGAAACCAAATTGAAGCATGCAATTGCGGTGTCGGCTGGTCCTTTGCGATCCGGACGGACCTCATGAGCTTTCAGGTATGACCGAAAAAGGGTTGTTTCAGCGCGTGACGGAGAATCCGCACTTGTTGTGGGACGTTTTCGGAGACAAAGCGGAGACAGATTGGCAACTAGCGCTTCAGTGGGGAGCGTTTCTGGTTGACACGGTTCCTGCGGACCTACTCGGACACTTTCTCTGTGCGCGTGCGTCGAGACATTTGGGCAGAGCCGAGGCCGCCGAATGTGAGTTGAAGGCATCAATAGCGCTATTGGGAAGTTGTTCCGCAGATGATCGATCAGTTTTCGATGAGCTGATCGCCAATGAATTGCTTCTCAGTGGCGCACCTCCCGAGTCTCAATAGATGGTTTGGCGTAGTGGTTGGCGTGTTTGGGCTAAGGCGGCTCTGGGTTGGCCGTAAGCGCGGAGAACTCCCGGCCAACCGGCGGCGACCGGGCTCGGCGACGTTCCGTCACGCACTAAGCTCCGCGTCGGACTCCAGTTGTGCGGCAGTACCTCAGCCACCGGGTTCACCGAGCCTCGTACCCATTTATGCATCTACGACTATGATCTGAAAGACAGCTGAAGACGGTGACGATGCCTCGGGTGATGCCGAGCAACGCGACGGTGAGCAAACGCGCAGTTTTGTTTACAACGCGGCGGGCCAGATGACGAGCATGAGCATCCCCGAGTGGGGACTGACCTCCGCGAATGGCACGGCCACGTATTCCTGGAACGGGGACAAGATCGGGTCGAAGACCGACGCCAAGGGGCAGCGGATCGACTACGCCTACGATTCCTACCGAAGGCTCTCGAACGTGCGGCGATATCAGACGGGCGGCGCCGAGGACGCGCTGCAGCGCACCGACTACTACTACGACTCGAATCCCTATGACGGCAGCTACAGTCAGAACGCAGTGGGCCGGCTGACGGCGGTCCACTACTGGATCAAGGCAGACCCGACGGCGATTCCGGCGAAGATCCACGAGTTCATCGAAATGTTCTCGTACACACCGGCTGGTCAGCCGACGAAGAAGAAGCTGGTGGTGATCAAGACGACGAACAGCGTGCCGTACGCGGCGTCGCTCGAGGTGCAGTACACGTATGATGGAGAAGGAAAGCTCATTTCGGTGAAGCATCCGGACCACTACAATTCGGGCGGGACGGTAGTGACGGGCAAGACGCTGACCTACGACTACACGGAGATGGCGCGGCTGAAGAGCATGAAGGAAGGCACGACGGACTGGGTGACCGGCGTGACCTACAACATCGCGGGGCAGATGACAGCGATGAACGGCGAGACGCGAACCTACAACGTGATGGGGCAGATGATCAGCATGGGCGGGATGCAGTACAACTACCCGGGGGCGGGCGCGAACAACGGCCGGATCGTGTCGCAGACGCTGATCGATGGGGAGTCGGTGAGTTACCAATATGACTCGTTGAACCGGTTGTCGAGCGCTACGGGGACGGGGTGGTCGCAGGGGTTCGTGTATGACGGGTTCGGGAACATGACGGACCAGAACGGGACGGGGTCGGCGCCGTCGATGCATTTGGTGATCGATCCTGTGAAGAATGGCGGGGGTGCGGACGCGAACGGGAACAATGGCGGAGAGGTTGATATCGAGAATCGGCTGGTGGGGATGGCTGCCAACGCTCGCGCGGGGTACGACGCTTCGAACAAGCGGGTGTGGGACAAGCGCGCGATCTCGGGCGGGAGTGAAGAGCGGGTGTACTTCTTCGGGGTGGACGGGAAGCGGCTGGGCGAGTTCGTGATGCGGGACGTGACGAGCGGGGGCACGGTGATCGGGCTGCGGATGGAGGGGTTGAAGCAGAACTACTACTTCGGGTCGCGGCTGCTGCGGCAGAATGACGAGCAGATCCGGGTGGATCGGCTGGGGAATGTGGTGTCGCGGCAGGTGCCGGGGCAGACGGCGCAGACGTTCAAGTACTATCCGTATGGGCAAGAGTACACGGTGACGGCGCACGAGAAGGAGAAGTTCGGGACGTACTGGCGGGATAGCTTGTCGGGGATGGATTACGCGGACCAGAGGTATTACAACTATCTGAATGCGCGGTTTGCGAGTACGGACCAGTATAAGGATAGCGGCTCCTCAAACGACCCAGGTTCCTGGAATCGCTACGCGCATACGAACTCGGATCCCGTCAATCGGGTTGACCCTACGGGACAGTATTTCTGCGAGGCAATGTATAGCTACGAGCAGTGCTTTGGTGGGTCCACGCTACCGGGCGGAGAAGCGATCGGTATCTGTTTTGACCTCGCGAACTCGATGGGGGCGAGTGGATTAGGCTACATTCAGACGATATCTCAGTGCGGGCCGATTCTGCTGCCCGGGATGCCGTTGTTGATGGCTCTGATGGCGCCTCCAGAGACAATTGATGAGCCCGTCTACGATGGAGGGTTTGACAATAGAATGAAGGCCCGATCAAAACGAGTCGTTGCAGGCCTTAGTGCTGCGTGCAAAGAGCAGTTGTCCGGGCTCGGTATTGAATTGTCCGACGCGGCTATCGACCGGGTCACATTCTACAATCCAGGTATCAACGGCCACGTTCACATCTCACGCTTTGGAACTGCGGCCCTAAAACAGTTTCCTGGAGATCCGAAGGTTGGAGATATATTCTCGGGAGGGTCAGCAGGCGCTGTTACTACTTGGGGGCCGCGGCCCGGGTCGCCTGGCACAAATGGCTGGATCCTAGGTCCTGAGAACATGGACGCGAAGACAGTCGTTCACGAGTTGATGCATGCGATTCTCCGTCTCGGAGACGCCGACTTGGCGAATAAGCTATATGGGTACCAGCGATATGACCAGAGAGATGTGCTTGGTCCAGCATATGGAATTGCTGAATGGCTTCAGCCGGGCAAGTATTCGAAATGCAATCTGCCATGAGAAAACCCCTTCGGTATCTCATCACAATCACCTTACTTGCCGTTCTCAGTGGGTGCCTGCCTTGCCGAGTTGCATCCCCTCTGGCTGCTAACGGAAGAAGCGGCACGGTTGAAGAAACGTCAAGGGGAAGTGTTTACCTGGCGCGGGAAGTCGTGAGCGCAGATACATGGGACGCCTCCTTGAGGAACGAGCTGCTTCGTCACTTCGAGTACTTCGCGGACTCCCGCGCTGCCAGATTCGCATTTGCGCACCTTGTCCTCTCTTCATCTGAGAATAACAGTCCGCACTTTGCCGATGTTTTCGTGTTCAGGGGTCACGCGCGAGCAAGGATCGCCATAAACGGTAAACTCGAAGAGCTCCAGGTTGCGGGCACAGACGACCCCCGAAGGTTTCCAGTGAAAGGTAGCGGCGGCTTCATCGCGAGAATCGAGAATAAGATGGGTAGAGGCGGCCCCACGGATGGTCACATTGAGTTCTTTGTTGGCGTTTCAGAGCAGATCGCGATTGAGAAGGCTAAGCAAGTGTCCGAGTCCCTGGGAACTCTCGCGGATTTTCCTGGGCCGGTGTGGGTCACCTTTGTTCCTTTGGGGCGAAGTCCGATTGAACGGCCCGAGTTCTGGCCGACTCGGGCCAAGCTCCTTGAGCCAGGCCTGATCTCCTGCGCCCATGAGGCGAAGGAGACGTCATGCCGGGTGACTCCAGACCGGCGACATCAAGCTTCAGGCCACGAAGACGCTTTTGGGAGATAGTAGCCTCACCGACGCGCAGCTTCGCATACACTGCAGCGGGCTATCTAAGCAAAGCCTGCCCCACAACTGCTCGCACTCGCTGCCGGAGCGGGAGTAGCGTATGGGGCGTACAGCTACTACTACACGGACACCTTCTCGACGATCAACTCGGCGAACTGGTACATCAACACGACCGGCGGCGGCTTCAGCGGTGGGGCCAACGGTCTCAACGGCTTCGGCGCGGTGGTGTCGAAGATCGGCGTTCCCGGGACACAACCGACCTATTATGAGATCAGTAGCACGCTGAAGCTGGCGAACAGCGGCGGCTGGTACGTGCAATACCTGCGCGCGAGCAACGACACGATCGGCGGCATCCAGGGCTCCCACTACCACGTGGAGATCGCCAACCCGACCTTCACCGGCAGCGGAAACACGGGAACGTGCTCCTCCTCGCTGAACGTCTACAAGCGTGTGAACGGCGTGGTGACGCTGCTGCGCTCGGGCGCGGCGCCGTGCCGCGACGGCATGGTGGTCCGCACGATGATCGTGCCGCTGAACGGGTCGCCGTTCCTGCAGACCTACATCGACAATCAGTTGCAGTACCAGCTCACGTTGAGCAGCGCCGAGCTGACGACGGGGCAGCCGGGCGTGGGCACGTGGTCGACGCCGGCGGGGAGTGGGATTTCGCAGGTGCAGCTCGGTCCGCTGGACGCGCTGCCGCCGCCGGTGTTCGATCCGGCGCAGATGTCGACGATGCCGCTGCCGACCGAGATCTGGTTCGACTGGCCGGGTGTGCTCGACGATTCGCCGAACGGAACCGGCGTGGTGAAGTACGACTTCTTCCGCGCCTCGGGCGGAGGCGGACTCGCGTGGATCGGAAGCACGAGTTCGCCCGAGTTCCGGGACATGGGGCTTTCGCCGTCGACAGCCTACACGTATCGCATCTTCGCGACTGACTACCATCAGAACTACAACTACTTCGACCTGACGATCAACACGCCGCCGGCGGGAGCGGTGAATCCGCGGCAGATCGGGTTGCGGTCGAGCACGGCGTTTTGGGGAGCCGAGGGCGAGCAGATCGACATGCGCTCGGGGAACCTGAACTTCACGCTCCCGATCCTCAAGGCGCAAGGCAGAGGCGGATCCAGCGCGGCGTTCGCGTTGAACTACAACTCGCAGCAGTGGGTCTACCACAGCGGGCGGACGTGGAAGTTCGGCAAGGACACGGGCTTCGGATTCGGGTGGAAGTTCGGGTTGGGGTCGTTGACGCCGGTGTGGTCCGGCGCGTGGGCGCTGAACTCGGTGGTGTTCACGGACACCTCGGGGACCGAGTACCTGCTCGATCAATACAGCAACGGCGTGTTCACGTCGAAGGACAGCTACGTCAACTACGACCTGAGCACGAACCGCGTCTGCTTCAACGACGGCGTCTGCTGGCTGATGGAGGTGGTGTCTGGCGGGAGTGAGGCCGACGCCGGGACCTATTACGCCTCACGCGTGATCGACACCAACGGGAACTGGATCCAGATCAAGTACGACACCGGCGCCGGTGCGCCCGTGGCGAATTCGAGCTCGCGCCCGATCTCGGTGGAGGACGTGCGGGCGGCTCCGCTTGGCAATGACCGGGTGAGCTACACCTTCGCCTACACGAACTCGCACCTGACGGGAATCGCGAGCAACATCGGGTCGGGCGAGAACTACACTCTTTCGTATGCGCCACAGTCGTTGGGTTCGCCGTTCAGCGCCGAGACGTTCGGATCGACCCAGACGCTTTCCTATTTGCAGCGCGATGGGCTTGGCACGAGGCACACGCCGTTGTACAACAGTTCCGGAGAGATGACACAGATGACGCTGCCGTTGGGCGCGGTGCTCGGATGGACGCACTCGGAGTTCACGTTCACGGGGTCGCGGAAAGTGCGCGAGGTGTCGTCTCGGACGCAGAAGTCGACCGCGGCGGGAACGCTCTACACCTACAACCTGACGCACGATGCCGGCGATGGCACGCTCTCATTCCACAAGCTCACGACGGTGAATGACGTGGGGGCATCGTCGTCAAAGCGATACACGTACGGGATCAACTCGGCGGCGACGGATTTTGGGAAGGTGACGCTGTACGAGTCGCTGGATGGCGGGGGCGCGGTGAAGTCCAGTGACGCTTACACGTGGGCGACCGACCCGGTGGGGCGGCCCTACATCGGGACGACGACTTCGACGATCGACGTGGGCGGCACACCGAAGGTCTCGAAGGTGGAGCAGCAACTCGACCAGTATGGGAACGTGCAGTGGCGCAAGGAGTACAACTTCGGCCCCGGGACGGTGGCCAAGTGGTATGAGTACACGTACCTGAACTCGGCAGCATACACGAACAAGTTCATCCGCAACCGGCTCACGCAGGTGACGTTGAAAGACGGCGCTGGCGGACAGTTGACCACGCTCGTCTACAACACCTATGACAACTACACGGGCCAATACGCGATGGTGACTCGGAACTTCCTCAACGAGCACGACAGCGCCAACTACGGTACGGGCGTGACGTTGCGCGGGAACCCTTCGACGCAGGACGGAAGCGGGCAGAGCACGCAATTCCAATTCGACATCACAGGCATGCCGGCCACGGCGTGGCGGAACGGCGTGAAGGTGGATGTTACTCCGGCGCAGAACAATGCGGTGCCGGGGGCGATGACGCCGAATAGCAACGGGGCAATGGCAACTTCGATGAATTGGAACTCGTTCCTCGGGTTGACGCAGGTGACGGGCGCGAACGGCGCGTCGGCCTCGCAACAGTTCGACATCTATGGGCGCAAGACGCAATCGACTTCGCCGACGGGTGCGGTGACGACGTACGCCTACAGCTACAATCCGCCGGTGGTGACGGCGACCACGGGGACGCGGTGGGTGAAGTCGACGCAGGACGGATTCGGGCGGCCGATCAAGGACGAGACGGGTTACGGGACGACGACGGTTTCGGTGGTGGACACTGAGTACGCTCCGTGCGGGTGCACGCCGATCGGGAAGATGAAGCGGGTTTCGCGGCCGCATGCGCCGGGGGCGACGCAATACTGGACCACGTACAACTATGACGCTCTGGGGCGGACGGTGTCGGTAGTGGCGGCTGACGGGGCGAGCACGAGCACTTACACTTATGTCGGCAACACGGTGAAGACCACCGATCCGACGGGCAAGTGGAAGAAGTTCGAGATGGACGCGGTGGGGAACCTGACGCAGGTGACCGAGCCGAATCCGGCGGGCGGGGCGGATCTGCTGACGAACTACACCTATAATCTGCGAGGTGAGTTGTTGACGGTGTCAATGCCGCGGAGCGTGACGCAGACGCGGACGTTCACCTACGATTCGGAGGGGCGCACGTTGACGGCGACGAATCCGGAAACGGGGTTGACGACCTATACGTACAATGGAGACAGCACGCTGAGCACGAAGGTGGATGCGAAGTTCCAGAAGATCGCCTATTTCTACGACGCGTACAAGCGCGTGGTGGAGATCAAGCGGTATCCGAAGGACCCGAGTCTGAACCAGCCTTCGGGAACCGAGGATGTGTGCCAGAACACGAAGTTCTACTATGACGGGAATCCGTATGGGTACGGGGCAAACCTGGTTGGGCGGATGGCGTGGGTGGAGTATCCGATCTGCGCGCCGAACAAGAACGGCGTGGCGATCACGCGGACGGTGCGGGACATGTCGTCGTATTCGACGGATGGGCGGCAGACGGGCCGGCGGTGGCGGTTGGTTCGGCCTTTTGAGGGGAATCTGAGCCATACGCCGTTCGCGGACGCGGATTTCTCGATGGCGTACGATGGCATTGCAGGGTTGAAGCAGCTCGTGCAGCCGGATTTCAAGACTTGGGATGCGAGCAACCACACGATCTACACGTCGGCGGGGTACACGCTCGACTACTCGTTCGATTCGATGTATCAGTTGACGGGGTTGACGCGGAAGCAGGGGTCGAACCCGGCGCAGAACGTGGTGACGGGGATGACCTATGGAGCCGCGGGCGAGCTGCTGACGGTACAGCACTGGCAAACCGGTGGCGGCAACGCGGGGCAGTATGAGACGCGGCAGTACAACGTGATGGGGCAGTTGACGCGGCTTCAGGCAACGGCGACCGGTGGCACGGCGGTGGACCTGAAGTATTACCACTCGGCCACGCAGAACAACGGGCGGATCACGCAGCGGGAGAATGTGATCAGCGGCGAAATGGTGACTTACACTTACGACTCGCTGCAGAGGCTGACTGCTGCTTCGGCGGCGGGGCCGAGTCCGTGGTCGGAGAGTTATGCCTACGACGGGTTCGGGAATTTGACGGGGAAGGCGGGGGCGAACTGGAATGTGGATGGGCTGACGAACCGGATCACCGGGTTGAACTACGACTCGAACGGGAACCAGAACAACAGCACGATCAGCGTGTATGACATCGACAACCGGTTGCTGACTTGGGACGGGACCGAGCAGTACCGCTATGCGCCCGATAACAAGCGAGTGTTCCGGCGGTACACGGATGCGCAGAACGTGATTCAGGAGGTTTACTCGGTCTATGGCCCGAATGGGAAGGTGAGCGTGGAGTTGGCGGCGGTGTACGATCCGGCTGGCGGGTCGACGCCGGGGATGGTGTTGAATCCGACGAACACTTATCAGTACATTGGGCTGCGGAGAGTGGGGTGGGGAGAGCCGATGCCGGACATGCTCGACACGAAGGCTGCTGGATCGGGACGGCCATATGGGGAGAACGTGTCGCACTTTGCGGGGCATGACAAGGATGCGAGCGGGCTGCACTATGCGGATCAGAGGTATTACACGTCGAGTTGGGGGAGGTTTTTGACGGCGGATCCGTACAAGGCGAGTGCGGGGGCTGGGGATCCGGGGTCGTGGAATAGGTATGGGTACGTCTTGGGCGATGCTGTGAACTTCAACGATCCCGAGGGCAGGATGGTTTGTTGGGCTCAGCAGACCGTCCAGGTCGGCAGCGATGCTCCGATGACGAACATACTTTGCAAGTCGAACGATGGACTGCAGAGCGCGTCGGCTTGGTGGGAGGTTTCAAACGTAAGGCCCAACGACACCGAGATCGGGAAGCTGTTGCAGCGTGCTGCGGAGGAGTTCCTCAACATTGATGAGTTCCGCGACATGGACTTGATGCCCGACGCCATCGGGCGTGCGATTTCGGCATTACAAGACCCCGGATGCGCCGGGCTCTATGGAACCTCAGCAACAAGAGCGGCCGGATGGAATCCAGTCGACGTGGTTACCAAACTTTTCGTAAACAGGAACGGGCCCTTGGGATCGGTCAATTTTGAACTCTATGATCCAAAGACAGTGGCGCAGGTGCGCGTCTCCTTCACGGCGCCCCTCAGCAATGTTGTGGTTAGCTTCAACCGGCTGTTCTGGAACCGTGGCAATACAGAGGAGAACGCCTTGACCCTTCTTCATGAGATGGCGCACGCTTACAACTACCTTTTCCTCCAGGGATCGGGGGGGTTTGCCATCAGCAACTTGCGAGAACTCTCTCCCATTGACTCAGACACAAAGGGCGTTGGCCCCTATGTGTTCGACCGAACGATTCTTGAGAAATGCAAGCTCAACGTAGCCCCGAGGTGACACTTGAGAACTTCACTGGGAAGTAGCACGAAGGCAATCTCGAAACGACATGCGACTAAGGGAACTGTCCGGGGTGCCAACCGGTGATTTCGGATTCGGGATCTCGAGAGGTGCGTCAACCGAGCGATGAGACGCGCCATCCTAAGGGATCGCCCCGTTGGCTCATCTGGATTACGGTAGGAGGTCCTATTGTTTTGAACGCCACTTGCCTGCTGGCTCAGCGCGTGCATAGCGGACCAAGTTTGAGAGCTATCATGCTCTTCGCCGGGGGAGCGTTTTCTGTGTGTATTTGGGTGGGATTGAGGAAGTTCGCTGCCGTAGCTCATGAGGTGGGGTTGAAGGGCCTTTTTGTAGGGGGAGCCGAGTTGACGCTAAGCCCTGTCTTCGCCTGGATCTTGGCTATGCTCTGGAATTCAGGGCCGAGAACAGAGAGCATTAGTCTGCACCTCTGGTTTGCCTATTTGATTGTATCTCTTGGTTCAGCACTGCTCCTCTGGTTGTATTTCCTACATCGAGCCTTCGGTTACGTGTTCCATCGCAGCACCTGGCGAGGTCGGTCAACGGACGGCCCCGATGAGCACCCCCCAGCAGGAGCTGGGTTGTCAAGCTGAATAACGGCACGCTTCGCAACCTCTACTCTCCAGCTCCCAATGTCGCAGAACGTGACGCCGACGCGGACCTTCACCTACGACTCTGAGGGGCGCACGTTGACGGCGACGAATCCGGAAACGGGGCAGACGACCTATACGTACCTATTGTAGTGTCCAACAAATAGCTGGACAGGACAGGCCATTCTCGAGTACTCTTGGGAATGCCCTCCCTTGAGATCTCTTCTGACGAACGAGCCCAGCTCCAACAATGGGTGAATGCTCACGGCACTCCTCAGCAAGTAGCCCTCCGTTGCCGCATTGTGCTGGCGACGGCTGATGGCAAGTCCGACGTCACCATCGCCGAGCAGTTGACGGTGAATCGGAAAACGGTGATTTTGTGGCGCACCCGCTTTGCCGAAATGCGGTTGGACGGAGTGTGGGAGATTGCGCCCGGGCGGGGCCGCAAACCCACCTACGACAGCGACAAAATCGCCGCCGTGGTGGAAGCGACGCTGCAGTCCAAGCCGGAGGGAATGACGCACTGGAGTTGCCGCACGATGGCCAAGAGTCAAGGCATCAGCAAGTCCACCGTGAACAACATCTGGTTGGCACACAATCTCAAACCCCATCGGACGGAAACGTTCAAACTCTCGCGGGATCCCAAGTTTCTCGAGAAGATGACCGATGTCATTGGCCTGTATCTGAATCCGCCCGAGCAGGCCATCGTTTTGTGTGTGGACGAGAAGAGCCAGATTCAGGCACTGGATCGAACCCAGCCCGGTTTGCCGATCAAGAAGGGACGTTGCGGGACAATGACCCACGACTACAAGCGCAACGGCACCACGACGTTGTTTGCCGCCTTAGATACGTTGCAGGGCAAGGTGATCGGCCAGTGCTACCAGCGGCACCGGCATCAGGAGTTCCTCAAGTTTCTACGGATTCTGGACAAGGAGTTCCCCGGCAAGGTCCCACTCCACCTGATCATGGACAACTATGGGACCCACAAACACGAAAACGTTCGCAACTGGCTCCAGCGCCATCCTCGCTTCGTGCTTCATTTCGTCCCCACCAGTTCCAGTTGGCTGAATCTGGTCGAACGCTGGTTCGGAGAACTGGATGCGAAGGCCATCAAGCGCGGAGTCTTCCGCAGTGTCGAGGATCTGAAAAGCGCCATCGAAGCATTCTTGGCGGCATGGAACAAAGACCCCAAGCCCTTCGTGTGGACTGCCACCGTGGACTCCATTACGGAAAAGCTCTCCCGTTGCCGTCAGACTTTGGAGAAAGTCCAGCCTGGGTGCACGCTCCCTAAGACCAGGAAGAAGAAACGGTAGCTGTCCAGTCATTTCGCGGACAGTACACTATGTATTTGTCAACTGGCAAGTTGACAAACTGTTGATTCCAAGGAGGATTCAGTTTGGTGGGCCGGTTCGCCAAAACGGTCCGACTCTCCAACTCAGCGAGTCGGGAGCGATCGCACGCTTGGCCTGCTCCCTCGGGCCAGACACTGCTCGCTGCCATTCTCTCTCTAGCGGGAGCCTGTCGAGCCTGCCGGATGGGGACCAGTCAAGGCCGCCCCGTTGGGGCGGGCCGGGGCACACCAGGAGCGCTGGCCTCGGCCTTGACGGGTCGTCCGGCAGGCCCACACTGAGATCGAGAGAGAATGGCAGCCTAACTGCCGCCGGGTGTTAGTTACTTTCCTTCTTCTTACTCACTCGCGGGACGCGCCGCGCCTGGCGGACGCCCTGGGCGTACGCCTCGAGTTCGGCCTGGCGCAGCATCTTTTCTTCCCCGGGCTTGGGCGCGGTCAGCGGGGGCAGCCCTTCGCCCGAGTAGACGGAGTCCAGCGACGGTACCGCTCGTGTGCGCTCCCCGTTGCCGTAACTCGCCGTCCGCGGCGTCCCCTTCTTGGTTCCGCTCTTCTTCTTTTCCCCAGTCGCTCGCACCCGCAAGCGCGACAGCTTGGCCTCGGTGGCCGCCGGTTGCGCATAACGGTACGGTTCGTTGTTTTTCAGCATGTGCCAGGCGATGGTGACCAGTTTGCGCGCCGTCGCCACCACCGCCTTGTTGCGGCCCCTGCGGTGGCTGAGGCGGCGGAAGAAGGCTCCCAGCGGTCCGGGGTGCGTGCCGGCATGCTGAGCGGCTTGGATCAGCATCCATCGTCCGTGCGAGCTGCCGTGCTTGGTGATCGGTCCGTGATAGCAGTGTTGGCCGGATTGGTTGGTGGAAGGAGTCAGTCCGAAGTAAGCCGCGGCTTTGTCGGCATTGGCGAAGCGGTTGACATCGCCGAGGGTGGCGATGAGCGCATCGGCGACGGCGTAGTCGACGCCGGGAAGAGTCATCAACAGTTTGACCCTGGGATCGGAGTAAGCGTGAGCGCAGAGGCTCGAGTTGACTTTGGCGATTTCCTGCTCGATTTGTTCGAGCAGGCGGAGTTGACGGTCGAGCGATTGGCGGCCTTCCGGGTCCAGTGCGAGCTGGGAAAGCCAGGTCAGGTTGGCTTTGGAGAACAGATCGCCTTGGGGCGGGTGGATGAGGCGCTGATGGAGCACGGAGTGGATGCGGTTTTTGATGCGGGTGCGGTCGGAGGTGAGCGATGCGCGAGTAGTGGTGGTTGCGCGCAGACGCTGTGTTTCTTCGTCCGGGATCCAGACGGAAGGGAGATAGTCGAGGCGGAGTAAGTGGATGAGCACGGTGACATCGATGCGGTCGGTTTTGATCTTGGCCTCGGCGATGGCGCGCGTGCGCAGGGGATTACTGACGACGATGCGGCCCACCAACGGACGCACGATGCGCACCACGGCCCAGGTGTTGAAGGTGGCTTCCATGGCCAGGGCGTGATCGGGCGAGAGGTGTTGGCGGGCGAAGCGCTCGATGGCTTGGGCGGTGGCGGGGAAGCGTTGGCGGACGGTGATGTTGCCTTGATCGTCGGCGACGGCGGCCTCGATCATTTCTTTGTGCAAATCGAAAGCGGCAAATGGCATACTGGAGACTCCTTGGGAATGCGGCGGGCAGGGCCGGCGCAGTCTCGGCGCCAAGACGGGCGCTGCGGAAAGTCCGGGTCCGGCGGGAAAGGCCGGGCAACGACAGGTCAGGGACAAACGGCACCTACCTATTCGAGCTCGCAGCTCAACCGGGTGGACCGGAGGGGCGGCCAGTTACAACGGCGGACTCTGAGTCCAAACGCATAATCGGCCGGCCCCGAGATGTTCGGCCCTGCTCACCGCTTCTCGAGGGATGTCGTTCCATCTCGTCCCAAGCCCGGTGAGTATGAGTAGACCGCAAATCGAGGTCCGAGTGCCAGGCGGGGTTGCCGCTGGGGTCGGGCTGCGATTCGGGGCACGCTCCCATCATGCCCGGTACAATGGAGACAGCACGCTGAAGGACAAAGTGGACGCGAAGTTCCAAAAAGTGGCGTATTTCTACGACGCGTACAAGCGGGTGACGGAGATCAAGCGGTATCCGAAGGACCCGATGGCCAATCAGCCCTCGACGACTGAGGACGCGTGCCAGAACACGAAGTTCTACTATGACGGGAACTCCGCATACGGGACGAACCTGGTTGGGCGGATGGCGTGGGTGGAGTATCCGATTTGCGCGCCGAACAAGAATGGTGTGGCGATCACGCGGACGGTGCGGGAGATGTATTCCTACACAACGGCAGGGAGCGCGATAGGAAGGCGATTCCGGTTGATAAGGCCGTTCGAGGGGAATTTGAACCACACGCCCTACGCGGATGCCGACTTCTCGATGGCCTACGATGGTTTTGGGCGGGTGGTGCAATTGGTCCAGCCGGACTTCAAGACGTGGGACGCGAGCAACCACACGATCTACACGTCGCCGGGCTACACGCTCGACTACACGTTCGACTCGATGTACCGGGTGAGCGGACTGACGCGGAAGCAGGGGTCGAACCCGGCTGCGAACATCGTGACGGGGATGACGTATGGTCCGGCTGGGGAGCTGCTCGCGATGCAGCACTGGCAGAATGGGAGCAATGCGGGTCAGTATGAGACGCGGCAGTACAACGTGATGGGGCAGTTGACGCGGCTGCAGGCGACAGCGACGGGCGGCACGGCAGTGGACCTGAAGTATTACTACTCGGCGACGCAGAATAACGGTCGGATCACGCAGCGGGAGAATGTGATCAGCGGCGAGATGGTGACTTACACTTATGACTCGCTGCAGAGGCTGACTGCTGCTTCGGCGGCGGGGCCGAGTCCGTGGTCGGAGAGCTACGCCTACGATGGATTTGGGAACTTGACTGGGAAGGCGGGGGCGAACTGGAATGTGGATGGGCTGACGAACCGGATTAATGCGCTGAACTACGATGCGAACGGGAACCAGAACAACAGCACGATCAGCGTGTATGACATCGACAACCGGTTGCTGACTTGGGACGGGACCGAGCAGTACCGCTATGCGCCGGACAACAAGCGGGTGTTCCGGCGGTACACGGATGCGCAGAATGTGATTCAGGAGGTTTACTCGGTCTACGGTCCGAATGGGAAGGTGAGCGTGGAGTTGGCGGCGGTGTACGATCCGGCTGGTGGGTCGACGCCGGGGATGGTGTTGAATCCGACGAACACGTATCAGTACGGTGGGGCTGCGGGGGGTGGGGTGGGGCGAGCCGATGCCGGACCGGTTGGATACGAAGCCTGCGGGTGGGGGGCGGCCGTATGGGAGAGCACTTCGCACTTTGCGGGGCATGACAAGGATGCGAGCGGGTTGCACTATGCGGATCAGCGGTATTACTCGTCGAGTTGGGGGAGGTTTTTGACGGCGGATCCGTACAAGGCGAGCGGTGGGCCTAGCGAACCCGGATCTTGGAATCGCTACGCGTATGTCGAAGGAGATCCCATTAACCACTTTGATCCCGACGGGAGGCGGAAGTTTCTCGTGTATGTGTGGGGCCGGGAGTGTTGGGGGCCGCCCGATGACCGGAGCTGCGAAAATTGGGACACATCTTTCTCCTACAGTGAACCGGATGACTCGTTTGGTTACCAGGGAGGAGGCGACAGCGGTGGCGGAGGCGGTGGGGAGCGGAGTCAGCGCTACAGGCCCGATGGCTTCCTCATCGCTTTCTTAGCATTGAGTAATCACAATTGCGCCGAGGCGGTCGGAGCGCCTGCGGGTGAAGCTCCGGCAGCCGCTCAGACACGGCTGAACGATGTAGAGTTTAGCCAAGCGAGTTACTTAGGAGTTGTACGAGCGGAGCCCACTCCGTCCGGATATAATATCTACTACCCCGCGTTTGCGGCAACTGGCCTCGGTTCGACTTCAATGGCGATAAACGCAGGCATTTGGAGCACTCCGAGGTCTGCGCAATCGGTGATTATTGACTCTGCCGGCGTTGTTCAGCAGCCAGTAGCCCCTGGCCCGACTGTCGATCTTGTCGCAGCAACCGAGGCGCAATTGGCGCCGTACGTGAGAGTGCGAGGCCAGAACGGGACGCTGTCGATGGCCGGAGGTGTGCAGTTCACCAGCGTGGGTCAGTGGCAGGCTTTCGTCTTACTGCACGAGCTTCGCCATAGCTATGGATACGGCGATAGTCGCGCGGATGACGGAAGGATACTCTCGGAATGCTTTTCGACCGCTGTCGTGAAATGATAATGCCGGTTTTCCTTATCCTAGCGGCTGGCCTCACCAGTGGCAATTTGCGGGCGGAGTACTGCGCTTTGGACCTCCAGGTCCAAACCGACGGACGCTCTGTGCGGGATTTGCCAGTGAAGGTGCGGGATCAGAGTGGAAGGCTAATATTCGATGGCATCGCTCCTGGAGGGAAAAGACGTATTTGCGACATCGGCCTCGGCAACGTCGAGATTACAATCGGGTGGGACGGGCAGTGCGGGCAGCTTACTCTCGGAAACATTCAGGCGCGCTGGGGAGAAACTCTGACGCTTCGGCCCTATCTTCAGGATTGTCCGCCTGAGCCGATGCTCAAGCCAGATGGGTGTCAGATCCTCATCAGGGGTCGGGACCCTAACGGCAAGCCAGTCGAGGGAGTAACGTTACATGGAATCATCATCGGGACTCGCTCGAGTTACCCTCCACGGGTCACGGATTCGTATGGGCGTGTGTTTTTCACTCTGAGCCTTTCGAGCGAACTTGAAGTAACCGGCCATTCGCCCTCGACGTTCACGCCGCTTAGGGTGCGGTGTGATTCAAGAGGTGACCGAATTGAACGTGAGTTTCGGCTCAGGGCTCAGTGAACGGTGCGAGTTGTCGCGAAAACCAACTGCGCTTGGGTCGAGACGTACCCAAACGCGGGATTGTGATCGTCTAATCAGGGAGTTGGCTTGGGCGAGTCCCGACGTGGGCGTGCCGAACAAGAATGGCGTGGCGATCACGCGGACGGTGCAGGACATGTCCTCATACTCGACGGATGGGCGGCAGACGGGCCGGCGGTGGCGATTGTTCCGGCCGTTCGAAGGGAGTCTGAACCATACGCCTTTCGCGGACGCGGACTTCTCGATGGCCTACTATGGAGTGGCGGGTGTGAACACCATGAAGACTGTGTTTGCGGTTCTGGCAGCCTCGTGCCTCGCCTTGTGTGCTGAGAAGTCGAAAATCCATTTTGTGATCGTGGATGCGTTCGGAAAGCCGATCAAGGAGTTCGGCGTAGCGTTCGAAGTTCCTGTCACGGGAGAGCTGCTGAGCACGGTTTCCGAAACATTGTCAGTCCCCTACGGGAAATACAAGCTCACGGTGCTGGCGCAGCGATTCGAGCTGTACCAGAGAGACGTAGTAGTAAACATGCCTGAGATGGAAATGGTGATCGGATTACACCCTGCGCCCAGAGTGTTCCGTGATCCAAGTGCACCCCCGGTCATGATCGATGTGAAGGTCGCCTCCGAAGAGTCTCGATCGGGACCGCCAGCACTGGTCAGGCTGAGCAGCCTTTACTCCGATACGACCTTCAGCGCCATCCTCAAGGGGAAGACTGTTTCCTTCGCGGATGTTCCCCTGGGTGAATAAATACTTCTCCTGATCAAGGACAACAAGGTCAAGTACTCCAAGCACGTGACAGTCAAGGTCATCATGCGAGGCGAGTACGAGTTTACGCTTCCATAGCGGCTGACTTTCCGACGCCGCACCGCTCACCGCGCGCTGATCGTCAACTCGAGCGGACGCCCATACACACTCCGAAACGCCTCCCCGGCTCGCCGGCTCGCCCACTCCTCGAGGTCCGCCTGCTTCCGCGTACTCAGGCCGAGCACTACCGCATCCGCCGTCACCCGGCACGAGATCTCTTCCACGCGCTGCTCGCTCGCGATGTCGAGCGCCTCGGCGAGCCGCAGGATCGGGATCAGCATCAGCACGCTCTTGCGATCTTCGCCCGTCAAGCCCGTGTAGCGCGCCCGGCATCGACTTGCGATGAAAACGGCACAGCAACGAAATCAGATGCTTCTCGCGATCGATGAATCCGGGGAGATCGGAATTGGCCACGATGTACTGCGAATGATTGTGATGTCCCGTGTCGCTGATGAAGTGGCTGATGTCGTAGAGCGTGGCCGCGCCGCTGGACCTCACTCCTCGCAACCCCCTTCCGGCGTTCGTGACCGGATTCGTGTTGCCTTTCCCCGCCTTGTCGGGGACAATCGAAAAGCCAGCATTGCGTCGCTCCGGTGGGCGATGGGGACCATGAGAACAGTGATCGTTTTCAGGAGGTCCCCAGTCGGTGCCCCTACTGCTTTCGGGCTCAGCGACGTTCCGCGAGGCTTGGAGAAGAAAGCTTGGTTGGTCTCGGCCGCCGAGACCATCTTCACATACCGGGGGAATATTGACATGGTTCTTGCTACCGAGCTGGTTCACTCTTATCGATTCGCGCTCAGACATATCTGGAACGAATACTTCTGGCGGAACCCCGACCGCAGGGACTTCGAAAGCTTCAAGTCGTTCAAGACTCTGAAGGGCCCGCTGTTTGGCGCACTTGTTGCTGCGCCCCTGGGTCTTGTCACTCGCGCTGACGAGCCGATCTTTGGCAATTCCTTTCGAGTGGTCCCTGCTGGCTGCGATGCGGCGGCCAGCTTTCCAGCCATTGAAGTGGACGTCTCGGGGACGGGAGTGTTCCGACGGTTCACACACCTCACACACGCATTGCTCCACACACATCTCGAGCTTACCTTGGTGGATTGCTTCGATTGGCAAGAAATGGGCTACTGGGACTTAACCCACTATCAGGCCAGAATTGTACGGTTCGATACCATGCCTGAATATGTCGGCCACATCGCACTGGTTGAGGTCATCTATGCGGATATCGTTTTTGATCAACCAGCGGTGGATGCCAACCACGTCAACGACAATCGAGCCGGCAGCTACGGCCGGCTACAGAGGGATTGCATAGAATAGCCATGAGGAGAACTGCGATCATTGCAATGACGAAGCTCCTCGCCGTCATTGCTCTCGTTCAAGGCGCAGAGCGCCGGCTGACTATCCCAGAGGCGCGGATGCTGGCCGAGAACAGCCCCGATTTTCTGAACTCGCGGGTGCGTGGTGGTTGTCCACGTACCGAGTTGCTTTGGACAGCTCGCGAGTACGTGGTTGTTCAGATACGGAACCGGTGCCCCAAAACGGGCTCTGGCATGATCGGAAATTATCGGGTGGCACTCCGAACGGGAGAGATCACAGTAGATGCCGATACAGGTGAGGAGATCGACTCAGAGCGCCTCTCGCTCCTGCGAAAGAAGCTTCTGTCGAAACACAAATGAGTCCAGTCAACCGGAGTTCGCGCGAATCGGCCCAGCGACCGGACTGAGGTGGCCTGCGATGCGAATCGCGGGGTTGAAGCAACTCGTGGAAATGGACTTCAAGACTTGGGATGCCGAACCGCCGGTACCGAACGGTGGACGCAAGGCGAAATCGCAATTTCGCCAATCTCAAGGTTGTTCGACGCGGCGACGATCTGTCTCATGTGGCTGGCGCACGGGCGCCGGCCGGGAACGAGTCCTGGCAGATGGTCATCATTCACGAGCCTGTACACTCTGTATGCGGGAGGTAAGGGGGCCGCTCGGAATCCTCCAGGAAGGTGCTGAGAGTGAGAAGTAGAGCGCTTTGGGTAGTGTGCTGTTGCGCGCTGGCTGGGCAGCCAGGACGGCTCGTCTCCGAACTCGGATTGACAGGCGGCGTTGTTGAACCGCAGGGCCTTGCCGGGCAGTCAACTCATTCAGTCCAGGATGTTCGGTTCTCGCCAGATAGCCGACTGGTCGCGGTGGCACTCGGACTTCACCGGACAAAGGCGGGCTCGCGGAGAATAGCCGACCATCTTAGCCATCTGCTGGTGATTAGGGTCGGCAATGATCCTCGACCAGTGGCTCAGTTTGACGCAGAGAACGGACTCGCTCGGCTCGGAATCTTTGATGAACATAGCCTCCTGTGGGCGCCAGATTCGAGTGTGTTGGCATTTCAGTCCGGCGCAGGGCGAATCGCGGACATCGATAGACGCTCTATTTGTACCTTGCCGTTCGGCGGAGGAATAACACTGGCAGGCTTCTTCGGCAGCAATGAACTGCTGGCCAAGAAGGCGAGCGGCGTGCTGCCTTTTACAAATAAGGCCACTCGCAGCGAGTACTTCGCGGCCAATCGCGATTGCTCGACTCTGGGCCTTCAGCGAATGCCCGGCCATTGGTGGATCGCGGACGTGGAGGCACGAACCAAAGTGCTCGCGGTTCGGGAATTCGAGGAGCCCGGTGACACGAAGGTGGTCCAGTACGACTCGTGGCAGGTCTTACAGCCATGGCCGCGCTCCAGAATAACTGGGCATCTCCAGTTCATGGATGGAGGGCGCATATTGTGCGAAAGCAGCCGCGCCGAGCGCGAACGCAAGTTCCTTCGCTTCTGGGACGTCAAATCGGGCGAGTTGGTCACACAGCATCCTACTCTCAACGGAGGAAGCCCTGCGTTCGCGGCTATCAACGGAACACGCGTCTTGGCTACAGACGAGCGCTACATCGCCTCACTGGACGAAGAATACGATATGCGGCATGTGCGCAACCAAGAGGTCTGGGATTTTCGGACGGGAAAGACCGTGGCGAAATGGAAGGTCCGGTGGCAAAAGCTGGAAATACCAATTCCGGGGCCGAACAACCTGAGAGACGCGCCTTACGCGATCGATATCTCGCCCAATGGGAAGCTGGTTGCCGAAGCGGGAGACGGGGTGCTGCGAATCTACGAGCTCCCTGACTGAAGATTGGAGCTTGCCAAATCAGGATGGCTCCCCGGGCAATTGGCCAACGTCGAGGCAGGGATCGGCGCTACCTCTGCCGCTCGAAGGGGAATCTGAGGGAGCCGCCTTGGCGATGCGGACTTCTCGATGGCCTACTATTGAGTGGCGGGTGTGAACACCATGAAGACTGTGTTTGCGGTTCTGGCAGCCTCGTGGCTCGCCCTTTGCGCAGAGAAGTCGCGGATCCACTTTGTGGTGGTGGATGCGTTCGGAAAGCCGATCAATCGGTTCGGGGTGGCATTCGACCATGTCGTCACGGGAGAACGGCTAACCACCGCTTCGGACACGCTCTTGGTACCTTACGGAACCTACAAGTTCAAGGCTATAGCTCGGGCATTCGAAATGTACCAGCGAGAGGTCATCGTCAACAGGCCCGAGATCGAAATGGTGATTGGTTTGCATCCTGTGCCTCCTTTGATCGTTGATCCAGGCCTGCCGCCGGTCAAGGTAAACGTGAAGGTCACCGGCGAAGAGCCTGGGGCAGGATCACCTGCACTGGTCAAGCTCAGTTGTCTCTACTCCGATACGACCTTCAGCGCCATCCTCAAGGGGAAGACAGTTTCCTTCCCAGACGTTCCGCCTGGTGAGTACATACTTCTTCTCGTCAAGGACAGGACGATCAAGTACTCCAAACAGGTGACCGTTCAAGTCGTCCTGACTGGGGAGTTCGAGTTTACGCTTCCGTAGTGGTTGGTAGCGTGCGACACCGCACCGTTACCGCGCGCTAATCGTCAACTCGAGCGGACGCCCATACACACTCCGGAACGCCTCCCCGGCCCGCCGGCTCGCCCACTCCTCGAGGTCCGCCTGTTTCCGCGTGCTCAGACCGAGCACTACCGCATCCGCCGTCACCCGGCACGAGATCTCTTCCACGCGCTGCTCGCTCGCGATGTCGAGCGCTTCGGCCAGCCGCAGAATCGGGACCAGCATCAGCACACTCTTGCGATCTTCGCCAGGCAAGCCCGTGTAGTCCGCATGGCGCGTCCCCGGCATCGACTTGCGATGGAAGCGGCACAGCAACGAGATGAGATGCTTCTCGCGATCGGTGAATCCCGGTAGATCGGAATTGGCCACGATGTACTGCGAGTGCTTGTGATGGCCCGTGTCGCTGATGAAGTGGCCGATGTCGTAGAGCGTCGCCGCGGCTTCGAGGAGCTTGCCCCAGTCCGGCTCGAGCCCATGCAGCGGACGCAAGGAATCGAACAGCAGATGGCAGAACGAGGTCACCTTGCGGACGTGGCGCAGATCCACGGAAAAGCGCACGGCCATCTGCTCCACCACGCGCCGCTGCTCGCGCGAGAGTTGCGAGCGCTCGGCGCCCACGCGGCGCGCCGACAGATCGGCGATGACGCCATCACGCACACCCGCAGTCGAGTAGTGGATCGCGGGCAATCCGAAGCGCTCCATGCAAGCCAGCAACACAGCGACGCCAGGAACGATGATTTGCGCTCGCCGCGGTCCGATGCCGGGGATCTTGGCGCGCTGCTCGGCGGAGCGTTCGCACAACTGCTCGTAGATCTTGCGCACCTGCGGCAAGGTGGCGCGGAGCTTGTCGGCTTCATCGCGGCGCGCGCGCGGAATGCGGTGCGCCACGCACACCAGCGCGCCCGCGGTCGAGGAGGTCCCGATGGCGCGATCGAAGTCGAGTCCGCCCACTTCCTTGAAAGCGACCCCGAGCTTCTCGTCTATGAACTCGCGCATCTGGAGCAACTCGATCGCCTCGGGCGGATCATGACGGAGAAAGACGCCCGCGAGTCTCACCGCGCCCACCGGCTTCGAGAACGCTTCGCGCAGGCGGCCGTTCTCGCCGACGATGATCTCGCCGCTGCCGCCGCCCACATCGATGATCATCACGCGCTCGCCCGCATGCGGCCAGCGGCTCTCGACGCCGAGATGCACGAGTCGCGCTTCTTCCTGGCCGGAGATCACTTCCACCGGCGCACCGATTGCGGCAGATGCGCGCTCCAGGAACTCCGCTTGATTGCTCGCGTCGCGCACCGCCGCGGTGGCCACAGCACGCACGCCGGCGGGATCGAACTTTGCCGCGGAAGCGGCCATCCGCCGCAGGACCGCGGTGACCGACTCCATCGCTTCGGCGCTGATAGCGCCGGTCTCGTACACGGACTTGCCGAGTCGCGTGACCTCGCGCTCGGCCACCAGCGTCTCGGTCTTGCCGGGAATGGCGTCGGCGGCGAGCATCCGGACGGAGTTCGATCCGATATCGAAGGCGGCGTAGCGCGGCATTTTTTACTTGCCCTTCCAGGGTAACCATAGCAGCGCGAAGGCTGCGAAGGCCACGGCTTCCCCGGTGACGATGTAGAGCGGCCACGGTCCGAGCCAATCGAGCAGCGTGGCCGATGCCGGTTTGCGGCACAGGTACATGTAGTTGGTCCCGAGCGCCCAATTGAACACGCCCACCGCGAGCGCGTATGCGTTGGTGACCAGGAACGCGCGCCGAAGACAACCGGGGCGCGGGCGCGCCATTCCCGCGCCGAGCAGCGTCACCATGGACACGATGATGAGTCCGTGGGCGAGGAAATAGTAGATGGCGGGATAGGATGGCCACGGAGTCCAGAGATCGGGCGTGAGGATCGCCATGCCGGCTCCGGCGAGTCCGGCGAAGTAAGAGAACTCGACCGCCCACTGGCGCAGCGTGAGCGAGGCGATGACGGTGGTCCAGAGGGTGACGTCGCACAACTGCAGCGGGAGGCCTTCGGGGAAGCGATTTCCTTCGGTGGAGTAGCGGAAACAATACCAGACGATTTCGTTTGCGGCGAGCGCGAGTCCGAGAGCGATGCGAACGGCGGGGTGGCGGCGCGCGGCGATGATGGCGGCGGCCATGGCGACGCCGGTTGCGGCGAGGATCGCGAGATGCGGCGGGGAGAAAAGGAAGCGGCCCAAGACTCAGCGCGGCTCAACCAATTTCAACGGGGCTCGTCAATGGCGCAGACGTCGGGCAGGTTGCGGAACTGCTCGGCGAAGTCGAGTCCGGAGCCGACCACGAATTCGTCGGGGATGGTGAAGCCAACGTACTTCACCTGCACGGGGCGCATGCGGCGGGAAGGCTTGTCGAGCAGGGCGGCGATCTGGATGGAGCGCGGCTTGCGCTGTTGGAGCACGTGGGCGAGGTAGGTGAGGGTGACGCCGGTGTCGACGATGTCTTCGACGATCAGGACATCGAGGCCTTCGAGGGACATGTCGAGGTCCTTGGTGACCTTGACTTCGCCGGAGGACGTTTTGCCCTTGCCGTAGGAGGAGATGCCCATGAAGTCGATGCGGACTGGGCCGGGGATGGCGCGGGCGAGATCGCTCATGAAGACGAACGCGCCTTTGAGGATGCCGATGAGGGCGAGGGTGCGGTCGCCATAGTCGGCGCGGATTTGGGCGCCGAGTTCTTTGACGCGCGTGTCGATGCGGTCTCTGGAAATGAGAACTCGCGGTTGGGGTGCTGGGGCAGGCTCGGCGGCTGGCTGCAACGCGTCTCTCCTCGGGGGGCTAGTCTGTACGGCGGATCCGTTGGCTCGGCGGACCGATGTGGATATGCGCGCCTGTGGATTGTCCGGCCACGGCGCCGCGGAAAGCCATGTAGGGCACGCGGATCATTTCGAGCTGGCGGCGCAGCCACGAGCCTTCGGTGGAATCCGGGTGGAGCGGAACGTCGATGCGGCCGCGGTGATCGAAGCCGAGTGAAATGTGGAGCGCGGTCTCGCCTTGCGCGCTCACGGGGAGCGCTTTCTTGAACTGGAGCTCGAAGGCGCGTTGCACCCAGTTGACCTGGACGGGATTGAGCACGCCTGCGCCTTCGAAGTAATTGCGCTGATTTTCGTGCTCGATTTCGGCGATGCGGGCTTCGGCTTCCTGCTCGGCGCGGACCATGGAGGTGAGTTCCTGGAAGACGCGGAGGCGGGCGGCGGCGGCATCGTAGGTCTTGCGGCCGCGGTCGAATTCTTCCAGGTGGGGCACGAGCGAGCTGACCGGGCTGATGCCTTCGTTGACGAGCTTCTTGGCGGCTTCGAGGCGCTGCTTGCGGCGGTCGAACTGGCGCTCGGCGGCGGCCATCATGTCGCGGGAGACTTCGTCAGTGAATTGTTCGAGGGCTAGTTGGCCGTAGAGGGTGCGCTTGAGGGTTTCCGAGTCGCGGGCTTCGGCGGCGTTCCATTCGATTTCGTCGAGGGCTTTGCGGGGGAGTGCGCCTGCTTCGACGAGGGCGCGGACGCGGTCGACGTCGGGTTGGGCCGGGGGGGATAGAGTCTGGGCGTAGATTTGCGCTGCGGCAAGGAACGCCAGAAGGGTACGAATCACTGCCATTACATTGTACTGCGCTTCGTCCGAATCACGGAGTGTTGGCGATCCCCACGGAGCCTGGCGGCCGGATCAAATTCAACAGCATCATTCGTTCGCTCATCTTGCCGAGGAGCAGGCGGAGGAGGCGGGGATCGCGCGTCATGTCGCGGAGCACCGGCGCGGGCACTTGCAGCACCACCGAAGCCTGCTCGGCGAGCACGCTGGCCGTGCGCGGCAGATTCTCGAGCGCGGCGATTTCGCCGAAAAAGTCGCCGGGATTATGGAAATCGAGCACGCGGCTATCGCCGCCGGCTGCTCGCGTGGCCACGGTGCGCCCGCGCAGGAGAAAATACGCATTGCTCGTCTGCTCTCCCTGGCGCACGATCGCGGTGCCCGGTTCCACTTCGAACACCCGCGTTTGGCGAGCCAGGTCGTCCCTCTGGGTACGGGTCCAGTGGGCCATCTCGGGCAGGTGTGCGCATAACTGATCGATGTCAGCGAGGCTGGAGGCGCGTCCGAGCCCGAGAGCGGCATGGCTTTCGGGCCGGGTGCGAAGCATGGTCAAGACGAGGCGCCACTCGGCGGACCGTTGGCCCAGGCCTGGCAGGATGAGCGCTAGTGAGCCAAAGGCAGCCAAGCCGAAGGCGTTGATGAGCAGGAGCACGCGGACGTCCATCAGGTCCGCGAGGCCGGCCATCGCCATTCCGGTCATGAATCCCGTATCCCGCAGCACGAAGAAAAAGCTGTTGACGCGGCCGCGGATCTCGCGCGGCGTAACTCGCTGAATGAGTAACTGGCGCCCGACATACGATGGTGCGTTGAGCACGCCGATCACGGCGCTGCAGGCGAATACGATCCACAACTCGCGACCCAGCGCCATGAAGACCGTACACGCGCCCATCCCGAGTATGCTGAGTCCGATCCACTGGCCGGCGTGCAGGCGATCGCCCAAGCTGGCCATCATCGGGCTTCCCGCCACGAAGCCGATCGCGAACAAGGCTTCGAGGAAGCTGAAGTGGAAATCGGTTCCACCGAGCGCGCGCTTGATGAAAGGAAGCGTCAGGGAGTTTGTCAGGCCGTAGTCGACGAAGACCGGTCCGAAGACCAGGACCAGCGAGAACAACACCGGCGTTCGGCGGACAAAGGTGAGTCCGGCGCCGAGATTGTCGAACACGCCCGCGGCGCTGGTTCGCTCCGCGGCCGGCAGGGGCGCTATCGCGACGAAGGCGACACAGGCTGCCGACAACACGAATGACAACGCGTCGAGCACGAAAGCGGCTGTGAGCGTGGAGACGGTCGCGATGGCGCCGGCCAGAGCGCTGCCGATCGCCAGCGCGCCATACAACGAGATGGTCATCATCGCGTTGGCTGACGCGAGTTCCTCTTCAGGCACGGTGTCTGGCAGGACACTCGCTTGCGCCGGAGCGAAGAACTGTTCCACCGCGCTCGAGAGGGCGACCAAAACATAGAGCCACGCCGTGCTCAGCGGGAGGGCGAACGGGATGCTGCCTACAACGAGAGCGCAGATGAGGTTGGCGCCGATCATGATGCGCTTGCGATCGAAGCGGTCCACCGCGACGCCGGCGATCAAGCCGACAAAGAGCGTGGGCATGGCCGCCGCCAGCAGCATCAACCCGACGCTCATGGCGGACCCGGTGAGCCGGTACACCAGGATCGACGCCGCGGAACCGAGCAGTCCGTTTCCGATGGTGGAGATGAACTGCGCGATCCACAGCCGCGCGAAGTTCCGATGGCGAAACACCGCGAACATCGAAGGCGGACCAGAACGAATTTCGGAGGAAATCGACTTACTCCCCGGGCGCGGCGGCCCTTGTGGAGGCGCGGAACTGCTGCCGGAATCCGCGGATCCAAGCGTGGGCGCGGGCGGTGAGGCGATAGTCGTCATCCATCAAACGGCCGCGCACGCAGAGACGGCCGATAGACGATCCGCGGTGGGCCGTGTGGCCCGCGTCGATGGTACGAACGAAGAACGCTTCGGCGCCGCCGGCTGCTCGAAACTGAAAGACACTCCGCGCGAAGCTCAGTTCGCCATCCTCATGCATGCGCCAAACACCGCTCTGGGGGACATCGGTCACCATTTCCGGCCGGTCACCCGTGTGTTCGATGATGAGCTGGCTCCAATCCACGGTGGATCCGGCTTCGATCCAACGATGATTGAATTGATCCACATCGATGGAAAAATCGATGCCCATCCATTCCAGCAGATGGAAGAGCGCCAAGGGCGGCTGATTGGCTTCCAGAGCCGCCAGGTTCGACAAAGGCGTAGCGCCGGTGAAGCGGGGATTCATTTCACCCAGATACAAAGTGCCGTCGTCTTGGTCCAGCAGAAAATCGAGGCCGAAGTAACCCCAGTAACCCTCTTGCCGGAGTTGGTTTCCCAATGCGACCACCGCACGCTGGGCCTGGCGGCGAACGTCTGGCGAGACGAGGCTGGAAGCGCCGGGGGTGAAGACTTCGTTTCCGCACCAGCCGCCGGGAAAGGGCGTGAGCTCGGGGAAACCGATCATTTCGGTCATCAACGGTCCCGCGAGAGTGCCGTGGCGCGTCACGCATCCTTCGATCGTGGTTTGGCGGCAGCGAATGCGCCGCATCACCTTCACTTCGGGATGCGCAGCGATCTTCTCCGCGTGGGGCCGGTAGTCGGCTTCGCTCGAAATGAAGAAGGTGGTGGCGCCGGAATCCCCATGGGGCAGTTGCACGACCAGATCCGGACCAAGGCCACGGGCCACCTCGCGAAGGGTGGCGTAACTATCCACGGGGGCGAGAATGTTCGGCACGGACGATACACCCGCTCGTGCGCCGAGCCGCGTTGTGGTGATCTTACTATCCAGGTGCTGGCGCAGCTTCGCCGGCGGATGGGCGACCTCGAGGCCAAGCGCATGGGCGAGGGCCTCTGTCTGCTCATCGAACATCAGGAACAGCACGCCCGCGCCCGGCCCGGCTGCGCGGATGTGCTCGGCCACCGTGGGGTGAGCCAGCAGGTAATTGTTGGCTGCTTCGATTCCAGAGGGCGCCTGCCCGGCCGGGGGAACAGCCACGAACATGTGGGGATGTTGGCCGTCGAAACTGTCCCAACTGCCGATGAACTCGAGGCCGCCGATCCACTCGTCGGCTCCGAGCATGTTATAGGCTCCACTGCTGACATAGAACAGGCGGCGCTGGTTGTTGCGGAAAAATGCCAGGATTTCCTCGGCATTCTTCAGCGTTGGAGTGCTCGATGGATTAGACATGGGCTTGCAGACTGAACTCCTGAACGGCTATCTCGAGATCCCGCACCAGCGCGTCCACCAGCGGGGGGCTGAAGTGGGCTCGCACCACGATGCGCATCACTTGAATCTGCTCGTTGTCGGGAGGCAGGCTGTAGACTGGCGCGAACCATCCGGTCGCTTCCAGGCGCTTGGCGATCTCGTCCAGCGTAAACGGCGGCTCAGCGAGCCACTTGTCCCGAAGTTTGAGCGCGACGATGGGCAGGTACTCGGTCCTGCTCACTACCTCGACGAACGGATCGAGTGTGGGCGAGGCTCGAATGGCTTTCGCGAGATCGCGGGCGCGGTCAAGGCAACCCTGGATGATCCGGCGATAGCCGGCCTTCCCCAGGCGCAGGAAGTTGAAGTACTGCAGGATGACGCTGTTACTCGCGCGGGAAAAATTGAGACTGAAGTTGCGCATCTCGCCGCTGAGATAGTCGATATCGACCAGCAACTCTTCGGGCAGAATCGATGGATTCCGGAACACGAGCGTACCCAGGCCCGGATAGACCAAGCCGTACTTGTGATTGGAGACGTTGATGGAGCAGACCTTCGGGAGGCGAAAATCCCACTCGAGCGGAGCGCCGGTTCTCTCGTCTTCGGTAAACGGCAGGATGAACCCGCCCGATGCGGCGTCCACGTGGACCGGGATATCCCAGCCGCCCTCCGCCAACACTCGATTGATGCCAGCCACATCGTCAATGTCGCCGGTGTAAGTGGTGCCCACCACGCAGGCCACGGCCATCACGAGTTCGCCTACGCGGCGGTCACCGGCTTCTTCCGCCGTGTATCCGCAAGCTTGCATCACCTCTGGGTCGTCCACGATTCGTCTTTCGACAATTGCGCGTATCTGCTCGGCGGTGACGGCATAGCGTCCCGGTTCGAGCGGGACCCACCTTACTTCCACGTCGAAATAGCGCCCGAATTTGGCAAAGCAGGCGTGCGTGTGCGTGCCGAAGACGACATAGGGGCGGTCTTTCGGAGAGCGCGGGCTCTTGTGTCTCCAGTTCCACTTGTGGGCCAGCAAGGCCAGCATCACGGCCTCTGAGGATCCCACGGTAGTGGCGCCGATGATGGGAGCTTCCTTGCCTGAGCTCGGGTCAAACGCAGGCACGTCGGCATGGAACAGGTTCGCGGTCATCGCGATGACTTGCCGGTGAATCGACTCGGTGTGCGCGTACTCGGCCACGTTCACGAGATTCTTGTTGATGCTCTCGTGGGCGAGTTGCTCCGCTTCGGTTTCCATCCACGTGGTAACGAACGAAGCGACGTTGAGATGCGGCAAGCCTTCGAGCTGTAACTTCTCGTGTATGTGTTGATAAGTAATCGCGGCCGAAAAGCCGGTCTCGGGCATCTCCGTCCAGTCATCGTAATGCTGCACCGGCGATGCGCCATTGCGTGGAAGCGTGTGCACGCCGGATTTGCTCGGGCCGTCGCCATCGGACGCTGTTGCGGTGAGTCCGTTCACATCGGGAAAGACCTGGACCGTGCTGCGCACGCGCGACGCGAGGATCCGCACCAGCACCGTGGCATAGCGCGGGAACTCCGCGAGGAACGCGAGGAATTCCATGCGCCCGATCTTCACGAGCTCGGTAGCTTTGGTGGTGGTGACGGTAGCGGTACGGCCGCGCCCATCGAGCACCGCGATCTCGCCGAAGATATCCCCCGGCCCGAGCGTGTTGAGCGTTACCTCACCGGACGTCGTTGCGACCGAGATCCGCACCTGTCCGGTGACCACGACGAACAGCGCGTCGCCTGGGTCGCCTTCCCGAAACACGACGGTGTCGGGGCCAAGCCGCTGAAGCGCGGCGAGAGAAGCCAGTTCATTCAGTTCATCCGATGTCAGAGACGAAAACCACGGCGACTTCGACAAGGCCGAGGCAACGAGCAGCGATTCTGAGTTGTGCATGCAGACTACGTGGCCAGCACTGAAGCGACCATATCATGGTAAGCTGCACGCGGTCCGCGGCGCAGGCGAGGGCGCAACCTCTATGCCAGGCTCCAGGCCAGAGCGTAGGCCGCCAGCTTTCGCTGCCGCCCTTTGAGCTCGAACTCTCCGAGCCGTTCGAACGAACCTGCCGCCGCGTTGCGAACATCCTCGGAGACGAGAATCTGCCCCGGCGCAGCAAGGCTCACCAGCCTCGCCGCGACGTTGACCGTATCGCCGATGGCCGTATACTGCATCCGTTGCGCCGATCCGATGTTGCCCACCACCGCTTGTCCC
Organism: Bryobacteraceae bacterium; assembly: GCA_046331625.1. Lineage (GTDB taxonomy): Bacteria > Acidobacteriota > Terriglobia > Bryobacterales > Bryobacteraceae > JAXLQL01. The sequence continues at coordinate 479,503 of JAXLQL010000002.1, forward strand.
GCGTGGAGGCCCACTCCGATACGAATGCGTGGATCGAGCCGCGACACCGCTCGCTGCATGTTCTCTGCGGCCGTGAGCGCACGCGCGAGATCGTCCGCGGCCGGAACCGGAGCGCCGAAGAGCGCCATCACACAATCGCCGATGTACTTGTCGACCGTGCCTCCGGCGTCGAAGATCACTTCCGTCAGGGCGGTGAACAACTCGTTGAGCAGCCGGACCACTTCCCGCGCATCCAGGCTTTCCGAAAGCTGCGTGAAGTTGCGAACATCGGCGAACACCACCGTGACCGGCTGCAGCACGCCGCCGAGTTCGACATCGCCATTTCGCAGCGCGATCATCTCCGCGACTTGCGGCGGAAGATAGAGGCGCATCGCGGCTAGCTCCACTTCGCGCGCCAGCAATTCCGCACGTGCGGTGGCCGAGGCCAGCGCCATCCCGGCCTGCGCGGCGATCATGGCGAACACCCGGAAATCGGCCTCTGAAAACGCATTCGCGCCCATCAGATTGTCGGCGTAGAGCACGCCCAGGAATCGACCCTGATAGCTCAGCGGAGAGCAGAACGCGGCTCGAATTCCCGCATGGAAGATGCTCTCTGAGCCCGAGAACGCGGCTTCTGATCGCGCGTCGCGAATATGCAGTGGACGATTGCTGCCGCGCACCTTTTCGAGAATCGTCTTGCTCAGGATGAGCGCGCTGGGGTCGGCGGCTCCGGACACCGCTAACTTGCGGCGGCCGCGCCCGTAGAGATCCCCGGTTCGAAAGGCTTGCCGCTCGTCGTCCCACTGCACGAGCGTCGCGCGATGCGCACCTTCGAACTGGAACAGCAGGTCCACCGCTGTCTCGATTACATCCTGCACCGTCACCGTGCGAGCCAGCCGCATGCCCACTTCATGCAGCAGCTCGAGAACCGGCAACTCCGCCGACGCGGTCTCCGGCTCGCCCGGCGCGCGCAGGGCATTCGGGCGATTCTGCAGTTCGCCGAGATCCACGCGCGACATTTCAATGTCGAGGTCGCGCAGAGCGGACTCGGGTTCTGCCGGCTTGGCGGCGACCTGAAGCACCAGTCGAAACTTGCCGATCCGAATCACGTCGTTCGGCCCGAGCGCGGTTGCGCCGTTCACACGCTTGTCATTGACGAAGGTTCCGTTTGAGGATCCAAGGTCAGTGAGGCGCACGTTGCCGGCCGCATCCACCGCCACTTCCGCATGAAACCGCGAGACACTCAGGCTGGGATCCACCAAGATGATTTCGTTGTCCGGTGCGCGGCCAATCCTCGTCAACGCGGCGGTGATCTCGACAGCTTGGCTCGCGCCGTCGGGACGATGAATGAGGAAGCTGCGCTCGGACATCAGAGTTGCAGTGTGCTGCCTTCCGTGGCGGCGGTGGTGTTCGCGAATTCGGACTGCGCTTCGCTGACGATTCGCGCGAGTTGCTCGTCGGTTCGATTCGGATCGTGGTGGAACAGGATGAGCCGCTTGACTCGGGCGCGCTGCGCAAATTGGACAGCCTCGCGCCAGGTGCTGTGTCCCCAGCCGCGCTGGTGTTCGTATTCGGCGGGCGTGTACTGCGCGTCGTAGATCAGCACGTCGGCGTGATCCGCATTCTGCAGCAGGAGCGCGTCTGACTCGGGATCGCCGTGTTCGTGGTCGGTCGCGTAGACGATGGTGGCGTTGGAGGACTCGATGCGATAGCCGGTCGCGCCGCCGGGATGATGGAGAGGGAACGGGCGAATCAGCAGGTCGCCGATGCGCGTACCTTCGTGCTCGACTTTCCGATACGCGACGTGCGCCGGCATGGGCACGGGGAAATACGGCCGCCGCATTTGCGCGGCGAGGATGCGCTCGAGTTCGGCGGGGTCGGCGGTGGAATGAATGGTGGTGGCGCAGTGGGAGTTGAAGAGCGGCTTGAAGCTCGGAAGGCCTTGAATGTGATCCCAGTGGAAGTGGGTGAGGAAGATGTGGAGAGCCTTCGCTTCGCCGAGTTCGTTCCCCAATGCGCGGATTCCGGTGCCGGCATCGAAGATGATGGGCGGGTCGCCGCCGGTGCGGATCGCGAGGCAGGCGGTGTTGCCGCCGAAGGCGAGATTCTCCGGGGAAGGGGTTGGGATTGAGCCGCGGACGCCCCAGAAGGTGAGGTCGAGCGAGGTGGCGGCCATGTGCGGATCAGTATATCGCGAGGTCCGTGCAACGGCGATACAATCGAGCAGACGATGCTCCTCGCTCTCCTCCTCGCCGCCGTGGACTTCTCCACCCAAGTCCACCCCATCCTCGCCGCGCGCTGCTCCAGTTGCCACAACCCGCGCATGCAGCAAGGCGGACTCTCGCTCGAAAAACACGCCGATGTCCGCCGCGTCGTCACCCCCGGCAACAGCGCCTCGAGCCTCCTCATTCAACGCGTCACCGGAGCCAAAGCCCCGCGAATGCCCATGGGCGGCCAGCCCATGCCTGAGAGCGAGATCGCCATCCTGCGCGCCTGGATCGACGCCGGCGCCCCCGCGCCAACGAAGGTCGAGGTCTCTTCTTGGGTGCCGAAACTCGAACTCACCGCGCCCGCGCTCCCCGATTCTCCAGAGCCTCATCCCGTCGACAAGATCCTGAGCGCCTACTTCCGCCGCAACGGCATCTCCGCGCCTCCCGCTGCCGGCGGCGCGCAATTCCTCCGCCGAGCTTATCTCGACTTACACGGCCTCCTTCCCCCCCCCGAAACCTTCGGCAAGCCCGTCGACCGCGCTGCCCTGATCGATTCGCTCCTTGCCGATAACCAGAAATACACGCACCACTGGATCACCTTCTGGAACGACCTGCTGCGGAACGACGAGGGCGTGGTCTATCACGGCGACCGCAAGTCCATCACCCCCTGGCTCCGCCCTGCGCTCGAACGCAACCTCCCCTATGATCGGTTCGTTCAGACGCTGCTCAATCCCTCGGCAAAGGCCGACCCCGAGGGCTTCCTGATCGGCGTCAACTGGCGCGGAGACATCAACGCCTCGCAAACGCCCGTCATGCAGGCCGCGCAAAATACCGCGCAAATCTTCCTCGGCATCAATCTCAAATGTAACTCCTGCCACGATAGTTTCATCAATCAGTGGAAACTCAAAGACGCCTACGGACTCGCCAGTTTCTTCTCCGAAACGCCCCTCCAACTCCATCGTTGCGACGTGCCCACTGGCATCACGGCCGAAGCGAAGTTCCTCTATCCGAAACTCGGCGGCGTAGCCACGGACGCGCCCTTGGCCGAGAAGCGTGCCGCCGCCGCGCGCCTCTTCACCATGAAGGAAAACGGCCGCATGCCACGCACCCTCGTCAATCGCATCTGGAAAACCCTCATGGGCCGCGGCATCGTCGAGCCCGTCGACGACATGGATGCCGAGCCCTGGTCCCCCGAGCTCCTCGATTGGCTCGCCGCCGATTTCGTCGACCACGGCTACGACATCAAACACCTCCTTCGCCGCATCATGACCTCGCGCGCCTACGCGTCGCAGAGCGTGAAGGAAGCACCCGCCATCCCCTACGTCTTCCGCGGACCCCACGCTCGCCGCCTCTCCGCCGAACAATTCCTCGAAGGCGTGTCGTCGGTCACCGGCGAGTGGCGACTGCTGGTCCCCGCCAAGCCCGAGCCCGCCACTTACGCCCGCGATTGGCAAATCAAATCGACCCCGCTCGGCCGCTCGATGGGCCGCCCAATTCGCGACCAAGTTACTACGGAGCGGCTGACGCAGCCCACTACCCTCCAAGCGCTTGAACTCGTCAACGGATCCACGCTCTCCACGTTACTCCGTCGCGGCGCGCAGCGCCTTACCGGATCCCTGCCACCTTCGCCCGAGCCGCTGTTCGACAGCGGATCCATCCGCGCCGAAACAGTCGCCGCCGATATCGATGTGCGCGGTGCGAGCAAGCTCTGGCTCGTGCTCGCCGACATCGACTCTTACGACCCCTCGCTCACCCGCGCGGGCTGGATGGACGCGCGTTTCGACGACGCGCCCGTCGCTGGACTGCCCGGAACAGAGCAAGCTCCCATCAAGCCCAAGGACAAAGAACCGAAGACCGCGATCATCGCAGCCGTGCCCTCCACGCGCGTTCTCGACGTGCCCAAAGGAGCAATCCGATTCCGGACCACTGTGAGCGTGGATGAGCTATCGCTCGCGAGCGATATCAACCCGCGCGTGCGCTTCTTCATCTACAAGGAACAGCCCGACCCCGGCCGCTACTACGCCGTGCGCGGCGAAACGCCGGTGCCTGCGCCGCCCAAGGCCGCCAACCTCCGCGACCTCGTCAGGCGCCTCTATCGACACGCACTCGGCCGCGAACCCAATGCCGCCGAGCGCCGCGTCACCGCCGAGTTCGGATTCACGGCGGACGGCGTGGAAGACTTACTCTGGTCCCTGTGTCTTTCTCCGGAGTTTCAATATATCTTATAACTCCACCGGGTGCCGGCCCGCTCCTGCACCCGCCCTGCCGTGTAGGGCGGGCTTTAGCCAGCGCGGGACTTTAGTCCCGCCGTCGAGGCCCGCGAAACCTGCCGGTTCCGGCATCGGCGCCGTACGCGGCGAAGCGCCCGCGCAAGTGCCGCCCCAACCTCGCCACCTCGGCGACCGTAAGACCTACGAGTCCTGTAACTCGCCAGTGCCTGAGCAGCCGCTCGACATCGGACATATCATTGAACACCGAAGCCGACACCCGCATGGAATTCCCGAGCGTCACCACCACGCCTGCCCGCTGCAACTTCGCCTTCGTCGCGCCTGCATCCTTCACGACGAAACTCACGATCGGACTCCTCGTTGCCCTTCGGCGTCATGTTCGCGTACCCGAGCCCCGGCATCTCCTTCCACAGCCGTTCCGTCAAGGGTCGAGCATGCGACCGGATCCGCTCCACGCCCAGTCCCAGGATATAACCGAGCGCGACCGACTGCGCCACGCACCCCAAGTGACTCGCGGTGCTGATTTCGTACTGGCCCGCGCCCTTCGGCGCACTCCGCCCGCCGAACAGCCGCGCCTTCAGCGCCGCCCCCTGTAACTCCTCGCGGACATACAGGTATCCGAATCGCCCGCCCATCAGCCACTTGTAAGCCGAGCAAGCGAGAAAGTCGATCCCCATCGCGCCGACATCGATCGGCACCGCGCCCGCCGCCTGGATCGCATCCACATACAAGTACGCTCCGTGCGCATGCGCCAGATCCGCGATCCGCTTCACCTCATGCACGTACCCGTTCACGTTCGAAACGAGCGCGATCGCGATCAGCTTGGTCTTCGAGTCCACCACGCGCTCGAGATCGCGGAAGTCCATGGTCCAGTCTTTGTGCTCCACGATCCGCACGTCGAGCCCGGCCTTCTTCCGCTCGCGATAGTTGAGCAGGCTGCCGCCATAGTGCAGGTCATTCGTCACCACGTTCCCGCCGGACATCACGCCCAAGCCTTCGAGCACCAGGTTCTCACCCGTCTGCGTGCTCGGCGTGAATCCGATCTCTTGCGGCTTGGCGTGGATCAACCGCGCGAACATCGCCTTCACCTCAGTCATCAGGCGGCCGTTCTCGAACTTGTCGCGCGCCGCATCCGGACCATGCGTGAGCGCATGCAAGTACTCTTGCATCGCGCCTGCCGTCCGCACACTCAGCGGATGCTCGGTCGCGGTGTTGAGATAGGTTTGCCTGCTCGCCCACGGAAACTCCGCCCGCGCCGTCGAAATGTCGAGCGTCGCCGCTGCCGCCGCACCCGCCACGAATTGCCGCCGTGCAATCTTCATCGCGCCCTCACATCGAATAAGTTGCGTACCGGTTCTCGCACGGATTCGCCACCGCCACGTGCATCCTGTGCTGCGCCGGCTCGGCAATGATCGAAGCCACGGTGCAACTTTCCTTGTCGTGCCGGCAAATGCTCACCGGATGCCCTTCGTGGTCGGAGAGCATCTTGCCCAGATCCTCCACGCGCTCCGCGCCCTTCCGCGCCGCGAGCAGACCCTTCATCCGATCGAGCCGCGGAAACGAATCCTTCCAGCTCTTGGCGAAGTTCTCCTTGCGCGCATAGCGCGAGCAGACGAAGTGATTGGTGTGCGCAATGTAGCCCTTGCCTTCGTCGCCCAACACTTCCGGACCCGCCGTGGTCGCCTCCACGTCGAGGATCCCCTTCGCGTCGCACATCACGTAGTTGCCGTTCGATGCCAGAGGAATAGTGCGCAGCAGATCCACCGCTTCGCCCGAAGTGCGGCACTCGAGCATCATACGCTTCACCGGATAGTGCGGCATCCCGAACCTTCCGCCTGGACCTCCGCCGAGCGCATTCGCGAAGTGCCCGATACCCGCGCTGTTGATGCCGTGATAGCCGATCATGCCACCGAAAGTCCACGTGAGCACTTCGGGCTTTCCCTCGGGCTTCAGATGCAGCACATACGCGAACCCTGGAATCTCGGGCGTGATGTCGCTGTTCTGCCCAATCAGGATCTCGCCTTGCTTCACCGCATATGCCGTGCAGCCTTCTTGTTTCGCATGCGCGAGTTCGCCACGGATGTTCACGGCCAACGCATCGGCGAGGGGCAGCCCCGCGCCCTCGCCCAGTCCGCGGATCTCTTCGAGCAGATGCGGACACCAGCGCGCGAACAACGGTTCGAACCGCAGCGCGCGCTTGCGGATCTCCGCTCGCGTCATCTTCGACGTCGCGGCCATGTAGTCGAGGTGCGCCGCGATCTTCGCCGCCGCTTGCTCGCCATGCTGGCGGCCCAACTCGCGATGCGATCCCCGCGCGCGATAGATCGGATATTCGGCGGGTCTCCCCGTTGTGGCCGCCGCGCACACCGCGGCGCCGAGAAATGTGCGGCGCTTCATGCAGACATTCTACGCCCGTCCCAGCTCGCCTGCTGGCGCTTGCTCGCTATCATGATTCACAGCATGCCGGTGGACCACCTCAAGCTCGCGGCGTATCTCGTCTTCATCGGCTCATGGCTCGTCTTGCTTGTGGTCGCCGCTCTCGGTGCCATCCCGTATCTCGGCCGCGCCGCGGACCCCACACCCATCCGCCCCGCCGTCGTCATCGGGACCTTGCTCCAAGCCGCGTCCGTCGCCTGCATCACGCTCACGCTTCCCACCGGACCTCTTCAACCTCATCGCGCCGAACTCGCGGCTGTGCTGGTGCTCGCTCCGCTTGCAGCTGCGCTGCTGGTGTGGGTGCTGCGATCCACTCCGCGCCGCCGCGAGCCCGAGACGCTCGTCACAACGGGCGCCTACGGCTGGCTCCGTCATCCTATGTATGCGGCGTTGTTCGCGATGCTGCTCGCCACCGGACTCCTTGCTTCGAGCCGCCTTCCCTTCCTGCTCGCCGTCATCTCTTACATCGCCGGAACGGAGCTCCGCGTCGCGGTCGAGGAGTCAGATCTGGCGCACAAGTTCCCCGCCGAATTTCCCGCTTACAAACTCCGGACCCGCTGGCGTTATCTCCCCGGCGTTCGCTGAGGCGCCGCGGGGCAGGCAGTCGCGGGAATAGTCAGCGACAGCTCCGTCCGATCGTCCTTCGGACTCAAATAAGCCGGATCCGATCGAAGCTTCGAAGTCCCTCTATCGTACAAACAAACCAGTTCCGAGCTCACTGTGTACGACTCGCCGGGGATCAAGCTTAGCTGGACAATGCTCTCCTTTAGATTCGGCCGGTCAGTGTGCGCCATTGCCGCCGGATTGTCCACACCCTTGACCTCGACGTACACGAAGTCCTCGATCAATCGCCCATCGGCCCACGTGACGCGGACAGTCACACGCCGCCGAAACTCAGGCGCGACCACGATGTTCATGTCTTTCATCTGCTCGCCCTCGCCGATCGTGATCGTTTGCGCCACTGCCCGGTCGCCGACTCCCGGATAGAAGGTCCTTTGGTAAGGGAACGCTGGATATCGCTCATCCTCGGGATTCACCACGAGCAAGTAACTGCCGGGCGGTATGTGCACGAACTTGAACGAACCTCCCTTGTCTTTGTACTGGCCCTCCCAATAGAGTTCCCTTTCCTTCAGGTCCGCCACTTCCAACGGCACGATATGTACGATGGCGTGGGGTAGCGGCTTGTTCGTCGCGTCTACCACACGGCCTTCGATGCTACCGCTCGCAAACACGCTGATGTCCCCTTCTTGACACCCGGCCCTTACCTCAAACGACTGCAGTGGATCGTCGCTGCCGATGTACCAGGCAAGTGTTGTACCCGGTGGTAGGTCGAGCGCGAATGTGTACCGGCCGGGTGGTACATCATAGAACGCGGATATCCCCTCAGAGTCTGAGATCGTCTCAAACTCCTTCCCATCCGCCTTCAGCCGCACTATCGTGCTTGCCAAGTCCCTTGGGGGATGAGTCCCCATGATTCCCTTGAAATTGCGGTCGTGCTGTGCGATTCGACCAGTCAGGGTCGGCAACCGTTGCCCATCGCGCTGTTGCCGCAGGACGCGCAGCACGGCGCCCGCGCGGTCAATCCTTCTTGTGAAGCTGCAAATGCTGGCATGGAGCTGGCCATCCTGTCCGGCTGACGGATCCACTAGGTACACCTCGCCAGTCTCGAATGGAACCCCGCAGTCACCGCCACCGGACCCAGTGAATACCTCAACCTCCCCGGCATCCCCCAACTTCCGACCGAAACTCTCGTCCACGCGAATGCGCGCCTTCTTGTAGGTCAGAAAGGCGCCGGCGGTTACAGGCACATCCGTAACCCCCACCACCGTCCCTACAAAGACCGCTCCACTCTTGCCGGCGAACGGCGCGCATGCATTTGACGCGACGCAAGAACAGGCGATCGCCAACGAACTCGAAGACAGAGCGCCCACCAAAGCCCGCAGTAGAATCCTCATCATCAACTCCTCCACGCGCTCAACCGCGGAATCCACCGCGGAACATGAGCACAAAACAACTCGTACTCCCGCCCGAAGCTCTTCCCGAGCGCCGGCTCCTCATAGCTCGTCACGAACAAGTGAAACAGCAGCCAGATGAACGCACCATAACACAGCAGTGCGATGCTTCCGAAAAGCAGTGCTTGCCCTACGATGGCGCTCACCACCGCCACATACATCGGATTCCGCACATAGCGATAGAGCCCTGTCACCACCAACGTGCGCGTGGGAGCCACCGGCGCCGGCGTCCCCAAACCCTCCATCGCGAATCGCGCGAATGAGTCGAGCACACCGGCCGCTCCGAGCGCGATCAATATCACGCCTAGCACGCGAAAAAGCAGCATCCCCGGAACAGGCGTCTCGAAACGCCATCGCGAGATCCACCACGGCACCCACCCGGCCACCACACCCGGTGCGGCGACCAGGAAGAGCAACGAACCGGCGACAGCTCCTAGCCGCCTATTCATATCCCGAGTGTAGACGATCCGGCGCGCCGAAAATCCGTTTCGGCGGCGCCGCCGTATCGAAAGACATGACGCGTTGGATGTGGTAGTTGATCGCGCTCGAATTCGCGCAGGCGCAAGGGGTGATGACGCGCTTCGCGAACGCGGCAAGCCTCAGGCGCTACGGGATGCTGGAACTTCGCGGTGGCGGCCGGATCGCGCGTGCCAATCACCGGTCGAGGACTCGGCCATCCGGCCCGTCGAAGCCTACGGACCGCCAAGCACGGAACTCGCCCCACTCTCGAGGCCCGCCGGCACAGTTACCGTATCTTATGACGGCAAATCGTCGTCAATTCTCGAAATACAGACAGCGGAGGCGAGCGCCGGCATCTTCGCCCGTTAACGCAAAGGGAGTGGGCCCTGCCGCGCCTTCAACCCCGCCCCGGAAGGAGAGGTACGCTGCCATCGCCAGGTGCGGTTGCTGGTTGGCAACGCGGAGGTGCAACCGGCCCCGGTTTCGCGCGCACCGGACCAGCCCGAAGTGGATCGCATCGCGCTCACAGTCCCGGCGAACCAGACCGGCTGCTATCTCCCCGTGCTGGCGCGGACCGGCCTGATCCTCAGCAACATCGTCACGATCTCTGTGGCACCCGAGGCGGAAGAAGGCGTGCGCCGATCCGGCCGGGCTCAGCGCGGCCGAGTTGACAACGCTTGGCGGCAGGCACTCGCTGACGCCTGGCATCGGTTTCGCTCAGCCGCATCGTGAACGATCTCGGCCCGGTTCCACTGTAGCCGGAAAACATTTTCCGCGCGTTTCGGGAGATATGATGGCGGCGCGATGTTCATGCTCGATCCGCGAACGGAACAACGGGCAGGCCACACAGAGGCAGGGGTTCGGCGGGACTTACACAAACTCAAACTTGGTGAGCGATCCGAACCGCACCGGTGCTGCTCGTGGTGCCAAAGTTACGGCCTCGATGATCGGCGCACAGTTACGAAGTCCGGCGCCGCCGCTCAAAGGGTGGACAGGGGCCGCCGATACCGGTTGACAGAAGTGTTTATCATGGATGCCCACGAACTCTCGAAATAGCGTAGTACGAAAAACTTGAGTACTAAGTAGCGAAAAGGACTGAAGTCCCGAGGGGAGTTGTATACTCGACGATAAGCGGGCCGCCAAGCGACCCGTCACATCCCCCATCCAGGAGAGTAATGAATGAGTAGTTCCTATTTTGGCCGCCGTTCGGTGGCATTGGCGTTTTGGTCTTCGGCGCTGGCAGTTTGCTGGCCGACGACGAAAAAGGTGGAAGGCGAAAGGACGACGAAGGACGCGATGACATCAGCGTCCACGAGAAGAACAAGGCCGGCGTGGGCCGGGCACCCACGGCTGGAGGCACGGCTGCGCTCTCGGCCATCCGGAATCACGGCGGTCCAGTGATGGTGACTCCGGTCGCGTACCTCATCTGGTACGGCAACTGGAATCAGACCAACGCGAGCGATACGCCGGCTGGCCAGGAACTGGTTCGGACGTTTCTTCGCGGGCTCGGAAACTCGCCGTACTTCAACATCAACAAGTCCTACGCGTCGTCTGGAAACGTGATCTTGAGTTCGCTCGAGTACACCGATCCGGGCTCGTTGGGAACGACTCTTTCCGACAGCAATGTCCGGACAATCGTGTCCAATGCGATCAACAGCGGGCGGCTCGGCGCGGCCGATCAGACGGGAGTCTACTTCGTGTTGACCTCGTCGAATGTCAACAAGTCTGGCTTCTGCTCGCAGTACTGCGGATGGCACACGTACGCCACGATCAACCGAGTGGCGGTGAAGTATTCGTTCGTGGGCAATGCCCAGCGGTGTTTGAGCGCTTGCGCGGCGCAATCGGTGAGTCCGAACGGGAACCCGGGAGTGGATGGGATGATTTCGGTGATCGCGCATGAGCTCGAAGAGACGGCGAGCGATCCACTGTTGAACGCGTGGTATGACGCGAGCGGCAACGAGAACGCGGACAAGTGCGCGTGGACGTTCGGGTCGGCTCAGACGCGGCTGCCGAACGGGGCTTCTTACAACATGACGGTGGGCGGGAAGAATTTCCTGGTCCAGCGAAACTTGTCTGCGGAAGACAACAAGTGCTACGTGGAGTATCACGGGCGGCAGTAGCTGGATCCTGGAGTGGCCCGCGCTCACTGGGGCGCGGGCGGGACCGAGGTCCGCGCGGGCTAGAGCCACGCCAAGGCGCTAAAGCCGCTCCGCACCGCGGCGGAGCCGCAATCGCAGATCGTTGCTCAAACATCAGAAGTGGGACTGATGTCCCGCGCAGGGCAAAGCCTGCCCACGCGGGCTGAAATCTTGGCTGCCGGCGAGCGCGCCAGTTGACAACTACATTGTCATAATGACAAGCTATGGTCATGACTTCGGCCACTCTCCCGTCCCCTTGCACCGCCCATGGATGGCGGAGCCAGTTCGGCTGCCCGCGCGGCTGGCTCGGCTGGTTGGTGGGCCACCTGATGGCCTGGAAGAATCGTGAGCGCAGCGAGTGGGTGATCGGATTGCTCGGCGTGATGCCCGGAGACCGAACGCTCGAGATCGGGTTCGGTTCGGGCGCCGACATCCGCCGCGTGCTGGGCGTGTCAGAGAGTGTTTCAGCCGCAGGCGTGGATCACTCCCAGGAAATGGTTCGGCAAGCCCGGCGGCGGAATCGTCAGGCGGTGCTCGACGGCCGCGCCGACCTGCGGCAAGGGCCGGCGGACCGCCTTCCATTCGATAGCGAGGCCTTCGACAAGGTATTCTCGATCAATGTGGCGCAGTTCTGGACCGATCCCCGAGCCGTTCTCGCCGAAGCCAAGCGAGTCATGCGCTCTGGCGCCACCATCGCGGTCGCCGTGCAGCCACGCCACGCGAATGCCACCCGCGAGGACGCCATTCGCACTGGAGAATCTCTACACCGTGCGCTCGAAGTGGCGGGCTTCACGGCCGTAGCGCTCCAGATGTACGAAGCGCAGCCGGTTCCGGTGGCCTGCGCCACCGCCGTCAAATGATCGATCGCACCGCCGCCAGCGTCTCCGCTGCCTGATTCATCGCCGCGGAACTCGGTAACCGCAGTTCCGCGAGCAACCGTCTCTCGGCTGCGGCCATTGCTTCTACCTTCTTCCTCCCCGGCGTGGTGAGCTGAATCAGGCTCGAGCGTTTATGCGCTGGGTTGGACACGGGACGAACCAAGCCGTCTTCGAGTAGCCCATTGACGACGATTTGGATGTGCTGCCGGCTCACCTGCCGAGCCCGAGCCATTTGCGGGACAGTCTGCGGCCCCGAATTGGCCAGCGACCGCAGTATGCCTCGGCGCGCCGCGGACAACTCGCCTTGACCATGCACCTGCTCGGCGGCGGCGCGCAGGGTGTGGAAGAGGGCCACGCACTCGTCGGAGAGTCGGAGGAAAGCGTCCACGCGGGATCCCGAAGGCATCGAGAATAGCTTAGTACGAACGGCGGCGCAGGCCGAGTGCGACGAGCGCCACTCCTGAAATGACCAACAGCCATGGGCTGGGCTCGGGGAGCGGCTGGATTTCGGCAATAGCGGCCGACAAACGGACGATCGCCTGAGACGCGATTGCAGGCTGCATTGTAGGAGTGCTATCGGATGAACCCCTGAGCGGCTTTAGCCCGAACGAGGGGATTTTGTCAGTTCCGGTAGTAGCGCTTTTCGAGTTCGGCGGGGGCTGGCGTGGCTACGGGTGTGGTCTTGCGGTCGAGGTCGAGCTTGGGTCCGAAATCGGCGTACCAGCGTTTCAAGTGCACCAGGAGCCAAGCAACCAAACGCGGATTTTGGGGAGCGATGTCGTTGGATTCGCCGGGGTCGCTCTCCATGTCGAATAGCTGCTTGCGCTCGAAGGCGTAGTCAGAGAAGAGCTTCCACCGGCCGAGGCGGACCGCCATAGGGAGGCTGGGCGCAGCGCCACGCTGGGGAAAGTGCGACTCGAAGACGAGCGCGCGCTCGGGCATCACGGCCTGGCGCTGCAGGATGGGCAGGAGATTGACGCCGCCATCGGAGGTCCAGTCGCGGCGGTGGATTCCGCCGGGGGCACTGAAGGTGGGGAACAGGTCGAGCACGCTCGCGACGTAGGGGTTCACAGAACCGGGAGGAATCACGCCAGGCCATGCGGCGATGGCGGGCACGCGCACGCCGCCATCCCACAACTGGGTCTTCATGCCCCGGAGCGGCCCGGCGGATCCGCGCGAGTACTTACTCTTGTGCGCTTCGGGTCCGTTGTCGGAAGTGACAAATACGAGCGTGTTGTCCTCGATTTTCTTCTCGCGCAGCATGGCGAGTATGCGGCCTATGCCGAAATCGAGATCGGTTACGGTCTGGAAGTAAGTCTGCTCCTCGGGGGACCAGTCGCCGTAAAGCTTCGATTGGTGCGCAAGCGGCGCGAGCGGTTCGTGCGGCGCGTTGTACCAGAGGTTGAGAAAGAACGGCCGGCCTTCGGTGGTCTGCTGCTCGATCACGTCGAGCGCCATGGCGGTTTGCAGATCGGTGACGTGGCCGAATTGCATGGTGGGGCGATCTTCGTTGAAGATCACCTCGGGATTGATCGACCGCGCGTACTGGTTCCAGGGCGACGATGGGCGTCCGCCGAACGAGCCAGCGAATTGATCGAAGCCCTGATGGCGGGGGATCGCGGCGTCAGGCGGCTCGCCGAGGTGCCACTTGCCGACGTGCGCGGTGAAGTATCCCGCGTCATGCAGCACCTCTGCGATGGTGAGCGCGGAGGAGGGCAATGGGTAGCGCGGGAGGCGTTCCGGGAGGTCGGCGTAGTGGATCCCGTAGCGCTGCGGATAGTGTCCGGTCATGATGGCGGCGCGGGTGGGCGAACATACGGGCGAGGTGGTGTAGAACTGCGTGAAGCGGACGCCGCGCGAGGCGAGGCGATCGAGGTTGGGGGTTTGGATGATGCGGTTGCCGTAGCAGCCGAGGTCGCCGTAGCCGAGGTCGTCGCAGAGGATGAGGATGATGTTCGGCAACCGGCTTTGGGCCAGAGTGGGGAGACCGGCGAGAGTTCCGAGGAAGGCGCGTCTATGCATGGCAGTAATGGTGGACGCGAGCGAAAACGGGCCGTGAACGGAGTTTTGAGTATAGCAATGGAGCCGTGGCGGTGACCCGCGGTATCGTGGACTATTGAAGCTCTTGCCGATTGTCGCGCCGATTGCCGCGCTGGTGGCGGCGTTGCCCATGGCGGGCGCGGTGCAACTCGAGATCGGCTTCCCGGTGCTCGAACGGATGCTGGCGAATCAGTTGTTCACGCAGGAGGGCCGGCGGTACGTGAAAGGCACGCGCAACGACAAGTGCAGCTTCGCGTATTTGGCGAATCCGCGGATTTCGGGGTCGGGGGGGAAGCTGGCGGTTCATGCGCGATTCACGGGCCGCAGCGCGATCGATTTGCTGGGGCAGTGCATCGGGCTCGGCGATGATTTCGAATTGACGATCTTCGCGGCGCCTTACTGGAAAGACGGCAAGCTGGCGATCAAGGATGTGAGTGTGGATAGCCATGGTCGCGATGGGATCTATATTCGGCGGGTGCGCGCGGCGCTGGCGTCGACGCTCGAGCGGGACTTTCGCTATCCGCTGGAAGGGGAGGCGAAGAAGATCCTCGAGGAGCCGCGCGTTGACGGTTGGTTCCGGCAGGAGCTTTCGGGGTTCCAGATTCCGCAGGTGGAGGTCACGGGTGAGGCGGTGGTGTTTTCGCTGGAGTTCCGGTTGAAGGTGAAGGTGGCGAAGTGATCCGCACCCGCTACGGATCCTGCCGCCGGGCGGCGTAGCCGGCTCCGGGCGTCCGTGAATTGCCACTTCAGCGACCGTGCTCCGATTTCATATATAATCGTTCGCATTATCCGGGCGGTCTCCGGCTGTCGGCGGAGATGTCTTCGGAGGCGTATGAATTCTGCAACCGCCGCACAAGAGCAGCCGGATCGGAAGCCTGTAGGGGATCTCCTCCAGAAGCTTCGCCCAGGCTGGCAGTCAAACCATTCGGGTCTCGTGGACGAGTTCGTTCAGGTGTGGAGAAGCGCGTTCGACTCTCCGGCGAAGTTGGTCACCAGCGACGTTGACTCGGCATACATTCAGAGCGAAATCTCGTCTATCCGGCTGAAGGGCTTCGACGACATCCACCTGCTGCTGCTCGCGGGAGATGCTGCCTACTCGGTCGATCTGAGCGCATGGAAGCGTTCTTTGAGCGGAGCCGGAAGGCTGGTGTTGGTTTTGGCGTTGTCGGACTTCCGGTTCCTCCAGGCCGACGCTGCCTTTCCTTCGCGCCAGGGCTTTCTAGTGTTGGAGCCCGACGCAGTAGCGCATGTGTTGACCAGTCATTCTCCGCAGGATCAACTCAAAGTGTTTGCGAGGAAACGGCTTTCGCCGTTTCGATTGAATCCATTCCAAATTACCACCGTTCCTCCCGCGAACATGTTCTTTGGGCGACAGCACGAGTTGGCCATGCTCTCCGATAGCTATGATTCGAGCTTCGCGCTTGCGGGGCCGGGGCGGATCGGGAAGAGCAGCATTCTGCGGCACTTTCAAGCCGCACTGCGCCGGGACGACCCACTTCGGTACGGCCGGACGTTCTACATCGATTTCTACACGTGCGAGGATACCAGCGAGAGTGGGATCTGCCAATTTCTTGCAACGAGAATCAACGACACCAAGCGAGCGCGTGAGATGACTAGTCGTGCTCAGCTCGAGGGATTTCTTCGATTCGAGCGCCGGCAGCGCCAGGGCCCTTTGGAGTTGCTTCTGGATGAAGTCGATCGCGTCTGCGGGGACCTGGTGTTTGAGACCCTCGGCGAGTTGGTCAAAGGCGGCGGCGCAGGCAGTTCTCAGGAAAGCCAGATCTGCCGCGTCATTCTTGGAGGGAAGGCGACGTTATTCGAGTTCTTGAACGAGGCGACGAAAGTGTGGTGCCAACGTATCCGCCGAGTTCCGCTGAGCCCGCTGGGTGCTCGCGATTCGTCAGATCTATTGCTCCAGCCATTGAGGGACCTGGGATTCAGAGTGCCCGAGGAGCAGAAGCTGGAAGACCTGGTCTTCGAGGATACGAACGGCTTTCCTCATCTCATTCAGTTCTACGGAAGTTGCCTTGTGGATCGAGCAATCAAAGCGGGATCTGATGTGATTGACCAAGCAACTTTTGACGATGTCCGGAACGATTTCGAGACAGCTCAGATGTTCGCAAACCCGGTCCTTTCAATCGGTGACGAAACCTCGGAGTGGATTGCGTTGGCCCTGATTCATTCCCCTCAGCACTCGTTCACCGAGATGGACATCCACCACATAGCGGCAAAAGAAGGGCTACGGATGGATGAGAAACAAGTGGCGAAAGTATGCCGCAGGCTTTACATCAGTAACGTATTGTTGTGGAACGGCGACCGATACTCGATAGCCACGCGGGCGCTATCGCGGTACGCCCGAAAGCTGGGGTATCTTCATGGCCGGCTCCTGGAATTGCGAAAGCCCAGAAAGACCGGTTCGCAGGGCCACTAAGAAGAGAAAGGGGAGGCGTTTTGGAGACTGCGCTGAAGAGAGTGAAGATTAGCCAGAGTCTTCTGGAGTCCATTGCCACACAGATTGTGAAAGGCGAGAGTGTAGCCGTGATCGCCCCCCGACATGGGGGCAAGTCGTATGTGACCAAGCATGTGCTGTCGAAGCTGAAGGCCTGCGGGCTGTCTCCCCAGCACTGTTCGTTTTATCGGAGCGAGGTCATAGACACCGAAAAGGACGTCGTGGGCTTTCTGGCCAAGCAAGTGACAGATTCTGGCCCAGCGGCCACGATTGGCGAGTTTTTCGAAGGTCTACATCGGCAGAGTATCGAATCGGGAAAACGGGCAGTTTTGAGCTTGGCCCATGTCGACTCCTTACATGCCGATCTAGCCGCCACGGTGCTGAGGCAGATTCGAGCGGAAGTGAACGCCGGCACCATCGTCGCGCTGATCACGGCGGAGTCGCACATATTTGATCTAGTTACAGGGCCTGACTCCTGCTTCAATGCTGCTCATGAATACCTCCTACAAGGGTTCGATCGCGATTGCTTTGGAGCGGAGTTCGCCTCCTGGAAGAGTGTGACAGGCATCCAGTTTGAATCGGATGATGCGGCGTTCGAAGAGTTCTTTAGGACAACTGGTGGGAATACGTCGCTAGTGAGGAGATTCCTCCACAACTGGCTGGACCGCCGCGTAACCGAAGAACTTTCCAGTGCCCCCATCACAGTTGCAGACATCAAGAGGATCTTTCAGCGTCTTATTGCGCTGGGAGCACACGGCACGTTGTTTTTCCAACGCGCGGCTGAGATCACTTCGTCTGATCTGAGCGCCATCAAGTATATCGACCAACTACTGAGCGACTGCGTGGTCCCGGCCTCGCCTGGCAAGCCTTCTCTGCTGGAGCTGAGCGGGGTCGCAGTTGCCGACGGCCCGTCGTTGCAGTTCTCATCCCCTCTGATGAGAGATTTCATCAGGAGTCACTTCCACCCGATCCACCTGGGCGACATCCACGCGCTGGCCGGGGAGTGGGCGATCGCCTTCGAACACTATCGTCGCAGTGACGGGGCCCTGCCATGCCGGAGGCCCGTCAATTTTGCCGACGGCGTCACTGTCGCATCTGTTGTTCAGCAACTCTGTAAGCGATTCAAGAGTCTCGACGCCCTTGATCGCCTAAAAACTACGCTCAGCGACGGCCTCGTTTCGATTTTTGGAATTGAGTGCGTGCGATTCTTGCATCGTGCCGCCGACGGAAACTGGACGGGAGGGAGCCGAGACACCGATGCCTGTCACGGTCAGTTGCCCGTTCCTGATCCAAAGGTGGGCCTCCAAGAACTTTCGAAAGATGGAAGGCGTACGGGATTCTGTTTGACCTTAGGAGGTGTCGCGCCGGAAACCTTGGAATCGATTTACGTTCAGGATAGCGAAGTCGCGTCAGTCAGCCCTCATCGTGCAACTCTGCTGAAGGAGGCCCTGGAGGGATTCAAAGAGGCCTATGAGGCACACGTCAAGGACCTCGTGGAACAGTGGCGGCTCGAATTTGGGGCTGCCGTGCGGCAATCGCTCAACCGAGCTTTGGAGAGCCTATTTCTGGACGCCGCCAGTAGCGACCCATCGAGTGTGCTGAGGAGCTTCGGAGAAGCTCTCACCACTGGGACACCCTGGTTCCAGAGTGCTCGCCTTCAAAGCCCTGGGGAAGCCCTGGATCCAGGCACTGAAATCGGAAAGCTGACTGCTAGAGTCCGCGAACTCGGTGGTGCCAGGATTCAGTGTTCCCGGGCCGGGTGCGTCATCCCAGTTCGAGTGGACGGGTTCGAGAAGGTTCTCGTACTCGAGGGCGAGGCCAAGCTCTCGCCGGAGGTGATTCAGGATGAGCTCGAAAAGGTGCATGACCCGCTACTGCGCGCCATCAAGGAAAGCAAGCGCAGCATGTTGGTCAGAAATACACTAGACCGGCTTAGCGAGGCGATATTCATCTTCGATGAAGGCGACAAGCTTGTCTACATGAATGAGCCGGCGGCGGCCGTTTGCGGGCGCGATAGCGTGGCGGGTTGGCAGACAAGGGTCGCCGGCGACTCGGTTCCGAACGAGATTGCGGGAGCCGTCAGGGCTCCTACCGACAGATGCCGCCGCGTGGTTTCTTTTGCCGGACAGATTGGAAGTGAGCAGTCTCGATGGACCCTCGTTTCGGACTACCTCGAGGAGCGAAAGGAGCGTCTCGGAACGTCTGTTCATATCCAAGAGGAGAGTTTTTTCAGGGTCCTATTGGGTGCATACAGAGTGGCGGTCAGCGCCCGCTCCGAGCAAGAGGCGTTGGATCAATTGCTGGATGTATTGCCTAAGGTATCGTGGATTCGGAAGTACAAGTATGAAGCTGAAAAGAACCAGCTAACCGCAGAGACCTGCATCGACAGTCGCGAGGGAGTGCAAGAGAGATTCAAGGGACTCAAGCTGCGGGATGAGTCTTCGCTGCACTGCGTCAAGACTGGCGAGGCCGCCGTGTTCTGGTACCCGGACAAAGAGATTGATCTATCGCAGGGGCGCCATTTCACCAAGAGGGGCCTGGAGGTGATTGTCAGCGCCGATCCGCCCAAGAAGGACGAGCTAGAGAAGAAGAAGGGGGACTACTGGATCGACTTTCCGTTGAAGTACGGGACCAAGGTAGAAGGGAAGTTTACATTGCCGTGCGATCAGGACCTCTCACCCGAGCGGTTCGAGATGTATCAGGCGCTCGCGAACATCTTGGGGGAGGTGCTGAACGAAAAGCGGCGGCTCGCACCACGCGCTCCCACGGCCACGAAGTCGTCGGGAGCCGGTTTATGGATGCGCAGCTACACTTCGTCCGGAGCGATGCTGAATCTGGCGCACTCTTCGAATCGCCGCCTTCCGCAGGATGAAGGGCTCGGCTACGATGCGATTCGTATCAAGAGGGATGAGGCCAACAAGGAGTCGTGGCGTGCGATTGACGAGGGGAGACCCATTATTTTCAAGTTTGATCCGGACGGAAGCGAAGGTGCAAGCAGCAAGACACAGTCGGGACTCGAGGTAGTCACTCGGAGGAATCCGCCGTTCGCCGAGGAACTCGGGAAGATGGCTGGCGATCTCTGGATCGATTTCCCCGTCTGGCTGCAGAATGGAACATGCGGAAAAGTAACGGTTCCCTGTGAAGAGACGTTCACGCCGGAGTACGTATCAATGTTGGATGTGGTAATCGAGGAGATGACGAAGGTGACCTCATTGTCTCTTGCCCCAGACTTTGTCGGCCTCAGTGCAATCGCGGCGTATTACCAGCAGGTCGCAGAACATTCTGCAGATCCCAATCTCTCCAAGCACCTCGAGATAGCCAACCAGCTTCTTTCTGCGTTTCTGGAGAAGGTGGACAAACTCTCTAGGTTTCCGGAGAAGGAGGAGAAACTCACCTCGTGAGCCGCGTTGTTGTCTGTCATCGGCATGCGCCCTCAGGCGACGTGATTGGGGCCTTGGTCCAGATGAACGCACCGAAGTGGTCCGTTGAGGTAGCCACGAGCCGCGAGTCGGCGGCCGAGAAGGCGACCCAGGCTCTGAATCTCCTTACGATCGACCTCAGCCCCGCCGATCTTGGACAGCGCGGGCGACAGAGGCTCGAGGCCATCTACGACAAGGTGGGAGCGGAAACGCTGGTAGTGTTCCTGACGCAGCATTTGACGGACGGCGCCTTCCAGACGATCGTCAGTGTCTCTGGGAACAGGAAGTTCATCTCGAGATGGATCGATACGAACGCAATGGACTGGCCGGCGAGGTTCCGCAAGATCGTAGAGGCCCGCTACGCATGGGCAGAGGAGCTACGCTCGCAGATCGACGAGTTGGATGGAATTCGAGGATCCGAAGCGAGTGCAAGTCCCATTCTGTTCGGTCTCCGCCGGGGTTTCAAGGAGCATTGGGAGCAGTTCAAGGGCGACCTGGAAGTGACCGAGCGATTGAAGCCGCTGTTCGGGCCAGCGCCAGACGCGCCGGCGGACTTGATGGACGTTGAGAACATCATGCATGAAGCCGGCAGTCAAGCGATGAAGGGCGACTTCTTCAGTGTGTTTCCCTCCCTTGGTCTGCTTCGTGGCTCCCAAAGCCGGGTCGGGAAATTCGTAACGAAGCTCGAATCCGTCTACTCGGAGTTGGTTGTGAGCGCTGGAGAATCCGGTGGTCCTGGTCTCGCACCTAGCCTGCCCGATATTCGCGGCTGCCGGGTCTACTTGCTCGAGCCAGCAGCCGGTAGGCGGCTGTGGCCGTCGTGCCATCCGCGAGAACACTCGGTGCTTCCTGACATTGTTTTGCCTTTGACTGACTCGCGCGAGGTAATCGTTCGCGAACTGCTGTGGGCCAGCATCTCTCAACTCGAACTTGGCTCTGCGTGGGATTGGTACGTCCGAGGTTTCTTAGACTGGATTGCAAGTGGCCGAGTGCGCGAGGTTGCCGAGCGAGAGCGTCCACAATCGAGCCAATGCTTCGAGTCTCCCCAAAACCCTGCGGGCGCGCGATTGTTTGCCGGATTCCTGGATCACGAGTTCGGACTGGCGTTTGCCGGCGGCCTATTGCGGTCCGGCGCGCGAACCCCTTGGATGGCGCTGGCGCAGCGATCGGGAATTCCGTTGGAAAATCTCATCGACAGGGCGCTGCGTTGGATGGCATCGGTGAGCGGCTACGGGAAGGAGGGGTACGAGCGTGGAGCCGAATGGTCCATCGAGCCATGCGCGATCCGCAAGCACCTTTTGGATCGCGCTTCAGTGAGTGTGAGGTTGAGTCCGGCCAGCGCTGAGAGCGTGCGGGCGTACTGGTTCGACGAACGCGCGGATACGGCACCTCCTGTGGACTGCCGGATATCGAGACGGGAAGATTCCTTGTGCCCGCCCGTCCCTGATGGCAGTCCCTACACGTACCCTTGGTTGCTGGTCGTCAGCACCGGGCGCAGGCATCTCCTTCCTTCCCTCGACAACGGGCGAGTGGAGTACTCTTTCGAGGTCAAGCGTGCTCGAAGTGCGACTGGCTAAAGTGGGTCGACACATAGACCAGTATCTTGGACGGGCTTGTCGGGTGATCCAAACTCCACGCAATCACACAAGAAGTCAACGCCAAGTAGCGGATGTCATCGACTGGGTCATGTAACGGGGGAGTATAGAGTGGATTGCTCCACAACTCTCTGATGATTTGCCAGAACTGCAACCGGTCTTGATCGTTGAGCGACGAGACCGTCAGAGCTGTTTCGTCGTCTAGGACTATGATCGCCGCCATTCTGGCAACTCCAGGGCTCAAACAGAAGCCTTCTCCCGCTCAAGGGCAGGGCTAAGCTCGGCTTCTAGGCGCGCAATGTCCTCTTCGCTTTGTAGCACCCGTGCCTTGCCTTCCTCGTACGCCTGGAGCGTCCGCTCTCTTGCTGCCTCCAGGGCAGATCGAAGGTCCGCCTCGCGGACGAAGGTCACAATGAAACGGCGCTGGCCTTGATCGATCTCCCATCGAAGTGCGTCTCCCTTCGCTAGTCCGAACGCGTCTCTACACACCTTTGGAATGGTGGTTTGGGCCTTGTCTCCGATTGTGCTCTGATCTTTCAGCATGTCTGATTCTCCATCTGTCGTCCTTCTTGATTTTCAGACATTCCGAGGTTCTTGTCAAGCATAAAATTAACCCCAGATCTAGAGCATAGGTACCCTCAAATGAGGGATGATCTCCAGAATCCGATACAACACCAGGAACCCGAAGCCCGCCACCAAGAGCGTGAGGCCTCTCTTTCCCCGCACCACTGCGGCTTTCGCCATGGCCATAATTACGTCGCCACGCTTGCGGAGAATGTCATTTTGTCTCGCAACCGTAACCCCTTGTGCTTCAGCCTCTTGAACCACCTTCTCCCAGGCGTCTTGAGCCTTCAACTCTTTCTCTCGGTCCACGATATCTCGCGCCAAGATGTAGCCGCCGACTAGGTTCAGGCAGTCTCCGAGGAGGCCACAGATCTGGGCACCGACGTGAAGATCCATCTGATATTCTGAATATCAGAAAGTTGGGTAGTTGTCAAGCCCGAGTCGCGAAGCCGACCCAGATCCGAAGCAGTTGGCTTCGCCCAGCGGGCACCCGCCGTCTTCCCAGACGGAGACAGCAGTGCCCGATCTCAGGGAGACAGCTTTCTGTTGTCGACTCCCGCTCTCATTAGGCCCAAGTCGACAACACAGCCTTGTAAGTCCTTCCTACTTGTGGCCGTTGCTGAGTTCCTTGCAGATCGACGTGACGAACGCCTTGGCATCGCCGAACAGCATCAGCGTCTTGTCCATGTAGTAGATCTCGTTGTCGATGCCCGCGAAGCCCGGACTCATACCGCGCTTGATCACCATCACAGTACGGGCGCGGTCGGCGTCGAGAATCGGCATGCCTGCGATCGGGCTCGCCGGATCGGTGCGCGCGGCGGGATTCACCACGTCATTTGCACCCACCACTACCGCAACGTCGCACTGCGGGAACTCGGCGTTGATGTCGTCCATCTCGACGAGCTTGTCGTAGGGGATGTCGGCTTCGGCGAGCAGCACGTTCATGTGTCCGGGCATGCGTCCGGCCACGGGGTGAATGGCGAACTTCACGTTGACGCCGCGCTTGGAAAGCAGATCGTAGAGCTCGCGGATCTTGTGCTGCGCCTGGGCGACGGCCATGCCGTATCCGGGGATGATGATGACATTGCTCGATGCGCCGAGGATTTCGGCGGCTTCTTCAGGTCCGGCGGAGCGCACGGGTTTTTGCTCACCCTTGACGGCGGCCGCGGTGGCGACCTGACCGAACGCTCCGAAGAGTACCTGCGAGAACGAACGGTTCATCGCCTTGCACATGATGATGGCGAGGATGAAGCCCGAGGAACCTTCGAGCGCGCCCGCGATGATCAGCATGTTGTTGCCGAGCGCGAATCCCATGGAGCTGGCGGCGAGGCCGGCGTAGGAGTTGAGCAGCGCGATGACGGTGGGCATGTCGCCGCCGCCGATCGGGATGATCAGCATGAAGCCGAATAGCAGTGCGAGGCCGGCCAGGGCGGGGAAGGCCCAGGTTTGTCCGGGATCGAGAATGAGCGTGATCGCGAGCACGGCTGCTCCGCCGAGCGTGAGAAAGTTGACGATGTTCTGACCCTTGTACGTGATGGGCCGCGTGGGGATGAGCTCCTGGAGCTTACCGAACGCCATCAAGCTCGCGGTGAAGGTGAGAAATCCGAGCATCACTTCGATGGCGATGGCGCCCATGGTGAACGCGTCTGGCGTGTGGCGATAATACTCGGCGGTGCCCACCAGCGCCGATGCAAGCGCGCCGAATGCGTGAGAAAGCGCGGTAGCTTCCGGCACCTTGGTCATCGGCATCTTGAGCGCGAACGGGGCGCCGATGGCCGCACCGAGCGCGAATCCAGCGAGGATCCACTCGTAAGAGACGACTTCGTAACGGAGGAGGGTGCCGACTACGGCGAGCACCATTCCGATCTCGCCGGCCAGTACGCCGCGGCGGGCCGTGGCGGGCGAGTTCATCCATTTGAGAGCGAGTATGAAACCGGCGGCGGCAAGCAGGTAGAGGAACGAGAGCAAGGTCTCGGTCATCGTTTCGCGCCGTCCTGTTTGCGGAACATTTTGAGCATGCGGTCTGTGATGAGATAGCCGGCGACCACGTTGATGGTGGCGGCCGTGACGGCGAAGAATCCGAGCCAGTGGGTGAGCGTAGTGGCGCGCGCGTCACCGGCGACGAGAATCGCGCCGACCACGGCGATGGCCGAAATGGCGTTGGTGAGCGACATCAGCGGCGTGTGCAGCAGCGGCGATACGCGGCGGTTCAACTCGAACCCGAGGAATGCGGCCAGCATGAAAACGTACAGGCCGAGCTCGATGGACTTCATGCGGTCACGGTCCTTTCTCCGGCGAGTTCGGCCACGCGCGCGTTGGCGATTGCGCCGTCGCGGGTGACGATGCTTTCGCGGATGATTTCGTCATTCGTGTCGAGAGTGATGACGCCCTTCTTGACGAAGTTCTTGAGAAACGCGACCACGTTCATCGCGAACATCTGGCTTGCATGAAAGGGTACCGCGGCGGGGATGTTCACGGGGCCGAGGATCTGGATGCCTTGGTGCACTATGGTCTTGCCGGCTTGGGTGAGTTCGCAATTGCCGCCCCGTTCGGCGGCGAGATCGACGATGACGGATCCGGGGGCCATGCGGCTCGCCATGGCAGTAGTGACCAGGAGCGGCGCCTTGCGTCCCGGCACGGCAGCGGTGGTGATGAGCACGTCTTGTTCGGCGATCACATTGCCGAGTTGGTCGCGTTGGCGCTGCGCTTCGGCATCGGTGAGGGCTTTGGCATAGCCGCCTTTGTCTTCGGCTTTCGATGTGTCGAGCTCGAGCGTGACGAACTTGGCGCCGAGGCTTTCGATCTGTTCCTTCACGGCAGGGCGGATGTCGTATGCGCTGACGACCGCGCCGAGGCGCTTGGCGGTGGCGATGGCTTGGAGTCCGGCGACGCCTGCTCCAAGGATGAGGACCTTGGCAGGCGCGATGGTGCCGGCTGCGGTCATCATCATCGGGAAGATCTTGGGCAGCGCATCGGCGCCGAGCAGCACGGCCTTGTATCCGGCGATGGAAGCCATGGACGACAGTACGTCCATACTTTGCGCGCGCGTGATGCGGGGAACGAGTTCGAGCGCGAAGTAGGTGGCTCCGGTGGCGGCGATGGCGCGTGTTTCGGTGTGCGAAGTGAGCGGCTCGCCGAGCCCGATCAGGATCTGGCCCTTGCGCAGGCGCGCGAGGTCCGGCTTGCCCGCGGTGGGGTTTGCGCCGAGTGTGCGAACCTGCGCGACGATGTCGGCGCGCTGGAAAAGCTCATCGCGCGAGGCGAACTTCGCTCCGTGCGATTCGTAAACGGAGTCCGGGTAGCCGGCTTCGACGCCCGCGCCCGGTTCCATGAAAACATCAATCCCCGCTTTTGCCAACGGCTCGCAGGCTCGCGGAGTCATTGCCACTCGCCGCTCCCCTTCGAACGTCTCGCGGGGGACGGCTACGGTCACTGCCAAATCAGCAATCCTCCTGGGTAGGAAGGCTCAGTTTATCGGAGGTTTGCGCCGGGCGCAAGGGGGGTAAGGCAAGCTTGGTGGGGGAAGAGTGGTTTAAGATGGTAAAGAGTGAAGTCGGGGCGTAGCGCAGCCTGGTAGCGCACCTGCCTTGGGCGCAGGGGGTCGGGCGTTCAAATCGCCCCGCCCCGACCAAAAACCACCGGCCATGACCGAGGCCATTCACTCCAAGAAAAAGCTGACCGTCGAACAGCGCGCGATCCTCTCCGCCGAGGGCGCTCTGGCCCAGCAGCAATTCGTCAGCGCGATCGACGTTTTGCTCCGAATGCAACTACTCGCGCCCTCACACGTCGCGGCATGGCGGGCAGGTCGAGTGGAATGCCTGGAAGAGGTAATCCAAGGAAGCCCCGCCAAGATCAGCGCCGCCATAGTAGCGTTCCGCGAGTGGGCGCGCCAGAAGGGGCTCCGGCCTTCGGAGACGCGCTACGTCCGCACGACTCGTGAAGGCACGCTCGATCTGCGATTCAGCTTCAGCGGAGACGAAGCCACAGAACAGGCTTTCCGGACTCACTATGTTTCGCCCGCCCTCTCGGAGCGCAAGCAACAACAACTCACCGAAAAGCTCAACCGGACTCCTGAGACAGTGGTGTTCCAGATCATCCGCGATTCTCAGTGCTCGGAGTGCGGAGTGGAACTCGAGAAGGGCAGCCTGCTTCTCATGGAAGCCGAACAGCCGCTGTGCCTGGCGTGCGCGAAGCTGGATGAGCTGGAATTTCTTGCCGCGGGAGACACGGCCCTGACGCGCCCGGGCGTCGAAGTACAGCAAGCGGAAAGCCGTGGTGGTCCAGTTCAGCCGCACGAGGAATCGCTATGAGCGGCAGGGGATTCTGATCGAGCCCAAGGCGCTCGAGCGAGCGGAGCAGGAATGCTCGTCTGACGCGGACGCTCGGGCGCGTGCGCGTGCTCAGGGCGCCAAAGTGCGCCGCAAGCAGGATCGGGAATTGGTTGTCCGCATGACGGCCCGGATCTCGGAGTTGTTCCCGGGTTGCCCGCCCGCCGAAGCGGCCGCCATCGCGGCCCATACCGCCGTGCGAGGAAGCGGCCGCGTGGGGCGCACCGAGGCCGGCCGCAACCTCCACCAGAATGCGTTGATTGCGGCGGTAACGGCCGCGGTTCGCCATCGGCATAGCGACTATGATTCTCTGCTTGCGTCGGGCGTGGATCGCGCGGTGGCACGCGAGCAGGTGGCGGATCATGTCTGGTCCACCATGGCTGGCTGGAAGCGGCAATCGTAGCAGGCGCGGACCTCATCCCGAATCCAGTCGTGCGCAGGTGTTCCACTCGGCAAAGGAATCAACTCCCTTCCAGCAACTCGAACTCCCCATCGGTCTCGAGGTTCGGAAACTGCTCTGCGGTCGGGAGTTTCTGCGTGCTGATTTGCGTCACCGCACGGGCAACCACCCGCGACTCTGATGATCACGACGTGCCGCAGCCGTGCGCGAGCACCAATGCCCGCAAACGACCGGCGAAAAGTCCATAATATTAGGTGGCCATGACGTGCAGGGCCCCGAGTCGAAGTGTGCTCGCGATCCTGACGCTTGCCGCCCTGTCTTTCGGGCAGCAGGCGACGCACCTGTCTGGCTTCGTCCAGGATTCCTCAGACGCGGGCATCCCCGAAGCCGTAGTCACGGTCACTAACGAAGACACCGGCTTCAAGCGCATCGTCAAAACCGGCTCCGATGGCGGATACACCGTAGCCTCGCTCCAACCCGGGACCTACAAGATCGCGGTCCGCAAAGAGGGCTTCCGCAGCGCCATGCGGTTCGGGCTCAAGCTCGACATCGCGATCCCGGCGCGGCTCGACTTCACGCTCCCCGTCGGCTCCCTCCACGAAACCATTACCGTCGACTCCACCATGCCTTCGATCCAAAGCGACGACGCTTCCGTCGGCACGCTCGTCACCCGCGACTGGATCGAGCACGCGCCCCTCAACGGCCGCGGATTGCTCTCGCTGCTCGAACTCGCCCCAGGCACGGTGATCACTCCGGCTACGCGCGGAGAAGCCGGACAATTCACCAGCAATGGCCAACGCGCCAACTCGCACTACTTCACCGTCGACGGCGTCAGCGTCAACTCGGGCGTAATCGCCGGTGGCCAACCCGCGCAAAGCACCGCGGGCGCGCTCCCGGGTATGACCGCGTTCGGCAGCTTCCACAACCTGGTTCCGCTCGAAGCGCTGGAAGAGTTCCGCGTGCAGACCTCGACGCTGGTACCCGAATTCGGCAGGCTTCCCGGTGCCAACGTCGCGCTCCATACGCGCTCGGGCACGAACGATTTTCACGGATCGATCTTCGAGTATCTGCGCAATGAAAGATTCGACGCGAACGACTTCTTCGCCAATCGGTATTCGCTCCCACGCGCGAAGGAACGCATGCAAGACTACGGCGCCGCTGTCGGCGGTCCCCTGATTCGCAACCACACCTTTTTCTTCGCGAGCTACGAACAACTCCGTCTCCGCCAGCCGTTCACCTGGCGATCGCCCGTGCCAACTCTCGAAGCGCGCGCGGGCGCCGCCGATTGGGTGCGGCCGCTGCTGCAGTTGTTCCCGGAACCCAACGGTCCCGCGCTCGGCGGAGGTACGGCCGAGTGGGTGGGGCAAAGCAATCGCCCGTCGCGTGCCGACGTGGCAAGCCTCCGGCTTGACCAGCAACTCGGCTCGCGGTTTCGAATGTTCGCGCGATTGAACCAATCGCCTTCGTGGAACGAGTTCGGAGCCGCGCAACTCAACCGATTGTCGCTGCGTTCGCGCACGGTGACGGCCGGAGGCACAGCGACGTTCTCGCGCTGGCTGCTCACCGAGTTCCGCGCCGGACACTCGCAGACGCGCGCATTCTCCTCGTGGACACAGACGCGCGCCGAGGGATTGCCGGAATGCTCGGTTGCCGCGCTCGGTTCTGCGTTCCATCCCGTGGGCCGTTGCGACACGTTCTATCGATTCTCCGTGGGCGGGCTGGGGCAATTGGTCTCAGGTACCGAGAGCCCGATCGGCCAGCAACAATGGAACGCGCTCGGCACCGTGACGGCCACCACCAGCTCGCATCAGATTCGCGCCGGATTCGATTGGCGCCAGTTGAAGCCCACCCGGCTTCGGCGCGTCACCAACCTCGACGTGATGGCCGACAGCCTCGAGGACCTGGTGGAGCGCCGCAACCTCTGGATCGCATCCACCGAACTTCCTCCTATCGACACGCTGCTGCGGGAATGGTCGGCATTCGCCCAGGACACGTGGCGCGCCACGCACAGGCTGACGCTCACTTACGGCGTGCGCTGGGAATTCACGCCGCCCGTGCGCGGGCTCGTGCAGCCTGCGGGACCGTTCCGGCCCGCCGTCGTCCAGGATTTGTGGACCCATCAGTACCGCAACATCGCGCCCCGCGTTGGTGGCGCATTCCGGTTGCGCTCGAACGGGCGCACTGTGCTGCGCGGCGGCTATGGACTCTATTTCGACTCGAGCCTCGGCATCGCGGCCGACATCGTCAATGGCGTGCCGTCGTCGATGTGGCAGGTGGGAAATCCGATTCCGGAATCGAGCGGCCCGGGGCGGACTCTGCTGTTCAACGCGTTCGATCCGAACCTGAGCCTGCCGCGTGTGCGGCAGTGGAACGCCTCGATCGAGCACGGGTTCGGTGACCGCAATGTGGTGACGTTCGGATACGTGGGTTCCTCGGGGCTGCAACTGCTCCGCCGCGAAATCGGCGGCGATGAGAATGCCAACCTGGTGCGCACGGCGCTTGCCACCAACAACGGCTTCTCGAGTTACTACGGGATTCAAGCGCAGTATCGCGGCGCGATCGGCGCCACCGTGCGGACGATGCTCGCGTACTCGTGGTCGCGGTCAATGGACTCGGGCTCGCTCGATTCCGGCTTGTACTGGGTCGGCTCGGGGCTTTCGGCGCAGCGTGACCGTGCGCGATCGGACTTCGATGTGCGGCAGTCGGCGAACGCGATGGTGAGCTGGGAGCCGAAACGCGATTTTGGCCCCGGGCTGCGGCCGTTCACGCGCAACTGGGCGATCGACACGATCGCGCGCATTCGTTCCGGATTCCCGGTGAACGTGCTGAGCGCCGAGCGCGCGATGGGTGTGAGCTTCGCGAACGTGTTCCGGCCCGATCGCGTGGCGGGAGCGCCCCTGTGGATCAACGATGCGAACACACCTGGTGGGCGTATGCTGAATCGCGCCGCATTCGCGCAGCCGGTGGGATTGCAGCAAGGGAATCTCGGGCGCAACGCATTACCGGGGTTCGGTATGGGGCAGATCGATCTGGCGCTCCGCCGCAACTTCGCCTTGCGCGAGCGCGTGGGGCTCGAGTTCCGCGGCGAGGTGTTCAACTTGACCAATCACGCGAATCTCGGCGATCCGGTGCGGTTCTTGGCGAGTCCGCTCTTCGGACAATCGGCGTCGATGCTGAACGTGATGCTCGGCACCGGGACGCCGGGGAGCGGGTTGTCGCCGATGTTGCAGGTGGGTGGTCCGCGCAGCGTGCAGGCGACGGTGCGGCTGCGGTTCTGACGCCACCAGAGCTTCGGCCCCGTCGCCGCGCCGGTCAGCAAGGCATCAAATTCAAATACGCGCCGCGGGCTGAATCCGGACCAAATCCGTCCGCCCGCCCTTCGTATCCACTCGCGCCAGCGTATACACTGACCCATCCCGCCCTACCGCGATCGAGTTCACATAGGTCGGCGGATCTCCGTTCTCGAGAACGATCGCCCCATGATCGCAATAGCGCCCCGCATCCAAGTCGTACGTCACCAGATGCAGATTCTCGAGCCCCTTCGCCTCGCCCTTCCCCGTCGAATCCTTCCCGCGCACCCGCTTCCCATCCACGTACGCCGGACCACCCGTGAGATAGTAAATCGTCTTCCCGTCCGGACCCAGCGTGAACCCCAGATACCCATAACTGAACTGATCGAACATGCCGGAACGCCGCGAAGGCAGCGAAGTCAGCCGCTCGATGAGGTCCACTCGCGGCACACGCGGATCGAACCGGAACAAGTAGCCCGAGTTCCCATGCACCCCGTAGAACACCTGCTCCTGCTCGCGCCACACCACCTGCCGCCAGTTGTAGGCCATGTGGCCCGGCGAGGCCGGATCGTAGAGTCCGAAGTAATCCTTCCGCAAATCCTCGCCGGCGAGCGGCGCTATCGACTCCGAAGCGAAGTCATACCGCAGGATCGTACCTTCGCCGCACGTGAAGTACACTGACCCATCGCGCGGATCCACCGCCAACGCCCGGCAGATCGCGCGGAACGCCGGTCCGCGCCCGTGCTCGCCGCCCTCGAAGAATCCGCCGAAGTCGCGCCAATCGCGCTTGCCGAGATCGTAGCGAAAGAAGCGGCCCATCGGCCACGTGATCCCATAGAGCCGCCCGCGTACCGGATCCGCGTTGAAGGTGAGCACGCCGTCGCCGTGCGGCTCAGTGGCCAAATCCTCAAACTGGCCAGACGCCATGTCATAGGCCAGCAGATGTCCGCCCGAGTACGGAGCGAAGCCCGGCGGCGGCACGCCCATCTTCTCCATGTCGTCAATGATCTGGTAGAAGCCGGTGTGGGTGGCGAAGTAGAGCTTCCCCGCGTGTTCCACGAAGTTGACGTGGCTCTTGCCCTGCGAAATCCGGTTCTGCTCCGCCTCGCCGCACGCCGAAGTCAGGTCGCCCAGGCAGGTGACCGCGCCGGACCCAGGATCATGCCGGAACATCCGCGCCGCCACGTCAGGTAGCGCAGAGCACAGAACATAGTAGATGCAGCCGTCCGAGGCAGCCGCCATCCCGTTGTAGGTGTCGTGGCCTTCCGGGAAGCCAGAATCAAACGTCTTTGCGTGCATTGGAGCCGATGCCTATATGGTATCCCTGAATGCCTTGTCCGACAGAGTACAGTACACCCCCAAGAATGTGGGCCCCAAAACCTAGGAGTAGGACTAGCGCGGATGCATACCCCCACCTGAGGGGGTGCGAATGATAGTACCGGAACCAAAGGTACGCTTGTCAGGCGATTCTCTATTGACCTGATAAGGGGATTCCCTGTAGATTGATAGAGTAATGAACCAGCCAGATCAGCGGAAGTCCCAGCGATTCGAGCTGAGACTACCGATCGAACTAGTACGTACTGGGTCTTCTCACCTAGGACGGATCACCGAAACCCGTAATGTGAGTTCCGGCGGCGTGCTGTTCACCTCGGAATCGCAACTCCCTGTCGGGGAGCCGATCGAGTACTTTATTACCTTGCCCACCAGCAAGGATCCGGGTGGGGTGCGCCTTCACTGCGTCGGAACCGTGATTCGGCTGGAAGCACGGCCCGTCCGCACATCCAAGGACAAGGAGCGGCCATTCAATGTGGCTGCAACGCTCGAACGGTACGAGTTCGTCCGGGCTGCCCGCTAGAATCCCCCTTTTGCGGGGATGCTAATCTGATAGCATGCGTTTTCTTCTAACGGCACTCGTGTGCCTGCCGTTGATGGCAGCCGGACCGCTTTCCAACCGTAGGGCTCCCGGATTCACGCTTCCCGACATGAACGTGAACTACCACGATCTCTACGACTACCGCGGAAAGATCGTGCTGCTCGACATCCTCCAGACCGCTTGCCCAGTTTGCAATTCCTCGCAGCGGATCTTCGAGACCATCCGGCAGAAGTTCCCCGACAAAGTAGTGATCCTGAGCGTGGTAACGCAGCCCGATACGCAAGACACCGTGAAATGGTTCGTGACCCAGAACAACGTGAAGACGCCGGTGCTGTTCGATTGCGGCCAAGCGATCGCGTCGTATCTGAAGGCGACGCCGAAGAACCCGCAGATCTCGCTGCCCCACTTGTTTCTAATTGACGCCAAGGGTTGGATCCGCAACGATTGGGAGTACAAGTCGGGCAACGAGAAATACTTCGAGTCGCTCGATCCGGTGCTCGAGGAAGTCACCGCGCTGGTCAACGAGATGGGTGGCGGGGGAGCCGCGAAAGCTCCACCGGCTGCGCCCAAAGCAGCGCCCGCGAAACCGGCGCCGAAGAAGTAACTACAATCTGTAAACGCACGAAGGGCGGACCGGTCAAACGGTCCGCCCTCTGCATTTTTGGACCAGACTGGGCCCGATCAGTTTCCAGCACCGGCCGCGCGAGTCTTCAACAGGTCTCGAATCTCCCCGAGTAGCACTTCTTCTTTCGGAGGTGCCGGAGGCGGCGGAGGCGGTTCTGCCTTCTTCATCTTGTTGCTTGCCTTTGCCAGCAGGAACATGCAAAACGCGATGATCAGGAAGTTGATGATTGTGTTGAACCACGCACCGTATGCAATCACTGGGACGTTGTTCTTGGTGGCCTCCGCCAATGTCGCGGGCGATCCGGCCAACGCGATGAACATGTCTTTGAAATCCATGCCACCGGCAAACTGCCCGACTACCGGCATGATGATCTTCTCAACCAGACCGCTTACGATCGGTCCGAACGCGCCGCCCATGATGATCCCTACGGCCATGTCGAGCACGTTGCCGCCAAGGGCGAACTTTTTGAACTCATCAAACATATTGTCTCTATCCTCGCCAGGAGAGTTATTTGCGGCTCAGCGCAACGGCTGAGTCCTCAGCAGACTACCACAGATCGAGGGTAGGCGCAAAGAAAATGTTGGCCGTCCCACACGAACCTAATGGCGATCAAAAATGAGGAGATTGCGTGAAGTCCACAAAAGACCCCTAGATTCAAGTAAATAGCGCCTAGAAATCCTCCGCCCAACTTGATAGTCTGTACCAGCTAGGGCAGCTAGGGATACCCCCGTACCTTGGGTCTACCGCCCTCCACCGATGGGGGTAGATCGACCGCCACGCAAGCGTAGGACAATGGTGTCATGTCCTGGCTCTTCCTCCCCGCTGCTATTGCCGTGGCCGCCCTCCTGCTCCCGCCGCTCGCACTGGCCTTGCTCTGGCTCCGCCCGGCCACGCCGGTGCGCAAGAAGATCTTCTACACCATGCCGATTCTGCTGCTCGGATTGGTCCACCTGGTGAAAGTCTACGGCCTTCGATATGAAATGGCCGGTGAGGGTATTCCGAGTTTCTTCACATTTCGCAGCAAAGCCCAGCACCAAGCGGATCTCGAAGCGCACCGCGCCGAGCAACGCAAGGTACCCACGGAAACTGCCGCGGTCGCCGAGGCTTCGCCCGCCGCCGTTCCATCGGCGGATACGGTGCTCGCCGCCGAGAAACCCGCACCGCCGGTGGCCGCTGCTCCTGCAATCGCCAATTATTGGACCGATTTTCGCGGTCCCAAAAGACTCGGAATTTATGATGAAAAGCCGATCCTAACCGCGTGGCCCAAATCCGGACTTACTCGGCTCTGGAAACAACCCGTGGGCGGCGGGTATTCCTCTTTCGTAGTTGCCGGCGGCTTGGCGTACACCATCGAGCAGCGCCGCGACCAGGAAGTGACCGCAGCCTACGACATGAAGACCGGCCGCGAGAAGTGGACCAACTCCTGGAAAGGCTTCTTCCAGGAGTCGATGGGCGGCGATGGTCCGCGAGCCACGCCCGTCTTCGACGAAGGCCGCATCTACGCGCTCGGCGCCGAAGGCGAGCTCCGCGTGATCGATGCCTCCAATGGACAAACCGTCTGGCGCAAGAATATCCTCCAGGAAAACGGCGCGCAGAACCTGACCTGGGGACAGGCCGCCACGCCTCTGATCGTGGACGGCAAGGTAATCGTGCTTCCAGGCGGCGGTGGCGGGAAGTCCGTCGTCGCCTATGACAAGGCCGATGGCAAGACCATTTGGAGCTCACTCGACGACGAGCAAGCCTACACCGCGCCAGTTGTGGTGGAAGTGGCGGGCAAGCGCCAGTTGATCGTGGTGACCGCACAACGCATGGCTGGGCTCACCGTGGAAGACGGCAAGCTCCTGTGGGAGTATCCGTGGGTCACCGAATACCACGTGAACGCCGCGATCCCGCTCGTGGTGGCGCCGAACCGCGTGTTCATCTCGGCGGGCTACGGGCACGGAGCAGCCGTGGTGGAACTCACTCCCGACGGCGACAAGTTCGCCCTCAAAGAAGTCTGGAAGAACGGCAAGATCAAGACAAAGTTCAATGACTCGGTGCTCTTCGAAGGCCACGTTTACGGGCTCGACGAAGGCATCCTCTCCTGCGTCGACGTCGCCAACGGCCAGCAGAAATGGAAAGGCGGCCGCTATGGATATGGGCAGATCATACTCGCAGGCGGGCACCTGGTGATCACATCCGAACAAGGCGACGTGGCGCTCGTGAAGGCGACTCCCGCCAAGCACGAAGAACTGGCTCGGTTCCGAGCGATCGACGGTAAGACGTGGAATCACCCGGCCATCGCGGATGGTGTGCTGCTGGTGCGGAACGAGACGGAGATGGCGGCCTTCCGGATCGGCCGCTGATCACTTCGCTGCTGCCTTGCCGCGGTGCGTGATCACTGTCGCGGCGTCTCCGCCCTCGGGCATCGGCGGACCGTCATGGTCGCGAAAGAACAGCGGCAATCCTTCGGAGAGGTTGAGGCCGCGGTCTTTCGGATCCTGCCGTTGATGGTGGATGTGCACATGCGGCTCGCTGGTGTTCCCTGAATTTCCGCATGCGCCAATCGGCTGTCCCTCGGTTACCGAATCGCCCTCGTGAACCTTCACGCTGCCGGGTTTCAGGTGCGCGAGCACCAGATAGGTTCCACTGGCGAGTTCGATCCCCACTGAGTTTCCGAGCGGCTTCTGGAAATTCATGCTGACCGTTCCGGGGACTTGGTCGGGCTCGCCATCGAGGGCAAATCGCACGCGACCGGCGATCGGGGCGACGACGGTTTTGCCGTAGCAGCCGTAGTCCTCGAGTCGCGCGGAGCCGCCGAATGCCGGGTCGACCACCAGGTCGTAGGCCCAGCGCTGATCCGGAGACATCGCGTGATAGTTGCCGGCCAAGCGATCGCCGCCCTGGCCCACTCGCACCGGACCATCGAGCGGCACGCGCACAGTCGCATCGGGCCGGCTGGTGGCGATCGATGCAGGGAAGGCGATCGGCAGGATGCCGAAGCCCCACAGTGCGGGCCACAGAGAGAAGGCAGCCAGCGCGGCGGCGGCCTGCATGGGAGGGCTGAAGCGTCGCTTGCGGATCGCGTGAACCGCCACCGCAATCAGGGCGAGCGGGCCGAGAATCTGGCCGATGCTGATGAGCATGATCCAGGCGACAACGGCTCGCATGCCGCCCGTGTAGAGCAGTGTCCAGCAGAGCGCAAGCGCGAGAGCAAGCACCGCTGCGGGAGCCCATCGCAATACCCGGCGCATGGCGGCAGCATAGCACGCCATCGCGGGTCCGTCAGCCCGCGAAAACATGCCGGGCCCGAGATGAGCACTTGCCTTGCCGTGTAGGGTGGGCTTCAGCCAGCGCGGGACTTCAGTCCCGCTGCCGGGGTCCCGTGGTGTGTCTCAGCCGCCTGGGTCGGTCCCGCAATAGGCGCTTTGGTCCCGCCCGCGAGCACTCACCCCGAACACACCACGCGCACCCCGTTCCGAAACAGCCGTGCCACCTGCGGCGAAACCCGAGGCGACGAATGGATCTCCAGCTCCTTCAACCCCGGCAACGCCGCCAACTGCGCCACCCCAGCATCCGTAATCGACACGCATTGCCAGAACTCGAGCTTCTCGAGCGCCACAATCCTGCTCAGGATCTCGAGGCTCCGGTCCGTAATCAGCGTCATCCCGGCGTAGTAATTCCGAAGCTTCGCGAGGCCGCGAATATGCTCCGTCGCAACATCCCCCGTATTGCGGCAATACATGCAGTAGAGCGACTCCAGATTCTCGCACCGGCCCACATGCCGAAAGCCCGCATCCGGAACATCGATCGAGACGAACTGCCGCAATTGCGGAAACCGAGGCAGCGCCTCGAGCGCGGAATCCTCCACCTGCTTGCAACTGATCCCGATGCCCCGCAGCGAGGGCGCGTCCGTCAGCGCCAAAAATCCGCGGCTCGTGAAGTTCGGACACTCGCGCCCCCAAACGTATTCAAGCGTTTGCGATCGCCCTAGTGCCTGCCATCCCGCGTCGCCCGCCACCGCGCCCTGCGCCTGCAGTTGCCGCAGCCGCGGGATCGCCGCAATCTGCCGCATCGCCTCATCCGGACATTGATCCCCATCGATGCCGAACACCTCGAGATTCGGCAACCGCCGCAACGGTTCAAGACCCGCTGGCGTGAACGCCTTCGAATGCCAGAAGAATGAGAGCGACGCCACTCCGTCGAGCCCAGCCAGCGCGGCGATCCCCGCATCAGTGAACTCGCCATCGATCAGCACGCGCGTGGGAACGTGCGCGGCGCCCATCAGTCCCGTGCGCACTTCACCGCCAAGCCATCGCGCAAACGCCGGAATCCGATGCAGCGCGGGAATCCCCGCATCCGTCACGCCGTGACCCGTGTCGAGATAGCGCAGGTCCGCCTTGCCCGCCAGCGCGCGGATCAGTCCGTCGCCCGCGGGCGTTCCCATCGCATTGACGGTCTCGATGCGATCGCAAGCCGCTAGGCACGCAGCAGCTTCATCCGTGAAGCCTTGGGTCCAGCAGCATTGGAAGCGGCGCAGTTGCGCGAGGTGCCGCAAGGGCTCGAACGCGCGAGCGGTCAACGCGGTGTGCCATCCGCCGATTTCGAGGTCGGTGAGCTGCGGCATCCGAGCGAGATGCCGCGTGCCCGCATCGGTCAGGGCCTTTGACCCGCTCACGTTCAGATGCGTGACGCACTCGAGTTGCGACAACCCCTTCATCGCTTCATCCGGGATGCCGCCGGCGGCCAGCTTCGAGATCCCGTATTCCTCGACGACGGCGAAGATCTCCTCCCAATCCCGCATCGTCTGCGGACCGCGCGCTGACAATCGCCCCTCCTGCCAGTCGATGCCATAGAACGGCGGACGCGAACTCAGGAACACGGGCGACGAGCGCGGGTCCGCTGGAGCTTGTGTCAGGCTCGCCGCGAACTGCGCCCAGTTCTCGAAACCATAGGCGTGCGCCACCATCTGCCGCGCGTCCGCCACGGCGAGTTCCGGCGCGCGGCTCTCTGACGCGTACCACGTGGGCATCCGCTGCCGGACTCTTTCCGCCTCGTGGAAATCGGTGGGAAACGCCGTTCCGTTGTTCGCGTTGATCGCGCGCACCGTTCGCTCGTCACCCGAAGTGTAGGCAGCCGCGAGATCGTTCGCGAGACGTTCGAACGGTTCGATCCCCGGTGGCCGCAACGCTTCGATGTGGTGCTTCAACGCGGCCCAAGTGGCGAAGCCATGCTCGCGGGCGATCTCGTGCTGCGCATCGGCGAGCGTAGCCGCGGCATCGCCCGAGGCACGCAGTTGGCGCACCCGTTCCTTTGCACGCTTACGTAGCGACTCGAGCGAAGGATTGGCCGGAAGGGGCGTGGGATTCTGAGGCATGCAGATCTCCTTTCGAGTGCCCGCGTCCGCGCGGCGGGCGGAAAGAAGATCCAGGGATCTCGAGAGACGGCGAGTAGATCAGGTGGGCTCGGCCCTTTCCCGCGGACAGGAAGCGCCCCATGCGCTCAGTCCGCGATCTTACCACGGCATCAAGGCAGAAACGCTATAAGAGAAGAAGGAGGGAGGGGCCTGCTTGATCAGGTTTTCCGGTTCCGCATTGTGACGTTCCACGATCCACATGACGAGGTGCGCGAGCAGGCCTGGCGGCTCTACGACAAAGGCGATCTCGCCGGCGCCCTGGCGCTGTGGAGACAGATAGCTCGCGGTTGTCCCGAAGCTGAAGATTTGTGTTCGCTAGCCTTGACGGCGCGCCGGCTGGGTGAGGTGGAAGAGGCCGAGGCAGCCCTTCTCAAGGCGGTAACGATCGATCCATCGCTTCGGCTGGCTCATGTGATGCTGTGTCGCAACGCCGTGGGGAACGGTAGTTGGGCTGATGCTGAGTTCCGCGCAAGACGCGCACTGGATCTCGAGGAGGACGGGGACGTCTACGACCTGCTTGGATTGACCCTCGACGCCCTCGACAGGTACGACGAGGCTCACGCCGCGTTCTCACGCGGTATCGAGATCGATCCGACCTACGAAGACCTCTACAGCGACTTCGGGCAGCTAGTCCGGAAGCGAGATCCGGTGGAGGCCGAGCGCCTGTTTCGCAAGGCGATTGAATTGGAGCCCGCCTATGCCGAAGCACACAGGGAGTTGGGATCGCTTCTGTTACACCAGGAGGCCGCAGTATTTCGACAGAAGCTACTAGACGAGGCTGAGCATCACCTGAGGCTTGCGATTGAACTCGATCCTGGAGACACCTGGGCTCGCCTCTATCTTGGCAACCTGCACTATACACGCAACGACCCGAGAGCGGCTTTGGTGGAGCTTCGGCTAGCTCACGAGTCCGCACCAAGCTGGGCCGTGACGATGTGGTGTCTCGCCGATTGTCACGCGGAGTTGGAGGAATGGGCAAAGGCGGAGGAGTTGTATCTTCGGGCTCTTGCTGCGGAGCCCGACAGCATCCACGCCAATAGGGCTCTGGCCCGGATGTACATGTTGCAGGGCAGGACCGAACTCGCCCAAACGTACTTCGGTCGCGTTCTGCTCCTGAATCCAGAAGACAAAGGCGCACGAGAAGGTATGGAGCGCACGGAAGACGGCGCTGGCGTCCCGAAACACGTCGCGCGCCGTGTGCACCGGCGGCAGTCGCGCTGGCAACGGCGGAGGGATCCAGATTCCGTTTGAGGACAACTTCCGGACTCGAGCGCAAGCCTCTGAGCCTAACGGTCAATTGGCGGAAAGTACGCCTCTATCCACAACTCGAGTGTCTGATCGTGCACGTTTCGCGCCCCGTAAGATATGGCCTCAACTCGTGCAGGTCGTTCCCGAAGTACGGCCGTCCAGGTATCCAGACCGGGCCAGGTACTCCACATCAGAACGATCCAGCTCAAAGTTGTGCTCCAACTTCGTGAGCGCCAGGTCATGCGGCTCCAAAACGAAAAGACAAAGCTTGGCCCACTCGTCAGGATATAGCGGTGACGCTCGTGCCTCGTAGTCTTCAGGCGCGGTTGCCACCGTGACCACATCCAGATAGACACCATGGCGCCGCCGCAGCGCCGATTCTTTTCCCGCGAGTTCCACCAAACGCGAACTCGTCGAATGTGGTGCAACCGTGAGAACGTCGATGTCGGCGGTTGCCCTCACAGACCATACGCCTGAACGAAAGCGAATCCGCCCATACAGTGCAAGCAGATCGGTTCGCCGAGTGCAGCATCGAGTTCGCTCAGGAATGACAGCCAGGGCTCAACCGGAACATCACGCGGCATATCGCAGTTGCTCTCGCGAGAGCGTAGTCAGCAAACCCCAATGCGCAGCCAGTACACTGCGATGCTTCCGGATCCACACACGCTCCGCATCCGGCATCGAATCCCGGCAAAGTGTTCCCTCAACGGCAAGCCGGGACTGTTCCAGCTCTACCAGCATGTTCCGCAAATGATCGCGTTCGCCCTTGGCTTCGCAGGCCAGCGTCACCAGGAATCCCAGACGATTCTGAAGGTTCAGGAGCCGGCATTGGGCGGCGAGCCAACAGGCATCCAAATCGGCGAACTCGAGCAGCACCCACGGCAGCGACTCGATGAGACGGACATCCAAATCACCATGAGCCAATGAGCCCGCAACGACCATCGCCGGATTCATTGGCTTCGCGTTCTTCCTGAGATGTGCGAATGGCGGGTAGCGGAGCGCAGCGACAGCGGAGGCGAGCCTCTCCGGCGAGACTGCGTTCCATCGAGCCGAAAGCTCCGGCAGGGGCAAGATACTCGGCGATACTCCGAGCCTGCTAACGACTCGTGGCGCAACGTCCGGCGGCAATGGCCGTGTCCCGTTCTCCAATTGGCAATAGTATGGCTGCGAAACGCCCAGCCGCGCGGAGGCAGCCTGTTGTGAAAGTCCAGCCTTCACGCGGGCAGTGCGGAGTTCTTCAAGAGCGACCGGCATCGTCAGTCAAGATTATTGCATATGTTGCAATAATGGACACCTATGCCACAATCTCCCGGATCACTTCCCCATGCACATCCGTCAACCTCCGGTCGATCCCGTTATGCCGATACGTCAGCCGCGTGTGATCGATCCCCAGAAGATGCAGCATCGTCGCGTGCACGTCGTAACAATACGCTGGCTTGTCCGCCACCTTATACGACCACTCATCCGTCGCCCCATACACCGCCCCGCCGCGCACGCCCCCACCCGCGAGCCAATTCGTGAACCCGAACGGATTATGGTCGCGACCCTTGCTCCCCTGGCTGCACGGCATGCGGCCGAACTCGGTCGTCCAATGCACGATCGTGTCATCCAGCAACCCGCGCGACTTCATGTCCTGCAGCAGCGCCGCCACTGGCTTGTCCATCGCCACGGCCATGTCCCAATGGTCCTTCGCGAGGTTCTCATGACTGTCCCAGTTGCGCCGTGGGAAACCATTATCCGCGCCGCTCCACAACTGCACGAACCGCACGCCGCGTTCGAGCAACCGCCGCGCCACCAGGCATCGACGCGCCATGTCCTCGGTCAGCGGATCATCCAGTCCATAGAGCTTGCGCGTCGCTTCTGACTCGCTCGAAACGTCCATCACCTCGGGCGCGCTCAACTGCAGGCGCGCCGCCATCTCATACGAGCGGATGCGCGCATCGAGCCGCGAGTCTTCCTGCCGCGTAGCCAGGTGTCCGCGATTGATCTTCTCGAGCAACGCCAACCCCTCGCGCTCTGACTCCTTCGAGATGCCCGCCGATGCCGGCGGGAACAAGTCGTGAATCGGATTCGGCGTGCCCACGCGAATCGTCGTCCCCTGATGCGCCGCGGGCAGGAAACCCGCCGACCAGTTCGCCGGACCATTCGGCGGAACTCCGCGCGGATCCGGCATCACCACGAACACCGGCAAGTTCTCGTTCATGCTCCCGAGCGCATACGAGATCCACGAGCCCGCGGCCGGAAATCCCGGTAGGATGAATCCCGTGCCCTGCATGAACGTCGCCGGACCATGCACGTTCGACTTCGAGATCATCGAGAACACGAACGCCATGTCGTCCGCGCGCGACGCCAGATGCGGGAATAGTCCGCTGATCCAACGGCCTGACTGCCCATGCTGCTTCCACTCCCACGGACACGGCATCACCGCGCCCGGGTTGCTCTGGAACAGTTCCACCTTCTCGCCTGGATCCCATTTCTCGCCGGCCTTCTTGATCAGCAGCGG
Organism: Bryobacteraceae bacterium; assembly: GCA_046331625.1. Classification (GTDB taxonomy): domain Bacteria; phylum Acidobacteriota; class Terriglobia; order Bryobacterales; family Bryobacteraceae; genus JAXLQL01. Next base: position 521,572 of record JAXLQL010000002.1, read on the forward strand.
CTTGTAGTCGAAGCTATCGCATTGACTGGCCGCGCCAGACATGAAGAACTGCACCACACGCTTGGCCTTGGCCGGATGATGCGTGGCCGCGCCAAGGTCGCGCCCGAGCATGTGCGCCAGAGCGACTCCGCCCAGTCCGCCGCCGTGAGTGAAGAGGAAATCGCGCCGCGTCATATTAGTCGACAAACAGGAACTCGTTGGTGTTGAACAGCAGCCGTGCGAAGTTCGCCCAGCCGTGTTGGGCCGCATAGGCGCGGAACGCCGCCGCCTCTTCCGAACTCGGCTCGCGACCCCAAGCCAGCCGCGCCGCCGCGGTCACGCGATCGCTGTCGGAGCCTTCCAGCCGCGCCGCCAAATGCTGGGACATACGCAGCATGAACGGATTGTTCCAGAGCGCGAGCGCCTGGATGGCGGTCAGCGTGGTGGAGCGCTTGGGAGCAAGCAGCGAAGGATCGGGGCAATCGAGACGATCCATGAATGGATCGGTGACGCTACGCACGATGAAGCGATAGATGCTGCGGCGATGCGCGCCTTCGCCGTCGGGATCGAAGCGTGCGTAGTCATAGATGGGCGAGTGATCGTTCTTGAACCAGAACATCTGCACACCCGGACCGCCCATCGTGAGATCCAGCTTCCCCGCCACCGAGAGCACGGAATCGCGCACGCTCTCGGCATCGAGCCGCGTGCGATTCATGCGCCACAAGAGCCGGTTGTCGGCGTCGATCTTGGCCGCATTCGCGCGATTGGCCGACGACTGCCGGTAGGTCGCGGACGTGACGATCAGCCGATGCAGCTTCTTGGGCGAGCCGCCCGCGTCATCGCGGAACCAGACCGCGAGCCAGTCGAGCAACTCCGGATGCGTAGGCTTCGATCCCATGCGCCCGAAGTCGTTCGGCGAATCGACGATGCCCGAGCCGAAGTGATAATGCCACACACGATTGACGATGGAGCGCCACGTGAGCACGTTCGCGGGATCGACGATCCAGCGCGCCAGTGCGGCACGGCGCTCGCCTTCCACGGCTGTGTCGCCGAAGCGCGGCTTCAAAGCCGAGACGCATGAGAGCGCACCAGGATGCGCCACCGCACCCGGCGATCCGACATTGCCGCGCATGAGCACATGCACGGGACGCGGCTCGAGCGATGGCCGGAAGTTCCCCGCACGCTCGAAGTAATTGGCGGCGGCATACACGAGTTGCGGCTTGGGTAGCGCGGCCAACTCGTCGTCGATCGCCTTGGCTTGCGCCTTCAATCGATCAATGGCCGCGTAGGTCTCGGCGCCGACGAGCGCATCGATGGCGGCCTTGCGCGCTGCCGTGTCGCGATCCACCCGCGCCTGCAGACGCTTCTTCTCTTCGGCCTCCGCGGGCGTCTTCGGCTCGCCCATGTGCGTGATGAGCGCACGCGCGTCACTGATGCGGTCGCTCAGCTCGACGATCTGCGGGCTGGTGGCGAACTCCGCTTTGTCGAGCAGCGGCTGCAGTTCGATCTGCAACGCGCGGCGGCGGGCGAGGATTCCGGCGCGGCGGCGATGCAGCGCGGGGTCGGCATCGAACGGGCGGTCGGCGCGATCGATCCCCGCGAACACCGCCTGCACGCTGTAGTAGTCGGCTTGCGGGATCGGATCGAACTTGTGATCGTGGCAGCGAGCGCAGTGCACGGTCATGCTCGTGAACGTGGATATCGTGGCGGCTACCATGTCATCGCGGTCGAGCAGCCGGGTGAGGTTCTTGTCGGTAGTGCCTTCGCGAAGCTCCTGATGTCCGACGAAATCCCACGGCCCCGCCGCCAGGAACCCGGTGGCCACCGTCGCCTGCGGATCATCGGGATTGAGTATGTCGCCCGCAAGTTGCTCGGACACGAAGCGTGCGTAAGGCTTATCGTTGTTGAGAGCGCGAATGACCCAGTCGCGATAGGGCCACGCATTCGCACGTGGCTTGTCTTTGTCGTAGCCATGCGAGTCGCCATAGTGCGCGACGTCGAGCCAGTGGCGCGCCCAGCGCTCGCCGTAACGCGGCGACTCGAGGAGCCGGTCGACCAGCCGCTCGTAGGAGCGCGGCGCGGTGTCGGACACGAATGCATCGATCTCGGCGGGCGTGGGCGGCAGTCCGTGGAGATCGTAAGTAAGCCGGCGAATCAGCGTGCGCCGATCTGCCTCCGGAGAAGGCTCGATGCTCTCCTTCGTCAGGCGCGCCCGCACGAATCCATCGATCGACGACGCGGCATCGGCTCGCGCAGGCAATGCCCGTAGAGACCACCAAGTCTCCTTCCCATCGCCCGGAGCAGAGTCATCGCGAGCGCCCTGCTCGATCCAGCGGCGGATCAGCGACACCTGCTCTGCCGTCAGCGGTCCGCCGGCCTTCGGCATCCGCGGCGCGGGACCATCGATCGCCGCCACCAGCTTCGGCGCGGCCTTGGCGACATCGGCGAATGCGGCAACGGAAACTCCGCCGCTCCGATTCGCGGGTTGATGGCAAACCTGGCATCGCTCGGCCAAGAGCGGCCGGATCTGGCGCGAGTAGCTGACGCGGTCCTCGGCCAACAGCGGAAGCGCTACGAGTAGCGCGAACGGACGCATTGCAAGTCCAAGGTATCACGGGCTCGCAGCGCGGACGGCGCCGGGTCGCGCGGCCTCAGTGACGGTCTCTCCACGGCAGCCTCGCCCGGACCTCATCGATGGCAATGCCGGCAAACCCGGCACGCGAAACTCCGCCGCTCCGATTCGCGGGTTGATGCCAAACCTGGCATCGCTCGGCCAAGAGCGGAAGCGCTACGAGCAGCGCGAACGGACGCATTGCAAGTCCAAGGTATCACGGGCTCGCAGCGCGGACGGCGCCTGGTCGCGCGGCCTCAGTGACGATCTCTCCACGGCAGCCTCGCGCGGACCTCATCAATGATGAGCCGCACTCCTTGATTGTCCGATGGGTTCATCCACAGCATTCGCTCGAACACACCTACCGCTTCCTTGAACCGCTCAAGTCTCCAGAGGCACAGCGCGAAGTTGTGCATGCAGCGAAGGAAGGGCCGGTTGTCGATAAGACCCCAGGGCAGCACACCGTCGAACCGCTTCGGAAGCGACAACTCGCCGATTCGGACGCCGGCCTCGCAATGGCGAATCGCGTGTTCCGGATGCTTCTGGAACGACAGGCTTCCGAGGTGCGCGTGCGCATCCAGACATCGCAGATCGGACCGGCAAAGCTCCATCAGCAACTCACGGGCGCCGGAAATGTCCCCGGCCGCTTTCCTGCCGGTCGACTCGATGATGGGATCCGAATCCCAGTCGCCGGGGTCTTGACCCGGGATCACTTGCTCCATCTCGAATGCCGGCCTGGGGCCACGCCTGATGATCGGCCGAGCCCAAGCCTCGATTGGTTCTCCAGGCTCGCCCCAGTATTCCTGCTTGGGGTCCCACATGCCGAGGGGAGTGAGCCGCAGCGGCGTCAACCCCAGAGCCTCGACGTCGAGGCGCGTGGATTCGACGATGCCCGAGAGGCACGCACCGCCGCGGTGCGTCCACTGCTTCGTGGGCTTCACGGCCGCGATCTCGCCAGGCACGAGGTCGAGCTTGCCGCTGTTGCGTAGTGTGACGGTCTCCTGCGACGGGAGGATTCTGCACTCGGCCGCGTGGCGCGAAACCGATAGCACGGCCAGTTCGAGAGTCGCCTCTGGTTGAGGCGAGGGTGCCTCCTGTGCCCGAGGTTGCTGTGGCCGCCTGCCCGCAGGATACGGTGTAACCCCCATCCACAGGCGGTAGGCAGCCACGTAGCGTTGGGCGGCTGCGCTGGCGAAGACGATATCCGAGGTGGCGACGTCATGCTTCGATCCATCGGCGCGCCGGCACTTTGCGATCAAGCCACGGCGCGGGTTGCCGGCATAGTCTATCTTGGTCACCTCCACCGGCGAACCCACTACCGTGGCGCTCGCAGGGAAGCTGATGTTGTCTTCGAACACTTGCCGGAATGCCCACAGTTGCTCATCCTCGCCCTCGGCGTCAGTGAGGATCTCGTCGACCAACAATGCGATGTCCCGATTCTTGCCCATGCGAACTATTGCGCGACCACCGGGATGTAGAGCGTCTGCTCGGTTTCCTCTCCAGCCACGAACACGCGCACGCGTTGATCGCCCGCCTGCGCGTCTTTCGGAACCACGACGTTGAACTGGTACACGCCGACCAGTCCCGGAGCCAAGCCCGCGTAGCCGACCTCGGCGCGGGTGTCGCCCACTCGGATCTCGACATCGGCGACGGTTCGTGCGAGCGCATCGGCGATGCGCCCGGCCACGGCCACGCTCGAAGGCGTCACGTCGCCGAAGCCCGTGCCATAGAAGATCAACGTCTCGCCGGGGATCGCCGGAGCATTCGGCACACCGGGGATCCCGTTGGCGGCGAAGCCGCCCGCAGGCCGCGCGGCCACGGCGTACTGCTTGTCGCCGACCTTGAAAGACGAGGGCGCCAGCAATCCGGGTGCCCGTTCACGAACGGGGAGCCGCACGGCGTTGCTCGGAAGGTTCTGGTAGTTCACCACGATCGAGACGGTTCCGGTGGGGATCTCGGTGGGCAGTTGCACATTCACTTGAGAGGGACTCGCGTAGCTGACATAGGCTCGCACACCATTGACCGTGACATTGACACCGTCGAGCGAGATGGGAGCGTCGGGTCCATTGAAGTCCCTCGACGCCCATGCGCGGCCGTTGCCGCCGCCCAGACGCGAGCCGTAGATCTCTACGTGCGAGCCGGGCGCGGCGTAGGGAAAGCCGCCGAACGCACTGGCGGTTTGGATGCCGTTGTCGGTGATGGTTGGATTCTCGGCGAGGACGCTGATCGAGGTGACGGTGACCAAGTTGCTGCTCGTCAGGGTGCCGGAGAAGTTTTGCACGGGCAGCGCATCGAACGGGGCGTCGAGGGCAATGACGCGCAGAGCCGCGATCCGATCCATCACTTGCAGCCCGGCATCATTGGCGATGCGCCCGAAGACAGTAAAGCCGCCGTTCTGGTTGTTCAGGTTCTGGGAGTTGTCGCCGAGGTTGAAGAACCATTGGTTGGTTGCGGTGTCGGGTCCGCTGCCGAGCTTCGCCATGGCGATGGTGCCGCGAGTGTTCGAGACGTTGTACTCGTTGCGGATGGGCGGGTCCTGCGACACCGCTGCGAACGCGTTGTTAGTGAAGCGAAACCCGCCGCCCTGGATGACGAATCCCGGTACCGAGCGGTGGAAGATCGTGTTGTTGTAGACGCCCCGGTTGGTGTAAGAGAGGAAGTTCTGGACCGTGCGCGGCGCAGACTGTGGAAGCAGGATCACGTCGATGTCGCCGAGGTTGGTGCGGAAGCGCACGGTCTGCGCGGCGAGGAGGGCGGGCAACAGAAGGATGAGGAGGGAACGGCAGATCAGACTCATGAAGCTCTTCCGATTCTAAACCACGGCTCTGGGCTTGCCTCGAACTAGGACGCCACCCGAGGGAGGCGGATCCGAATCTCCAGTCCCGGCGCCGCGTTGACCGCCGCGATCGCGCCCCTGTGCAATTCGACGGCGCGCTTGGCGATCGAGAGGCCGAGTCCGAAGCCTCCACCGGAGCGGCTTGCGTCGGCGCGGTAGAACGCGTCGAACAGATGCGGCAGCGCTTCGGCGGGCGCGCCTGGACCGCGATCGCGCACCGAGACCGTGGCTTGCTTGTCGTCTCCGGTCAAGTCCACCGAGATCGCCTCGCCTGAGGGCGAGTAGCGGATCGCATTGCGCAAGACGTTCTCCACGGCGCGCCGCAGCAGTTCGGGATCGGCGTCGGCCATCACCGCGCCCGGCGTCTTCAGTTCGATGCGGCAGCCGTGCTCGGTCGCCTCGAGGCGGTGGTCTTCTACGATCTCGGCGAGGAACTCGTCAAGCCGCAGGCTTTCGATGCGCACGGCCGATGCCTCCGCTTCGCCGCGTGTTACTTGGAGCAGGCCACCCACCAGGTCGTTGAGGCGATCGGCTTCGCGCTGGATGCGGTCGAGTGCGCCATCGCGCTCGGACTCACCGCTCGAGCGGGCCAGTTCGACGGCGAGTCCGAGACGGGTGAGCGGTGTGCGAAGCTCGTGCGAGAGATCGGTGAGCAGCCGCCGTTGCGAGGTGACCAATGACTCGATGCGCTCGGCCATGCGGTCAAAGGTGCGCGCGAGTTGGCCGATCTCGTCGCGCCGGCGCGAGTTCACGCGCAGGCCGAGTTGGCCTTCGCCGAAGCGCTCTACCGAGTGTTGGAGTTCGCGGATGGGCTTGGTCATGCGATAGGCGAGGAGAGCGGCGAAGATCCCCACCGAGAGCAACACCCAGAGCTCGGCGGGGAAGGGCGGCAGGAAGCCGGGCCGCGCGCGCCCGGGTCCGCCGACGCGCATGAAGATGCGATAGCGCCCGTCGGCGCTCGCCAGGGAGCCGTAAACCTTGCCGCGGAAGAAGACTGGACCGCGTGGTCCGAAGCGGCGGTTGTCGGCGTGTTCGGCCATCTCATGACGGTCCGTGCCGTCGCGGAGGTCGCGTCCGGACTGATCGAGCAGGTACACTTCGCCGCCGGGGATTGCGTCGAGGTGCTTGCGCAGGCCTTCGGCTCCTCCGGTTTCGTAGGCACGAGATGCGGCGGCGAGCTCGAGTTCATAGAGGCGGCGGAAGGGAGCGCCGCGGGGCACGCCGGTGCTGTCGCGGTCGCGATTGGCGATCCAGACCAGGGCCGCGCCGGTGATGAGGACGATGGCGAGGAACCAGACCACAACCTTTAGATAGATGCGGCTCATGGGTCACGCCTCGGCTGGGGGGGGCTTGATAGGGTGCGGAGGTTCGGTGGCGGGACTGAGGTCCCGCGTAGGCCGACGCCCGCCCTAGACGGCGGGGCAGGTGCTGAGGAGGGAAGCGGCATGCTTTCGCGGGCTTCGAAGCGAGCTCCGGCAGCGGGACTGAAGTCCCGCGCAGGCTGAAGCCTGCCCCACAGGTGCGATCGATGACTGCGGGTCATGGGTCACGCCTCGGCTGCGTCGCCGGGCTTGCGCAGGAACTGGTAGCCGACGCCGCGGATGGTCTTGATGCGGTCCGCGCCTACCTTTTTGCGTAGGTGCGCGATGTGGACGTCGATGGCGCGATCGAACGGCGTGGCCTTCCTTTGATAGAGCTGCTCCATGAGGTCGTCACGCGAGAGGACCCGGCCGGAGGCGCGCATGAGGGCTTGCAGGATCTCGAACTCGAAGGTTGTGGTTTCCACGTTGTGGCCATCCGCGGTGACGGTGCGCGTGGAAGGATCGAGCGTTACACCGTTGACGTGGATCGTCGCGCCGGGTTGCTCGGTGCGCGACTGCTCGACGCGGCGCAGAATGGCGCGGATGCGGGCTGCGAGTTCGCGCGGGTTGAAGGGCTTGGCGAGATAGTCGTCGGCGCCCAGTTCGAGACCGACGATGCGGTCCACGTCATCGCCGCGGGCGGTGAGCATGAGCACGGGGACGCGGCTCTTGTCGCGGAGGCGGCGGAGCACGGTGAAGCCGTCCATGCCGGGCATCATGACGTCGAGCACTACGATATCGGGAGCTCCGGTGAGCGCGGCTTCGAGGCCGCTCGGGCCATCGCTGGCGAAACCCGGGTCAAAGCCCTCGCGGCGCAGGAATTCGCCGAGAAGGGAGCGCAAATCGGGGTCGTCATCGATGATCAGGACGTTCACGCGACTCCAGACTAACACGGGCTCCTGGCGGCTGGCCGTAAAGATTTGCAAATGCGGGTTTGCATACTTTTTCACTCCGCACAAACCGGCCTAACCTTGCGCCGGTAGCTTGGATTCAGGAGGTTCAAAACCTGAATGTGGAATCGAATGATTCGGAAGAAAGCAGCCATGGCGCTGTGCTCGGTGGGCCTGGGGGCCGGTGTCTTCGCGGGCTTCGCTCACGCGCAGGGTCCGGGTGGACCGGGCCGGGGATTCGGCGGGCCCTTTGGCGGCCCGGGCGGGTTCGGCGAGATGATCGGCGGCTTCATGAGCCACGCGCTCGACCTGACGGATGCCCAGATTGAGCAGATCAAGGCGATCGCCAAGCAGGCGTTCGACGCGAATGCCGATTTGCGCGCGGCCATCGCCAAGCAGCGCGATGCCGAGATCGCGGCGGTGAAGGCGAACAAGCCCGAAGCGGAGTTGACGCAGCTCGCCGGACAGTCGGCGGCGTTGATGGCTCGCTTGCACGCGGCGCAGTTGGTGGCCGGCGCGAAGATGTACCAGGTGCTGACGCCCGCGCAGCGCGAGAAACTCGACAAGATCCGCGCTGACATGCAGGAGCGGTTCCGGGGCCGGGGTCCGTTCGGGCACCGTCCTCCGGCGGAATAAGTTCGAGTAAGTGCATGCACGGGGCTGGGAGCGATCCCGGCCCTTCGCATTTCCGGCTGGGGTTTCATGCGGCTTTAGGGAGGCCCTCGCCGGTGATGGGGATGCCGGCTTTGAGAGCGCAGAGCTTGGCTCGGGTCCAGCGGGACTCGGAGTCGAGGCGGCGGCAGAAGGCGTCGTTGGCGAGGTCGGGGAGCGGTTGGGTTTGTTTTCGCAAAGTGGCGATGTCGGCTACAGGCGGCCGGTCCTGCGCGGGTTGCGCTGAGGCGGCTTCGCGGAGGGCGCGTTCGGTTTGGAGCTTGCGGAGTTCGGCGAGGGCGCGGTAGTAGGCGCGCTCGAACTGGGCGGCGTATCGCGTGTACTTGTCGAGTTTGGCTTCGTTTTGTTCGAGCAGGGCCGCCGCTTCCAGGCGACGTGTTTTCTCGGTTTTCCAGGCGGCCTGGACGAGGTTGGAGAATACGAGTTCTTCGTTGATGCCCTGGGGGAGGAGTTCTTCGCGCTGGAGTTCGAGGAGGAGGTCGAATTCGTCGCGGTCTTCGGGGGCGACGGCGAAGGTGGCGGAGAAGAGTCCGTGGGTGACGGCGTTCTTCGAAGAGGCCGCTTTGCCTTCGGCAGTGCGGGGTCCGGTGGATTTCTGCGCGTTGGCGCGATTGGCTTCGTTTTGCGCGGCGGTGGCGGTGGACATGGTGGTCTCCTCTTGATGTAGAAATGCGAAAGGCGGCGCGGACTCGAGGGTCCGTGCCGCCTTACACTTTCAGTGTTGCATGGGGTGTCAAGGGTTTTGGGAGGCTTGGGGAGGGGGGTGCTGAAAAGGAAGGAGATATTTTCGCGGTTTGGTTGTTACGGGCGGATGGGGTAGTGGATCTCGCCGTGAGTGCTGGCAGTGGGAGTGAGGCGTGTACGGCGGGGCACCGATCCCACGGCTTGAAACTCGCCGAAGCCATTTCGAAGGAGCCGCAACGAAGCAGATGGCCCCATGCGCCGCAACCCTCTGGGCGGCCGGGGTTTGTGCCCGCATGCTTCGTTGCTCGCCGCTCGAGATGGGCAGGCATCGCTTCCCTTCTCGCGCCTCGCCTCCCGGGTACAGATCCCGCGCCGCGCGACCCACGGGAGTCTAGCCACGGGCTGCTAAAGTTCCGCGAGCGGGACTGAAGTCCCGCGCAGACTAAAGTCTGCCCCACAATTGGACCCAAGTTTGAACTGAACTGCATCTCCGTAATACAAGGGGAGCAACTCAGTCATGGGGTTGAGTAATTTCGCGCCGGGCGAGGGTGGCGCCGACCCACGCGCAAGGAAGTCCGGTGACGATCAGTGTTACCGGGTACCAGTGCGGACCGAATTCGGGTCCGCGATCCCAGGTGGCTGCGGCGCCGGCGGTGGCGAGCAGGGTGCCGATTGCGGCTCCTACGAGCGCGTGGGCCATGGGGCGGCTTGGCGCGAGCCTCGCGGTGAGGTAGCTTCCCGCGATGCCGTAGACGAGGCGATAGGCTGTGGCCACGGCGAACATGGCATCGGACATGCGCTCGCTCCAGGGCGGATAGATTCCGAGCATGTGGAGTGCTTGGTCCGTGCCGAGCGAGAGGACGACGACGAGCAGGAATCCGGCGAAAAGCGCCCAGGCGCTGCGGCGCTTCATGATTTGCTCCGGAGTGGGCGGCGCAGTTCGGTTCTCCATTCGGATGGGTCGCTGGTTGTCTCTGGACCCGTGGCATAGCACTGGAAGAGATCCGGGCCGGGATCGTGTCCCTGCTCGCGGAGGCAGTCGTCGAAATCTTTCCATGCGGCGGCGAGGCCTTCGTATGGGCCGTGGTACGTTGTCTGGGCGACGCGAATGGCAGGGATCTCGCGGTTCACGACGCGGCCGGTAGGAGCTACGGGCGCCGAGACGGGCACGCAGATTTCAAAGTCGAATTTGTCGGGATGCATGGCGAAGTGGTGATCGAACCATGCTCCGGTGGGGCCGATGCCTTGCGCGTTGACGGCGGTCATGATTTCCGAGAGTGCGGGTCCGATGGCTGATCGAATCTGACTTCGCGGAATTTCCAGGTGAATGGCCGCGGCCAACCGCGGCGCGGTGTCGATGATCGCGGGCGGGTCAATGGGCGAGTTCGACAAGAGACCTTCCATACGGTCATAACTCGCGGCGACTCCGTGCTCCATGCCCGAGCGCGCGGCTGAATCACGAGCGGCCTGAGTCTCGTAGCGCATCGTCAGCCGCACGTGGGTGATTCCGCGTCCGCGCTCCTCGAATTCGGTGGTGTTGATCGCTTCCCCCGGATACCAGGCGTCGTCGAACTTCTCGGTGGCTACGATCCGTTCGGGGCGAACTACTTCGAGGAACGTGCCGCCGATTCCCATCTCGTGTCCGGTGGATTCCTTCTTCCAGACGTAGCGATACTTGCCGCCGACGCGGAGGTCGATGTCGCAGACGGGCATGGTCCAGCCGTCGGGTCCGAGGAGCCAGCGGCGCACGAGTTCCGGTTTGGTAAAGGCATCGAAAACGCGGCCGCGCGGGGCGTGGAAATCGCGCTCGATCAGAATCTCGCGATCGGACGGTGTGGATACGCGGAAGCTTTCGGGGTATTTCATCGGGTCTCCTTGCGGGGGCGCGGGCGTTTCTCAGGCTTCTGAGCGGGATCGGTCTCGGCGAGCAGCGCGTCGAGCCGGGCGAAGGAAGTCTCCCAGAAGCGGCGGTACTGATCGAGCCAGGCGCTGGCTTCGGCGAGGCGGCGCGGCTCGAGACGGCTGGGGCGGCGCTGGGCGTCGCGGTCGCGGGAGATGAGGCCGGCGCGCTCGAGAACCTTCAGGTGCTTGGAGATGGCGGGCTGCGACATCGAGAAGGGCTCGGCGAGTTCGGTGACGGTGGCTTCGCCCGAGGCGAGCCGGGCGAGGATGGCGCGGCGGGTGGGGTCAGAGAGGGCGGCGAAAGTGGAGTCGAGTTGGCCGGATGTGTGAATAACCATTAGGTTAAATAACCAATTGGTATTGTACACGGTGCGCCGGCGTTGTCAAGAGCCGATTGGCGGGATCCTCAGAAATCGGCGTGGCCGGGGAAGCGCGGGAAGGGGATGACGTCGCGGATGTTGGTCATGCCGGTGACGTACATCATCATGCGTTCGAAGCCGAGGCCGAAGCCCGCGTGCTCGACGCCGCCGTATTTGCGGAGCTCGAGGTACCAGCGGTAGGCGGCGGGGTCGGTTCCGAGCATGGCGCACTGGGCGGCGACCTTGCGTTCGAGCACATCGAGCCGCTCTTCGCGCTGGCTGCCGCCGATGATTTCGCCGATGCGCGGGGCGAGCACGTCCATGGCGCGGACGGTGCGGCCGTCTTCGTCTTCGCGCATGTAGAACGCCTTGATTTCCTTGGGGTAGTTAGTAACGATGACGGGTTTCTTGAAAACTTCCTCGGTGAGATAGCGCTCGTGCTCGCTTTGAAGGTCAGTTCCCCACTTGACGGGATACTCCCACTTACGGTCCGCTTTTTCGATGAGCTTGACGGCGTCGCCGTAGGTGATTTGCTCGAACTGGCTGTTCGCCACGTTATCGAGCGTGGCAAGCAGTTGCTTGTCGTACCACTGCTGGAAGAACTCGAGGTCGCGGCGGTTGGTGTCGATGACGGCGGCGATGATGTACTTGAGGAACTCTTCGGCGAGCTTCTTGTTGCCGTCGAGATCGCAGAAGGCCATTTCGGGCTCGATCATCCAGAACTCGGCGAGGTGGCGGGCCGTGTTGGAGTTTTCGGCGCGGAAGGTGGGGCCGAAGGTGTAGACGTTGGAGAAGGCGAGGGCGAAGATTTCGGCCTCGAGCTGTCCGCTGACGGTGAGGTGGGCTTTGCGGCCGAAGAAATCCTGGGTGTAATCGATTTGGCCTTCAGCGCGGGGGGGCTTGTCGAGATCCACTGTGGTGACCTGGAACATCTGGCCGGCGCCTTCGGCATCGGAGGCGGTGATGATGGGCGAGTGGACGTAGAGAAAGCCGCGCTCCTGAAAGAAGCGGTGGACCGCAAAAGCAAGCGTGTTGCGGACACGGAAGACGGATCCGAAGGTGTTGGTGCGGGGGCGGAAGTGCGCGATCTCGCGGAGGGTTTCGAGGTTGATCCGCTTCTTCTGGAGGTAGTAGGTAGCGGGGTCGGCGGCGCCGTGGACGGTGAGGGAGGTGACTTCGAGGTCAGTCGGCTGTTCCTTCCCTGCGGAGGGGACGATAAGACCCTCAGCGGACAGGCACGCGCCCGTGGTTACGGCCGCCATGATGTCGTCAGCGACAGTGCCTTTTTTGACGAGGAGTTGGAGGTCTTGGAAGGTGGATCCGTCATTGAGCTTGACGAAGAAGTGGGAAGGGAACTCAGTCTTGGTCTTGACCCAGCCGTGGACGAGGGCTTGGGCGCCGGGTTGGAGCGCGAGGAGGTCGCGGATATAACCGCCCTTTTCGATCATGATCCTATTGTGCCGGATTGGCGTTCCAAACTGGAAAACGGAGCGCGCCCCCATACGGGAGGTGCGAGTACTAGTACAGTCGTTATCCAACTGAAGCCGCAGAAGTAATGGAAAGCTATGACTAGTAAATTTTGTCTGGTACATCACTTGCACTGAGGTCCATGTCCGGATAACCTGGATGATCCTGGACGATGGCGGCAGAGGGAAAAGAAATTGACGGGGTTGTACAATCTGCGCCGCATTTTTTACACTGCGGCAATTTTGACAGTATGCGGTGAGGTGGCCGAGGGGCAGAATCGGTCGCGGCTCTTCCATACTGGGACGGACGAAGGCAACTCGGTACGGGCGACCGGGGTAGGCTATGTCCGCCGAGCTAGAACTGTTGCGCTAGACGGGAGTTCGATCAATGGTGGCGCAGCGGTACGGTTTGGGGGGCGGCAGAGTCTCGAGTTGAACCTCTTCCCGGACGTGACGTTGGCGGCGGAGTTGACGGCGGTGACGCCGATCGGGTCCACGTGGGTTTGGACCGGGAAGCTGGCAGGCGAACCACTGAGTGACGTAACCTTGGCAGTGACTGGGGCAGTTACCGGCGAAATCGTGTCAGCCAATATCACCACGGGTGAGGGGCGCCGGTACTTCGTGCGGCCTGAGGGTTCGGGTCACGTAGTGCAGGAGGCGGATCCGGCGGGATTTCCGCAGGAGATGCAGCCACGGCTGGCTGGGGTGGAGGAGATCGCCGTTGCGAACAAGGCAGGGGCGATGCCGCGCGCGGCGTCAGCGGAGAAGTTGGCCGACGACGGCAGCACGATCGATGTGCTGGTGGCCTATACGGCTTCGGCACGGGCGGCGGCGGGCGGAACGACGGCGATTGCCAACCAGATCGCGCTGGCGGTGACGGAAGCCAATCAAGGCTACGCCAACAGCGGAGTGATCCAACGGCTGCGGCTGGTGAATACCGTCGAGGTGACGTTCGACGAGTCAGTGGGATTCAACGCGACGCTCGATGCTCTGACGGCGGGTTCAGGTCCATTTGGGGCGGTGCAGACTTTGCGGAATCAGAGCAACGCCGATATGGTGAGCCTGTGGATCAACAACGCGTCCGGGTGCGGGTTGTCGTGGCTGATGCAGTTCGTTTCGCTTGGCTGTTCGAGAACAAGGCATACAGCGTGGTGCATTATGGGTGCGCGGTGAGCAATTACTCGTTCGCGCACGAATTAGGCCATGGCATGGGCGCGACGCACGATCGCGCCAATTCCTCGGGGCCGGGTGCGTTCTCGTACTCCTACGGCTTCCAGCAAAACGCGGCCAGTCCGTTCTTCCGGACGGTGATGGCGTACGAGTGCGCGGGAACTTCGTGTCCGCGCGTGAACTTCTGGTCGAATCCGGCGGTGAGTTACCAGGGCAACGCGACGGGCGTTGCGCAGGGTTCGGCCACGGAGGCCGATAATCGATCGACGCTCAATCAGACGCGAGTGACGGTTGCGAACTTCCGTTCGACGGGCGCCACTTGTAGCTTTGCGCTATCGGCGCCGAGCATATCGGCGACTCCGGCCGGCGGGGCGGCGTCGGTCAATGTCGTTTCGGGAACGGGTTGCAGTTGGACGGCGGCGAGCAACGATGCCTGGATCACGATCTCATCCGGAGCTTCGGGATCGGGCAACGGGACGGTAGGGTTCAATGTCGCGGCCAACACGGGTCCGGCACGGACGGGGACGCTGACTGCTGCCGGGCAGACGTTCACGGTGGTGCAGAGCTTGGGATGCTCGTATTCGCTGAGCGCGGGATCGGCGAGCGTGCCGGCAGCGGGCGGGACGGGATCGGTGAATGTGTCGGCTGCGGCGGGGTGTGGGTGGTCCGCTACGAGCAATGCTTCGTGGATTACGGTGACGGGTGGGACGAGCGGGTCGGGTGCGGGGACGGTGTCGTTCAGTGCGGCGGGGACGTCGGGTCCCTCGCGGTCCGGGACGATTACGATCGCGGGGCAGACTTTCACGGTCAGTGAAGGCTCCGGATGTACGTATTCGTTGAGCGCGGGATCGGCGAGTGTGCCGGCAGCGGGCGGGACGGGATCGGTGAATGTGTCGGCAGGCGCGGGGTGTGGGTGGTCGGCGGCGAGCAATGATGCTTGGATTTCTGTGACCGGCGGGGCGAGCGGTTCGGGTGCGGGCACGGTTACGTTCAGTGCGGCGGGGAGTGCGGGTCCTTCTCGGTCTGGGACGATTACGATTGCCGGGCAGACGTTCACTGTGAATGAAGGCTCCGGGTGTTCGTACTCGTTGAGCGCGGGATCGGCGAGCGTTCCGGCTGCGGGCGGGTCCGGATCGGTGAATGTGTCGGCGGCAGCGGGGTGTGGGTGGTCCGCGACGAGCAATGCTTCGTGGATTACGGTGACAGGTGGGGCGAGCGGGAGCGGCGCGGGGACGGTTTCGTTCAGCGCGTCGGGGACTGCGGGTCCCTCGCGGTCCGGGACGATCACGATTGCCGGGCAGACGTTCACTGTGAATGAAGGCTCCGGGTGTTCGTACTCGTTGAGCGCGGGATCGGCGAGTGTTCCGGCTACGGGCGGGTCGGGATCGGTGAATGTGTCGGCTGCGGCGGGGTGTGGGTGGTCCGCTACGAGCAATGATGCGTGGATTACGGTGACGGGTGGGGCGAGCGGGAGCGGCGCGGGGACGGTTTCGTTCAGTGCGGCGGGGAGTGCGGGTCCTTCTCGGTCGGGGACGATTACGATTGCCGGGCAGACGTTCACTGTGAATGAAGGCTCCGGGTGTTCGTACTCGTTGAGCGCGGGATCGGCGAGCGTTCCGGCTACGGGCGGGTCGGGTTCGGTGAATGTGTCGGCTGCGGCGGGATGTGGATGGTCGGCGACGAGTAACGCTTCATGGATCACGGTGACGGGCGGGGCCAGCGGGAATGGCGCAGGGACGGTGGCGTTCAGCGTTGCTGCCACGGCTGGTGCTTCCCGGTCCGGCACTCTTTCGATCGGCGGACAAACCTTCACGGTCAACCAGGGCTCCGGGTGTACGTATTCGCTGAGCGCAGTTGCGGCGACGCTTCCTCCGAACGGCGGAACGAGTTCGGTGAACGTGACAGCTCCAGGCGGCTGCCCGTGGAGCGCATCGAGTAACGCGGCGTGGCTCACGATTACCGCGGGCGCGAGCGGGAGCGGCAACGGCGCGGTGGCGTTCCAGGCCGGAGCCAACTCAGGAGCCTCGCGACAAGGGGTGATCGCGATCGCCGGGCAGAACTTTACTGTGATTCAGAATACCTGCACCTATGTGCTCAGCACGTCTTCGAACGTGGTCTCGGCCGCGGGAGGCACCGGCGCATTCGACGTAGTCACCTCTGGCGGGTGCGGATGGACGGCTACGAGCAACGCCGCGTGGATCACGATCCTCGCCGGAGCGAGTGGCAACGGCACGTCGACAGTCACATATCAGGCGGCGGCGAATGCCTCGACGGCGTCACGCACAGGTACGGTTACGGCAGGAGGGCAGACGCACACGGTCACGCAGACGTCTGGAGTGACGATCATCCAGCCAACGGCGAATCAGACGATCGGAGTGAGCGGAGTCAGCTTCCAATGGACCGGCAATCCTGGAGCTACAGGCTACGATCTGCGAGTCTCGCGGGCGGGAAGCACGGTGTTTCAAGGAAGCTTGGCGGGTGCGGGCTCGACCACGACGCTGGTCAGCCTGCCGGCGGGCAGCTACACCTTCTCTGTCCGCGACTGCACGGGAGGATTCTCCGATGCGAACTGTGGTCCGTTCGCGTCGGTGAGTTTCACGGTTTCGCTGGCGGCTCCCTCGGTACCGCCGGCGATCACGGCGCCTTCGGGCGGCCAGAACTTCAATAGCTCTACACAGACGTTCCGTTGGAATCCGGTTGCCGGAGCCGACAGTTACGAAGTGATGCTGACGGACATGGCGAGCGGGGGCCAGACCGAGCTCATGCAATTGCTGGCCGGAACTCCGCCGCCGACCGAGACCGTGTACTCGATGCACTCGTCGGCGGATTACCAGCTCAAGGTGCGGGCTTGCAATGCTTCGTGCGGACCCTGGTCGAATCCGGTGGACTTCTCGGTTTCGCTTCCGGCGGTTCCGAATCAGGCTCCGCCGGCGCCTTCGTGTTTCCTTTCGAGCGGCAACTCGGCCGTGTGCACCTGGCAGCCGGTGACCGGAGCCGATTTCTATGTGCTCCAGATTCTGCAACCCAATGCAGGGCCGGGCGGTGGCGTCCTGACGGTGGCGAGCCGGCGCACGACTGCCACGGCCATCGCGCCAGGCGAGGCGTTGCCGCTGCCGCCGGGCCAGGCTTTCGCGCTGGTCTCGGCCTGTAACGGGAACGGCTGTTCGCCGCCGAGCGCCGGAAGCGAGCTCAACCCGGCTGGGCCGAACCCGAACGCGCCGATGCTCGGGAATCCCATTTCGGGATCGACGACCGATGGTACCGACGTGTTCTTCTCGTGGAACCGGGTCCCGGGAGACAACGGCTCGAACACGGTCTACCGGCTGTTCGCTCTCGACTTTTCGTCGGGCCGCACGGCGCTCGACGTGCTTACCACGAGCAACTTCTATGCAGCCAAGTTCCGCGGGGGCGGCGCCCGGCACGATGCGCTGGTGATCGCCAATCCCGACCAGCCGAACCAAGTGGGTGGTCCCGCGTCGGCGTTCATTGTCCGGGGCAGTAGTCCGGCCACGCCAACGCTCACGCAGCCTCGCCATCAGACGAGCGAGGTGAGCGCAACGATCCGGCAGGGGAACATCATGCTGGGCTGGACTCCGGTTTCCGGGGCCACGCTGTACGAGTACTTCGTCGCCAAGGCGGGCGATCTCAGCCCGGCGGTGCGCGGCGTCACGCCGGGACTGTTCGTGCAGGTGCCACTGGCGGCGCAGGGTGGGATAACGACCTACAGCGGAATTGTTCGGGCGTGCCCGGCTGGGGCGAGTTGCGCTTTCGGTTCCGATGCTGGCTGGGGCCCGTGGTCGAACGCTCCGGGCGGGCCGGGCGTCACCACGTTCCGGGTCGCTCCGTAGGGGTCCGGTGGTTACTGGGTTGCCGCTCGGCATCGCAGTACCGCGCGATGCTTACTCAGGGGTGACCACTGCCTTGGTTGGCTGTGCGGTTGGACCTGCTCGGTCAGCCAACGCGGGATTCGCAAGGACCGAATGGCTCTCCCTCGAATTTTGCGCCGGAATGCGTGAGCGGTCCGGCATCGATGATGCCGCCTACGTCTCCACGCGCTGAAACCGAAGCAGCGTGTTCCATCCCACTGCATCCTTCGAATGCAGAAAGATGCATACCCAAAAGCTGCCGCGGCTTTGCGCCTTCGGTTGAAACCACTCCGGGTTTCCAACCAGCGCGAACTCGGGCCGAAACGGCTTGATGAATCCGAGTAGATCGGCCACTCCCTCGCCGCCGCCAAAAGCCTTGCGGAACGCCGGGGCGGATAGCTTCACCTGGATGTACTTCCCTGGAAACGCCGCCTTCCGGGCCGCATCGAAACTCGACTGCCCGAGCGTAAGCACTTGGCCCGAGTCGCTCGATTCCAAACCGAGGGCGTCGCCCACACTGGCCACGTACAGGTAGAGCGATGCAATTTTGTCCAACTGCGCTTCCGTGGGAGACGGCATACGGGCAGTATCGCACGCTCGCTACAAGATACGGCGATAATGTTCGAAACAGAACATGCGACCTTTGGATCGTCTCCTCGTGCTCGACCTGACCCGCCTTCTCCCCGGCGCCGTGGCCACCGAAACCCTGGCCGCGTTCGGCGCCCGGGTCATCAAGATCGAGCAGCCCGGCCTTGGCGACTACGCGCGCCGCGGCTTCGCCGACCCTGCCGCGGAGAATCCTCTGTTTGCCGCCACCAACCGTGGCAAGGAGAGCGTCGAGCTCGATCTGAAAACCGCCCTCGGTAAGGAAGCCCTGCGGAAAATCGCTTCCCAAGCGGATGTGCTGATCGAAGGCTTCCGCCCCGGTGTGATGGACCGCCTCGATCTCGGCTTCGACCAACTCCGCGCCGCGAACCCCGGGCTCATCTGGGTTGCGCTCAGCGGATACGGGCAAACGGGCGAGCACTCCCAACGCGCCGGCCACGACATCAACTACATGGCGATGGCGGGGGTCCTCGACCAGATCGGGACTGCCGCCACACCCATGATTCCCGGCGTTCAGCTAGCTGACCTCGCCGGCGGATCGATGCAAGTGGTGACCGGCGTGCTCCTCGCGCTCGCCGCCCGCGCCCGCAGTGGCGAAGGGCAGTTTGTCGACGTGTCGATGACGCACGGCGTGTCGTCACTGCTGACGGTCCCGCTCAGCGCGTACTGGGCATCAGGCGCGCTGCCCGAGCGTGGCAATGATTGGCTCACGGGCCGCTATGCCTGCTATGGCGTCTACCGCGCGGCCGAAGGCTTCGTTGCCGTTGGCGCGCTCGAACCCAAGTTCTGGGGCACGCTATGCAACGAACTCGGCCTTGCCGAGTTCGCCGCGCGCCAGTTCGACGAGAATCAGCAGGACGTGAAGGCCGCCCTCGCCGCGCGGTTCGCCCAGAAAACCGCTGAGGAGTGGTTCACGCTACTCGGCGACAAGGACTGTTGCCTCACTCCCGTGCGCGACCTCGCCACCGCCGTGATCGCCTCCGAGCCGCAGCCCGCGCTGCGTGGAACGCCGGGGGAGTACAGCGCGCGCGTGCCCGCGCTCGGCGAGCACACCCACGCCGTGCTGCGCGAGTTCGATGCCGGGAACTGCTGATCTGAAGTGGCACTTGCGGCTGCACCGTAAAGTCGTTTGACTTCGTTCCGATGGCGATTGTTACTCCGGCCGATTACCGCAGGCCCCCGCGTCCCAAGTCGTCACCGAATGAGAGAAGAGTCCGCCCCGGGCAAAGCCAACCGGATAGCGGAACTTGTCTCCTGCCGCCTCGCCGGCCGTCAGACACCCTCGAGCGAATGGTGTAGCCGCCGATGCGTTTGTGTGTTTCCGCCGCTTCCCCGCAACCGGATCTCGAAGTGCGGTGGATCATCGAATACCTGTTACTCGCTCGGACTGCTGCTGGGGCCAGGATCTTCGCGGATGTTTTCTTGTGGAATGCCGGGCCTTCTGAAGCTGAACTGGAGATGCTTCACCGTGGAGGCCTCCGCGTGCGGGAAGTCTCTGCGGCTTCCTGGCTCCGCGATACGGGCGCAAAGCCCATTAGCCGAAGCACCAGCAATCCGCGAAAAACCCTCTCGCATCGCTCGACCGCGTCATCGCTTCGATCCACCAGCGGCCTTGACTCTCTTTACTTGCGAGCGTTCTTGAGCACCGCGTGAAATTGCACGAACACGTTATCCACCGCCGCATGCTTGTTGTGGCAATCCCAACAAGCCTCCTTGGGGAACGGCTTCGAATCCGCCAGAATCTTCCCGTCTGACTCGAAGAACTTGAAGTACGCCCACTTCTCCGGAAACTTCTTCTCGTCCTTCAGCGCCACCTCGATCCCCACGAACTCGTCCTCGAACATGCCCTGCTTGTTGATCGACGCATTGGTTCCCGCCTTGACGATCTCCATCACGAGCATCGTCTGGTCCGGGAACTGCCCCGTCTTCGCGTAGTGCCGATATGCCTCCGGTTGTATGTAGATGTTGTGGAACGTCTTCGGCTTCGACGCAGCCGCAGGATCGCCCTCCGTGTAGCTCATGCCGTAGTTGGCGCCCGTGAAGACCCACTCACGGTATCCTTCGGGCCGCAAAAGGCGGTTGCCCTCCGCGTAGCGAGGCTTCGTCATCGAGCCCGAGTAGAGAGCCGCCGCGATGAATGAGGCAAAGACGAATTTGCGAAGCATGCCCGTATTCTAACCGAGCGGGCTATAATCGAACCACTCGCGATGACCCGATCGATTGCCCTATCGCTGATTCTTCTTCCGGCGCAAGGCGCTGAACTGTTGCGCGAGTTCCAGCCGTCATCGGCTTCCAGTCCGCACGGCAAAGTGAGCGTCGTCGAGTTTGAAACGCCCCTCCACGAGGTAGAAGCCGGAGCGCTCGCGCTGCATCTCCCTGGCGCGATGATGAACTTCGAGTTCGCCGAGAGTGTCTGGGTGATCGGCTACAAGACCTGGATTCTCGACGCCCAGGGCAAGCCGCCCCGCGACAACTATCTGTGCCACACCTTCCTCGGCGACCAGCGCATGATGCAGACCGGCGATCAGGAAGTGCGCGGGCTCTACTCGGATTCCTTTACCCGCGAGGTGCACCTTCCCGAAGGAACAGCGGTGCGCGTTCTCGCCGGCGAGCCGCTCCACTGGATGCCCATGTTCAACAATCGCGCCGCTGACTCGGTGCGCGTGAAGATGCGCGTGGAGCTCTCGGTCATTCGCGACAAAGACGTGGCGAGCGCGCCTCGGGAGCTCTACTCTACTCTGCGCAGCGTAGCCACGCCGCATCTCTACTTCGTCAAGCCTGGCCGTGATGCGCGGAGCGCCGAATTCGAACTGCCCGGCGCTGATCGCATCTACTTCATGGGTACGCATATTCATCCCTACGGCAGCTCGGTGGAGCTCTACAACGTCACGCGCGGTGAGCGCGTGTGGCTCGGCAAGAGTCATCACGACGCCAAAGGCGACATGACCGGCATGGATGTTTTTTCCAGCGCACCGGGGTATACTGTTCGGAACGGCGACAAGTTTCGCGTCACCGCCGTCTACGACAATCCGACGCGAACTCCGATCGACGCGATGGCGGGACTTTACATCCTGTACTCGCCCAAAGCACAGCCAGGCGCCGCGTCGCGCAACCACTGAAAATTCTTTCGACACCGCTCCATTTCCTCCTTGACGTAGGCGGGCGGTTGGCATATCGTAGTCAGCATTAACCTGCTGCTAGCTTAAGGGAACGCCCAGGGAGATCGTTGAATGAAGCTGTCTCGCATTGGCTTGCTTTGTGCAGCCACAGTCTTTGCCCAGGTACGCGATACCGGGTCTGTTTTTGGCACCGTGACCGACGCGCAATCGGCCGTCGTCCCGGGCGCCAAGGTAACCATCACCCACACCGGAACCGGTGCTGCGCGCTCAGCCACAACGGACTCGAGCGGCGCCTACCTGTTTCCTCTGTTGCCCGTCGGCACCTACAACGTCGACATCGAGCAAGCGGGTTTCCGCAAGTACGAACAACGCGGCCTCGTGCTCCAAGCGAACGAGAACGTTCGCGTCGACGCGGCGCTCGCAGTCGGCAACGTGCAAGAGACTGTCTCTGTGGAGGCGCTCGCAGCCGCGGTGGATACGCGCTCGGCAACCCTGAACCACACCGTGGACCAGCGCCGTGTCGTCGAGCTCCCCCTCAACGGACGCAATCCCGCTGACCTCGTTTTGCTCGCCCCCGGCGTCGCATCGGGCGCCGGCAACAACTCCGGCGACGTGGGTAGCAGCGCCTGGAGGCCGAAGGGGCAGAAAGAAATCACCATCAACGGATCGCGCAACAACAACCTGCGCTACACGCTCGACGGTGGCACGAACATGGACGACCTGGTGAACGAGAATCTCGACTTCCCGTTCCCCAACGCCGTGCAGGAGTTCAGCGCCCAGACCAGCAACATGGGCGTCGAGATGGGCGGCCTCTCCGGCGGTGCGCTGAACGTGGTGACCAAATCCGGTACGAATCAAATTCATGGCGACGTGTTCTGGTTCCTCCGCAACACCGAACTCAACGCGCGCAATTTCTTCTCCCGCGAGCAGGACCTGCTCAAGCGCAACCAGTTCGGCTTCACAGCCGGCGGTCCCTTCGTCAAGAACAAGCTCTTCGGCTTCATGGGATACCAGAAGCTCACCATCCGCCAGGCAGCCGGCAACAACCGCGACCTCACGTTGACGCAGGCCGAACGGCGCGGCGACTTCTCGGGTGCGGGCATCACCATCTACGATCCGCTGACCAACGGAACTCCGTTCGCGCGAGCGCAAATTCCCACCAGCCGCTTCTCGCCGGCTGCCGTCAAGACCCTGAGTTATTCGCCGCTGCCCGACGCGGAAGGCTTCGTCCGCTACACCATCTCGCAACCGGAGAACGGCCTCCAAGGAATCGGCAAACTCGACTACGTCCACAATCAGTCGCACAGCTTCCTGTTCCGTGTGTTCGAAAGCGACGGCAACACGCCGTTCAGTTCGCCCAAGGACAACATTCACGCCGCGCGTTACGGCGGGTATCGTGACGCCCGTAGCGCCACTCTCGGCCACACCTGGGTGCGCGGCGGCAACATGGTGATCCACTCGCAGTTCACCGCGGCGCACCAGATCGCCGACATTCGGACAGACTTCCCGGTAACCACCGCCGATCTTGGCGTAGCCCTGAACCCGTACGGCAACCACATCGACATCACGATGAGCCAGAGCGGCGTCTCCTTCAACCGCCCGCTGCACCAGATCCGGTTCGGACGCGGCAGCCTCGAAGCGCAGCATGACTATAGCTGGTCGAAGGGCGCGCACACCATGGTGTGGGGCGTCAACTACGTCCGCAAAAGGTTCAACAACAACACGCTGTTCCACAGCTCGGGACAATTCGACTTCGACGGTCACGTCACCGGCTTCGGCAACAACTCCGGCTTCGATCGGGCCGACTTCATGCTCGGCGCATTCGGATTTTTCACCCAGAACAGCGGCGAGTTCGAAGGCCGCCGCGGCAATCAGACAGGCGTCTACTTCGGCGACACCTGGCGCGTGCGTCCGGGCCTCACCCTGAACTTCGGCCTTCGCTACGAACCCTACGGCTTGTTCCGCGACGTGCTCGACCGCAACCAAACCTTCGATATGGCGGCCAACAAAGCCGGCATCCGCTCCACAGTCTTCAAGAACGCGCTTCCCGGCCTCTTCTATCACGGCGACAAGCGACCGAATGGCTACGGCGGCGGCGACACCTTCGGCGACACCGTCACCGATCCCGACTACAACAACCTCGCTCCGCGCTTCGGCTTCGCGTGGGATCCTTTCGGCAACGGCAAGACGTCGATCCGCGGCGGCTACGCGATCTTCTATGACGCTCCGTCGCTCAACGCGCAGAATGACGCCAACAACGTCACGCCGTTCTCCTACTCGGTCGAATTCACCGACGGCTCCTTCGACAAGCCTTTCCTGGGCCGCGAGAAGCTGAACATCTTCCCGGTGAGCGCCGCCAATCACGACGTTCCCTTCCCCACGCCGCTATTCACCATCGTGCTCGACAAGAAGTTCGTCACGCCGTACACGCAGAACTTCTCGTTGACGATGGAGCGCGAGGTGGCCTCGAACACGCTGGTCCGCGTCGGCTATGTCGGCACCAAGGCTACGCACCTCAAGAGCGAGTACGATCAGAACGCCCCGATCTACGACCCCAAACTGAGCCTCGCGCAGAACCGAGGCAACATCGACGACCGCCGCCCGGTGGCCGATTTCCAGACCATCTCGCGCTGGATGCACGGACTGAACTCTTCGTACAACTCGCTGCAACTCGCGCTGGATCGCCGCTATGCGAAGGGCTTCACGGTCAACGCGTCCTACACGTGGTCGAAGAATCTCGACTATCACTCGCGCAACGGATTCGGCGGCAGCCGCGGCATCAACAATCCGTTCAACTTCTTCTTCTCGCGCGGCAACTCCGATCTCACCCGTACCCACCGCTTCGTCGGCTCCTTTGTTTGGGACCTGCCGAAGCTGCAGACCGCCCCCGTGGCCGCCAAAGCCATCGTCAATGGATGGCGCTTCAGCGGCATCGCGATGCTGCAGTCCGGCCGCCCCTTCAGTGTGGGTGCATCGAACAACGCCCCTGCGGGCGCGGGCAGCGCGCGCGCCGACCTAGTGGGCTCGGGCTACCCGGTGCTCGATACGGGCCGCTCGAAGGGTGAGAAGCTCGCGCGGTACTACGACATCACGCGCTTCGTCAATCCCGCGCCGAACACCTACGGCACACTCGGACGCAACATCCTGTTCGGACCGGGCTTCATGAACTACGACGTCTCCATGACCAAGGGTTGGAACCTCAAATTCCTCGGTGAAAAAGGCTACGTCGAATACCGCTTCGAAGCGTTCAATCTGTTCAATGCGACCCACCTCGGTAACCCGACCACGGGACTCACGAGTCCGAATCGTGGGAAGATTTTGGGTACCGACGGTGATCCACGAATACTACAGATGGCGCTCAAGCTCGCCTGGTGACGGGACGCATTCGATTTCAGCTCTGACGCGGCGGCGCTGGCTCGCTTCCTGCATGGCGATGCCAGCGCTGGCAGCCGAGCGTAGTCCAGAAGTAAGCGCCTACGATCTCAGTCTGCTCGAAGACGCGCCCACTCCCAACGAGTTGTTCTTCGTACGCGAACACAATGCCGCGCCTCGGATCGGCGCCGCAGCTTGGCGGCTCTCGGTGGGCACCGCATACGAGATGGGACGCGAGGAGTTGCTCGCGTTCCCTCGAACGAAATCGGCCGTCACGCTCGAGTGCGCCGAGAATCCCGCCGGCGGTGGACTCGTCAGCCACGCCGTGTGGGAAGGCGTTCCGCTCGCGCAACTGCTCGATCGCGCCAGGCCCGCGGCGAGTACTCGCTTCGTGCGCCTCGAAGGCTTCGATGGCTACGAGCGGATCCTGCCCATTGAGAAGGCGCGCGATGGATCGGTACTCGTCGCTTCGCGCATGAATGGCGAATTGCTTCCAGCGAATCACGGCGGCCCCGCGCGTGCGCTCGTTGCCGGGCGCTACGGCATGGACTCGGTGAAGTGGCTCCGAAAAGTGGAACTGCTCGACGCGGCTCCGGCGTCGACAGGCGAGTACGTACGGCGCACGCGCTCGTTGCTCACGGGAGTCACGGCCGGAGATCCAGTGGGGGGCATGCTCGTCAAGAGCGTATTCGCGCGACCCGTGGATGGAGCGGTGCTCAGCGGACGCACGTTCACGGTGCGCGGCGCAGCTTGGGGCGAACACGCGATCGTCAAAGTGGAATTGAGCGCTGACGACGGCAAGGCCTGGTCGGCCGCGAAACTCGGCAAGCAGGAGCCATACTGTTGGACCCAGTGGGAGTGGCTGTGGAAGATCCCGGCTGCCGGCAAGCACGCTTTGATCGCGCGCGCCACCGATGCCAAGGGCAACGTGCAGCCGATGGAGCGCGATTCGGCCCGGGTCGATCCTTATGAGCAGAACGCGTGCCAGCGCGTGCAGGTGACGGCACGATGATCGCGATGTGGGGCAGGCTTCAGCGTGGGTGGGACTTCAGTCCCGCCTCTGGCCCCCAGGTGACCCTACGATGACGCTGCTCCTCGCATTCTTCCTCCAAGCAAGCCTCATCGAACAAGCGGACCAAGCCTTTCGCAACGGCGAAATCGACCGCGCCGAAAAACTCGCGCAGCAGGCGGCGGCTCGTGAACCGGGTTCCCCGCACGCGCACATGATCCTTGGAGTGATCGCAGCCACGCGAGCGCAGTGGGCGCCCGCGGTGCAGCATTTCCAAACCGTCACAAGATTGGTCCCCGCCGATCCGCACGCATACTTCTACCTTGGGCAGGCGCGCCTCAATCAGAAGCAGTGGCAGGCGGCCGTGGACCTGTTCACACGCGCGCTCAACCTCAAATATCCCGAGCGCGAGCGTTTGCTGATCGAACTCGCCTTCGCGGAAAACGAAGCCGGGCGTCCAGCGGCGGCGCTGAAGCGGCTCGAAGGCGTGGAGCCACCAGCCGAAGGGCCCATGGCCGCGCAGTATCACGCTGTGAAGGCCTTTGCCGGTTTGCGGATGGGAAAATCAGCCGAAGCGATCGAGGCCATGGCGAAGGCGCGCGATCTCGATCCCGACAACGAACAATATCAGGAGTTCTTGATTTCGACCCTCATCGGCGTGGACCAGACTGCTCGCGCGCTTGCCGAAGCCATCCGCGCGCAATCGAAATTTCCCGATAGCCCCGAGATCCAGTTTCTGTTCGGCTTGGCCAGCTACTACGTGCCGGAGAGTCCACTCGGAGCGGTCGCGTTGCGGAACGTCCGTGAGGCGGAGCCTACTGGAGCGCGGGCGCTTCTCGCGCAGGGGCTGCTCGACCGCAAAGCCGGCAAGATGGACGAAGCCGTACGCGCTTTCGAAGGCGCCGCCTCCAAGGGGTTGCCCGATTCCCACCTGCTCCTCGCGATCGTGTATCGCGAAAAGGGCGACATGGCCGGCGCCGAGCGCGAATTCGCCTTGGCGGAAAGGGCGAATCCGCAAAACGGCCAAGTGGCGCTCGAAGCGGGCAAACTCGCACTCACGCGCGGCGACTTGGCGGGCGCTTTGAAGCGGCTCACGCTCGCCGCCGATCGGATGCCGCAGAGCTCGGCTGCGCATTACCAACTCGGGCTCGCGCTGCGGAGGGCGGGGAAGGCCGCCGAAGCCGAAGAGCACCTCACCAGGTCACGCGAGCTCGACCGTCTGCATGCGGAGGCTGCAGTTCCGAAATGAAGCAAACAACGATGCAAGCTTTCCGTCGTGGACCGCTCGCTGGCCAACACGATTTCGGCGCTCGGCTCCTCGCGCCCGAGTGGCGCAGAGTCGCGGCGGACCGAATGCCGCAGGAGGCTGCGGTCCCCAAATGATGCGCACACCCATCGGACGTTTCCGCCGTGCACCTCTAGTTTCGGCGGCCTTCGTGTTGATCGCCTTTGCGGCATTGACATCGCGCGACCGCGCCGCCGGACAAGGCGCCGTTCCCCTCTCGCGCCCAGGCCAAGAGGACCTCACTTTCTGGGTCAACCATAACGGACTCATCTCCCTCGAAGCCGAAGGTGAACTCGGCTTCGGCGACATCGCCCGCATTCTGCTGCGCCGCCGCGCCAACGGCGAGTGGATTCGCCCCCTCCGCGACCGTTTCACGTTTCGGGTGCAGGATCCGGCCGCGCTGACCACTCCCGACACATTTCGCGCCTCGCTCTCGGGCGGCGCGCTATCGTGGCTCGCCGCGCCCCAAGAGCGCTTCGTCGCCGCGGCCTCACGCACGTTCAACATTCCCATACTCGTCACGAATCGCGAAGCCGCGGAGGCAACGTTCGACGTGAACTACACCGGACCCACGATGTCGAGCGTCGCCCGCGGCGTTGCAATTCCGCCGGGCGCGACCAAGCCGTTCGTACTGCGCGCGGTGGAGACCAAGGAAGGTCCCGCTGAAGGCAGGATCGTCGTTCGCACTGCCGCCGGAGATCTGTCGACCACCATCCATTTCGACGTGCGGCCCCTTGTGAACCTGCGCGTGCGCCTGCTCGACGAGCGCGGGATGCCGGTGGCCGCCCGCGTGTACGTCACCGGCTCGGACGGACTCGCCTACGCTCCCCGTGGATCCTCGGCGCGCATCACGGCCATGAGCGCCGAGTACTTCTTCCATTGCGAAGACCGCTTCGAGTTGGCGCTTCCCGCGGGTGAAACAGTGGTGGAGGCCATGCGAGGTCCGGAATACCGGCTGGCCTCGCGGCGCGTGACGCTTGCGCCCGGAGCGTCCGCGGAGGTGACGTTGCAGCTCGAACGCTGGACGCATCCGGCCGCGCAAGGCTGGTGGTCGGGCGACGCGCACATTCACGCGAACTACACGTCGCCGCATCATCAGGTGATCGAGCCTCGCGACGTGCGGCTTCAGGCCTTCGGTGAGGACCTCAACTACGCCAACATGATGGTGGCGAATTCATCGGGCGCGTTCATTCACGATCGCGAATACTTCGAGGCTCGGGCGAATCGGTTGTCCGATGCGGCGCATTTCATCTACTGGAACGAGGAGAACCGGTCGAGCGCCTACGGCCACATGTGTTTTCTGGGGCTGAAGAAGCTGGTGGAACCTTTCTACAACGGATTCCGGGACACGCCGCACTGGGAAGATTACCCGGCGAATTTCCCCCTGGCCCAGCAGGTTTTCGATCAGGGAGGCGCCGTGAGCTACGCCCATCCGGGAATGGCGCCCAATTTCGAAAGCGCCAGCATCAAGGAACTTCCGGCAGATCTGGCGCTGGGCCATCGGACCGCGATGGACGTGCTCAGCAACAACGACGAACTCGCCACTACCCAGATGTGGTATCGGCTGCTGAACTGCGGATTCCGTGTGGCGATCTCGGCCGGCACTGACGCCTTCACCAACGTCACCGATCACTACCTCGCCGGCGGCAATCGCGTCTATGTGCAGTCCGGACCGCGGTTCGACTATGCCGCCTGGCTCGACGCCTTTCGCCGCGGGCGCTCGTTCGCCTCGAATGGACCGGTGGTGATGCTGACCGTGAACGGCAAGCAGCCCGGGGATGAGATCCGGTTCGATGCTCCAGGCGAGTTGGCGATCGCCGGCACGGTGACCTCGCTCGTACCACTCGACACAGTGGATGTGGTGGTGAACGGCAAGGTGGTGCACTCGGTTCCAGCCGCTGGCAAGGAGAGCATCACAATTGCCTACAGGCACCGCGCGGCGGGGAGTTGCTGGATCGCGCTCCGTGCGCTCGGTCCGCGCCACCGGCTTGTGCTCAATGACACGCAGGCTTGGGGACACACGAGTCCGGTGTACGTGACGGTGGCCGGAAAGCCGGTGCGAATGGCCGATGATATCCGGTTCTACCGCGAGTGGATGGAGCGGTTGATCGCACGCACTCGGAACAGTCCGCGATTCGCGACGCCCGAGCGCAGAGCCGAAGTGGTCACGCTGTTCGAGAAGGCGCTCGCGTGGTATCGCGACGCCGAGCGGCAGCAAGAGTAACGCAGCTTCACGGAATCAGGAGACGGGCACGGATTCGTTCGTGGATGGCGTTTGTTCGGCGAGGCGCTTGCGCCCTCGAGGCGAGCGATGCGTAGTCAGTCAGTGGCGCGCGGTCCTGATCCATAGTGTTCCAAACTGGCGGAGCTGGGTGCGCCTCTTCGCGTCCGCCCACCCGGGCGCGCCGCCCGAGTTGGGGAACTCGGGAGCGAGCCCGGCGCGAAGGGTGAATGGGCAGGTGGTCAATCCACCTTGATACCAATGCTCGTGACCGAGTTCTTGTCCACGACAGTTCGAATCTCGCTCCCTCGCTTGACGATCACAAAGTGCACGTTGACCGGCGAGAGAGGATTGCCCGGAATGTTCAACTGCCACGTTCCGGTGCAGTCGGGATTCACTTTGTAGGTCCCGCTGCCCATCGCCCAATCCACGGGCGGCGGCGCACCGTTGACGGTGATGAAGTCCACTTGAGTGAGCTTTCCCTTGCCGTCGAAGCGGGTCATCGCTACTCCCCGCAATTGAAATCCACCGGGAGGCACAACCAACCCGGGAATTGTCTGGATCACGCCTTCCACGTGAAAACCGTAGTCGCCTCGTAGGCTGCGGGCGTCGCATTGTCCTGCCTCGTCGTCAGCGCCGAAAGCGGTCATGGCCAGCATGAGCGTGCCGGCCGTCATGATCAATTTCTTGTACATTCCTGGACCCTCCTTACAGATCCGGGTCGATCATACGGGCACGGTGTGCGAACCGAAATCCCCGGCGTGTGGTCAGAATGTTCTTTTCCTATTCCGTGGTGCGATATGCTACCTGAGAGTGCTCACCCAGAGCCGCCAGCCCCGCTTGCGATTTGCCGGCTACGAAATGGATACGCGGTCGGGCGAACTGCTCTGCAATGGCACTAAGGTCAACCTCCAGGACCAGCCGGCCAGAGCGCTTTTGATATTACTCGAGCGGCCCGGAGAACTGGTGACGCGTTCCGAGTTGATTGAAGGGCTCTGGCCCAAGGACACGTTAGTCGACTTCGAGCGCGGCCTCAACAAAATCGTCGCCAAGCTGCGTGCGGCGCTGGACGACGATCTCGAGTCGCCACGATTCATCGAGACGGTGCCCAAGCGCGGATACCGCTTCATGGCTCCGGTAAACGGCCATCTTCCGCTCGACGGTCCGGCACTCAACAGCGAGCCTCCCGCGCAGACCAGCGAAGTTACCAATACGATTGCCGTGCTGCCGTTCGCGAACGACTCGGGCGACCCGTCGCAGGAGTACTTCTGCGACGGCGTGACCGGCGAAATCATCTCGGCTTTGAGCGCTATCGGCTCGGTTCGCGTGATCTCGCGCACGTCGGCGATGGCGTACAAAGGCGTCCGCAAGCCTCTGCCGGAAGTGGCGGCTGACCTGCGAGTGAGTAGGATCATCGAGGGCTCCGTGGCCCGGCACGGAAGCAAGGTTCGCATCATCGTTCATCTCATACAGGCACTGGACGACCGGCATATCTGGACCGGTCGCTATGAGCGCAACATTCAAGACATCTTGCAACTGCAAGCCGAGGTTGCCGCAAACATCGCCCGAGAAGTGCATCGTATTCTCGATCCGGCCGCCCCGATGGTCGCGCCACTCCAGACGTACTCACGGAAGATTTGCCCCGAGGCATACGAGTCGTACTTGAAGGGCACGTTCTTCCACAACAAGTTGAATCCGGCAGATCTCGCAAAGGCCACCCGCTTCTTCCATCAGGCCATCGAAATCGACCCTTCCTATGCTCCAGCGATCGGATCGCTCGCCCGCTGCTACCACTTCGCCGCCATCTTCGGTCTTCGCCATCCCGTCGAGGCGTTCCACCAAGTTCGCGTCAACGCCATTCGAGCATTGGAACTGGCCCCGTCACTGACCTCGGCTCAGGTCGCTTTGGCCGCCGTCAATGTGTTCGACCGATGGGACTGGATTGCTGCGACCAACGAGTGCCGCCGGGCGGTCGAGGCGGATCCTGGAGATTCGTTTGCCCGCGGCCACTTGGCCGATTATCTCTCCATTCGAGGCGGGCACGAAGAAGCCATTGCGGAAATGAAAGCCGCTCTGGATCTGGATCCCATCTCCACCGAACTGAACAATTGGCTGGCCCTGATCTACTACCGGGCGCGGCGGTATTCCGATTCGATCGATCAATGCCGCCGTGTTCTCGAGATCGATCCGCACTATGTCAATGTCCTCTGGTTTCGTTCCTGGGCGTTCGAGCAACTGGGGAAGATGGCCGAAGCCGTTGCGGACCTCGAGAAGGCTGTCGAGTCGACGGGTGGTGTCCATTACCGCGCCCAACTCGGCCGGCTCTATGGCAAGTTGGGCCAGACCGAACAGAGCGAAGCGATCCTGAACGCCCTGCGCGACGCCGCCAGCGACTCATATGTCTCGCCGCTCGATTTGGCGATGGTGCACCTCGGCCTGGGCGACATCGACGCCATGTTTCGATGCCTGGACGAATCCGCCAGTCAGCGCGTGTGGAGAACCAACGAACTGACCATGCCCATTTTCGACTGCGTGCGGAACGATCGAAGTTACCATAGCCTCCTCCGCCGCGTTGGATTGGCGGATTGACGCTTTCCGGAGGCTCGTTGCTCGCGAATCGCGATCGGTAACCCTTTGGGGGCGCAGGTCCTCGGCGGATCTTCGCGATCGGCCAGAGAGGGGGGCCTTGCCGAGTGCCGCGATGCCGAGTGCCGCGATGCCGCTTCCTACGTCGCCGTCACGGTGGCCGCCTGTTGTTCAGCCAACCGCTTGCGCCAAGCCGTGAGGATTTCCGCAACCGCCACCGTCTCGATGCGTTCGGCGCCTTCGGTATACATCTCGAGCGCCTGATCGAGCGTGGCGACGTTGCCGCCGGCTTTCAGCTTGATCCGCCACTTGGTGCGCTCGTAGAAGAACTTTACGTCGTCGACCGTGGCCGGTGCGAACGCCAGGTAATCCGCTTCGGCGCGCTTGGCGAGCCGGCAGCCCACGATCTTGTATTCGAGATTCAACGGCGGCAGCACCAGCAGCACTTTGAGCACGACGCCTTCCGGGCGGCAGGCGGCGGTCAACTGTGTCAACTCCGTCTCGAGGTAGGCGAACTGGCGCGACACGAGCTTCGACGTATTGATCACCGCGTTGATTTCCTTGACGCCGCGCCGGATGAGGTCGCGCGCCTCATAGAGCTTGGTGGGCGTGGTCGCATTGCCGTGGGGAAATGACACGACGCTCGTCACGGCGACATCGGTGCCGCGTAAGGCGCGCACGGCGGTGTCGACATCGGATGGCCGCACCACCACGGCTCCGATGGAGAAATCGGCGGCGCGATTGCACCCGTCGTGGACATCGTCCTCGGTCAACTCCATTCGCAGCAGCGGAAGTTCGAGCCTAGAGGCGAGTGATGCGTAGTCTGTCAGCGGCGCGCGGTCCTGATCCATAATGTTCCAAACTGGCGGAGCTGGGTGCGCGTGTTCTTCGCGCCCGCCCACCAATCCTCATGATGAAAGTTTCCGAAATTCGGTTTGCCGTTGTCGACCCCCCGCGACTTCTGGTCAATGTCGCCGAGGGCGATGTTGAGTCCCATGGCGCGGTCACCCATGGCGGGCGAGTAGAACTTGCCGGGTTCCACTTCGAGGCAGGGATTGAAGTCGACGGCCCACTCGATGACGTAGGTTCCGCCGCGCGGGCGCTTGTCGGTGACGCGGGCGACGGCGTGCATCGCGCCGGTCTGGATCCATTTGGCGTAGGTGTTCCAAGCCGTGAGTTGGCTTCGGGGTTCGCCTTCGAGCAGGCAGGATTTTTCGCCGGCGTTCGGCCCGACGCCGCCCTTGCGGGACTTGGTGAGATTGCACACCATCTGCCACGAGGATCCGTTGCCGGCGGCGCCCTCGTCGCCGGTCCACTTGTTGGAGGCGTTGATGAGCAGCTCCATTTCGTCACCGAACCAGGGAAAGCCCTCGCGGGTCAGTTCGTGCGTCTTCGGATTTTCGGCGGGGAGCCAGCGCGGGGTATCGATGCCGTAGAGGATGTCGTCGCGGATCTCGAAAGCGAAGTAGAGGCGTTTTCCGTCATGCTTCACCCAGCCTTTGAGGGCGAGGTCACGAGGATCGGTGGTTTTGGTGAACTGGGGGATCCAGTCTTTGACGCCTTCGAAGACGGTGGCGTCTTTCCATTCTCCCGGCGAGAGGATGCCGTCGATTTTGGGAGTCTTGCCGGGGAGGGCTTCGAGGGTGCGGGGAAACTCGCCAGCCCGCAGCAGGCCGCACAAGGCCAGCGCTGCTGGAACAATTCTCATCGAGAACGTTTTTTCTGCGGCGGCGTGACGCTGAAGTTGAGGTCCTTGAGCGCGTTCTTGGCGCGGGTGGCCCAGTCAGTGCCGGGATGATCTTCCACCACCTTGCGGTATTCCTTCACGGCCTGCGACTTCTGCCCGCCCTTCTCGAAGGCGCGGCCCTTCATGAACTGGGCCGCCGGGCGATACTTGCACTCGGTGTCATAGCGCTCGAGCACGTTGTCGAAAGCCACCAGCGCCGAGACGAGATCCTGCTTGGCCATCTGGATTTCGCCCAGCCGGTACTGCGCCATGCAAGCGGCTTCGGTCTTGGGGAAGTACTTCAGATAGTCGTTGAACTCTTTCTCGGAGAGATCGAACTTGCCGGCGATGCGGTCACGCTCGGCGCTGTCGAGCAGGCCTTGCGCGGAAACGCCATCGGGGACACCGGGTGTGGTTGCCGCGGCTGCTTGCGGAGTGGGCGCGCCTTGCGGCGTGCTCTCGGGAGTCTTCGGCGGTTCCACGGGCGGTGCGGTGCGGATGGTGGAGCAGGCGGTCTTGACGTCAGTCAGTTCGGTTTGCAGCCGCGAGAACTTGCCGTTCATGTCGGCGACGTCTTCTTTGACGCGGCGGAACTCGTCGGCCATGGCGTCGACTTTGGCGCCCATGCCGGCGACGCTGGCCTTCACTTCGCGCTCGTAGAGCTGGAGCCGCTCGATGAACTTGACTTCCATGCCGGCCAAGGCAGTGTTCGACTGGGTGGAGGTGTTGATCGATTGCTGGATCAATGTGCGCGTTTGAAGCGCCTGGTCTTCGAGCAGCCGCTGCAAGCGTTTGACGTCTTCACTCACGGTGGCGATATCACGCTGGATCTGCTCGTGTTCCTTGTTCGCTCCCTCGAGCGAAACCGCCGCCAGCGCCAGCGGCGCGATCCGAAGCCAACGCATGCAAACCCGCCGCATGCCCATTACTCGCATGAGAAAAACGGTGCCTCCTGATTCATTGTCTGACAGAACTCCGTTCGGCGCAAAGGGTTTCGCCGCTTTCGCCCACTCTCAGGCGAAAAAAACAAAGGACCCGAGCCTGCCGGGCAGACGGCAAGCGCGGGTCCCCTGCGGGCCTACTGCTTCGTCAACGCTATTGGGCGGTGACGTGAACCCTGCGGTTCTTTTGGTAACAGCCTTCGTTGGCGTCGGAGCACTGTGGGCGCTCCTTGCCGTAGCTGATGGTCTTCAGCTTGTCGCCGGCCACTCCCAACTGCGCGAGGAAGTCGCGAACGCTGGTCGAGCGGCGGTCGCCGAGACCGAGGTTGTACTCGGCCGATCCACGCTCGTCGCAATGACCTTCGAGCGTGAACACGGCGTTCGGGTACTTCGACAGGATCTGGCGAATACCGTCGGCGTTGCGGGAAAGCTGAGACCGGGCATCTTCGCGAACGTCATACTTGTCGTAATCGAAGTAGACGTCGGAGATGAGGCGGCTCACCAGGGTGTCGAGCGGATCGGTGACCTCTGTCTTGGGCGCCGGAGCGGCCGGCGGCGGTGGCGGTTCGGTTACCGAAATGCGCGCCGTGCGCCGATCCGAGCCCCCCGGTCCGCGAGCCACGAGCTCGTACACGGTGGATTCGTTTGGATAGACTTGCCGGCTGCCACGAGCAGGAACCGTACCGATACCGGGTTCGATGGTTACCGTATCGGCTCCCGTGACTTCCCAACTCAGCGTGGCCGATTGCCCACGCTGAATGGAAGACGGTTCGATGCTGAATGAGACAATGCGCGCCGGATCAGGCTTGGGCGCAGCCTTGGGGGCCGGTGGCGGCGGCGGGGGTGGCGGCGGTGCGGGTACCTTCTTCTTGCAACCAGCCGCAAACAAGAACAATGACAATACCAATATCAACGAGCGAGTCATCCGCGTTTTCATCTTTTTCGTTGTTCCCTCCTGGGACTCCTTGATGCTCTTCGAACTGCTTCGAACTGTTTCCCTCTTGGTTGCTCGAGTGTCTCCTCCCCGGAAGGGACATCCAACCGGGTTGGCGCTTCGCTCCGGGTGCGGCGACCCGAACCGAACTCGCGTGCCGTGCGCTCGAGCAGCGCGCGGCGCGTCCTCTCTCTCTACTGCTTCTACTTCAAGGATCGGGATCCACTATTTCGGGCTCCAGACCGGATTCGTGTTTACGCCTTCGGAAGTCAACTGGCGGACATTGGTGCCGTCGGCCAGCATAGTCCAAATCTGATTCCTTCCGCCGCGGTTGGACGAGAACACGATGTGACGCCCATCCGGCGCCCACGACGGATTCTCGTTGCGTCCCTGACCATGCGTGAGTTGCACGTAGGTCCGGGTCACCACGTCCATCAGAAAGATGTTGAAGTTACCGGGATCATATCCTTTTGTCCAGCTGAATGCAATGTGCTGGCCATCGGGATGCCAGGCCGGATTCGAGGCCTGCCCGTCCCCAGGGGTCAGGCGGACCACGTCCGAACCTTCGATACTCATTTTATACACTTGTTGCGGCCCTGAGCGGCCCGAGACGAAAACAATTTCACTTCCGTTCTTCGGGTTGACCTTCGGCTCCACCTCGATGGCGGGAACGGCGGCCATGCGCCGGATGCCCGAGCCATCGAGATTGCTCGTGTAGAGGTTGGCGAAACCGCTCGCGCTCGACGTCACGTGCGCCGTCGAGGAGAAGATCAATTTGCCGTCGCGCGTGAACTCGGGGTTGGAGTTCATCGACGCGCGCTGATTGTAGTAGGGCAGAATGCGGCCGGACTCGAGCGACATCATCACGATGGACGGAGCTCCCTTGGAGAAGCTCATGAACGCGAGCCGCGAGCCATCCGGCGACACCGCCGCGAACGTACCGTCGATGCGCGCCACCTGCTTCTTGTTGCCGCCGTCCCAATCCATCGACCAGATCTCTTTCGTGCCCATCCGGTTCGACGTGTAGTATATCTTGGTTCCGATCATCGACTGGACGCCGAACTTGGCGAGGATGTCCTTGGCGAAGTCATGCGCCAGTTTGCGTGCACCGTCGTCGTTGGCATCGGCGAAGTAGATGCGGCCCAGCAACTGCGCCGACGCGACGTCGGGCTGGCCCACGTTGAAGAACCATCCGAACAGCGAGAGGCGGTTGTCCTGCATGCCGGTGTAGCCGACTGTCATGTAGTTGGCGTTCACCGGATCCTTCGACCAGTCACTGAGCCATGGCCCCTGCTTCTGTCCGTTGACGGGCGCTTTGAAATCCTGTGGGCGCTGCGGAACCTCGAGCGGATAGAAGCTTTTCGACTTCATCTCGAAGATGCCCGAGTCCTGGAGATCGGCGAACAGCGTCTTGTTGAACATGTCCATGTAACGCTGCGCGTCACCGGTGCCGCGCATGTCGGGCACGGCGAGAACGGGAACCTTGCCGCTGTCGACTGCTTTCAAAACCGCGTCGACGATGGCGTCGCGCTGCGCAAACAAGCCCTCCGAGGCCAGCGCGAGAAAAAACAAAATGGTGGTGAGTCGTTTCATCGTTGTAGTTGGAACTGGAACTCGATGGTGGCCGAGTTGCGATCGAACTCGGCCGGCAGCGGCTGGAACGGGGAACAATCGGTGACTGCTCGAATGCCCGAATAGTCGAGGGTCAGGGTTCCGCTCGCTTTCTGCACGCGGATGTTGCGCGCTGTGCCGTTGCGCAAGATGTCGAAGACGATGACGGCGGTGGATCCGTTACGCGCGCCGCGTTCGACGTCGCCGGTGTTCCACTTGCGCTGCACGCATTCGCGGATCAACTGCGCATAGGCGCCAAAGCGTTGGCCGAAGGGATTGCCGGTGCCGATGCCGACGCCGCCGCTGCCGGGAACGCCATAGAGCGGCGAGCTGACTTGTGCTCCCGTGGAAGAGCCCACGCGGTCATCATATTCCTTCTGGCTGCGCTTGCGGGCGTCGAGGTAGGCGCTGAGGTCGAGCTTCTTCTCGTCCTTCTTCTTTTTCTTCTTGGTGTCGAAGGAGACGCCTTCGTCGTCGTCACGAACCTTGCGCTCTTCGGGCTTCTCTTCGGCCTGCGACTTGGTGTCGTTGGCGACCGGATTCTCGGCCATGGTCTTGCGCATGATCGGTATCTGGTTCACCACCGTCACGGGTGTTCCGCCGCCGATCGCGTTGGGATCACCCATCTTCTCACGCTCGCCCCAGGGCACGTAACCAACGGCTACGATGACGGTAGCCATGCCCAAGTGCAGCATGAGAGAGCGAACGAACGGAGTACGGAGCGAGTCCTGCTGATCCAGTACGTTCGCGTGCGTCATCACCGTGTCGTCCTATATCTTATCTTCTCCCAGAGCCGCCCATGGGTTGGGTCACCAACCGGACATCGAGACCCTTCTCTTTGTCTGGTGGGCGTTGGCCGAGCACGGCCACTACCTTGGCGAGAACGTCCCACACGGTGTCCTTGTCAGCCCGTACATAGACGGCTGTGGCGTTCGGAAAGCGCTTGCGGAATTCCTGCTGCAGTACGGCGATGTTGACGATCTTCTCGTTGAGCTGCACGTCACCGTTCTTGGTGACCGAGACCACCGGCAACTCCTCGGTAGTGCTTTTCGGTTGGGTGCTCACTTTGGGCACGTTGATCTCGAGCCCGAACTCCATCACGTGCGCGGTGAGCATGAAGATGATGAGCAGCACCAGCACCACGTCGACCAGCGGGATGATGTTGATCTCGGCCATGGCGCCGGGGAGCGCGCGGCGTCCGCGCCGGCCGGAGGTTGCAGCGGGTCCAGTCGAGAATGCCATGGGATCACTCGCCGAACA
This sequence comes from Bryobacteraceae bacterium, assembly GCA_046331625.1. Classification (GTDB taxonomy): domain Bacteria; phylum Acidobacteriota; class Terriglobia; order Bryobacterales; family Bryobacteraceae; genus JAXLQL01. Next base: position 560,038 of record JAXLQL010000002.1, read on the forward strand.
TGCGCTCGGTCATGTTCATGAACTCGAGCCCGAAGTCGTCCATGCGCGAACTCATCTCGCGGAGCATGTGCGAGAAGTAGTTGTAGGCGACGGCGGCGGGAATGGCGGCGAACAATCCGAGCGCGGTGGCGAGCAGCGCTTCCGAGATGCCGGGCGCTACGGCGCGCAAGCTGGCGCTGCCGGCTTCGCCAAGCCCTGAGAAGGCGTTGATAATGCCCCACACGGTGCCGAACAATCCGATGAACGGAGAAATGGAGGCGACGGAGGCGATCCAATTCATGCTGCGTTCGAGCTTGGTCATCTCTTCGCCCGCGCCCAACTGGAGGGCGCGTTCGATGGCCGGGCGATTGCGCAGCGTACCGTGCGTGCGCACCTGGCGGTCGACTTCTTCATAACCGAACTCGAAGACCGAGACCAGTGGTGCGAGTGGATATTGCCGCACCGTCTGCGCGACGGCAGGCAGGGCGTCAGCCTTTCGAAACGAGCGGAGGAAGCTCGCGTTGGCGCCGCGCGCCTTTTGGAAGACTTGCCACTTGGAGAAAATCATCGTCCACGAGAAGACGGAGACGATCGCCAAAAAGACCATGACGAGCTTGGATAGCAGGCCCGCCTGCGCGATCATCTCCCAGATGCTGATTTGCGCTAGCAAAAGAGAGGACTCCTTCGGTTGTCAAAAGCCGGCGGCGAGGTGGACGGGCTCGCCGTGCCGTAATGAACATGATACGTCACCCTGGCCCAAGGAGCAGCGTCATGCATTCAGGATGCGTGCACAAGCTTCTCTGACGGTGGCCGACGGGGAACTCGTTGAAAGAGCCCGAACAACGCCCAGTGCGGGCTCGCGTTCGAAAACAGGCGAGCCGCCTTGGAGCAAGTACTCCTGAAGTTTCCGAGCGCCATTCTCGAGGAGGTCCGCGGCGAACGCCGCGCACTCTCCACGTTCGAGGGTGTACAACTCTTTCAGCAGTTCTCGCACTTCGGCTGCGCGGTTGGGGTCATCGCGAATGGCGTCGATTGCGGCACGGATCGCTCCTCCCGCTTCTCGATCGCGCCAAAGCGCCAGCAACCGCGATGCGTCCCCGGTCCAATCGCCACGGCGCACGAACGCGCGAAGAACTGGGGCAGCGTCGCGATAGTCGAGGTCTTTGAGCGCGGCGAACAACGGGTAGCGCCCCCCTTTGGCCTCGAGCTGCCTGACGATTGCCCGGCCTGTCTCGGCCCGTTTGCCCTCTGGCGTAACGCGCACCAACATGGCGATCATCGCGTCGCTGAGATGCGGCAACGCGGTCATCAGCCATTGCCATTTCTCTGCCGGCTCGGCGTCGACGTTGGCGATCATTTCGAACACGGCTTCTCGCAGTTCCGAGAGACCCAGTTGAGACAACGCCGCGGGGATGGCGACGGGGATCAGCCATCCGCCCGCGGGGTGGTAGATGGTATGCCGCATCAGATGTAAGGCCTTGAATCGGGTCTCCCAAGCGCTGTCGGGCTGCCTCAAGACGTGGCACAGTTCGGGGATATCGTGACCTTGCAGCTTCTCGAGATACTCTGACCATACGAGCCGAGAATTCGCATCTCGCGGCGTCGAAAGACGTGTATCGATACCGGCTTCGGAGAGTGCCCGCTGAACCAGCGCGCCCACGTCGAGCAACTCGAGTTCGGGAGCCGCCTTCACCGCGTCGACGGCGCGCGGCTTCCAGCCGTGCGCCAAGGGCTCGACCGCGGTAACAGCAGATCCGTTCACCACGGCCGCGATTCGATCCGCGCATTCGGCGAGTTGTTCCGCCGATCCATCGAGCCACTGCTTGTTGTGGAAGTAATACCGGATCGTGTTCGAAGGCATGGTGTCGTCGAGCTCGAGCAGGATCAGTTCCCGCGAACCTCCGAACGCGATGCCGACTTCACTCGACACGTGCGGCGACCGGTTGCTTTTGGCCGTGAAGACCAACAGCAGGAACGGACACTCCTCGATCGCCGAAACGATGGCGTCCGGGAAGTTCGCGCCCGGCGTGATGTCGCGCGGCGCGATCCAGCACGAAGCGCCCCGCTCGCTCAAGAGTGTCGAAAGCCGATCGGCTACGGCTTTGTCGCCGAAGGAGTAACTGATGAATACTCGCGCCATGGGCACTAGAGTAGAGCATTCCTAGAAGCTGGAAGGAGGCTCTTCCCGGTCCCGCAAAATCGCAGCCATGACGCGCGGGCTACGGTGGCCGTGCATGACGGCGATGACCCAGAGCGGCTTTTCATCGGGCGCGTAAGCGATCAGGTAGTCCCTCACGCGAATGAACCGCAAGGGCCGGTTGGTCAGGTCCGTGCGGCGGTGCCCCTGGCGAGGAAACGGGACCAAGCCCCGAATAGCCGCAAGAATCTCGCCAATCACCCGGTCGGAAGCATCTAGGCTGTCCCAACGGATGTACTCCCAAATCTCGTCGAGATCCTTTCGGGCTTCCGGATGGAAGTCATACCCAATCATGAACCGGACTGAGAACGTCGCGCGGCGGCGCTCTTCTGCCTAAAGTAGGCCTCAACCTCATCGCCCGGAATGAGCTTCACCTTGCCGCTCTTGATGTCGTCGTAGCGGGAGTCGAGCATTTGGCGCGTATCGGCAAGCTCGTCCACATAACCGGCCACGGCATCGTGCACCAGGTCTGCGGCCGCGCGGCCGCTCTCGCGGGCGAGACGATCAAGCTTGGCTTGCAGGGCCGGTTCGAGCTGAACTTCCATGACGGTTTTCCTTTCGTGCCTTCTCTCTCTACGTTAGCGGTTCATCCGATCCTGTCACGTTTCCGTTCCGCCATGCGATAGCCCTTGCCGTTGCGCGCCCCTGCCCGGGCGGCTAGGGTTGGGTGTTGACCGCCAGCAACAGATCCAAGCTCCAAGCGGCGGGCGCGCTCGAAGGTGCGCTGCCGGCCGATGGCGACACGCCATCGCGTGATCTGTTGCATCGGTTGGCCAACAGCTTCACGCGTTTTGCTCTTGGACTGATCCAGCCGCGGCATCGATAGATTCCGCCTACTTAGTTCCGCTTCGGCGGCCGGCGGGACCGAAGTCCCGTGCTTAAAGCCCGCCCTACACGGAGAGACTCTCCTCGCTACGCTCGTGGCGCGCGGAGGTGTGTGTTGAAAAACGCCATTGCCTTCGCCCAAGCATCGCAGGCTGCTTCGGGGTTGTAGACGGCGCCCGTGTCATTGTGGAAGCCGTGCCCGGTGCCTTTGTACAACTGAATGCCGAAGGTGACGCGTGCATTGACCATGTGGTTGGCCAGTTCCCCGATGCGCCCGGCCTGTGCGCGATCGGTTTCCGAGTAGATCGCGAGCATGGGCGTGGTGATGTCTTCGGCCGGAGGGAGCGGTACCGCGGGCAACCCGCCGTAGAAGGGTACCGCCGCTTGCAGGTTCATGCGATTCATCACGGCGTGGATGATGTTGCCGCCGCCGGCGCAGAAGCCGATGATGCCGATGCGATCCCACACGACGAACGGCTGCCGCTGCAGGTACTCCACCGACATCGCGATGTCGTTGAAGCGCTGTCCGGTCTCGGTGCGGCCGTAGGCGAGGCCGCGCTCGGTGTCGTCTTTGAACTGCCCGGTGCCGCCTTGGCGAGAGAGCAGGTCCACGCCGAGCGCCACGAATCCAGCCTTGGCGGCGCGCCGGGTGACGTCGCGGATGTGCTCGACCAAGCCGCGGTTCTCGTGGACCACGATCACGGCGGGTTGTGGATCGCGCTGGCCGGCGGGACGGGCCAGGTGTCCGAAGAGGTTGCCGGCTTCACCCGGGTAGGTGATGTCTTGCCACTGCACGGCCGGGTCATTTTCAGCGACCTTGATGCCGGCCGGGCAGGCCTGCGTCTGTACTTGGGCCAAGCCATGGCCCTCGAGGATGGTCATGGCTGCCGCGCTGCCGCCCGCCAGTTTGGTGAGGCGGCTCCACATCTGGCGGCGGGTCAAGCCGCCGTCGACGTAGAGATGCAGCATGTGCTCGATTTTTTCTTCTGTCGTTACCGGTATGGAAAATTCATCACGCATTTGGACTGGTTCCCCTGTTCAGGAAAAGTATACTCCGGCAATGGGGTGCTAGCTTGTAAACTCTTCCACGCGCATGCGCATGCCTGGAACGGGTGTGCCGAGCGGGCGATATCGCTGCGTTACGGCGAATCCGGGAGCTAGGCTCAGCCGGTAGCGAGTCAACACTTGACGCGCCAAGGCCGCCAGTTCGAAGCGCGCGAAGTGCACGCCAAGGCACATCCGCGGCCCGCCAGCGAAGCCGATCAGCGAATATGGCGTTTTGATGTGCTCCTGACGCGGCGGAGCGAAGCGATCGGGATCGAAGCGCGCCGGCTCGGCGAAGACTTCGGGGATCCAGTGCGATCCGATGATGGAACCACCCACCAGAATTCCCTTGGGAATTCGGTATCCTGCGAATTCGAATTCCTCGAGCGTCACGCGCGGCATATGCGCAATCGGCGGATACAGGCGTTCGACCTCGAGCAGCACGCGCTCCATGGCGGCGGGATCGATGCATACGCGGTCTTGCCACAGGGGATTCTGCCACAGCAGATAGAACATCCAACAGGCGAAGCTGGTGGTGGTGATGTGGCCGGCGAGCAGCAGCGTGGTGGCTTCGGCGAGCACGGCTTTGTCATCGAGCAGGAAACCTTTTTCATCGCGCGCGGAGGCGATGAGGCCCAGCACGTCTCGAGGTGACTCGCCGCGCCGCGCCTGCACGTGCGGCATCACCAGTTCGGCGATCCGGGCGCTGATGCGGCGCTCGCGGGCGGCGCGCTCTTCGGGTGGCATGCTTCGCGTGGCGAACGATTCGAGCTCGAGAAACAGATCTCCTAACTCACGCACCTCTTGCGGATCGCTCATGCCGAGGAACGCTTCGGAGGCGATGGCGAACATGATGCGATAGGCTTCGGGGAACAGATCGATCTCGCCGCGCGCGCCCCAGCCGCCGATGCTCTGCGCGATGACGCGGTTGACGATCTCGCTCCAGGCTTCGACGCAATGGATCCGGAATGGCGGATTCATCAAGCGGCGATGGAGGTCATGCGAGGGTCCGTCGCTGAACACCAGCCCTTCGCCGAACACCTCGGCTGCGCGCTGCAACTGCTGCCATCCGGCGCCGTTCGAGAACAGGTGGCGATGCGTGCCGAGCAGGAATTGGTTCGCCTCGGGACCCACGAAGAACACCACCGGAATGCGCGCGGCGCGAAATACGGGACCGTAGCGCGCGTACATTTCGGCCATGAGAGGTCCGGGCTCGGTCTCGAGCCGGGGGCCGAGCACAGCCACGGGAATCGGGCGGCTCATGCGTCGAGGCGGCGCACGTACTGCCGCAGTGCGCCCACCACGCGAGCGCCGTACCGTGCAGCGAGCTTCGAGGTATCGCGATTGCCTTCGGGAATCTCGAAGCGGATGCGCTCGATCTCGTGTTCGAAGCTCTGCGCCGTGGCGCGTTCGAGCAGCAGCGGATTCACCCAGGAGCCTTCGAACTCGGGCGCGACGGCTCGCACCGGTATGAAGCCGGTCTCGCCATGGATTTCCCAGAGCAGCATTCCGGCGACTTTACCAGAGAGCAGCGCCACGGGGCAATCGCGGTAGCGCGGATGGTCGATGCCGAAGGTGAGCCGGCGGGCAGCCAATCGCTCGGGCGCCATGCGCGACTCGTAGAGACGAATCACGTCCCCGAGAGGTGCGGCGGACAACGGGACCACGCAGGCCTCGGGCGGCACGCGGCCAGAGCGGCGCAGGCGGTCACAGAGTTGGGCGTAGTATTCGGCCATCGCCGGGACGCTCGCCTCTACAGTGGTGAGCGTGTAGCGAAGCGCGAAGCCACGCGCGGCGAGGAAAGCGCCGGTTGCCCCAGCGTCAGCGCTGCCATCGTCGTGGAAGGACGTGTGGATTCGGGTGAGCCCGCGCTCGCGGGCGGTCTCTTCGACTCGGGTGAGCAGCATCGCACCGATGCCTTGCCGCCGCAGAGGGCGCACGACGCGAATGCGCACGGCGTCGATCGAATCAGCGCCAGCGAGAAAAGCTGCCGCGCCGGCGATGCGCACGCCGCCGATGGCGAGCAGGAACTCGGGGTTCGAGCCGCGAACGAGGTCCGCGCCGAGAAGCATGCGGCAGGCGGCCATGTCGCCTTCGCGCGGCGTGCGGATGCGGAAGCTTGCGGGCGCGCCGGGCTCGAGTATGGCCAGGCTCGGCGCAGCGCTCATTGTACTGGCGCAGCGGCGCTGGCCATCCCGAGCTTCCTGGCCGCGACGAAAGCCTGTTCGGCGCGCTCATTCACGCCGATGCGCGATAGCGACACGCCCAGCAGCCAATGTCCGTAAGCGTTGGGATAGTCGAGCCCCACGGCTTCGAGCGCGGCCTCGGCGGCTTCTTTCGGGCGATCCTGTTCGAGCAGGGCGATGGCGAGACCGCGATGGGCGCGAGCGAACTCGGGGTTCTCATCGAGCGCGGCGCGGAAGCTCATCTCGGCGTCGATCCAACGCTTCAGCTTCAGGTAGGCGCGGCCCATGCGAGCGTCGAGATAGGGCAGAGTTCCCTGGAGCGCCGCGGGCGTCGCGTGAGCTTCTTGCAAGAGGCGAAGCGCTTCTTCACTTCGCCCCTCGTTCATGGCTACCTCGGCCTGGAGGAGCCGGGGCAGCGGTCTTTCCTCGCTGGAGGAGAGAAGTTCAGCGGCAATGCGGAGACAGTCGGCGCTGCGGCCGGCTCGCAGGTGAGCCAGAGCCAGCCGCAAACGGCAGTCATCGGCGTGGACTCCCTTCTCGATGAGTTCTTCGAGCAGAGGAATGGCCTCTTCGTGCTTGCCTTGCGATTGCCGGATGCGGACGAGATTGTAGGTTTGACCGTCGCGCACTTGTGCGGCGGCCTTCTGGGTGTCTTCCGAGGGAGCCTCCACGTATCCGAGCGCCACCAGTTGCTCGATTGCCGCGGCGCTGTCCCAGGAGTCTTCGACGGCGGCTATGGCTCCGTCGCCGTTTTCCCAAGTGGGAATGCGCTCCAGCGCGGGCGCTGTCTCGAAGATCTCGGCGAGCGCGCGTCCCTTCATGTCATTGGCAACGGGAAGGCCGAACAAGGTGAGGACGGTCGGAGTGACGTCGAGCAGGCCCGCGCCATGCACGAGTTCGTCGCGGCGAAGACCGGGTCCGGCGATGCAGATGACGCCATGCTCGCGGTGCCAGGCTTCGGGATCGGTGTTCGCGACCGGCCGGCGGTGATCGGCGAAGAAGCCGTGGTCAGAAACGACCATGATGGTGGCGTCCGGGCCGGCCAACTGCATCACGCGGCCGAGCATCAAATCGTGAAAGCGATAGAGTCCGGTGACGACGTCTTTGTAGAGCTCGAAGCGGTGCTCGTCGATGCCCTCGGCGCGCGGCGGATGGAAGGGCATGAAGATGTGCCCGGCGCGATCGATGAGGTCAAAGTACGCACCCACGAAATCCCACGGGCGATGCTCGAGAATCCAGGTGGTAGCGGCGTGGGTGGTGATCGCCCCGGCCAGCAGCGCCGCCAGCAGTGCGACGCTCTTGTCCTTTTCCTGATCCACCTCGTTGATGCGCGGAATGAAGAGCGCCAAGTCGTCGCCCGTCAGATCGCGCATGCCGACCATGAGCGCTTCGAGATCGGGAATCGCTTCGGGGGGATGAATCGAGCCGGCGGGAGCGAGCAAGTCGCCCTTTTGCGCGCTGCCTACCCAAAGGCTGGAAGCGGCGATGCCCCGGATCTTCTCGGCCGGATGGCTGCCGAGCCAATTGATCACGTGCGGAGTAAAACCATTTTCGTCGAGAATGTTCCAGATCGCCTTGACCTTGCGCGTGGTGCTCGCGCTGGAACGCACGCCCCCGGTGACTGGATCGGGTTCGAGGAATCCGAGGATACCGTGCTCGTCGCCCGGCTTTCCGGTGGCGATCGAGTTCCACAGGATGGGCGAGAGAACGGGGCTCATGGTGCGGATGTTGCCGGAGACGCCGGTCTCCACCAGCCGTTGGAAGTTCGGCATCATGCCGGCGTCGATGAGCGGATTGATGATCTTCCAGTCGGCGGCATCCCAGCCGAGCAGGACGAGCTTGCGAGCGGGCATGGTCATTGAACCTTCTTGCGGCGCCGGAAGGCGGCGACTCCGGCGGCGCCGGCTGCGAACAGCGCCATGGACGAGGGCTCTGGCGCAACGGCCGGGTCGTCGTACGCCCAGCTATTGATCTGTGCGTCGGCGCTGCCGATGGCCGTGGCGATCTCGATCCAGCCACCGGTGAGTGAGCCATTGTGCAGGAACTGCACGGCGAGAAAGCGCGATTCACGCAAGCTGTTCATCCAGTCGCCCGAAGTGAAGATGGGGCCGCCGTAGTCGTATGCCTTCAGCAGCGTGCCCCCGTAATTGAAGGACGCTCCGGGCGCGGGCAGAGTCCCGGTGGTGTAACCGCGGGCGAAATAGTTCTTCTTACCGGTGACCACCAGCGCGTTCCCGGCAGCGGCGGTCGCGTAGATCTCGTTGTAGTAGCCGTTGCTGTTTCCTTCACCAGGCGTCGACACCGCATGGATGGTGAAATCGGTGGTCAGGTCGCCATCGAGGTCGAGATCGAGGTGGGCACTTCCTTCTCCTGTGGCAACGCTGATGGCGATGGGCGTCTGTGGAACCACCACGATCACACCGGCGGAAGCGGCCTCCGGAATGCCGAACAGGGCTCCCCCGGCCAAGGCATAGGCTGCCAGCTTCTTGTCGAACCCCGAACGGGGATCCCTCGCAACAAAATCTACGGTCATTTCACTCCCCCAAATGGTGTAGGCAACTGCCCAGAAGTTCATGGTATTCGCGTATCTCCCCTGAGGTCAACGATTTACATCGTCTTCGTTGGGGGGGCAGCATACCCTCGTCAGTGGGCATCGTTTGCGCTCGCGAGGGGGGCGGCGATCCCCCCAGAGTTGTGACACTGGGCGCGGGGGGGATTTTGTGGTCGCGGGCCATGGAAAGGGTGCCGGGGAGCCCGGTTGCCGGGCTCCGGCGAAGGGACGCGGGGATAAGGGAAGGTTACTGGGCTCGCTTGCGCCGGCGGAACGCGGCTACGCCGGCGGCTCCGGCTGCGAACAGCGCCATTGACGATGGTTCGGGTGTCGCCGCATTGGGATCGTCGTAGGCCCAACTGTTGATTTGCGCATCGGCGCTGCCGAGGTGGACTGCGATCTCGATCCAGCCTCCGGTGAGGTTGCCGTTGTGGAGGAACTGGACGGCGAGAAAGCGCGACTGGCGCAAGCTGTTCGGCCAATCACCCGAAGTAGTGATGCCGTTACCGCCATCGTATCCGGACAGTAGCGTACCGGTGGAATTGAAGAACGCTCCTTGCGCGGGCAGAGTTCCTGTGGTGTAACCCCGGGCGAAGTAGCTCTTCTTGCCGGTCATCACCATCGAGTTCCCGGCCCCGGCCAACACATCGACGAAGTTGTAGTATCCGAGCCCCTCACCGAGCGTCGACCCAGCTCGCATAGTGAAGTCCGTGGTGTTGTCTCCGTCCATGTCGAGATCGTACTGAGTGCTTCCTTCTCCCGTGGCAACGCCGATCGCAATCGGCGATCCGGGCGTAACGGTAATGATGGCAGCCGAAGCAGCATTCGGCATAGCCAACAATGCACCGCCGGCCAAGGCGTAGGCGGCCAGCTTCTTTTCAAACCCCGAACGGGGATCTTTCGCAGTGAAATTCATGGTCTGTAACTCCCCCAAAGGCGCAAGGCGATTCGCCCAAAAGTTCATGGTATTCGCCTATCTCTCTCAGGGTCAACGGATTACGCCGTCTTGCTTGCGGGCCAGGAGCTCCCTCTTGAGGGGGTACTTGGCCGCGTAGGCGGGGTGCCCAAACCCCAGTCCGGCTCCCCTCACGTTTCGCGGTAACGACGGTAGAGCGCTCGTGGCGCGGAACTTCGCCCTGCCCGGGCGCAGGGAAGTACCCGCTTTCGGGGGATCGGGTGCTATCTTCAGGCTCTGTTCTACGGCACCGACCAAAGGTAGCTCAGGTAGCTGATGGCCAAACCGAGCAGAGCGATCGCGTAGCCCGACACTCGGCGCTTGTGGACGAACCAGAGCAAGATCATCCCGGTCATCGAGACCAGCACCAGCAACGCCGCCGACAGATCGATCACCCACGCCCAGCGCTTGCCCGTGTCCCGGCCCTTGTGGAGGTCGTTCAGCACGGCCACGAGGCCCATGGTGGTGACAGTCAACTGATACGCGCCCGTGGCGCGATCGACGAACGTGTCAGCCGTGTATCCCGGACCCTTGAAAGACACCGCGCACTGCTGGTCTTCCACGCGGAAGTCGCTCAGCGCGCCGCGAACGCCGTGCCGCGACCGGAGCGCTTCCACCACTTCGAGCTTTTTCGGTTCGCGCAGCCAGTCGGCTGGGAGCGAGCCCTTGTGCATGGCCGTGCGTTGGATGCTGGCGCCGAACCAATCGGGATGATTCAGCGTGATGCCCGTGGCGGCGAAGAAGAAGACGATGGCGAAGCTAACCATCGAGAGATAGATGTGCAGCCATCGCGATCCGTTCGCCGCCCACTTCTTGAGCGTGCGCGAGTTCAAGGGGTCTTCTTCACCTCGACCTTTGCCGCCGAGATTTCGGCGCCCCCCGCGAGCGGAAACACCGCGGGAGTGCCCAAGTCAATTTCCTGGTGCAGCAACGTCTTGCCGCCGTGCTCGCGCGCGGCTTCCACGTAGATCGTATATTTGCCGGGCTTCACGGCTTTGCCGGACTGATCTTTGCCATCCCACTTCACGGAGTACTTGCCGGGCGGCCGCGTGGCGCTCGATACGGTGGACGCGATGTCGGTGCCTTCGGCCATGGAGCGGAGGCGATCACCGCGGGTCCAGCCGGTGAGTTCGGGGAGCCAGCGGGCTTTGTCATACCAGAGGGCGACGGTTCGGACGGGGAAGCGGTCTTTGTCTTCGATCCAAATGGCGACGAAGGGGCGGCGGTAGCGGCCGGAGTCAATGCGGGCGAGTTCGAACTCCACTTGGACGTCAGCCGAGGCGATAGCGGGCGCGGGAGCCGGAACGAACATCGCGGGGAAGCCTTTGCTCGTGAAGCGCTGGCCGTTCGAGGCGATGAGCATGTATTCGGCGCGGGGATGCCGGGCGGCGAGGAGCTCGCTTTCGGCGGGCGTCATCACGTTGAATGCGGTGGCGAGAGCGCCAGCTTCCACTGCATCGGCCGAAACGACGGTGGCGCTGATCACCGCGCCGACTGGCTTCGCGGTACGCGGATCGATGATGTGCGAGTAGTGCTGGCCCGCGATCTCGAAGCCGCGGCGATAGTCGCCGCTGGTGGCGACGGCGGCGTCGCGCACGGCGAGCGTTCCCAGCGGAGCGGCATTTTCGGAATGATCGCGTGGATTCGCGATGGCGACCGTTTCGGACATTGCGCCGCGAGCGACGAGGTCGCCACCCACGTTGAGCATCAAGCCGGAGGCGAGGCCCGTGCGCATGGCGGTTTCCGTGGCGCGCGCGATTACCCAGCTCTTGGTGAACGAATTGAGCATCAGCGGGGCGGAGCCGAGTCGCGTGGCGTGGTTCGCCTCGAGGCGCCAGTGCGGACCGCGCATTTCGCGCACGGCTGCCTCGAGCGCTGCTGCCTCTGGCATCGTGCCGCGACGCCACAGCCGCGATGCCGATTCGATGGCGGGATTCAACGCGCCACCGGTTTCGGTGCTCCACTTGTCCCAGAGCGCGAGCACTTCGGCGAGCTCCGGCGAGACCTTCACTGCCTCGCCCTTGGTGCGAGCCCAGCGGCTGAATTCGCTCGCGGGATCGTAGCCCGAGAGAATGCGCGTGAGGCGGTCGATTTCGGCGAGCACCGCGGACTCGGCGATTTCGGCTTCGGCCTCGGATCGCGCCAGAACCTTCAACTCGCACGAAGTTCCCATCACATTCTCGTGGTGGAACGTGAACACACGCGGATCGATTGACGCCGGCCCCACGATCAGGCCGGCCAAGAGTAGGAATTTCACCGGCGTTCACCTCCGAACGCAGAGGTCAACATCGCGGTCAGCTCTTCCTTCGAGAGCCATCCGTCGCCATTCTTGTCGGCGTCGCCGAAGCGCTCTTGCATGCGCTCCGGGAGTTCGTTCTTGGTGAGCTTGCCGTCACCGTTGGCGTCCCACTCTTCCATCATGCGGGAGGCCATTTCGGCTGGATTGCGGCGTCCACCGGGACCGCCCGGTCCGAAATTCGGGCGCACTTCTTCTTCCGTGATTCGGCCGTCGTTGTTGCGGTCGAGCTTGGCGAGCGACTGAGCCGAGTTCGCGATTTCCGCTTGGCTCACCGTGCCGTCGCCATCGGTGTCGAGCGCGGCGGTGATGGGATCGCGGAATCCGCCGGGTCCGCCACGGCCGCCTTCGCCTCTGCCTCCTTCGCCCCTGCCTCCTTCGCCTCTGCGGCCTTCGCCCGGCGACGACTGCGCCGAAGCCAGTTTCGTCAGCTCATCGCGGGTGAGCTTGCCGTCCTTATTGGTGTCGCCGCGCGCGAACAAGCCCTGCATGCGCTCGGGGACTTCTTCCTTCTCGAGCACCCCGTCGCCATTGCGATCGAAGGCCATGAGGTTGTTGACCATGTCGGCGGAGTTGGCGCGCTGTTCGCCGCCACGTTCTCCCGGGCCACCCCGGAACTGCGGCCTTAGTTCCTCGCCCGACAGCACGCCGTCGCCATTCTTGTCGAGGCCTTTCAGCACGCGCGGAGCGGCGGCGCGCTCTTCGGCTGTAATCACTCCGTCATGGTCGGCATCGATCGCGGCGAGCACGGGATGCATTCGCATGAAGCTCGGCCGGCCTTCGCCTCCCGGACCGCCGAAGCCCCGGCGGCCTTCTCCGTCGCGATCGCGCTGGGCCAGCAGGGCGAGCGAGAATGTGATGAAAATCAGTTTGCGCACAGCAGTTCAGACGTTCATTATCGCCCGCCAGTTATCGATTCGGCCCCGCTGGACGTGTCAAATTGTGTTAAGTCGCTAGCTCGTCATCGCGTCCATATATAGACGGCGCTCCGGCTATTCGCTCCAGAGCTCTCCAGCCGCACCCGAACCAGCCCCTGTGCGACGCCAGCGGGCACAGCGAACACGACCCTCGTGATTTGACCGAAGGCTCCTGGCACGGCTTCGCCGCGGATGAAATTGGCAGGTCGATCATCCACGAAGATCTTCGGCTTCGCGGCCAGCTCAGCGCCCGCGGGCGCAGGTGAGTTCTGCCAAGACTTGGTGAACTGCCCGAGTCCGTTGGCAAAGACTGTGATGTTAGACCCAGCTTTGGCCGGATTTTGCTCCGAGTTGAGCGAACCATCTTCATTGAGCGCGGCTGCGGGACCTTGACCGTTTCCGGAAATCGTAAATAGCGCCGGCGCCACTGCCGGCAAGCTCACGGAAACCGAAACGGGAGCAGCGTCTTTTCGTCGAATCTCGGCGCGGACATCGGCGCGTCCCGCGAGCGCACTCGGGACGATGACGTTCACTTGATTGCGGCTGGCGAAAACCACTGGCGCCGGCAACCCATCGAACGTGACGGTGAGACCTTCTCCGGCCAGGTTGTTGCCGAAAAGCGTAGCGAAGCTTCCCGCCAGAGCCTTGCCCGGCGCCGAGCTAGCCGTGATGGCAACGCCGTTGGTTGCAAGAAGCGGCGCGCCCAATGAATGGAAGCTTTCGAACTGGTTCGACTGCGGCCATCGGCTCACGCGGCGCAGCACGCTCTCAAACTCCGCCAGCGCTGCCTCGAGGGCGTTCGCCTGCTTCTGCGGCGGCCATCCGTTCACTATCAGCGCCAGGCGCACGCCCGCCGCGGTGCTGCCTTGCAGGTAGGACTGGCTGCCGTTGATGGCGCCATCATGCCACCATTCCAACGCTCCAGCGTTCTTTTCTACCACTACGCCGAGCCCGTAGTAAGAACTCTCGTTGAGGGCAAAGGGCGGCGGTGCGGTCCAGAGCGCTCTTGTGGAAGGCCGGAGCAATTGAGCTGGCAGCCCGCCGTCCACAGCTACCGCGAGGCGCACCAGGTCGACCGCGGAACCCACCCACGCCCCGGCGCCTTGAATGATCTCCATGTAGAATCCCCCGTCTGGCGCCGCAACGGGATCAGGCGTGTCGGGGTAAACGGCGGGGAGCAGGGGATTGTCCGGCGAGTCATAGTAAGAGGCTTCTCCCAAATGTCTGCCGCTTCGCTTTCCGGAAGCCAGTTGCATGCGTTGGATGCCGATCGGCTCGAGGATTTCCCGTTGGACGAATCTCTCATAGGAGACGCCGCTCGAGATCTCCACAATGCGAGTCAGAATGGCAAAGCCGAAATTCGAGTAAGAGAATTTGTTTCCAGGTTCGAACTGCAGCGGAAGGGCCGCCATCGCGGAGATCAGGAAGTCGATGGTGAGCGGCCTGCGCAGCGGCAAGCCAATGCCCAGTTGAGACAGCACTTCCGGAGGCGGGAACAGCGGATCGAAGGTGGAATCGGCGTCCCAACCGCCGGAGTGGTTGAGCAGATGCCGAACGGTGATGCGATTCCAACGCGGATCGGTGAGCTTTGACGGATCGACGATGCGTCTGCCGAGGAGCGGAACGATGGGCGCGTCGAGTTCCAGTCTGCCGCGCTCCACCAGTTTCAAGATGGCGATGGCCGTGATTGGTTTGCTGATGCTGCCGATTCTCATGAGGGTATCGGGCATCATGGGAGTCTTCAGTTCCAGATCCGCGGAACCGAATCCGCGGGCGTAGACGAGGCGATTGTCCTTGACTACGGCGAGCGCGGCCCCAGGGACTTGCGACTGGGCGAGAAACTTCAGCGCGGCACGGTCCAGGTCCGCAAGCTCCGGTGCCGGGATTCCCGTTTGGGCCCAAGCCTGTCGAATCAAAACGAGGGAAACGAAAAGGATTGACTTACGCATGGCACCACGTTAAGGCTTTTCGGGTGGCTGCCGAATCGTGCGAAAGCGAGGTTTCGCTTCCTACTTTCGGACGATGCCGAAGCGGCGGCGCTGCTGGTACGCTCGTGTGTTGTGAGCGAACGATTGCTTCGGTGGGCGCGCTGGGGCGCGGTGCTTCTATGCGCCTCGACGATTCTCGTCGCGGTGCTCGACGATGGTCAGGCCGCCGGAATCAGTGGCTGGTTGGGAAAGCCGGCGCTGTCGCTGCTGGGAGCGGTCTACTGTGTGCTGTTGGCGGCGGTGTTGCGGCCCGGATTCACCGCTCTGGCAGCCACGCATCGGGCGAGGTATCTCGGGATGGCCATGGCGGCATCGCTCGCGTTGGATTTCGACAACCTGGCATCCTTGAATCTCTTCGCGCTTCCGTTCGCGATCCCGGCCGGGCGGCGGCGGCCGTGGATATGGGCCCAAGCCGGAATTCTGCTCATCCACTTTCAAGCCTGGTTGAAGCTCTACGATCCCGCGCAGCGCGCCAAACTCGCTTCGATCTGGCCGGCGCAGAAGGGTGAACTGATGGCTGCCATCGGAGCGGGCTTGCTGCAGCTCGCGGCTTGGGCGTTGTTCGCCTACTTCGTGGGGAGCCTCTTGGTGCAACTCGAAACGGACCGCCGTTTGCTCCGCCGTTCGAACGCCGAACTGCGCGCCACCCGCACGATGCTGGCCGAGGCAACCCGAACCGAAGAGCGCCTGCGCATCTCCCGCGAGCTGCACGACTCAGTGGGCCACTACTTGACCAGCTTGAGTCTGCAACTCGAAATCGCCGAGAACATCGGGACCGGCCCCGTGGCGGGACCCATCGGGCGAGCGAAGCTTCTGGTTCGCCTTCTGCTCGCGGAGGTCCGGGACGCGGCGGCGCAGTGGCGAGTGGAGCAGCCAGCGGCGTTGGCCGCGGCCATCCGGGAGTTGTGCGGGGAAATCCCTGGCCTGCGTGTGGAGCTCGACTTGGCCGCTGACCTTCCGCCCGCATCGCCCGGCACCACGAATGCGTTGTTCCGAATCGTGCAAGAGGCTCTCACCAATACGCTCCGGCACAGCGGCGCACGGTCGTTTTCCGTCAAGCTCCAGAAGAAGGACAATCAGTTCGAACTGGACATTCGCGATGACGGTAGAGGCGCCGCGTGCTATCGATCGGGTACGGGCTTGACGGGCATGAAGGAGCGCGTGCGGGACTTGGGTGGCGAACTCGAAATCGACTCGAGCCCGAGCTTCCATATACGGGCTCTGATTCCGGCGGCGAAAGGACCCGAGGCGTGACGCGGATTGTCATCGTCGAAGACGAACTGCTGTTCCGGCTCGGCATGAAAGAGCTGCTTTCGTTGAGGTCCGCGTTTCAAGTGGTGGGCGAGGCGGCCAATGGCGCCGAGGCCCGGCAAGTGGTGGAGTCCGCGAAGCCGGATCTGATCTTGCTCGACATGCGGCTGCCTGGAACATCGGGAGTCGAGTTGGTGAGGCACTGGCGCGAAGTGGGAGTGACCGTCCCCATCCTGCTGTTGAGCACGTTCGACGACGACGATAGCTTCTTCGAGGGGCTTCGGTACGGCGCTAACGGCTTTCTGCGCAAGGACGTGAGCATGTCGGAACTCGAGTCGGCGATTGCCACGGTCCTGCGGGGCGAGCGTTACTTGAAGCCGGCGGTAACCGAGACGGCGCGACGGCACCTCGAGCAAAAAGCGGCGCATTTCGAAAGCTCGGCTCTGCCGGATCCGCTGAGTCCGCGGGAGGTGGAAGTGCTCCGTCTGATGGCGGGTGGCTTGAGCAATCGCGAGATCGCGGATGCGTTCGGGACTTCGGAGACGACAGTGAAGAGCCAGGTTTCGAGCATCATCTCGAAGCTGGGTGTTCGCGACCGGATTCGTGCGGTTTTGTTCGCGCTCGAGAAGGGCTACATTTGACGGTCGCAAGCTGGTTGCGCCGCCACCATTTGCGGTGCAGCCCTCAGCCTGGGGGGACTTCAGTCCCGCTGCCGGTACCTAGAACAGGTACTTGACGCCGAACTGCACCACGCGCGGATCCGATGCGCTGGTGATGCGCCCGAAATTCGCCGTTCCCACTGTCAGCCCGGGATTTCCGAGGTTCGGATGGTTAGCGAAATTGAAGAACTCCGTCCGGAACTGGACCCGATGCCGCTCGGTGAGCGCGAACGTCTTGTAAATCGAGAAATCCCAACTCACCGATCCTGGACCGAGGAATGTTCCCCAGCCGAGATTGCCGGGCGTGTAGGCCGGCGGCGCGGCGAAGACGGCCGTGTTGAACCACTGATTGATCGAAGCGTTGGCGATCGACTTATCGCCGCCGAGGTAGTTCGCGCGAGCGTTGCCTTGGCCCGTGTTCAGCGGATCTCCGGCCACGTTCACCGTCATTGGGCGTCCGCTCTGGCGCGTGAAGATTCCGGCGACATCCCACCCGCCGAGCACCCAATCGGCCGCGCCGCCGTGCGACATCATGCGGCGTCCCTTGCCGAACGGGAGCTCATAGATCACGTTGGCCGTGAAGCGCTGGCGCAGGTCGTAATTCGGATCGCCCTTCTCGCACGAGTTGAAACAATACGGGTACTGCACGTTGGTGCCGCCCTTGTCGCCTGTGGACGATGGCACGTCAGTCAACGCCTTGCCGTAGGCGTAGCTCGCGAGCACGAGCAGCCCACCTGTCATGCGCCGCTCGAGTTGCATCTGCAACGAATGATAGGTCGCGTTGCCCCAAGGTTCGGTGACGAAGATGTTGCCGAGGTCGGGACGCAGGATGCGCCGCGCCTGAATCGGTCCGGCCGCCGGAGGCGCGAAGTTGAAGTTGATTCCCTTGGCGAGGCGCGTGGACTTGTTGCCGACGTAGCTCACCTCGAACACCGTGTTGCGCGCGAGCTCCTGCTCGATGCCGAGCGTGTAGAACTGCACGTAGCCGATCTTGAGGTCCTGCGCGATGCCGTAGGCGGTGGGCGCTCCGGCCGAGGCGCCGGAGGTGGGGAAGGGATCGCTCAGCGTGATGGTGGGCGCCGTCGACAGGCTGGTGAACGTCAGCACGTTTCCGAACGGCGGATTGTAGGGCAGGAACAGGAACTCGTCATAGTTGTTCTTGTTGAAGTAGACGCCGTAGCCGCCGCGGGCGACGGTCTTGTTGGTGGCGAACGGCCGCCACGCGAACCCGAAGCGCGGAGCCAGGTTGTTGCGGTCTGTGCGGTAGACGGGCGAGTTCTTCGAGAACGGCGGGAATTGAAAATCTCCGCGCGCGGGGTTGAAGTTCATCACCTGGCCGGGCCTGTCGACGGGAGCTCCATCCACCTCATAACGCAGACCGATGTTGAGCGTGAGCTTCGGGGTGACGCGCCAGTCGTCTTGGATGTAGAGGCCGTAGTCGTACATGCGCATGTCGCTGGTGGAGATGTAGCTCGACGCGCCCACTGACGTGACGCGCGGAATGCCCAATAGAAAATCGCCCAGGTTGTCGCCGGCGAAGTTGCCGTCGAATGTAAGCGTGCCCTTCTTGTTCTGCGGCACTTGCTGGAAGATGGTGCGCTTGATGAGATCGGCGCCCATTTTGAGCGAGTGGCCACCGCGGTGGATCATCAAGTTGTCGACGATTTCGTAGTTGTTCTGCGTGGAGTAGTCGGGCGCGGAGCCGCTGGCGCCAAGGCCCGTGTAGCCGCTCACGCCGACGATCGGCAGGTCAGCGAATTTTGGATCGCGCGTCACCAGCGGCAGGCTGTTCTGCGTGGAGAATTGCGGGAAGCTCGAAAGCGGCGTATCGAGGAAACGGATGCGCGTGTATCCCAGGCGGAGTTCGTTGAGCACGTTCGGCGAGAAGGTGTGCGTCTCGGCGAGCACGACGCTTTGCGACGTGTCTTCGGTGTAAACGGCGAACGGCGGAATCACGGGAGCGCGGCTGTCTTGAATCTTGCCGAAGGCGTAGCGGGCGAAGATCTGATCTTTGTCGGAGAGGCGATGATCGGCGCGGCCGAGATAGTCATTGTTGGTCACCGCTTCGCTGAATGCGGAGATGTAGTTGCGGCTCGGATCGCCGGGATTGTTCTGCGCGGGCCAGAATGTGCCGATCGTCTTCGACAGCGGATGAATGCGCGAGGCGGGAATCACCGCGCCCGGGAACGGCGCGCGCGCGGCGAACGGATCGACGATCGGCTTGCCCAGCGTCGAGAGGTCGCCACCGAGTTGCGCGGCGGTGGGGATGCGGTTGGTGCTCGTGTTGGCTTGGCGCAGGCGCGTGCCGTCATAGCTGACGAAGAAGAAGGTCTTGTCGCGCCGCACCGGACCGCCGAGCACTCCGCCGAACTGGTTCCGGCGCAGGTTCGGCGCGCGGCCGGTGGTGTCGAAGAGGTTGCGCGTGTCGAGCTTGTCATTGCGGACGAATTCGAAGGCGGTTCCGTGGAGCGCGTTCGTGCCGGTCTTCACGGCGACGTTGACGGTGCTACCCGAGACGCCGCCGAACTCGGCCGGATAGATTCCTTTGATGAGCGTGAACTCGGCAACGGAGTCCATGCTCGGCAGCAAACGCGCGCGATTGCCGGTGAGCTCGCCCACTTGAATGCCGTCGAGCCGGAACGCGTTGTTCGAGTTGCGTTGACCGTAGACACTGCCGGTGGCTTGGTCCTTGATCACGGTGCCGACGGAGCCCGAGGTGATGTTGTATCCATCGCCGGTGTTGACGCTCGCGGTGAGGCGCGTGAGTTGCATGAAGTTGCGGCCGTTGAGGGGGAGGTCGACGATGGCGCGCTCGGTGATGACTTGCGAGGTGGAGGAATCATCGGTCTTGATCACGGGAGATTCGCCGGTGATGGTCACGGTGTCACGCGTTTCGCCCACCTGAAGGCGATGGTCGATGCGGGCGCGTTGGTCGATGGTGAGGGTGACATCCTTGACTTCGCTGACGCGAAATCCGGCGGCTTGGGCGCGCACGTCATAGCGGCCGATGGGCAGCGAGAAGATCGTGTAGTTGCCGGAACCATCGGTGGTGACCGTGCGGGTGAGGCGCGTGTCGGCGTTCACTGCGGTGATGGTGGCGCCGGCGATGACGCCGCCGGTGGGGTCGGTGACGGTTCCCAACAGGTTTGCTGTGGCGCCGGTTTGGGCGTGAATACGAACAGCCAAGATCAAAGCCGCGGATGCAGCAAGAGCGATGCGGTTCATCGGGACCTCCCTGGGCAAGACTCGGCGGGGGCCGGTCGGCAACCAGTATACGTCTGGGCGTTCTCGATGGCATCCGGAGTGCTCGACGCAAGCAAACTTCCATCTTGCTCCGAGTGTTGCGGTCGATGAGGAACTCGAGACGAGAGGGTTATGGATCTGTCAGAGGACCGGGAACTACTCCAGGAGTTTCTGGTCGAAACCGCCAACAATCTAGAGCAACTGGACCTCGACTTGGTTGGCCTCGAAAAGGCGCCCGAAGATCCGGCGCTGCTCAATCGTATCTTCCGCACCATTCACACGGTGAAAGGCACGTGCGGATTTCTCGGGCTGATGGCGATGGAGCGAATCTCGCACAACGGCGAGAATGTGCTCAACCGGTTACGCGCGGGGGAACTCCGGCTCAACCACGTTCTGGCGTCGCTGATTCTCGAGATGGTGGATGCGCTGAAACGCGAGGCAGCGAGTCTCGAGGCAACGTTCGCCGAGACGGGGGAGACGTACGAGGCCCTGGTCAAGCGCCTGGAAGCGGCATCCGAAGCGCCGGCGGGAGAATACGAAGCTCCTCAGCGCCCCACCGAGCCGGCGCCGCAGGCTCCCGTTGTCGCAACGCTCGCACAACTGGACCGGGTCCAGGTAGCGGAGCCCGCCGTGAGTGTCGCCAAGCCCGTGCCAGAGGCCCCGCCCGAGAACAAGCCGCAAGAGCCGCGAGCCGCCGCCGAATCCAAAGCCGCCGACTCGACCATTCGCCTCGACGTTTCGCTCGCGGACCGCATGGTGAACCTCGTCGGCGAACTGGTGCTGGTGCGCAACCAGATGATCGAAGCCGGAGAACGCGATGCCGCGGCGGCATCGCAAGCCCGCCACCGTCTCAACCTGATCACCTCCGAGCTCCAGGAAAGCGTCATGAAGACGCGCATGCAGCCGGTGGGAGCGGTGTGGAACAAGCTCCCGCGCATCGTGCGCGACCTCGGCGCGCAACTGGGCAAGCAAATCAACCTCGTCATGGAAGGCGCCGAGACGGAAATGGATCGCTCGATCATCGAAGCGATTCGCGATCCGCTCACCCACATCGTGCGCAACTCGTGCGATCACGGAATCGAAGGGCCTGAGCTTCGCCGTCAGCGCGGCAAGAGCGAACAAGGGACGTTGAATCTGCGCGCCTATCACGAGAGCGGTCAAGTGGTGATCGAGGTGACCGACGACGGCGGCGGCATCCACGTGGAAAGGGTGGGCGCCAAAGCGATCGAGAAGGGGCTGGTGACGAAGGCTCAACTCGACGCGATGAGCGAGCGCCAGATGCAGGAACTGATTTTTCTGCCTGGGTTCTCCACCGCCGAGAAGGTGAGCAACATCAGCGGCCGCGGCGTCGGCATGGACGTGGTGCGCAGCAACATCCAGAGCATCGGAGGCACGTTCGAGCTTTCGAGCAAGTACACGCAGGGCACACGGCTCAGGATCCGCATTCCGCTCACGCTCGCTATCATTCCCGGACTGTTGGTCTGGAGCGGCGGGCATCGCTTCGTGATCCCACAGGCGAGTCTGCTCGACCTGGTTCGCGTGGAAGGCGCGCAGGCCGAAAGCGCCGTGCAGTGGGTGGACGACAATCCGGTGTTCCGCCGGGGCGGCAAACTGTGGCCGCTCGTGCTCGTCAACAACGCGCTCGGGCTGCACTCACTGGCACGGGCCGGTGTGCTGACCATCGTGTTCGTGCAAGCGGAAGGCCGCCGTTTCGGGCTGGTAGTGGACTCGATCCAGAGCACGCGCGAGATCGTGGTGAAGCCGCTGGGGCGCATGGCGAAGCGGCTCGGGACCTATGCGGGCGCCACGATTCTCGACGACGGGAGCGTGGCGCTGATTGTCGATGTTCCCGGTTTGGCTCGCCGCGCGGGGCTGCCCGAAGTGGCCGAGGAACCACCGCGCCACGAAGCCGCAACGGCCTCCGATGATCGGCAAACGCTACTGCTGCTCGAAGCCGGATCGTGGCGCAACGCGGCGATCCCACTCGAACGCGTGGGCCGGCTCGAGCGGTTCGCACGGTCGTCGGTGGAGACATCGGCGGGCCGCGCCGTCGTTCAGTATCGCGGCGCGATCCTGCCGCTGATCGGATTGGGCGCGGTCTTGGATGGCTCGCTCGATCGGCTGCCCGACTCCGCCGAGATTCCGACCGTAGTGGTGCACGCGGGCGGCGCCACGGCAGGCCTGATGGTGGATCGCATTCGCGATATCCGCGCGGCGCGGCTCGAAGCCAAGCGTCCGCCCACGCATCCCGGGCTTCGCTGCACGGCGGTATTTGATGGCAAGGTCTGCGACGTGATCGATCTCGACCGGATCCTGGCCGCTTCGGCGGCGTTCGGGGAGGGGCAATGCAGCTAGCCACATTCTGGGCCGGCGGACACCTGTTCGGCATTCCCGTGGAGCGGGTGCAAGAGGTGCTGCGCGATCAGCCGGAAACGAAGATTCCACTCGCTCCGCAAGCAGTGCGCGGGGTGATGAATCTCCGTGGCCAAATCGTTACCGGAATCGATCTGCCGTTGCTGCTGGGCGATAGCGCCGAGGGCCGCGGCATCCACGTGATCGTCCAGTGGGAAGACGAATTGGTGAGCTTGCGCGCCAACCGCATCGGCGATGTGGTTTCAGTGGAGGAATCGGCTCCTTCGGGCCGGCGGGAGCAGTTGACGGGCCGTGCGCAGGCGTTGGTGGAAGAAATCTACGAGTGGCGAGACCGGTTGGTGCTGGTGCTCGACACCCAAGCAGCGGTGGAGCGGGCCTGGGCTGGCGCGCCGCCGCAGGAATCGAAAACGGTGTAGGTGAGGAAACATGAATTGGTTGCAGCTCTCGAACAGCTTGCGCAGGACTTTGCTGGCGTGCTTCATTGCCGTTGGGCTCGCGCCGGTAGCCGTGATGTCGTTTCTCGGCTGGCAGCAGAATCGCTCTGCTTACGAGGAGTCCGGCCATCAGATGGCCGCTACGGCGTCTGCCTTGGCTGACAAAATCGACCGGAACTTCTTCGAACGCTACGGCGATGTGCAAGCCTTCGCGTTCCACCCCGCGGCGCGCTCGGCGGACCGCGCAGCCGCCCAGCGTGCGATGGACTTCTTCATGACTGCCTATGGCATGTACGACGTCATGATCATCGCCGATCTGTCCGGGCGGATCGTGGCCGCCAATACGGTCGACCATGAAGGCAAGCCGGCTAAGTGGACCTCTCCCGTGGGCGCAAACGTGAAGGGCGAAGAATGGTTCGAGCAATGTGTCTCCGGAAAGATTCAACCGGGGCAGACGTGGGTAGGCGACGTCAGCGCCGATCCGCTGGCTTCGCGTGCCACCGGAGCGCCCGGTACGCTCGCCTACAACTTTTCGGCGCCCATCTTCGACGGCAAACGAATCGTCGGCGTGTGGTCGAATCGCGCTTCCTGGAATCGGATCCCGGTTCCGGTGGTGACGGAATACGCCGAGCAATCGCGCAAGTCCGCCCCGTCGACGCAGGTGCTGTTGGTCGCCAAGTCCGGACTCACGTTACTCGCCACTCCCACTCCCGGTGGCGGCATCGAGTCTCTGAAAACCAACCTGGCCGACAAGGGATGGTCGCTCGCCAAGCCGATCGCACAAGGGCTCACGGGCTTCTCCACGGAGAGCCAGGAGACAGACCGGCTGGCCGGCTACGCCGTTTCCAAGGGCTTCGGCGCATATCAAAGCAACGGTATGGCGGTGGTAGTGACGATGGCCTCCGATGAAGTTGGCTCGGGCATGACGGTGAGAGCGCGGCACAACATGATGCTCGGCGTCGCGATCGTCATGGTGCTCGTGTGGTTGGGCAGCGTCATCGTGAGCCGCTCGGTATCGCCGATCGAAGGCGTCGTCGCCGCGCTCGAACGCGCCGCGAAGGGTGATCTCACCGCCGAGGTGCGGTCCGAACGCCAAGACGAAATCGGGCGGCTCGCCTCTGCGGCAACGCAAATGCTCGAGAACACGCGCAAGACCCTTCGGGCGATTACCGAGAGCGGGAATCGTTTGTCGGCCTCGGCCCAAAACCTCGATAAGATCAGCCAGACAGTGGCCAGCGCCGCCGAGGAAACCTCGGTGCAGGCAAGCACGGTTTCGATGAACTCCGATAGCGTCGCCAAGAACATGGAGCTGATGGCGACCAGTTCTGAACAGATGATGTCGTCGATTCGCGACATCGCCCGCGCCACCACGGAAGCGGCGCAGGTGGCGAAGTCAGCCGTCGATGTCGCCCAGAAGACCAACCGCACCATCGACAAGCTCGGCGCATCGTCGAGCGAAATCGGCAACGTGGTGAAGGTGATCAATTCGATCGCCGAGCAGACCAACCTGCTCGCCCTCAACGCGACCATCGAAGCGGCGCGCGCAGGCGAAGCCGGCAAGGGTTTCGCAGTAGTCGCCAACGAAGTGAAGAGTCTCGCCGAGCAGACCGCCAAGGCCACCGAAGACATCGCCCGCCGCGTGGAAGCCATCCAGGCCGACTCGGGTAGCTGCACCGAATCGATCTCCCACGTCAGCGAAGTCATCGACAAGATTCACGGCATCACCGGCGTGATCGCCGCGGCCATCGAACAGCAAAGCGCGACCACTGCCGAGGTCAGCCGCAACGTCAACCAAGCCGTCAGCGGCGCCCACGAGATCGTGCGCAATATCTCCGAAGTCGCCGCAGCTACCAAAGACGGCACTCACGCCGCGCTTCAGACTCGGGAGGCAGCCGAGGATCTGGCTGGCCTCTCGGGCAAGTTGACCGAGCTCGTTCAGCAGTTCCAGATTTGATGGGCGTCAGAGGCCCTTACTCAGCAACCGGCCCGTTGCTCTTGAAGTACATCTTGTACCCGCCGCGCCAACGGATCACGAACGGATCGGTGATCTGCTCGCCGGGTCTGCCCTGTAGCCGCACGCCCTCTTCGGTCTCCCAGTGAATGCCGCCGGACGAGAGAAAGCTGCGCACGGCGTTGCCAACCGGAGTCCGCTGATCGAACGCGTACAAGCGAAGCCGCCCGTCATCGAGCAGGAATGGCGCCGTGGTGCCCCAACCTGGCGGCGACATGGGGCTGTCGTATTCGAACTGCCTGCCATCGCGAGATCGAGCGATGACGGTGGCGTCGCGCGCGAACACATACATGAACCACTCTTCGCGAAAGCGGAACACGTCCGGATCGACGAGGTCCGGATAACGGAATACGGGTCCGGTTTCGCGAAAGTGGATGCCGTCGCTCGACACTGCCATGTGGATGGCGTGCGGATTCGGTCCCGAGGCCGGATCGCCCCGATAATCCGAAGCGAGATAGTAGAGCCGGAACTGGCCGTCTTCGTCTCTCACGATGGAAGGGTCAACGGCTTTGAGCGTGCTCAGGCCTTCGATGGCGAACTCGGGCACGAGTTCGAATTTCATTCCATCGGTCGACACGGCGCATGCCACGGTCTCAGGCTTGCCGGGTTCGGTGGGGGGCCGCACGAAGTACATCAGCACGCGTTCGTCATTGTCGTTGATCAGTGCCGGTACGGATCCGGGAGCGAGACGGACGCCCTCGTCGCGCGTGAACGTGAGTCCGTCAGAGCTCGTGGCGCTACCCACCCAGTGGTTGTTGATGCCGCCCTGCTCCGGCGGCTGCGGACCAGGCGGCTGCGGGCCCGGCTGAGGCGGACCTTGCACTGGCGGCGTGAGGAACGACTTGATCGCCATCAACCACGAACCATCGGGCAACTGCACCGCTGCCGGATCGGCCACGCCCAGCGCAGCCGGCCCTTCAGGCGGCGCCACGACGCGATCGCCATCTTCCACACGCCACTGCTTCCCGTCAGCGCTGAATGCCGAGCGAATGCGCATCAGCGATCCTGCGCGCTGGTCGGCGTTGACGTGGAAATACGTGCGCCAACCTCCGTCCACCTTCACCGTGTCTGAGACGGAACCACCGAGGTCGAGCACCGTGCCGTCCGTGGTGAAGCGCAGTCCGTCAGGTGAGGTGCAACGCAGCAGCCGCGGCCCGAGCGACACGAGCATTACCCAGCCATCGGGGGTCTCGAACACATCGGGATCGGTGGCGTTGGTGTAGCGCGCATCGCGGAAAACTTCGCCGAGCCCGCGCCACTGCAATCCGTCGCTCGATGCAAATGCAGCCATGGATCCATCGAGCGATTTCACGTAGGAGCGGTAGCTGCCATCGGCCAACCGCACCACGTTCGGATCCACTTCACGGAGGTCCGTTGCGGCTCTGCGCCAGACCCCGGTGTCATCTCTTTGCATCGCGCCGATCGCGTCGCGCGGACCGCTCGCATCCACGAAGAGGACGGTGGGCCGGCCGGCGGGATCGAGGAACAGCTCGGGTACCGAGGCGCGCTCGGCGAGCGATTCGCGGCCGACCGTCCAGTTCAAGCCGTCGGGCGATGTGGCCAACAGTACGCGATGGTTGGCGGGCCCGTCCTGCGCGACCGCGGCCACAGCCATGACGAAAATGAAGAAGCTCCTCGGCACGCTTCCGCAAGTATACTCGCACCACTCGTTCACTCTAGGTGCAGTGGCCCGGAGGCGGTCGCCAGTAGTTCGGACCACTGGGCATGGATCGCACGCATCGGTTGGGTAGTCCCAGCAACGGCGCCCGTGCTATTGTGCGTCGGCCCCAGCCACAACTGCGGCCTCGGGCGGATTCAAGATCGGACCCACATCGTTCTCGATCCGCGCCACCTCGTCATCGGTCAGGAACGCGAACAACCCGCGTTTGGAGGCGGAGAGCTTCCCTTCGTTCTGCATCAGCAGCTTCACGAGAAGACGGATCTTCGTATCCGGCATGTCCACTACTGCCTGCACGGCTCGCGTGGCCCCGTCGAACGCTTCGAGGAAGCGGATTTGCTCGGGCCAATCCTTTTCTACCGTTTCCTCGATGCATTCATAGAGGAACTCGGCGTGGCGCGTGAGGTCGGGGTAACGATAGAGGCCGATCGTCTCATTTTGCACCGTCATGCGCTGGGCGAAGTCGATCTCCCAGCCGATGCGGCGGAGCATGGGCCGCCCGAGCGACTCGAGGAGCGCGTCGTAATCTTTGCGGCGGCGCAGAATCGGAGCCGAAACGGGGAAAATGACGCCTGGCGGCGAGTAGCTTCGGTTCGAGAGCACGTGATGCACAAGAAAGCGGTGGAGCCGTCCGTTGCCATCCTCGAACGGATGCACATAGACGAATCCGAATGATGCGCAGGCCGCCAGAACCACCGGGTCGCATGCCGTGGATCGATGGATACGGCGCACGAACTCGCTCCAGCCGCCCATCAACACGGGCACGTCGCCAGGTTTGGGGCACACGTAGTGCACTGCTTCCGTATAGTCGGGGCGCGTCTGCCCCACCCAGTTCTGCACGGTGCGCCAGCCCTGGGCGGTGAAGCGCTTGTCCTGAACGATCAACTGCTGTAAGGCGACCAGATCCGCCTCTGATTCCACCGGCACCGCCCCGGCTTTGTCGAGTAAGTCCACGAAGCGCCCCTCGCGGTCTGGCGAGGGCTTTTCGCCTTCGATCGCATAAGACGACTTCGTCTCGTTCAGATAGAGAAACTGCGCGGCGCGCTGGAACAGGCGCGGATCGGTCTCGGCGCGGTGAGTGATCTGGCCGATGCGCTCGGGCCAACTCCGGCGGAACTGCTGTTCGAGATGCGGGGTCCGCCGGACAAGCGGGCAGTATCCGATCGGGCCCAGCAGGTTGTTCCGCACACGGTGCCGACGCGAGAGGCTCGCGTGGACCTCGTCGCTGCCGGACCATGTGAATTGGAGTGTGTCGTCGGCGAGCTCGCAGTACGGGGGCTGGTGCACGTCGGGGATATCGAGTGTCCGGCCGGTCAGTGCCTCGTACAGGTACCAGGCGCGGCGGGCGTAGGCCCCCGTGGGCTGGCTGCGGATCCAGGTTTCGAGTGTTTCGACCGGGACGGCGGCCATGACGTGTTGCCAGACCGAGAGGTCGAGAGGTTCGTAGCGAAGGGCGAAGCGGATGTGCTCGAGCGCCGTAGAGCATAGATAATGCTGAGGATAGGTCTCCTGGACCCCGGTCAGCAGATGGACCGTGCGGCGAGACGTAGGTCCGGCGTTGCAGGTGGTGGCCGGAGGGTCCACGTCGAGACCGAGCTCTTCGATGAGCGCGACCAAGCCGATGGGCTGGAGCTGAACTTCGCGCATCCAGAAACGATCATATCATGGCCTTGATGTGCAGAAACGTTCATTTGTGATCAGAAACATTCATTTCTTGGCAAGACTGTGCAGAATCGTTCATCTCTGGCGTGCAGAAACGTTCAGAACGGAGGTTTGGCGAAGGAAAACGCTTGGAGGCGTGGAGAAATGTTCAGAAGGGACGGCTGGGGTGCAGAAACGTTCAGGGGTGTGTGGGAACGTTCAGAAGTGAACGAAAGCGTCGAGAAATGTTCAGCGCCGTGTAGAAACGTTCAGATTGATGCGTGTACGTGCAGAAACGTTCACGGGATGTGTAAAGATTACGGACACACCATTTGACTTTGCTGGTACCATCGTTGGATAATCGTAGAGTTTGGATATTGGCGAGTAGTTTCCGCTCCGTGTGCTACCATGCCTTTGCGGCTCTTGCAGCCGGGTAGCCGCTTCGTCCAGCGGTTTGAGGCATCCGGCCTGGGGCCAGTCCCAATACTCCCGTGGTTCTCACATCACAGGGGGCAAGGACTGATCCGAAGCTTCTAAATCCTCGCAGGTAATTTTCAACGGACGTTCTTTTGCTCGCGTGCTTTGCGCGCTGGCAGGGATGTCGATCAACAGAGTTTCCTTTGCCCGCCAAGGGCGGGATCGCATTAGGGAGAACACAGTCTCGTGCCAACGTTCAATCAGCTTGTGCGCAAGGGCCGTACGCCGACCCGCTACAAGACTGCCAGTCCGGCGCTGCAGCAATGTCCGCAGAAGCGCGGCGTGTGCACCCGTGTGTACACCACCACGCCGAAGAAGCCGAACTCGGCGCTACGAAAGGTCGCGCGCGTGCGCTTGACCAACGGCATCGAAGTCACCACCTAGATTCCGGGCGTGGGCCACAATCTGCAGGAGCACTCGATCGTGCTGATCCGCGGTGGCCGTGTGAAAGATTTGCCCGGTGTTCGCTATCACGTAGTTCGCGGAACCCTCGACGCCGCTGGCGTCACGGGCCGCAAGCAGAGCCGCTCGAAGTACGGCGCCAAGCGCCCCAAGGCCGGTGAGGCCGGAAAGGCGAAGAAGTAACCCATGCGCCGCCGCAGAGCCGAAGTTCGCGAAGTACCCGCAGACGCCATTTACAACTCGACGCTCGTTGAGAAATTCATCAACTCGATGATGTGGGATGGCAAGAAGACTACCGCCCAGCGCATCTTCTACGCAGCCTTGAACAAGATTCAGGAGCGCAGCGGCGAAGAAGCGCTGAAGGTCTTCAAGAAGGCCGTCGAGGGCTGCAAGCCGGTTCTCGAGGTCAAGACGCGCCGCGTCGGCGGCGCCAACTATCAGGTACCGGTCGAAGTGCCCGCCAACCGGCGCACTTCGCTGGCGATTCGCTGGATCCTGATCAGCGCCCGGTCCCGGCCGGAGAAGAGCATGCCCGAGAAGCTCGCCGGGGAACTGAACGACGCCGCCAATGCCCGCGGCGGCGCCATCAAGAAGAAGGACGACGTACACCGCATGGCGGAAGCCAACAAGGCCTTCGCCCACTATCGCTGGTAGCAGCCGCTCGGTAACAACCGGCGGCGCTGGTAAATAACCGCAGGACACACTCCCGCGCGACCTTTGGGCGAACCTGGCCCGAGGCCCAACACGGAAGGAATTATGGCCCGTACAGTAGCACTGGAAAAAACGAGAAACATCGGCATCATGGCCCACATCGATGCCGGTAAAACAACCACGACTGAGCGCATCCTCTATTACACCGGAAGAACGTACAAAATCGGAGAGGTTCATGAGGGCACCGCCGTCATGGACTGGATGGAGCAGGAGCAGGAACGCGGCATCACCATCACGTCGGCCGCCACGACCTGCCAGTGGGGCGACACCCACATCAATATCATCGACACGCCCGGCCACGTGGACTTCACGGCCGAGGTAGAGCGCTCGCTCCGCGTGCTCGACGGCGCCGTAGCCGTGTTTGACGCCGTGGCTGGCGTACAGCCGCAGTCGGAAACGGTGTGGCGGCAAGCCGACAAGTATTCCGTTCCCCGCATTTGCTTCATCAACAAGATGGACCGCATTGGCGCGGACTTCCTGCGCTCGGTGGGAACGATTCTCGACCGCTTGGGCGCGCGCGCGGTCCCGATCCATCTGCCGATCGGCGCCGAAGACAAGTTCGTGGGCATCGTGGATCTCGTGAAGATGAACGCGCGCATTTGGCGCGACGAGACGCTCGGCGCCAAGTATGACGACGGGGAGATTCCGGCCGACTTGCTGGAACTCGCCAAGGAATATCGCGAGAAGCTGATCGAAGCCGTGGCTGAGACTGACGATGTGCTGTTCGGCAAGTTCGTGGAAGGCCAGCCGATCACCACCGAAGAGCTCACCGCGGGCATTCGCAAGGCGACCATCGCGCAGAAGATTTTTCCGGTGATCTGCGGATCGGCGTTCAAGAACAAGGGCGTGCAGAACATGCTCGACGCCGTGGTGGCGTATCTGCCTTCGCCGCTCGATATCGCGGCGGTGAAGGGCACCGCTCCGGGCGAAAAGGAAGCCACGCTCGAACGGCCCGCCGAAGACAAGGCTCCGTTTGCGGGGCTGATCTTCAAGATCATGACGGACCCCTACGTGGGTCAGCTCTCGTTCCTGCGTGTCTATTCGGGAACGCTCAAGAGCGGCGATACGGTATTCAATCCGGTCAAGAACAGGCGTGAGCGCATCGGGCGTCTGGTGAAGATGCACGCCAACAAGCGCGAAGAGATCCAGGAAATCCTGGCCGGCGACATCTGCGCCTGCGTGGGCCTCAAGACAGCGGCCACGGGCGACACGGTTTGCGACGAGAAGGCTCCGGTCATTCTCGAATCGATCGACTTCCCGGCGCCGGTGATTCAGCTCGCCATCGAGCCGAAGACCAAGGCTGATCAGGAAAAGCTCGGCGTGGCCATCAACAAGCTGGTGGCCGAGGATCCGACGCTGCGGGTTTCAACCGACCAGGAAACCGGCCAGACCATTCTTGCCGGCATGGGCGAGTTGCACCTCGAGATCATCGTGGACCGCATGAAGCGCGAGTTCTCGGTGGAAGCCAACGTCGGCAAGCCGCAGGTGGCCTATCGCGAGACGATCCGGCAACTGGCCGAGTACGAGTACACGCACAAGAAGCAGACTGGCGGTTCGGGTCAATACGCGAAGGTCAAGCTGCGCGTGGAGCCATTCACGCCACCCGAGGGCGCGGCTCCGGGTGACGATTGGGAATTCGAGAACGACACCTTCGGTGGTTCGATTCCGAAGGAGTTCATCCCGGCTGTGGAAAAGGGCGTGGCCGAATCGCTCGAAGCGGGCGTGATGGCGGGCTATCCGGTGTCGGGCGTGAAGATCACCGTGTTCGACGGGTCCTATCACGAAGTGGACTCGTCGGAAATGGCGTTCAAGATCTGCGCGGCGATTTGCGCGAAAGAAGCTTTCCGCAAGGCCAAGCCGGTGATTCTCGAACCGGTGATGCGAGTGGAAGTGGTGGTGCCTGACGAATACATGGGCGCGGTGAACGGGGACCTGATCTCCCGCCGCGGCCGGCTGGAAGGCACCGAAATTCATGGCGGAACGCACATCATCAAGGCAATGGTCCCGTTGTCGGAGATGTTCGGCTACGCCACGGATCTACGCTCCCGTACACAGGGGCGCGGATCGTTCACGATGCACTTCGGGCAGTACGAAGAAGTGCCGCGGTCGGTCTCGGAAGAGATCATCAGCCGCGTACAGGGGAAGGTTTCCACCTAGGATTTGAAAGGGAAAGCGAACTAGCTTAGGAGAGTCCATGGCGAAAGAGAAATTCGACCGCACAAAACCGCACGTGAACGTGGGCACGATCGGACACATCGACCACGGCAAGACGACGCTGACGGCCGCGATTACCAAGACGCTGGCCAAGCACAATCCGAAGGTGAAGTTCCGGAGCTTCGACTCGATCGACAACGCGCCGGAAGAGAAGGCTCGCGGGATCACGATCGCGGTGGCGCACGTGGAGTACGAGACGCCGAACCGGCACTACGCCCACGTGGATTGCCCCGGCCACGCCGACTACATCAAGAACATGATCACGGGCGCTGCGCAGATGGACGGCGCGATTCTCGTTGTGGCGGCGACCGATGGTCCCATGCCGCAAACGCGTGAGCACATCCTGCTTGCCCGCCAGGTGGGCGTTCCGTTCATCGTGGTGGCGCTGAACAAAGTGGACGCCGTCGAAGATCCCGAATTGCTGGAACTGGTGGAGCTCGAAGTGCGCGAGCTGCTTTCGAGCTACGGCTTCCCCGGCAATGACCTGCCTGTGGTACGCGTAAGCGCGCTGGGCGCGTTGAACGGCGAGCCGCAGTGGGAAAAGACGGTGGACGAGTTGATGGCGAAGGTGGACGAGTACATCCCGCTGCCCAAGCGCGACGTGGACAAGCCGTTCCTGATGCCGATCGAAGACATCTTCTCGATTCAAGGCCGAGGCACGGTTGTCACTGGCCGTATCGAGTCGGGCATCGTGAAGGTGGGCGAAGAGTGCGAGATCGTGGGCTTCACGGATACTCGCAAGACCGTTGTCACCGGCGTGGAAATGTTCAAAAAGCTGCTTGACGAAGGTCAGGCTGGCGACAACGTGGGCTTGCTGCTGCGCGGCATCGACAAGGAAGCCGTGGAGCGCGGGCAGGTGATCGCCAAGCCGGGCTCGATCAAGGGACACAAGAAGTTCAAGGCCGAGGTGTACGTGTTGTCGAAGGAAGAAGGCGGCCGTCATACGCCGTTCTTCAAGGGATACCGGCCGCAGTTCTACTTCCGGACGACGGACGTGACCGGTGTTGCGGAGCTGCCCGAGGGCACCGAGATGGTGATGCCGGGCGACAACGTAGCGATCACGGTAGAGTTGATCACGCCGGTGGCCATGCAGAAAGGGTTGCGTTTCGCGATTCGCGAAGGCGGCCGCACGGTGGGCGCCGGTACCGTGTCGGAGATCATGGAGTAAGTTCAGTCAGGGCGTATCCACTCAGTTAGGCGTAAATCATGGCTATTCGAGAAAGAATCCGGATCCGGTTGAAGGCGTACGATCACCGCGTACTCGACCAATCGACCACCGAGATCGTGAACACGGCGAAGCGGACGGGCGCGCAAGTGGCGGGCCCGATTCCGCTGCCGACGGTGAAGAACAAGTACACCGTGTTGCGGTCTCCCCACGTCGACAAGAAATCGCGGGAGCAGTTCGAAATCCGTACCCACAAGAGGCTGATGGACATTCTCGAACCGACGCAGGATACAGTGGACGCGCTGATGAAGCTCGACCTGCCGGCAGGCGTCGACGTGGAGATCAAGGCTTTCGGAAAGAAGTAGGTAGGAGAGGCCGCGCAGGCCGCCTGGAGTCAGATCCGGGCCTGGAAGCGCGGCTCCTGTGACAAATATGAGCCTAGGAATTCTCGGCAAAAAGTTAGGAATGACACAGGTCTTCCAGCCCGATGGGCAGGTGGTTCCGGTCACCGTTCTCAAGGCCGGTCCCTGCGTGGTGGTGCAGCGCAAGACGCCCACCGTTGACGGCTATGACGCGGTGCAACTCGGTCTGGTCGAAGGCATCAAGCCGCAGCGGCAAGCCAAGGCCACCTTGGGGCACGTGAAGAAGTCGGGTGCGGAAGGCATTCGCTACATGCGTGAGTTCAAGTTGAGCTCCGGCGATGGCGACCCCAAGCAAGGCGACCGCATCCTGGTGGATCAGTTCAAGCCCAAGGAAAAGGTGGACGTCATCGGCGTGAGCAAGGGCCGCGGCTTCGCGGGCCTGGTGAAGCGCCATCACTTCCGCGGCGGTCCGGCGACGCACGGTTCGATGTTTCACCGCGCGCCGGGATCGATCGGCGCATCGAGCTTCCCCTCGCGCGTGTTTCCGGGCATGCGCATGGCGGGCCACATGGGCGCCGAGCGGGTGACGGTGCGGAATCTCGAAGTGGTAGACGTGGACCTCGACGACAACCTGCTGGTGGTGAAGGGCGCCGTGCCCGGTCCCACGGGCGGCTACGTCATGGTGCGGCGGGCAAAGAGGTAAGGAGACGGACATGGCCAAAGTAGAAGTTGTCAATCTCCAAAACCAGAAGGTCGGTGAAGTGGAACTGGCCGACTCGGTGTTCGGCGCCGAAGTCAACGAAGCACTGTTGTGGGAGTCGGTTCGCCATCACCTGGCGTCGCACCGCAGCGGCACGGCGAAGACCAAGGTGCGGCGGGAAGTGTCCGGTTCGGGCAAGAAGCTGTGGCGGCAAAAGGGTACGGGCCGCGCGCGTATGGGCTCGATCCGGTCGCCACTGTGGCGCCATGGCGGCACCACCCATGGCCCGGTGCCGCGTTCGTACGAGTACAAGTTCCCGCGCAAGATGATGCTCGGCGCGTTGCGCTCGGCGCTGACCGCCAAGCTTCGCGACGGCGAGTTGAAGGTGGTCAACGAATTCTCGTTTGCCGACCACAAGACTCGGAACGTGGGCAAGACCTTGGCGGGCGTGGCCGGCGGCAAGAGCGTGCTGCTCGTCGACAACGGCGACAACCGCAACCTGACGCTCGGCTCGCGGAACCTCAAGGGTGTGAAGCTGGTTTCGTCGAAGGAAGTGACCACGTACGACCTGCTCGGTCACGACAAAGTGGTGATTTCCGAAGCCGCAGCACGCAAGATTTCGGAGGCGCTCGCCGTATGAACCACTACGATGTCCTGGTAAGACCGATCATCACCGAAAAAGGCGTGACGCAGAAGGAAGCCGACAATACCATCTGCTTCCAGGTGCATCCGGACGCCAACAAGACGCAGATCCGCGACGCCGTGCAGAAGCTGTTCAAGGTGAAAGTGGC
The DNA here is from genome assembly GCA_046331625.1 of Bryobacteraceae bacterium. Classification (GTDB taxonomy): domain Bacteria; phylum Acidobacteriota; class Terriglobia; order Bryobacterales; family Bryobacteraceae; genus JAXLQL01. The sequence continues at coordinate 595,088 of JAXLQL010000002.1, forward strand.
CGAAGTGCGAACGCTGAACAACGAAGGCAAGCTCCGCCGGCGCGGCCGTTTCGCGGGGTATCGTCCCGACTGGAAGAAAGCCTATGTCCGGCTGAAGCCGGGCGAAAAGGCTCCGGAGTTCGCCGAACTGTAAAGGTGCCTCATGCCGATCAAGAGCTTTAGACCGACTACTCCGGCGCGGCGGTTCATGACCGTCGAGACGCGCGCCGAGATCACCAAGGAGACTCCGGAAAAGAGTCTCACCAGCGGAAAGCAGCGTACCGGCGGCCGCAACAGCCGCGGGCAATTGTCGAGCCGATTCCGCGGGGGTGGCGCCAAGAAGTCATACCGGGAGATCGATTTCAAGCGCGACAAGCATGGAATCGCGGCGAAAGTGGCGGCGATCGAGTACGATCCCAACCGCTCGGCGCGGATCGCGCTGCTGCACTACGTCGACGGCGAGAAGCGGTACATCATCGCGCCCGTCGGGCTCGAGGTAGGCCGCACGGTCATGTCCGGACCCACGGCGGACATTCTGGTGGGCAATACGCTTCCGCTCAAGAACATTCCGCCCGGCACGACGATTCACGCGATCGAACTGAAGCCAGGCAAGGGCGCGCAGATGGCGCGTTCGGCCGGCGCCATGGCGCAGTTGGTTTCCCGCGAAGAGGAATACGCGCTGTTGAAGCTGCCATCGGGCGAAACGCGCAAGGTTCGCGTGGAGTGCATGGCGACCATCGGCCAGGTGGGAAATCTCGATCACGAGAACGTCTCGCTCGGCAAGGCGGGCCGCAAACGCCACATGGGCCGCAAGCCGCACAACCGCGGCGTGGCGATGAACCCGATCGATCACCCACACGGTGGCGGTGAAGGCCGCACCTCCGGCGGACGCCATCCGGTGACGCCTTGGGGCCAGCCGACGCGCGGTTACAAGACCCGGAACAACAAGCGCACGGACCGTTTCATCGTGAGCCGAAAGAAGAAGAAGGGCTAAGAGGGCGTAAACGTTTATGGGCCGTTCACTAGCAAAAGGACCGTTCGCCGACGACCACCTCGTCAAGAGAGTGGACGCGATGAACCAGAAGAACGAGCGCAAGGTGGTTCGCACCTGGTCGCGCCGCTCGACGATTCTGCCTTCGTTCATCGGCCACACCGTGGCGGTGCACAACGGCAAGAAGTTCATCCCCGTCTACATCAGCGAGAACATGGTGGGCCACAAGCTGGGCGAATTCTCGCCCACGCGCCAGTTCAAGGGCCACGCCGCCAAGGCAGCGGCCGAGACCAAGGGCAAGCCGGCATAAGAGGAATTTTCGATGGAAGCCAGAGCCGAAGCTAGAAACCTCCGCATCTCGCCGCAAAAGGCGCGCCTGGTGGTGGACTCGATCCGCGGCCATGCCGTGCAGGACGCCGTCGCCATCCTGAAGATGACGAACAAACGCATTGCGCCCACGGTCGAGAAGCTACTCTTGTCGGCGGTCGCCAACGCGACCAACCGCTCCGACGACGTGGATGTGGACAAACTCGTGATCAGCGAGGCGTATGTCAACGAGGGTCCGAGAATGAAGCGCATTCGCCCGGCTCCGATGGGCCGCGCGTATCGATATCAGCGCCGGACGGCGCACATCGCCCTCAAGGTAGCCGAGCAGGAGTAATCAAGAGAATGGGTCAAAAAGTACATCCTTTCGGATTCCGGCTGGGCGTCACCAAGACTTGGCGTTCGCGCTGGTTCGCCAAGCAGGACTATATCAAGCTCCTTTCCGAGGACCTCGAGCTCAAAGAAAACCTGAGCTCGCGGCTGAAAGCCGCTGGCGTCAGCTCGATCGAAGTGGACCGCCCGGGCCAGAAGCTTCGCATCTCGATCCAGACCTCGCGCCCCGGAATCATCATCGGCCGCAAGGGCGCCGAAATCGAGAAGCTGAAGCAGGACCTCGCCAAGAAAACCAAGCGCGAAGTCTTCATCGACATTCAGGAAGTGCACAAGCCCGAGCTCGACGCGCAGTTGGTGGCCGAGTCGATCGCGACGCAGCTCGAAAAGCGCATCGCCTTCCGCCGCGCCATGCGCAAGAGCGTCGACAGCGCGCTGCGGTTCGGCTGCAAGGGCATCAAGGTCCGCGTATCGGGCCGGTTGAACGGAGCCGAAATCGCCCGCTCGGAGTGGTATCTGCAAGGCCGGCTGCCGCTGCACACGCTGCGCGCCGACATCGACTACGGCTTCGCCGAAGCCCGTACCACCTACGGCGTGATCGGCATCAAGTGCTGGGTGTACAAGGGCGAAATTCTCGAAGGGCACGGATCGCGCCAACTGCTGCGTTCGGGCGACCCCGAACCGCGCCGCGCGCCGCGCCGTGACGGCCGGGAGCGCCGCGACGGCCGTGGCGACGGTCGTGGTGACCGCCGTGGCGGCGGTGGTGGCGGTGGCGAGAGCCACGCGCCAGTGCCGCAGATCGAGCCATCGGGTCCGGCGGTTCAGGCGCCTCCAGGTGACCTGCCCAAGCCCGCCGTGGCGCCGATTGCGCCGCCGATGTCGAATCCAGCGCCGGCCTGGAAAGAACAATTGAAGACCGAGGGCTCGTCCAACCCGGGCGAAGGCTCGCAAAACTAGGAGACCACCGCCATGTTGATGCCAAAAAAGGTCAAGTACCGCAAGCAACAACGCGGACGCCGGAAAGGGAAAGCCTGGCGAGGCGCCACGCTGTCGTTCGGCGACTTCGGATTGAAGGCGATGCGGGTGTCCTACGTCACTGACCGGCAGATCGAGGCGGCGCGTATCGCGATGACGCGATTCGTCAAGCGCGGCGGCAAGATCTGGGTGCGGCTGTTCCCGGACAAGCCGATCACGAAGAAGCCGCAGGAAACCAGAATGGGTAAGGGCAAGGGCGCGCCGGAAGGTTGGGTGTGCGTGGTCAGGCCCGGCAAGGTCCTGTTCGAGATGGAAGGCGTCGACGTGGCCACCGCCAAAGAGGCGATGCGCCTGGCGGCGGGCAAGCTGCCGATTCCGTGCAAGTTCGTTTCGCGGGAACAGGCGGCTTAGGAGCGGTATCCGATGAAGATCAACAAAGTCAGAGAGAGCGAATCCGGCGCGTTGCAGACCCAGTTGACCGAGCAGGGCGAGCAGATGTTCCGGCTCAAGATGCAGATGAAGATGGGCCAGACCGAGGGCCTCAAAAAGATGCGCGAACTGCGCAAAGACCGTGCGCGGATCCTCACCGTGCTGCGCGAGCGCGAGACAGCGAAGTAAGAAGGCGATCAGATGGCAGAGCAGAAACCCGAATCGCACAAAAACGAAAAGGTCGGAGAAGTGGTCTCCGCCAAGATGGCGAAAACCATCGTGGTGCAGGTGACCCGGCGCGTGCCGCATCCGGTCTACAAGCGCATCATCACCAAGCGCAAGAAGTTCTACGCTCACGACGAAGAGCGCAAGGCCAAGATCGGCGACACGGTACGCATCGTCGAGTGCCGCCCGTTGAGCAAGCTGAAGCGTTGGACGCTCGGCGAAGTGATTCGCAAGGCGGTGGACGTGGACGCGATCCTCACCGCGGCCACCGAATCGAAGCCGGCCTCGAAGCCGGCGGCCCAGAAGAGAAAAGTTTGAAGGGAACGCGGACCGGGCGAGTTCCGGTCCGATAGGGAGAAGCCGTCATGATTGGGATGAGAACCATTCTCGAGGTAGCCGACAACAGCGGCGCCAGGAAGCTGCAGTGCATCCTGCCGCGCGGCGGCGACCTCGGGTTGCGGGCCGGCCTCGGCGACATCATCACCGCCAGCGTCAAGGAAGCCGCCCCGGATTCCAACGTCAAGAAGGGCAAAGTGGTGCGGTGCGTCATCGTGCGGATGCGAAAAGAAACCCGGCGCAAGGACGGCACCTACATCCGGTTCGATTCCAACGCGGCCGTACTGGTCAACGAACTTGGTGAGCCCGTGGGCACGCGCGTGTTCGGGCCAGTGGCTCGTGAGCTGCGCGACAAGCGGTTCATGAAGATCGTGTCGCTCGCTCCGGAGGTAATCTGACGCCGTCATGAAGAGAAAGAAATACGATCCCCCGGCCAAAATCAAGATCAAAAAGGGCGACGTGGTCAAGGTGCTCGCCGGCAAATCGCGCGGCAAGACCGGACGCGTGCTCGAAGTGGACCGCGACCGCGGCCGCGTGCTAGTGGAAGGCGTCGCGCTGATCAAGCGGCATGCCAAGCCGAATCCGGCGCGGCAGACCAAGGGCGGCATCGCCGAGCGCGAATCGTTCATCCACGTTTCGAACGTCGCGGCCACCACCAGCGGCGGCGTGGCGACGCGCCTCGGCTATCGCGTGGAAACGTCGCCGAGCGGCGTGGTCCGCAAGACCCGCGTGGCCCGCAAGACCAACGAGATTATCGACAAGAAGTAAGCATATGGCAGCCCGACTCCGAGACCAATACAAGAAAAACGTCATCCCCGTGCTCCGCAAGGAGTTCAACTACGAGAACCTGATGGCCGTGCCCAAGCTCGAGAAGATCGCCATTAACATCGGCATGGGCGAGGCGACGCAGAACGCCAAACTCATCGACGCGGCCGTGAACGATCTCACCGCCATCACCGGACAAAAGCCTGTGGTGACCAAGGCGCGCAAGTCGGTGGCCGCGTTCAAAGTGCGCGAAGGCATGCCGATCGGCGTGATGGTGACCCTGCGCGGCGACCACATGTACGAATTTCTCGACCGGCTGGTGAACGTGGCGCTGCCGCGCGTGCGCGACTTCCGCGGCGTCTCGTCGAAGAGCTTCGACGGCCGCGGCAACTATACGCTCGGTCTGAAAGACCAATTGATCTTCCCCGAAATCGACTACAACAAGGTCGACAAGGTGAAGGGCATGAATATCTGTATCACGACATCGGCGAAAACCGACGCTGAAGGGCTGGCGCTGCTCAAGCATATGGGCATGCCGTTCCGGCAGTAGGTAAAAGCACTAGTCAAACCAGAGGGCTCGACAAGCGAACAAAGGAAGCTGAAGAAGATTTCGCATGGCAACAACCGCAAAAATCGCCAAGGACCTGAAGCTGGCCGCGAAGATGCTCCGCGAGAAGGGGAAGCCGAAGAGCGAAAAGACCCCGAAGGTCGCCGTCCGCCACCGCAACCGCTGCATGCAATGCGGGCGGCCGCGCGGATTCATCGGCAAGTTTCGCTTGTGCCGTATCTGCTTCCGTAAGCTGGCGCTCGAAGGGCAAATCCCGGGCGTGACGAAATCGAGCTGGTAGGAGGAAACGAGACGAAGATGATTTCCGATCCCGTTGCCGACATGTTGACGCGCCTGCGCAATGCGCTGGGCGCACGCCACCCGAAGGTGGACGTTCCATCCTCGAAGCTGAAGATGGAGATCGCACGCATTCTGAAAGAAGAAGGCTACATCCTCAACTTCAAGCTGGTGGAGGAAGGGCCTTCGAAGTTCATTCGAATTTATCTCAAGTACACTGGCGCCAATTCGCCGGTGATCAGCCACATCGAGCGCCGCTCGCGCCCGGGCTGCCGCGTCTACGTGGGCAAGGAGGACGTGCCCCGCGTGCTCGGCGGGCTCGGCGTCTCGATCCTGACCACTTCCAAGGGCGTGATGACCGGCGCCGATGCGCGCAAGACCGGCGTCGGCGGCGAAGTGCTCTGTACGCTTTGGTAATCCCGGAAGGTACATAGGGCAGAAGGTACATACGAATGTCGCGAATCGGAAAAAAGCCAATCCCAGTGCCGAAGGGCGTTACTTTCAAGATCGGCGAACAGCTCGACGTGAAGGGGCCCAAGGGCTCGCTCACGGTGCCGATCCCGAAGGGCATCTCGATCCAGGAGACCGGCGGCACGCTCGAAATCAAGCGCGAGAATGACTCGCTCGCCGCGTTGCATGGGCTGACGCGGGCGTTGGCCTCCAACGCGGTCACCGGGGTTTCGAACGGATTCACGCGTGAGCTCGACATCGTGGGCATCGGCTATCGCGCCGACCAGAAGGGCCGCGTGGTGCTGTTCACGCTCGGCTACTCGCACCCGATCGAGTTCCTGCTGCCGGATGGAATCGACTGTAAGATCGACAAACAAACGCACCTGGTGCTGAGCGGTTTTGATCGCCAGTTGCTCGGCCAGACGGCCGCCATGATGCGCTCGCTACGGCCGCCGGATCCTTACAAGAACAAGGGCGTTCGCTACACCGGCGAGCAACTCCGTAAGAAGGCCGGCAAGGCTGGCGCCGGCGCCAAGGGCGCGAAGTAAGAGGAATCATCGACCATGCCGAAACTTTCCCGAGACGTTCACCGCCAGCGGATTCATGACCGCATCCGCCGCAAGATTGCCGGTACGGCCGACCGGCCGCGCCTGGCGGTGTTCCGCAGCCTCAAGCACATCTACGCCCAGGTCATCGACGACAAGAAGGGCGCCACGGTGGCCTCGGCTTCGACCAACGAAAAGTCGAAGCCGGTCAGCGCCGGAGGCAACCTGGCCGGCGCCAAGGCGATCGGCAAGCTGGTGGCCGAAAGGGCGATCGCCAAGGGTATCAAGCAGGTGGTCTTCGATCGCGGCGGTTACAACTATCACGGACGCGTCAAGGCTTTGGCCGACGCCGCCCGGGAAGCCGGACTGGAGTTCTAATGGCTTTGAAGAAACTCGACATTGCCTCGCTTTCGCTGAAGGAGCAGGTCATTTCGATCAACCGCGTCACCAAGGTGGTGAAGGGCGGTAAGAACTTGAGCTTCGCCGCGCTCGTCGTGGTGGGCGACCCTGGATCGAAGGTCGTGGGCTTCGGCACCGGCAAGGCGCGCGAAGTTCCCGCGGCCATCAAGAAGGGGATCGAGTCGGCCAAGCGCAATCTGCGCAAGGTCCACGTGAAGGAACACACGATCCTGCATCCGGTGCTCGGGCGTTTCGGATCGGGCCAAGTGCTGCTCAAGCCGGCCCCGGCCGGTACGGGCGTGATCGCCGGTGGTCCGGTGCGCGCGGTGATGCAGGCGGCGGGTATCCCGAACGTTCTGACCAAGTCGATCGGCTCGCACAATCCGCACAACGTGATTCGCGCCACCTTTGAAGCGCTCGATCAGTTGCGCGACCGGCAGGAGATCGCCGACCTGCGCGGAATTCCGCTCGAAAAGGTCCGCGCGTAGGAGCTTTCCCATGGCTGAGGCAAAGAAGATCAAAATCAAACTGGTGGGCAGCCCCATCGGCCGCATCGAGCCGCAAAAAAAGATGGTGCGCGCGCTCGGTTTGAAGAAAATGAATCAGGTGGTGGAAAAGCCCGACACGCCGTCTTTCCGGGGCGTGGTCAAGAAGGTGCCGCACCTGCTCGCCATCGTCGACTAAGGGCCGCACGAGAGGTTTTCGCAAAATGAATCTCAGTTCACTCAAACCGCCCGCCGGGCAACAGAAGTCGCAACGGCGCATCGGCCGCGGCATGGGCTCGCATCGCGGCAAGACCTCGGGCCGCGGCCACAAAGGGTCGCGCGCGATTTCCGGGTACAGCATGATGCGCGGATTCGAGGGCGGCCAGATGCCCTTGCACCGCCGTCTGCCCAAGCGCGGATTCTCGAATGCGCTGTTCAAGAAACGCTACGCTGTGCTCAACGTTGACAGGCTGGCCGCGCTCGCCGGTGACGAGTTCACGCCCGAGTCGCTGCTGAAGTGCGGCGCCATCGCCAAGGTCGGCGACGGGTTGCGGATCCTCGGCGATGGCAAGCTCGAACGGGCCATCAAGGTAACGGCGCACTACATCACGCCGGGCGCCGAGAAGAAAATTGTCGCGGCTGGCGGCAGCGTTACCCGCTTGGTTCCCGTGAAGGTGGAGCCGGAAAAACCGAAGCCCGCTCCCAAGGCGGCGCCGGCGGCGGAAGCTCCCAAGGCCGACAAGAAGGCGGACAAGGCTCCCAAGGCTGAAAAAGCCCCCAAGGCGGAAAAAGCTCCGAAAGCCGAGAAAGCCGCCAAACCCGAAAAGGCTCCCAAACAGAAGAGTTAGCCCTCTGGCTATCTGAAATAAGAACATGAACAAGTTCTTCGAAGCCGTCGCGAACGTATTCAAGATTCCGGACCTCCGGAAACGCGTACTGTTCACCCTGGGGCTGCTCGCCGTGTATCGCTTTGGCGCCCACGTGCCCGTACCGGGCATCGATGGAACCAAACTCGAGTCGTTCTTCCAACAGAACGCCGGCGGCTTCCTCGGTCTTTTCGACACCTTCAGCGGCGGCATGATGCGCCGGTTGACGGTGTTCGCGCTGGGCATCATGCCCTACATCACCGCCTCGATCATCCTGCAGTTGATGACCGTGGTTGTGCCGGCGCTCGAAAAGATGCAGAAAGAAGGCGAGCTCGGGCGGCGCAAGATCACCCAGTGGACCCGCTACCTGACGGTGATCCTCGCGTTCTTCCAGTCCGTCAGTATCGCCATCGCGCTGCAGAACGTGGGCGGCGGATTCGTGGTGGACCCGGGCATCCGGTTCATCTTCACCACGATGGTCTCGCTCACCGCGGGTACGGCGTTCATCATGTGGCTGGGCGAGCAGATCTCCGAGCGCGGTATCGGCAACGGCATGTCGCTGATCATCTTCGCGGGCATCGTGCGCGGATTACCCGACGCGATGGCGGACGTGATGTCGAAGCTGCGGACGGGAACCTGGGGCGTGCTCCACATCATCGTCATCGGTTTGGTGATGCTCGCCGTGATGGCGCTGATCATCTTCGTGGAACGCGGCGAGCGCCGCATTCCGATCCAATACGCCAAACGGGTGGTGGGCCGGCGCATGATGGGCGGACAATCGACGCACCTGCCGCTCAAGGTCAACGCCGGCGGCGTGATTCCGGTGATCTTCGCTTCGTCGCTTCTGGCGATCCCGGTCAGCTTCGTCACCACGGACTTCGTCCGCAACAGCGGCTGGCTGCGCGGGATTCTCGAATCGATCGGCCACGGCCAAGTGCTCTACTTCATCCTGTACACGGCGCTGATCCTGTTCTTCTGCTTCTTCTACATTTCGATCATCTTCAACCCGAACGAAGCAGCGGACAACATGCGCAAGTACGGCGGCTTCATCCCGGGCATTCGTCCCGGGCGCCCCACGGCCGACTACATGAACAAGATCCTGACCCGGATCACGATGGTGGGCGGCCTCTATCTGGCCGTACTCTCGATCATCCCGGAAGTCATGATCGGCGGCGTGAAACTGCAGAAGATTCCGGGGATCGGGAATTGGATCGACTCCACCTTCCCGCGCTGGCTGCTCGACGGCCTGGGTGTGACGTTCTATTTCGGCGGCACCTCGCTGCTGATCGTGGTGGGTGTGGCGATGGATCTGGTCAATCAGGTGGAAGCCCAATTGATCATGCGCCACTATGAAGGGTTTACTCCCCGCGCCGGGCGGATCCGCGGCCGGCGAGGCGTGTTTTAAAGGATGCTAGACTGATAAACAGGAATCTCCTGCCTGGAAGATGATTGTCCGGAAGAGTCCCACTGAGCTCGAAAAGATGCGCGCCGCAGGTCTGCTGGTGCATCGCATCCTTGCGCGGCTTCGGGACATGGTGCAGGAGGGCGTGAGTACGTACGAGTTGGAAGTAGAAGCCGAACGGATGATCAAGGAGGCGGGGGCGCGCCCGGCCTTCAAGAACTACTACGTTCCGGCGGTCGGGGCGCGATACAAGTTCGTGTTGTGTACTTCGGTGAACGACGAGATTGTGCATGGCATGCCGTCGCCCCGAAGAGTTTTGAAGAAAGGGGACATCGTCTCGATCGACACGGGAGTGGAGTTGAACGGGTACTACGGCGACTCGGCCATTACCGTGCCGGTGGGAGACGTGAGCCCTCAGGTGAAGCGTTTGCTCGACGTGACCCAGGAATCGCTCGAACTGGCGATCGACCAGGTCCGGCCGGGTAATCGCCTGTTCGACGTTTGCGGCGCCGTGGAGCGCCACGTGACCAGCCACGGATTCGGCATCGTTCGCGAGTTCGTCGGCCACGGAATCGGTACGCAGTTGCATGAAGAGCCGCAGGTTCCGAATTACGTGGACCGGAAGAACGAAAATCCACGGCTCAAGGAAGGTATGGTGCTGGCCATCGAACCAATGGTCAACGCCGGCAAGCCCGACACGAAAACGGGCTCGGACCGGTGGACCGCGATGACCAAGGACGGATCGTTTTCGGCGCACTTCGAACATTGTGTCGCGGTGACGGCGAACGGTCCATGGGTATTGACGAGGCCGTGAGTCTACTGGAACGAGTGTCGAGTGGACGAGCGGCAAAACGGACCGGGCAGCGGAAACGAAGTGCCCGATCCGGTAATTGGGACGGTAATCGAGCTTCTGCCGAGCCTCAAATGCACGGTGGAGCTTGAAAATCGGAAGCGCGTCATCGCGCATCCGGCGGCGGCGAGTAAAATCAACTTCGTCCGCCTGAGGCCCGGCGATCAAGTGGCGGTGGTGTTATCCCCGCGCGACCCGTCGAGAGCCAGAATCGTGAAGCTGTTGGATGCCCAGGCCCGCGGCCGGGATAGAGGAATCAAATGAAAGTACGCGCTTCGGTCAAAACGATCTGCGAAAAGTGCAAGCTGATCCAGCGCCACGGCGTGGTGCGCGTGATCTGCCCCAACCCCAAGCACAAGCAGCGTCAAGGATAAAGGAACACAGAACATGGCACGTATCGCAGGCGTCGATCTCCCGGCCAAAAAGCGCGCCGAAGTCGGATTGACCTATATCTACGGAATCGGGCGCACGCGCGCCAAGTCGCTTCTGCACCGGGCGGGCATCTCCTTCGACAAGCGCGTGAGCGACTTGACCGAAGAGGAAGTGAACCGGCTCAGGAACATCCTCGAAGAGGAAGGCTCGATCGAAGGCGACCTGCGCAAGGAGATCTCGCTCAACATCAAGCGCCTGATCGAGCTCGGCGCCTACCGCGGACTGCGCCACCGGCGCTCGCTCCCGGTGCGGGGCCAGCGCACGCATACCAACGCCCGCACGCGGAAGGGTCCGCGCCGCGGCACCGTGGCCAACAAGAAGAAGGCCGGCGTCAAGTAAGAGAGGAATTCATAACTCATGGCCAAAGCAGCAGCCGGCAAAGCCACCAAGAAAAAGGTTTTCAAGAAGCGCGAAAAGAAGAACATCCCAGTCGGGAAGGTCTTCGTGCAGGCTTCGTTCAACAACACCATCGTCACCATCACCGACACGAGCGGAAACACGCTCGCCTGGTCGAGCTCGGGTTCTCTGGGCTTCCGCGGCTCGCGCAAGGGGACTCCCTTCGCCGCGCAGCAGGCCGCCCTCACCGCCGCCACCAAGGCGAAGGATTCGGGCATGCGTACGGTGGATGTGTTCGTTGCCGGTCCAGGGGCCGGCCGTGAATCGGCCGTTCGCGCCCTGGCCACCGCAGGCATAGAAGTGAAGACCATCAAGGACACCACGCCGATCCCCCACAATGGCTGCCGCCCCCCGAAGCGGCGCCGCGTCTGATCTTTTTGACCGGGCCGCTTGCGTCAGCAGCGGCCAAAAGCACAAGCAGGATGAAGGATGCCGCGAGAGCGGGTCCGTAAACTGCACCTGACAAACTCAGGTAAGGAGAAACAAACCAAGTGGCTCGATATACTGGACCCGTTTGCCGTCTCTGCCGGCGCGAGGCCACCAAGCTATTCCTCAAGGGCGAACGCTGCCATACCGAGAAGTGCGCCATCGAAAAGCGCAACTTCCCGCCCGGGCAGCATGGCAAAGACCGCAAGCCCAAGTTGCTCGGCTACGGCCTGCAGCTCCGCGAAAAGCAGAAGGTGCGCCGCATCTACGGCATCGCCGAAGTGCAGTTCCGCAACATGTTCGAGAAGGCGGCGCGCATGAAGGGCATCACGGGCGAAAACCTGCTCAACCTTCTCGAGCGCCGCATCGACAACGTGATCTACCGCATGGGCCTCGGCACTTCGCGCGCGCAGTCGCGCCAGATCGTGCGTCACGGCCACGTGCAGGTGAACGGACGCAAGGTCAGCATTCCTTCCTACACCGTCAAACCCAACGACGTGATCGAAATTCGCGAAAAGAGCAAAAAGAACGGCGCCATCAGTTACGCCAAAGACGCCACTGCGCACACTCCCGTGCCCAACTGGCTCGAAGTGGATCGCGAAGCGCTCCGCGGGCGCGTGCTCTCCATGCCCAAGCGCTCCGAACTCGTCCAGATCCAGATCAACGAACAGCAGATCGTCGAGTTGTACTCGAAGTAAGCCGGAATCCGAAAAGGAGGACCGCACACCATGTTCAAAGGCTTTCAAAAACCCAAGCGCCTCGTCGCCAATACCGAGTCGCTCACGGACCGTTACGGAATGTTTTGGGCCCAGCCGTTCGAGCGCGGCTTCGGCACCACCATCGGCAACAGCCTGCGCCGCGTGCTGTTGAGCTCGATCGAAGGCTGCGCGATCACGGCCGTCCGCATCGACGGCGTGTCGCACGAGTTCAGTCCTATCCCGCGCGTAGTGGAAGACGCCACCGACATCATCCTCAACCTCAAGCAGGTTCCCTTCAAGATGATGGGCGAAGGCGTGTACACGGCGCGCATCGTGGTGGATCAGCCGGGTGAAGTGCTCTCCGGCCACATCCAGACCAGCGCCGACGTGGAAGTGCTTGACCGTCACATGCACATCGCCACCGTGAGCGAAGGCGGCAAGCTCAACATCGAGATGCGGCTCAAATCCGGCCGGGGCTACGTGGCCGCCGACCGCAACTTCGATGACGACCTGCCGGTGGATTACATCCCGATCGACTCGGTCCACTCGCCCGTGCGCAAGGTGAACTTCTTCGTGGAGAACGCCCGCCTCGGCCAGATGACTGACTATGACAAGCTGACGCTCGAGGTCTGGACCAACGGCGCCATCTCGCCGCAAGACGCCATCGGGCAGGCGGCCAAGTTGCTGAAGGATCACATGACGATCTTCATCAACTTCGAAGAGGTGAGCGAAGCGGCCGAAGAGCCCGCCGAGCGCGCCATCAACCAGATGAACGAGATCCTCAACCGCAGCGTCGAGGAACTCGAGCTTTCGGTTCGTTCCTACAACTGCCTCAAGAACGCCAATATCCAAACGATCGGCGACCTGGTGCAGAAGACCGAAGCCGAAATGCTGCGCACGAAGAACTTCGGGCGTAAGTCACTCAACGAAATCAAGGAAATCCTCGGAAATCTCAACCTGTCGTTCGGCATGCGATTCGATTCGCAGGGCCGTCTCATCTCGCCGTCGGGACAACCGGTGGCGGTGGGTGCGGACGAAGGCGAGGACGAGGGCGACGAGGCCGAGGCGTAAGCCGCGAGCTCCCGAGGAAGGTAACAACCATGAGACACGGAGTATCCGGATTCAAACTCAAGCGGGACGTCTCGCACCGCCGTGCGCTGTTGCGCAACCTGGTGACGTCGCTGATCATCAATGACAGCGAGCGCATCATCACCACTGTTCCGAAGGCCAAGGCGGCGAAGCCCCTGGTGGACAACATGGTGACGCTCGCCAAGCGCGACACGCTGCATTCGCGCCGTCAGGCTGCGTCGTTCCTGATGACGCCCGAGGCGGTGAAGAAGCTGTTCGATAAGATCGGACCGCGCTTTTCGGCGCGCAACGGCGGCTATACGCGGATCGTGCGGATCGGTCCGCGCAAGGGCGACGGAGCGGAGCAGTGCCTGCTCGAACTGGTGGACGCGAAGCTGATCCGGCGCGCCGATGAGCGGCGGAAGCGGAAGGAAGAGCGGCTGCAGGCGATGCGGGAAGGCCGCGGGGAAGAGGGCGAGGCTCCAGCGGAGCAGTAGGCCTGACGCCACGATAGGATAAACTGCATGGGGCTGGGCTTCCAGCCCCATCTTCATTTTCGGCAGCAGGAGTGCTGCTCATGGAACAGGTGGTTTCGATTTCCGCGTCGCAGCAAGATTCTTCGGCCAAACGAGTGTGCACAGTGTGCATTCGCGATAGCGCACTCTCGCGTCTGATCACAGAGAGTGAGGAGCAACAACAATGTGCCTACTGCGACAGGCGCGGCCCGAGCTTGAGCATCGCGGCACTCGCAGAGCACATCCGAGAGAGAATTTGCGACGAGTACAGCGACGTCGACTCCGAGTTCGTGTCGTACGACAACGAGGAGGGCAAATACGTCTCAGATACCTGGTCGACTCACGATCTCGTGAGCGACAATCTTGATGCATCCGAGGCTATTATCGACGACCTCGTCGAAGAGCTTTTTGACTGCACTTGGTGCAGGAAGGACTTCGGAACGGCTAGGAAACTCGACCAGATCCTCCTGTCGAGTTGGGGAGACCTCGTCGAGCACGTAAAGTACGAGCGCCGGTACTTTGCCGGCGGCCACGATAGATTGGAGGCCGGCGACGCCGGACTGGGCCGTGGAGAAGGCCCAGTGTGCTATGAGGTTTCGTACAGCAATTCCGAAGGCTTCGCCCCGTTGCGCTTGCTTGAGTGCGTTGGCGAAATTGCGCTGGCTGCGGATCTCATTCAAGTGATCGAACCCGGAACCGATTTGTACAGGGCTCGCGTTGAAAGCTCCGAACAGGTACTTGCTACCGTTGAGGATCTCGGCCCGCCAACGCCGGAGAAGGCAGGTGCGAATCGTATGAGTCCTGTTGGTGTTGTCATGTTCTATGGAGCCCTTGATCGGGACACTGCAATCGTAGAAACATTCGAGCCGGCACGAGAAGGATCTCGCGACAAGGTTGTTTCTGTGGCCAAGTTTCGTTCCGTCAGAGAATTGAAGGTCCTCAATCTGACTGACCTGCCGCAGCCAAGCTTCTTTGACTCCCACGATTTCTACCACGTAGTGAATTTTCTTCGCGAGTTCGTGCGCGAACTTGCGAAGCCGATTTCCCGCGACGGATCCGAGCATGTCGAATATGTACCAAGCCAGTTTGTGACCGAGTACTTCCGCCACAAATTTCGAATGAACGACGAGCGGCTCGATGGCATCGTCTATCGTAGCTCCAAGAACGGCAAGAGCGCCTGTGTGCTCTTCTTTGACCGCTCTGACTGCGGGTCGGATGACGAAGTCCCGACAGCGTCGGCGCGTCCGCGTGCTCTTTTGCTAGTGCCATCAGCGACGGAACGGATTCCAGGAACCCGCTTGATCAGCAACGACCGCTGAGTGGAGGATCGTTCGGTCTAGTCTAGTCCACCGTCTCTTCGCAAATCCAAAGTGGCCCATTGGGCCGACAGTTCTTGCCACACTCGTAGGTCCCCGACTCCGCTCTGGAAAGAGAGCTGAGTGCCTCCTTTGCGGCATCTCGACATTCCTGAAGGCTGGGGTACTCGCCGAGATTCCGCGAAACGCGCAGATCGCTCTTGTCGGGGTAAACGAAACCGCGCCAATTGTCAGGTCTTGAGCACGTTACAGTGACCAGGAAAACGAAGATGGCAGCGAACTTTACATACATCGGTACGCGAAACACCTCGCTAACCACAACCCATTCTAGTTCACTTGCTCTAGCCATGTCATGTCATCGTGGGCTTGAGTATCCGGATTCAAACTCAAGCGGGACGTCTCGCACCGCCGCGCGCTGTTGCGCAACCTGGTGACGTCGCTGATCATCAACGACAGCGAGCGCATCGTCACCACCGTTCCGAAGGCCAAGGCGGCCAAGCCCCTGGTGGACAACATGGTGACGCTCGCCAAGCGCGACACTCTGCATTCGCGCCGCCAAGCCGCGTCGCTCCTGATGACGCCGGCGGCGGTGAAGAAGCTGTTCGACAAGATCGGACCGCGCTTCTCGTCGCGCCACGGCGGCTACACGAGGATCGTGCGCATCGGTCCGAGGAAGGGCGATGGCGCCGAGCAGTGCCTGCTCGAGCTTGTGGGCGCGAAGCTGGTCCGGCGCGCCGATGAGCGGCGAAAGCGGAAGGAAGAGAGGAAGAGAAGCTGCAAGCGATGCGGGAAGGCCGCGGGGAAGAAGGCGGCGAGGCTCCCGAGGCGAAGTAGACCGTTTTTCGAGATACGATAGACCGATGGGGCTCTGGGGTTCCGGCCCCATCGTCATTTGGATCTCTCATGCCGTCGAACGATCTCATCACGATTCGCAGGTCCCAGACCGCTCTTGACTACATCACGATCCGCGGGTTCAAGAGCATCGCCGCGATCGAGAAGCTGCGGCTGCTTCCGATCAACATCCTGATCGGTGCGAACGGGTCTGGGAAGTCGAACTTCATCGGAGCGTTCGAGTTCTTGCACGAGATCAGGGAGGGGCGTCTTCAGCACTACGTCACGGCATCTGGGGGCGCTGAGAAACTGCTGCACTTTGGTTCGAAGACTACTCGAGAAATCTCGTTTCACCTGTCATTCGCCCGAGGCGTGAACGAGTACTCGCTGACGTTGGGTCCGACCGGTGACGATACTCTCTTTCCGGCAACCGAAGTCGCTTACTTTCGGAACAAGGCGCAGCATGAGAGCCCATACAGTGACGGTCTCATACCGCAACAACGCCGTCTCGAAGCGGGCATCAGTGCTTCGGGCCTGACGCGAGTTGCTCAGTGGGTGCGGGAACGGCTGGGTGGGTGGCGCGTTTACCATGTCCACGATACGAGTTCCACTTCGCTCATGCGCAAGACGGCGATGGCAGAGGATATCGACTACCTGCGCTCCGACGGCTCGAATCTGGCAGCACTCCTCCACTTCTTGAAGAACGAGCATCCGGTAGAGTACTCCCTGATTCGGGGCGCAGTCCAGCGGGTTGCACCGTTCTTCGACGACTTCCGCCTGAAGGCCAGGAGGCTGAAACGAGAGGGGGAATCGATCCGGCTTCAGTGGAGCCACAAGGGATCAGATCAATACTTCGACGCTTCGTCGCTCTCTGACGGTACCTTGCGCTTCATAGTTCTCGCCACGCTCTTCTTGCAGCCGAAGCAGCTTCGCCCGTCCGCGATCATAGTGGACGAGCCCGAGCTTGGCTTGCATCCCGCGGCAGTCGACATCCTCGCATCGCTGATTCACAGGGTTTCGGCGGAGACACAAGTCATCGTATCTACTCAATCGTCGCGCCTGTTGGACCATTTCGATCCAGAAGACGTGCTAGTCGCCGACCGAATCGAGGGTGCCACGCAGATCAGGCGGCTCGATAGCAAGAAGCTGTCCGTCTGGCTGGACCGTTACACTCTCGGCGAGTTGTGGGACAAGAATGAGTTGGGCGGACGCCCGGCCCGGGGATGAACAGGTAATGCCTCGTCTGATCGTTTATGTCGAAGGGCAAACGGAGGAGGTCTTCGTTAACGAACTTCTTCAAAAACACCTCCTGGCAAAGGGCTACTGGGAGGTCAGTCCTCGCCTGATGGGGAAAGCTGGCGTCAAACGAGGCCGCGGCGGCGTTCGGTCTTGGCCAACAGCCCTGGAGGATATCGTCACTCAATTGAAGCAGGATCCTACTTGTTTCATGACCACGATGGTTGATTACTACGGAATGCCGGCTGGCGACGGAGTTGCCTGGCCCGGGCGCATAGAGGCACGGCGCCTGAATGGAGTGAAGCGGGCGTTGGCGGTCGAGAATGCGCTGCGGATCGATGTTGCAAAGGCTCTGGGCAAGAAGTTCGATGCCAACCGTTTCATTCCCTTCGTTGTCCTCCACGAATTCGAGGGGCTACTGTTCAGCGACTGCAGCGCCTTCAGCCGTGCAATTGGCCGATCTGACCTCGAGGCACCCTTCACTGCGATCCGGGAGACGTTCCTCACCCCAGAAGACATCAACGATTCCAAGTCGACTGCGCCATCGAAACGAATAGAGAAACATTTTCCGGGCTACCGCCGGCAGAAACCGTTCTTGGGTCCATTGGCGGCTTCAACGGTCGGATTACAGAGAATTCGGAAGGAATGTCCGCATTTCAACGACTGGCTTACGACGCTCGAGAAGGTTCCTTCCTAAGGGCCCGCACGGCAACGGACCAGGATATGCTGTATCCATGACCCAGCCTCCCGGCCCGTTGTGCTTGCTCTTGGCCGCCGCGTTCGCGGTTTCTGCGCAACCACCGGACCTTGCCAAGCGAGTCGCGCAACGCGAGGCCGACGCGGCGAGAGCCCGCGATCAATACACGTATCGCCAAACGGTCACGATCGACGAGGCCGCGTCGAAGGGTGGACGCCCCGGCCAGTACAAAGAAGTGCGCGAGGTGGTCTTCTCGTCCGGCGGCGAGCGCACGGAACGTACGGTCGGCCGCCCCATCCAAAACTTGGCGCGCCTCATCCTCACTGAAGAGGACTTCCGCGACATCCGCGAAGTGCAGCCGTTCCTGTTCCTGCCCGAGCGCCTCTGGATGTATCAAACCAAGTTCAAGGGCGACGACAACGCCGATGGAATCGACTGCTGGCTGCTCCACGTCTCGCCGCGCCAGACTTTTCCCGGACAACGTTTGTTCGAAGGAATGTTTTGGGTGGACAAGCGCGACTTTTCCGTGATCAAGAGTGAGGGCGTGGCCGTTCCCAAGATCCTCTCGAAGAAGCAGGAGAATCTGTTCCCGCGGTTCACCACATTCCGCCGCCAGTTTGACGGACACTGGTTCCCCGTCCACACGTTCTCCGACGACACGCTCGAGTTCTCGAGCGGACCTATCCGCCAGCGCATGTCGATCCGCTACGAAGAGTACAAGCGGTTCAATGCGACTTCGACCGTAACGTTCCAGTAGCGCGCTTCCTGGCGGCTTTCGACTTGGCGGGAAGCTTCACCACTTCGCCAAACGTGGCTCCGAGCAGCGACTCGAGCCTGCCCGCGTCGCGCGAAATCTCGGGCGGAACGATCCACCAGTCTTTCATTCCCGCGCCCTTGCCCATCGGGTTGAAGCCGCTGGCGCCGGCGAGTTCCGGGAACTTGTCTTTGATTCCGGGCAGGCGCATCACTACGTCTTCCTCGAAGAGTCCAACGAAGAAGTTCCCTTTGACGAAGCAGCACGGGTATCCGAACATTTGTTTCGGCTGCACTTCGTCATGCTTCGGTGTGGCAGCGCGAAAGCGCTCCACGAGTTCGGGGCTCGACTTTTTGAATTTCACGGGCGCTCCTACTTCAAGTACTTCTCCACCCACGCCAGGTGCTCCTCCATTACCTGCTGCACGAACTTTGGCTCGGTGACGCCGTGGCCTTGTCTCGGATACACCACCATGCGCGTGGGAACGTTGCGCCGCTCCAGCGCGCGATGGAACTCGTAGGCCTGCGAAGGCGGCACTCGCGCATCCGCTTCGCCGTGCTGGATCAGCGTGGGCGTCTTGACGTTGTTGACGAAATTGATGGGCGAACTCCGCCGATACACGTCAGGCTTCTCCCAAGGCGGACCGCCGAAGTAGTCTTCATACAAGCTCGGAATGTCTTGTGTGCCGTACATCGAAACGTGGTCCGTGATGCCGGCACCGATCGCCGCCGCTTTGAAGCGCGCGGTTTGCGTCACCGTCCACGCGGTCATGTATCCGCCATAGGACCAGCCCATCACCGCCATGCGGTCCGGATCGGCCACGCCCATCGCGATCACGTGATCGACTCCGGCCATGATGTCGCCGTAATCCATGCCGCCCCAGTCGGCGATAACGCGCGCGCGGAACGCAGCGCCGCGCCCCGTAGATCCGCGCGGATTCGGGCGAAGCACCGCGTAGCCTTTCGCGGCGAATGACGCGATCGGATACAGTCCCGGACCTCCGTCGAATCCGAGCGTGAAGGCTCCGGCGGGGCCGCCGTGAATATTCAGGACCAGAGGCACGCGCTTGCCACGCTCGTATCCGGAAGGGTACGTGAGAAGGCCATCGAGGTTGATCCCGTCTTTCGATTTCCAAGTGATCACCTCGGTCTTCCCGCTCACCGGGCGCGCGAGGTTCTCGTTCGCAGCGCTCACCCGGACCGCAGCCGAGGCCAACAGCGGAGCCACCCAGCCTTCCTGCGGCTCGTCGGAAGAGTGGCGCGTGTACCCGATGAAGGTACCCGTGGAATTGACTCGCGCATCGGTGACGGTAGCGCGAAGCGACTCGTGGATCTTCACGGGCGGTCCGTCGATCGGCATGCGATAAAGCAGACCGCGATAGTGCGAAGTCTCGGAGAAGACGATCGATTTCGAGTCGCCGGCCCAACCGATGAGGTTCGGTTGTTCGTTCGGCGTATCGGGCAGCGCGCGGACCGAAGAACTCGCCCGATCGAGCAGCATGATCGTGGCAGCGCTACTGACCGTGTTTCCGTTCTGGCTCTCGAAGGCGAGCCAGCGCCCATCGGGCGAGTACAGTGGCGAGGACTCGGTGGCTGCGGTCGTCGCCAGTGGCCGCACGGACCGGGAAGCAAGATCGGCTTCCATGAGATCGGCGTGGCGCGCGGCGTCCGCGTCCGGCCTGGGCACGCGTTGGAAAGCGATCTTGCGCGAATCCGGCGACCAATCGAGCGCGGTCACGTGAAACTCGCCGTCAGCGAGCTTCTCCGGCTTGGCGGGCAGTTCGCCATCGAGATTCACCACCCACAGCGAATGCAGTGCGGGCTTCTCGCCAACCACTTTGAAGTCGAGCTTTTCCTTCTTGCGCTTCTCGAGGTCCTTGTCTTCATCGGCGCCCGCGAAGGCGATGCGCTTGCCGTCGGGTGACACGCGGAACTGCCCGATGGCGCCTTTCCATTCCGTGATCTTCTCGGCCTCGCCGCCGGCGACCGGGATGCGATACAGGTTCGGTTTTCCCGAGCGCTCGGAGAGGAAGAAGACGAATGCGCCGTCAGGAGAGAATCGCGGCGCGGTGCAGCTCTTGTCGCCGCGCGTGAGTTGGAAGCGCCGCGAACCGGTCGTGGAGCCGGCGAAAACATGTGTGACGTTCTCGCTCTTTTCGGCGGCGATCACGGCTTGGCGCTCGGTCCAGACGGCCATTGATCCATCGGGAGAAGGCGTGACGTCTCCCACCGCGCGAAACTTCATTTGATAGGCGGGCGACCAAACTGGCGCATCGGCAGCCAGCGCGAGGAACGCCAGCGGCATCCATGACAACTTCATGAGCTCCAGCTTAGCGCTTGGCGGTCTCCGTGTAGGGCGGGCTTCAAGCCAATCTCAGCGCTTCGAAGCCGCCGAGCCTCTCGCCCGAACGGACGGGCGGTTTTCCGCGTCGTCAAATTCAAACACATCTCTAAGAAATGTTTCAAACATTCCGATAGGTGAGTGTGCGCACGCACATGCTGCTCCTCCTCGCCGCTCTCGCCCTGCTCGCCCAACCGGACCGCTTCGGCCTCCCCGCCTGCGACCTCTCCGGACAGGAGTTGGCCATCCGCTCCGGATTCGTCCTCTGTCACAGCGCCTCGCTCCGCGTCCCCGTGTGAACCGCCTACGAGATCACTCCCGAGCGCCTCCACCGCCAAGGGCACCGTCCGCGCCACTTCCGCCGCGACCCCGCACTCGCGCAACCGGGAGCTTCCGATTCTGACTACCGCAACTCCGGTTATTCACGCGGTCCCTGGCAAGCCCTGCTCGCATCACTCATCGACTCCCTCCAACCGGCCCGCCACAACGAAGCTCTGCTCGTCGAACAAATGAGCCCCGCCCAGTGGCCCATTCCCGGCGCGTGGTCCATCGAGCCGCAAGCGACGCAGTTCGAAATTATGGATCAGTCCTCTCCGCTTGCGCGTCTCCTCGAAACTCTCACCGCAGGCGCGGGCAAAACCCCGCAAATGCACCCACCAAAAGCGATTTTGCAAAACGAGAAACTACCGCAATGAACATCTATCTTGACGACTCCATCGAGCCCGTCTATGACTCTCTCACGCTCCAGCCCGGATGGTCTCTTCGCGCCTTGCTTGCGGCCATCAGAGCTTCGGCGCGCGCGTCCATCCAGAAGACGGCGCAGCAAAAGGTCGAAGAGTCGCAGCTCTGGACCGCCCTTCGCGACGCCATCTTCAACGCTCTGCTCCCATTCCCGGAAGCGCACCAGCAAGTCGGGTCCGCCATCACAGCCGTCTATGAGAATTTCAAAACCTAGGCGTTGGGCGAGCACGCAGCGCAGAATTTTCCAGGGGCCCTATGGCATGAGGCAACGCAGCCGGGCATTTTCTGCGATCCTTCAGCTTCTTTGCTGGCCGCGCAGACTTCTCTGGTGCCAGATGCAGTCTCCGTATAGGGCGGGCTTGAGCCAGCGTGGGACTTCAGTCCCGCCACCGGAGCTCCGTGCCAAATCCTCTTCAGCGAGTTCCCGCGCTTGGCTTCAACCCCACCTACACGAGAATATCCCGCACCACTTCACCCGAAACGTTGGTCAGCCGCGCATCCAGCCCTTGGAACTTCATCGTGAGCCGCTTGTGGTCGACGCCGAGCAGATAGAGCATCGTCGCGTGGAAATCATGCACACTCACCGGATTCTCGACAGCCGCGTATCCCAACTCGTCCGTATTTCCATAGGCGAGCCCACCCTTCACGCCGCCGCCAGCGAGCAGGAACGTGAAGCCCTTGATGTGATGATCGCGGCCGTTGCCGCCTTGCGACATCGGCGTCCGCCCGAATTCCCCACCCCACACCACCAGCGTTTCCTCCAGCATCCCGCGTTGCGCCAAATCGCGGATCAGCGCCGCCGTCGGCCGATCGGTCTCGCCCGCCTTGATCTCCACGTTGTCCTTGATCGCGCCGTGATGATCCCAGTCGCGATGGTAGAGCTGAATGAAGCGAACGCCACGCTCGGCAAGCCGCCGCGCGAGCAGGCAGTTCGATGCGAACGATCCGTCGCCGGGCTTGGCCCCGTACATCTCGAGAACATGGCCGGGCTCCTTGCTCATGTCCACCAAGTCAGGAACGCTCGCCTGCATCCGAAACGCCATCTCATATTGCGAGATGCGCGTGAGAATCTCCGGATCGTGCCGCGCGCCGCTCTCCACGCGATTGAGCGCGTTGATCGCTTCGATCGATTCCTGCTGCACCTTCCCATTGATGCCCGCCGGATTGCGGATATACAGCACCGGATCGCCGATCGAGTTGAGCTTCACGCCTTGATACTTGCCCGGCAGGAATCCGGCCGACCACTGCCGCGCCGCGATCGGCTGCATCTGCCCGCCCTTGCCCGCCGAAGTCAGCACCACGTATCCGGGCAAGTCTTCGGTCTCGGCGCCCAGGCCGTAAGTGATCCACGAACCCATGCTCGGCCGGCCCGCGATGATCGCGCCCGTGTTCATGATCGTGTGCGCGGGATCGTGATTGATCTGCTCCGTCCACATGGAGCGCACGAAGCAGATCTGATCGGCAACGGAGCCGATCCGGGGAAAATGCTTCACCATCTCGATGCCCGCTTTGCCGAATCGCTGGAACTCGTGCTGCGGACCGAAGCAGATCAACTGCCGCCCCTGCAGTTGCGCGATCTGCTGCCCCTTGGTCATCGACTCGGGCATCGGCTTGCCATGCATCTCGGCGAGCTTCGGCTTCGGATCGAACGTCTCGAGATGCGAGGGTCCGCCAGCCTGATAGAGAAAAATCACGCGCTTGGCTTTTTGTTTGAAGTGCAGCGGCTGCACCACGCCCTTGGATCCGGCGGCGTGGAGCAGCGATTGCAACGCAGCCACACCCAGACCCGCGCCCGCGCGGCCCAGAAACGATCTTCGGCAGATGTCGTTCGTCAGCATGTTCTGTATCCTCTAATTCCGTGTAATCGTCTCGTGGAGATTCAGAATCGCGCGCGCCACCACGGTCATCGCGGCAAGTTCGTCCGGCTTCATTCCCGCCGGAACCGGAGACTCGCCCACCCCGAGCAACTGGCGCGCATTCACCGGCGACGCTTGGAACTGCGTCAGGCTCGTGCGATGCAACCCTTCGAGAATGCGACTCTCTTCGGCATTCGGCGAACGGCCCAGCGCCTGTTGGAAAGCCCAGTCCAACCGCGGCGCGAATGCCGATCCACCCGAAGCCACGATCCGCTGCGCAAACGCGCGGCTCGCTTCCACGAAGATCGGATCGTTGAGCAGCACCAGCGCCTGCAGCGGCGTGTTCGAGTTCGAGCGATTGATCGCGCACTCCTCGCGGCTCGGCGCATCGAACGTCGCCAAGGTCGGATGCAGGAACGTGCGCTGCCAATACGTATAGAGCCCGCGCCGATAGAGCTCTGTGCCGCGGCCCGCCGAGTATTCGCGCTTCGGAAAATTCATTGCAGCCAGGTAACCCTCGGGCTGATACGGCTTTGCGCTCGGGCCGCCGAACTTCTCGACAAGCAATCCGGACACAGCCAACGCGATATCGTGAACCGACTCCGCATCCACGCGGAACCGGCTCTGCCGTGCGAGCAGCCGATTGTCGGGATCGCGCTCATCGAGCGCGGGCGTGCTCATCGAAGTCTGGCGATACGTGCGGCTGGTGACGATCGTCCGCACCAGGTGCTTCACGTCCCACTCGTACGTCGAACCCGCATCGAACTCGGGCTTCATGAACTCGGCCGCCAGCCAATCGAGCAGCTCCGGATGCGCGGGCCACTCGCCTTGCGAACCGAGATCCTCGAGCACCTTCGAAAGTCCGGTGCCGAAGAACTGCCGCCACACGCGATTCACGAACACGCGCGCCGTGAGCGGATTCGCGGGCGATGCGATCCAGTTGGCCAAATCGAGCCGCGTCGCGCGCCCCTGCGCGGGAATCTTGCCCAGGAACGCGGGCACCGCCGGCTGCACGATTTCGGACGCATCGTCCATCCAGTTGCCGCGCGGCAGAACGCGCGTCACTGGCGGCGGAACGGTCTCCGTCACCACGATCAACGGAATCGCCGCATCCAGCATTCCGCGCTCGGCTTCGAGCTTCGCCACGCGAATCACGAACGGTTCGAGCTCCGGCACCGTGAACTGGAAGTGCCGGCCCAGCGCAGTGATGTCATCGGACGTTCTCTTGCCCGGCTCGGTCTCGAGCGCCTTTTTCACTGCAGCCGGCAAACCGCGCTCGCCCGCCGCAAACAGAACGGACTCACCTTGTTTCGCTGCTTTCTGCCGCAGCGCAATGTCTCCCGACTCCGGCGCCGAATACGCACCCGCGGAAAGCGCCAGCCGCAGCCTTCCGATAGTCGCCTTGCGCAGATCCGAATCATGATGGACGCGCACACGCAACGTCGTAGCAGCGCCCGTCTGGAGCTTGGCCCCGAACCGGATCGCCAAGAACGGACTCCGTGCCTCGTGATGCGTCGCCCCCCATCCAGTCTTCGTGTTGCCGTCGATCGCCGCCATCGCCGGATTCTCCTGCGCCGCGCCCGAACCATCGCTCGTCGCGAGCACCAACGGCACCGCCTTGCCCGGCGCATCGGAGCTTTCCACGTCCACCTCGGTCACCACGAACCGGTCGGATCCGCGGCCAAAGCGGCTCCCCGGCAAGCTCTCGTCCTGCACCGCTTCGATGCCGAGCGCCGTCCACGCACCCGCGCCGGGACGCAGCGTGATCGAGTACGTTTCGTTGTCCGGGTTCGGACCGCTGGCGATCACGAGTCCACGCCCCGGCTTGTGCTCAGTCGCCAAGCTCGCGCCCCCCAGCGGACTCACGATATAGAAGTTCGATTCCACCGGCTCGGCATCATGGATGGTGAGCTTGGCGCCATTCGCCGCCGTGGCCGACACCGGAACTTGGTAGCGCCACGCGAGCTTGCCCGCGTTGTAGTCAGAGAGCACGCGCTTCTCCCAACCGAACGTGCGGCCCGCGATCTTCTCCGACTCGTTTTCAAGCGCGGCTTTCGCAGCCGCGAGTTCCCGGTCGACCTGCGCCAGGCGCACACGAGTGGCGTCATCGGCCACCTGTATCTTCGAACCCCACGCGCCGTCTCCGCGAACCGGAACCAAGCCGGTCTCCTTGATGTCGGCGAAGAATGCCTTCATCGAATAGAAATCCCGCGAAGTGAACGGATCGAATTTGTGATCGTGGCACTCGGCGCAGCCGAGCGTGGCGCCCAACCACACGTTGGCCACTGTGCGCACACGATCGGCCGCGTACTTCGCAAGGTACTCCTTCGGCTGCAAGCCGCCCTCGGCCGAACTGCGATTGATGCGATTGTAAGCCGACGCCACCTTTTGATCCACCGTTGCGTTCGGAAGCAGGTCGCCGGCCAACTGCTCGCGCGTGAATTCGTCGAACGGCTTGTTGTCGCGAAACGCGCGCAGCACCCAATCCCGATACGGCCACGCGGGCAAGTGATTGTCGCCGTGGAATCCGGTGGTGTCCGCATAGCGCACGGCGTCGAGCCAGTGCATCGCCTGCTTTTCGGCGTAGCGCGGAGAAGCCAACAGCCGCGTCACTACCTTTTCATATGCGTCCGGCGACGAGTCCCCCACGAACGCAGCCACCTCGGCGGGCGTTGGCGGAAGCCCCGTCAGGTCGAGCGTAACGCGTCGAATCAGGGTGCGCCGATCGGCCTCCGCCGAAGGCTGCAATCCCTCGCGCACCAGCCGCGCTTGGATGAACGCATCTACCGGATGCGTCGCCCCACCCGGCGCCGCGGGCCGCCGCACCGGCTCATACGACCAGTGCCCTTCATATCGCGCCCCCTCGGCCACCCACTGTCGAATCGTCTGCTTCTGCGCATCCGAGAGCTCCTTGTGCGAATACTTCGGCGGCATCAGCTTGGCATCGGAAGCAAAGATGCGCGCCACGATGCTGCTTTCATCCGGCTTGCCAGGCACGATCGGCGTCGCGCCCGATGGCGACTTCTTCAGTGCTTCGTCGCGCACGTCGAGACGAAGGTTCGCCATGCGCGAACTCTTGTCGTGTCCGTGGCACCGGAAACAGGTATCGGCCATGATCGGCCGGACGTCTTTGTTGAAGCTGACTGCGGCGGTCGCGAGCGGAATAAAGACAACTAAGTAGAGTATGGGAAGCATGGCTCTGCCCCCATGATATATCCGCGCGAGTGCGCTAGCGGAACAAACCCGACCGCTTCCCGTACAGCGTATGGACCGTCCGACACACCGCAAGCGCGCCCCAGTACGCCACCAGCACGCCGGTGCTCGCGCGCGCTCCCCACACCAGCAGTCCATACTGGATGCCGCTCCCCACCAGGTAGTTGAGCGGAGCGAGCGCCCACCGGTGAACCTGCACATGCACCAGGTCGCGCACGCCGCGGTGGCGGTTGACGTACCAATGGAGACTCGCGAACAGAGCCAGACTGATCGCGCCATCGATCAGCGCCGTGACAATGACGATGGAGAGCCGCGTTGCCAGCCTCGTGTGGATCGCCTCGATGATCGCGGCCGTTGCAGCCGTCGAAAGGATATCCGCCACCAGGATGTTGGCGTTGATGTTCCACATGCGGTCGGTTCGATAACGGTCGAGAGTTGGCGTCACGGGCCGTGCCGAACCAGACATACAATTGAGTCTACGGCAAGTGGATTTCATTGCGCTGATCGTCAACTACGGCTACTGGATCGTGCTCGGCGTCGCCTTCGTGGACCAGTTCGGCACGCCCGTTCCCGCGATCGCGATCCTGTTGGCCGCGGGCGCTGTCGCGGGCGAAGGCCGGCTCAGCTTCGCTGGCGTCCTCGCGGCCGCCACCATCGGAACCGTTGCCGGCGACGCGGTGCTGTATCTGGGAGGCAAGTGGCGCGGCGGTCCGATGCTGCGCGGACTATGCTCTTTTTCGCTCGCCCCTGACACATGCGTCCGCAAAACGGAACTCTCCTTCCAGCGCCTGGGGTGGAAGGCGCTCGTGATCGCGAAGTTCGTGCCTGGACTCGCGTTCCTCGCCGCACCCATCGCCGGGATGCTGCGGATGCCGTGGGGAGCGTTTCTTCTGTTCGACACGCTGGGCGGGCTCTTCTACAACATCGTGGTGGTGGGTCTGGGCTTTGCTCTTCACAGCCAACTCGACCGCGTAGTGGGTTGGTTCCGCGCGCTCGGCAGCGCCGCGATTCCCGCGGTGGTTGGCGCGATCGTTTTGTTCTGGGTCTGGCGCATCTACGAGAAGCGCCGCATTCTTCGAATGCTCCGAGCCCGGCGCCTGACGCCGGATGAAGTGCGGCTCCGCATCGAGTCGCCCGAGCCGCCGCGAATCGTCGACCTGCGCACGGCGATCGCTTTCGAAGTCACGCGCGAGACGCTGCCAGGCGCGATTCGCCTGGACCCCGAAGAACTCGACGCGCGTCACCGCGAGCTTCCCCGCGACTGCGACATCGTGCTCTATTGCACTTGTCCGAACGAAACCACCAGTGCGCGAGTGGCTCTGGCGCTGAAGAAACACGGCGTCGAACGCGTGTTTCCCTTGGAGGGCGGCTTCGAGGCGTGGGTGGAGCGCGGCTACCCGGTCTCAGTAATGGCATCTCCCATCGCCGCTCAACGGGACGCGGCACTGTAATCTGATTTTCACGAACGAGTAGTAGCCTAAAGACCATATGAAGATTCGGTCTTTCCTGCGGACTGCACTCGGCTTACTTCCGCTCACTCTCTGGGCGCAACGCACGTTCGACGTCGCCCTCATCGGCGACATGCCCTACGGAGCGGCGGCCGAACCGCTCTACGAGCGCGTGATCGCCGACATCAACAGCCACGAAGTTTCTCTCACCGCCCACATCGGCGATACCAAGAGTGGCTCCACACGCTGCGACGACTCGCACTACCAGCGGTCGCTGGCATGGTTCAACAGCTTCCAGAGCCCCGTGCTCTACTCGGTGGGCGACAACGAATGGACCGACTGCATGCGCTCGAGCAACGGCGCATTCGATCCGCTCGGACGGCTGGACATGGTCCGCAAAACCTACTTCACCACCAACATGAGCCTGGGCAAGAATCCGGTGGCTCTTCGCCGGCAAAGCGACATGGCCGGCTTTTCGCTGTATCGCGAGAACGCCATGCTCATCAAAGGGAGAGTGCTCTTCGTCACGCTCCACATCCCCGGAAGCAACAACAACCTCGAGTACAAACTCACGCAAGGTAACCCGAATCCGTTCTACGACAACGACAAGGAATACACGGCGCGCAATGCCGCGAACCTCGCCTGGCTGAAGGCCGCGTTCGAAACCGCGCGTGATCAGGACCTTTTCGGCGTCATGCTCCTCGTGCAAGCCAACATGTTCGAGGCCTACGGCGACACCTCCACCGGATCGGCGAAATCCGGGTTCGCCGATTTCATCAAGGCGCTGCGCGAGGAGGTCCGCACATACATCGGCCAAGTGGTGATGGTCAGCGGCGATACCCACTATATGCGAGTCGACAAGCCGCTGACGCTGACCTATCCGGATAGTTGCGCGCCGCCGGCCACCGCCACGGGCCCGTGTCCGGCTGTGGAATCGGCGGGACGCATCTTGAATTTCACTCGCGTCGAAGTGCCGGGATCGAGCGATGTCCATTGGGTGCTGTGCCGCGTGCGCCCGAATCGCAAGAACCCGTTTCAGTTTCAGTTCATGGTGGTTCCGGAAAACCAGTAAGCTGCTTCGATGGTGTTCACAAAGCGGCTGCGCGATGGCGTGCGCAATGGCGCCATCACCACCAGCATTCGCATCTGGCAAAGCCCTCGCGTAACGGTGGGGCGGCGCTACCGGATGGAGGAAGGCGAAATCGAGATCGACTCCATCCAACAGATCGCCATCCAAGACATTACACGCCAGTTGGCGCTCGACTCAGGCTTTCTGGGCGTCATCGACTTACTCAAAGTAGCCAAGCACGGCCCCGGCGACAACGTGTACCTCATCCACTTTCACTACCTCCCTCCGAAGACGCGGAAACGCAAGGCCTCGCCCGCATGACCGCTCGCCCGGGCGATATACTGTCCCCGTGACCACGCGACCCATTGCCTTGGGCTTATGCACTGCCTTGCTTGCCGCGGTGTGCCTGCGCGAGCGTCTCGCTCCCCGCGCCGCCCAACGTGACGACACCACTCAGGGCGCTACCGACCCCGCTTGGTCGCCGGACTCGAAACAACTCGCTTTCACATTGTTTGGATCAATCTGGACCGTTCCTGTTTCGGGCGGCGAAGCGCGCCAGGTCACCTCGGGCGTGGGGTATCATGCGCATCCCGCCTGGTCGCCTCGCGGCGACCGCATCGCTTACATCTCCGGCGCGCCACCAGCCGGCACCCTGCCCAATGTCGCCGGACGACTCATGGTGGTGAACCTCGCCACCGGAGACGAACGCTCCATCGCCACCGCCTATCCCACCGCGGGAACCCCCACGTGGTCGCCCGACGGAGATCAGATCGCCGTTGCGCTGGCCGTTCCCGATGCGGGGTCGACGCTCTATTCGATCCGCGTGCTCGATGGCTTCGCGCGAGCGCTCCAACAGCGGCCGCAACGGGGCATGGCCGGCAACTGGACCTTCGCCTCATGGAGCCCGCGCAACAATGAGATCTTCGTCAGCGCACAGCGCTTTGCCGCCGTGCAGAACGGCTCGCAGAAACTCGGCGCACCGCAGATCTGGTCGATTCCCGCGTCGCCCACCGCGACCTCGATCCAGCTTCCGCTCACCTCGTTTCGCCTGGCCGATATCGCGCAGCCGCACGGCGTTTCGGCGCTGCCCGATGGATCGGGCGTGATCTTCTCGAACGTGATGGTCAACGGCAAAGGCGACCGCGAGCTCTATCGCGTCGGCCGCGAAGGCGGCAAGCCGGTCGCGATCACCAACACGCCTCGTGACGAGTTCTCACCCGCCGTCTCGCCCGACGGCCAGACCATCGCTCTCTCCTCGAACTACCTCGGCAATCTCGACCTGTTCACGATGCCCATTGCAGGAGGCGAGAAACAACACGTCGCCATCTCCTCGCTTCGCTTCAACCGCCCGGCGGCGAAGCTGCGCATCAAGACGAAAGACGAACTCGGCGAGGAGACTCCGGTGCGGCTCTACGTGCGCGCATCCGATGGCAAGGCCTACACGCCAAAGGGCGGGCAGATCTTCTACTACGGCCTCGATCCCGGCGCCGCCCGAGAGGGCTTCTTCATCACAAGCGGAGACGACGAGATCGTATTGCCCGCCGGACCCGTGCGGCTGGTGGCGCTCAAGGGCATCGAGTATCGCGTGGAAGAGCGCAATCTCGACCTCGCCTCCAATGACTCCACCGAAATAACCTTCGCCATGCGCCGCTGGACCAACTGGAACCAGAAAGGCTGGTACACCGGGGAGAATCACTTCCACGCTAATTACAACGGCAGTTACTACCAGCGCCCGCCCGATTCGCTCGACTGGCTCCGCGCCGAAGACCTCAACACCGCCAACATGATCGTGGCCAATTCCGAAGGCGCCTTCGTCCATGACAAGGAGTTCTTCAAGGGCGCGCCCGACTCGCTCTCCAAACCGAACTTTATCTTGTATTGGGGACAGGAGTATCGCAACTCCGATCCGCTCGGCCACATGGCCTTCCTCAATATCCGAAAGCAAGTGCCGCCGTCGTTCACGAGCGTCGTGGGAAGCAACTCGTCCTACGACTATCCGCTCAACACCATGGCCGCGCTCGAAGCCCGGCAGCAAGGCGGCGTGGTGGTCTACGTGCATCCGATGAGCGGAACCATTGCCGACCCGATGGACACCAATCTCGGTGCCAAGGAAGCTCCGTTGACCGCGGCCTTGGGCGCAATGGACGGCATCGATATTCTGCCCTACGGTCCCGCTGCTTACGAGATGTGGTACCGCCTGCTCAATTGCGGATTCCACATCGTGCCCGGCGCGGGAACCGACGTATTCACCAACTGGCGCGGCATCAACCGGATCCCGGGCGGTGCTCGCCAGTACGTAGAGACGGGCTCCGCGTTCACTTGGCAGAAGTGGATCGAGCGCTATCGCGAAGGGCGCGCGTTCGTGACGAATGGTCCGCTGCTCACCCTCACTGCAAACGGCCAGCCCGCGGGATCGGTGCTCGATTCGCCGCGCGCGCAACTGGTTGCCGAACTCTCGACCCAGGTCCCCGTGGACCGCGTCGAAATCCTGCGCAACGGCGAGGTGATCGAGTTGCGCACCGTGGCCCCGGGCGTCAACACGCTGCGCGTCGAGAAGGAAGTGTCCGTCGACGATAGCGCCTGGTTCGCCGCGCGCGCATCGGGTCCCACGGCGCGCGGATTCGTGAACGATTTCCCGCGGGCCCACACAGCGGCCATCTACGTGGAGCGCGACAAGAAGCCCGTCCTCATCAAACAAGATGTGGAGCTGATGATTCGGTGGATGAGCCGGCTGTGGGGCTTCCTCGAAGAGCGCGACAACTTCGGTCCGGCAGCAAATCGTGGGAAAGCGCGGGCGATGTTCGATCGCGGCTTCGCCCACTATCGCGCCAAACTCGCCCAAGCCCGCTGACTGCCCGGCTACTCCCAGGCCATCCTCTCGGACGCAATCTTCCCGAGACTCTCGACCAGATCCTCGATCCGAATCGCAATCACGTCGGTTCGCGATCGGGCGTCGCCCGCAATCCGCTGCGCAACGGCCGCTGCCGAATGATCCGCGAGCGCGGCCGCGGCCTGCTCCACCTTCGCGCAAACATAATCCACCGAAAGCGTCTTCCTCAGAAAGCCGAGGTTGTCCAGCCGCCACGCCCAATCGTAGAGATAACCTTCCTGCTCGGTCAAGTACGGACCTCCCCCATCGTGGTCCGGGTAGATCGGATTTTCTCCACGCAAGTAGATCAACCCCGAGGCGTACATCAGCGCGCAGATCGCCTTGCACGAATGGTCGAGCGACCACCATGGTTCCCAAATCGCCTGCACCACCGGCGCCACCACGCCGAGCGAGTTGAAGCGGTAGATCCAGTGGTGAGCCATGTCGCCTTCACCGGCGAAGTTGCCCTGGGACTCGATGCGATCCAGGAATCCGTGCCGGAAGAACTCCAACAGCGCCTGGTTCTGTGCCGGAGACAGCATTCTCTCCAAGATGCGCCCCTGCAGCAGCCCGTAGTGAAAGTCCGCATCGCCACGCGTTGCGTCTTCACCCCGCATCAGCGTCTCGTACCAATACTTCAGGCACGCCGGAAACATATGGCGAAACAGCTCCGGCTGCAACTCCACATAGGCGAGGTCGTGGAAGTAATACCAGAGGTCTTCATCCGCGATCTTGTCCCAATCGGTGCGAGCCAACCGGACCAAGTCTTCGTCGTTGTAGTCGAACTGGCGCTCCCAAACCGACTCCGGCTTCGGCGCGACACCCGTGACGCGGGTGAAGCACTCCTTGGTGATCCTCACCCGTCTGATCCTCAGCGGACCTTCAATACACGTACCCGCGCCACACCTGCCCGCGATCGTCCCGCAGCAGGATCCCATACCCATCCGCCACGCCGCTGATCGTCCGCCCTTCCGCATTCCGGAACCGGTAGCGGACCGTGTTGTCCTCGAGCACTTCGGCCGTGCCACGCCACACGTTGCCCTGTTCGTCTTTCAAGCGGATGTGCTCGCCATCTCCGAAGCCGGAGACCGAGCGATACTGCGTGCTCGAGAAGTGGAAGAATCCCGTGGGTGCATGCCGGCGGCGGCGTCTCAGCATGTATCCAGGATCTCTGGAACTGACCCCGGAAGCGATTGAACGAAATGACTAGGCAGTACGGGAAAAAACCTTAGCCGGGACCGCTACTGCACCACCACGCCCCGCTCCTCGAGCAGCGTTCCCGTAACCCGTAGCAGCGTCAACAGCGCCCGCCGGTACTGCACCGACGCCGTCACCAGATCTCCCTCGGCGCGGCTCTTGTCCTGCTGCGCCTGAATCACGAAGAAGATCGTCGACACGCCCAAGTCATAGCGCTTCGTCTCGGCGTCCAACCGGAGATTCGAGAAGTTCAGCGACGTCTGGTTCAGCTTCACGCTCGCCCGGGCGCTTTCCACCTGCGTCACCGCGTTGAGCGTATCCTGCCGAATGGTCTGCTCGATCGCCCGCGCCCGCAGCGTATCGAGTCTCTTCTGGATCAGGTTGTCCGCCAAGTCGGCCTGCCGCGTGCGATCGCGCAAGGGCAAGCGCAGCGTCAAGCCGCCTACGTACGTCGGGAAGTCGAACCCGAACACCTGGTTCAGCGCACCGCCAATTCCACCGGGGATCAGCTTGGTTACCGTGGGAACGCCCGTGCCGAGATTAATCGTGCGCGGCAGTTGATTGCCGCTCAAGCCGTTCGAGTTGTATGCAAAGTTCAGGTCGAGCTGCGGCATCAATTGGTTCTTGATCTGGCGATACTGGAGATCGTCGAGGTCGAGGTTCTGCAACTGCGCCTTGAGGTCGGGCCGATTGAGGTAAGCGGCTTCGACGTACTTCTCCTTGTCGAGCGGTGCGTCGTCGGTCGGCGGCAGGGTGCTCTCGGTCAACACGATCGGGAGGTTCCGGAACTGCGGATCGAGATCGGCGGCGATCTGGCGGCGCAATTGATCCTCTGACTGTTGCAGCCGGTAGCGCGCCTGCGTCACGGCGATTTCCGAGTTCGCATACTGCTGCTGCGGCTGATAGATTTCGAGAGCCGAGATCGCGCCCAATTCGAGTTCCCGCGTGTTGCGCTTGAGGAACTCTCCCGCCACGCGCAGCGCTTCTTCCTGCACCTTGAGAAACTCGCGGTCCTGAATCACCTGCCAGTAGGCGTTCTCGGCCCGCTGGATGAGGCCGAGCAACTGGTCTTTCATCGAATGCTCGGCCTGCCGCAGCCGGCTCTTGGCCAGCATTAGCGGGATGCGGTTCACGAACTTGCCGCGATTCTGCAGCAGGGGCTGCGTATAGCCGATCTGAAGACCCGAATTGATCTGCGGATTCAAGGTAGCGAAGGCGTTATTGGTGGTGAACTTGCTCGCGCTGAATCCTACGCGGTACGAACTGCCGTTCTCGAGCACCTGCGTCACGTTGCCGGTGAAGGGCTGGTTCAGCGTGCTCAGTGCGCTGGTACCTTCGAGCAAGCTCGCCGTGGCCTGGTTGGAACGCGTGGCGTTGAAGGTGGAGGCCAGAATCGGATCGAACCGGCCGAACGTGCGCAGTAAATCGGGCTTGAACGTCTCGAGCGTCACGCGCTGCACCTGGATATCGGTGTTGTTCGCCAACACTAGTTCGAGATACGAGCGGAGCGACAGCTCGAGATGGTCGCCGATCACGAATTCCGCCAACCGCGCCGGAGCCTCGAGATCCACCTTGGGAAGTTCTTGCTTGATGTACTGCCGGAAAAACGTACCCTCGGGGAACTTCGGAACCGGGAACATGCTTACCACCGGATCCTGCGCCGGAGCGGCCAAAGCCGTAGCAATGAGCAGTGCAGTAGCGTTTCGAAAGGTCATTGTTGTCTTATTCGTAACGGATCGCCTCGATCGGGTCGAGCTTGGCGGCCTGCATGGCGGGATAGATTCCGAACAACAGTCCGATGCCGACCGAGACCGAGAAGGCGACGACGATCGATGTGGTGGTTACCTCGGTCGGGTATCCGGCTGCGGCGCCAATGATCCAGGCTAGCGCAACGCCGAAGATCACGCCCATGATGCCTCCGAGCATGGAGATCATGGTCGCCTCGGTGAGGAACTGCCGGATGATGTCTGACTGGCGGGCGCCCAGCGCGCGGCGAATTCCGATTTCGCGCGTGCGTTCGAGCACTGTCGCCAGCATGATGTTCATGATGCCGATACCGCCGACGAGCAGCGAAATGCCGGCGATCGAGATCATCACGATGTTGAAGATACGCAGCGTGCGCTGTTTCTGTTCGAGCAAACCGGCCGGCACCACCACCGTGTAGTCGCCCGCGTCTTTGTGGGTCGCGTTGAGGATCGCGCTCACCACGCCAGACGTTTCCACCGAATCCGTACCGTTGGCGACTTTGATATAGATGCCGTCGATCTCGTCCTTGAGGTAGCTGTTGGAATCCTCGAACCGCCGCATCACCGTGTTCAGCGGCGCGATCACCAGGTTGTTGCGGTTGATCACTTCCAGGCCTTCCACTTCCGTGTCGGCGCTCGCTTGCGGCGCGAGCACGCCCACCACCTGGAGCCATGTGTCGTTGATCTTGACGAACTTGCCCACTGCCGGATCGTAGCCGAGCAGATTCACCTTCGCCGCTTCACCCAGCACGCATACCGGAACCGAGTCGCGGTTCTCTTCGTCGCTGAACCACCGCCCTTCCACCACGCGCAGGCTCTGGATCTCGAGGTACGAGGGCTCCACGCCGATCAGCGTCGGCGGCTCCTGCGCCGTCTTCGGAACCACACGCTGCGGCTTGAATCGTTTCCGCGGAGTCAACGCCGCCAGCCCCGGAACGTTTTCGGCAATCGCGCGGAAATCGCGGAACGTCAGCCCCGGCGAGATCTGGCGCCGCGACTGCAACTCGTTCCGGTCCACCGCTTCCTTGGCTTCGATCAGGATGTTGTTGACACCCAGCAAATCGATCGAGGCGATCATGTCCTTCTGCGCGCCGGCCGTGATGGCCAACATCGCCACCACCGCGCCCACGCCGAAGATCATGCCGAGCATCGTCAGCATGGTGCGCAGCTTGTGCACCAGGAGGCTCGTAAGCCCCATCTGAATTTCTGGCAGTACGCCCGAAAGAACAGCCATGTCCGTTTTTATCCCTTACCGCCCGGCATCATCGGGGGCGCTCCACCCTTGGGAGCGTCCGCTCCCTTCTTCTTACGATCGCTCGGCTTGGCCTCGGGATCCTGCATCGCCACTTCCTCGCCGGCCTTCAGCCCTTCGGAGATCAACATCAGCGATTCGCTACGCCGCAGGGGCTTGATTTCGCGCATCACGAACCGCGTGCCCTGCTTCACGTAGACCACCTGCTTATTCTCTTTCTGGAAGATCGCCTGCGCGGGAATGTAGATCGCGTTCGGAATCTTCTCGACGATAATCTCCACGTCGGCCAACAGCCCAGGCCGTAGCAGCACGTCGAGCTGGCTGTCTTCTTCAGGAGGCGGAGGAAGCTTCGCATTCTCGAGATCCTTCAACGTGAATCCGCCCGGGATCCCCATGCCTGCGCCCAGGCCACCGAAGCCGCCAGCACCACCGGGACCGCCCTGGCCGCGTTGCCGGCGACCCTCGCCGCCCTGTCCGCCGCCACCAGCACCGGCTTCGCCACCGGGACCGCCGCCACCTTCGCCCCGTTGACGCCGCCCGGCGAACTCAGGTCCGCCACCTTTGCGCTCGCCTTCGGCGCCTTTCTGCTCGCCCTTTTGTTCGCCGCCCTTGGCTTCTTCGCCTTTCCCTTCACCGGCCTTGCGCTCACGGCGCGGAGCGTTGATACCGGCCTTTTGCATTTCTTCGCGGAGCTTTGCAAAAGCCTTCTGGCGATCTTCCTGGCTCATCTCCATCGGATTCTTGCCGGCGAAAACCTTCTGGAAGATCTCGCGCATTTTCTGTTGCTGCTCGGGAGTCATGTCGGCGCCACCGAACATACCGCCACCGCCGCCTCCACCGAACATTCCACCGCCACCAGGGCGCATACCGCCACCGGCGCCGCCGCCGGCGAAACCACCTGCACCGCCGGGACCACCGCCTCCGGGTCCGCCTTGCCCACCGCCGAAGCCACCGCCGGGTCCACCACCGCCCGGTCCGCCGAACCCACCCCCGCCGCCTCCAGGGAAACCGCCACCGCCGCCGAAACCACCGCCACCCATCGCGCCGCCCATCCCGCCGAACATCGCGGCCATCGGGTTCGCCACCGGAGCCTTCTTGCGATTGGCTTCCGCCGTGGCCAGGATCCGCGTGATCTGGTCAGGCTTGGCGCCCAGCGCCTCGAGCAGTTGCTTCATGTCCACCGAGAACAGCACGTCGAATTTCTTCGCAGGATCGCTCGAAAACACGTTGGCGCTCGCAGTGCCGCTCAGCGACTTGATCTTGCCGTGGAGCCGCTTCTCGGCCAGCGCGTCGAGCGACATCTCAACGTCCTGGCCTTCCTTGAGATTGGCGCGGTCGAGTTCACCGATGCGGGCGATCACTTCGAGTTCGGAGAGATCGAGCACTTCCACCACCGGCATGCCCGGCTGGAGTTGATCGCCTTCACGAATGTCGGGCTGCTGGCTTCCGAAAGAGAAAAATCCGCCGCCGCGATTCTGCTTGATCGCAACCAAGCCGCTCATCGGCGACAGCAGCTTCACCTGGTTGAGTCGCGCCTTCTCGCGAGCCATTTCAAGATTGGCTTTGTTCTTGCGCTCGCGCAACACGGCGAT
This sequence comes from Bryobacteraceae bacterium, assembly GCA_046331625.1. Lineage (GTDB taxonomy): Bacteria > Acidobacteriota > Terriglobia > Bryobacterales > Bryobacteraceae > JAXLQL01. The sequence continues at coordinate 632,974 of JAXLQL010000002.1, forward strand.
TTCCGCCTCGGCCGATTCGCGCCGCGACTTGATATCGCTTTCGAGCTGCTTCAGCCGGCGCTTGCTCTCCTCGAGCGTCAGTTCGTTCTTGCGCGCGTCGATGTTCGAGAGCAGTTCGTTCCGCTTCACCTCGAGTTCGGCCCGCCGCACGGCGTAGCGCGATTGCAGCAACTCCACCTGGTCCTGATTGTTGCGGATGGCCAGATCCGCCTGCGACTTCTTGATCTGCTCATCGATTTGATCGAGCTCGAGCTGCTTCTCCTCGATGCGCGACTGGAGTTCGGAATCGTCGAACTCAGCGATCAGGTCCTTTTCGCGCGCAAAAGCGCCCAGCGCCGCGAGCTTGGTCACCTGCACCGTTCCGAACAGATTCGGAGCGGTCAATTGCGCTGACCGCACGGCTCGCAGTTCCCCACGGGCGAACGTCTTGACGATGATGTCGCCTTGGCGCACTTTGGCCGCCGGAAACGCGGCCTGCTGCGTTTGCGGGATCTTCTTGTACGCCGTGTAGGCGGCATACGCCCCCGCGCCCAAACCGAGCACCAGTATCAGACGGAACAGCAGTTTCTTCATGAAAGTCGATTCTCCCCGCCCCCAGGGCGGATTACAGCTTCTTGGCGCGCTTGGCGGCCTCCACCGGATTCTCGAGGTAGATCGTCTCGCCTTCGCGCAAGCCCTTCTCCACCACGATGTCGCTTTCGTTGCGCTTACCCACTTCGATCTGGCGGATCTCGTACCCCGCGCCCCGCTGCACCCAAACCGCCGGCTTGCCCTTTTCGAGGAAGCTAGCCCGGCTCGGAATCATGATCGCGTTCGTCTGGCTCTCGATCAGGATGTCCACGCTCGCGCTCATGCCTGGCCGCAAACGCGGATCCAGCGTCTTGAGAGTCGCCCGCGCTGGAAACGTCTTCTCGGTCATGCCCATGCCGCGCCACTGAATGGCCGCGATCGGACTGATCCAGTCGAGTTCGGCCGACAGTTCCCTTTCAGGCAGCGCGTCGACACGCATCCTGACCTGCTGGCCCAGTTGGAGCTTCCCACGATCCACCTCATCGAGCTTCAATTCGACACGCATGGAATTGAGATCCGGAATCTCGGCGATGGCCGCGCCGGTCCAGGCGCGGTCGCCTTCCTTGAACGGAGGCGGCGTTGAACCGAACGAGCCCTGGGTGCGGAAATTGGGCAGGATGTTGACGATGCCCGAAATCGGCGAACGGATCACCATCTTCCCCAAGTAGCCCTTGGCGCGATCCATGTCGCGCACCGTCTTGTCTTTCTTTTGCTGCAACCGTTCCACGTCGGCCTGCTGCGCCACGTCGTGAGCGGAGATGGTGACCTTCTGCTGATTCAATTCGCCTTCGCTCACCCCGACGTCGATCTTGCTCTTCGCGCCTTCGATCTCGGAAACCACATCGGCTTTGCTCGCTTCGAGCTTGGCGCGTTCCACGTTGTATTGCCGCTGCATCAAGGTCATCGAGTCCTGCTCGTCGGCAATGCGCTGCGAGGCCTTCAACTGCACGATCTCGCTATCCACCGTCCGCACGCTGGTCGAGCGCTCGATGTAGTACTGCTCCTGTTGGGCGGCGTCGAACTCGATCACCACGTCGCCCTTGTTGACGGGCTTGCCGGACTCGGCAAGCTTCGTGATCTTCGGATCCGGCACCTGCGGCGCAATCAGCGTGACGGAGTTGTTGCTCTTCAATTCCCCGCGCGTCTTCACCGAAATGATGAACTCCGCCTTGCGCACGCGCGCCGTCGGGATCTCCACCACGGTCTTGCCCGCGTACCGGTAGGCCGCGTAGGCGCCGCCGCCCGCCAGGCCAGCAACCACGGCCCAAGTGACCAGCCGCCGCGCCATCGACTTCTTCGACTGGCCGATGCGAATTTTGGGTTTCAGATCCTTCGATGCCACGTTACGCCTCCTGCGCCAGTCAACTTACCTGCTTCTCTTCATCGGGCTTTCGCGAGACCGGCCGTTCCACCGCAACCACTTCCTGCGGCTTCACGCCGTTCCGCACGGCCACGTGCGTGAAGTTGGCGTGTCCCAACTCCACTTCGCGCCTCTGCCAGTCATTATTCATCGCCCGCACCCACACGTAGGGCTTCGATTCCTTGCCGTCGGCCCCGCGATCGGTGAACACCGCTTCCCGCGGCAACACTGCCGGGGCATCCGCCTCGTCGAGGATGATGTCGCAGCTTACCGAGATATCCGGAATCACCCGCGGATCCATGGCATCCAGCTTGATCCGCACCGGAATCTCTTTCACCCAATCCGGCCGGAACCTCGACGATTTGGCCACCGATCCGATTGCCATCACGTGGCCGGGAAGCTCGAGTCCCGGGAAGGCGTCGAATTTCATCTTGGCCTTCATCCCCAGGCGGACTTTCTCCACGTCCACCTGGCTGATGTTCGCGTTCACGATCATCGAGTTCGGGTCCACCACCTGCATGAACATCATGCCCGGAAAGAGCTGATCGCCCACTTTGATCTGGTCGAAGTCCGAACCCCGGAACGTGTTCTGCATCACCACCATGCCGTCGATCGGCGCTTTCAGAACCAGCCGGTTCACGTTGTTCTCGGCGCGCCGCAGCTCGAGCCTCGACATTTCCACCTGCAGATCCGCCACGCGGCGATCCGCCTTGATCGAGGCGTCGACGTACTTCACCTCTTCCTTCAACTGCTTCAACCGCGCCTGCGTTTCCTCGAGGGCCAGCCGGAGCCGCTCGGAGTCCATCGCCGAACGCACCGGCAGCGTCTTCATGTCGAGCACAGCCTTGTCGTAGTCGGCTTGCGCGGAAAGAATGGTCTGCTCATGCGTCTTCTTGGTCAATTCCATATCCGACGTGAGCTTTTTGAAGCTCGCCTCGGTTTGGGAGACGCTCGCCTTGTAGTCATCGAGCCGGGTCATCATGTATTGGCGATCGAACTCGGCGATGTCTTGGCCTTTCTTGACGATGGTGCCCGGCTTGGCGGCATCTTGCAGTACCACCATGAATTCGCTCATGCCTCCGCCTCCGCCACCGCCTCCGCGGCCACCGCCACCTCCACCACCGCCGCCGGTGTTTCCGCCACCACCGCCTCCGCCGCCTCCGGGCAGGTTCGCAGTGTTGCCCAAACCGTCGGCACCCATGGTGCCCGACGAACTCGAACTCGAAGAGCGTGAGGAACTGCTTCCCTTGGCCGTGCCGCTGCTGATGCGCGTGGAACTCGCCCTGACATTGTTGCGCCCGCCGGACGCTCCGCCCGCAGCCGCGCTGCCCGACGCACTCGAACCCGACGAGTCTGTTGCGGATGCCCCAGAACTCGCCCCGGCCGAGGAGGCCGCGCCCGAGCCGCTGCCCGAATCCCCGCCTGCCGACGAACTCCGAGTCGTGGATCCGCCGCCGCTTGACGACATCCGTGTGCTCGAGTTGAAGCTCAACCCGTCGCGCCCAAACCCGCTCCGGCTGCCGCGAAGCTGCGGTACCAGAAGCGAGGAATACCGTTCGGCGCCGGTGGTTCCGGTCAAGCGAAGGCTCGCCACCAGCTTTCCGCCCTGCACCGTGTAGGTGCGCGTCCCCCCTCCCGCCGTCTGCTGCTGCTGGGTGGTCTGCGTCGTGCGATACCAGGCGAAAGCGCCCAGCCCTAACGCAGCCAACAATAGCAGCACCCACCACGGCTTGCGCCCGGAAGGCGGGGGCTCGGCCACGACCTTCAGATCTGGCGCCGCTGGAGGCGGCAGTACCGGAACTCCAGGAGACTTTTGCGGTTGCATAGCGTTGATCCTCTCGGCTCGGAAACCCTGACCGGAAGACTCCCCGGCGGACGGGTACAACTCTCCCGCCTGCGGACAGGGGTCTCTTAGCTGAACAGACGCTATTTTAATACGGGTGGTTATGTGCGCGCCGCAAAATATCGTTAAGGCGGCTCCACTCAAGGCCGCAATGGTTTCGAGTGTTTCGAGTATGCACTCAAACGGCTACGATGGGAGTGAGGGAGCGTGTCATGGCCCTGCTGGATTGATCCCAGTGTCCCGCCGTCGAGAGCGTGCCGGGACGCTCGAGTGGAGCCTGGGTGTTGCGCGACACCCGGATGCCGATCTCCGTGATTTTCGAGAACCTCGAGTACAGCTCGACGATCGAAGAGATCATGGAGAAATACGGCGTGACCCGCGAGCGGGCACTCTCCCTCAGTAACGATCGCCACCCGCCGTTGCGGAGAGGATGCGCGCGGAGAGCTACTTCCACTTCGCGTACAATCCCGCGATCCCGGCCGCCTGCGTATCGCCCTTGTGGATCACCACCCGGTAGCGGAACCGCCACGTCTTCCCCGGCTCGAGCGTCATGCTGCCGTCTTTGCTCTTGTCGTTGTAAAAATCATGTTCGCCGAAAATGTTCGCGGCGAACAAACCGTAGTCGCGTGAGTGCCAGTAGGTGGGGTGCTTGGGATTGCCCGCGTGATCGAAGATCGCCACGCCCACCGTCTCGCCTTCGAGCTGGCCCACGTAGTCCACCCAAGGCGACCGCTTGCCCCAAATCAGCTTCTCGCCCACCTTGCCCTCGGCGCTCACCATCTTGCCGGTGTGCTTGCCGTCGAGCGGAGCCGTGAGCCGCAGCGCAAAAAAGCCTTCCTTGGTGTCGCCGAACTTCGCGCTCTCGATCCCGGTGAACTTCACGTCGAAGTCGACGATGCGCAGCTTCGGATCGGAGTGGAACGTCATGGTGCGATCCTCGCGCAGGAGCGCTTTCCCCGTGGTGTCTTTCCACACGAACGACGCCGTGATCGAGCCATGCTTCGAGCCGCTCTTGGCGCTCTTGATTTTCTCGAGCACCACGCTGCCCTTCTTGTTGCCCTTGAGCGAAGGCTCGTTCGACCAGAAGTCGTACCCGTTCACATCGCCATGCGTGAACCACAGCCCGCGGTGATGCGGATGGTCTTTCGCCTCGCCCGCCTTCTCCTCCATCGGCCAAACTCGCGTGACGATCTTGCCGTCCGCGGTCCGCAACGGGTGCAGAAACGGCTTGGCGAAATCGGAGCCGGAGACGATGAAATCGGTGAACGGCTTGCCGTCGATCTCGACCGAAACGCGGTCGGCGGACTGCTTCATCTTGACCTGGGCCGGAGCCACCAGCGAGCAAACGGCGACCATGGCCGTGACAGAAATCGCGTGCTTCATAGGATTGTCTTAGCGTATCTCAGCTTCGGCCTCCGGATCGTGCTCGCCCTCTTCCTGGGCGGCGGGTTCGTCAGGCACTTGCGATCCACGCCGGAAAATCTCCACCACCGGCGCTCCTTTCACCTCGATGCGGGCGACCACATCGTAGTGCGGCCAGCGCGTGTTGACCACGGCCGTGTGCACGCGGTCTCCCGCCATCGCGACCACCCACGGCGCTCGCAGGAACAGCTTTGGACGATACGCTTCCGCCAGCCAGAAGACCGAGTTGCCCTCGTGAATCGTCTGCCGCAGCGGAATGCCGGCTTCGCGAAACACGCTCACCAGATCGCTCAGCGATGTGAGGATATCGCCCTCGCGATAGTTCTCGCGCAGGAACGCCGCCGCCTTGGAGACCCACTCGCGGCGAGCCTTCGAGTTGATGTCTGACTCTTTCCAGCAAATCCAAGTCTCAGAGCCCGGCCGCACCGCCCAGAATCCCTGGCTCACCGCGAGGATCGCGGTCGCGACCCATCGCGAATGCTTAGCCGGAGCCATCCCTACAATGGCCGCTGCTCCCACGCACACCAGCGGCAGCGCCGCTAATCCATATCGCGTGTTGTAGTGGCTGTTCGGCCAAAGGTGCGGAACGAAGATCGGATTCCCTGCCGCATACATGCTGAGCACGTAGAACACCGGCGGCAGCGCGAGCAGCACGATGAGCCACTGCCGCCGAATCGCGGCGGCCACCGCGCCAGCGGCTCCGATCCAAGCCAGCGGCGCTCCGGCCACCAGATTCGCAGCCGCGCTGAAGTAGCGGATCGCGGTGAGCCAATCGTGCTCGCCGGGGTACGATGCACGGCCTTGGATCGCCCGAGCCGAATACGGACCACGAAAGAACTCGAGCGCATCGCCGAAGTAGAAGCGGTTGTGGGCGAGCCAGTAAAGTGGTCCGGCGGTGGCGATCGAAACGAAGATGAGCGCCGCACGCCAGCCATGCCGCCACAACCACCAGGCACCGAAGAACGGAATTACGAACCAGCCGTCATAGCGGACCAGCGTTCCCGCGCAAGCCGCGATTCCACCCGCGACGGCGGCTCCGCGGCCCGGCAGAGTCGCGCAGTACAAGGTCGCGAGAAACGCGAGCGCGAAGTACGGCTCGGTCATCGGCGTGGATCCAAGATAGAGCGCATTCGGATTCAGCAGGAAGAGCAGGAAGCCGGTCCATGCAGCGAGCGCACTCGCGAATAGGTTCCGCAGCGCCGCGAACAGGAACACCGCAGCAGCAGCCTCCGCCGCCGCCGAGGGAATTCCACCAGCCAAACCGGACCGCCACCACGCCTCTACGTGCGTGAACAGCGCGAGGATCCAATGCGGCAGAGGCAGCCAAACCGTGCCGATCTGTTCGTAGCCAGGCGTGCGCGAATCCCACAAGCGCCGCCCGATTCCGAGATGCGACGCGGCGTCACCGTAGTAGAGCAGGTATCCGCGAGCATGGAACCAGGCGAGCGCCATCGCGCAGACCATACACGCAATGGCGGCGGCGGCTGGAATGCCGCGGCGGGCACTCCAGAATCGGCGGAGGAGCACTCAGAAATCCGTTGCGTCCTGGAATTCCTGGAAGCGCGCATCGATCTCCGCGCGTGTGAGCGTGCGGAAGCGATCGACGCCGAACTTTTCGCAGCAGAAGCTCCCCATCACCGAACCGTAGATCACGGCGCGATGCAGATCGGTATGATCGGCGCCCGGGTCGGAGAGGTCCATTTTGCGGCTGGCGAGGTACCCCATGAAACCGCCGGCGAAGCAGTCACCCGCACCGGTGGGATCGAACACCTGGTCGAGCAAATATCCCGGCGCCGAGAACCAGCGCGTCTTGCCGTGATGATCGCGGAAGAACAGCAGCGCGCCATATTCACCGCGCTTGATGATCACCGTCCGCGGACCCATCTCGTGAATCACCGCCGCCGCTCGCTTCAGGTTGGCTTCGCCCGAGAGCTGCCGCGCTTCGCCGTCGTTGACGAGCAGGAAATCCCACTCGCGGATCGTCTCGAGCAGTGACTGCCGGTAAGCGCCGATCCAGTAGTTCATGGTGTCGCCGCCCACCAGCGTCACCCCGTTCATCTGCGCGCGGACGCCCTTCTGGAGCGCGGGCTGGATGTTGCCCAAGAACAGGTACGGCTTCGATTTGTAGGATTGCGGGAGCTTCGGATCGAAGTCGGCGAAGACGTTCAGGTCAGTGGCAAGCGTCTCGCGATCGTTCATGTCGGGCGTGTAGCGCCCGGCCCAGAAGAACGTCTTGCCGGGCACGCGTTCCATGCCTTCGAGATCGATGTTGCGGCTGGCCAGGAGATCGACGTCTTCCTTGGCAAAGTCATCGCCGACGACGCCGACGATGCTGACCGGGGTGAAATAGCTGGCTGAAAGAGCAATATAAGTGCAGGCGCCGCCGAGCATGCGGTCGACTTTGCCATGCGGGGTCTCGACCGCGTCGTACGCGAGAGACCCGACTACCACGAGAGACATTCATCCATTGTAGCGGCGGCGCTAATATCGGGATGTGAATCGGGGCGAGTTCCAGGCACTGACCGAGGTACGCGTGGAAGACGCAAGGGCCTTGCTCGAAGCCGGCCGTTGGGCCGGGGCTTACTACATGATCGGGTACGCGGTGGAGTGCGCACTGAAGGCAGCCATCGCGAGGCGGACGAAAGAGTTCGATTTCCCGGACAAGCACGTAGCCAATGAAGCGTGGAGCCATCGGCCGGGGCAACTGCTCAAACTGACCGACACGAAGCCCCCGCCTCAAGACTCGAAGCTAGGGCTTCACTGGGAGGCTGTGAGAGACTGGAATGAGGAAAGCCGGTACGAGCAGCGATCTCGACCCGAAGCCAAACAGTTGTTCGAAGCCGTCACGGATCCGGTCGACGGAGTTTTGCAATGGATACGCAGTTTCTGGTGAGGGAACACATCGACATCGGCCGCAGGCTGATGGAAAGGGTACGCTCCGCACACGGTGTCGACATCGTTGCGGCCTTCTGGCTCAAGGACGAGGAACTCGGCTTCTGGCGCCTGATCTTCATTTCGCCTGACGTTACAGTCGAGGGCAAGGGCCCCATCTGGGCCTACGCGATGATCGGCTCGGCCGTCTACGATGTCGAGAACGACCCGGAGTCATACACAAAGGTGAATCCAGAAGCGTTGGCCGCAGTCTATGACGTGGTCTCCGTGCTTAGCCCTGCGACAAGGATATTTATCGATCTTCAACGGGCGCTGACGGCCTCCGGCCGATCAGAGCTTCGCAACTCCAAGCTCCGCGACGCCTACGTCTACGAGATGACGGCTGCACCCGAGCCCGTAGCCCGCTAGCCAACGGAGTGCCGCAGTGAGTTTCGAAATTTTGGTAAGGGAACAGATCGACATCGGCCGCAGGCTCGTGGAGCGAGTCCGCCACACCCAACTTTTCGTTGTTGCGGTGTATTGGCACAACGACGAAAGCTTCGGTGGTTGGAGACTGATCCTGATTTCTCCCGATGCGGCTACCAAGGGAAGAGGTTGGGCCGAAGCACAATTGCGATCGGCGATGCTCGGTCCCGAAAACGAAGCTGCACTGTTGGCCGGAACGAGCATCGAACCCGGGTTCCTCCATGATCTCTACTACAGCACTTTCATCTACGGAACCAACGACCGCGTCTATCGAGGACTGCTCAGGCTTCTCGCATCGTTCGGGCGGCCGGAACTGCGCAACGTCAGGCGCGACGACGCTTACATCTACGAGCTCTCCGCCGCGCCGGAGCCGGTTGCGGGATAACGACTCTTCGTGACTTTCCTGCCGCCTCCACGGGCTCAGCGTCATCGCCGCCTTCTGGTACAAGGACGATGAACGTGGCTACTGGCGCCTGATCTTCATCTCGCACGATGTCACCGTCGAGGACAAAGGCCCGATTTGGGCCTACGGCATCATTGGAGCTGCGGTTGCCGGCCTGGAGAACGCCAGCACGAGCGTCAAGCCCCACCCGATCATCGTCGCCGCCGTACACGATGCCACGTCGGTTCTGAGCCCTCATTCCAGGATCTTCATCGATCTCGAGCGATCGCTCGAGGCGTCAGGGCGCAAGCAGATCCGCGACTCCAAACTCCGCGACTCGTATGTCTACGAACTTTCCGCCGCCCCCGACCCCGTCGCCGGCTAGCGCCCGCGCAACCCCCAGCGCGATAGAATGAACCTCGATTGATCGCCGTCGGCCTCGATTTCGAACACCGCACGCTTACACACCGCGAATGCGCGCCACCGGAGATCGCAACCGCCCACCAAGTCCTGTTTCGCATTCGCGAAGTCGGCGTCTGCGGAACCGACCGGGAAATGGCCGCGTTCCACCTGGGCCGCCCCCCGGCTGGCGAGCACTTCCTCACCATCGGGCACGAAGCCGTCGGGCAGGTCGAACAGATCGGACCCGCCGTCACAACGCTCGCCCAGGGCGATTGGGTCGCGCCGATGGTGCGCCGCTCGTGCCAGCCTCCCTGCCCCCAGTGCGCCAGCGGCCGCCGCGACCTCTGCCTCACCGGCGCTTACACCGAGCGCGGCATCTTCGATGCGCATGGCTATTTCAGTGAATTCGCCGTCGACGATGAGTGCGACCTCGTCCGCATTCCTCCGTCGATCCTCGACCGCGCCGTCCTCGTCGAGCCGCTCAGCGTTGTCGAGAAGGCACTCGATACCGCGTTCCGCATCCACGAAGGCGATGCACGAACCGCGCTGGTGTTGGGCGCAGGCCCCGTGGGAATTCTCGCGGCTCTCGTGCTCGTGCATCGCGGACTCGAGGTTGCCGTCCACTCGCTCGAACCCTCGAGCGATCCGCGCGCGCAGTTGCTCGCTTCCGCCGGCGTTCGCTACACCGAGGGGAATCTTCCGCAAGCGGATCTCGTGATCGAAGCCACTGGTGCGCCCCCCGCCGCATTCACCGCCATGGACCGGCTATCGCGGAACGGCGTCGCTTGCATCCTCGGAGCGCGCGACGGGCACGGCGTGTTCCCCGCACGCAATCTGGTGCTGCACAATCTCCGCGTGTTCGGCAGCGTGAACGCATCGCCCGCGTCTACGAAAGCAGCGGTCGCCGATTTGGAAGCGCTCGATCCGCGGCCACTCGACGCCCTCATTCACCGCGTGCCTTGGGCAGCCTATCGGGAGAGCATGACAGGTCCACCGGCACAAAGGATCAAGCTAGTCCACCGCTTCGAATAAATGTGGGGCAGACTTCAGTCTGCGCGGGACTTCAGTCCCGCCGCCGTAGTTCCGTGCCAGATCACCCCCAGCGAGTTCCATTCGGCTGGACTAGTGGAACACGCCCAGTCTCGCTCCCCAAGTCAGCAAGCGGACCGGCGATTGCGCCTGAGCTGCACGGCAAGACAGCCTCCAAACCAGCTTCGGCCTGAGCGGGATTTTCAGTCCCGCTTCCGGCCGACGCACCATCGCCCATACCGGTGAAAAGCTTCTTGCAGTATCGTCAACTCTGCTCGAGTGACAACTCTTCAACGAAAAGTGTCCACCCCCGCCAAACAAATCCTACGACCCCGTAGAGTTTGCGAATGTTCTCACTCCACCCCCCCGCCCGAGTCCGATAAGATGGTGGTGGACTCGCAGTGGACGTCCGGCCGTGGACGTGGACCGGGCGAATCCACCCAACACCAGACAGGAGCAGCGAATGCCGAGCGACACGCTCACCATAACCGACAACCGGACCGGCTCGACGTATGAGCTCGGGATTCAGGAGGAGACGATCCGCGCAACGGATTTGCGCAAGATCAAGGCGGGCCCCGAGGATTTCGGCCTCATGCCGTACGATCCCGGATACATGAACACCGCTTCCTGCCGCAGCAGGATCACGTTCATTGACGGCGACAAGGGAATCCTCGAGTACCGCGGCTATCCGATCGATCAGTTGGCCGAAAATGCCTCGTTTCTCGAAGTAGCGTCGCTCGTGCTCAACGGCGAACTGCCGAAGCAGGCCGAACTCGAAGCCTGGACCACGGAGATCGCCGCGCAATCCAAAGTGCCCGGCGCTGTCAAGCGCGTCATCGGCAGCTTCGACAAAGACGCTCACCCCATGGCGATGTTCGTTTCCGCGGTCGCCGCCGCGGCAGCCTGCTATCCCGACGCGCGCCACATCGAAGACCCGGCCAACCGCCAGCTACAGATCCGCCGGCTCATGGCCCAGGTGCCCGAGATCGCCGCCTACATCTACCGCCAACTGCACGGGCTCCCGTTCGTCGATCCCGATCCGAAGCTCTCCTACTCGGGCAACTTCCTCCGCATGCTCTATCACAAGGATGGCGAAACCTACACGCCAGACCCCGTGCTCGAGCACGCGCTCGACGTCCTCTTTATCCTGCATGCCGATCACGAGCAGAACTGCTCCACGTCCACCATGCGATTGGTGGGCAGCGCCCACGCCGACCCGTACTCGTCCCTTGCCGCCGCATCCGCCGCGCTCGGAGGCCCCCTCCACGGCGGAGCCAATGAAGCCGTGCTGAAGATGCTGAAGGAAATCGGCTCCACCGGCAAGATTTCAGACTTCATCGCACAAGTCAAAGGCGGAGCCGGCCGGTTGATGGGCTTCGGCCACCGCGTCTACAAGAACTACGATCCGCGGGCCCGCATTATCAAGGCCACCGCAGACCGTGTCTTCGCCGTCACCGGCAAGAACCCCTTGATCGATATCGCCGTCGTGCTCGAAAAGATCGCCCTCGAAGACGAGTACTTCATCAAGCGCAAGCTCTATCCGAACGTCGATTTCTATTCGGGCATCATCTACCAGGCGATGGGCTTCCCCACCGAAATGTTCACCGTCCTGTTCGCCGTCGGCCGCACCATCGGTTGGCTCGCCCAATGGGAAGAGATGCTGCGCGACAGCGACCAGAAGATCGGGCGCCCGCGGCAGATCTACCTCGGCTCACCCAAGCGCGACTTCGTGCCGATGAACAGTCGATGACAATTGAATCCCGCGTCAGGGTTTCCGCATCTTGATAAACTGAAAAGGAAACGTATGGCAGGCCAGAATACACTGACATTTACCGATACCGGCTGGGAGACGGATGTCCTCGGCTCGGACGTGCCCGTTCTCGTGGATTTTTGGGCGGAGTGGTGCGGACCTTGTAAGATGATGGGGCCCACCGTCGACGCCATCGCCGACGAGTACCAGGGCAAGGCCAAAGTCGGCAAGCTCAATGTCGACGACAACGGCGGCACCGCGATGCGCTACAACATTCGCGGCATCCCCACGCTGCTGGTTTTCAAGGGTGGACAAGTAGTGGCGCAGAAGGTCGGCGCCGTCGGCAAGTCTGACGTGCAGGCGCTCCTCAACGCGCACCTGTAATCCACTCGGATTCAGCTTCCAGACAAGGCCACGCCGGTGTGCGTGGCCTTTCGTGCGTCCAGGGCCCGCGTTCACGGTGTCCGCCGCGGACGCAGCAGCAACCCCAACTTCGACAGATCCTTCTCGTCCCCAGGCTTGTTCCGCTCCCAATACTTCATCCGTTCCGAGCGCACCAGTTCCGCATGCTCGCCCGTGCTCGATTCCCACTTCACGAGCCGCTTCGCTCCGCCGTTCTCCACATAGAACACCTTCGTCGGACCGCCGATCTGGGCCACCTTGAACGTATCCACCTGGAACTTGCCCGCCGGAACCGTCATCGCCGTAGTCCCCGCCACGTGCGTCAACCGCGCCCGCTTCCACGCGAGCTCCCTATGCTGATGCCGCGATGATTGCAGGGAAGGCAGCAGTTGCACCTCCACCTCGGTCCCCGGCGGCACCACCGGAATCGCCATGCCGCGAGCCCAGTGCATCATCTGGTCCTCACTCATGCTCACGTCGGTCGAGACCAGTTCGCGCTGCATCTCCCCTTCCCCGTCGAAATAACTGTGGCCCGTCGCCCGCCACTTGCCCGGATCCGGAATGATCTGCAGCCATGTGTGCCCGCACCACTCCTGGCTCGAGAACGTCACCTTCGTCACCGTGCCGGCCGGCCGCTTGGCGATCGCGCCCAGCGACACGAAGGCGCTGGTCATCTCGTTGTAGTCGTAGACTCCGGTCTGGAAATCCTCCACCAGGTTGAGCTTCATCACCGGAAACACATCCGCGTCGGAATGTTTCCCCGGATCCGCCTTCACCCGCGCCGAGAGCGAGAACGGCTCCGTCACGAAGATCGTCACCGCCACTCCATTTCGCGGACTGTTGTAGCGCGGATACGTCAGGTCATAGCTCGAGATCTCCGCCTGCCCGTCGCCCCACTGCTTCCAGAACGCGGCGTCGAAAAGCGGAGCCGGCGCGGGCGGCGCTTGTGCGGCTGACCGTCCCGTTCCGAGCAACGCCAGAGCCGCCACGGCGGCTCCGCAAAAGAGGATGATTGTCGAGCGTTTCATGAGGTGCACTACAATCAAGTCTATGCTCAGGAGCGTCGCCGCCTTGGGGGTCATCGCCGTCGCCATCACGGCCCAGGCCCAACACAACCGACTGACACCCGCCGAAAAGAAGGCCGGCTGGAAGCTGTTGTTCGATGGCAAGTCGTTCGCCGGCTGGGACGATCCCGCACTCCGCAATCCCCCCGGCGCATCCTGGACCATCGAAGACGGCGCCATCAAATCGCTCGCTAATCCGAAAATCCGCGAGGATCTCATCAGCAAGGAAACCTTCGGCGACTTCGAGCTCACGTTCGAGTGGAAAATCGCCTCCGGATCCAACAGCGGCGTCAAGTACATGCTCCAGAAGCGGGTCATGCTCGATCAGGGCAAGCACACCAAAGGGCAGAAGTTCGAAGAGTTCCTGGGCCAGGAAATGGCCCGTCCCGTGGCCGACCGCAAACACCTCGTGGGCCAAGGCGAAGAGTACACCGTCGCCTTCGAGTACCAGGTGATTGACGACACCAAGCACGCTGACGCTCTCCGCGGCGCCAAGTACCAGGCGGGCGCGCTCTATAGTATGGTGGGCGCATCGCAGCGCGCGGCCAAAGCCGTGGGCGAGTGGAACCAGGGCCGCATCGTCCGCAAGGGGATGCACGTGGAGCATTGGCTGAACGGCGTCAAGGTGGTGGACAGCAATCTCGATGTAGACGACGTCAAGCACGGGCTCGAAGGGCGCTGGACCACATCCCACCCCGTGTACCGCTTGTTGACCGAGCTCCCGAACAAGACCACTCCGATCCTGCTCCAGAACCACAACGATCCGGCCTGGTTCCGCGACATCAAGATCCGCCCGCTGCACTGAAACCACCGGTACGCCTGGTCCCCCAGTACCGTTTTCGTGGCCCGTCACTCAGCCTGAATCCCTCCCCGGAGTGGCAGCATCCAACCCGTGGAGTGCAGGCATACGGTACCATCGCGGCTTCGGCGTCTGACGCCGGATCCATGCCCGACCCAGCCACCGAGCTCGAACTCACCGGCGAAGCCCTGCTCGTCGACCGCGCCAAGAAGGGTGACGCTGCGGCGTTCACCCAATTGGTGGAACGCTACGAGCGCCGCGTCTATCGCCTCGCCCGCCACATCACGCAGCACGATGAGGACGCCGAAGACGTGCTCCAGGAAGTGTTCCTGAAAGCCTACACGCGGCGATACCTTCGAGGGCAATTCGAAGTTTACCTGGCTGGTCCGCATCGCCGTCCAGCAGATCTTTGATGAAGCTCCTGAAGCGGCGCACCGGCAAGGAAGTGTCGCTCGACGAGCCAGTGGAAACGGGCGAGGAGGAAGTGTCCGCAGATCGCCGTTTGGGATGGAACTCCCGAACAGAAGTTCTCACAAACCGAGCTTCGCAAAATCCTCGACGAGGCCATCGACAGCCTCGACCCCATCTACCGAACCGTTTTCATGCTTCGCGATGTGGAAGATCTCTCGACAGAAGAGACCGCCCAAGCATTGGACCTGTCGATTCCGGCAGTCAAAAGTAGGCTTCTGCGCCGCCTGCAACTCGGGAAAAACTCACCCGCCAGTTCAAACGTAAAGGGGATGACTTCTTTGCTTACGTGTAGAGTTTTCTAGGCTGGCTCAACGAATGCCTTGACGACCCCGCCAACGCTGAAAGTGCGCGGCCAGGTGGAAACCCATATCGGCGGTTGCCCCAACAGGTCATCTTCGACACCTGGTGCTCCAGGTCTTTCGCGGCATGGAACCCGAAGATCTACCGTCACCGGTACGCAACCGCTTGATGGAGGCCCTCCAGCGCCGTGGCGGCGGCTGTGGCCAGTCTCACGCCTAGTCTAGTTGGTGCGCGTCGCTTTCTGGTCCCTACCGCCTTGGTGAAGAATCAGCCCAACCACCTTGCCCGCTTCATTCTTGGTGAAGCTGATTTGGGCGTCAACTACTTTGAGGAAGAACTTCGTCTCGCTCTCCGGAAACACTTCGAACGCCGGCTGATTCGTTGCCTGGGCCATGAGTTGCTTGCCCTTCCGGAAAATCGTGATCGCGAACGCCGGTGTCAGTTGGTAGACACCGACATAGGTTTCCAGCAATTCTTCGCCGGCCTCGATCTCCTTGCGCGGCAGCGCGGGCCTCACCAGCCCATACTTCGGCTCTAGTTCGTGCAGGGCGATATCGGTCACGTCATTGGCCGTGTTGGCGAGCACCACCACGCCCCGCTTTCGCGCCGGATCCAGGGCGAGTGCCGAGCGGAATCCGGCGGTGCCCCCGTCGTGGAGGAGAATCTCTGTCCCGTGGTTATTGAAGATCAGCCATCCGATCGCCTGGTCGACATCCGGCGCTCCCACCGGCGCCTGCGCCTGCCGCATTCGCGCCACAGCCGCCTTGAGTGGCGTCTCGGTCAAATCGAGATGCGCTCCAGCGAACTTCAGCATGTCGCCTACTGTCGAGCGAATCGCGCCGGCCGGAGCGAGCACCTGAAAGTCCCACGGCTTGGCGGGTCTGAGGTCGGCGGAGTGTCCAGTCGCCAGACGCGGGCCTGCGCCCACGAAGGTCTCGTTCATCTGCAGCGGCTCGAGGATCCGCTGCCGGATGAGTTCCTCATAAGGCTTTCCGGCTCTTCGGGACAGCGCATGTCCCAGAAGGCCTCCGCCCAAGTTCGAGTACTCGTGCTTCTCACCGGGATCGCGAGGAAGCGCATAGCCAGACAGAAACTCATAGAGCTTTGCAGCGTTGTAGTCAGCATACGGATTCGCCGGATCCGCCGGTGTCAGATTGCCGGGCAGGCGCGGCAACCCGGAAACGTGCGTGGCCAAGTGAAGCAGCGTGATTTGCTTGCCGTTTCGACTCGGAACGGTCACGCTCTCGGGAAGGTACTTCGACACCGGATCATCGGGCTTCACTTCACCGCGCTCGATCATGTCGGCGAAGAGCAGCGCGGTAAAGACCTTGGAAATCGACCCGATTTCGAAGGTGCTCTCCTTGCTCAACTTCTGCTCGGACTTGTTGTCGTTACAGCCATGGACGACGATCTCCCGTGCCTCCGGGCCGATGACTCCGGCCGCGATGCCGACGGCCTTTCTCGAAACGTCGACTCGGTCCGCGATTGCCTTCTGGAGATCCTGTGACCACGCGATGGTGCACAGTACGATAATCCAAACGCCGTATTTCATGGTTTCTTCTCCTCGAAAAGGGTTGCCGCTTCTTGGCGTGCCTTGTGCAACTTGCGGGCTGCGTAGCTTTCGTTCAACCAGATCACAAAGCCGGAAAACGCCGTTACCGCGATGAAGGGCGCGAGTCTGCCCATGGGCGGCGGCGGAACAGCGAACAGCGCCAGAAGCATCCAGGCATAGAGTGGCGCCACGTACCAATACTTGACGCGGCTCAGCAGGGCGATCTGGCGGTCATATCGATCGAGCACAGCGGCCTGGTATGACCGTACATCTGCCGACGGATCGAGCTTCGGCTTGTTCCGCTCGCTGCGCCACAAATAGAACATCACGAAACCGGTCGCCACAATCCCCGCAATCGAAACACCGCGATGACGCGGGTTGCGCAACATCCATGCGAACCATGCGATCAGAGCCCCGCCGGCCACATACTCGCGCATGTTGCGCCAGAAGATTTTTCGGTCGAATCGGTCCATCCTCCGCGCGATCGCAGCCGCCAGCTGCTGCGCATCGCCCGGGCCGGTGCTTTCCTGCCACAATCTCATCAAGTCCTTTTCTTCATCACCGCTCATGCGCGCGCTCCTCTCCGGCCACGCGGGCAGCCAACTTCTGGCGAATTCGAGTGAGCCGCGTCGCGATGCTCCCTGCGCTGAAGCCGGTCACCGCTTCGATTTCCGCGGCGCTCATGCCCTCCAGGTACAGGACGATGACTTGCCTATCGGGCAACGATAGCTCCCGAATCGCGCTCCATAGCCGCATTTGTTTCTCGCGGTAGATCACCTCAGCCTCGGGATCGTCCCCCGCGCTAGCCGGCTCTGGGCCCGGCTCGTTCGCTTCGCGCGCTCCGCGGCGTTTGCTGCTGGCCAGGTGACTGATGCTCGTGTTGTGCGCGATCCGATAGAGCCACGTCCGTTCGGTGGAGTCGCCGCGGAAGTTTGGCAACGCGGTCCACAGCGCAAGCGCGATTTCCTGCAGCAGGTCATCGCATTCTGCCTGATCGCGTGCATAGGACCAAGCGAGCCGCCGAAGAGGCTGGAGGTAACGGCGGAGCAAGTCTTCGAATCGCGACTGCTCCGAGGTGCCCATTCGCAACAGGTAGTCCCTCCACGGGTCAGTTTCTTACATGGCGGGGGAATTTCGCGCAGCTACTGCTCACCGCGGAGGCTTGTGGCCGGAAGCGCAAACCAACTGTTTGAACCCATCCAGACTCGCCGCGACAATCACTTCGTCACCCGTGTCGTGGTCGCGGTGCCAAACCGGGGACACCGGCAGCGTCAGGCTCACACTGTATTGGTTGCCGCATTCGTCCGTTGCGATATCAAGACGTTTCCGGTCGCGGCCGGTTTCCAAAGCCATGCCTAAGGGATTGAAGTACTCGATGTGCCAGAGGCGGCCATCGGCCCGGATCTCCACCGACGTGCGCAGTGTCAGCGAAGGATCGTTGTAGAAATCCCTCACGGCTTCCGGTATCGGTCTCCCGGCGATCGATTCTGCCACGTCCCAATCTATTGAGGACCTGAGCAGTTCCTCGCGCATTCGCACAGTCTCGCCGCCCTCGCGCCGCTCCCGTCGAATGGATCGGAAAACGAAACTCACGAACACCGCGACCGGAAGTACAGCCGCAAACACCAGGACAACGACGAGTACAGTCACTCAAAACCGGAGCTTCAACGCGAACTGAATAATCCGGCCCGCATTCAACGTACTCGCCACCTGCGCCCCAGACGCCGCATTCACGTTCGTCCCCGGCGCCGCGAACGTCGGATGATTGAACGCATTGAAGAACTCGCTGCGGAACTCCACCTGCTTCGTCTCGGTGATCGGGAACACTTTCATCACCGTCAGGTCGATCTGCGACAACCCATCCGACCGCAAGATATTCCGGCCACCCGTGCCATACCGCACCTGCGCCGGCGGCAACGCAAACGCATCCGCGGTCCCGGGAGCCAACGCGCCGCACGCGGCATTCGCCGCCACATAGAACCAGCACGTCGGATCGCGCACCATCGTGGGCTTCCCGATCACGTCGGGCTTCTGCCCGCCCACGCCCGTGTTCGCCGTGTCCGAGGAAATGGTCGGCGAAAAGGGCAGCCCAGACCGCATCGTCACGATCCCAGCCACTGACCAACCGCCCACCACCTGATTCATCACGCCGCGCGCCGAACCGAGCAGCGCCTTGCCGCGACCCACCGGAAGCTGATAATCGAAGCTCCCGGAAAACATGTGCGGCAGATCGCTATCGCACAAGCCTCGGAAGTAGCGCCAGAGCGCGAACGTCGGCGCGCCGCTCTCGTTGGTCGTGTAGTCGATGCACTTCGAGAACGTGTACGCGCCCAGCATGTTCAGCCCGTGGAAATTGCGCGCCTCGAACTTCGCTTGGAACGAGTTGTAGTTGCCGTTCTCTTCGAACACCGGATAAATCAACGCGCCCCACTGCGGATACGGACGCCGCCCTTGAATCGCACCCGGCCCCGGCAGCGGATCATTGCGGTTGATGTTCTGGTTCATGTGCGTGGTCTTGTTGCCCACGTACGCCAGATCGAACGAAGTATTGGCGCTGATCTGGTGCTGAATCGAGATGTTCCACTGCTGCAGATACGTGCTCGAGAAATGTAACGCGCCCGAGTCCACATCGGGCTGCGAGCACGAAAGCAGCGTCATCCCGAACGGACACGGCCGGCCCGGATTCGGATTTGCAGCCACTGCCGGCTGGCCCAGGAAGAAGTCGCCCCACGTGCGCGTCGGCGCCACCGGCGGACGATCGTTGAACACTGTCTGCGTCGCCACGAAAGGAACCGTCGCCACCGTGTTGTCGATCGTGTTGCTGTCTGGGAATACGTAGAAGATCCCGTAGGCGGTGCGCACTACCCAGTCCGAACGCCCGAACGGCCGCCACGCGAAGCCAGCTCGCGGACCCCAGTTGAGATCCGTCCCGTGAATATCGTCCGGCAATCCACGGTCGCGCGTGTAGTCGAAGCGGTCGCGGAAGATTGGCAGCATATACGCGGTGAGCGGCTGCACGGCAGGATCGATGGTCGAGGGAATTACCAGCTTCCCGGTCACCAGATCGAACGCGCTTTTCTGCCCGCGAATGCCCGAGTAGAACGGATTCAGCTCCATGCGCATGCCGAAGTTCAGTGTGAAGTTCTGCGTCACGCGGAAGCTATCTTGCGCATAGAAGCTCCAGAAGTTCGCGAAGTTGCCGTTGAGCTGCTTGAAGTAGTCGCGCGTCACCGAGTCCGGATAGCCAGTGAGGAAATCAGCAAACGCGTTGCCCGTATAGTTGCCCACGAAGTTGAAGATGCCCACCGAACGTGAGCCGTTATAGAAGCCGGCCGTCTGGTGCATGAAGTCGGCGCCGAACTTCGCCGAGTGCCGCCCGCCCGCGTAGCTGAGGTTCAACGCCGATTGCCAATTGCGGATCCGGTTCGACTTCGGCCGCTGATCCGATGGCGACCCGGTGAACGTCGCGTAGTTGGTCATCGTGATCTGCGGGAACGAATAGGTCGACGTCAGATCGTCGAAGCCCTTCACGCCCGCCTGGCCGTTGAAGTTCGTGCCGCCGAGCGTTGGACCGAAGAGGAAGATCGAGCGATAGTACGAGACGCGGCCGTCGGCGATCCATCGCGGCGACACCGTGTGCGTGGCTCCGATGATCGCGTTCTGCGCGCGGCTGTGCAGATCGAACGCGCCGAGCGTGGGGAACGGATTTGGATCCTGCTCGGTGTTGTCGTTGATTGAGTAGCGGCCCATCAACTGCGTCTTCGAACCCACCTGCTGATCGATGCGGATATCGGCGCGGTTCTGATCGAGGGAGAGATTGTTGGTGAGAATCGCGCGGCTCACGCCGCCCACCACCTGATTCGGCAGCGGCAGGTACTTCGCGAAGAATTGGCCCTGCGGTGAAACGCGGTTGGCCGGAATGATGTTGCCCGGATACGGAGCGCGCGTCAGCGGATCGAGAATCGTCGCCGGCCGCGCCTGCGCCAACAGTGAGCTGAAGTCGCCTGTGCGCTGTGCGGCGGTCGGCACCACGTTGTTGAAGTCCTGGCCTTCGCGCACGCTCGTGCGCTCGAGGTCGAGGAAGAAGAACGTCTTGTCTTTGCGGATCGGCCCGCCGAACGTGCCGCCATACTGATTGCGCCGCAGCGGATCTTTGCTTTGCTTCGATCCGGCCGGCGGGATGTAGAAGAAGTTGCGTGCGTCGAACTTGTCGTTGCGGACGAACTCGAACAGCGTCCCGTGGAACTGATTGCCGCCGCTGCGCAGCGTCGCGTTCACCACCGTCGGCGTGTGACCGTACTCGGCGGGCATGTTGGAGCTCTCCACTTTGAATTCCTGGATCGCATCCACGTTCGGCTGGATCAGCGTGCCGCCCGTCTGCATCTCGGTGATGTTGGCGCCGTCGAGTGACCAGCCAGTCCAGGTGGGTCCGGTGCCGTTGATGGTGACGTTCACCGCCGACGAGCGAATCGAGCGCCCGCCCGTGCGCGTGCCCTGGCCGCCCGGCGTGTAGTTCACTCCGGGAGTCAACTGCGTGAGCTGCCAGAAGCTGCGGCCGTTGAGCGGCATGTGCTCCACGGCTTCCGTGTTCACCACTTGGCCCACTGACGACGTCGCCGTATCGATGAGGGGAGCCGCGCCCGTGACGGTGAGTTCCTGGCCCACGGCGCCAACCTCGAGCCGCGCGTCGAGCATCAGCCGCTGCGCCACTTGCAATGCCACGTCGTTGGCCGAAAATGTTTTGAAGCCCTGCATCGTGACCGTGACGTTGTAACGCGCGGCCGGCAGGTTCGGAATCGAGTACTCGCCCACGCCGTCAGTGGTGGTGGAGCGAACCGCGCCGGTGGCGGTGTTCTTCGCCTCCACGCGCGCTCCGGCGACGACGGCGTTCGAGGCGTCCTTCACGGTACCCACCAGCGCTCCTGTTGAAATCTGCGCTGCCAGCGGCAGTGCAGCGGCCAATGCGGCGGTCAGAAATGCGGTCTTGGACATACGGAATCGATCCCCTTGCGCGAGACGGTGTTCGTTTGCACAGTCAGTATATATCAGGCATCGAAAGACGTTTGGCCGGAATTTTCCGCCCACCGCGCCTTACCGTGTGGGAGGCGCATCGGATGCCGTTCCGGCCGCCTCCGGCGCACACCGTTCCGTTTGCGCTCCGAATCCCTCCCGAAGGAGCAAGCCCAATGATCTTTCGACCGATCCTCGCAGCCGGTCTTTTCGCCAGCACGATTCTGGCGGCTGAAGCCGGCCATATCGCCGTTCCGTCGAGCGCTTCCGTCACGCGCGAGCAAGCCGACGCCATCCTCTCCGAGCTTCGCCAGATCCGGCTCCTGCTCGAGCGGGGACCCGCGGCGCCCACGCCGCAGCAGCAGCCGCAGATGCCGCAGCCGGTGTCGAAAGCCGCTTTCCCCATCGACACGCCGCACGTGCTCGGCTCCAAAGACGCGCCCGTGACTATCGTCGAATTCGCCGATGCCCAGTGCGGATTCTGCCGTCAGTTCCATGCCAAGGCGTTCGCCGAGATCCGCAAGAAGTACATCGACACCGGCCGCGTCCGCTTCGTTGCCCGCGACATGCCGCTCGACGTCACCACGCCTTCGATGCGGGCCGCCGAAGCCATGCGCTGCGCCGGTGAACAGGACCGCTACTGGGAACTGCGTGACGCCATCCTCTCTGGCTCGCCGCGCGTGACCAATGACTCGATCCGCGCCCAGGCCCAGACTACCGGAATCGACATGGTCCGCTACGACGCCTGCGTTGCCAGCGGCAAGCATGTCGCCGCCATCCAGAAAGACATTGACCAAGCCGCCGCGTTGAAGATCGGCGGAACACCGAGCTTCGTCATCGGCCGGTCCACCGCGGACGGCGTCGACGGAGTCACGCTCGTTGGCGCATTGAGCTTCGAAGCGTTCGAAGCGAAGATCCTCGAGGCCAGCCCGGCCAAGGCCAGCGAGGACAAGGAAGGAGGCCGTCAATGAAGCGCAGTGGTTTCCGTGCCATCGCTGCGATGGCCATATTCACGGGCGCTGCCTTCGCGCAGTCGTTCTCGCCCAACACGTTCTATCGCCTGCGGAACATTTCCACCGGACAGTATCTCCACATGGAGCAGCCCCAACTCAGCGCGGGCGCGGTAATGCCCGGCTGGTGGAGCGCAATGTGGCGTCTCGAACGCGTCGACGACGGCCAGACCTACTGGCGCATCCGGAACCGTTGGCGCGATTTGTCGCTCCGCATCGACGGTGGCCTGCAGACGGGCTACGTGGCGGTTAGCGCTCCCGAGGCGATGTGGACCTTCGAAGCCCAGGACGCCGGCTACGTCATCAGCAACCGCGTCACCGGGCAGACGCTGGAAGTGGTCAACAACAACGTCAGCGCACCGGACCGCAAGCCTTCGCGTCCCGGCATCTACTGGAGCGTCGAGCCCGACTCAAACCCCCTCGTCGAAGACACGAAGGCGTACTTTCTCACTGCCGCGCACAGTCTGAAATGCATCGATCTTGGCGGCGCGTCTTCGGCCGGCATTGCCGTGGTGCAGAGCGACTGCGACCAGGCCCGGCCTAGTCAAACATGGGTCCAGCGGATAATCGACGGCCCGTACGCGCTGTGGGTCTCGAACGTGAACGGCAAATGCATGGATGTGGCTGGCGACACCAGTCAGCCGGGCAGCCCGATCCAGTTGGCCGACTGCAATCCGAGGCGGCAGACGCAGTGGTTCCGTGCCCAAGACGACAGCGATTCGGAGAAGGGTTCACTGGTCGCCAAGTCCGGGCTGTGCGTCGATGTTTGGGGATGGTCGCAATCGAACGGTGCGCCGATCCAGTTGTGGCACTGCGGGCGTCAAGCCAACCAGACCTTCACCCGCGCTCGCGCTCCGGTGACGATCGTCTCGGCCGCGGCCAAGAGCGTGCTCGACGTGGTGAACCAAAACGTGCTGGGCATCGAAGACGAAAACCCGGACATCTGCTGGAAGAACACCTCCACACGCGGCGTGGGCAAGATCCCGGCCACCTGCCCAGCCGGATATCCCGACTACGATGGCGCGCTGGTTTGCTATCAGTCCTGCAGAGCCGGATACAAGGGCGCGGCGTTCCTGTGCTGGCAGAACTGTCCGGCCGGCTTCACCGACATCGGCGTCAGTTGTGCCAAGCCCGCGCCTTACGGTCGCGGCGGCGGCTACGGATACTGGTGGCCGTTCGAGGGCCGCAATGATGCCATCGCGCGGTGTCAGCGCAACACTGGACAGTCGTGCGAGATGTACGGCGAGCTCGCCTATCCGAAGTGCGCGGCCGGATATTACGCGTTCGGATGCTGCGTGTGTTCGCCGCTGTGTCCGGCAGGCATGCGCGATGACGGAGCGTTCTGCGCCAAAGATGCGTACTCGCGCGGCTCGGCGAGCACCACGTGTCCGGCTGGCCAGCAGTATGACGCGGGGCTGTGCTATCCGCAGTGCCCCACGGGAAGCTCGGGCGTTGGACCGGTGTGCTGGGGGCAGTGCAACGGCTCGTTCCCCACCGGATGCGGAGCGGCTTGCGCCAAGTCGGCCTCGGCGTGCGCCTTCTCGATCATCGATCAAGTGCAGTCCACCGCGGATGTCGTGCTGAACGTGGCGAGCCTCGTAGTCACAGCGGGCGCGGCCACTCCGGCGATCCAAGCAGCGCGGCTGGCGGCCAAGCAAGCAGGCAAGCGGACACTGACCGCGGTTGCGCGGAAGGAGCTCAAAGACAAGGCCATCGAGGCCATCGAAAGGGGCATCCGCGCGGGCAGAACCCTGCGGAAGATCGATGCGATCCAGGGGAAGCTCGACGACGCTGGCCAGATCTCGGACACGGCCGAAGTAATGGTCAAGGCCTACGAGGAGGGCGAGTTTGATTGGACCTCGCTCGTGCCGACGACCGTCGCCGACTTTGACCCGACGGGCATCCTCGCCGTGGTCAAGGCGTTCAACAAGCCGATCTGCAAGTAGATGGACCTGCGCAGGTCCAGAAAAGTGCAGAAGGTGCGGGTCCGGAATCATCCGGGCCCGCTTTCACGGCAGCGTCTTCTTGTACTGGATGAACCCGCTCTTCATCGCGATCCGATCGTAGAGCTGCTGCCCCTGATGATTCGTCTCGTGCGTCAGCCAGTACACCCGCGAACACCCTCGCCGCGTCGCATCCGCGTACACGTACTCGATCAACTTGCGGCCCGCGCCCATCCCACGCACCGGCTCCGCTACAAACAGATCCTGCAGGTAGCAGTAATCCCCGACTGTCCAGTTCGATCGATGCAAGATCCAGTGGACCATCCCCACCGCTTCATCACCCTCCCATGCCAGTGCTCCGAACATGGGCTCGGCCGGATCGAGCATGCGGCTCCACGCCACGCGCGTCGTCTCCTCTGGCAGTGACGCCTCGTAGAACGTCTGGTAGCCTCGCCACAGCGGCAACCAGCGTTCGAAATCGCCAGGTTCGAACGGCTTCACAACGAGCATTGCCCCAGTCTAGCGCCGGGCTTCACGCCAGTTCGAGCACACTCACCTCAGGCCTGCAGTTGAATCGCACGCCCGCCACATTGCCCACCCCGCGCGTGATGAAGATCTGCCGGCCTTGCCACGGCTTCAAACCGGCCACGTAGTTCTTGTCCACCACCGGCGCGTAGCTCTCGCCGAGCAACGGCAGAATCACTTGGCCGCCATGCGTGTGTCCGCTCAACATCAGATCCCAGCGATGGCGCGCGAACATGCCTTTGCTGTCAGGATTATGCGAGAGCAGAATCACGCGATCACTCTCCGGGATCGAACCGAGCGCAGCGCCAGCATCGATCTCGTCTCCCCACAAATCACCCACGCCCGCCACCGCCAGCTTCTCCCCGCGAATCTCCACGCGGCGGAAACGGTTCTGCAGTAGCTCGATTCCCGCGCTTTCGAGGATGCGGTCCACCGCCGAATGATCGCGCGCGCCGCCGTGACCTTGCGTCCACAAGCCACCGTCGTGATTGCCGACCACCGCGAACGTCGGCGCGGCTTGGCTCAACCGCCGCAACGCGGCCGGATAATCCGCGGTGCTCACTCGACCCCACACCGTCACGTAGTCCCCGGTGAGGCAAATCAGATCCGGACGAGTCGCCAGACCCGCCGTGATTGCATCTTGAATCCGCGCCAGCGAAAAGACCGACGATAGGTGCAGATCCGAAAGATGCAGCACACGCACGGGCTGCCGCAGCCCCACCCGAACCGGTGTATGCGTCACATCGAACCAGCGCGGTTCGATCAGAACCGGATAAGCCACCGCGGGAATCGCCGGAACAGCCGAATAGAAAAATGTTCTGCGCGAAATCTTCATCGCCAAAGGCTGAGCGATGTCCGATCCTTCACGAGAACCCCATCCCCAAACGGGACCGGATGCGCCCACGTAGGACTATCGGCCACCGCATAGCGATGCATTACCTCGATCGCGGCCCCGCGCAAGCGCCCCACCCGCAACTCGCCATCGGCACCCAACATCAGCACGTCCTCGCCTGCCACCACCATCGCCGCATTGTCGCCCTGCCTCGGCTCGCCCTTCCAAGCCACCTTGCCCGAATCGAGGTCGAGACAAAAGTACTGTCCTTTGTTCTGGTGCGAAAAGCCGCAAAGCCGGTTGCTCACGCGTACGGGCGAGTTCATGTACATGGCCACTTCTGTAGTGTTCCAGATCGGCTCAGCCACCCACCCGCGCGCTGTCTTCACCGGCCGAACGGCATTCACGCCCTTGCCGAGTCCCGAGTAGATCACCGTCTTCCCCCACACGATCGGAGTCACCGCGTTCTGCGTGTAAGCCGTGCTGAGCGGGATCTTCCACAGCAGCGCGCCGGTCTTGGCATCCACGCCGATCACGTGCTCCTGTGACTCCGTGATCACCTGCCGCACACCATCGAACACGCCAATCACCGGTGACGCGTATCCCGGACCGTCTTCCTTCCACTGCCAACGCTCCGCGCCCGTGACCGCATCGAATGCAGTGAGCGCGCCGCCGCTGTTGCCGCCCACGTGCGCGATCAGCAACCCTTCGTCCACGATCGGCGACATCGCAGTCCCATACAACGGCGAAGTCTCAGAGTACGAGAACTGCTTGCGCCACGCGAGCTTCCCCGATGCCGCTTCCCAGCACGAGAGAATCCCCGAGATGCCGAGCGTGTAGATTCGCCCGCCCGCGAACACCGGCGTCGACTTCGGCCCTTCGCCATGCGACGTGGCCGCGGAGTTCATCTTGTACGGCGCCGTGTAGGCCTGCCGCCATAGCGTCTTGCCTGACTTGCCGTCGATCGCCGTCAGGTGCTCTTGTCCACCCGAGCGCGAGAACTGATACACCACGCCGCCCACCGCGATCGGCGACGAATGCCCTTCGCCCACATTCACCTGCCATTGCCGCGCGAGCTTGGCCGGCCACTGCGCGCGCACCGCATCGGCGGATACTGCATCTCGCGCCGGACCGCGCCACTGCGGCCAATCGATCACCGCCGGCGCAAGCGCCATCCACAACAGAGCTGTCATCTTCAGGGCTCCTTCACCGCGAGTATCTGATCGGCCTTCACATTCGCGAGCTTCTGCACGGCGCCGCTGGGCCATCGAATCTCCACATCCGCGGTCGCGGCCGCGCCCAGCCCGTAGTGCAGACGCTGATCGTTCACTGAGTAGTAGCTCGCCTGGCTCAGCACTTCCTGCACCTGCATCTTGCCGCCGTAGCGGACCACCACGCGCGCTCCAATCGCGCTTCGATTCGACTTCGTCCCCTCGAGCTTCAACTTCAACCAGTGCCGACCGGGCGCCTTCAGATCATTGCGCAGCAGCGACGGCGGCTCGTTGAGATTGACGATCAGCACGTCGATATCGCCGTCATTGTCGAAATCGCCGAACGCCGCACCGCGACCCGAGTGCGCCGCCGCAACACCCGGACCCGCCTCGTCGAGCAGTTCCTCGAACTTCCCATTGCCCAGATTGCGAAACACCAGGCGCGGAGTCTTGAAAGGATACGCGGGCAGCTTGCGTTCGATCTCCGGATACACGTTGCCCGTCACCACGAACAGATCCGGCAGGCCGTCATTGTCGAGGTCAGTGATCGCCGTGCCCCAAGCGATGTAGCGCGTCTCCACGCCCAAGCCGCTCGCGATCGTCACATCGTCGAAGTTGCCCTTGCCATCGTTCTTATAAAGGATGTGCGTGTCGTCGGCGAAGTGCGTCTTGAAGATGTCGAGATGGCCGTCTAGATTGAAGTCGCCCACGCCGAGCCCCATGCCGGCTTGCTCCATTCCGTCTTCGTTGAGCGCCACGCCGCGCTCGAGTCCCGTCTCGGCGAACGTGCCGTCGTGGTTGTTGCGGAAGAAGAAGCTCGGCGTGGAGTCGCAGGCTACGTAGAGGTCGGGCCAGCCGTCTTCGTCGAAGTCCCCGGCGACCACAGTCATCGCATAGCTGCCGCCAATCTTGCTGACGCCCGACGCCGCCGAAACGTCAGTGAACTTCCCGCCGTCGTTGCGATAGAGCAAGTGCTTCGCCGGCGGCAAGCCACGCGGACCGCAATTCACCGGCACGCCCTTCCAGTTGCAATTGCCCGATCCGCCGGGCTTGGGTACGCGATCGAGATCGAGAATGAGGTAGTTGGCGACGAACAGGTCGAGGTCGCCGTCGCGATCGTAGTCGAAGAACGTCGCGCCCGAGCCCCAACGCACGCCCTTCTCGAGCAGTCCCGCTTTTTCGGTGACGTCTTCGAAAGTGCCGTTGCCGCGATTGCGATAGAGCGCGTTGTGTCCCCAGTAGGTGATGAAAAGATCCGAGTAGCCGTCGTTGTCGTAATCGCCCACGGTCACAGATGAGGCCCAGCCGGCGCGGCGCAGTCCGGCCTTGTCGGTCACCTCGGTGAACTTGCCGTTGCCGTCGTTGTGATAGAGGCGATTGGTGGCCTCGGGCGGGTCGCCTGCGAGACGCGTTCCACTCAGTAGGAAAATGTCGATCAGGCCGTCATTGTCGTAGTCGACGAACGCGGCTCCGCAGCCGGTTGTTTCGACGATATAAGTCTTGCCTTCGTTCGTTCCGGAGATCACCGGATGCGTAAGTCCGGCCTCGGCGGCGATGTCGACGAAGCGTGCATGAAACGGAATCCCGGAGGGCTTTCCGCGCGGAGTGGCGCGTACGGTGCGAGTCGATACACCCTGGCCGGACGCGGCGGTTGCGATCAGAAGAAGGATGGGGAGCACACGCATGAGGCTGCTTCCTCATTATCGGTCTTCGACTGCTGCGGCGGGTGGCAGCGCCACCCCACGGCTACGGCCAGATGTTCACCGAGCCTCCATGGCCTGACAGGTGTATGTTTGCTCGGCCAGTGGCCACGTCCCACACCTGCACTGTTCGGTCCGACACCCCGGAAGCAAGCCTAGTTCCATCGGGTGACCACGCCAGACTCTGGACTCTACTTCGATGGCCTCGCAGGTCGTGCCGTGCACTCCCGGTCGCCGCGTCCCACAGGAGGACTGTGGCGTCGCCGGAAGCGGTGGCTATGCTGCTGCCGTCAGGCGACCAGGCGGCGCACAGAATGTGCAAAGAATGGCCCTTCAACTCATGGCGAGGAGAGGCGCTCACTCGGTCCCACAGGATAGCTATCTTGTCGTGGGACCCGCTTGCCAACGTTCTACTGTCAGGTGACCACGAAACGCATGAAACGACGGACGAGTGCCCCTTCAGCACACGCTGCTCTTGGGCGGTGACCGGTTCCACAATCGCACTGTGCCATCTATCGAGCAACTCGCCAACAGGTTCCCATCAGGTGACCATGCGAGATCGTTGAATGATCCCAGGTGCCCTTCCAAGAGTGAGTGCGATCCCGAATCTACGCGCCACAACCAGACGACACCATCGCTACCTGGGGCCGCGATTGAGCGTCCATCCGGAGACCACCGAACGACGTGAAACTCTGACTTCCGACGCCCGATCGCCATCCGAAACGAGAATGCGGTCCCAGCCTGAGTCGCCATTCTTGCGCAGTCTATCGCACTCGGGCCTGGGAAGGGGCGAGTCATCTACCAAGGGAATGTGCAGGATAGATCCGCGATATCATTGCCATTTCGTTCTGCAAATGGCATGAAAGTCCGAGACCTCTTGAAGAAGCTTCGAGATGACGGCTGGCGTCTGAAGAATCAGGAAGGCAGCCACCGCCAATTCGCGCATCCGGACAAGCCAGGCAAAGTAACCGTGGCGGGTCACGAATCGGACGAAGTGCCGCCCAAGACGTACAAGTCTATAATGAAGCAGGCGGGTATCTGATGAGCGACTACTTGGTCCTTTACGAGAAGTCTTCCACGGGCTATGGCGCCTACGCGCCCGATCTCCCCGGCTGCATCGCGACCGGCGGAACGCTCGACGAGACGCGCGAGCGCATGACCAAGGCAATCGAGATGCATTTGGCCGCGATGCGGGAGGATGGCGATCCGATCCCGGAGCCGTCGCACTTCGAGTTGGTCAGGGCGGGTCAGTAAGTCAGCGAATCAGCGGCGATACTCGGCTTCGAGCGCCTCGGCGATGCGGTCTGCATTTGCCAGGTCCTCGTCGATCTTCTTGATTGGCGTGGTGCCACACGGCGATCCGGCGGACCGATACTGCTGTACCTGCGATGCAGGGGCGCCGCCGTTGCGAATGCCGGGGTTGCGCGCGATGAGCCCGGCTCCTCTTCCACGAAGCGCCGAGTTCGCTCTACCATATAGTGATACGCCGAACGACGAAATCTACATCAGCACCGACGTCGAAACTGACGGACCCATTCCCGGACCGCATTCCATGCTCAGTCTCGGCTCGGCTGCTTATTCTTCCGATCGCAAGCTGATCGCCACCTTCAGTGCGAACCTCGAGACCTTGCCTGGCGCCGAGGGCCATCCCGACACCATGGCTTGGTGGACCACGCAACCCGAAGCCTGGGCCGCCTGCCGCAAAGACTTGCAGCCTCCGGAACAGGCGATGCGTGACTATCTCGCGTGGGTGAAGCAACTCGGCGGCCGATCGGTCTTCGTGGCTTATCCTGCCGGCTTCGACTTCACGTTCGTCTATTGGTACCTGATCAAGTTCACGGGCTACAGTCCGTTCTCGCACTCGGCGCTCGACATGAAGACGCTCGCCATGGCGCTGCTGAAGAAGCCGTATCGCGAGTCCGTCAAGCGCAACATGCCGCGGCGCTGGTTCGCTGCCGGCAAGAAGCACACCCACACCGCCCTGGACGATGCCATTGAACAAGGAGCGCTCTTCTGTTCGATGCTCGAAGAATTGGAGAAGGGGAATGCGTAGCGTACTGGCTCTCGCCGCCGCGGCCGTCGCGTTCGGCCAGCCGCAACAGGAAACGGTCTGGGCTCCCAAGCCCAAGCGCCTTCCCGCCTACACCGCGCCGCATCGGCCTCACGTGAAGCTCTCCGATCTCGACGCCAAGTTCCGCGGCAAAGCCGATTGGCGCGAAACGGTGATGGACGACGAGCACATGAAGGCCGAGTATGTCTCCGCCGCTCCGGGAACGAAGTCCGCGCCGCGATTTCATCCCGATACGCGCGAATGGTGGATGGTGCTGCGCGGCGAGATGCGCTTCCGCATTCAGGGCCAGGCGGAGATCGTCGCGCGCAAAGGTTCGATGGTCCAGGTGCCGATGCAGACCATCTACTCCTGGGAGGTCACCGGCTCCGAGCCCGCGCTGCGCCTGGAAGTGAACATCGCCCAGGCAAAAACATTGTTCCCCAAGGATGTTTCGCCGCCGCCTATGCCCGGATTCGACTGGATCCAGGTGAAGATGCCGTGGCGGCCCGTACCCTACGACAAGGTCAACCGCCCCCACCAGACCTTCGCCGAGTTCGAGTCGCGCGTCAAATACGACCATCGCGGACTCTCCGTGGAACCCGTCGTCGCCGATGACCGCGGCGCCATGAACTTCATCTACGGGTTCGAGAAGAACATCGCTCCACTCGATCCGAAGGACCCCGGCCACTATCATCCCGAGTGCGCCGAAGCCTGGATCATCGCCAAGGGCCAGATGCGTTACGGGATCGAAGGCCACGGCGTCGTCATCGCCAATGAGGGCGACTTCGTCTACGTGCCGAAGTTTCTCTTCCACTCGCCGCGATTCCACGGCGAGGGCCCCTCGTGCCGCATCTCGCTCAACGGATATCCGAAGATCTCGCACCTCGCCGCGCACTGATGATTCGCGATCTCAACTCGAGCGCTCCGCCGCGGCCCGGTGAGGAACTCGATGCCGCGCGCCTTGCCGAATATCTGCACGGTGCGCTGGCGGGTGATGGCGCCATCGAGATCGAGCAGTTCCCTTCGGGCCACTCGAACCTCACTTACCTTGTGCGCCGCGGTGGCCTCGTGCGCCGCGAAAGCGAGGAATGGGTGCTGCGGCGGCCGCCGTTCGGATCGAAGGTGAAGTCCGCGCACGACATGGGGCGTGAGTATCGGGTGCTCTCGCGCTTGAGCAAAGTGTATCCGCCTGCGCCCGAGCCGATCCTCTATTGCGAGGACGAGTCCGTACTCGGCGCGCCGTTCTACCTCATGCGACGCCTGCACGGAATGGTGCTGCGCAGGAAATGGCCAGAGTCGATCACCGGTGACCCCGCCCTCTCGCGCCGCATCTGCGAAGCCTTCATCGACAATCTCGCCGCGCTCCATGCCGTGGATGCCGAAGCAGCCGGACTCGGCGATTTCGGCAGGCCGCAAGGCTACGTGCGCAGGCAGGTAGAGGGCTGGTCCAAACGCTGGACCGACGCGCGCACGGAAGACATCCCCGACATGGATTCCACCGCTGCCTGGCTCGGCGCGAACATGCCTCCTGACGGCGGCGCCGCGATCATCCACAACGACTACAAGTTCGATAACGTCCTGCTCGACCCGGACGACCCCACCCGCGTCACCGGCGTGCTCGATTGGGAGATGGCCACGCTCGGCGATCCGCTCATGGACTTCGGTACCGCGCTCAGCTACTGGATCGACGCCTCCGATCCGGCCGAGTTTCGCGCGCTCGCGTTCTCGCCCACGTGGATGCCCGGCTTCCTCGACCGGCGCGGCGTTGTCGAGCGCTATGAGCAAGCTACCGGGCGATCCGTGGCGCATCCGATCTTCTATTACTCGTACGGATTGTTCAAGCTCGCCGTCATCTTGCAGCAAATCTATTACCGCTACTTCCATGGATTGACGAAAGATGAGCGGTTCGGTGAATTTCGCTTCACCGTTCGCAAGCTGGCGCGGCAGGCCGCGGCTTCCATCGCGGCGCAATCGCTGCAACCCGGCCAGTGGCGATAGCGTCTACAATGGTGACCAAATGCGACCTGCTCTGCTCACCGTGTGCCTGCTCGCGTGTGCGCCGCTATTCGCGCAGAATCAGCAACAACTCTTTTGCGATGTAACTTCGGAACCGCGCCAGATCCGTGCCGAGGGCGTATCGGAATTGGTGGGCGTCATCGTGCTGCCCTGCCGCGGAACGGCGGGCGCGGTCGTCACCGGTTCATTCAGCCTCACATCCAGCGCGCCGGTCACAAACAAAATCACCAATGATCGGATCGACGCGGTGCTCACCGCCGAAACCGCGTCCGGCACGCAAACCATCGGAGGCTCGCCGTTCCTCGGCGGGAGCAACACCATCGCCTTCGGCTCGTTCTCCTTCACCATGCCCGCGAACGGACGCACTGCGTTCACGTTCAGCAATATCCGCGTGAATCCCGCGGGACGCAGCAATGTCTCGATGTTCATCAGCACCACCTCTGGCAGCATGGCCATCACCAATGCCAGCCCCGCCGTTGCGCTGGTGGTGCGCGGACTCTACATAGGCGGCTCTCCGGCGCGCATCGTTTGCGTCGGATCGCCTCTGCCCGAGCAGCTCACGTTCTTGAACATGGTTTGGGGCGGCACGCAGTTCGCCACCATCCGCGTCACGGAAGGCTTCCCTTCCGCATTCGAACCGCGTCAAGCCAACGCCGCCAACGGTACGCGCATCTTCATCCGCCTTTCCGACTTCCCCGCGAAAGCGCGCGTGTTCATCCCGGACTTCATCACGGGTTCCTCGTCGCCGTCTCCGACCTCCGCGGGCGATCTCGGTCTGGGCGCATCGGCGGGCACCTACTTCGGTCCCGGGCCCGGATCGAGTCTCCTGCTATCGCGCGTGCCCGGTGCGGACCTCAACGGCGCCGGCAGCTTTCCCCCGTTGATCGGCGGAGGCCTCACGCTCTTCAATGGCGTTACGGAAGTGCCCATGGTCAGCGGCACTGGCTACTTCGCGTTCGAAGTGATCGACGCGGTGGCGACTGCGCTCGAGAGCGCGCAGATTCCGATCTTCATCGCGCTCCCACCGAACACCGGACAAGACGGCACGGTGGCCACGGCCAAGGTGACCTTCGGTCCGCTCACTGCCTCCACGGACACCGCGTCCAATGCGCCGATCGTGCGCTTCCGCGACATGGTCCCGCTGCAGGATTGCGACATCCTGCGCGACTGCAACGCCGGCTACTTTCCCAAGCTCACTGTCGACATAGAGCAGACCTTCTACGTCATCGCGCCCCCCGTTGCCGGATATTATCAGCGCTCGATGCGCATCCTCAACGAGGGCGGTGGCGCCATGCCGTGGACCATCACCACGCAGTACAAGAACGGCGATGATTGGTTGAAGGTGGTGCCGTCTTCGGGCATCAACAACGCGCGAGCCATCCTCAACTTCTTTCCGGAAAAGGTGAAGCCTGGATCGTACGAAGCAACGCTGGTGGTCGACGCTGGACCCGTTGCTGGGCAGCGTACCTATGGTGTGCGGCTCGACGTAACCACGCCGCAGCCGAGGCCCGACCAACCCGCCCGAGCCTCCCGCGCCCGTGCCCAATCGTCCGCGTTTCTGGGGC
The DNA here is from genome assembly GCA_046331625.1 of Bryobacteraceae bacterium. GTDB lineage: Bacteria > Acidobacteriota > Terriglobia > Bryobacterales > Bryobacteraceae > JAXLQL01. Next base: position 667,539 of record JAXLQL010000002.1, read on the forward strand.
GTTGGCAACGCCGCCAATCTCGGGATGCAGACTGTGGTCCCCGGTTCGCTCGCCGTGATCGACGGCACCAAGCTCGATGGAAAGAGCGTGGATGTCACCTTCGACGGCGTCAAGGCGCAAGTGCTCTCGTCATCGGACGGGCGCATCAACGCGATCGTGCCAGTGGACCTCGGCGTAAAGACCGAAGCGCAAGTGGTGGTCACCATCGACGGCGTCGCCAGCGAATCCGGCAAGGTTGCGCTCGCCGTCGTCGCGCCGGCAATCTTCACGGGTGCTGTCTACAATCAAGACGGCTTCCCGAACGCACCATCGAATCCCGAACGCGCGGGCAACATCCTGCAGATTTTCGCCACTGGTTTGCCGCACTCTTCGCTCGGCATGATTTCGGCGCGGATTCATGATCGCGAAATCGAAGTGCCGGTGTTCGCGGGCCCGGCGCCCGGATCGCCGGGAGTACAGCAAGTGAACATCCGCATCCCCGAAGACCTGCCGCCGATGAACTCGGAAGTGCGCGTGTGCGGCGCTCCGTTGACTTCTCCTTCGCAGATCACCTGTAGCGCGGGCATGCCGATCGCGATTCGCGAACCGTGAAGATCTTCGTCTACTTCATCGGCAAGCCTCGCGACGAACACGCGAACGCGATCGCGGCCGAGTTCTTGAAGCGCAGCGGACGTTGGGCGCAGTGCGAGATGCGCGAGATTGATCCGGCGCGCTTCGACCTCTGGGCCAGGCATCCGTCGGCGGTCAAGGTGCTCTGCGATCCCGCTGGCAAATCGCTCCATTCGCCCGCGTTCGCCAAGCTGATCAGCACGTGGCGCGACGAAAGCAGAGATGTGGTCTTCGCGCTCGGCGGCCATGACGGCTTCGATGACACATGGCGGCGTCGCGCCGACATGCTGCTCTCGCTTTCGGCGATGACGTTCCCGCACGAACTCGCTCGTGCCATGCTCACCGAGCAGATCTATCGCGCGCTCGCCACGCTTCACGGGCATCCGTATCCGCGCTGACCCGAATCCGGGTAGAATCGGACCAATGTCCAAAACCAATCGCCGCCAGGCTCTTCGCATGAGCGCCGCTCTCGCTTCGGGCGCCCTCGCGCGCGCCGAAGAACCGCGATCACTCGGCAAGCCGCTCAGCGGATACGGAGAGCGTTCGCCCTACGTCAAGTCGGCACGTATCTCGCGCGTCACCAAGACGCCCGAGGCCGGGTCGAGTTCCACGCCGCTCGCGGACATGCTCGGCACCATCACGCCTTCGTCGCTCCACTATGAGCGCCATCACGCCGGCGTGCCGCTGATCGATCCCGCGCAGCATCGCCTCACGATCCACGGCTTGGTGAAGCGGCCGCTCGTGCTCACCATGGCCGAGCTCCGCCGCCTTCCTTCCGTTTCGCGAATTCATTTTCTCGAGTGCGGCGGCAACAGCGGCGGCGAATGGGCGGCGAAGAATCAGCCCGACGTGCAGCGCTCCTACGGGCTCGCCAGTTGCAGCGAGTGGACAGGAGTTCCGCTTCGCCTGCTGCTCGAAGAAGTGGGCCTCGAGCCCGATGCGAAATGGATCATCGCCGAAGGTGGCGACGCGTGCCGCATGCAGCGCAGCGTGCCGATCGTGAAGGAACTCGATGACGCCATGCTCGCCTATGGGCAGAACGGCGAGCCGCTGCGGCCCGAGCAAGGTTTCCCGCTGCGTCTGCTCACGCCCGGGTGGGAAGGCAACGTTCAGGTGAAGTGGCTGCAGCGGCTCCAAGTCACGGATCAACCCTACATGACGCGCGATGAGACCGCGAAGTACAGCGACCTCATGCCTGACGGCAAGGCTCGCATCTTCACGCTCACGCTCGAAGCGAAGTCCGTCATCACGTTTCCATCGGGTGGGCAGTCGCTTCCCGGGCCCGGGTTCTATGAACTGACCGGACTCGCTTGGTCCGGCCGCGGCAACATCGATAAGGTAGACGTCACGTTTGATGGCGGAGCTTCGTGGAAGCCGGCGCGGATCGACGAGCCCCGGCATCGCCTCGCGTTCTGCCGCTTCCGCATGCCGTGGCGCTGGGACGGAAAGCCCGTCACCATAGCCTCGCGAGCCACGGACTCGACCGGCTACGTGCAACCGACGCGCGAGCAGTTGGTCGCCGTACGCGGACTCAACTCCGGCTATCACTTCAACGGGATCAAGCTTTGGAAGATCGCGGTCGACGGGAGCGTGACGAATGTGGAAGCTTAGCGCGCTGCTCGCAATGGCGCTCACGCTCGCCGCCCAATCACCCAAGTACGGTGTTGGCCGCACGCCCAGCGATGCGGATCTGCGCACGCTCAGCGTGAGTGTCGCGCCCGATGGAAAGGGCCTGCCTGCGGGCTCAGGAACCGCGGTGCAAGGCCGCGAACTCTTCGCCGCGCGCTGCGCGAAATGTCATGGTGAGAAGGCTGCGGGAGACGTGGGTCCAGCGCTGGTGGGTGGGCAGGGAACGCTCGCTACCGCGAAGCCTGTCAAAACCGTCGGTAGCTTCTGGCCGCATGCAACGTCGGTCTACAACTACGTGAATCGCGCCATGCCGTTCAACCAGCCGGGATCGTTGACGCACTCGGAGGTCTACGCAGCGGTGGCGTACATCCTGCACTTGAATGGAATCGTGAGCGAGACCGAAGTGCTGGATGCGAAGTCGCTCGCCAAGGTGAAGATGCCGAACCGCGACGGCTTCGTGCGCGATCCCCGGCCCGACGTGAAGCCAGTCCGATAACTTGCAGGCTTCAGTCATGTACTACCATCCTTCCGTTTCCTCTTCAGCCCCGCAGATTTTCGCTAGGCACATGCGCTCGTAGTACGCTCCGCATTTCGCATACGGGTTTGAGCATCGGCTGCGGTTGCGGCCCAGCCGCGATGTACCACTATCCTTCGGTTTCTTCGCCAGCCGCGAAGATTTCAGCCTCGGTGTGGCGCACGCTTCAGCGTGCTGGCGGGCACTTCAGTGCCCGCTCGCGATCTGTGAACAGGCGCTCGTAGAACGCGTCCGTTCTCACACGGCGGTCCGGCATCGATGATCTGCGATTGCGGCTCCGTCGCGATGTGGGGCAGACTTTAGTCTGCGCGGGACTTCAGTCCCGCCCGCTTGCACACCCGCGCATACCTGCGTCACCATAACAGTTCCCGATGATCTCGCGTTGGTCCGAACTCCACATCCCCACCCTCCGCGACGACCCCTCCGGCATCCCCACCGCCGGCGAACGCCTGCTGCGCCGCGCGGGCTTCCTGCGCGATGCCGGATGGCTTCCCCTAGCCGTCCGCTCCATGCGGCGCATCGAAGCGAGCATCCTCCGCGATGGTGCAATCCGCGCGCACGAAGTATCCACAGCCGCCGACCCCGAGAACCTTCTCTGGGGTGACCTCCGCAGCTACAAACAACTTCCGCGACTCTTGTTCTCCTCGAACGGCGGAGTGCTGCATGCGGCCGAAGTCACGCTCGGAACCTCGGGGCTCTCCATACCGGCCGTCGCGGGCAACGCGGGCTGCACCATCGTCGAGGCCGGTCCCCACGAGATCCTCGAAGCAGGAGCGTACCGGGCAGCCGCCGAAGACGCGGTCTCCATTGCAGCTCCTCCTGCGGTACCCGACCCCGCTGACGACCGCACACCCGAACTCGTCTCCACGCCGGGCATGAAAACCATCGCCGATGTCGCCGCCTTCCTGGCCGTACCCGAAACATCGCTGATCAAGACGCTCGTCATGATGGCCGGCGGCGCGCCGGTGTTGGCGCTCGTTCGCGGTGACGATGCTCTGAGCCATCGAAAACTCGAGCGCCTTCTCGCTGCCGAAGTCCGGCCTGCCGAAGCTTCCGAGATCGCCAAGCACTTCCAAGCAACAGCCGGCTCCCTCGGTCCAGTCGGTATCAAGGGCATCAACATCGTCTCCGACCTAGCACTCGAAGGCCGCCGCAACATGATCGCCGGTGCTAACCAGGATGATTTTCATCTGCGCGGGGTCACTCCGGGCAGGCACTTCTCCTGCGAGTTTCACGATCTTCGCCAAGCCCGCGCCGGCGAGTTCACCTCGGCCGGCGACCCGCTCGAGGCGAAGCGTGGATTCGTGACCGCCGAACTCTCCATCGCTCCCGCCAAGCGGCTTCGCGTGCTCGACGATCGCGGCAAAGAAGCAGTCCCCACCGTGACCCGCCTCACCATCTGGACCGATCGCATCCTGCGCGCCGCCGCCGAACTCGGCAATGACAAAGACGGGCTGATCCTGACCGCCCCAGTAGCGCCATTCGATGTCGTGGTGACCCCTGTGAACGTGACCGACCCGGCTCTAGCGCACGCGGCCGGCTCGATCGCGCAGAACTGCTCTGATGCCGGTTTGGCTGTTCTCCTCGATGATCGAGACGAGCGCCCCGGCGTCAAGTTCAAAGACGCCGATCTCATCGGCGTGCCCGTGCGGATCAACATCGGCAAGAAGGTGAGCGAAGGCAAAGTGGAAGTCGTGAACAGGCGCACTCGTGAGATGACTGGCGCGCCACGCGTCGAAGCAGCCGAGATCGCGGCAAGGATCGTCAACGCGTGACCGATTGGAAGGCGATCCGCGCCGAGGTCCCCGCGCTCGCCAAGTGCGTGTATCTCAACACCGCCACCTACGGGCAAACGCCACGATGCGCGGTGCAGGCGATCGATCGCCACTTGGCCCATCGCGACGAAAAGGCGTGCGCGGATTTCCTCTCGTGGTTCGACGATGCCGACGGCGTCCGCGCGGACCTCGGCCGCCTCGTCAGGTGCAGCGCCGAAGACATCGCATTCCTCCCCACCGCCGCTTCCGCGCTCTCGCTCCTGATCGGTGGCATTGACTGGCAACGCGGCGAACGCGTGGTGACCCTCGCCGGCGAGTTCCCCAACAATCTCTACTATCCGGCCATGCTGGGCGAACGCGGCGTGGAGTTCGTGGAGACGCCCTGGAGCGGATTCCTCGACGCCCTCACGCCCGGCACCCGCCTCGCTGCCATCAGTTCCGCGAACTACAGCACTGGTTTTCTTCCGCCAATCGAAACCGTCGCTCGGGAATGCGAACGCCGCGGGATCCTCTTCTACCTCGACGGCACGCAAAGCGTGGGCGCGCTCCGCATGGACCTGAAAATGTTTGAAACATCCATGATGGCTGTGGATTGCTACAAGTGGATGCTCACTCCGAACGGGATCTCGTTCGTCTACGTCCATCCCCGCGTGCGCCAGTGGCTCGCTCCGAACGTCATCGGATGGCGCAGTCACGAGGAATGGCGTTCGGTCGACCGGCTCCATCACGGCATTCCGCGGCTCTCTCCCAAAGCCGAACGCTATGAAGGCGGCATGCTCCCGTTCCCGCAAATCTACGCCGCCGGCGCAATCGCTCGATGGATGCTCGAGATCGGCCCCGCGGAGATCGAACAGCGCGTGCTCGGCCTGGCTGCGCAACTGTGCACGGCGTTGCGAGGCTTGGGCGCCGAAGTGCTCCACGAGGGCACGCCGATCGTCGCCGCGCGATTCGAAGGCCGCGATGCGTCGCCGCTCGCTCGCAAACTCGGCGCCCGCGGAGTCCTCGTTTCGGCCCGGCACGGCAACTTGCGCGTCTCGGTACACTTCTACAACGACGAAACGGATCTTGACCGTTTTGTTTCCACTCTGCGCGCAATACTGTAAGAATGGCCGGACTCCTGGAAGCCAAAACCGCCCTCGTCACTGGCGCGAGCAAGGGCGTGGGCAAAGGAATCGCTCTCGAATTGGCGCGCCAAGGCTGCGACGTCATCGTCAACTACAACTCCGATGCCGCGGGCGCCGAGCAGGTGGCTCGCGAGATCCAAGCAATGGGCCGCCGAGCCGAGATCATGCAGGCCAACGTCGGTGTCGCCGAAGACGTAACCACGATGTTCGAAGAGGCCTCGGAATGGGCCCCGCGGCTCGACATCCTCGTCAACAACGCCGGCGTTCAAACCTGGAAAAAGCTCCTCGATCTGGAAGAGCACGAATGGGATCGCGTCATCGACACCAATCTCAAAGGCTGCTTCCTCTGCACGCAGCAGGCCGCGCGCAGGATGCAGACACACGGCGGCGCGGTGATCAACATCGGTTCCGGCTGCAACAAGATCGCGTTCCCCAACCTCGTCGACTACACGGCGAGCAAAGGAGGCATCGAGCAGTTCACCAAAGTCGCGGCATGCGAACTCGGCCGTTACGGGATCCGCGTCAACTGCGTCGCGCCCGGCGCCGTCGAAATCGAGCGCACCAAGCTCGAAGCTGGAGACTACGCGGGCACGTGGGCGAAGGTGACTCCGCTCGGTCGCGTGGGCGTTCCCGCTGACGTGGCGCAGGCCGTCGTGTTCTTCGCAAGCCCGATGGCGAGCTTCATCACGGGACAAACCCTCTGGGTCGACGGCGGCTTGTTCTCGAAACCGCATTGGCCGTACGAGTAGCGCGCGCAAGCGTTGTGGTCCAATAGTGGATTCTGTGAAACGCGCTCTTCTTTGGATCGGTTCCGTTGCCGCGGCATTTCTCGGCGGATGGGTTCCGGGATACATGAAGTCCCGCGACCTCGAGCAGCAGGTCGTGCAGGTGCGCGAAGCCGGCGAGAAACGCAACGCCGCGCTCGAAGCCGAGTCGCGCCGCTTGCGCTTGCTCGCGCAGTTCGGCACGCTGATGGTGGACATTCAGAAAGCCAACTTCGGCGATGCACGCGATCATGCCGCGAAAGCGTTTGACACGATGCGAACCGCCGCCAGCGCCGAGGCTGACGCAACCAAGAAGCAGAGGCTCGAAGCACTCGCCCCCAAGCGCGATCAACTCATTGCCGAACTCACCGCGCTGAATCCCGCGGCGCTCGGAACTGCGCAAGCGATCTATTCAGAGGTCGAAGCAGCATCGCGATGACGAGGCGAGACTTCGTAGGCGCCGCACTCTCAGTCGCGGCAAACTCCAATTGGAGCCCGGGGCGCGTGCGCCACATTCTTCCCTCGGCCAATCACGAGCGCATCCGCGTCAAGGTGTCGTTCACCGAACCTCTCGTGAAAGCGCCATCGCTCCGCGCCGGAAGCCGCATCGCCGCGGGCATGAAGACCGATTCCGCCGGAGCCTTCTGGGCCTTTGACCTCGCAGGTCTCGCACCAGCCGCCACACATCCACTCCAGCTCCTCGATGCGCGCGGCAAAGCGCTCTGCGATCCATGGCCGTTGCGCACGCTCCCCCACCCGGACTCCACCGTCGACCGCTTCCGCCTCTTCATCTACACGTGCGCCGGCGGCCACGACGCGGTTCGCATCCCCGATTCCGACAAGCCCTACTGGGTGAGTCTCGCCAATCGCCGCAAGCTTCTCGCCACCGGACTCGCCACCAACCCCGACGCCATCATCGCCAACGGCGACCACGTTTACTGGGACCAGCGCTTCGCCCGTGGCGCCATGACCACCGCTGCGTCTCCCCTCGTGCGCCAAGTGATGGGCGGCGATTTCGAGCGCGACCTACCGGTGATCGGCACGCCCAACGAATCGCGATTGCTCCGCGCAGTCACGCCCCAGATCGCCGATCTCTACGGCACGATGTTTCGCTCAGTGCCCACGTTCTTCGTCCAAGACGATCATGACTACTTCGAGAACGACGAAGCGATCGATGCGGGGATCTCGTTTCCTCCAGACGATTTCATGACGCGTTTGGCGCGCACTACGCAGCATCTCTTCTATCCAGAGCTTCTGCCAGATAGCAGCCGCCCCCTCGGCTTGCCCGGCTCCGCCGCCGATGATCGCGCCGCGGGACTCGGCGAGTGCTACGGCACGCTCCGCTTCGGGCGCATGGCCGAGATTCTCCTGTATGACTGCCGCCGCTATCTCACGCTGAAAGGTCCGCACGCAGTCTTCGTGCCTGAGAACGTGGAAGTGTGGCTCGTGCGGCGGATGAAGGAGTCGCCTGCCGAGCACGTAGTAAATGTGCCATCGACGCCGATTGGTTGGTCCGCGGGCAAGTGGGGGGAGTGGTACCCGGACCTGCTCCTCGACGATGGCCGCATCGGCGTCTCGAAACCGAAATACTTCTGGCAAACCGGATGGAAGCTGCAGCACGATCGTCTATTGACGGCCGCATCCGCCATGCGCCGCATTCCGCTCTTCATCAGCGGCGATCTCCACGCCATCGCGCATGGCGCGATTCACGCCAACGGCAAGCACGACCTTCGCTCGAATCCGGTACACACCGTTCTCTCCGGACCGATCAGCACCGGCCCGCGTGGGTGGCCTTCATCCGCGCGAGGAACGCCACCGCAAGTCGCCAACGGAATCGAGATCGACGAAGACCTGAAGCCCATCGAGAACAACGGATTCACCATCGCCGACTTCTTTGCAGACCGGATCGAGTTCAAACAATATCGCTGGAAGATGGATCAGCCCGAAACCGCGCTCGACAACCTGAAGCCGTTCCACCAGTTCACCCTCCGCCGCGCGGTTTGACTCACTGCCTCACCGGATACTCCGGCGAGTCCACGCGACACGTTTTCAAATACGCCGTCATCCGAGCCACCATTTCCGGATTCGACCCCGCCACATCCCGCGACTCCGAAATGTCAGCGCCCAGATCATACAGCTCCAACGGACCAGACAACCCATGCCGCACGCCTTTCCACCGCCCGACGCGCACCGCCTGATGGATTCCCTTGCTCTCGTAGCTCTCCCAGTACATCGGATGCTGCCGCGCAGTTGCCTTGCCGAGCAGCGCCGGCGCCACCGAGATGCCATCGATATTGCGTGGAGCGTTACGCGAGCCCGCCAACTCCGCCAGCGTCGGCATCATGTCGCAGAAGTACCAGGGATAGTTGCTGACGGCCCCGGCTTTCACCTTGCCCGGCCATCGCACCACCATCGGAACGCGATGCCCACCCTCGTAGATCGAACCCTTCCGCTCTCGCAGCGGACCATTCGTCTTGAACGGACCATCGTCGTAGATTCCGCCGTTGTCGCTCGTGACGAACACCACCGTATTGTCCGCGAGCCCTGTCTCGTCGAGCTTCGCCAGGATTCGCCCCACGTAGCTGTCGAACCGTGTCACCATCGCTGCGTAGTGCTTCGCCTCTTCCGGCCATGACGCGTTGGCGTACGCACCGAGTTCCGGCGCTTCGATCTTCGCGTGCGGAACCGTCGGAGTGAAGAACAGGAAGAAGGGCTCGTAGCGATGGCGATCGATGAAGTAGAGCGCTTCGCGCGCGAACAGATCGGATGCGTACTCGCGCCGCTGTCCGTTGCGATTCCCTTTCAGCACTTCCTTGGTCTTGTTGCGCCACAAATATTGCGCAAAATGTTCGTGCGCGTGCTGCTGATTGAGAAATCCGAACCACTCGTCGAAGCCGTGATCGTTCGGAAGGCCAGTGGTTCCCGGCTCACCCAGTCCCCATTTGCCGAAAATCGCGGTGGCATAACTGCGCTCGTCGTCAAAGGCATCGCGCCATTCCGGACCCTTCAAGATCTCCGCGATCGTCACGTCGTCGGCCTTCAACGCCACGCGTCCGCCCGTTCGCAGCGAAGCGTTCGAGCGCACCGTGGTGTGGCCCGTGTGCTGTCCGGTCATCAGCACGCTGCGCGAAGGAGCGCAAACCGTCGCACCGGCGTAGCAGTCAGTGAACCGCGTCCCCTGCTGCGCCAGACGATCGATGTTCGGCGTGCGGATCATCTTTTGCCCATAACAGCCGAGATCGTAGACGCCCATGTCGTCGGCCATGATGAAGACGAAGTTCGGCTGCGCCGCGCGCTCGCGTTGTCCGAGCGCGGTCTGCGCCAGCGCGGATCCGATCAACGCGCGCCGCGTCATGGACGCAGAACTTTCTCGAGCAGCGGATATGCCTTTTCGCCGTTCCATCGGTGTCCTCCATCGAACGAGTCGACCATCAGTTCGCTCTCCGCGCCGAATGCGGCCCAGGCGCGTTTCATGCGCGCAAGCGATGGTTCAATCCAATCCTTCACCATCAAGCCGTCGCGTTGACCCACTTCCCACAAGCACGGCCGCGGCGCGATCAGTGATGCGATCTCGGGAACATCACCGTAACGCAACAACCCTGGGATCACTTGCGCCCCGCACGAGTAGCGGGCACGCACGCGCTCCTGCATCACGTTGAGCGCACCGGAAGCGACCGCAACCTTAACGCGCGGCGAAACCGCCGAGGTCAGCATCGTCATGCGCCCGCCGAGTGAAAGTCCCACGCAGCCGAGCCGCTCTGGATCCACTTCAGCGCACGATGCCAGAAGTTCCAGCGCCCACAATGCGTCGCGCAGATTCTCGCTCATGAGCACTTTTCCGAACAACTGCAGCCGCACGAAAGTCACCGCGCACGGATCTTCTCGCCCATACGCAGCGCGATCGCCGAGCCGCTCTCCGAACGGCGTGAAGCACGGTGCAGCCACCACGTATCCGCGCCGCGCCAGCTCGCGCCCGTAGTCATAACGAGCGGACGCGATGTCTTTCTGCCGCGCAGGCGTGTGGTCGAGTCCGGCTACAGCATCGTGTCCGAACGGACCGTGCCCATGCAGCGCGAGCACGGCAGGCCGCTTGCCCGGCTGCTTCGGCAAAAGCAGATGCACCGGCAAGTCAGGAAAGCCGGAAGCACGCAGCACCAGTTCTTCGCGTCGATGATCGGCGAACTCGTACGAGCGCTGGCGAACCGTCTCCCAACTGCGCGGAGGCGCGTAGTCTCCGAGAGATGCATCCAGCCGCGCACGGAACTCGTGCTGCCAAGTGCGCGCTTGCTCGGCGGAACCGCCACGAAACGCGAGCGCCAGCGGCGGGTTCGCGGCTTGCCGCCGAATCTCGTCATCGATCGTCTGGCCCGCGCCGGGAACAACTCCCGCCACGAGCGCGCAGCATTCACGCCGTGTCACGATCTAACGATTTTACAGTCGTTCAGTTCACCGCGAGTTCGTCGAGCGAAGGCAGCTTCGGAAACTCGGCGTGCGGATCCACCTGATACCAGATCGCGACGGACGAGATGTCGTCTCGCAACGGGAGATACTTGCGCCGATCCGCTTTCCATCCGAGCGCCTGAATCGTAACGCGAAGATCGTTCTCGAATCGCACCGGATCGGTCAAGTGCCATCGATAAAGTCCGAACCGCTGTTGCGACTGATAGAGTCCATCGGGCCGGATCACCTGGATGAGACCCGAATACGGCGTAGTGAATGGCTGATACTGCTTCGTCTCGCGATTCTCGAAGTTGTACGAGCCACAAAAATAGTCTTCGGTTCCCGTGCCGGCAATCGTGGGGAACTGCTTGTCGCCATCGAGGTAGAACTTGATCTCGCCTTCGCCCCACCAGCCGTTGTTGCGGACTCCCCAGGCCATGTACGTACCCACGTAGTGTCCGCGACCCTTCACGCCATCCACGATCGTGTAGACCTCTTTGAACGGCAGCGGATTCGTCCGCCGGAACTGCGCGTGGAAATACGCAGCATCGCTCGGCACCGGCGCTTCCGTGTAGTCGATCTGATAGTAGACGGTCATGGGGCGGTTGTCGAGATTCTCGAGCGTGAGCCGTGCGCGCTTGCGAAACGGCATCGGCCAATAGGAATTGAACGCGCTGCCCGGATTCACGCAGATCGCTTGCGACACCAGCGGCGCATACTTGCCCCATCCCATGGCGAAGAAGTCGCCCACCGGCACTTCCACCGATGGCGTCGATTCACCATCCCAATACATGCGCAGAATCGAGAAGCGCCAATTGCCCGTGGGAGTCATCCAGATGTGTTGGATCGCGCCCTGCGTTTGAATATCGGCGAGCGTGAACGTCTTGCCGGGCTCCACCACAACGAACGGATTCACCTTCCATCCTTGGCCGAGCTCAGACGACGCACCCGATGCCGAACCCTGCGCGGCCATCGCGCCTTTGCCTTTCTCCCCAGTGAAATTCTCAGGGCTGATGGAGAACGTCTTCGCCTTCGCCACGCGATAGATCGTGTCGAGGCTCGAGGTGAGGCCGGTGAATGCGCCGTCCTGCGCAGCGAGCGGCACGGCGAGCGCGGAGAGGAGAGCGAGAAGTTTCATCGGGAAGGTCCTTTCGAGATGCGGTCAGGCAAGGCGCAGTTCGCGGATCGCGTCTCCGGCCCCGCTCAGGTTTGCGAGCTTCATTTCGGAATATTTGCGCGACAGCAGCACGCCATCGGCGCCCGCGCGAAACGCAGCGAGTACCGCATCGCGCGTTCCTTTCGGCGTCGACTTGCTGCTCGTGTTGCCGGTCGGGATATCGATATCGATTCCCGGCCAGAGCTGCGTCTTGGCTCCATCCAACGCAGCGCGAGCACGCTTGGTTTCGCGATAGACGTAGTCGGCGGAAAGGCCCGTGCGTGGGATGTCGGCGAGCGGCTTCTCTTCCGCGTAGTCGAGCACGCGATAGTGAAAGTCGAGCAGTTGCTGCGCGGGCACGTCGCCGAACATGGTGTGCGCCACGCTCGCCGTGTAGCTCGCCAGCCGCTCTCCGCCGCAGTTGTGATAGATCACGATCTTGAGAAAATCCGATACCTTGGCGATCTCACTCAGGTCCTGTTCGGCGCGATAGATCGGATTGAACGAGTTGTTGTGCCAGATGTGCCAACCCACGCCGGCGTTTGGATTGGCTGCCTTCGCCGTGTCATAGATGGCGCGATAGGTTTCCCGCAACGAGTCGGTCCAGAACATTTCCCACGCCAGAATTTCCGGATACCGCAGCAACAGCCGCCACAGCGTCACGTAGTATCCATCCACCGGGCGCGACCCTCGCCTCGCCGCGCGCACGAACTTCTCGAGCTCGGCGAAGCCTTTCTTCACGCGCTCGGTGTCGATGCCGCGCTCGCGCGCCTTTCGAAAGCAGAATTCGCAGAAGCACGTCACGCGGCCCGGATCGCGACCCGCGCCACCGTGGCTCGCGCCGATCGCATTCGAAAACGCACCCTGCCGCTCGCTGCCCCACATCACGCCATCCACGGGCCACGAGCGAACGTAGTCCTCGGTCAAACCCGTAAGGAAGCCGCGATAGTCCGGGTTGTTGAAGCAAAGCGTCGTCGCATTGCGCCCGGAGAGCTCTTTCTCCTGCAGCTTCTCGATCTGCGGGAGTCCGGCGCGAAACACATCTTCATACCAGCAGATCACCTTCATGCCGCGCTTCTTGGCAGCAGGCACCACGGCGTCGAGGATGTCGAAGTTGCCGTAGTCCGGCGCGCGAAAATCGCGGAACACGGTGTTCTTGTAGTACTGCGGATGAATCGCGGCGAAGTTGCCGCCGTGGTAGCCGAGATCGTGCTCCTGCTTGCCGTGATCGGGCAACGGCTGCCCGGGAACCTGGCGTCCAGCGATCCCGCGCCCGTACGTGAACGTCGCGAGGAACAGCGTGTTGACGCGACCGCGCTCTTGCAGAATGTCGAGCACGCGGTCCACGCCTTCATCCACGAAGGAGACTGCGCCCACTTGGATCCCGATCATCTTGTGCGCCGGGCCGGTCTGCGCGAGTGCAGCGGCCGAGGTCGAGAGAAAGTTGCGCCGATTCATAGGTCCCCTTTCGGGCAACTCGAACTGCGGGATTTGACCACGCACCCTGGGGCAAATAACCCGCCGCTTGGGCCTGTTGCCCCCGAGCAGCGCTACTTCACCAGCGCGCCGACCACACGATCGAGTTCCGCGTCCGTGTAGGCGGCAACCCAAGGGCCGCGATGCAAGTTCCACTCTTCCACGTGCGTGACGCTCGTGCCCGGAGCCACTTTCGTCATCGGACCCAGCGTCTCGATCTCGAGAAAATCCGCGTTGGTGAACGTCTCGAACGAACATCCGAAATCGGGATGCGACGCGGCGGGCCCCGGGTGGAAGCGCTTCAGGAACATCTCGCCATTCAGCGCGTATGCAGCCCACGTCTGCGGATTGTGCAGGCCGAGCTTCTGTGGCTCGGGATTCTTCGGGTCCTGCCGCAGCAGCAGATACTTCTTGGTGAACGTCCAGCGCTTGTCTGAGAGATCGGTGTAGGCCCACATCACCAGCGGATTGGTGGCTTCGAGCACTTGCGGATGCTTGCCGCGCGGCGGAAAGCCCGTCACCGCGATGCCGCCCTGCGCCATCATCGTCAGTGCCCACGGCGCAAACTCGAGCGGGAACAGCCCCTTGTTATGGATGCGGTGCGTCACCTTCACGGCGGTCCCGGTAGCGGCCATCTCCACCGCGATTTCCTTTTGCAGTGAAGTAAGCGGCTCAACGGGCTCGCGCGCCACCAAGCCCGTGGGCGTCACGGTCACTTCCACCGGTGCGTTATCCGGCGCCCACGTCGCGACGGGATCCTCGGGAGCTTTCCACACACGATGGCCGCCTCGAAGCTGAAACTCCTTCTCGCCGGATTTGCCCATCTGCTCGGCGAACTCCTTGAACAGATTCTGCCCGCCCACGTAGCCGAAGCGCATGATGCGCGGACCCACGTCCGCCGTCACGATCAGCTCCACTTCGCCGTTGGTCACGCGGAAACAATTTCGCCAGCCTTTGTACTCGGTCCTTTCCACCCGCACGGCTGCGGAGCAAAGCGCCACGGCGCATGCGGCGGCGAGCAGGAGTCGGATATTCGGCATGGAAGTCAATGTTGACACACGATCACGGTGCCTCGCTATTCAAAGACCAGCACGGAGTGGATCTCCACCCGGTCCACTGAGCCGCTCCAGCGGCCGTCTTTCCATGACCCCGCGATTGCCTTGCCCCCTGGTTCGAGCTTCACCCGCGAAGGCTTGTGGTCGAGGCGCAGCGAAATCGACACCGGGCCCACAGGTGGAATGTAATCGATCACGGCGTAGTCGGCGGCCACCTGCATCCCGGCCGTATTCACCAGGTGCAGCAGCGTGCGCGAGCCTTTGCGGCGCAGCGCGGCTTCGATCACCGGAGGCGCTTCGATCCGCAGTGACGGCTGGAAAATCGAGCTCACCACCTTGCCCACGAACTGGCGCGTAGGGGCTGCGTGAGTGGCCGTGTAGACTGAGCCCAGCGGTCCGTAGACGGCCGCGATTTGCCCTTTGCCGAGTGAAGAGAGCGTGGCGGCGGGCGTAGCGTCGCGCCGGGAATCGACTGCGGGAAAGCGGTTTTCGATCACCCGGGCGCTACCGGGCTCGATTGGCTGCCATTTCCCGGTGACGTTGCCGAAGATCTCGTCTCCAGGCACGAACGCCGCTTGCGAAGTTGCATCGCCCTCGAAGCGGACCGGCAACTCCCCGCGGAACAGCGCCGCGTTCTCCGCGCCGGCCAGCAGGAGCCTGCCGCCCGCCCGAACATATTCCGCCAAAATGTTCTTCGTGTCGCCGCCCGTGGCCGGCCAATCCGGCAGCACGATCAGCCCGTAGCGCTTCACGGCCTCGGCCAGCCGCCACTCGGGAATCACATCCACGGAATAGTGATTCGCCACCAGCGCATCCACCATGCCGCGAGCCGGATTCGTCAACGCGCCCCAACCTCCGAACATCTTCGTAGCAGTGGCGTAGAGGCTCGACGCCGAGAACACCACGCCGATCTCCGATGCGCCTTCGGTCTCGTGGCTCACCGCTTGCCGCTCGCGGCAGAACTGCGCAACGCGCGCCATCACGCCCACGTTGCGATCGTCCATCCAGCCCGCCCGCGTCGGCTGATAGTAGATCTGAAAACCGCCGCCTTGCGCGAGAACGATCGACGCTTCCTGCTCGAGCTGCACGGCGGACTTGTGGCTCATTCCCGTGGGCGACGAAGGATTGTGCTGGAAGCCCCAAGCCATCAGATCCCACGGCTTGCCCACCGCCGAGAGATACCGCGATTCGAGCCGCGCCGTGGAGATGCTCGCGTTGCCCAGGTAGTCGCCCGAGATGAAGTCCACCGGGAGCTCGGGCCGCTCGGGCACGTAGGTGGTGTAGAGCCAGTTGCTCGCGATCTGGAACGACGGGCGGAAGCGATGCACCTCATCCACGTAGTGCTTCACATAGCGCCGGAACTCGTCGCGATGGAAGTCGAGGAACTCGCGCCACCCGCGATCGCTCGCGCTTTTCGGTAGCGCAGCGATTCCCGTAGCCTTGGTGAACGCCTCCGCCGCGGCCTTCGAATAGTCGAGCCGCACGGCCCAGCATTCGCCGTCCACCCAAACGCCATCGAGATCGTACTTGGCGATCGCCTCCTCGAGTTGCGGGATCATGCGCTCGTCCGCATATCGGGAAAAGAGGCTGGTGGCATTGGGGTCGCGCGTTCCATCGGCGTGCAGCGAAGCCCACTCGGGATGCTGTTCGATCGCAAGCGAGTCCCAGACGCCCGAGAAATGGATGTACAAGCCCACGCCGCGACGTGCGGTAGCCGCCCTCCAGATGGCGAGCGAATCCTGCACGATGTTCGGCGCCGCTGTCGAAACTTTCGATTCGTAGCCGAGATAGCCGGCGTGGCCTTTGCAGTCGTACTGGACGTAGTCAGGCTTCACACGCTCGAGCAGCCGATCCGCCATTTCGGCCGTCAGGTCGCGCCCCAGCACGCGGTCTTTGTCATTCGGATGGAGATCGAAATGGAGGCCGAAGAAGCTGTCTTTCCGCCGCAGGCGCGCGGGTTGCGCGATCGCCCTACTCGCCGCCGCCGCGGCCACCGATGCTCCCAGAAAATGCCTTCGCGTGGTTTGCATGTTCATCTCCCGATTTGCACGAACCCTCACCGCAGATCCACTTCCAGGCGCTCCCCACCATGGGTCAGCGTGAGTCTGCGGCTGCCGTATTCGGAGTTCACGAACGGCCCTTCGAACATCTTCCATCGCGCATAGTCAATGGGCTTGTCGTCGATGCGAGGCGTCTGGCCCCACGTGAATGCGATCGCATGCCCGCGCAAGGTCCGGAACGTCACGCTCGGCGTAGGCTCGAGCTTCGCGCTCAGCGGCAGCGCCAGAATCGCGTCACGAAACACGCCGATATCGGCGAACTCCGATGCCGCGGCTGCCTGCACGATGGTTCCGTTCTTCAGATGCGGCGAGTACAAGCGCTGTCCCTTGTCGTGCTGCTTCCACTCGTAGGGCGCCAGCGGCCGATACGCGATCCACGCATTCCCGCCGCGCGCGAAGATCCAACCCGAAGCATGCTCTTCGAAATGCGCCAAGCCCGCCGGGAAGAATCCGTTGATGTGCGGATGCCGCGTGCCCGCCGGAATATCGTAGAGCGCCACCACCGCATCGTCGCTCTGCACGATCTTCTCGTAGGGCGATCCGCCGAGCAGCTTGTCCGGCGAATCATACGACTTCTTTGACCGCACTACTGACTCCGTGATGAAATCCGGCATGCCCGGAAAGTACGTCTGCAGCTCGAACGGCGATGAGTACGGGTGCATCGAAAAGATCGTGTTGGCCACGCCCCGCGGATCGGCCAGCGCCCACGTCACATCCCACGAGTGCTGCTGAATCGGCTGCAGAATGCCGCCCTGATCGGAGCTCACCGCATAGTCGCGGTGCATGTACGTGGTCTTGTACACCGGCCCGTGCCGCTCGTCAGCGAATCGCCACCGGTTCCGCGTTCGCTTGTGTTCGCGATGCAGATAAGGCCGCGAGCGATCGGTAGCAATGCGCTCCAGGATGGCCGGCGGCTGATACGCCGATGAAGCCGTGTAGAAGAATCCGTAGTAGCTGAATCCAGGCAGCGGATATCCTTGCCCGAATAGGATCCACCCGAAGTCGGACGACACGCCGTTCCACTTTTCGAGCACCTGATTGTCGTCGGTGCGCGCGTGCGCGCCCACGTAGATGCCCTCGAGGCTTTCGGCTGCATAGTCGGCGATCGCCCAATCGAGCATGCGCCGCGCGCGCTCCTTCATGCGCGGATCTTCTGACCATGCGGCGAGGTACGAGAGCGGCAGCAGGTACACGCCGATGTAGTGCGTGCAATCGTACTCACCCTGCCCTTTGGTCACCGTGAGATCGATCCAGCTATCGATGTACTCGCGCGCTTCGGCCATGTTCTCGGCGGAAGATTTCCCCGTGTACCATTGCGAACCCGGCTGGTCGTGCCACAACTGCGACATCAGGTAGAGCGTGCTGTAGTAGAGCAACCAGTGGTTCTCCGTGTCGCCGCGATACGGCATGTACGTGCGCCACGAATCGCGCAGCTTCGCTCTCGCTTCCGCGCTCAGTTGACCGCGATCGAGATAGGCCACCGCCGTCACCGGAAACATCCAAAACATATCTCCCGAAGGATGTTCCAGCAACTGGATCAGCTTGCGCGAGCACCACTCGGCGTCCTGGCGCAGCCACAGCTTCGCGGCGATCGTCTGGTAGCCTCCGGTAGCCAGGCTCGGCGGCTTGGCCACCGCGGCGTTGGTCTCGATGACGCGGCGCACGCGCTGCTGGAATTCGTCCGTGCGCGATTCCGCCGCGGCGGCCAGCGTCACGGTCGAGACAGCGAGCAAGGCGAGCGGTTTCATCGCGACCCTCCCGGTACGAAAACAAAATCGCGGATGATGCTGCCCTCGAGCCCGGACCTCCGCCACGTGCGGCCGAGGTCGTCTGAGACGAACACCGCCTCTTCGTGGACGCTTGCCCACAGCCGGTTCTCCTGCCCCGGATCGAAGCTCACCCGCCACACTCTCCGCGAAGGTAGCCCTGCGCTACGATCGGCCCAGGTAACGCCGCCGTCTTCACTCACCAGCACTCCCTCTGACCACCCGCACGTTGCCGCGCGGAGCGCTCGATGCGGATCGAGCGACACGTTGTAGAGCGTGCGCCCGGCGAGTGCGGGCACCGCCGGCCAACTCGCTCCGTTGTCAGTGGACGCAAACAATCCGCCCGCCTGCGCGGTGGCCATCCAGCGGCGAGGCTCGCTCTGCGATTGCTCCACGTCAGTGATCAGCAGGCCCGCGGCGCCGGCTTGACGCCACTCCCCGCCTTCGTCCGTCGAAACAAAAATGCCCTTTTCCGTTCCGGCGATGACACGGCCCGCGCGCGTCCGGTCCACTTGGATCGTCTGCGCGAACTTGCGCGGAAGCCCGCGCTCACGGCGAGTCCAGGTGCGTCCGCCGTCTCCGCTGAACGCGATCCCGTCCGGCAACGCGATGTAGATGTGGCCTTCGCGAGCCGTGTCGAGCGAGACATCCTGCACTTCGGTTACGCGCCAATCGGTCAGGATCCGCCAGCCTTCCCGAGCCGACGCCCGGATGCATCCGTTTCCCGCCGCCAGATAGAGGACATCGGGATGGCGCGGATCGAAGTCGGCGGCGGCGATGTTGGGATGGTTGAATCCCGTCTGCGCCCACTCACCAGCACCCGAAAGCGCGAACAGCCCGCTCGGCGGCAGCGGCGCGCCTACCACGTAGCTCTTTGACGTGAAGCCGCAAGCGAAAAGATGGAGTGGCGGCCCCGGGAGCAGCCCGAGTAAAGCGATCAGATCAATCAGCATTCGAAGATTCCTTGCTGGCAGCCGAAGTGCAAGCAAGCTGCCGATGGCGAAATGGCGAATCTCATGGTTGGCGTTGGCGTCATGCTGCGCGTGCGCCCTTGCTGCCGATCCCTACCGGGCGAACTGGATTTCGGTAGCGGACCGGCTGATTCAAAACCCACCGGAAATGTTCCCGTATGACTGGGGCGAAGGCGTGCAGCAGATCGGGCTCATGAAAACCTACGAGCGTACCCGCGACCCGCGTTACCTCGACTGGATGCGCCGCTGGGCCGCCCTCTACGAGAAGCAGGATCCGCGCGACCTGCTCCACACGGGCGAGACGGCGCGCGCCGCCGGACGCACCGGCTACTGCGGACACTGGAGCCCGGCCACCGCGATCCTGTTGCTCAACCGCGCCTCGCCGCGACCTGAGTACCGCCGCATCGTGGAAGCAACGCTCGGCTTCATTCACTCCGGCGCTGAGCGAAGCCCCGAAGGCGCGCTTGGCCACTGGCAAGGCAGCCATCAACTCTGGGTGGATACGCTCTATATGGCGTGTCCGCTGCTGGCGGCTGAGGGCAAAAAGCAATCGGTGCGAGACGCCGCGCAACAGATCATCCTCTACGCCAACCATCTCCAAGACACCAAGACCGGCCTCTTCTTCCACATGTGGGACTGGCAGACCGGCGAGCGCAGCCAAGGTGCGTGGGGACGCGGCAACGGCTGGGTGATCATGTCGATCGCCGACACGGTCGAAGTGTTGGACCGCCGCGATCCTGCCTTCGGCAAACTGACCGCCGTGATGGACAAGCTCGTGACCGGCTTCGCCGCCTCGCAGGACGAATCGGGAATGTGGCGCACCGTGCTCGATGACCCGCAGAGCTACGAAGAAACCTCCGCGACTTCGATGACCGTGTACGGCATCTTGAAGCTGGTGCGCCTCGGCCGCCTGCCGCGCACGCGAATGGCGCTCGCCATGAAAGCCTGGCAGGCCGTGAACCAACGCTTCGTACACGATGGTTTGGTCACCGGAGTTTCCGCAGGTACCGTCCCCAAAGGCAGCGAGTACTATCGCAACTTGCCCGCTTCGACGCAAACCTGGGGCACCGGCGCCTACTTGCTGGCAGGGAGCGAGGTGGACCGCCTTCGTTGACGTCACGCGTCCACATCTGCAATCCGCGCACCACTCGCCGGAATGATGTACCCTGTTCCTAATCGCGGTTCGCCGCGCCTAGTCGCTTCAGTGTGGAGGTTCCATGTCGCGAAAGCTCTCCTTGCTTACGCTCTCCCTCGTGCCTGCGCTCTTTGCTCAGTTCGATACCGGCCAAATCGCCGGCTTCGTGCGTGACCCATCGCAGTCGGTGATCACCGGCGCCACGGTCACAGCTCGCAATGAGAACACCGGCGAGCAGCGTTCCACTACGACCAACAGCACCGGTTACTACGTGCTTCCGAACCTCGTGGTAGGCACCTACACGCTCACCGCCGAATCGGCCGGATTCAAGAAGACCCTGCAAACCGGAATCTCCGTCAGCTCCGCCATCCGCCTCAGTATCGACCTCGAATTGACCGTCGGCGCCGTGAGCGAAACCGTCGAAGTCAAAGCCGCCGTCGGACTCGTCCAGGCCGAATCCGCCGTTGTCGGCCGCACCATCAACTCGCGCCAAGTCGCCGACCTCACCTTGAACGGCCGCAACCCCATCTACCTCGCGCTGCTCAAGCCCGGCGTCCGCGGCGGCTCCATCGGTGCGTTCGATCCCGACAGCGTCTCGAACGGCGGATTCAGCATCAACGGCGGACGCGCCGACGAGTACGTCGTCATGGTGGATGGCGCGGTGGCCACGCGCACTCGCTCCTCGGGCTCCATGCTCGGTTCGCAAGACGTCGACACCGTCGAGGAAGTGCAGATCCTCACCGCCAACTACAGCGCCGAGTACGGACGCTCCTCGGCCGGACAGATCCGCTTCGTCACCAAGAGCGGCGGCCAACAGTTCCACGGCAATCTCGTCGAGAACTTCCGCAACTCCGCGCTTGACTCGAACACCTGGACCCGCAACCATAGTCCCAATCGCACCGAGTACGGCGGTCCAGCGCCGTTCCGCTTCAACCAATTCGGCTACGACATCAACGGACCCGTCTACATCCCCAAGCGCTTCAACACTGACAAATCGAAGCTCTTCTTCCTCTGGGCGCAGGAATGGATCCGCCGCCGTGAAGTGCAGAACCCCACGGCCCTCGTTCCTTCGCTCGCCATGCGGCAGGGCGACTACAGCGAATTGCTCAACGCCACCAACCTTTACTATGGCCGCGTGCGTACGATTACCGATCCCAACACAAGAGCTCCGTTCCCGGGCAACATCATTCCGTCGACGCGCCTGAGCCCCAACGGGCTGGCGCTGTTGCGCGCGTATCCGGCGCCGACGCCTGGCCTGTCGCAAGGCGGTATCAACTTCATCGGAAACGCTGCGCGCTACTCGAACACACTCAAGAACACCGTAAAGGTGGATTACCTCATCTCGCCAGCGCACCGGTTGAGCGTCCGCGGCACGCATATTCCGTGGCGCTTCAACGAACCGTTCCAGGACAACTCGCTCGGCACGTTCCAGGCGTTGTGGTCTCGGCCGAACCGCACCGGCGCGGTGAGCCTCACCAGCACCATCTCACCAACGTTCCTCAACGAATTCACGTTCTCAGTGAACTCTGACGGCAAGGGCGACATCCCGTACAACCCGGCTTGCGGCGCGCCCTGCGAACGCTCCTCCTACGGCATCAACTATCCGCAGATTTTCCCGAACGGCAAAGAGTTCCCCGGCAAGCTCCCCACCATCCAAATCGACCCCTTCTTCAGCTTGAACAATAGCTCCGCCTATCCTGGATTCTGGTCGGGCTTCGTTTATGCATGGTCGAACAACATGACCAAGACTGTGGCCAACCACACCTTCAAATACGGCATCTTCATCGAGCGCTCGGGCCAGAACGATGGCATCCAACTCACCACCGCCAGCGCGCCGGCCACCGTGAATCAAGGCGGACAATTCCGCTTCATCGACACCGGACATCCCAACACCACTGGACTCGCCGTCGCCAACACCGCCCTCGGCTACTTCAATGACTATTCGGAAACCAGCGCCAAACCCATCACTCCGTGGGTGGCCACCTCTTTCGACTGGTTCGTCCAAGACAGTTGGAAGGCGACGAAGAAGCTCACCGTCGAGCTCGGCGTGCGCCATTCGATCTGGCCGCCCTGGCACAGCCGCTGGGGAACGCTCGCCATGTTCCACCCGGACTTCTACGATCCCAAGAAAGCCGCCGTGCTCGATCGCGCCAACGGCTTCTTCATCTCGGGTGATCCCTACAACGGCATCGTGCTGCCCGGCAGCGGACCGACGGCGGAAGGCTTGAAGCGATTCCCCGTGCTGAAGGATTTCGGGAACTCGTATCACGGCCTCGCCGACGGTTTTGCGCCGACCTACACGGGCGTCTTCCAACCGCGCCTCGGCTTGGCCTATGGCTTGAACAACAAGACCACCATGCGCGCCGGCCTCGGCGCATTCGCCAACCGGATCATGGTCAATCGCGACACCGCACTCGGCGGCAACGCGCCGTTCCAACTGCAACAGACCGTCAGCAACGGCAACGTCGATGCTCCGGGCGGCGCCACTTCTCGCGTGTTCCCGTTCACCATGACCATTCAGGATCCGCTGTTCAAAATCCCCATGGCGTGGAACTGGAACGCCACCGTAGCGCGGCAACTGCCTTGGGATCTCGCGGTGGAGGTCGGCTATGTCGGCCGCCGCGGTATTCACAATCAGCGCAAGCGCAACATCAACCAGCTCCAGACCGGCGCGATCTACGCCAACGCGGGCGCGAATGTGAACGCGATCCGGCCCTACTTGGGAATGGGCATCGTCGGCATCTCGGAGAACTCTGGCCTGTCGATGTACAACGGCCTTCAGATGAGCGTCGAGCGGCGCTTCGCCAAAGGCCTGCAGTTCGGAGTTGCCTACACCTATTCGCACGCAACCGACAACACCTCGGACCTGACCGATCTGCTGCCGAACGCATACGACGACCGAGCCTACAAGGGCACCTCCGATCTCGACCGTCCGCACGTGCTCATCGTCAACTACATTTACGAGATCCCGTTCCTGAAGGGCTCGAGCACGATGTTGCACCGCCTGCTCGGCAACTGGGACATCAGTGGCATCAACCAGTACCAGTCGGGCGGACCGTTCTCGATCCGCAACAACACGGACTTCGCGGGCGTCGGTTCCGGTAGCGGAAATCAATTCTGGAACCAGGTGAGCAATCCGCTCGAAGTGCAACGGACAGCCTTCACCGATACCGCCGTGTGGTTCAACAAAGCAGCCTTCGCCCGCCCCGCCAACGGGACTTGGGGAACGCAACCGCGCAACGGAATCTACAATCCGCCGTTGTGGGCGTTCGACGTGGGCGTGCGCAAGAACTTCCCGACTACCGAAAAGCAGCGCCTGCAGATGCGATTCGAGTTCTTCAACATTCTGAACCATCCAAACTGGGGCGGCGCCAATTCCAACCCCACCAGCGGTCAGTTCGGACTCGTCACCAGCAAGAGCGGCAACCGCACGATTCAGATCGCGATGAAGTACATCTTCTAACCGGCCGCACGCCCAAACCCGTGTGGGGCAGGCTTCAGCCTGCGCGGGACTTCAATCCCGCCATTCGGGCACGAGTTGTGTCCTCTTGGATCAACTCCCGCCCCACGCGCTTTCGTCCCGCCTCAATTAGTAAACGGCCCGGCCATGGTACGCTCGCTGTTCATGAAGCTGTTCCCCGCGCTCCTGGCCGCCGCTTGCCACGCCGCCGTCCGGATCACCGCCATCGATCCAATCTTCGCGCACTATGGACCCACCACTCCAGGCTGCGCCGCCGGTGTCGCGCAAGATGGCAAGACCCTCATCGCCAAAGGCTACGGTCTCGCAGACCTCGACCATCGCCTGCTCCTGACGCCGCACTCGCGCTTCTACATGGCTTCCGTCTCGAAGCACTTCACCGCAATGGCCGCCCTGATGGCCGAGCGAGAAGGCAAGCTCTCGCTCGACGATCCTCTCAGTAAGCACATTCCGGAAATGCCGGCCTACGCCGCGGGAATTCCCCTCCGCCGCCTGCTCGACCACACAGCCGGCCTGCGCGATTACCTCCTCCTCTGGGGCCTCAAAGGCTGGACTAACGAAAGCCTCCTCACCGAGGGCCCCACCCTCTCGCTCATCGCCCGCCAGAAAGCCCTCGATTTCGAACCCGGTTCCGAATACAGTTACTCGAATACCGGCTATTTCCTGATGGCGCAAGTTATCCAGCGCGCCACAGGCCAACGGCTCGACGCTTTCTTACGCGACCGCGCCTTCTCCCCACTCGGAATGCGCGCCACTCGCTTTCAGCATGACCACTCCGAGCCCGTGCCTGATCGCGCCCAGGGCTACTCGCAACACCGCGCCGGCCAGTGGCGCACCGCAAGCATCGGCTTCGACATTGCCGGCAGCGGCGGGCTCTATTCGAACATCGAAGACATGCTCGTCTGGGCTCGCAATTTCGAAGCGCCCAAGATCGGCGGACCATTGTTCGAAGCCCTCATGCGGCCCGGCAAGTTGAACGACGGCCGCGCCCTGCCCCGTGGATACGCGCTCGGCCTCGAACACGAGGTGGTGGACGGGCTCACGCGAATCTCGCACTCGGGCGGCGCGATCGGATATCGGACGTTCTTCCTGCGCGTCCCCGAACGTAAACTGAGCGTCGTGGTGCTCTGCAATGACGGAGGCGCCGATCCGCGCGCGCTCGCCTTGCGCGTGGCCGGCAAATTCGTTCCGGAGATCAAGCCCGAGGCAACCGCCAACGAGCAGCCCAAGCCGCTGGCTCCGCTTTCGGCCCAGCAGCGCGCAGCCATCGCGGGCGTTTACTGGAGCGAGGAGCTCGAGTCCGTGTGGCGCATCTTCGAACGCGGTGGACGCTTGTATCGGCAGAATGACGGCGGCGATGCCGAGGTCTTGAAGACTTCCGATGGAAACTTCACCGCGGCGGGTGCGACCATCGTTCCGCGCGAAGGCGGATTTACAGTGTCAGCAGGGCGCTCTCGTGGGATCGGGTTCGTGCGGCGGTAGCACGGCGATGAGATACGCCTCGGACGCCATGAAGGTTCAAAGTGATACTATCTGGTTGAGCCAACCAGTAACCTGTGCGGAGCAGCGCCACTTCGCCCTGTGCCTGACGCTTCCTCTGCTCGCCGAGCAGGGAATTCTCGCGGTTCCACGGCCCTGAGCATCAGCGACTTCTCCCAGCCGGGAGTGACACCCATGCGGAAAGAGTCACGTGTAGAGAAATCTCCCGATCTCCTTTCCTCCCAATACTTTCCCGGGATCGATTTTGTCGGCGAATCCCACCCCTCCCGCAAAATCGGAATCGATGATGCCGGACTTCGATCTCTCACCCAAGCAAACCCAAGTCCTCGCCGCGCTGCTCGCCGGCGAAACCGTCTCCGCCGCCGCGCGCGACCACCAAATTCACCGGTCTACGATCCATGACTGGATCCGCCGTGACTCGCGCTTTGGCTCCGCCCTCGAACAGGGGCGTGAATACCTCCAAACGAGGCTGTTCGACGACATCCAGGATCTCGCCGCGCTCGCACTCGACAGAATCCGACAGCTTCTCGCCGATCCGAACACCGCTCCCGCCGTCGTCCTCCGAGCCGCCACCCTCATCTTGAAGATGGCTACCGTCGCGCCCGCCCACCAGGATCCTTCTCCCGAACCGGCCTCGGAGCGCACCCAAGACCAGCCGATCCGACAGAATCCGGCGCCCGAAACGAATCGCACCCTCCGCTACGCCACCAAACCCCCGGGCCGCAATGAGCCCTGCTTCTGCGGTTCAGGCAAGAAGTACAAACACTGCTGTCTTGAACAAGGTGGACCACCTCTCGCGTAAGTTCAGGGGCTCCAACTGATGCTTTGCCGCCAACTGGAACACTCGATCTCCGCTACACGCGCCCGCCGGAGTCGCCGCCTGCAGAACGAAGCCAAATCTTCCTGTACAATCAGTCCGATGAAGAAGTGGCTCGCCCTCTCCGCCGCCGTGCTCGGCGCCACCCTCTGGCTCACCCGTACCCCGACCGTCCACTCCCAACCCGGACCCTCCTTCGACGACACCACCGCCGCCATCCGCATCCAGTTCGGACTCACCGACAAAGAACCCACGCCCTGGGATGGCACGGTCTCCGTCACAGGCGGCGAGGTCGCCTCGATAAAACACTGGCGTCAGCGCCCCGGCGATAGCATCGAAGGCGCACGCTACAAGCTCGCCACCCGGCCCGGCGCCAACTTCGTCAAGCGCGCCTGGGAGCCGCCCTATCCCGAGCCGCAGCGCCCCTATCTCCTCATCCCCGGACTCATCGTCGAAGTCAAAGGCACGCCCACCGCGCGCGTTCGCGTCGAGACTCCGCAGGGCTCCTTCGAAGTCGCGCCGTTCGCGCTCGAAGCCGGCCGCACCGAGCAGCGCATGCACGGCCGCGTGCTTGTCGATCGCGTCCCGGTGGCGCGCCCGCTCTCTCCGCCGGACCGTCAAGGCGACTTCGCCACCATCCTCGCCTCCCCGACCGGCGAACTCTGGGCTTCCTGGCTGTCCTTCCAGGAAGGACAGAATGAGGTAAACCTGTCCTTCTGGGAAGGACAGGTTTGGCAGCCCCCCGTCAAGGTCTCCACCGGCCATTCCGACATCTTCCTCGTCAAATCCGCCCGTGATCGCAACGGTCACGTCTGGTTCGCCTGGGCCGCGCAAGTGGCCGGCAACTGGGATCTCTACGCGAGAAAGTGGGATGGCAAGAACTTCTCCGCCGTCGAGCGCCTCACCCAGGATCCGCAACCTGACACCTATCACGCCATGACCACGGATTCGCGCGGAAATGTTTGGATCGTCTGGCAAGGATTCCGCAACGGCAAGTCCGACATTTTCGCGCGCCGCTGGGATGGCAGCGCGTGGTCCCCTGAGGAACGCGTGTCGACATCGCCAGCCAACGATTGGCAGCCCGCCATCGCCGCTTCGAACAACGGGATGGTCTACGTCGGCTGGGACACTTACGACAAAGGCAACTACGACGTGATGCTGCGTCAGTTCGACGGCACACGCTGGAGCGATCCGAAGGCCATCGCCGCCACGCCGCACTGGGAAGCCTACGTCACGCTCGCCTGCGACAACGAGAATCGGCTCTGGGCCGCATGGACCGAGAGCGGACACGAGTGGGGCAAAGACACCGGCTACGTCGTCAAGATCGAAGGTACGCCGCTCTATCGCGATCGCTGGGTGAACACGGCTGTTCTCGACAACGGCCAGTGGAAGCAGACGGTGTCGAGCTTCACCAGCTCACTGCCCGAGCGCCTCCGCGACCACAATGATCTTCCGCAACTGGTCAACGATGGCGCTGGGCGCATGTGGCTCGCCGTGCGCCATCGCACGCTCCGCATCCAGGACCTTCCTTCCGACACGCCCGCCCATCGCGCTGCGTGGGAAATCTACGTCGTCCCCTACGAAGGCAACGCCTGGGGCGCGCCCGTGGCCATGCCCGCGAGCGCTGGACGCGAGGACATGCGCACCGGATTCGCGAGCGGCGCTCCCGGCACGCTCTACGCCGCCTACGCCACCGACCATCGCGACTTCGAAGACTTCCTCTACAAGCGCGCGGAAGTGGTGGCCGCCCGAGTCCCGCTCCCGGTGCGCGCGGGCGCGCCGATGAGTTTGGTTCCACGAGACACGGGTAAGCTCGCCGCTTTCCCCATTCACACCGAAGAGGCGAAGGATCTCGCGCGCATTCGGGGCGAAGCCTGGCCGCTCGAGGAGCAAGGCGTACAAGGAATCTACCGCGGAGAACACGCATCGCCACACCGGTTCTCGATGGATGGCAACAATGACCGGCAACCTCCTCGACACCTATCGCTACGCCATTGACGCCGCTTCGCTCGACTACCTGATGGTGAGCGATCACAACGGACTCAGCGGTCCCGACGAAGAGTACATCAACTACCTCCTGCAGCAGATGGCCGACCTGTTCGCGCTCCCCGGAACATTTCTGCCGCTTTATGGTTACGAGCGCAGCGTCGTCTATCCCAACGGACACCGCAACGTCATCTTCGCCAAGCGCGGCAATCCCACGCTCCCGATCCCAGCCGAAGAGACCAAAGCGCAGACCGGCGCCAAGGCGCTCTATGACTACTTGAAGAAGTACGACGGCATCGCCATCTCGCACACGTCGGCCACAACGATGGGAACCGACTGGCGCGACAATGACCCGGCCGTGGAACCGCTCGTCGAGATCTATCAAGGCGACCGCACATCCGCCGAATACGAGGGCGCGCCGAAATCCGCCTACACGGGCAATCCCGCTTCCGCGCCCGGTGGATTCCGCCCTGCGGGCTATGTTTGGAATGCATGGAAGAAGGGTTACAAGCTGGGCGTGCAGGCGTCATCGGATCACCTCTCCACGCACATCTCGTACGCTTGCACCATCGCCACGGACTTCACCCGAGCGGGCCTGCTCGACGCAATGAAGCGCCGCCAGTCTTACGGCGCAACCGATAATATCGTGCTCGATTACCGAATCGAATCCGCGGGCAAGCAGTATCTCCAGGGTTCGGAGCTGAAGGCCGGCGCGAACTTGCAATTGGTGGTGAACGTGAAGGGCACGCGGCCGATCCGCCAGATCGACATCGTGCGCGACAACGAGTTCATCCACTCGCGCCATCCGCTCACGCAGGACGTCAGCTTCCGTTTCAAAGACACCAAGCCAGTCACGAAGGAGAGTTACTACTACGTTCGGGTGCAGCAGGTGGATGATCAGATCGCGTGGTCTTCGCCGATCTGGGTCCGGAAATAGAACATTGGTACGATTCCGGTCCTAGTACTATATTGCGCCCAAATGGGGAGGTGGTGCATACTGTACTGCGGATAGGAGGTCGCCCCCAAAATGGGATATTCCTTTTTTCGCCCCAAGGCCAGTGTCGTTGCAGCCGCCGCGCTTTTCACGACGCTGTTCTTCATTCAAACCAAACCCGGCCAAGCCGATGACGACCGTGACCGGCCCGATGCATCCCGAGTCCGCCGCGGCTTTGCCATTGCGCCTGTGACGCTGACCCTTCGGAACCTCGACCGCGAGCTCGTCGGCTACGGCAGTTACCTCGTGAACGCCGCTAGCGATTGTAACGGCTGCCACACGTCGAGCCCGCAGGACGAGTATGTCTTCGGCGGGATCCCTTTCTTCGGCCAGAAACCCAAGAAAGTCAACCCGGCCAAGTATCTCGGCGGCAGCCAGAGCTTCGGTTCACTGATTCCCGGCAGCGCCGAGATCGTTACTCGCAATCTCACGCCGGATAAGTCCGGAAAACCCGCAGGACTTACATTCGCCGAGTTCGTCAAGGTGATCCGCACCGGCGTCGATCTGGACAAGTGGCATCCCACCTGTACCGGTGCACCCAACGCTCACTGCATCCCCGCGCCCTTCGATGGGTCGCTACTGCAGATCATGCCATGGCCGCAATTCCAGGACATGGTCGACCTCGACCTCGCGGCGATCTACTCGTACCTGAGCGCGATCCCCTGTCTGGAAGGCGATCCCGGCAACCCAGCGGGCAGCGATACCAAGGGCAAGCGCTGTCACTGATCCCGGCGTGGCGAGCCGAGTGCCTGGGCGCATCCGATCGCGCCCGCGAGTGCGAGGCTCGCCACCCAGACACGTTGAACTCCGCCCTCAAAGATCGAGTGGAGCTCGGGTCCATCGAGCAACTGCGGCAAGTAGCGGGCCACCATCGGAGCTGCCAACACCAAGGCGGGAAACAGCCGTCCGCTCTCACGGAGCGCAATGGCCGCCACCAACGACGGAGCCGCGAACAGAAGCGCAAAGACCTCTGTCAGGTGACCGCGGAGTGGTGGCTCGAGCAGCGCCCAGTTGAATCCGCCGGGAAGCGAAGGGCTCCAGTGGCGAATGAGCCCGCCTTCGGTAGCGAGTGACGCGAGTGTGGCTGCGACCACCGCGGGAAGCCACACGCCAAAGAAGCCCGCTCGCCACACGCTTCTCCCGCCAGTCTTCCACCCAATGACGGCGGCGGGCGCCGCGGCCAGCACCATGCCTCGGAGGATCGGCCATTCATTCTGCTCGTGAACGAACTCGGGCGACCAATAGGGATTCCGCCCAGACAAGCCTGGTAGGTTGACCGCGAACGCCCACACGAGCAACGAACCCGCGATCGCCAGAACGGCAACCGCGATCCATCGCGAACGCGGCCATGTCCACGCAACGAGCCCGGCGAGCAAAGGGAAGGCATACTCGAGCCACCTTCCGCGCCAAACGTCTGCTGCCTGCGAAGCCCAGCCCAGTTGCTCACAGTAGCCAATGAGGAACCACGCAGCCAGAACGCGCGGCATCCGCCCATCGAGCCGGCGCGCTAACAAAGCCGGCCCCACATGGAACAGCAGCGCCGCCAGAGTCGCTCCGATGAACACCGCTACCGCGAACCGGAACGGATACCCGGTCGGCCAGGCGCGCTGGACCGTCATGTCGCAAAACGGAAGCGCGAAGAACAACGATGCCTCGAGCGCAATCAGGCATCGGAACTCGCTCGCAGTCACTCCGCCATAGACTCCGCGTCCCAGCGAAATGTTCCGCTCCGCGAGCTATTCCGCCTCTGGTGCGTAGACGGTGATCAGGATCCGCCCGCCCAATTCGGCAACGGCCTTGACGGCTTCTGCTGAGACGACGTATTCCACCGAGTAGGGATCGGTTACGGCTCGGATCCCGATGTTGAAATCCTTCTTACGAGCGTCGTCCCAGAGCTTTCGCTCAGGCGCGGGAAGTCCTCGGATCAGAGCACAAAAGCGGCGAATCGTCTCGTCCAAGTTGCGGATCCGGCCAGCGAGTTCGAGGTGGGCCGAGTGTCCGCGATCTTCGCGACCTATATGCCGCATCACGTAAACCTTCTTCCCGAGCGCCTCGACCAACGGTTGCAAGCTCCGCCGCGAGTAGATGTCCAGGTCTACGTTCAGGAACACCGTTCCCTCCAAAACACGAAGGGCGGGACCACGGCGACCTGCCGCAATCCCGCCTTTGTCAAACCCCAGCGACCGGCACCAGCGGTCGGCTACTTGCCGTCCTTGCCAGCCTTCATCTTCTCGCGCAACTCCTTCAGCACAGCCTTGCGGCTGAGCTTGATCTTGTTGCCTTCGAGCGCCAGCACCTTCACTTGGATCTGGTCGCCTTCCTTCAGCTCATCCGTCACCGCCTTCACGCGGCTCTCCGAAATCTCGCTGATGTGGAGCAGGCCATCGGTGCCCGGGAAGATCTCGACGAACGCGCCGAAATCGACGATCCGAACAACCTTACCCAGATATGTTTTGCCCACTTCGGCCACCGCGCAGATGTCTTCCACGCGGCGCAGAGCAGCCTTGGCGGATTCGCCGTCGGTGGCGAAGATGTTCACCGTACCGTCGTCGCTCACGTCGATCTTCACGCCGCACTCGTCGGTGATCGAGCGGATCATCTTGCCGCCCGGGCCGATCAGTTCGCGGATCTTGTCCACCGGAATCGTGACCGTGTAGATACGAGGCGCGTTCGGCGAAAGCTCCTTGCGCGGTTCGGCGAGCACCGCGTTCATCTTGTCGAGGATCTCGAGCCGCGCCTTGCGCGCCTGCTGCAGCGCCTGGCGCATGATCGCCGCGCTGACGTTGGTGACCTTGAGGTCCATTTGCAGCGCTGTGATGCCTTCTTTGGTGCCCGCGACCTTGAAGTCCATGTCGCCGTAGTGGTCCTCGGCGCCGGCGATGTCGGTGAGCACAGCATGTTCACTGCCTTCGATCACCCAGACCCATCGCCGTCTCGGCCACCAGACCGAGATCGGCACGCCCGCGTCCATCAACGAAAGCGATCCTCCACAGACCGACGCCATCGAACTCGACCCGTTCGACTCGAGGAATGTCGCTCACCACCTGGGCGATGGCAGGAGACGCCTTCTCATCGGGGATCACCGCCGAGAGGCGCGTTCGGCGAGCGCGCCGTGGCCGATTTCGCTGTCGGCCCGGCGAGCGCAAGAACGCCACTTCGCCCACAGAGAAGGGCGGGAAATTGTAATTAAAGCATGAAGCGCTTCGAGGGTAGCGCCCTCGGGATCGAGGAGTTCAATGGCTGCTCGTCGTCTTTGGTGCCGAGGGTGGTGGTTACCAAGCCCTGCGTTTCGCCGCGGGTGAACAGGCCAGAGCCGTGCGTGCGGGGCAGCAAGCCCACTTCGCATTCGATGTGACGGATTTCGTCGAACGCTCGGCCATCGGGGCGGCGTTTGGTTTTGAGAATCTCGTCGCGGAAAATCTTTTCCTTGAGCCGGTCGAACAGGCTGCCGGCTTCCTTGCGGAGCGCTTCCTGATCTTCGGGAACGAGCGCAATCGCGCGCTCCTTCTGCTGATCCACGCGCTTGTAGCTTTCGAGCTTCGAGTGCTTCTTGGTGTTGAGAGCGTCGGTGAGATCGGCGCGGACTTCGGCTTCGATCTTCGCCGCGAGTTCCTCGTTGATGGGCGCGGGCGCGTATTCACGCTTCGGCTTGGCGCACTTCTTGGCCAGTTCTTCGACGCCGGCGATGATGCGGCGGCAACAGTCGTGGCCGAACTCGATGCAATCGACCACCTTGTCTTCGCTGACGCCCTTGCCGCCGGCTTCCACCATCACGATGCCGTCTTTGGTACCGGCAACGACGATAGTAAACTCAGCCGTGCGCTGCTCGTCATAGGTGGGGTTGGCGACCATCTTGCCGTCGATCAAGCCGACGCGGCATCCGGCGATCGAGTGATGAAACGGAATCTCCGAGATCGCGAGCGCGGCAGCCGTGCCGACGATGCCGAGCGGAGCCGGATCGTTCTTGGGGTCGGCCGAGAGCACCATGGCGATGATTTGGGTTTCGCAGGTGAAGCCTTCGGGGAACAGCGGGCGGATGGGGCGGTCAATCAGACGGCTGGTGAGGATTTCCTTTTCCGACGGGCGCCCTTCGCGCTTGATGAATCCGCCGGGGAACTTGCCGGCCGCGTAGGTGTACTCGCGGTAATCGACCGTGAGGGGAAAGAAGGATGCGTTGGGTTTGGGCTCTTCATTGGCGCAGGCGGTGACGAGCACCATGCTCTCACCGGAACGAACGACGACCGCGCCATTCGCCTGTTTGGCCAACTTGCCTGTTTCAATAGTGATTTGCCGGCCATGCAGGTCGACAGTGACGGAATGAACCATGTCATCTCCTTGAATCGTTGCCGATCGAAGGGTGAGACTGGGAGGGTAGCGGTGGTGTGTGAACTCCCCGTTACTGAATGGGCTTTCGCGCGCAGGCCCGATGGGAGCTAGCGGCGGAGTCCGAGCTTGTCAATCAACTGCTTGTACCGCTCGGGGCTGTGGCGTTTGAGGTAATCAAGTAACCGGCGGCGTCGCGCAACCATGAGGACAAGGCCGCGACGGCCGTGGTGGTCTTTCTTGTGGGACTTGAAATGCTCAGTGAGCTGGAGGATACGATTGCTCAGCAGGGCAATCTGCACTTCGGGCGACCCAGTGTCAGACTTGTGTGTGCTGTACTGCTTGATTACCTTTTGCTTGTGTTCAGCCGCCAGTGCCATTCGAGACTACAGACTCCTCGTCTTCCTTTAATCTTTATCTTCCGTAACAGGATACCACAGCCGTCAAGGGTTCTGTTTTGGACTCGACGAACTATTGTACAATGCGGGTTCGGTGGGGAACGCGATGAACGCTGCGATTCGCGGTGCGCTGGAGAGAGCCGATGCCGCGCATGATCGGGCGATGCGGCACTGGGACCGGTCCTCTGCATTGATGGTGGAGGGCAAGGCCGGCGAGGCTCGTGCGGAGTTGCGGCTGGCGTTCGAGGCGGGCCGGGAAGCGGCGGATGCGGTTGCGGGGCGGGATGTTCCGGAGTTGAGTCGCGCCGTGTTTCATCGGAGTGCGGCGTCGATTGCAGTCCGGGTGGGGGGAGTGGGACGAAGCACGGCGGCTGGTGGCGCAAGGGTTGGCGACGAACCCGCCTCGCGAGTTCGCGGAGCAGTTGCGGAAGGTGGTCGATGGCAAACCCGATTAGCGAGAGCGTCGCGAGACAGTTTGGAGCGCAAGCCGGCCTTTGGCGAAAGCAGACGAGGCTTTTGTCGTCGATACAGGCGAAGATCTACAATCCGCACTACCAGCGGATCATCGGAATGGGTCCCGCGGTGCTTCCTTCAATCTTCTCCGAGCTCGAAAGCCAAGGAGGGTTTTGGTTTTGGGCGCTCGAATGCATCACGGGCGACAACCGGCATCGGGCGCGTCCACGGTAGCCGAGGCGAGGGAGCGCTGGCTCGAGTATGGCCGGGCGAGCGAGTACCTATAGATGACCGAGGGTGAACTCGGGGAGGGCTTTCCATCCGGAGGCGGCATGCCGTCAAACCGAGCGCGATAATAGAAAGGTTGTCATGCGCATCGACCGGATAACCGTCGAGAACTTCAAGGGCTTCGAACGGCGCGAGTTCCGTTTTCATCCCCAGGTGAATCTGATAACCGGGAAGAACGGCAGCGGCAAGACTTCGTTGCTCGACGCGCTCGCCGTGGCCACCGGAGCTTGGTTCCTCGGACTGCGCGGCCCCGATGCGCGTCATATTCACCAGCACGAAGTCAGGGTGCGGCCAATCGAGCTGAAGCATGCAGGTACGACCGGAGCGAATGCCTCCCGCGTGAACTGGGAGGAGCAATATCCATGCGCTATCGAGGCTGCAGGCGAAGTTCTCGGGAAGCCCCAGACTTGGAAGCGAACCCTGAACACCAGGAACGGCCGCACGACGTTCGTAGAGGCCAAGGCGATCAAGCAACTCGCCAGTGAAGCCGATGCCGACGTGCGCGCCGGGCGTCCGGTTTTGCTCCCCTTGATTTCCTACTACGGCACGGGCCGGCTTTGGGACGTGCCTCGCGAGCAAGCTCGCGTCAAGAAGGCAAGGCTGGTGATCCAACGAAGGCAGCGCTTGGAAGGATATCTCAATAGCGTCGATCCGCGCCTCTCGGTTGCGCGACTGACCCGATGGATCGCCTCGGAATCCTGGATCGCATTTCAGCAGGGCGGTGCTGTTTCCCCCGTGTACGAGGCAGTCCGGCGGGCGATCCTTCGGTGCGTAGACCAGGCGCGGGACCTCTACTTCGATCCCCGCCGCGGGGAGGTGGTTGTGGAGATCCACGGACAGGGACTGCAACCATTCAACAACCTCAGCGACGGGCAGCGCACCATGCTGGCGTTGGTGGGTGACATTGCGCAAAAAGCAGCGACGCTCAACGAGGAACACGCTGCGGACGTACTCGCAGTGACTCCAGGTGTCGTGTTGATCGACGAGTTGGACCTCCATCTCCACCCTGAGTGGCAGCGCAGCATCATCGAGAGCCTGCGGACGACTTTTCCGAACGTGCAGTTCTTCGCGACCACGCATTCGCCGTTTCTCATCCAGTCTCTTCGTGCAGGCGAGGAGTGGCTTTCGCTGGATGGCGCGCCTCCAGCGCAACTCGGCAACAAGACGCTCGAGGAAATTGCCCATTGGTTGATGGGCGTCCAGGCTCCGGAGACGAGCGCCCGCTACGAGGAGATGAAGAACACAGCGACCGCATATCTCGAAACCCTCGACAAAGCCACCGCCGCGCCTCCTGAGAAACTGGCGCGCCTTGAACAGCGGCTGGCGGAGAGCATCGCGCCGTATGCGGACAACCCGGCGTATCAGGCCTTTCTCGAAATGAAGCGCGCGGCCAAGCTCGGCAGGTAACGTGCGGCCCATTAGAAGGGGGCTTTCCCCGACGACTTCGGATTTCGCGAAGTACCAGGATGCCAAGCCGGAACTGGTGGCGCGCCTCGGTCCGTATTGCAGTTTCTGCGAACGCAGCCTCCCGGCGGGTCTCGCGGTGGAGCACATCCAAGCGAAGGACCTGAACGAGTACAGGCATCTCGAAAGAACCTGGTCGAACTTCCTGCTGGCATGCGTGAACTGCAACTCGACGAAATCCACCACGAACGTCACTCCCGGCCAATACGTTTTGCCTGACCGCGACAACACTTTCGCCGTATTCTTGTACGCCGCGGACGGTTCCATCACGGTGCATGACAGCATGGAGCCGGGCATTCGCGCGCTTGCGGAGCGTACGCTGAAGCTCGTGGGCTTAGGCAAGGCCGCCCATCTATGGAAGGACGCGAACGGAAGGGCTGTCGCATTGGACCGAATGAGTCAGCGTATGCAGGCCTGGTCGCAAGCCGAGGTGGCTCGCGCCGACATCGAGAGTAACCCACGGAACGAGGCATTGAAAAGGCAAGTCCTCGAACTCGCGAAGTCCACGGGCTTCTTCAGCGTTTGGATGAGCGTTTTTTCTGGACATCCAGGCATGCGACGCCGCCTGATTGAAGCGTTTCCCGGGACCAACGAAAGCGGATGCTTCGACTCTCGAGGCGATCCCGTGACTCCAGCGCCCAATCCCGATGGACTCGAGTCGGGAGGGAAAACCTGATCGTCCTCGAACGCGACCGCCCGCCGCGGACCGCCATTGTACAATGACTCTTTCCCCTCTCACCCCACTCATCTAAGGAGCACTCCGCATCATGGCGAAGCTTGGTTTTCTCGGACTCGGCATCATGGGCTACCCGATGGCGCGCAATCTCGCGCGCGCCGGGCACGACGTCGCCGTGTGGTCGCACACAGCCGACAAGGTGGCGAAACTCGCCTCCGAGGAAAAGACCGTCACCCACTGCGTCACCCCCAAGGAAGTGGCCGAGAAGGCCGACTGCATCTTTCTCTGCGTGGGTGACGACAAGATGTCCGAAGAGGTGATCCTCGGCGCGAACGGCTTGGCCGCCGGGGCCAAGAAGGGCACCGTCATCGTCGACGCTTCCACCGTCTCCCCCTCGGCGAGCGTCGCCATGACCGAAAAGCTCGCCGCCAAGGGCATCGACTTCCTGGGCGCCCCCTGCACCGGATCGAAGCCTGGCGCCGAGAGCGGGAACCTAACCTTCATGATCGGCGGCAGTAAGGATGTCTACGAGCGCGTGCGCCCCTACTTCGAGCCCATGGGCAAGCGCCTCTACTACTGCGGCGGACCCGGCATGGGCCTCCACGCCAAGCTCACCCAGAATCTGATCCTCTCGAACCTGCTCCAGGCGTTCAACGAAGGGCTGGTCCTTTCGACCAAGGCCGGCGTCGACCCCGAGCTGATGCTCGACATCCTGGACAACTCGGCCGCCAAGAGCGGCCTGATCGCATTCAAGGCCCCCTACGTCTTCAAGCGGGACTTCACCACCAACTTCTCTGTAAAGTGGATGCACAAGGACATCGGACTCATGCTCCAGTCCGCCGACGAGCTCCACGTGCCCCTTCCGCTGACCTCGTTGACCCAGCAAAACTTCCGCGCCGCCATCGCCAAGGGCCACGGCGATGAGGATATCTGCTCTACAATCAAGGTGTTGGAGGGGATCGCGGGGGTCGAGGTGAAGAAGAAATCCTGATTCTGGAATCCGTTAACACTTTTTTCTACAAAAAAGTGTTGCAATCGGGAGCGGACTCTACTAGAATTGGAATTAAGCCAGGGAGGCAACTCCCACCAAAGCGAGACTAACCTCACTTTATAGACCCCTGAAGCAAATTCCTCCCTGGCGCCCTTCGGGGTTTTGGTCTTCCCCGCTTCCACTTTCCCAATCTCAAACGTCAGGATCAGTGTTAGGATGAGGAGTAACGCCGTTTCCGGCTCACTTTCCACCCCTGCATGCAGCTTGTAACCGTATTGGGATCAACGGGTTCCATTGGACAGAACACCCTCGATGTCATCCGCCGGTGGCCTGATCGCTTCGGCGTTTACGCCTTGGTGGCTGGCAGCAATGTGGACCTTTTGGTACGGCAGATCGTCAAGTACCGGCCGCGGGTGGCTGTCGTCGAATCCGAGACTTCCGTTACAGCCCTAATACAAAAACTGGAAGATTGCTCCTATCCCCGATCGGAATGGCCGGAATTGGCGGCAGGCCCGCAAGCGAGGGTACAAGCAGCCACGGCTGGGGATACCGACATCGTTCTCTCCGCCATTGTGGGGGTAGCCGGACTGGAAGCCACCTACGAGGCCGTCCGGCGGCACAAGAAGATCGGGCTGGCTAATAAGGAGGCGCTGGTCGCCTGCGGTCGCCTGATGATGGAAGCCGCCCGCCAGGCTGGAACCGAGATCATCCCCGTGGATAGCGAGCACAACGGCGCCCATCAGTGCTTCCGCGCAGGTGCGCGATCGGAGGTAACCCGCCTGTTGCTAACGGCTTCGGGTGGTCCGTTCCGCAACACCCCGAAAGAAATGTTGGCTGGCGTGACACCAGAACAGGCTTTGAACCATCCAACATGGAAGATGGGACCGCGCATCACCATCGACTCGGCCACCATGATGAACAAAGGCTTCGAAGTGATCGAGGCCTGCTGGCTGTTCGACCTGTCGCCCGATGAGGTAGACGTGGTAGTGCATCCACAGTCGTCGGTGCACGCCATGGTGGAGTACGCTGATGGATCGGTAGTGGCGCAGATCTCCACAACCGACATGCGAATGCCGATTCAATATGCGATGAGCTATCCCGAGCGGCTAGACGCGCCCGTGCCGCGCATGGATTGGACGCAGGCGCGCTCACTCGAGTTCTTCCCGCCGGACCTAGACAAGTTCCCGCTGCTGCGGCTGGCGTACCAGGCGCAGCGAACGGGCGGTTCGGCTACCTGTACATTGAACGCGGCCGACGAAATCGCCGTAGATAGTTTCTTGAAGGGCCAGATCAGCTATCCGGGGATCGCCGAGGTAGTCGAGGAGACGCTCGAGAGGATGGGATCGAGAAATCCGGCGAGCGTGGCCGAGGTTTTGGAAGTGGACCGCGAATCGCGGGTGCGCGCGCGGGAGGTGGCCGCTAAACGGCCGGCTCCGGCGCGCGAGATAATGAGGGTTTGATGTTCTCGCTACTGAGCTTTCTCTTGCTGATCGGGATCATGATCCTGATCCACGAACTCGGCCACTATTGGGCGGCCCGCTACTTCGACGTGAAGGTGGACACCTTCAGCTTCGGGTTCGGACCGCGCCTGTTCGGATGGCGCCGCGGCGAGACGGACTTTCGCGTGTCGGCGGTGCCGCTGGGCGGTTACGTGAAGATGTCGGGCGATCAACCCGGAGACCCTTCGCTGGTCGACGAACCGCGCTCGTTCCTGAACAAGCCGCGGTGGAACCGGTTGATCATCGCGTTCGCGGGTCCGTTCATGAACATCGTGCTGGCGGTGGGCTTGCTCACCGGGCTCTACATGGTGAAGTTTCCGAAGCCCGTGGAAGCCGACGCCGGCGTCATCGGCCTGATCCTCAAAGGCTCGGCGGGTTCAAAATCCGGGCTCCAGGAAGGCGATCGGCTGGTTTCCTTTGACGGGCAGGCGTTCACGAATTGGGAAGACTTCGACCTGCACGTGGTGAAGAACGCGCAGCGGCCCATCAAAGTAGTGGCGCGGCGCAATGGCGCCGACGTGGACGTGACGCTGACGCCCGATGTCGACGAGCATCACGGCGTGGGCATCTCGGGCGTATTCGAGAAGCTGGAAGTGCAGGTGGCCAGCGTGGATCCGGACTTGGACGCCTTCAAACAAGGGTTGCGCGCGGGCGACGTGATCCTGAGCGCGAACGGCACGCCGGTGCGTTCGATGAATCGGCTTCCCGAGATCATCAAGGCGACCGAAGGCAAGCCGGTGCAAGTGGTCTATCGGCGCGACGGCAAGGAAACCGAGATCTCGCTGACGCCCGCGTATCGCGAGCGCGAGAACTACAAGGGCTACATGATCGGCGTGCATTTGCAGCGGCGTGCCGAGTACGTGCAACTGGGATTCAGCGATGCGCTGGTCGAGTCCACGCGGCGGAACATCAAGGCGGCGACGCTGATCTATGACCTGCTGGTGGGGATCGTGGAGCAGCGGATGTCGGCGAAGTCGCTCGAGGGGCCGATCCGGATCGCGCAGATCTCGGGTCAGGCGGCGCGTATGGGCGCGGATGCGTTCGTGGATCTGATGGCGGGCGTGAGCTTGAACCTGGCGGTGCTGAACCTGCTGCCGATTCCGATCCTGGACGGCGGCGTGATTCTGGTGCTGCTGATCGAGATGCTGTTCCGGCGGGAGCTGAGCCTGCAGTTCAAGGAAAACATCATGAA